>CAWHVP010000009.1:0-613102 GCA_963832705.1 uncultured beta proteobacterium | reverse complement strand
CGACTGCGGGGGAGTTGTCGCTCTCCACGGGCGCAGATCTCCGCCGGAACGCCAATTTCCACTGGTTGGCCACGACCCTTTCGTTCCGCGCCAACGCCGCGTGGCGCATGGGTTTCGGAGATGGATCGGCGAACGTCAACGGTATCCCCGCATCTTTCTGGACTTCACCAGCAACCTCTCGGATTTGCGTATGTGGCTGCTTGCCACATTCGCCTTCTGCTTTGCGAGCCTGCGATTGGCCGAGGCATATGGCCTATGGCGTGCACGACGCTGGGCGGAGTGGTTAGCTGTCGCGAGCGGGACCATCTACGTGCCCATCGAAATCTACGAACTCTTCACCGGTCTCTCCTGGATCAAGGTTGCCACACTGACCGTCAATATCGCGATCGTCACCTACATGAGCCGAGTGCTCTGGCGGTCGGGGGAGAGTTCACCGCCCACCGCGCCGTCGCTGTAGCCCGCAAGACAAGCAACTCGGCTACAAGCCTTGAGTGAGAAGTAACACCGGCAAGAACGGGCTCGCCATACGCCAAAACAATTACGCCACACAAATTACAGTGCATTTTGCACAGTGCGCCCTCCTCTATTCTTGATAACTCCCCTCTGGGCTCTCCACTTAACCGGAGTAATCTGGCTGGGGAAATGGATCATCCTCAGCCTAGCATTCATTATCCACGGTCGCTGGGTGAGTTCCAGGCTTGGTTCCGAACCGATGCGGACTGTCTGGACTACCTGGAGTGGCTACGTTGGCCTGACGGCTTTTGCTGTCCGGCCTGCGACCACGCCGGAGGCTGGCGGTTGGGCGATGGTCGGTTCATGTGCGGCGGATGCGGTTGTCGTACGTCGGTCACGGCCGGCACGATCTTCGAACGGACGCGCACCCCGTTGACGGTCTGGTTCACCGCCTGCTGGCTCTTTGCCAGCGGCAAAGACGGGATCTCGGCGCTGAGCCTGAAACGAACGCTTGCGATCGGCTCTTATCAGACCGCGTGGGCCATATTGCATCGGCTGCGTTCAGTGCTCGTACGGCCGGGTCGGGAACCGCTGAGCGGCAGAGTAGAAGTGGACGAGACCTACATTGGCGGGCAGGAGGCGGGGTTATCCGGCGGGCGAGCGCCCGGAAAGAAAGTCCTGACCGGCATCGCTGTAGAAGTTTTGCAACCGAGAGGGTTCGGACGATGCCGGATGCGGCCATTGGCCGATGCATCGGCGGCATCGCTGCATCCCTTCGTGACAGACTTCGTCGCACCGGGATCGACAGTCATCACTGACGGCTGGCAGGGCTACTGCGGGCTGGACCAACTCGGCTACATCCACCAGCCGCGCAGCCAGCGGGCAGCCCGGGCCGGCGGGGAGGATTCCGGCAGCACTCCTGCCCGGGGTACACCGGTCGCTTCGCTGGCCAAGCGATGGCTGTTGGGTACCCACCAAGGCGCCGTGGACAGGGCGCACCTTTCCAACTACCTCAACGAGTTCGTGTTCCGCTTCAACCGCCGCCATTCCCGCAGCCGCGGAATGGTGTTCTACCGGGTGCTCGAACTCGCCGTCGCTCACGAACCGGTGCATTACAAAGATCTCGTCGCCGTCCAGCGACCGCGTAAAGTGCAACCCACACCACCGGGTGCAACCGGACACCCGCCGAGTCTTGATTGCCCTCCCGCAAACCGCCCGTGGAGGGGCTCCGGTTAAGTGGAGAGCCCTTACTCCCCTTATCAAGAATAGGTCTCGGGCGGCTCAGCCGCAAAACGCGGCAGAACCCGGAATTGTCCATTGTTCCACGGTTTCAAAACCCTACCCGTCTGATTGAACGAAGGAAGTTGTGACCAGACAAGATCTCGTGGAACATTTCCAGAACGCAAACGTGTGCGCAAGCTCCACGCAATCAGGATGGCTTCGCATCGGCCGATGCGAGCCGGTGCCTTCCTCGACATGCCCTGCTCGACCTTGTCGTGGATCTTGTCGCGGTGTACGGCGCCAAGCAGCGTGGTCGGCCGGACAAGCCAAATGTCGTCGTCCATCGCGGGGATTGCCAAGGGGACGCTCTACGCGGTCTGCTGGCCCGGTGATGCACTTTGCAAGCCGAGTTCGCTGTGTTCGGCGAGCAATGCAGCGCTCGGCAGAAGCGGGATTGCGCATACGGTGTGAACGGGTCCCGACGATATGCACGAACGGGCATAGATTGCACCGCGGATCGTCTAAGCCAGGACCTGCACGGTGCCGGCAGGCCGACGGCGAAGGTTTGTGGTGCCTGATCGCCAATGCTACCAATGGCCAGCCGAGGTACCTTTCCTAGGCTTGGATGGACACGACCGGCGCCGATCCGCGCCATTGTGACCGCCGGCGATTGGCCGGGAGGTCTTGCTGATATTGTGATCCTCTGAATTTTGTCCGGCGAGCGTCAACTTGCTGCGATGGGTGACAATGCGCATCATGCCCAATCCCCTGAAGCTCTCGGTCCTCGACCAATCCCCCGCGGCGCAGGACAAGACCCAGGATCACGCCATCCGCGAGTCCCTCGCTCTGGCGAAGCACTGCGACGCGCTCGGCTATCACCGCTACTGGGTCTCGGAGCACCATAACAGCGCGAGTATCGTCGGCACCGCGCCGGAGGTGCTGATGGCGGCCATCGCTGCGACCACGCAGCGCATCCGCGTCGGCAGCGCCGGCGTCATGCTCCCGCATTACTCGACGCTCAAGGTCGCCGAGCAGTTCCGCGTGCTGGAAGCCATCGCGCCCGGGCGCATTGACCTAGGCGTGGGCCGTGCGCCCGGCTCCGACCGCACGACGGCGATGGCGCTCAATCCCGATGCCAATGCCGCGGAGAACTTCCCCGTCCCAGGTGCAGGAGCTGGACTTGTGGCTGCGCGGCGAGCCGCTGCCCCCGGGGCACCCGTTCCGCGACATTCGCGCGCATCCGCAAGGCCCCACGACCCCGGAAGATCTGGATCCTCGGCAGCTCCGATTACGGCGCCCAGCTCGCGGCGCACTTCGGGCTCCCATATGCGTACGCGTATTTCTTTACCGACGGGCGCGGTACGGAGGAGGCGCTCGCGCTCTACCGGCGCAACTTCCGCGCCAGCAGCCTTCACGCCCAGCCGTCGGCCACCATCTGCGTCTGGGCGCTCGCGGCCGATACCGAGGCCGAAGCGAGGCACCTGCTGAGGACGCGCGAGCACTGGCGCGTGGGCTTCGAAAAAGGCCTACGAACACCGCTGTTGTCACCGGAGGCCGCGGCGGCTCAGCCTTACACCGAGGCGGAGCGGTCGATCATCCAACGTCTCCGGGAGCGAGCCATCGTTGGTACCGCCGACCAAGTGACATCGAAGCTCAAGGAGCTAGCGGCGATGTTCGGTCTCGACGAAATCGTCATCAATACCTGGACCCACGATCCGGCGGCACGCCATCGCTCTTACGAGCTGATCGCGCAAGGCACTCTGAACGGGTGACGGACTTATCGCGATGCATGTCTCAAACTTGTGATCACCACGCACGAGGTCGCCGGGTCTTGCCGATATTGTGACCCTAAGCTCTGGGCCGTTCGCGGGGGCGAGACGACCACGGGGCACCGGCGGCTGGAGCCGACCCATACCCCCCCGTCGGCACTTTGTGGCCCACTGGCTGATGTACTTTGTAAGCGGTCGCTCGCAGATCTCCTCGAGCAATGCAAAGTCCGGCGAAGCAGCCGTTGCCGGATGACTGCCAGCGGCTCTGGAGAACTGCAGCCGAACGGCCGCACTTCAATTCGGCGACGGTTCGCGATCGACCCACACCCGCCGCAGGCACTTTTCTGCCGCAGTGGCCGATGTACTTTGTAAGCGGCCGCTCGCAGATTTCGTCGAGCAATACAGAGTTCGGTGGAAGCGGCCATTGCCGGATCACTTCCGGCGGTTTTGAAGACCTGAAGCCGAATGGCCGCACTTCAAGTCGGCGACGGTTCGTGATCGACCCCCGCCGTTTGACCCGATCGGCAGCGGACATTCGGCCGAATGAGAGCCGATTCGATTTGACGTGGAGTGCTTCGTCATGCTCCGTTTTACTCGCAGCGCAGGTACCGGCCGGCATGTGATGGCGGCGTTGCGGTTGGAGGGCCTCCAGTTGCCGCAGGGGAAGGCGCCGCATCCCCTGTGCGCTCGATGTTCGGCATTCCCTAGGGCACCACTCTGAGCAGGGTGAGCTTCATCCCTTTCTGCGTCGAAAGTTTGGCGATGGCTCCGAGCGCCGCCTCCGGTGTTTGCGCCCGCGGGTCAAGCGCGAACGACACCGCGGCAGCGGGTTCAGCGGCCGCGCGTACCGAGGCACGGTCGACCCCTGCCACTTGTCCGGCTGCCCGCTGCGCGCTGGCGGCGAGCGACTTTGCGGGGCCGCGCCCGTCGACGGCCGCAAACACCATCACGCGGTGCTCCGCGGCGGCCCTAGTGACCACGGCGTGGTCGTAGGTCGCCGCGACCCTGTCTTCGATGCACACGCCGCAGGCAAGGGTCACCGTCGGTGCCGCGAGTGCCGCGGCAAGCAGGCAGACCTGGACTCTCACTTCGGGGCACCTTCCGCCGCCGCGGCACCGCTCATTTCGCCATGGGTCATTGACGGATTCTCGCGGGTATTACCGGGTCCGGGCGCCGATAAAGTCTGGTTCGGGGGCAACGCGCTGCCCGGAGCCGCGGGCTGCGGCTGGGTGGTGCCTTGTGGTCGCACGTTCGCATCGGCCCAGCGGAAGTAGGCGATGTATTCGCGAATCTCCTGGTCGGAGAGGTTCTGGTTGGGCATCGGCACCTTGTATTTGTCGAGCAGTTGTTTTGCCGTCGCGTCGGTGGCGAGCACCTGTTCCGGATTCTTGAGCCAGCGCGTGAGCCAGGCCTCGTCGCGGCGTTTGGTGACTTGATACAGGTCCGGCCCGAGCTTGTCACCACCGGCGATGGTGTGACAGGCGAGGCACTTCGACTCGAACGCGAGCTTGCCGCGTACTGCCACCGCATCGGTCGGGACGGCGGTCGCCGGGATATTGTGATGTTCGTTGTCACCCGCACCCTCTTCGGGCTTGCCGCCGGCGTTGATGATGCCGATGGCCCCTTGCGAGGCGTTGGCGAATTGGTGGTCGACCATCACGTAGCTTCCGGCTTCCGGGATGATGAACTCGGTGATTGCGCTGGATGACGACCCGAGCAGGACCGTCTGCATCCCGCGCAGCTGATTGTCGGGGTTGCCGTCCAGCCACACGCGGTCGAAGATGGTGCCGACCACGTGAAAGCTCGAGGTGTTCGACGGCCCCACGTTCATCACGAACAGGCGCACGCGCTCGCCGGGTTTGGCCAGCAACGGCTTGTCGACCATGCCGTTGTAGCGGCCGTTGAACACGGTGTAAGTCGGGGCCTTGGCCCGCACGCGGTCGCCATCGAGAACGTAGAGAGGCACGCCATCGACCTTGCGCTTCTGCGGGTCCGGCTTGGTGTAGAACTCGCTCTGGATGATGGCGTACTCACGGTCGACCTTGGTGGGATAACCTTCGCGTGGCTCAACAATCATCATCCCGTACATGCCCGAGGCGATGTGCTCGAGCACCATCGGCGTGCCGCAGTGGTACATGAACACGCCCGGATAGTTCGGCGTGAATTCGAAGCTGATGGTTTGTCCCGGGGCAATCGAGCGGTACTTATCCTGCGGCGACACCATCGCCGCATGAAAGTCCATCGAATGCATCATAGGCGCGGCGGTGAAGGTGACTCCGGGCGCGGGCTCGTTCGACCGGTTGGTCATCGAGAACTTCACCCGGTCACCTACCCGGACACGCACGATGGGCCCAGGCACCTGGTCGCCGAACGTCCAAGCGGAGAATTTCACGCCGGGCGCAATCTCGATGATTTTATGCGTCGTGTCGAGGCGAATCTCCTTCACCGGGTCCGGGACGAGGGGTTTGACCGTCGCATCCAACGACAGTGAACTCCCTTGCGCGAATGCGCCGGTGTGCGGCTCATTGGAGAGCACGGCGGCGCCGGGCTTGAAGTCCATCTTGCTCACGTCGTAGCGGTCAGTCGCAGCATCGTTGGACGTCACCGTAGGCGTTCGGGGTCCACCGGTGGTGGTCGGCGTGGCTACGGCAGGCGCAGGCGCTTGCTCAACCTTGCTGCAGCTCGCGACGGTCCCGAGAATGATTGCCAACAGGGCCGCGGGCCACAACCTGCGTACGCTTCTTGTCATTGCGCTACTCCAGTTTTACCTGACGGTTCGAACACCCGGCGCAGTGTCTCCGCGCGACAGTTTGCGAGGATGCGCGACCGTGCGGCGTGCGTCTGTCTGCTGGCGCACACCGCGTGGGCGCATGCGCGGGGCACCGTCAAGAGACCTTCGCGTCGCCATGGTCTATCCGCAGTTCGTGCGCCGGCGGCCAGCAACTGTGTCTCGGAGCGGCTCCAGGCCGTCTATGCCGCATAGATGCGGAACAGCCCGAAAGTTGACCGAACTTTCGAGCAGGCGATTTGTTACTACGTCCATCAAAATGAATCCCTCACCATCCGCAGCCTGATCTGCTCGATGGCGCGGGACGGAGCCAAACCTTTGGGGCACACCTCGGTGCAGTTCATGATCGAACGACAGCGGAACAGCCGATAGACATCGTTCAGGTCGTCGAGACGCTCTTGCGTGGCCCGGTCCCGGCTGTCAACAATGAAACGGTCTGCCTGCAACAGGCCAGCGGGTCCGATGAACTTGTCCGGGTTCCACCATGAGGATGGGCATTGGCTCGTGCAACACGCACACAGGATGCACTCGTAGAGGCCATCCAGCTTGTCCCGCTCCTCCGGTGATTGCAGGCGCTCCTTTTCCGGAGCTGGCTCGTCATTGATTAGATAGGGCTTGATCGAGTGATACTGTTTGAAGAACTGGGTCATGTCGACCACCAGGTCGCGGATGACCGGGAAGCTCGGCAACGGGCGCAGCACTACCGGTTCCTTTAGCTCTCTGACCTGGGTAATACAGGCGAGCCCATTACGGCCGTTGATATTGATGGCGTCAGAGCCGCACACCCCTTCGCGACAGGATTTTCTGATGGTGAGTGAATCATCCTAAGGCCTTGATACGCAGAATGACATCGAGGAGCATCCGCTCGGTGGCCTCCAACTCGATCTCGTAATCCTGCATGTAAGGCTTCTTGTCGCGTTCCGGATTGAAGCGAAAGATTGAGAACTTCAATGGCATCTCCCGACGTTTGCCAAAACGGTAACGGACGCCCATTTCCAGGATTTCGTCAGATCTGCCCCAGCCATAAGATCCGGATTGTCCATGCGCCAATCCCCGTAGACCGATGCTGACGAATGCAAGCACCAGAACGCGAACCGCAATCGGGTGCACGTAGTCCATGACCACATCCCGAACGCCCACCCAGGCGTGCGCCAATAGCGCAAGCGAAAAGACACACGCGGCGATGCTCACGCCGCGGCTCAGTACCCAGTCATGCCATGCCAGGTAGGCGGTGGTTGGATCGACAAGAAAATGAATGAGCAGGAATGTGATGAAGAGCAGCATGTAGACCGCGCTCACGCGCTGCACAAGCCAAGCACGCAGTTCCGGTCACAGACCTCCTCAAAACAATACTACCGCCGCAAGCAGGACTACGGCGAGATCCGCCGACGTTCACGAGCCAGGCGCTTCGCCGCGCGGCCGGCAAGAGCGAACCGATGTCGATGTCACTCAAGAGGTGCCGAGTGCCGGCCAACAGATGGTGTGCCAACGCCCAGATGAACACGATGGCCGCAATCTTGAAAGGCCACTGGTGAAAGAGTCCCGTTACCTGTGCGAACGACTGCGGGCCCTGTAACGACAGATCGAGCAAATAGACGCCGTACGGAATGCCCAGCGCCAGGATGATGCCGGTGACTCGATGGGTAATGGAAGTCAGCGCCCCCACCGGCATCTGAATCACGGCGAACGGCGCTGGCGGAGATTTCGCGTAAGAAGCCGAACCTGAAGAATCGTGCTGACCCGCGACATCGAGCAGGCGGTGGTCGGAGTTCGCGCTGAGCAACCGGCCTACGGCCAGGTTCGGTTGCCAACGAGCTGAAGAAGCGCGCGATCTCGGTGTCGCCGGCGGGCGTGCGCACGATCTGGCTGCGCCACGATCTGCAGACCTTCCAGCTGCGTCTGAAGGCGCTGTCAGCGAAGGTGGCGCAGGACGGGCTCATTCTGACCGAGGATCAGGTTCGTGCGCTGGAGAAGGCCAAGCAGGAGAAGGAAGCGCACGGCGAGATCGAGACGGAACATCCAGGCTATCTGGGATCGCAGGATACGTACTACGTGGGCAAGTCTCAAGGGTGTCGGGACGGATCTATCAGCAGACGTTCATCGACACCTACAGCAAGCTCGCCTTCGCCAAGCTGTACGACCGCAAGAATGCGCATCACCGCGGCCGACATGCTTATATTAAAATTAGATATATAAATATGGAACAGATTGAAAAACACGGGTCGTGGCATCTATCCGCTCATCGAGGTGGAAGTGACTTGATCCGTTCGCGCAGTACGGGCAATAGCTCATGCTCGAACCACGGATTGCCCTTGAACCACGGGGTGTTACGCGCTGACGGATGCGGCAACGGGAGATATTGGGGCGCAAACTCGCGCCATGCCTTTACCGTTTCCGTCAACGACCGCTTGCGGCGGGTGCCCAGGAAATGCCGCTGCGCATGCAGGCCGATCAGCAACGTCAATTCAATGCGTGGGAGCTTGGACAGCAACGGGTCGAGCCACAGACTCGCGCATTCACGACGCGGCGGCAGGTCGCCACTCTTGCCACGCCCCGGGTAGCAATAGCCCATCGGGATGATCGCAATCTGGGACTCGTCGTAAAACCGTTCCGTGTTCACGCCCATCCAGTCGCGTAAACGCGCTCCGCTCGCGTCATCCCATGGGATCCCCGAAGCGTGCACGCGCGCGCCAGGCGCTTGGCCGACGACGAGAATTCGGGCTGACGCAGCGGCTCGCAGCACCGGCCGCGGGCCCAGAGGCAACGCCTTCTCGCAAGCGCGGCATTGGCGCACCGCCGCGAGCAGCCCTTCAAGGGTGGGATATTCGGCTGCGTGCACGATCCCTCAATATATTGCGACACTCGCCTGAGCGCGAGTCGCTCGCCGGAGTTCTGCTAGTCACATCCCGCACTTGCGGCGCTGATGCCAATCGCCACTCAGCCCTTTGTCCGATGCAACGCTCCAGCTTTGTGCAGCGCGATGTGGTCGCTCTTGTCACTCTTGATTTCATACTGCGGCTCGTCCTCGCTCGCATGATGCGTATAGCCTTTGTAGGCTATGTCCTTGGTGTGTTTCTTGATAATCGTTCCGCTGACATGCCCCGCCTCCGAGTTCCACGTTACGTGATCGCCGACCTTCAGGTTCTTTGTCATGGTAGCTCCACTCCAGTTGCCAATCGTTCCTGACCAAGACTAAGACTTTCGAACTTCATTCTGGCTCTTCAGCCTCGTAGCCCAATGTTGCCTGTCGGAGCGCACCTGCTGCCGGAGGATAGGTAATCTGCATTCCGTCCACATGGGCGAATGTTGTCAGGGCATGCGGCTTGCGTTTCCCGGGTCCAATGATGTCCTCGACGCGGACCCCCCGCACGAGAAGTGCGTCGCCAATCAGCGACCGATGGCAGCGCCAGGGAACTGCTTCGGCACACATCAACGCGCAGCGCGCGCTGGTCGCAAGTTCCGCGACCCGTTGAACGTTCTCGGCGAACTCCGGTGACTGCATGTAATCCGCATAGCCGCGAAATGACAGATTGTTCCAGCCTGTGTTGAGGGAATCGGCTCGCGCGTGGCGCAATCCTCCAAGCCCCGGAAGATGCGTATAGGCAATATCAAGCGCGCCCAAGGATTCAGCGAGTGTTTCGCGATTGAACTGCGGATTGTGGCGCGATCGCGGCACCGTCCTCACATCGAGTACCCGCGCAATCTCGTTGGCCCAGAGCAACTCGACGAAGGTGCCTAACGGCCGATTCGAGTGCCCGATTGTGCAGACAAGCGGCGTATCCAATTCGCTGTCGCTTCTCGTCGAGTCCTGGCGCAGGAACAAAGGCGACTAGGCCCCACGCAAGAGCATGGTAATCAGGACGGAGGAGTCTTCAATTGCTTTCAGCGAGTGTGTTTCGCCACCGGGCAGGCAAATCAGGTCGCCTGCCCGCATCGACTGCGTGGTACCCGCGGCCGCCAGCTCAACCCGCCCCTCCACGCACTGGACGGTCATCTCCCCCACCACATCATGCGGAGGCACGTCCTTACCCGCCAGCAGTACGGTACGCGAGACTTCAAGATGACTGGACTTGAATAACGCCGTTGTCGGTGTGGTTTTGAGCCTGTCGTTAAGCGGGCGAATATCAATCAATTCACCCGACGACGCATGATGGATGGACATGTTTGAGCCTCAACGAATATTCAAACGTTCGGATGGCAGACGCTGCGCGTCATACGGAGCGATGTCAATGGACTCACAGACTACCTCTTTCGGGGAAGGCGACTCAGAGGGGCGCACCGGCTTGGCGGTGTAGCCCCCCCTCAGCTACCCCAATCTCGATGCGCTTTATCTCGCATCGCCCAGTGCTCGGCGCATTCGTTGTCGTTGCCGGCGACGTGACAAGGGCCAGGCAAGACCCCGGTGAATGACCGGTTCCGGAGAAGTGGGACACGAGGTTGATTAGCGGCTCATGGCCGACAGCCGCGTTTCCCCCTCGCCGCCGATAGCCGCCGCTGAAAGGCTGGGCTCTTGCCGCGAAGGACAGCTTACGGGCGCCGCCGCGAACTCACACTATCGGCCATTATGGATAGCTCTCCATAATGGCCGTTATGCACAGGTCCCAATTATGAACAGTTTGGCGATACGGCGGGCCGGAGGGCCGCGGTAGCGGGGCGTGACTGAGGGTGTTGGTGTTTCGCTGCTGGACATAAGGCGGGCGGTCGCGCAGGGATGGTGGTCCCACAACTGGAGACCACCATGGACCCGATCGAATCGTTGCACCCGTTGGACCGAGCTTGGCTGCTCGATGGCCCGCTGTCGGCGGACCTTGACGCGTATGTGGCGCTGCTGGAGCGAGGCGGCTATGCCCAGGGCAGCACCGAGAAGCACCTGCGAGCGTTGGCGCACTTCGCCCATTGGATGACGCGCTGCCGCCTGGCGCCCGAGCAACTCGACGAAGACTTCGTCGATCAATTCCTCAACCACCATCTGCCGCGCTGCGATTGCCACGCCATTGCGCTGCGCACTCGCGGTGACCTCAGTGCCGGCCTTGGGCATCTGCTGGCGCTGCTGCGCCGGCAGCGAGTCATCCCAGAGCGGCCGTCACCTACTGGCCCGGTTGCCGAGGAACTGTGCCGCTACGACGCGCACATGCGTGACGCACGCGGCCTTGCGGTTGGCACGCGCGAGGGGCGGCTGAGCATCGTGGGCCAGCTGCTGCTGTGGAAGTTCTCTGCCAGGGCGTTCACCGTCAACGAACTGCAGGCCGAGGACTTGCGAAGCTTCATCGCGCAGGAACTGCAGCGGGTCAACACCGTGTCCCACGCGAGCGTCTTGGCCGCTGCTCTTCGGGCGTACTTCCGCTACCGGTCCACCTGCGGCGATGTCGTGCATGCCTTGCTCGGCGTGATCGCGTCTCCCGCCCGTTGGACCCTGGCAATGTTGCCCCGTGCCCTCACGCCCGACGAGGTACTGCGGCTGATGACGCATTGCGAGCAGACTCGCTCGGCGCCACGCCGCCTGCTGGCCATGGTGAGGCTGGCGTTGGACCTGGGGCTGCGCGGAGGCGAGATTGCCAAGCTGGAACTGTGCGATATCGACTGGCGCACTGGCACCTTGACGCTCAAGCGCACGAAATCCCGCCGGCAGGACGTGCTGCCCCTCCCGGCGGCCACCGGCGAGGCGCTGGCCGAGTACCTGCGCTACGAGCGTCCAACATCGACCATGTCGACGATCTTTGTTCGCCGCCATGCTCCGCATGATCAGCCCGTCGGGGTTAATGCAGTGCGTGTCGCCATTGGCAAAGCCTTGCAATGCGCCGGCATCGCGCATGGACGAAGCCACTCGCTACGCCACACGCTGGCGTGTCGACTGGTCAACAGCGGAGGCTCGATCAAGGAGGTGGCCGATATGCTGCGGCACCGGTCGCTGAACACCTCGCTGATCTACGCCAAGCTCGATCAACGGCACTTGGCCGAGGTGGCTTTGCCCTGGCCCGGGAGCGCAGCATGAGCGCGCCCACCGATTTGCAGGCTCGGGTGCAGGAGTACCTGGCCGAGCGGCGGCGCCTGGGCTTCCATCTGCGCTCACCCGGCCATGCCCTGCCGAACTTCGCCCGCTTCGTCGAGGGATCGAACCACTCCGGTCCGCTGACCGTGGAACTGATGGCGCAGTGGGCTCGCCTGGCGCAAGGCGGCAAGGCCGGCGCCGAGACGGCAGCGCGGCGACTGGCGTGGCTGCGGCCCTTCCTGCGCTGGCTGCAACAGTTCGAACCCCAGACCGAAGTGCCCGACGACTCGACCTTCGGCCCCATCCCGGGACGGGTGGCGCCGCACATCTACCGGCCCGACGAGATCGAGGCGTTGCTGCAGGCAGCCCGGCAACTGGGCCCCGCCGACGGCCTTCGGGCGGCCACCTACGAGACGCTGTTCGGGCTGATCGCCTCGGCAGGGTTGCGGATCTCGGAAGCCCTCGCGCTGACCGACATTGACGTTGACCTGGAAGCGGGCGTGCTGACGGTGCGCCAGACCAAGTTCGGCAAGTCGCGCCTGGTGCCCGTGCACCCGAGCGCGATCCCGCACTTGGCGGCCTACCGCGCGCTGCGCCGGCTACAGGTGCGCACGACGCCGCTGACGCCGTTCTTCGTCGGTTCACGCGGGCTGCGCCGCGGCGCGCCGCTGGGCGACCGACAGGTGCACCGGATGTTCGCGCAGCTGCGCCAGCAGCTCGGCTGGGTTGATCGTGGCGGCCACGGACAGCCGCGAGTGCACGACCTTCGACACAGCTTCGCCGTCAGGCGGCTGATCTTGTGGCACGAGCAAGGCGTGGACCTCGATCAGCGGATGCTGGCGCTATCCACCTACATGGGCCACGTCAAGATCTCCAACACCTACTGGTATCTCACCGGCGTGCCCGAGTTGATGGCCTTGGCTGGGGCACGGTTCGAGCGCTTCGTGGATGCCCAGCATGCCGAGGAGTTCGACGATGCGTAACCCCGGCGCACCACCGAGCTTCGCGGCGCTGGTGCAGTCGTTCTTCGCCGAGTATCTGACCCAGCAGCGCGCCCTGAGCGCGCGCACCGTGGCGTCCTACCGCGACGCGTTCATGCTGTTCCTGGAGTTCGCCCAGGCGCACCTGCACAAACCGCCCACGGCGATGCTGCTCACTGACATCACGCCGGCGCTGATCCTGGCCTTCCTCGACCATCTGGAGGGCGAGCGGCACAACGCGGTGCGCAGCCGCAATGCCCGGCTGGCGGCGCTGCGCACGTTCCTGAAGTTCGCCGCGCGCCGGGATGTCGCCGCACTGCATGTGGTCGAGCAGGCGTTGGGCGTGCCGATGAAGCGCTTCGAGCGGCCGATGCTCGGATTCCTCTCGCGCGAGGAGATGCTGGCGGTGATCGGCAAGCCCGGCATCGGCTGGATCAGCCAGCGTGACTGCCTGTTGCTGGCCCTCATGTACAACACCGGCGCCCGAGTGTCGGAGGTCATCGGCGTGAAGGTGGCCGACGTGGTGCTGGACGCGGCGGCCTGCGTGCACCTGCATGGCAAGGGGCGCAAGGAGCGCTCGGTGCCGCTATGGCGCTCCACGGTCAAAGCGATCCGCGCCTGGCTGCGGCTGAACGCCGATCTCGGGCCCACCTCGGCCTTGTTGCCGAACCGAGGCGGCGAGGCGATGACGCGTTCCAACGTCACACAACGACTGGCGTTGGCAGTGAAAGCGGCCACGAGCACAACGCCCAGCCTGGCACAGCGCTCGATCTCACCTCACACCTTGCGCCACACCACGGCCATGCACTTGCTGCAGTCCGGCGTGGACATCAGCGTGATCGCGCTGTGGCTGGGCCACGAGAGTCCGACGACGACGCATCAATACGTCGAAGCTGACCTGGCGATGAAGGAGAAGGCCCTGGCTCGGTTGCAGGACCCCGAAACGCCGGTGCGCCGCTTCCGGGCAACGGACTCGCTGTTGGACGTTCCTCAAGACGCTGTGATTATGCGCAGGGTCTGGGCGACAAGGTCAGCCTCCTCACGAGGAAGAATTGGCGCCCGACCAGCCAGAACTGTTCATAACTGGGACCTGTGCATAACGGCCAAGTGCGGCCCGAGCGCGGTGCGCTCCAATGCAGTCATTGATCGGTGCTTACGGACCCACTGCGTCCGCTACGTGCCGGCTACGGGCACGCCGACGCACGCGATTCCCCCGACCACGCGGGGCACAGAGAGCCGCGTCTCGACCACGGCCAACCGCTCCATCTCTGCCTTGCGCCCCCACACGCCAAGCCGTGACAGTCTAAGCCGCTGACGCTCGGTGTGGTTGAAGTTCCTGCCCGTCGTATTGAAGTCCACATTCATCACAAAAAATATCCATGAACTAGCAATGGTTTCTTTGATGTGGATCAATGCTCTCGCCGAATGCCGCGCGCCAACTTCGATTGGCGGGTGCGCTCTCTTGTCGCAGCACTCGCTCCGTCTTCCCTCAGGGCGTGCCTGCAGCGAAATTGGCCTCGCCGCACCCCGACACCCTCCGGGCAACGTCGTCTAATTGGGAGAAGACCATGAGCAGATTGAAGATCCGCCATCTCGCGGCATGTACGCTGATTACCGCATTGGGTTTCGCGGTCCCGGCCGTCGCAACTCCGCCAACCCCACTCCCACCGCCACCCGCAATTCAGGATTTTGCGGCTGGGGAAGCGTGTGACTTTGCGCTTAGATTGGAAAGTGGCGGAGCCAAGTACCACATTAAGGACTTCGTCGCCAAGGACGGCAACGTGCGGCTAATCGTTGCTGGCCGGGGCTCAGTTAATGACTTTGACGAACATGGACGTGGACGACGGGGCCACCATCACGCTGAAGGCCTACGGGTTTTCAGACGACATAACGTTCCCCACTGAAGGAACGGTGATGGATACCATCCATGGGCACGTATTGGTCATTAACAATCCGAGAGAGCCATCAACTGAGCCCTTTACGACATACTTTGTCGGGAAACTTGTCCTAACGACTGACACGAGCACAGGGTTCTCCACTGTGCAGTCGTTCGCCGGAAAGTCGACCGACATCTGCGCGGCCCTTGAGTGAATGCCTAGATGCGCTGAAAGGCAAAGACGCCTTCGTCACCGATCCCACAAACGAGCGCAGCATCACTTCGCGCAACGACCCCGCCTGCGTGGCGGGGTTTGCACATAGTGAGCAGCGCGGTGCCCAGGCCGCATCTGGCAATGTCCTAAGCGGCTGCTTCCTTAAGCGCGAAGGTCGGCAGTGGGTCGAAAGCGCCAGTTCGTCTATCCGCAGCCACCGCCTGCACTCAAGTCTCCAGCAGGCGCTCCGACAGGAATGCTCGAGGTTCGGCCGTGGCCGAACCGTGACCCCGCGCAAAACGCGGGACCTGAACGGCGACGAGCCGCGGGGTCGCCAAGGAGTGCGGTCGGCGCGCGGCGGCCGCGGTGGTGATGCAACCATTGCTCAGCAGTCAAGCTCGCCGTCAATGCAAAGTAGCAACCTTCGCCGCTTGCTATAATGCGGCCCCTCATCGCCGTCCTCCGCTCCCGGCCGCCGGCATCCTTCCGGCGCCGCCGCGTCCCTCGCCGTCGCACCCCACCCGATGAACGCCCCAGCCTTCCCCGCCGACCTCGTCCGCGACGTCGCCGCGCGGCGCACCTTCGCGATCATCTCGCACCCGGACGCGGGCAAGACGACGCTGACCGAGAAGCTGCTGCTGTTCGGCGGCGCGATCCAGCTCGCCGGCACGGTCAAGGCGCGCAAGAGCGCGCGCCACGCCACCTCCGACTGGATGGAGGTCGAGAAGCAGCGCGGCATCTCGGTGACGAGCTCGGTGATGCAGTTCGAGTACGCCGGCCACACGATCAACCTGCTCGACACGCCGGGCCACGAGGACTTCTCCGAGGACACCTACCGCGTGCTGACCGCGGTGGACGCGGCGGTGATGGTGATCGACGCGGCCAAGGGCGTGGAGGCGCAGACGATCAAGCTGCTCGAGGTGTGCCGCCTGCGCGACACGCCGATCATCACCTTCGTCAACAAGATGGACCGCGAGGTGCGCGAGCCGCTCGCGCTGCTCGAGGAGATCGAGTCGGTGCTGAAGATCGACTGCGCGCCGGTCAACTGGCCGATCGGCATGGGCAAGGCGTTCCGCGGCGTGTTCGACCTGCTGCCACGACCGCCTGCTGCGCTTCACGCCGGGCGAGGAGCGGCGCGACGACGGACGCCGAGGTGATCGTCGGGCCTCGACAACCCGCGCCTCGACGAGCTCTTCCCGGACGAGATCGCCGCGCTGCGCGACGACGTCGACCTGATCCGCAGCGCGAGCCCGCCGTTCGACCTCGCGCGCTTCCTCGCCGGCACGCAGACGCCGGTGTTCTTCGGCTCCGGGCATCAACAACTTCGGCGTGCAGGAGATCCTGCAGGCGCTGATCGAGTGGGCGCCGCCGCCGCAGCCGCGCGACGCCGGCGCGCGCGTCGTGCACCCGGCCGAGGCCGCCGTTCACCGGCTTCGTGTTCAAGATCCAGGCCAACATGGACCCGCGCCACCGCGACCGCATCGCCTTCTTCCGCGTGTGCTCGGGCCGCTACACGCCGGGCATGAAGGTGCGCCACCTGCGCGCTCGGCCGCGAGATGAAGCTCGGCAACGCGCTGACCTTCATGGCCAACGAGCGCGTGCAGAGCGAGGACGCGGTCGCCGGCGACATCATCGGCATCCACAACCACGGCCAGCTGCAGATCGGCGACACGCTGACCGAGGGCGAGGCGCTCGGCTACAAGGGCATCCCGTACTTCGCGCCGGAGCTCTTCCGCGTCGCGCGCTCGCGCGACCCGCTCAAGGCCAAGCAGCTCGCCAAGGGCCTGCAGGAGCTGGGCGAGGAAGGCGCGATCCAGGTGTTCGAGACCGACGCAGCGAACAGCTGCTGCTCGGCGCCGTCGGCCCGCTGCAGTTCGAGATCGTCGCCGCAGCGCCTGCGACCGAGTACAAGGTCGACGCGATCTACGAGCCCGCGACATCTCCACCGCGCGCTGGCTCACCTTCCCCGACGACGACGGCGCAGCAACTTCGAGAGCGAGCAGGCCGCGCGCTCGCCGACCGACGTCGACGGCAACCCGGTGTTCCTGGCGACCAACAAGTACAACCTGCAGGTGACGATGGAGCGCTGGCCGAAGGTCGGCTTCCACGCCACGCGCGAGCACGGCGCAGCGGCTGGCGCACGCGGCCTGACCGGCGCCTTTTTTTTTTTTTTTTTTTTTTTTTTTTTTTTTTTTTTTTTTTTTTTTTTTTTTTTTTTTTTTTTTTTTTTTAAAAAAAAAAAAAAAAAAAAAAAAAAAAAAAAAAAAAAAAAAAAAAAAAAAAAAAAAAAAAAAAAAAAAAAAAAAAAAAAAAAAAAAAAAAAAAAAAAAAAAAAAAAAAAAAAAAAAAAAAAAAAAAAAAAAAAAAAAAAAAAAAAAAAAAAAAAAAAAAAAAAAAAAAAAAAAAAAAAAAAAAAAAAAAAAAAAAAAAAAAAAAAAAAAAAAAAAAAAAAAAAAAAAAAAAAAAAAAAAAAAAAAAAAAAAAAAAAAAAAAAAAAAAAAAAAAAAAAAAAAAAAAAAAAAAAAAAAAAAAAAAAAAAAAAAAAAAAAAAAAAAAAAAAAAAAAAAAAAAAAAAAAAAAAAAAAAAAAAAAAAAAAAAAAAAAAAAAAAAAAAAAAAAAAAAAAAAAAAAAAAAAATTTTTTTTTTTTTTTTTTTTTTTTTTTTTTTTTTTTTTTTTTTTTTTTTTTTTTTTTTTTTTTTTTTTTTTTTTTTTTTTTTTTTTTTTTTTTTTTTTTTTTTTTTTTTTTTTTTTTTTTTTTTTTTTTTTTTTTTTTTTTTTTTTTTTTTTTTTTTTTTTTTTTTTTTTTTTTTTTTTTTTTTTTTTTTTTTTTTTTTTTTTTTTTTTTTTTTTTTTTTTTTTTTTTTTTTTTTTTTTTTTTTTTTTTTTTTTTTTTTTTTTTTTTTATTGCTCACCGTCGACGCGATCCGCGACTGCCTCGAGGGCGCGATCCCCGGCGTGATGGCGACCTCGTCGCCCGACGGCACGCCGAACGTCGCCTACCTGTCGCAGGTCCAGTACGTCGACGCCGGCACGTCGCGCTGTCGTTCCAGTTCTTCAACAAGACGCGCGAGAACGTGCTCGCGAATCCGTCGCGACGGTGCTGGTGATGCACCCCGACACCGGCGCGCGCTACCGGCTGCGGTCGAGTACCTGCGCACCGAGACCGAGGGGCCGCTGTTCGAGAGCATGAAGGCGAAGCTCGCCGGCATCGCGTCGCACGCCGGCATGGCGGCGTGTTCCGGCTGCGCGGCTCCGACGTCTACGCGTGCTGGACGATCGAGGCGGTGCCCGGCGCGACCGATGCGCCGCCGCTGCCGCGCCGCAACCTGCTCGCGGCGCTGCGCGCGTGCGCGGCTGACGGTCGCCGCCGCGGCGACCTCGGCGGGCTGCTCGACGACGCGCTGGCGGCGCTCGCCGCGCACTTCGGCATCGAGCACGCGATGTTGCTGATCGCCGACGCGCCCGGCGGGCGGCTGTACACGGTCGCGAGCCGCGGCTATGTGGCCTCGGGCGTCGGCTCCGAGATGCCGCTCGGTGCCGGGCGTGATCGGCGTGGCGGCGCGCGAGCGCACGCCGATCCGCATCACGCACATGGCCGCCGAGTACGCGTACGTGCGCGCGATCCGCGAGAGCGCGGCGAGGCGACGGCGACGCGGCGATGCTCGAGACCGAGATCCCGCTGCCGGGCCTCGCCGGAGTCGCACAGCCAGCTCGCGGTGCCGATCGTGGCGGGGGGAGCGGCTCGTCGGCGTGCTCTTCGTCGAGAGCACCGAGGACCTTCGCTTCACCTACGACGACGAGGACGCGCTGGTCGCCCTCGGGCGCAGATCGGCGCCGCGATGCAGGGGCCTCGCGGAGAGCGCGGCCAGCCGCGACGAGGCGCCGGGCGACGCAGCAGGCGCCGCGGGACCCGGCGGCACGGGAAGTGCGGCGTGCGCCGCGGACGCCACGGTCGCCGTCCGCCATTTCGCCGCCGACGACAGCGTGTTCCTCGGCGACGACTACCTGATCAAGGGGGTGGCCGGCGCGATCCTGTGGAAGCTGGTGCGCGACCACGTCGCGCGAGGGCCGCAGCGAGTTCACGAACCGCGAGCTGCGGCTCGACCCGCGCTCCGGCTGCCCGACGTCAGCGACAACCTCGAGGCGCGGCTGATCCTGCTCGAGCGGCGGCTGGTCGAGCGCGGCGCGGGGCTGGGATCGAGAAGACGGGGCGGGGCCGCTTCCGCTTCTGCGTGACGCCGCCCCATCCAGCTCGTCGACGTCCCGGCGGGGCGCACGTGACGAGGTCAGGCCGCGGCGGCAACGCCCATCGCGTCAGTCAGCGCCTGCGCGAGCTTACGCCGAGTCGGCCGCGGTGAGCCGCTACGCACGCCCGCGAGGACGCCCTTGAACGCCGGCGCCGGCGCGTGCGCGCGATCCCCGGAGCAGCGTCGCGCGCTCGCCCGGGTTCATCTCCGGGATCATCCAGCGCAGAACGCGAGCTGCATCTCCGACGGCGGGATCGACGCGACGATGCGCTGCTCGAGCGCCGCCAGCTCATCGTCGGTGTACTCGGCCCAGCAGCACCCCGTTGTTCGCGGTCTCCTCGACGTGCATGTGCACGAGGTTCTCGGCGACGAACGGCGCGAGCCGGAGATAGAGGCGGTGCGCGGCCGCCTGGCGCTCGGCCCCGTCGCGCGCTCGAACGCCGCGGCGCCGATTTCGAGCTGATCGTCGATCGCTTCCTCGTGACCGATGTGGTCCTCGCCGGTGCGTTCGAGCGGTCGAACCGGGCCGGCGCGCCTCCATCGCCGTGTGCACGAAGTGGTTCTCGTGCTCGAGGTGGGACGCGGCAGAAGGCGAGGAGCTCGCCGCCCCGTGCGCCGCGCGGCGCGCGACGTCCGTGACGTCCGGCGGATCCACGCGGCCGACCGCGGCCAGCGCGTCGCCCATCGCGAGGCGCAGCGCCTTGTGCGGGGCGACGTAGAAGTTCGGGCGCCGCGCCGCGACGGCGGCCGCGCGCTCCGGCGAAATGATGGCCGACCAGTCATGCGCCGCGCGCGCGGCGCCGGTCTGCAGGGCGGGACTCGATGGCATGGTTCGCTCCTCTCGTGGGTTGGATGTTCGGGCCAGCGCCGACCGCGCAGTGGCGCGAAAGGCGGTTCAGGCACGTGAGAAGAGGTTAGCCGGCGCGCGGGCGGCGCGTTCCTAAATCTTTCTGAACGGAATGCTAAGAATTTGCTAAGGCGCGCGAGCGGACCGCGCTCGCCGGGCTGCGCTGCGCGGCGAATCGGGAGATCTACCACTGTATCCGCCGCGGATGCGTCCGCGCGTATGATTCCCGGACGCCGGCGCCGGTCGAGCCCGAAGGCCATCGACCGTGGTCGACATCGAACGTGCCGTGCACATCAACCACACGGGAGAGCCCAGATGGGCAAGAACGTATTGATTGCAATCGGCTCGGCGATCGTCGGAGCGCTGCTCCTCTTCATCCTGCTGCCAAAGCCGGTGCCGGTCCCGCCGGCCTCGGGTCCGTGCAAGAGCGGTGACAAGCATTGCATCCCCGTCTACGTGATCATGGTGGGCGACGAGTACCAAGTCCAGGGGATCGCAAATGTCGAGGTCAAGGAGGGTGGCACGATCTTCTGGGAGATCGGGATCGGAGCTACATCTTTCCGGAAAAGCGGGCATCAACTTCGCCGACACCGGCAAAGCCGATGCTGCGCCGAGCAGGCGAATTCGACAAGTGCAAGCCGATGCCCGGTTACAACGGCCCCAACACAAATTCCGCTGCACTTTCGGGGGCAGCAAGGGCAAGTTCCCGTACAAGGTCAGCGTCGACGGCCCGGGCAGTGCCGAAGCCGCTCGATCCCTACATCGTCAACGGCAATTAGAAGCCGGCGGAGGCTCGCGCCCGCGACGTCGATCAGGACCCGGCCTCCAGCCACGCGCGCGCCTCGGCCATGGCATCCTCGTAGCCGAGCGCGCGCCCCGCCGCCTCGGCAGCGGCGAACGCGGCGGGGCCCAGCGCCTGCCGCGCCCGGTCGACCAGCGGCGCGAGAAACGCCTCGTCGGCGGGATCGCGGTGCAGCCCGGTCTCCTCGGCCTGCGCCTCGACCGCGCCGAAGAGGCGGGCCGCCCGCTCCCACTCCCGGTCGAAGGCGCTCAAGCCCGCGCAGACCTCGAGCACGCTCTGCCCCAGCGGCCGCGAGCCGATCTCGCCGACGATCGCCGACGCCTCGAGCAGCATCGCGCGCGCGCGGTCCCCGTACCCGCGGGCGATCGACACCATCGCGAGGTTGAGCAGCGCGATGGCGATGCTCTGGCGATCGTCGAGCTCGCGGGCGAGTGCCAGCGTATCCGCGTAGAGCGGCTCCGCCGCATCGAGCTCGCCCTCGGCGCGATCGAGCTGCGCCAGCGCATTGAGCGCCGCCGCGAGCTCGCGCTTGTTCCCGAATTCCCGCGCCAGCGCGAGCGCTTCCTCCGAGTGTCGGCGCGCGCCGGCAAGGTCGCCCTGCCCGAATGCCACCATGCCCAGCGGCTGCAGCACCTGCGCGACCATCTGCCGATCCCCGCCGTCCCGGGCCATGGCGAGGCTCTCCTCCAGGTGCTGCTGCGCCTCGGCGTAGCGGCCCATCCACACGCAGAGCTGCCCGGCGTCGAACAGCGCCTGCAGTCGCGCGGGCGTGCGCGCTTCCGCCCCGCGCCGCCCGAGCGCCTCGGTCGTCACCCGGTGCCCGAGCCCCATCAGGCCGCGATAGATCCAGTAGCGCCGCATCGCGGATGCGAGCCTCAGGCCGGCCTCGGCGCCCTCGGGCGCGCGGTCGCACCACGCGTGCGCCGACAGCAGGTTCTCGCGCTCGAGGTCGAGCCGCGCCAGCCACGTCCCCTGCGCCGGCCCGACGAGCTGCGGCCGCGCCGCCTCCGCGAGCGCCAGGTAGAACGCGAGGTGCCGCGACCGCGCATCCGCCTCCTCGCCCGAGGCGGCGAGCCGCTGCTGCGCGTACTCGCGCACCGTCTCGAGCAGGCCGTAGCGCTCGCCGTCGGGCTCCACGACGACCAGCGACTTCTCGACCAGGTGGGCGAGCAGGTCGAGGACGTCCGCGGCCGCGATCCCGCCGCCCGCCGCCACCTGCTCGGCGGCCTCCAGCGTCCAGCCGCCGGCGAAGACCGCGAGGCGCCGCAGCAGCGCGCGCTCGGGCTCGCTCAGGAGGTCGTGGCTCCAGTCGATCAGCGCCTGCAGCGTCTGCTGCCGCGGCAGCGCGGTCCGGTCGCCCTGCGTGAGCAGGCGGAAGCGGTCGTCGAGGCGCGCCGCGATCTCCTCGACCGGCAGCGCGCGCACGCGCGCCGCGGCGAGCTCGATCGCGAGCGGGATGCCGTCGAGCCGGCGGCAGATGTCGGCGACCGCCGCCGCGTTGCGGTCGGTCAGCCCGAACGCGGGCTGGCGCGCGCCGGCGCGATCGACGAACAGCCGCACCGCCTCGTACTGCCGCATCGCCGCGAGCGGAACGGCGCGATGGACGTCGGGAACGGAGAGGCCGGGCACCGGATAGACGGTCTCGCCGGCGATGTGCAGCGCCTCGCGGCTGGTCGCCAGCATCCGCAGCTTCGGCGCCGACCGCAGCAGCGTCGTCGCCAGCTCGGCGCAGGCCGCGACCAGGTGCTCGCAGTTGTCGACGACCAGCAGCAGCTCGCGGTCCTGCGCGTACTTCGACCAGCGCCTCGGCGACCGGGCGCCCCGTCTCCTCCTTCACGCCGAGCACCGACGCGACCGCCTGCGCCACGAGCCGCGGGTCCGACAGCGCCGCGAGCTCGACGAACCAGACGCCGTCGGCGTAGTCGTCGAGGACCTCGGCGCCGACCTGCAGCGACAGCCGCGTCTTGCCGATGCCGCCGGGGCCGGTCAGCGTCAGCAGCCGCGTCGTCGCGAGCAGAGCGCGGACCTCGGCGAGCTCGCGCTCGCGCCCGATGAACGAGGTGAGCTGGAGCGGCAGGTTGTGCGGCGTGGATTCCAGCGAGCGCAGCGCCGGGAAGTCGGCGCGCAGGTCCGGATGCACGAGCTGGTGGATGCGCTCCGGATCCGCGAGGCCGCGCAGGCGCACGGCGCCGACGTCGCGCAGCGTGACGCTGTCCGGCAGGCGGTCGCGGACGAGCTCGGCCGTCGCCTGCGAGACCAGCACCTGCCCGCCGTGGGCGGCGGCCATGATCCGCGCGGCGCGGTTGACCGGCGTGCCGTACCAGTCGTTGTCGCGGTGCTCCGCGGCGCCGACGTGCAGGCCGCAGCGCACCTGCAGCGCGATGCCGTGCTTGTCCCCGAGGCCGGCGAGCGCGCGCTGCAGCGCGACCGCCGCCTCGAGCGCGTCGACCGGATCGGCGAAGACGGCGTGGATGCCGTCGCCGGTCGTCTTCACGATCGTGCCGCGATGGCCCTCGACGGCGGCGCGCGCGAGCGCGTCGTGCTCGGCCAGCGCCGCCGACATCCGCTCCGGCTCCTTCTCCCACAGCCGGGTGCTCGACTCGATGTCGGTGAAGAGGGTGGTGACGACTTCGGTGCTGCGGCTCGGGTTCACTGCCCCCCCGGGGCGGTCGCGACGGACGGCGCGGCAGTCAGGGCGCCATCGGCTCGAAGCCGCCGGCGTGGCGCAGCGCGCGCGACACCGGCCCCGTGAGCATCGCCGCGAACACGCGGGCCACGTCCGGCTGCGCGGCCCGCGTGCAGACGGCGGCCGAATAGACGGTATCGAGCGCGTAGCCCGCCGGCAGCGGGCCGACCAGCGTCACGCCCGGCGTGTACTTGATCTCGGTGATCTGCGTGCAGCCGACGCGCCCCGGCGGCCCCTCGGCCAGCGCGCGCATCGACGTCGCGCCGTTCGGATAGTTGGTGATCCTCGCGGCGACGGCGTCGTGGATTCCCAGGCGCTCGAGCACCTTCGCGAAGTGGATGCCCGCCGTCGCCTGCAGCGGGTCGGGGAACACGATGCCGGTGGCCGCGAGCAGCGTCGCGCGCAGCGCGTCGCCGTCCGCGATGCCGGGCAGCGGCTCGCCCGCGCGCACCGCGATGCCGGTGCCGACGCGACCGAGCGGCGCGACCGTCTCGGGCAGCACGTGGCCGTCGCGCGCGAGGCCGTCGATCAGCGCCGCCGTCAGCACGATGACGTCGCAGGGCGCGCCGCCGAGGAGCCTTTCCTTCATCGCGCCGACGGCGCCGAACGTGCCGTCGATGCCGGCGCCGGTCTCGGCGGCAAGCGCATCCTTCAGCGCCAGGACGACGCCGCGCGCGGCTCCCGCGCACAGGAGGTTGAGGTTCATCGCTCGCGGCGCCGTCACTGGTCGGGCTTCGCGCCGGAGATCTTCACGATGCGCTCCCACTTGGCGACGTCGTCGGCGATGTAGCGGCCGAACTCGTCGGGCGACATCGTCAGCGGCACGGCGCCGCGCTTCGCCCATTCGGCGCGCACGTCGGGGTTGCTCGCGATCTTGGTGATCTCGGCGTTGAGGCGGGCGACGATCGGCGCGGGCGTGCCCTTCGGCGCGATGACCCCCAGCCAGATCACCGCCTCGTAGCCCGGAACCCCGGCCTCGGCGATCGTCGGCACGCCCGGCAGCGTCGCCGAGCGCACCTTGCCCGTCGTGCCGAGCGCGCGCACCTTGCCGGCCTTCACGTTCTCGCTCATCGTCGTCACCGCGTCGAACATCAGCTCGACCTGGCCGCCCAGCACCGCCGTGCGCGCGCCGCCGCTGCCCTTGTACGGCACGTGGACGATGTCGACGCCGGCCATCGCCTTGAACAGCTCGCCGGCCATGTGATACGGCGTGCCGTTGCCCGACGACGCGTAGTTGAGCCCGCCGGGCTTCGCCTTCGCGAGCCTGATGAGGTCGGCGACGGTCTCGGCCTTCACCGCCGGATTCACGACCAGCACCAGGTCCGAGTAGTTGATCGGCGCGATCGGCGCGAAGTCCTTCAGCAGCGCGTACGGCTTGTTCGGGATCAGCGACTCGTTGACCGTCTGCGCGTTCGACATCAGCAGCAGCGTGTAGCCGTCCGGCGCGCTCTTGGCGACGGCGTCGGTGCCGATCAGCGAGCCCGCGCCGGGACGATTGTCGACGACGAACGGCTGCCCCATCGCCTCCTGCAGCCGCTGCGCGACGAAGCGCGCGAAGACGTCGGCGGGCCCGCCCGCGTCGAACGGGACGACGATCTTCACCGGCCGGCTCGGGTAGTCCTGCGCCGGCGCGATGCCGGGGGCCGCCAGCGCCAGCGCGCCGGCGAGTACCGCCATCAGAATTCGCAGCATCGGTGACCTCCTCGTCGCGTCGCGGCCGCGGCGACGCCTGAGGCAATGTACACGATCGCGCGACGCCGGGGCAAAGCGGCGGCGGCGGCCGGGCGGGTCGCATTTGCTAGAATTGGCGTTCAATCTGCACGGAGCAACCCGACCCATGGCGAGCCTACCCCCCGGCGGCACCCGCGAAGCGAAGATGGACGCCAATTCGCTGTATCGCGAAGAGATCTACACCGACCGCGCCGGGGCGACGATGCGCGCGCTGGTGCCGGTCACCAAATTCGGCACGCCGGACGCGTCGCGCCCGACGCTCTACCTCGGCGAAGTGCAGGTCATGACCAACATGGGCCCGCTGCCGATCAGCTTCGAGATCGACGCGGCGACCCTTGCCGACGCCGCCGACAAGTACGCCGAGGCGGCGAAGGCCGGCGTCGAGAACGCGATGCGCGAGCTGCAGGAGCTGCGCCGGCAGGCGTCGTCGTCGCTGGTGATCCCCCAGGGCGGCATGCCCAACCTCGGCGGCGGCGGCGGGGAAGATCCAGCTGCCGTAGCGGCTAAATGGGGTCAGACCCCCTTTAGCGCGCGTAAAACGGCGCTCTGGCCCCATTCAGCGCCGGCCGACGTCGAGCGCCCAGTCCGCCGTGGCGAAGCGCTCCGCGAGGAAGTCGGTGAACACGCGCACCTTCGCCGACAGGTGCCGCCGGCTCGGATACACGACGTAGATCGGGTTCTCCACCGGCTCGTAGTCGGTGAGCAGCGGCACGAGCCGCCCGGCGCGAACGTCGGGCCCGACGATGAAGTCGGGCTCGTAGGTGATGCCCGCGCCCTCGACCGCCAGCGCCTCGAGGAAGCGGCCGTTGTTCGCGTGGATCGGCCCGGCCACGCGCGCGCTGCGCGCCTTGCCCTGCCGGTCGGTGAACGCCCACGCGTTCTTCGCCGGCGAGTACTCGTAGGTCAGGCAGACGTGCGCCGCGAGGTCCTCGGGCGTCTTCGGCTCGCCGTGCCGCGCGAGGTACGAGGGCGCCGCGCAGCAGACCAGCCGCGTCGTGCCGACCCTGCGCCCGACGAGGTTCTGCGACCCGATGTTGCCGATGCGCACCGCGACGTCGAAGCCCTCCTCGACCAGGTCGGTCGCGCGGTCGGAGAGCTCGACGTCGAAGCGCACCTGCGGATGGCGGCCGACGAACTCGGCGATCGCCGGCGCGAGGTGGCGCGACCCGAAGGTGATCGCCGCGGTGAGCCGCAGCGTGCCGCGCGGCGTCGCCGTCGCGGCGTTCGCGAGCTGCTTCGGCCTCCTCGAGGTCGGCGAGCAGCTGCACCGAGCGCTCGTGGAACGCCCGCCCGCTCTCGGTCAGCGACAGCCGGCGCGTCGTGCGGTTGAGGAGCCGCGTGTCGAGATGCGCCTCGAGCTCGGCGACCTGCCGCGACACCGACGACACCGAGACGCCGAGCCGCTCGGCGGCGCGCGCGAAGCTGCCGGCCTCGACGACCCGGACGAACACGGTGATGGCCTGGAAGCGGTCCATGGGCGAAGACGGGGGGAGCGACTCCATTGATTGTTGCATTAATCGCAACAATCTATCAATATGAGCGGTGTTTATCCCGGATGGATCAAGGCTCAAGATTCGTTCCGTCGCGCCACCCGGCGCATTTCACCGAGGACCCCGTCATGAACGACTCTCACCGCATCGATCTCGCCGCCGGACTGCTGCGCTCCGGGCTCGGCGTCATGTTCATCGCCCACGCGCTGCTCAAGTTCTTCGTGTTCACGCCGGCCGGCACCGCGCAGTTCTTCGAATCGCTGGGGCTGCCCGGCTTCCTCGGCTACGCGACGATCGCGGCCGAGCTCGGCGGCGGCGTGATGCTGCTGCTCGGCGCGTACACCCGCGTCGTCGCCTTCGCGCTGGTGCCGGTGCTGCTCGGCGCCACCTGGGCGCACATCGGCAACGGCTGGCTGTTCACGGCGCCGAAGGGCGGCTGGGAATATCCGGCGTTCCTGACGCTCGCGGCGGTCGTCGTCGGCCTGCTCGGCGGCGGTCGCTACACGGTCGCCGCGCTGTTCGGCGGCGCACGCGACGCTCGGCGGCCGGATCCCGCGCGCGGCCTGATCGCGGGCTGCGGAATCCCGGTGCCGGGGCATCCTCCTCCCCGGTGCCCGGGAATCCGCGCTGATTCCTCGACACCGATCCACGGAGCACGCATGACCCGCCAACCGACCCTCTTCCTGTCGCACGGCTCGCCGATGCACGCGCTGCCCGGGAGCGGCGTCAACGAGCGCTGGGCCGCGCTCGGCCGGACGCTGCCGCGGCCGCGCGCGATCCTGATGGTGTCCGCGCACTGGGAGACGTCGGTGCCGATGCTGACCGGCAACCGGCGGCCGGAGACGATCCACGACTTCGGCGGGTTTCCCGCCGAGCTCTACCGGATGCGCTATCCGGCCCCGGGCGCGCCCGAGCTCGCGGCGCAGACGCGTGGCGCTGCTGAAGAGCGCCGACATCGCCGCGGGCATCGACGGCTGCCGCGGCCTCGACCACGGCGCGTGGGTGCCGCTGCGGTGGATGCATCCGGACGCCGACGTCCCCGTCGTGCAGCTCTCGGTGCAGCCGGGGCTCGGCACCGCGCACCACGTCCGCGCTGGGCCGCGCGCTCGCGCCGCTCGCCGACGACGACGTGCTGATCGTCGGCTCCGGCCACACGACGCACAACCTGCGCGACTGGATGGCGAACGCGCGCCGGCAGCGAGCCGCTGCCGCTACGCGCAGGCGTTCGCCGCGTGGATCGGCGAGCGGCTCGCCGCCGGCGACACGCGCGGCGCTGATCGCCTATCGCGACGAGGCGCCCGAGGCCGTGCGCGCGCACCCGTCCGAAGAGCACTTCCTGCCGCTGTTCGTCGCCTGGGGCGCGGCCGGCGAGGCGCCGGCGTCGAGCGCGTCGTCGACGGCTACGAGGGCGGCGCGCTCGCGCTCGATTCGTACCTGTTCCGCAGCAGCCGTCGGGCACCGGCCGGCCGTGTGCCGCGATGCACACGCGGCGCGTCGAGCGAGAAGCCGCTGCCGTGCGTCCGGGCGACCATCGCCGCGGCCTCGTTGGGGGGCGTGCAGCACGCACCGGGTCGGTCACCGCCGAAGCCCCCGGCGCACCTTGCATCGCGGCGGCTACAGCCCGATCTTGATCTGGCACAAATCGGGTTCCCGACAACACGCGCAAAGTGAATTGGATAGCCATCGCTGACCGTGCGATTGATTCCGCGCGGCGAGAGTGCATCGCGCGCAAGGCGAAAAGGGACGGCTCACCAGCAGGTGGGCCGCGAGCGGAGTTGGAGCTCCACGGTGCCCTGAGCGGCAACCCTCGATGCGCGGATGAGCATCCGAACCGAGTCTCCGACCTTTACCGCTGGTGCGGGAAAGCTGAAACGTGGAAGGAGATAAGGCAATGAGCAAGATGGAAAGCAGTAGCAGCAATGAGACGAGGAAGAGAACAGGAACAATCGCATTCGTCCTGGCGTTCTCGGTCGTGGCCTTGGCCGCTTCCGGTGCGGCTTATGGAGCCAGACAAGCCCGCCCCGGACATCACCGACAAGGTGTGCCAAAGCATCTGCGGGACGTGGACGTCCGGACTACCTGCACAATCCCGGAAGGCTCCAACGGCGTCTGCGATTTCCGATTTCAAGATCACCAAAGCCGAAGTACACTCAACGTAAAAGGCAGCCTCACCATCAATGCCGGAGTGACCATCTCCAACGCCGGGATGATCATCGTCGAGAATGTAGCCGGTGTCACCCCGGCGAGTTTTTCGACACTGGCGTGATGGCCGGCATCCTCGTCTTTGGCACTCTCGACAACTCCGGCACCATCACCATTCGGAATGCGTCCGCCAAAACGGGGGCATCGCCGTCTCGGTCTCGGTCAGCGCCAAACGACCCGTCAGCTCCGAATCCCATGCTCGTCGTGCCTGGCGTCCTCACCAACTCGGGCATGATCAGTATCCAGAATGAAGGTGAATCTCAGGGCATCAACAATCTTTGGAGCCCTGAACAACGCCGCCTCCGGCACCATCACGGTCGCCAACAGCTTGACCGAGCAGCGCGGGTATCCGGAATGGCGCGTTGCCTCGCTAGGATGACTAACGTCTGGGCATCATCACCATCACTATCATGAACGCAGGCAGATAACCATCGCAAATAGTGGCGACGCGTGACGGCCGCGGGATATCCAACGCCGGCTCTTCACAACACCGCCACGGGCACCTTCACCATCAACCCGTCCTTCCGCGGCCCCGGATGATGCCGCCTTGGGCCTTCGCAACAATGGCACCTTTACCAACTTCGGCACATTCACCAACAACCGGGGCAGGTAGAATAGTAGCGACCCGCCCACGACATGGGGCAGCTACAACCTTTCACCCGGCGCGATGGTGAATTACGGCAGGACCTATGTCGGCACGCCCTCTGACGGCGCAGGCACGTTCTACAGCGAATAGATCATGATCAACCTCGGCGAAATCACCAGCTATGGAATTCTCGACGACGGATGGCGCTATGATCAACTACGGCACGTTCTACAACTACGGAGGGATTGGTGGCGGAAAAAACGTGGGCATCTGCGTCGACGAACCGTCTCGAAGCCCCCTCGCGTGGTTGCTAACTCGAGATTGCCCGTGTGGCAAAAGGCAAGGACATCGGACCTCTAGTAAGACGATAGACGATCCAACGCCACCTCTGCAGGCGCCGCGTGCTTTGAGGAATGTGCGCGGCGCCGGAGGCTGGGGTACGGGAGGCCGCCGCGCCGGCAGCGCGCCGCGATGACCGTCGACCCGGATTTGTGCGGCAGCCGATGGCCGGAGGCGAGCTGCCTTCATACGCGCCTCCAGAACGCCGGAGAGAGCGACGAAGCACCCGACGTCGAACCAGGGAGGTACGCGCCGCCGGATCGAATCAGCCTGCCGTTCGGCAGCGATGGCGGCGTCGATGCTCGCCGGTTGCAGTCCTCCACGGCTGATGCGGGTCAACTCGAGTATGCCATCTGCACCGTCGGCGTTGCGGAGAAATTCGAGTCGGTCACCATCGGTCCCGGCGCGACGGTCGGGGCGCCGATGGGGCCGGGCGAAACCGTTGCCGCGCTGGCCGCCGAACTGGGTCTTCGCGTTGCGGTCTACGCGTTTCCTCCGGCGGCGCTCGCGATACTCCCCGCCCTGGCGCTGGGCACGGCTCAAGCCAGGAACATCGCGAAAGCCGCGGCGTCCACGCAGCCCGTCATCGCGGACGCCGACACCCGCAGTCTCGCGAAGGCGCTGTCCGCGACCGCGGCGGCGATCGCCCCGAACACAGCGTGCCATGCGCCCGCCGTGAGCGCGGGGGTCCGAGCGGCAGCCGGATGTGATCGTGGAAATGGAGCAAAGATTGGCATCGCGTTGAGTGGCTTGCCCGCAACGGCGACCGTCTACACATGCCGCCCGCTGGCGCATGGTCGAAGACCTCGACCATGCGGAAGCTTGCCACCGGCACGACGCCTCGCAAGTTCCCGTCCTCGACTCGATCCGAAGGATTGGCTCGGGCCGTCGGCGCGAACCCGCGCCGAACTCGAAGACGTGCTCGCAAGAACCGGAGCGGCGATTGCTGAAAGGTCTTGTTCGAGACGACGTCGCGGTTCAAGTCAGGGCCCTGTGCAATGCAGGAACTCGGGGGGGTAGCTCCTGCGTCATCCACACGTTCTAGTGGGAATTGCGCGAGTGGGTGCCGGATGCGGTCGCGATGGCGTAGCTCGTGGGCCCCGCACGCCGTCATCCACCGCCAGCACTCCGGTGTGACGGCCGGGAAGAACGTGGGAAACCGAGTTGCAAACGTCACCATGCTGGCCCTGCCACGCGCGGCCTATGACTCCGCGGCCGGAGCACCGAGCCGCGCGAGCGCGTCCGACAACGCCTCGGCGCACGAGCGCTCGACCTTCAGCGCGAACAGGTGGTCGGCGCGCGTGCGCCCGCGATTGATCGCGCCGATCGGCTTCCCCGCGGCCGCGGCCCGCTCGCAGAAGCGATAGCCGGACCAGACCATCAGCGACGAGCCGACGACGAGCATCGCGTCGGCCGCGTCCAGCGCGTCCATTGCGGCGGCGACCCGCGCCCGCGGCACGTTCTCGCCGAAGAAGACGACGTCCGGCTTCAGCAGGCCGCCGCAGGCCGCGCAGCCGGGCACGTTGAACGCGGCGACGTCCGGCAGCGCGACGTCGGCATCGCCGTCGGGCGCGGCCGCTGCGCCGCGATCGTGCGCCTCGCGGAACAGCGCGTTGTCCGCCTCGAGCTGCTGCTGGATCGCCTCGCGCGAGTGGCCGGCGCCGCAGTCGAGGCAGACGACCCGGCCGATGCCGCCGTGCAGCTCGATCACGCGCGCGCTGCCGGCGCGCTGGTGCAGCCCGTCGACGTTCTGCGTGACGAGCGTCGCGACGCGTCCCGCCGCCTCGAGCTGCGCCAGCGCCCGATGCGCGGCGTTCGGGCGCGCCCGCGCGACGATCGGCCAGCCCAGCATGCTGCGCGCCCAATACCGCTGTCGCGCCAAGGGTGATCCGAGGAACTGCTGCGCCGTCACCGGCGGGCTGCGCTGCCACTGCCCGTCGTCGTCGCGGTAGCCCGGGATGCCCGAGTCGGTGCTCACCCCCGCGCCGCTCAGCACGAACAGGCGGGGATGCGCGCGGAGGAAATCGTCGAGGCCGGTCACGATCGGGGCGGCAGTTTGTAACGATTCTTGTCAGCGACAACCGTTTCCTGCGCCGCCGCGTTATTGGCAGCGAGGCGCAACGGAACGTCGGGGCCGTCGAAGCGTCCAATCCCCGACAGCGTCGAAGCAGGATAGCGCATCAAACCCCAAGAGGAGACCGACATGCTGAAGAACAAACTGGTCATCGCCGGCATCGCCACGGCGGCCGCTGCCGCCACGCTGTCACCCGCGGCGAACGCGGGCGACCCCGCTCTCGGCGCGCTCGTCGGCGGCGGCATCGGCGCCGCCATCGGCCACAGCGTCAACGGCAGCAACGGTGCGTGGGTCGGCGGCGCGCTGGGCGCGATCACCGGCGCCGGCATCGCCGCCAGCACGGGCCCGTACTACTACGGCGCGGCGGCGCCCGCCGCGTACTACGGTCCGGCCAACGCCAATTACGGTCCGGCCAACGCCTATTACGGCCCGACCGTCGCCTACGCGGCGCCGGCGCCTGTCTACGTCGCCCCGGTGCGCAGGTACTACGCGCCGGCCCGCGTCGTCTACGCGCCGCCGGTCGTCGTGCGGCCGCGCGCGGTGGTCGTCGCACCGTACGCGCCGGGGTACGTCGCCTGGGGACGCGGCTACTACGGCCGCCACGGCGAGCACGGCTATCGGTATTGACCCGGCGGCCTGCTCGTCGCCTCGCCTCGCGGCGCGACGGTAACGGCGCGCCGCGCGGCGGGGGTAGAGCCCTCGCCCGCGCGCGCTACTGGCCGCCCGTCTCGACGGCGTGGCCTTCGCCGCGCCAGCGCAGCATGCCGCCGTTGAGGTTGGCGACCCGCGTGAAGCCGGCGCGCTGCAGCATCAGCGTCGCGTGCGCCGAGCGCGCGCCCGACCGGCAGGCGATGACCAGCGGCCGGTCGCGCGGCAGCTCGTCGAGGCGCGCACCCAGCTGGCCCAGCGGGATCAGCTTCGCGCCGCGGATGTGCCCGAGCGGCCCGACGAACTCGTCGGGCTCGCGCACGTCGATGATCGCGATCTCGGCCGCGTGCTCCTCCACCGTCTGCGGCGCGATCTCCCACACGCCGGCGAACGTGAAGGTCAGCGGCGCCCACGACTGCTCGCCGGCTTCGTCGTCGCGCTGGGGTCGGCCGCATTGCATGTTCGCTGGCACGGCAATCTCCATCTTCTTCGGGTGCGGCAGGCCGAGGTTGCTCATGTAGCCGACGAAATCGCTCTCGCTGATCTCGCCGCCGAGCCGCGGGTTGTAGGTGCGCTCTTCCTCGACGCTGGTGACGGTGAGGCCGCGGTAGTCGTGCGCCGGATAGAGCAGGCAGGCGTGCGGCAGCGTCAGGATCTGGCTGTGCACCGAGCGGTACAGCGCATGCGCGTCGCCCTGCTGGAAATCGGTGCGGCCGCTGCCGCGGATCAGCATGCAGTCGCCGGTGAAGGCCATGCTCTCGTCGTCGAGCACGTAGGTGAGGCAGCTCGCCGTGTGGCCCGGCGTCGCGCGGACCGTCAGGTGGCGCCCGCCGAAGTCGACGCGGTCGCCGTCCGCGAGGTAGCGGTCGGCACCCTCGGCGCCGCTGTCGGCCGACAGCAGGATCGCGCTGCCGAAGCGCCGCTTCATCAGCCACGCGCCGGTGACGTGGTCGGCGTGGATGTGCGTGTCCAGCGTGGCGACGAGCGTGAGGCCCAGTTCGACGATCAGCGCCGCGTCGCGCGGCGCCTGCTCGAAGACCGGGTCGATCAGCACCGCCGCCTTGCTGCGGCCGTCGCCGAGCAGGTACGTGTAGGTCGAGGACTGCGGGTCGAACAGCTGGCGGAAGATCAGCATCGGAATCGGCCTGGGGAGCGGCGGCGGGGCATCGCCGGTGGGGGCGAATGGTAACGGGCGGCGGCGACGCGCGCCACCCCGTGCGGGCCATGGGCATCGCCGGCCCCCGCCGGGTCACGAATGCCGCGGGTCGAGCGCGTCGCGCAGGCCGTCGCCCAGCAGGTTGAACGACAGCACCAGCAGGAAGATCGACACCCCCGGCCAGACCGCCATCCACGGCGCGTTCTCGACGTAGTTCTTCGCCGTGTTCAGCATGCTGCCCCAGCTCGGCGCCGGCGGCTGCTGGCCGAGCCCGAGGAACGACAGGCTCGCCTCGGCGATGATCGCGGCCGCGGTCGCCAGCGTCGCCTGCACGATCAGCGGCGGCAGCACGTTGGGCAGGACGTGGCGCAGCGCGATGCGCAGGTGCGAGTTGCCGACGGCGCGCGCCGCCTCGACGTAATCCTCGACCTTGACCGCCAGCACCTGCGCGCGGGTCAGCCGGATGAACACCGGCGTGGCCGAGATGCCGATCGCGATCATCGCGTTGGTGAGGCTCGGCCCCAGGAACGCGGCGAGCGCGATGGCGAGGATCAGGAACGGGCAGGCGAGCATCGCGTCGGTGAACCGCGAGATCAGGCCGTCGGTGCAGCCGCCGACGTAGCCGGCGACGAGGCCGATCGGCACGCCGAGCGACAGCGAGATGCACGACCGACACCAGCGCCCGCGAGCAGCGACGCGCGCGCGCCCCAGATCACGCGGGACGAGCACGTCGCGGCCGATTTCGTCGGTGCCGAACCAGTGCGCGCGCGCGACGGCGCCTTGCGGATCGCGCTCCAGCTCGTCGCGAGCGGGTCGTACGGCGCGATCGACCGGCGCGAGCAGCGCCAGCAGCGACGAAGAACACGACGAACGCCGAGGCCGACCATCGCGCCGCGCCGCGCGGACGAGGCGCCGCAGCGCGCGCCGGGCCGGGGCTGCTGCTCGCGCGGCGCGGCAGCGGCGGCGCTCGGGCACGGCGGCGAGCGGTGGCGGCGGTCATGCGGCGTCAGCCCCGCATCCGCGGGTTGACGACGAAATAGGCGAGGTCGGCGAGCAGGTTCAGCGTGATGTACGCGGTCGCCGTGAACAGCACGACGCCCTGCACGACCGCGTAGTCGCGGTTGAACACCGCGTCGACGATCAGCTTGCCGAAGCCCGGGATCGTGAACACCTGCTCGGTCAGCACGGCGCCGGACAGCAGCGTGCCGAACTCGAGCGCGCCCAGCGTGATCACCGGGATCAGCGCGTTGCGCAGCGCGTGCTTCAGCACGACGGTGCGCTCGGCGAGGCCCTTCGCGCGCGCCGTGCGCACGTAGTCGGCGTTCATCACCTGCAGCATCGCGCTCCTCGTGTGGCGCATCAGCACGGCGGCGATCGCGTTGCCCAGCACGAACGCCGGCATGATCATCGCCGCGAGGTTGGCGCGCCAGGTCCTCGAACGGGCTCACGTAGCCCGACGCCGGCAGCCAGCCGAGCGTCACCGAGAACAGCAGGATCATCAGGATGCCGAGCCAGAAGTTCGGCGTCGACAGTCCCCACAGCGCGAAGACGTTGGCGCCGTAGTCCCAGGCGGTGTCCTTCTTCACCGCCGAGACGATGCCGGCCGGCATGCCGATCGCGAGCGCGATCACGATCGCGATCGCCGCGAGCTCGCAGCGTCACCGGCAGCTTTTCCGCGATCAGCGCGACGCACCGGCTTCTGCATCCGCATCGACTCGCCGAGGTCGCCGCGCAGCACGCCGGCGAGCCAGTAGGCGTAGCGGATCGGCAGCGGTTCGTCGAGGTGCAGCTTCTCGTGCAGGTACGCGACGACGCTCGGGTCGCGGTCCTCGCCGGCCAGCACGACCGCCGGATCGCCGGGCAGGAGCTGCTGCAGCCCGAAGATCAGCATCGTCACGAACAGCAGCGTCGGGACGATCGTGCGCGAGGCGGCGGGCGAGGAAGCTTCAGCATGACCCTACAGGGCGGTGGCGCGAAGCAACGCCGGCGCAGCGCGCGTGGCCGGGCAGCGTGCTGCACGCTGGTCGCGCGCGCCGTCAATTGAACTTGAGCCCCTGCACGCGCACGAGGCCGTCGGGGATCGTGCGCAGCCCGGAGAGCTTGCTCGTGTACGCCCACAGCCAGTGCCGGTGATAGAGGTAGACGATCGGCCGGTCCTTCAGCACGATCGCGGCGACCTGCTCGTACGCCTTGCGCCGCTCGGCCGGGTCGCGCAGCGACCGCGACTTGTTGAGCAGCTCGTCGACCTCCGGCTTGCAGTAGCCGGCGTAGTTCGAGCGGCTGCTTGCAGGCGTCGAAGCTGTAGATGTTGCCGTCGGGATCGGCGCGGCCGCTCCACGCCGAGCACGTAGGCGTCGAACTGGCCCTTGTCGGCGAGGTCGAGCGAGGTCGCGAACTCGGTCGACTGGATCTTCACGTCGAAGCCGGCCTCCTTGACCATCGCCTGCACCACCTGCGCGATCTTCTGCGCGTCGGACGTCGTCGGCGTCATCAGCGTGACCGTCGGGTTGGGCACCCCGGCCTCCTTCAGCAGCGCCTTGGCCCGGGCGACGTCGCGCTTCGGGATCGGCACGTTCTTCGCGTAGATACGGTGTTGTCGGGCGCGACCCACTGGTTGCCCGGCGTCGCCTCGCCTTCCATCACCACCTGCACGATGCCGTCGCGGTCGAGCGCGAGCTCGAAGGCCTCGCGCACGCGCGGATCCTTGCCGATCGCGGTCGTCTTCGCGAGGTCGCTCTTGCCGACGTTCATCGTGATGCCCTGGTAGCCGATCTCGGTGATCTTCGAGATCCGGAAGCGGCTGTCGCGTCTTCAGCGCCGGCGACGTCGGACGGCGCCATCCGCTCGATGAAGTCGAGCTGCCCGGACTTGCAGGTTGGCCAGCCGCACCGTCGCAGTCGACGATCGGCAGGTAGACGATCTTGTCGAGGATGGACCTGGCCCTTGTTCCAGTAGTCGGGAAGCGCTCGAGCGACGATGCGGTCCTGCGCGACGCGCTCGACGAAGCGGAACGGGCCCGGAGCAGACCGGCTTGGCGCCGAACTTGTCGCCGGCCGCCTGCGCGGCCTTGGGCGACACCATCATGCCGGCGCGGTCGGCGAGCTGCGGCGAGCAGCGGCGAGAACGGCGCCTTCAGGTTGAGCCGCACGGTCATCGGGTCGACGACGTCGACGCGTCGCGACCGGCGCCAGCTCGCCGCGGCGGTTGGAGCCCGGCATCGTCTTGTGGCGCTCGATGTTGAACTTGACCGCGGCGGCGTCGAGCTTCTCGCCGTCGTGGAAGGTGACGCCCGGGCCGCAGCTTGATCGTCAGCGCCTTGCTGTCGGCCGACCACTCGTAGCCGGTCGCGAGCTGCGGCACGATGTTGAGCTTCTCGTCGATGTCGAACAGCTTGTCGCACAGCGCGGCGAAGACGATGCGGCCGACGAACGTGCGCGCGAGCGTCGGATCGAGCACGTCGGGGTCCTCGGCGAGGCCGATGCGCAGCGTCTGGGCGCCGACGGCGCCGCAGGCGAGCCGCCAGCAGTCGCGAGCAGCGTGCCGACGCGAAGGATGCTTGGTGATGCAGCGCCATGTCGAGTCTCCCGAGGACAGGCTGCCGCGGCGCGCGCGGCGTGACGTTCATGATAACGTCCGCGCTGGCGCCGCGGCGACGCCGGAACGCCGCCTGCAGCGCGTCGAGCCGCCGGTTGGGCGCCGGCGCCGGCGCCGGCGAACGCCGCGCCGGCGGCGTCGATCTCGCGCCAGAAATGGCAGGCGACCGCGTGCCATGCCGTCGGCCCGCGAGCGGCGGGGCTTCTCGGCCGCGCAGCGCGCGCTGCGCGTGCGGGCAGCGGGTGCGGAACCGGCAGCCGGGCGGCGGGTCGATCGGGCTCGGCACGTCGCCCTGCGAGGATGATGCGCTCGCGCGCGCAGCGCCGGGCTCGGGCACCGGGATGGCCGACAGCAGCGCCCGCGTGTAGGGATGGAGCGGCTGGGCGAAGAGCGTCGCGCTTGTCCGCGTTCTCGACGATCTGGCCGAGGTACATCACCGCGACGCGGTCGGCGATGTGCTTGACCACGGCGAGGTCGTGGGCGATGAACAGGTAGGTGAGCCCGAGCGCGCTGCTGCAGGTCGCGTCAGCAGGTTGAGGATCTGCGCCTGGATCGACACGTCGAGCGCGGAGACCGGCTCGTCGCAGACGATGAGCCGCGGCTCGACCGCGAGCGCGCGGGCGATGCCGATCCGCTGCCGCTGGCCGCCGGAGAACTCGTGCGGATAGCGCTGCGCGTGCTCGCGGCGCGAGGCCGACCAGCGTCCAGCAGCTCGGCGACGCGCTCGCGCTGCCGTCGCCGGCGCCGAGCCCGTGCAGCGCCAGCGGCTCGGCGAGCGTCTGCCCGACCGTCATGCGCGGATTGAGCGACGCGTACGGGTCCTGGAAGATGATCTGCATCGCGCGGCGCAGCGCGCGCATCGCGCTCGCGTCGAGCGCCAGCAGGTCCTCGCCGTCGAAGCGGACGCGGCCGGACGTCGGCTCGATCAGCCGCAGCACGCAGCCGGCCCGACGTCGTCTTGCCGCAGCCCGATTCGCCGACCAGGCCAGCGTCTCGCCGCGTCGAGGTCGAAGCTGACGCCGTCGACGGCGTGCACGACGCCGACGCGCGCGACCGAAGAAGCCGCGGCGCACCGGGAAAGTGCTTGACCAGGTCCGTCGACGCGCGAGCAGCGGCGCCATGCGTGCCGCGGCACTCGGCAGTCGCGGCCACGTTCATGCCGGCTGGCCGCCGTCGCCGGACGGCCAGCGGCGCGCTCCAGCAGGCGCGCCAGCGTGCCCGGCGCCGACGGCGGCGAGCGGCGGCGCCTCGCGCGCGGCAGCGCGCGCATCGGCGAACGGGCAGCGCGGGGGAACGCGGCAGCCGGTCGACCTGGCGCATGCGGGCTCGGCACCTGGCCCGGGATCGCGGCCAGCCGCGCGCTGCTCGAGGTCGAGCTGCGGGATCGAGCCGAGCAGGCCGAGCGTGTACGGGATGCTGCGGCTGCGCGAACAGCGCGGCGACCGGCGCCTGCTCGACGACGCGCCCGGCGTACATCACCGCGACGTCGTCGGCCAGCTCGGCGACGACGCCGAGATCGTGCGTGATCAGGAGGATCGCGATGCCGGTCTCGTCGCGCAGCGTGCGCAGCAGGTCGAGGATCTGCGCCTGGATCGTCACGTCGAGCGCCGTGGTCGGCTCGTCGGCGATCAGCAGCCGCGGCTCGCAGGCGAGCGCCATCGCGATCATCACCCGCTGCCGCATGCCGCCGGACAGCTGGTGCGGATAGTCGTCGAGCGCCGCTCCGGGCGACGGGATGCGGACCAGGCGCAGCATCTCGATCGCGTGCGCTTCGCCGCGCCTGCGCGATGCCGCGCGATGGCGCAGGATGCCTTCGGCGATCTGGTCGCCGATCGGTGAACACCGGGTTCAGCGAGGTCATCGGCTCCTGGAAGATCATCGCGATCCGGTCGCCGCGCAGGCTCGCGCATCGCGCGCGGCCGGCAGCCGCAGCAGGTCGGTGCCCTCGAAGCGGATCTCGCCGCCGGCGATGCGGCCCGGGCGGCTGCGGCACGAGGCGCATGATCGACAGCGCGGTCACGCTCTTGCCGCAGCCCGACTCGCCGACGATGCCCGAGCGTGCGGCCGGCTTCCAGCGCGAAGCTCGACGCCGTCGACGGCCGCGAATTCGCGCCGTCGTCGGTCGCGAAGCGGACGTGCGAGGTCGCGGACTTCGAGCAGCGGCGGTGCATGGGTCGCCCGTCTTCGTCGCGCGCGCGCGCCTGGAAGCGCTCGATCTCGGCCTCGATCTCCGCGCGGTCGGTGATGCCCGCGCGGCCGCGCGCGCGAAGGCAGGCAGGCGACGAACGGCTGGTAGCGCTCGCAGGCTCTTCGCGTACGAGCCGCGCGCAGTTCCCCGAACGGCTCGCTCGTGGTCGTCGACGCGCAGGTCGAGCGCACGGGTACTCCTCGGCCGTGTAGATCAGCAGCGCGGCGGCCTGCTTGCCGCGCTTGTCGCCGCCCGCGGCCTCGCCGGCCTCCAGCGCCGCGAGCAGGCGCTCGGCGAACGGCAGCTGCGCGCGCCGCGTCGAAGGCCGCTCGCCGTGGCTTCGAGCACGCTGCGGCCCGGCCAGCATGTTGCCGGCCACCGAGAAGCCGTCGCCGGCGACGTGGCCGCACCAGTCGATGCACGCGCGCGCCGGTGTGCGCGGCGACGCTGCCGTGCGCGTCGATCACGTGCAACTGGCGGTGATCGCGGCCCTCGTCCGCTCGCGGTCAGCGCGCGCGACGATCGTCCGCGGCGGCAGCGCCGCGCGCGAGCGCGTCCAGCGCCGCGCGGGCCGTAGCAGCGGATTGACCAGCGCCTGCGTGGCCAGCGCGCCGACGCCGCTCGCGCGCATGCGGGCAGAGCGCGCCGACGGCGAAGAAGCGGCTCGCGATGGCGATGCCGAAGGCGCCGCTCGCGTCGCGGGCGACGATCGACCAGGTCATGCCCACTCCGGCGTTCGGATGGCGCCAGGCCTCTCGGACCGGATCGACGGCGGGCGCGGCAGACATGCGCCGCCACGGCAGGCAGGGATCGCAGTGGAGTCGAAGTGCGGCACGGACGTGCGTGAAGTGGGGTTCGCACCGAGTATAACCGGCGCTGGCGTGCGACCGCCCCCGCGGCGCCCGACGACGATCGCGCGCGGCGCCCGCGGCGCGGTAAGCTAGCGGCCTTTCACCGCCAACCGCCATGACCCCGTCCCCGATCAGCATCATCGGCGCCCCGACCGACGTCGGCGCGAGCGTCCGCGGCGCGAGCATGGGCCCGGAGGCGCTGCGCGTCGCGGGCCTGCCCGACGCGCTGCTGCGGATCACCGGCGACGTGCGGGACCTGGGCAACCTCGCCGGCCCCCTGAACCCGGACCTTCCGGCCGAGAACGGCTACCGCCACCTGCACGAGGTCGTCGCCTGGAACCGGCTGGTGCACGCCGCGGTGCTCGCCGAGCTCCGCGCCGCGCGCCTGCCGATCCTCGTCGGCGGCGACCACTCGCTGGCGATCGGGTCGATCGGCGCGGTGGCGCGTCACTGCCGCGAGACGGGCCGGACGCTGCGCGTGCTCTGGCTCGACGCGCACGCCGACTTCAACACGCCGATGCTGACCCCCTCCGGCAACCTGCACGGGATGCCGGTCGCGTGCCTGTGCGGCTACGGCCCCGACGAGCTGACGCGGATCGGCGGCAACGCGCCGGCGCTCGCGCCCGGCGAGATCCGGCAGGTCGGCGTGCGCAGCGTCGACGAGCGCGAGAAGCGCTTCCTGCGCGAGGCCGGCATCACCGTCTTCGACATGCGCTGCATCGACGAGATCGGCATGCGCGCCACGCTCGAACAGGCGCTCGCCGGCATCGACGCGAACACCCACCTGCACGTCAGCCTCGACGTCGACTTCCTCGACCCGGAGATCGCGCAGGGCGTCGGCACGCCGGTGCGCGGCGGCCCGACCTACCGCGAGGCGCAGCTGTGCATGGAGATGATCGCCGACACCGGACGCCTCGCCTCGCTCGACATCGCCGAGCTCAATCCCGCGCTCGACCACCGCAACATGACGGCCGCGCTCGCCGTCGACCTCACCGAGAGCCTGTTCGGCAAGAGCACGCTGATCCGGACGTAGCGGCGGCAGGCCGCCTGCGATGCGTCCGCAGATCACCTACCAGCTGCAGATCGAAGTCACGCGGCCGCTGCGCTGCGCGATCGGTCGCCTCGGCACGTTCGACTTTCCCGCCGGCCGCTACGTCTACACCGGCTCGGCGAAGCGCGCGCTGGAGGCGCGGATCGCCCGCCACCTGCGGCGGGACAAGACGCTGCGCTGGCACATCGACTACCTGCTGGCCGCACCCGGCGTGCGCGTGACCGGCGTCGTGCGCTCGCGCCGCGAGGAGTGCGCGGAGAATCGCGCCGTCCGCGGCAGCATTCCGGCGCCCGGCTTCGGCGCGTCCGACTGCCGCGCCGGCTGCGGATCGCACCTCAGGCGTCTCGGCTGACGGCGCGCCGGCAGGGGCTTCAGGCGGGGCTGGCCCCGCGTCGCGCACGCCCGCCCAAGCCGGGCGGACGTCGCTGTCCACGCTGCGCTCGCTCGGCACGCTCAGGCCCTGCCGATCGCAGATGAAGCGCGCGACCTCCTCGGGCCGATTGAGGTCCAGCACCGGCACGCCGGCCCGCACCCGCGCCGGCTCGTCGGTGGCGACGGCGACGATCCAGCGGTCGCCCGCCGCCAGCAGCGGATGGCCCATGCTCGGGCGATGGACCTCGATCTTCGGTATCGGCGCGAGCTTGAATCCCTCGACGATGACGAGATCGAGCGTCGACGTGTGCAGCCTGGCGAGCAGGTCGTCGAGCTCGGGCTCCGCCGGCCGCTCGTTTTCCACCATCAGCGCCCAGCGATGATCCGAGCCGACCAGGACCTGCGTCGCCCCGGCCTTGCGCAACTCGTAGCTGTCCTTGCCCGGCTTGTCGATGTCGAACGTGTGGTGCGCACGCTTGATCAGGCCGACCGACAAGCCCCCGCGCCTTCAGCAGCGGGATCAGCTGCCGCAGCAGCGTGGTCTTGCCGGTTCCGCTGATCGCGGCGAGGCCGATGACCGGCACCGGGACGTACGGCGAGCGCATGCGCGCTACGGCGCCGCCACCGGCGTGAAGCCGTGCTGCGCCAGGATGCGCTGGGCCGGCGGCGACAGCACGAACGCGACGAACCGTGCGGCGGCCGGCGTGACGTTGCCGATCGCCGTCAATCCGTAGTCGGCGCCCACCGCCAGCGCGTCCGGAACGGCGACCGTCCGTGCGCCGGCCACCTCGCGCACCGCCTGCACGGCATTCGTGCAATAGGTGAGAAAGATGTCCGCCTTGCGCTCGGCGATCATCACGCCGTAGATCGAACGGTCGGCCGGAGGCGGCGGCGAGCTCGGGCCGCCGGTGAGCTTCAGCGCCTTGGCGTCGAGCGCCTTGAAGGCGCCGGGGCGCAGCGCGTCGGCCTTCTCGAACAGCAGCCACGCGTAGTCGCCGGAAGGGTCCGCCTTGGGCGTCGACGTGCCGAGCTTGACCTGCTTGATCGAGCATGCGATCGAGCAGCGTGTCCGTGGTCACCTCGACGCCGGGTGCCGCCAGTGCGCACATCCGGTTGCGCGTGAACACCACCGGCGTGCCCGCACGTCCGGCGCGGGCCAATGCCTGTGGATTCGCCATGTCGGCCGACGCGAAGACGTCGGCGGGTTCGCCTTTCTCGATCCGCTCGCGCAGCAGCCCCGACGGGCCGTACGTGGCGTCGACCCCCGTGCCGCCCGACGCCTTGTACGCCTGCACGACGTCGGTCATCGCGGCCTTCAGGCTGCCGGCCGCGAACAGGCGCACCGCGGGCTCCTGCGCGACTGCCGGGCCGCAGAGCGCCATCGCCAGCGCCAGCACAACGGTGATCGGGCGAATCATGCGCCCGCCATCCCCGCGTTCGGGAAGAACAGCTGCTCGCCGTTGATCTTGTAGTCGGCGATCGCCTTCTGGCCTTCCGGCGACACGATCCAGTCGATGAACTGCTGGCCGAGCTCCTTCTTCACGTTCGGATGCTTGTCCGGATTGACCAGCATCACGCCGTACTGGTTGAACAGGCGCTTGTCGCCCTCGACCAGGATCGCGAGGTCGCCGCGGTTCTTGAACGCGAGCCAGGTGCCGCGGTCGGCGAGGATGTAGGCGTTCATCGACGAGGCGGTGTTGAGTGCCGGCCCCATGCCCTGGCCGGTGTCGCGGTACCAGGCGCCCTTGGCCTTGTCGAGATCGATGCCGGCCGCCTTCCACAGGTCGAGCTCGGCCATGTGCGTGCCGCTCTTGTCGCCGCGCGACACGAACGGCGCTCCCGCCGCCTGGATCTTCTTCAGCGCGTCCAGGATGTCCTTGCTGCCGGCGACCTTCGCCGGGTCGCCCTTCGGGCCGATCAGCACGAAGTCGTTGTACATCACCGGATAGCGCTTGACGCCGTGGCCTTCGGCGAGGAATTTCTCCTCGGCCGCCTTGGCGTGCACGAACACGACGTCGGCGTCGCCGCGGCGCGCGAGGTCGAGCGCCTGCCCGGTCCCCAGCGCGACGACGCGCACCTGGATGCCGGTCTTCTTCTCGAATGCCGGCAGGATGTCGCCGAACAGCCCCGACTGCTCGGTCGAGGTCGTCGACGCGACGACGATGAAGCGCTCCTGCGCGTGCGCGGCGAGAGCGCAGCAGCGCGAGCAGAAACCCGATGACGGCACGACGGGCGATTACCATGGCAATTCTCCTTCGAGGAACTTGGCCGCCTCGGGCGAGGCGGGACTTTTCAGAAATCGGTCGGCCGGCGCGCGCTCGATCAGCCGGCCGTCGTGCAGGAACAGGATCTCGTCACCCAGCCGGCGGGCCTGCCCCAGGTTGTGCGTGACCAGCACGATCTTGGTGCCCGCCGCGTGCAGCGCGGCGATCACGCGTTCGACTTCATGCGTGGCGCCCGGGTCGAGGTTCGCGGTCGGCTCGTCGAGGAACAGGATTTCCGGGCGCAGCGCCCAGACGCGCGCGAGGGCGAGACGCTGCTGCTCGCCGCCCGACAGCACGCGTGCCGGGCGCGCGGCGAAGGCTTCGAGGCCGACCTTGCGCAACGCTTCCCGCGCGAGCTCCTCGCGGCGCGCCGCGGGGACGCGCGCGCGGCGCAGCGCGTAGGTCACGTTGCCCAGCGCCGAGCGCCGCAGCATCACCGGGCGCTGGAACACCATCGCCTGTCGGCGCGGCTCGCCGGGAACCTCCGGCGCATTCCAGCCGATGGAACCGGAGGTCGGCACGAGCAGGCCATGGCACAGCCGCAGCAGCACGCTCTTGCCCGCGCCGTTGGGACCCAGGATGACCGTGCGCGACCCCGTCTCCAGCGTCGCCGTGATGCCGCGAATGATCGGGCGGCCGCCGATCGCGAAGACGACGTCGGCGAGATGCAACGGCAGCAGCGAGATCGAGGCGCGCATCGACGACCCGGCGCTCAATGGTGTGCACCCTTGGCGCTGCGCGCCGTCCCTCCGAGAGGGAGCAATTCGCGCTCGGGGCGGCCCTTCGCGCTCATCCATACCGCCGCTGCGCCGTTTCCTTGACGACGTAGGCACCGGCGTTGAACGTCAGAACCAGCGTGAGCAGGATGAACCCCAGGCCCAGCGCCAGCGGCAGGTCGCCCTTGCTCGTCTCCAGCGCGATCGTCGTCGTCATCACCCGCGTGACGCCGTCGATGTTGCCGCCGACGATCATCACCGCGCCGACTTCGGACACGGCGCGGCCGAAGCCGGCGAGCACGATCGTCAGCAGCGAGAAGCGCAGGTCCCACAGCAGCGTCCGGGCCGCGCCCAGTCGCGATTCGCCGAGCGAGGAGAGCTGCTCGCGATACTCGCCCCAGGCGTCCTCGACGACCTGGCGGGACAGCGCGGCCAGCGTCGGCGTGATCAGGATCGCCTGCGCGATCACCATCGCCGTCGGCGTGAAGAGGATCCCCCACGAGCCGAGCGGCCCGGCCCGGGACAGCAGCAGGTAGACGACGAGGCCGACGACGACCGACGGCAGGCCCATCAACGCGTTGAGGATCACCGTGACCGCGTGCCGGCCGGGAAACTGGTTGACGGCGATCGCGGCACCGAGCGGCAGGCCGATCGCGGCGCCGATCAGCACGGCCGTCAGGCTGACCCGCAGGCTCAGCAGGACGATGCCGACGAGCTTCGGGTCAGCCGCGGCGACGAGTCCGAACGCCTGCAGTGCGGCGTCGGATACGCTGTTCATGGCGCCGACCCCACGGGATGCGGCTCTGCAGTAATATGCACGTCTATGCCAGTTTTGCGGCTCAAATAGAGATTAGCGTTTCATCATAGCGAAATAACTCACTCCGACAAACATGCAAGAGTTTGCATAATGCGCATCGTCCCCCAGCTCGTCTGGAAGCTCGAAGGCAAGGCACCCGAGGTGCTCGACGAGCGCGTGCTGCCGCTGCTGGAGGCGATTGCCGCGACCGCATCGCTCGCCGCCGCGGTCGCCGCCTGCGGCATTTCCTATCGCGCGGCGTGGGGGGTGCTGCGCGATTGCCGCATCAAGCTGGGCGTCGCGGTGGTCGAGCTCGAGCGCGGCCGCGGCGCATCGCTGACGCCGGCCGGCGAGCGACTGCTCGCGGCGCACCAGGCGGCGTCGCGTCGGCTGGCGCGGATGGCCCCGGGCCTGGCGGTGGAAATCGGTGCGCCCACACATCCCGCGCCGGCAGCGCCGGTCCTGCGCCTGCGCGTGGCCGCCAGCCACGACCTCGCGCTGGCGGCGCTGTCGGAGGCACTGCCGGTCGAGGACGGACTCGAGCTCGACCTCGCGATCATGGGCAGCCTGCAGGCGCTGGAGGAGTACGCCGCCGACCGAGCCGACGTGGCGGGCTTCCACGTGCCGATCGACGCGGTGTCGGGCAGCCGCGATCTGCTGGGGTGGAAACCGTTCCTGCGCTGGCTGCGTCCGCGCCGCGATCGGCTGCTGCGCTTCGTCGACCGCGACCAGGGGCTGATCCTGCCGCGCGGCAATCCGGCACAGGTCAGGAGCCTCCGCGACATCGCCGCCAAGGGGCTGCGCTTCGTCAACCGCCAGCGCGGGTCGGGCACGCGCCTGCTGATCGACCGGATGATCGCCGACGGCGGCATCGAGGCCGGCACGCTCGCGGGCTTCCAGCACGAGGAGTTCACGCACGGGGCCGTGGCGGCGACGGTCGCATCGGGCGGCGCCGACGCGGGCTTCGGCCTGCGCGCCGCCGCCGCCGAGTACCGGCTCGCTTTCGTTCCGCTGGTGCGCGAGCGCTATTTCCTCGCCGTCAGGGCCCGCGACGTCGACAGCCCGGCCATCAGCCGGCTGAGTGCGGTGCTCGGCGGCCCCGCCTTCGTGAAGATCGTGCGGGCCCTCCCCGGCTACGGCGCCGACGCGGCCGGATCGGTCGTCAGCCTCGATGCGGTCGGGGCGGCACCCCCGGCGTAAAATGGAAATACTCGTCGCAGACCAAAGAGGTTGCCATGAAGATCAGCGCCCGCAACAACATCCCCGGCACCATCACGGGCATCAAGGTCGGCCCCGTCAGCGCCGAGGTGACGATCAACGTCGCCCCCGGCATCGACATCGTTTCGGTCATCAGCGCGGCATCGGTCGCCACTTTGGATCTCAAGGTCGGTACGCACGCGTTTGCGGTGATCAAGGCGAGCAGCGTGATGGTCGGCGTCGATCACGCGTAGCACGCGCGCAGTGAACGGCCCGGCTTGGCCCGGGTGTAGCTGACGTTCCCCCTGCCGCGCCGGGTTTCGCTTTCACTCGACACGGCGCTACGGCCCGCCGACGAGCATGACGTCGACGTTGATTTTCTTGCCGTCGCGCAGCACGGTCAGGCGCAGCTTGTCCCCCGGGCTGAAGTCGTCGAGCCGCGCCTGCAGCCGCGCCACGCTCGTGACCGGCTTGTCCCCGATCGCGACGATGACGTCGCCGGGGGTGATGGCGTTGCCGCGCTCGATGCGCGCCGGCCGCACGCCGGCGGCGGCCGCCGGCCCGCCCGGCGCCACCTTCAGCACGAACACGCCCTGGATCCTGAGCCGCGACGACAGGATGTCGTTGACGTCGTCGTCGGCCTCGATGCCCAGCGACGGCGGCGAGTACCTGCCCGTCGCGATCAGCGCCGGCGCGACGCGGTTGATCGTGTCGATCGGGACGGCGAAGCCGATCCCCGCCGAGGCGCCGCTCGGGCTGTAGATCGCCGTGTTCATCCCGATCAGGCGGCCCGCGCTGTCGAGCAGCGGCCCGCCCGAGTTGCCGGGATTGATCGCCGCGTCGGTCTGGATCAGGTGCTCGATCGCCGTGCCGTTGTCGTTGTTGAGCGAGCGGTCGAGCGCCGACACGATGCCGGTGGTCAGCGACCAGTCGAGCCCGAACGGGTTGCCGATCGCGAAGACGCGCTGGCCGACGCGCAGGTCGCGGCTCGTGCCCACCGGCAGCGGCGGCGGCCGGTTGGACGGCACGGCGATGCGCAGCACCGCGAGGTCGTGCATCTGGCTCGCGCCCACCAGCGAGGCCGGGTAGTCGCGGCCGTCGGAGAGCCGGATCCGCGCCTCGGACGCGCCGGCGATCACGTGGTAGTTGGTGACGATGTGGCCGGCCTCGTCCCAGACGAAGCCCGAGCCCGTCCCCCGGGGAATGCTGTGGACGTTGCGCGTCCACAGGTCGCGCACGCGCTCCAGCGTCGAGATGTAGACGACCGAGCGCTTCGACTTCTCGAAGACGTCGATCGTCTGGCGCTCGTCGGCCGAGAGCTCGCCGCGCGGCGCGACGGGCCGCGCGCCGGCCTGCGCCGCGGCGGGCGACGCGGCGGTGGCGGTGACGGTGGCGAACGCCAGCGCGCAGAGGAGGCTCGCGGCAGAACGCGGGAACACTGAACGCAATGGCATGACGGTCGGGCGGGCGGGCGGCGATCCGGCGATTTTACCGATCCGGGGCGCCGCGGCGTCCCGGGCGGCACACCGGCTGCTCGGCTACCGCGCGCCGAGCAGCGGCCCGATCAGGAAATACGTGAGCGCGGTGATCAGGACGATCCCGCTCACGTTGAGCCAGAACCCGGCCTTGATCATCTGCGGCATGCGCACCAGCCCGGTGCCGAACACGATGGCGTTGGGCGGCGTTCCCACCGGCATCATGAAGGCGCAGCTCGCGGCGATCGTCGCCGGCAGCAGCAGCAGCGCCGGCGGCACGCCGAGCACCGGCGCGAGCGCGGCGAGGATCGGCAGCATCGTCGCCACCTGCGCGGTGTTCGAGGTCAGCTCGGACATGAACACCATCAGCGCGATGACCGTGAACACGACGGCCATCACCGGCCAGCCGGAGAAGCCCTGCGCCAGGCTGCCGATGAACTGAGCGACCCCGTTGGCCTCGGTCGCCGCCGCGAGCGCGAGCCCGCCGCCGAACAGGATCAGCACGCCCCACGGCAGCTTCACCGCGGTGCTCCAGTCGGAGAGGTACACGCCCTTGGCGCGATCGACGGGAACGACGAACAGCGCAATGGCCGCGGCGACCGCGATGCCCGCATCCGACAGGTTCGCGAGCGGCGCGATGCCGGCCACCTCGATGTCCGCCAGCAGCGGCCGGAAGATCCAGCAGAACACGGTGACGGCGAACACCGCCATCGTGCCGCGCTCGCCGCGCGTGAGCGGACCGAGCTTCGCCAGCTCGTCCCGGACCCACGCCCGCCCGCCCTCGATCTCGGCGAGCCGCGTCGGGAACAGCACGCGCGTGTTGAGCAGCCACGCGAGCGGGAGGAACAGGAGCATCGCGGGCACCCCGACCAGCATCCACCGCGTGAACGAAATCTGCACGCCGTACGCCTGCTCGTAGAAGCGCACGAAGATGCCGTTCGGCGGCGAGCCGATGATCGTGCCGAGCCCGCCGATGGACGCCGCGTACGCGACGCCCAGCAGCAGCGACAGCGCGAGGTTGCGGTCGTCGACGTCGTCCTGGGGAATGCCGCCGTGCTCGGCGAGCGTCCGGCCGGTGCGCCGGACGAGCGACAGGTCGATGATCGACAGCGCGATCGGCACCATCATCGCGGCGGTCGCGGTGTTGGACACCCACATGCTGACGAACGCGGTGGCGCCCATGACCCCGCCCACGATCGCCGCGGGCCGGGTCCCCACCCACTTCAGCGCCTGGAAGGCGATCCGCCGGTCGAGCCCCCAGCGCTGGATGGCGAGCGCCAGCACGAAGCCGCCGAGGAACAGGTAGATGACGTCGGAGCCGTAGTTCGCCGTGGTCTTGCCGAGCGGCATGATCCCCAGCAGCGGAAAGGCGACGATCGGCACGAGCGACGTGACCTCGATCTCGACCGCCTCGGTCATCCACCACGTGGCCATCCACGCCATCATCGCGAGCGTCGCCCGCGCGGCGTGCGCCAGCGGCACCGTCTTGCCGGCGGCGTCCTGGTATTCGCCCGGCAGGGCGAAGTACAGGGCCAGCGCGAGCGCCGGCCCGGCCGCGAATCCGATCGCCCGCACGCGCTGCTGAAGGTCCATCGAAGCCTCCCCCGCCGCGTTGCCCGGCACGGGCCCTCAGGCCGGGATCACCCCTCCCGCGCGGGCCGCGGCCGGGCGACGACGGCCAGGGCGGCGGCGAGCCGCGCGCCCCTCGATTCACACCAGGCCGCGCGCGGCGGCCAGCAGGTAGCCGGCCACGCACGACGAGGACACGCCGATCAGCCCCGGCAGGATGAAGCTGTGGTTGATCACGTACTTGCCGATGTGCGTCGTGCCCGACCGGTCGAACTGGATCGTCGCGAGGTCGGACGGATACGTCGGCAGGATGTAGTAGCCGTAGCACGCGGCCGCGAAGGCGACGACGTAGCCGGGCGGCACGCCGATCGACAGCGCGACGGGCACCATGGCGGCGATGGCCGCCGCCTGCGAGTTGACGAGCTTGGACACGATCAGCAGCGCCAGCGCGTACGTCCAGGGCTGCGTCTGCACGACGCCCGCCAGCGCGGACTTGATGCCGGGCAGGTTCGCCTCGAACACCGTGTCGGCCATCCAGGCGACGCCGAACACGGCGACCACCGCGATCATGCCGGCACGGAACACCTCGTTCTTGGCGATCGACATCGGATTGGTCTTCGTGAAGATGATGATGATGGCGCCGGCCATCAGCATGAACATCTGGATCGTCAGCACCATCGACAGCGGCTTGCCGGCCACCAGCGGCCGGATCCCCTCGAACGCGCCGAGCAGCGCGACGATCACGATCGCGCCGACGAAGATCCACATCGCCGTCCACTGGTGCGCGCCGAGCTTCTTGTCCAGCAGCGTGGCGGACTCGCCGTAGACGAACTTGCGGCTTTCCGGATCGGCGATCAACTGCTGGAACGCCTCGTCCTTGTCGAGGTCCTTGCCGCGGAACCAGCTGAAGATGCCGATCATCAGCACGCCGACGAGCGTCGAGGGAATGGTGACCGACAGCAGGGTGACGAAGTCGATGATCGGGCTGCCCGCGGGCGCCTTGGCGAGGAAGGCGACCAGCGACACCACGGCGACCGACACGGGGCTCGCGATGATGCCCATCTGGCTCGCGATCGACGAGGCCGCCATCGGCCGCTCCGGCCGGATGTCGTTCTTGATCGCGACGTCGTAGATGATCGGCAGCATCGTGTACACGACGTGCCCGGTGCCGCACAGCATCGTCAGCGTGCAGGTCGTGAACGGCGCCAGGATCGACACGTACTTCGGGTTGCGCCGCAGGACCTTCTCGGCCAGCTGCAGCAGCACGTCGAGGCCGCCGGACGCCTGCAGCGTGGCGGACGCCGCCACCACCGCGACGATCGTCAGCATCACGTCCACCGGGGGCTTGCCCGGCGGCAGCCTGAACGCGAACACCAGGACGACGATGCCGATGCCGCCCAGCAGGCCCAGCGCGAGGCCGCCCTTGCGCGCGCCGTAGAACAGGCACGCGAGGATGAGTACGATCTGCAGGAAGAATTCCATGGTCCATCTCCCGTGTGGTTTCCGTCGATTGTGCGCCGCAGCACCGGCGGCGACGTTGACGGCGCTCAACGTCGCTGCAGTCGACGCGCCTCCGGCCGCCCGGACCGCGACGCGGCGCCAACCCGATGCCGGCATGAGCGATAATGTTCAGTTCTCCGGCCCTGCCGCCACGCCTGCCCGGCCCCCGCGGCCGCGCCCACCGCCGCCACCATGACCCGGTCCCCGATCCATCCCCCCACCGAAGTCCGCCGCGACGACCGCACGTCGCGCACCGACGACGAGCACGTCGTCGACATGGTGCTGCTGCCGCCGCCCGAGCACCTGATCCGCTTCTTCCCGGTCCAGGGCACGCCGGTCGAGGCGCTGGTCGCGGGCACGCGCAGCCGGATCCGCGCGATCCTCGACGGCAGCGACGACCGGCTGCTGGTCGTCGTCGGGCCCTGCTCGATCCACGATCCGGCCGCCGCGCTCGAGTACGCGCGCCGCCTCGCCGCCGAGCGCGAGCGCGCCGCCGGCACGCTCGAGATCGTGATGCGCGTCTACTTCGAGAAGCCGCGCACGACGGTGGGCTGGAAGGGCCTGATCAACGACCCGTACCTCGACGAGAGCTGCCGGATCAGCGAGGGCCTGCGGATGGCCCGCCAGCTGCTGATCGACATCGGCCGGCTGGGCGTGCCCTCGGGCAGCGAGCTGCTGGACACGATCTCGCCGCAGTACGTCGGCGACCTGATCGCGTGGGGCGCGATCGGCGCGCGCACGACCGAGAGCCAGGTGCACCGCGAGCTCGCGTCGGGCTCGTCGGCGCCGATCGGCTTCAAGAACGGCACCGACGGCAACGTCCGCGTCGCCTGCGACGCGATCCAGGCGGCGGCGCGGGCGCACCACTTCCTCGGCGTGCACAAGAGCGGGCAGGTCGCGATGGTGCGCACCCGCGGCAACCCGGACTGCCACATCATCCTGCGCGGCGGCACGGCGCCCAACTACGACGAGGCGAGCGTGGCCGCGGCCTGCGACGCGCTGGAGCGCGCCGGGCGGCGGGGGACGCTGATGATCGACTGCTCGCACGCCAACTGCGGCAAGCAGCACGAGCGGCAGCAGGAGGTCGTCGGCGAGATCGCGCGCCAGGTCGGCGCGGGCAGCCGGCGGGTGTTCGGCGCGATGATCGAGAGCCATCTGCACCCGGGCGCGCAGAAGTTCACGCCCGGCCGCGACGATCCGGCCAGGCTCGCCTACGGCGTCAGCATCACCGATCCCTGCCTCGGCTGGGAGCACACGGTCGACGCGCTCGCGACGTTGAGCGACGCCGTCCGCCGGCGCCGCGGGTAGCGCCGGCCCCCCGCCCCGCCGCCGCTACTTCGGCGGCTGCATGCCCTTCGCGCGGATCGTCTCGACGGCGTCCGGCCCCGACAGCGCGGCGAGGAAGCCCGTCGCGGCGGACGACCGGCTGGCGGCGGCGCTGGTCGCGCCCGCGTAGGTCGTGTAGTTCTGGATCGCGTCGGGCAGCGGCCCCACCAGCGATGCGCCCGCCACCGGCAGGATCTCGCTGACCTGGTGGATCGCGAGGTCGGCCTCCCCGGTCACGAGCCGCTCGGCGACGAGGCCGCCGGGCACCAGCACCGCCTTGGCACGCACCGCGTCGGCGATGCCCAGCCGCTGGAACAGGCCGTCCAGATAGATGCCGCTCGACCCGCCCGCCGCCGGGTCGATGTAGGCGACCTTGCGCGCCGCGAGCACCGCCTGCCTGAACTCCTCGACGGTGCCGATCGCCGGCTGCGGCGCGCCGGCCTTCACCGCCACGCCGATGCCGACCTTCGCGAGCGGCACGATGCTGTCCGCCGCGACCTTGCCGCTGTCGGCGAGCGGGCGCAGCCCGGCCGGCGTCAGCACCAGCACGTCGAAGGCCTCGCCGGCGGCGACGCGCCGGGCGAGCCCGCCGGCGGTGTCGTTGTCGACCTGCACCTTGTGGCCGGTGCGCGCCTCGAACGCGGGCACCATCGCCACCACGACCTGCTTGAACGCCCCCGTGGTGAGGACCTTGATCGTGTCGGCGCGGACGGCCGTCGTCAGCAGGGCGAGGGCCGGCAGCAGCAGGATCGTGGCAAGGCGGCGCATGGCTCGGCCTCCGGTGGGCGTTGGGATCGCAGCATTGTAGCGGCGGCGTCCCGGTCGCGAACGGGGGCCGCCGCGCGCGCCCGGGGCGGAACGCCGGCGCGCTCCGGTCAGCGCACGCGGATGCGCACGCCGTCCTTCACCGCGTCGCCCGGATAGACGACGACCTCGGCCGGCGGCTCGAGTCCCGACTGCACGACGGTGCGCGCGCCGCCGCGCGGTCCCGGCTCGATGGCGACGAGGCGCGCGCGGCCGCCGTCGTCGACGAACACCGCCCAGCCCTCGCCGTGGCGGAACACGGCGCCGGTCGGCACCGTGACCGCGTCGGCGCGCCGGTCGACGACGATCTTCGCGTCGACGCGAAACGCGTCGCCGAGGTCGCGCCACTGCTCCACCGGCGCGACGATGTCGATGACGACGTTGACGCGCTGCTCCTCGACGCCGAGCGCCGAAACCTTGGTGAACGCCGCCGGCTCGATCAGCCGCACGCGGCCGGCGAGCGGCGGCGCGCCGCCGCCGCGATCGAGGCCCGCTTCGGCCCCCGGCTTGATCAGCCCCGCGTCGGCGGTCAGCACGTCGACGACCGCCTCGAGCTTGCCGGGATCGCCCAGCTCGACGATCGGGGCGCCGACGGCGACGACGGCCTCGCTCTCCTGCGCGACGCGCAGCACGCGGCCGGCCACCGGCGAGCGGATCTCCCAGCGCTCGCCGCCGCGCTCGCCGGAGCGCGCCCGCGCCAGCGCGGCCCGCGCGAGCGCGAGCTGGTGCTCGGTCGCGTGCTCGTCGAACCGGGCCGCGGCGAGCTCCTGCGTCTTGAGCTCCACCTCGCGTTCGGCGCGGTCGAGCGCCTGCTTCGACGTGAAGCCCTGGCCGGCGAGGCTCTTCGCCCGCTCGAGCTCCGAGCGCGCGAGCTTGAGCGCGACCTCGGCGCGCTGCCCCGAGGCCATCGACCGCGCCCGCTCGGCCTCGGCCGCGCCGACGCGCTCGGTGAGCTCCTGCACGGCCCGCGCGTCGAGCAGCGCCGGCGCCGCCGGCACCAGCGTGGCGACGGTCGCGCCGACGGCGACCTCGTCGCCCGCCCTCAGCACGACGCGCAGCAGCCGCCCGGCGAGCGGCGCCGAGACGACGTAGCGGTCGCGCACCCGCGTCTTGCCGTCCTCGTCCACGGTGCGGACGAACGGCCCGCGCGCGACGCCTGCCACCTCGACGTCCACGGCGCGCGGCGCGAACACCCACGCCAGCGCGGCGGCCGCCGCGAGCGCCCCGGCGAGCCAGGGCCAACGCCTCCAGAGCTCCGTGGCCATCACTCCCTCGTCTTCAATGCGCCGATGAGATCGAGCCGGTCGATCCGCCGCCGCACCAGCAGCGCGCTGCCGAGACCGGCGGCGACGATCGCGAGCGCGGCGAAGCCGTAGGTGCGCGGCGCGACGATCACCGGGATCGCGATCATGTCGGAGTGGCTCATCTGCACCATCGTCCAGGAAAGCATATACCCGAGCATGCAGCCGAGGGGCAGCGCGACCGCGACCTCGATCGCGAGCTCGCCCAGCAGGAACGTCGACACCTCGCCGCGGGTGAACCCCAGCACGCGCAGGCTCGCGAGCTCCCACGTGCGCTCGGACAGCGCGATGCGCGCGTTGTTGTAGACGACGCCGACGGCGATCATCGCCGCGAACGCCGTAAGGATCGCCGTGAAGAACAGGATGTTCCGCGCGGAGGTCTCGCGGAAGTTCGTCAGCATCGCCGCGCGGCTGGCGGCGATCGCGACCCGCGGGTACTCGCGCAGCTGCGCGAAGAACGCCTCGCTCGCCGCCGGGTCGAGCCGGGCCGAGATCGTCGAGATCGTGTCGCCTTCGCCGGCGAGGCGGGTGACCGCGTCGAGGTCCATGTACGCGACGAGGCCGATCAGGTCGCGCACGGTGCCCGCCACGGCCACGTCGGCCTCCCGGCGCTTGCCGGTCAGGACCTCGACGCGGATCGTGTCGCCGGCGCGCACGCCGAGCCGCTCGGCGAGACGGTCGGTCAGGAGCACGCCGTCGACCGGCAGCGGGATCGGCCTCTGGTCCGGGTCGAGCGCGCGCCGCAGCTCGCCGGTCCTGGCGATGCCCATGGATCGCCGTGCGGTACGAGCGGTGCCCGGCGACGAGCCGCACCGGCAGGTCGCGCGTGCCCTCGGCGAGCAGCACGCCGGGAAGGCGCGCGATCTCGCGCACCGCCGCCGGGTCGGAGGGCTCGACCAGCGCGATCTCGGCGTCGGCCCGCTGCGCCGCCTCGAACTGCACCTCGATCATGTAGTCGAGCGCGTCGCGCCAGAAGAGGCCCGAGATCACGATCGCCATCGCCGCGGCGATCCCCAGCGTGGTCAGCAGCGCCCGGCCCGCGCGCCGCTCCATGTTGCGGATCGTCATCCGCATCGCCGGCGTCAGCAGGCGGCCGAGCCCGGCGCGCTCCATCAGCGTCGGCCGGTAGATCCCCGGGAACGGCGGCCGCATCGCCTCCGCCGGGGCGATGCCGACCGCGCGCCGGACCGCGGTGAACGTGCCGGCCGCCGCCGCGCCGAACGTGATCGCGCACGCGAGCAGCGCGACCCACAGCGGCAGCCGGAAGCGGTACGACGGGAAGTGGAAGAACTCGGCGTAGAGCCCGGTCACCGCCTCGCCGAACCAGACGCCGAGACCCAGTCCCAGCGCGATGCCCAGCACGACGATCACGGCAACCTGCACGAGGTAGTGCCGCAGCAGCGCGGCGTTCGCGTAGCCCAGCGCCTTCAGCGCCGCGATCTGCTCGCGCTGCGTGGCGACCTGGCGGCTGACGACGACGTTGAGCAGGAACGCGGCGACGGCGAGGAAGATCGACGGGATCATCGTGCCGATGACCTTCCACTGGTTGATCTCCTGCGCGAGGATCCGGTGCGACACCTGCTCGTCGCGGCCGTAGGCCTGCAGCCCGCCGTAGGGCTCGAGCAGGCGGTCGAGCTCGGCGATCACCGCGCGCTCCGACGCGCCCGGGGCGAGCCGGAGCGCGACGTGGTTGAACGCGCCCTCCATGTCGTAGGCGGTCGCGAGGTGCGTGCGGTCGATCCAGAACACGCCGAAGTTGCGGTCGTCGGGGAAGGCGCCGCCGCGCGTCGCGTAGATGTAGTCCGGCGAGAGCCCGATGCCGACGATCGCGAGCGTCTCGCGCCGGCCGTTGAGCAGCGCCGACAGCGTCGCGCCGGGGGCGAGCCCCCGCGCGTTGGCGAAGCCTTCGGACACGACGACCTCGCGCGGCTGGCCGGGATCGGGCGCGCGGCCGCGGCGGATCGACAGCCGGTCGAGCACCGGCGCGGCGGCGCCCGACGGCACGCCGATCATCCGCCCGATGACGGGCTCCGCGACGCCGGGCACGTCGAGCGTCGCGTCGAACACGACCGAGGCCTCCGCCGCCGCCACGCCGGGAATCGCGGCGAGGCGCGGTTCGAGCGTGCGCGGGGCGCGCTTCAGCTCCGCGAACACGTGGCCGAAGCGCGCCGCCTCGTAGAACGTCTCGCGCGCGTCGACCAGCGACTCGTAGGTCGCGATCGAGCCGACGAAGCCGGCGAACGCGCTGCCCACGACCAGCGCGATGGTGAGGACCTGGCTCCTCAGCGCCCGGAGGTCGCGCAGCAGCTTGCGGTCGAGCGCCTTCATCGCCCGCTCACCGGGCCGCCGGCCCCGCATCACCACGACAGCTCCGACGCGGTCAGCCGCCGCGCGTTGACGTCGATCGACGCGATGCGCCCGTCGGCGACGTGCAGCACGCGATCGGCCATGCCCGCGATCGCCGCGTTGTGCGTGATGACGACCGCGGTGGTGTCGAGCTCGGCGTTGATCCGCGCGATCACGTCCAGCACGACCTTGCCGGTCGCGTAGTCGAGCGCGCCGGTCGGCTCGTCGCACAGCAGCACGTCGGGCCGCTTGGCGATCGCCCGCGCGATCGCGACGCGCTGCTGCTCGCCGCCGGAGAGCTGCGACGGGAAGTGGTCGGCGCGGGGGGCGAGGCCGACGAGGTCGATCGCCTCGTCGGGGGACATCGGCGAGGGCGCGATGTCGGTGACGAGCGCGACGTTCTCGCGGACGGTGAGGCTGGGGATCAGGTTGTAGAACTGGAAGACGAAGCCGACGTGGTCGCGCCGGTAGCGCGTGAGCTCGGCCTCGTTCGCGGTGGCGAGGTTGTGGTCGCGCCAGAACGCCTCGCCGGCGGTCGGCGTGTCGAGGCCGCCCAGGATGTTGAGCAGCGTCGACTTGCCGCTGCCGGAGGGCCCCAGCAGCACGACGAACTCGCCGGCGTAGATCTCGAGATCGAGGTTCGCGAGCGCGCGGACCTCGACTTCGCCCATCCGGTAGGTCTTGGCGAGCCCCCGGGCGACGAAGACGACGGGCCTTGGCGCGGGCCGTGCCGTCCAGCCCCACCCCATCCCGGCCATCTTGCGGCGGAGGAACGCGATCTGCGTCTGCAGCGGCAGCTCCTTCGGGCAGACGTCGTGGCAGGCGAGCAGCGACATGCAGCCGAACACGCCGTCGTCGTCGCCGATCACCTCGTAGTAGTCCTCGTCGGTGCGGGTGTCCCGCGGGTCGAGGCGGAAGCGCGCGACGCGGTTCAGGCCCACGGCGCCGACGAAGTCCTTGCGCATCCGCGCGGTGCCGCAGGCGGCGACGCAGCAGCCGCACTCGATGCAGCGGCTCAACTCGTAGATCTTGTCGGCCAGGTCCGGGTCCATCTTCGCCTCGGCACGGTCGAGGTTCGGGTCCGGGTCCTGCATGTGCAGCCACGACTCCAGCCGCTCGCTCATCCCGCGCATCCACTTGCCGGTGTTGACCGACAGGTCGCCGATCAGCTCGAAGAACGGCAGCGGCGCCAGCGTGATCTCGGCCGGGAGGTCCTTGGTCAGCGTCCGGCACGCGAGCGTGGGCCGGCCGTTGATCACCATCGCGCAGCTGCCGCAGATGCCGGCGCGGCAGACGAAGTCGAACTGCAGCGACGGGTCCTGCTTCTCGCGGATCTCGTTGAGCGCGATGAACAGCGTCATCCCGTACACTTCCTCGAGCTCGTAGGACTGCATCCGCGGCGCGATGTCGGGCTCGGCCGGGTTGTAGCGCAGCACGCTGATCGTCAGCTTGCGCAGCGGCGCGCTGCCGCCGGCGCCGGCGTTGGCGTTGCCGGCCTGCGCGGCGGGAACAATCTTGATGACGTCGCTCATTTTCCGGCCTCGAAGGGTTCGTCGATGCGCTCGTTGCGGCCGCGGAAGCGCTCCGGGAGCATCGTGTCGTAGGGCATCAGCGCCTGCTGCACCTCGAAGCGCGAGGCGCCGGCCATCTTCTGCTTGAGCGCCTCGACCTCGGCCGCGCGAACGGGCGTGTCCGGATGGTCGACGTAGTCCTTCGCGCCGTAGCCGCGCCAGCCGGGCGGCAATTCCATCCGGCCGACGTCGAGCGCCTCGTACGCGAGCGTCGGCAGCGTGTCCGCCTCGCCCTTCCACGACGCGAGCGTGCGCTTCAGCCATTCGGCGTCGTTGCGGCGGGGGAAGTCCTGCCGGTAGTGCGCGCCGCGGCTCTCGGTGCGCACCATCGCGCCGTGCGCGACGCACAGCGCGACCTTCAGCATCTTCTGCACGCGATAGGCGGTCACCAGCTCGGGGTTGGCGCCCCGCGACCGGTCGTGCAGCCCGATGTTGCGGCTCTTCACCAGCAGCTGCTGCAGCTCCTCGACCGCCGCCTGCAGGTCCTCGCCGCGGCGGAAGATGCCGACCTTCGCCGTCATCAGGTCCTGCATCCGCGCCTTGATCGCCGAGGCGTCCTCGGTGCCGCGGCCGTTGACCAGCGTGTCGAGCTTCGCCTGCTCGCGCTTCAGGAACTCGTGGACCAGCGCCGTCGGGATGTCGACCTCGTTCTCGATCCTGTCGCAGTAGTCGCCGACGAACTCGCCGACGATCATGCCGGCGACGACGGTCTCCGCGACCGAGTTCCCGCCCAGCCGGTTGAAGCCGTGCATGTCCCAGCAGGCGGCCTCGCCGGCGGCGAACAGGCCCTTCAGGTCCGGGCTCTCGCCGGTGTAGTTGGTGCGCACGCCGCCCATCGTGTAGTGCTGCGCCGGGCGCACCGGGACCCACTCCTTGGTCGGGTCGACGCCCATGAAGTACTTGCAGATGTCGTACACCTCGCGCAGGTTCTGCTTGATGTGCTTCTCGCCCAGCAGCGTGATGTCGAGCCAGATGTGCTCGCCGAAGCGGTTCCGGGCGCCCTTGCCCTTGGCGATGTGCTCCTCCATCCGCCGCGACACGACGTCGCGCGAGGCGAGCTCCTTCTTCTCCGGCTCGTAGTCGGGCATGAAGCGGTGGCCGTCGACGTCCTTCAGCAGGCCGCCGTCGCCGCGGCAGCCCTCGGTGAGCAGGATGGCCGCGGGGAAGATGCCGGTCGGGTGGAACTGGACCGCTTCCATGTTGCCGAGCCGCGCGACGCCGGTCTCGAGCGCCAGGCCGCTGCCGATGCCTTCGCAGATCACCGCGTTGGTCGTGACGCGGTAGAGCCGCCCCGCGCCGCCGCTGGCGATGCAGGTGGCCTTGGCGACGTAGGCGACGAGCTCGCCGGTGATGAGGTTCCTCACGATCGCGCCGTAGCAGCGGCCGCCGTCGTGGATCAGCGCGACGGCCTCGGTGCGCTCGTGCACCGGGATGCCGTTGGCGATCGTCTGGTCGGACACCGTCTGCAGCATCGCCTGGCCGGTGCCGTCGGAGGCGAAGCAGGTCCGCCACTTCTTGGTGCCGCCGAAGTCGCGCTGCGCGACCAGGCCGTGCGCCTCGTCGCGCTCGGTGATCGTCACCGGCTGGCCGTTGATGATGACGCTGCGGTCGCCCTTGCGCACGCGGCTCCACGGCACGCCCCAGGCCGCGAGCTCGCGCACGGCCTTCGGCGCCGTGTTGACGAACATCCGGACGACCTGCTGGTCGGCGCCCCAGTCGCTGCCGCGGACCGTGTCCTCGAAGTGGACGTCCTCGGTGTCGCCCTGCCCCTTGACCACGTTGGCGAGCGAGGCCTGCATGCCGCCCTGCGCCGCCGCCGAGTGCGACCGCTTGGGCGGCACCAGCGACAGGATGATGACGTCGTGGCCGCGGCGCTTGGCGCCGATCGCCACGCGCTGGCCGGCGAGGCCGGCGCCGATCACGAGCACGTCGGTGTAGATGACCTTCATTTCGCCACCCCCTGCGGCGCGGTCGCGGCGCGCTTGCAGCGCGGCGGGCACGAACGGCTTGCCGACGTTGTTGCGCTCCACCTGCGCGATGCCGATCTTGATGTAGGCGGCGAGCGTCGCGAAGCCGAGCACGAGGAAGAACGCGGTCAGCGCCCACTTGAGCTTCTTCAGCCGGCTGCGCGTCGCGTTGGGGTCGGCGCCCTCGAACCAGCCCCACTTGACCGCCAGCCGGTACAGGCCGATGCCGCCGTGCAGCTCGACGGCGAGCAGCAGCAGGATGTACAGCGGCCAGTAGTTGCTGGACCACACCCGGTCGGCCGACTCGAACGGGCCGATCAGGTCCGGCCGCATCAGCACCACGTAGACGTGCGGCATTGCAGCAAAGAACAGCACGAAGCCGGTCATCAGCTGCCAGAACCACAGCGTGGTGTCCTCGTGCCGCATCATCTTCATGTGGCCGCGGAAGGTCGTGAACTGGCGGTAGTTGATCGGGAACTTGCGCACTGCAAGAAGCGCGTGCCCGACGATCAGCGCGATGATGACCGCGACGACGCCCGACACCAGCACCGGGTACGACTTGCCGAAGAAGAAATACCCTTCGAAGAACTTGGTTATCGTCCACATCGCGTCGTTGCTGATGAGGATCGTCGACACGAAGAACATGTGTCCCCACATGAACAGCGCGAGGACGAGCCCGGTGCCGCTCTGCAACAGGTCGAGTCGGGCCGGCCAGCGGCTCTTCCTCGCCGTGCCGGACAAGACCCACGCCGGCAATGAGTTGATTGCTCGATTCCATCGATCGGTCCCTCACAAAGGCTGCGGGCTCGTCGCGGAGGCCGCGGCGACGACAACGGACGTCGATCGGGCGGGTTGGGGGCCCCGTTGTTTGCTCCCGATCAGACCCAACGGAAGCTTATAGCCCACCCGCAAATGTCTCTTGACCTGCATCAAAGGGTCCGGCAGCAATGTGGGCAGCATGCACACCTTGTGGCGCGAGCCGGCGGCGGCAGCCGGCCCGGCGAGCGCGCCGCGGGGCGGCAACGGAGGAATCGATGTTCCAGGTGCGGATACATGGTCGCGGCGGCCAGGGCGTGGTCTCGGGCGCCGAGATGCTGTCGGTGGCGGCCTTCCTCGAAGGGCGCTACGCGCAGGCCTTTCCCAGCTTCGGCTCGGAGCGGATGGGTGCGCCGGTGATGGCGTTCTGCCGCATCGACGACCGCGAGATCCGGCTGCGCGAGCCGGTGATCAAGCCCGACGCGTTGATCATCCAGGACCCGACGCTGCTGCATCAGGTCGACCTGTTCAAGGGGCTCTCGCCCGAGGGCTTCATCTTGATCAACTCGGCCCGCAGCTTCGACGAGCTGGGCCTGACCGAGTTCACGCGCCGCTTCCACCGGTCGCGGCTGTGCACGCTGCCGGGGACCGAGATCGCGATGAAGCACGTCGGCCGGCCGGTGCCGAATGCGGCGCTGCTCGGCGGCTTCGCGGCGGTCAGCGGGGAGATCAAGCTCGCGTCGGTGGTCGCGGCCATCCGCGAGAAGTTCCCGGCGGCGATCGCCGAGAAGAACGTCGCCGCCGCGACCGAAGCGCACGCGCGGGTGACCGCGGCGAGGGAGGGTGTCCATGCTTAAGCAGATCGAAGGTTCCCGCGCCGTCGCCGAGGCGATCGCGCTGTGCCGGCCGCAGGTCATCTGCGCCTATCCGATCACGCCGCAGACGCACATCGTCGAGGGCCTGGGCGAGATGGTGAAGGCCGGCGAGCTCGCCAACTGCGAGTTCATCAACGTCGAGTCCGAGTTCGCCGCGCTGTCGGTGGCGATCGGCGCGTCGGCGGCCGGCGCCCGCTCGTACACGGCGACGTCCAGCCAGGGCCTGCTGTTCATGGCCGAGGCGGTCTACAACGCCGCCGGGCTCGGGCTGCCCATCGTGATGACCATCGGCAACCGCGCGATCGGCGCGCCGATCAACATCTGGAACGACCACTCCGACTCGATGTCGATGCGCGACGCCGGGTGGATCCAGCTCTTCGCCGAGACCAACCAGGAGGCGCTCGACCTGCACATCCTGGCGTTCCGGCTGGCCGAGGAGCTGTCCTGCCCGGTCATGGTGTGCATGGACGGCTTCATCCTGACCCACGCCTACGACCGCGTCGACATGCCGACGCAGGAGCAGGTCGACGCGTTCCTGCCGCCGTTCGAGCCGCGGCAGATCCTCGACCCGGCGCAGCCGGTGTCGATCGGCGCGATGGTCGGGCCCGAGGCGTTCATGGAGGTGCGCTACCTCGCGCACCACAAGCAGCTGCGCGCGCTGCAGCTGATCCCGCAGCTCTCGGACAACTTCCGGAAGGTGTTCGGCCGCGACTCCGGCGGCCTGATCCGCCCCTACCGGACCGAGGGCGCCGAGACGATCGTCGTGTCGCTGGGATCGGTCAACGGCACCGTGCAGGAGGTCGTCGACGAGATGCGCGACGCCGGCACCGCGATCGGCTCGGTCGGCATCTGCTCGTTCCGGCCGTTCCCGCTGACCGCGCTGCGCGACGCGATGCTGCACGCGAAGCGCGTCGTCGTGCTCGAGAAGTCGCTGGCCGTGGGCCTCGGCGGCATCGTCGCCGACGGCGTGCGCAAGGCGATGTCCGGCATGGGGCTCAAGGGCTACACGGTCGTCGCGGGGCTCGGCGGGCGCTCGATCACGCGCGCGTCGCTGCGCCAGCTGTTCGAGGACGCGGGCGCCGACGAGCTCGAGTCAGGTGACCTTCCTCGACCTCAACGCCGACGTCGTCAGCTACGAGCTCGACCGCGAGACCAAGACGCGCCGCACCGGCCCGACCGCGGAGGCGATCCTGCGCCGGCTCGGCACCGTCGGTTCGCAAATAGGCTAGCGAGAGACCGCCCCATGGAACTCCAGACCGTCAAGTTCTACCAGACCGGCACCTTCACCGTCGGCAACCGGCTGCTCGCCGAGGACGAGCGCTCGGTGCAGGCCAACATGGAGCGCACCAACTCGCTCAACTCCGGGCACCGCGCGTGCCAGGGCTGCGGCGAGGCGCTCGGCGCGCGCTACGCGATCGACGCGGCGATGCGCGCGACCAGCAACCGCGTGATGGCCGTCAACGCGACCGGCTGCCTCGAGGTGTTCTCGACGCCGTACCCGGAGACGTCGTGGCAGATCCCGTGGCTGCACTCGCTGTTCGGCAACGCCGCCGCGGTCGCCTCGGGCGTGGCCGCCGCGCTGCGCGTGACGGGCAGGAGCGACGTCCGCGTGATCGCGCAGGGCGGCGACGGCGGCACGACCGACATCGGCTTCGGCTGCCTGTCCGGCATGTTCGAGCGCAACGACGACGTGCTCTACATCTGCTACGACAACGAGGCCTACATGAACACCGGCGTCCAGCGCTCCAGCGCGACGCCGCCGGCCGCGCGCACCGCCACCACGGCGGCGATCGGCCCCGAGCCCGGCAACGTCTCCGGCACCGGCAAGAACGTCCCGCTGATCGCGATGGCGCACGACATCCCGTACGTCGCGACGGCGAGCGTGGCCAACCTGCGCGACCTCGAGTACAAGGTCACGAAGGCGATGGACATCCGCGGCGCGCGCTACATCCACATCCACGTGCCCTGCCCGCTGGGCTGGGGCTCGGCGCCGGCCGACACGATCAAGCTCGCCCGCCTCGCCGTCGAGTCGGGGCTCTACCCGCTGTTCGAGGCCGAGCACGGCGAGGTCACCGGCCGCACGAAGATCCGCCAGCGCGTGCCGGTCGACGACTACCTGAAGCTGCAGAAGCGCTTCGCGCACCTGTTCGGCAAGCATCCGGACACCGAGCGCATCGCGATGATCCAGGCCTCCGCCGACCGCAACATCGCGCGCTTCGGCCTCGTCGCCTAGCGGCGAGCAACGGCCAACAGGAAACACCATGGACAAGCCCTTCGCCATCACCCTCGACGTCGGCTCGAGCCTCGCCAACAAGACCGGCTCGTGGCGCACCAGCCGGCCCGTCTACCTCGACCGGCTGCCGCCGTGCAACCACGCCTGCCCCGCCGGCGAGAACATCCAGAACTGGCTGTTCCACGCCGAGGGCGGCAACTACGAGGCGGCCTGGCGCTCGCTGACGGAGAACAACCCGCTGCCCGCGATCATGGGCCGCGTCTGCTACCACCCCTGCGAGTCGGCGTGCAACCGCGGCCAGCTCGACGAGTCGGTCGGCATCAACTCGGTCGAGCGCTTCCTCGGCGACGAGGCGCTGAAGCGCGGCTGGAAGTTCGCGCCGCCGGCGCAGGAGACCGGCAAGCGGGTGATGGTCGTCGGCGCCGGGCCCTCGGGCCTCTCCGCCGCCTATCACCTGCGGCGGCTCGGGCACCGGGTCACGATCATCGAGGCGGGCCCGTTCGCCGGCGGCATGATGCGCTTCGGCATCCCGAAGTACCGGCTGCCGCGCGACGTCCTCGACGGCGAGGTGCAGCGGATCCTCGACATGGGCGTCGAGCTCCGGCTGAACACCAAGGTCGCCGACATCCGCGCGACGATGGCCGAGGGCGGGTTCGACGCGGCGTTCCTCGCCGTCGGCGCGCACATCGCCAAGCGCGCGTTCATTCCCGCGGGCGCCGCGGCGAAGATGCTCGACGCGGTGTCGGTGCTGCGCAGCATGGAGGGCGAGGAGAAGCCGATGCTCGGCCGCCGCGTCGTCGTCTACGGCGGCGGCAACACGGCGCTCGACGTCGCGCGCACGGCCAAGCGGCTCGGCGCGACCGAGGCGATCATCGTCTACCGCCGCACCCGCGAGAAGATGCCGGCGCACGACTTCGAGGTCGAGGAGGCGCTCGAGGAAGGCATCCTGATCAAGTGGCTGTCGACGATCAAGAACATGGGCGACAGCGGCACGCTGACCGTCGAGAAGATGGCGCTGGACGAGAAGGGCTTCCCGCAGCCGACCGGCGAGTACGAGACGCTGGAGGCCGACTCGCTGGTGATGGCGCTCGGCCAGGACGTCGACCTGTCGCTGCTCGACGGCGTCCCGGGCCTGAAGATCGTCGACGGCGTCGTCGAGGTCGGCCCGAACATGATGACCGGCTTCCCCGGCATCTTCGCCGGCGGCGACATGGTGCCCTCGGAGCGCACGGTGACCGTCGCGGTCGGCCACGGCAAGAAGGCGGCGCGCCACATCGACGGCTGGCTGACCGGCAGCGCCTACGTGCCGGCGCCCAAGCACGAGCTCGCGTCCTGGGACAAGCTCAACGCCTGGTACTACAGCGACGCGCCGAAGACCGTGCGCCCGCAGCTCGACATCGCGCGGCGCAAGGAGACGTTCGAGGAGGTGGTCAGCGGCCTCGACGAGACCAACGCGCTGTTCGAGGCGCGCCGGTGCCTGTCCTGCGGCAACTGCTTCGAGTGCGACAACTGCTACGGCGTGTGCCCGGACAACTCGGTGATCAAGCTGGGGCCCGGCAAGCGCTTCGAGTTCAACTACGACTACTGCAAGGGCTGCGGCATCTGCGAGTCCGAGTGCCCGTGCGGCGCGATCCACATGGTCCCCGAGACCATCTAGAGAACAGGGAGAGACAGGCATGAGCGACACCGACCACAGCCGGATGCGGATGATGTTCCCCGAGTGGTTCCCGCGGGGCGTCGCGCTGCTGCGCGACCCCACGCTGAACAAGGGGATGGCCTTCACCGACGCCGAGCGCGACGCGTTCGGCATCCGCGGCCTGCTGCCCGCGCACGTGCTGACGCAGGAGGAGCAGGCGGCGCGCGTGCTGGAGAACTTCCGCCGGAAGCCCAACAACCTGGAGAAGTTCATCAACCTCGCGGCGCTGCACGACCGCAACGAGGCGCTGTTCTTCCGCATCCTCATCGACCATCCCGACGAGATGATGCCGATCATCTACACGCCGACGGTCGGCCTCGCCTGCCAGGAGTTCGGGCACATCTTCCAGCGGCCGCGCGGCCTGTTCATCAGCGCCAACGACCGCGGCCGGATCGCCAACATCCTGCGCAACTGGCCGTACCGCGACGTCGCGATCATCGTCGTCACCGACGGCGAGCGGATCCTGGGCCTCGGCGACCTCGGCGCCAACGGCATGGGCATCCCGGTGGGCAAGCTCGGGCTCTACACCGCCTGCGCCGGCATCCACCCGACGCAGTGCCTGCCGATCGTGCTCGACATGGGCACGAACAACGAGAAGCTGCTCGCCGACCCGCTCTACATCGGCCTGCACGAGAAGCGGATCACCGGGGCCGCGTACGACGACCTGGTCGAGGAGTTCATCAACGCGACGCAGGAGGTCTTCCCCGGCGTCGTCGTGCAGTTCGAGGACTTCGCCAACCACAACGCGTTCCGGCTGCTGGAGAAGTACCGGCACCGGATCTGCACGTTCAACGACGACATCCAGGGCACGGCGGCGGTCGCGCTCGCCGGCCTCCTCTCGGCGCTGCGCGTGACCGGCGGCAGGCTCGCCGACCAGAAGATCCTGTTCATGGGGGCGGGCGAGGCCGCCACCGGCATCGCCGACCTCACCGTCGCCGCGATGGTCGCCGAGGGCAGCGACGAGGCCGCGGCGCGGCAGCGGTGCCTGCTCGTCGACTCCAAGGGACTGGTCGTGAAGAGCCGGACCGGGCTCACCCACCACAAGCTGCCCTACGCGCACGACCTGCCGCAGCTCACCAGCTTCGCCGAGGCGGTGCGCACGCACAAGCCGACCGCGATCATCGGCGTCGCCGCCGTCGGCGGCACGTTCACGCCCGAGGTCCTGGCCGACATGGCGCGGATCAACAAGCGGCCGATCGTGTTCGCGCTGTCGAACCCGACCGCGAACTCCGAGTGCACGGCGGAGCAGGCCTACCGCCACACCGACGGGCGCGCGCTGTTCGCCTGCGGCAGCCCGTTCGACCCGGTGACGCTCGCCGGGAAGACGCACGTGCCGCGGCAGGGGAACAACTCGTACATCTTCCCCGGCGTGGGCCTGGCCGCGGTCGCCACGCGGGCGACCCGCGTCACCGACGAGATGTTCATGGCGGCCGCCCGCGCGCTGGCCGCGCAGGTCAACGAGGCCGACCTCGCGCAGGGCAGCCTGTACCCGCCGCTGGCCAACGTGCGCGACGTTTCCGCGCACATCGCGGCGGCCGTCGCCGAGGTCGTCTACGAGCAGGGATTCTCGACGGTCCCGCGGCCGGCAGACCTGTACGAATTCATGCGGGCGCAGATGTACGATCCGCACTACACGAGCTACGTCGGCCGCTAGGCGAACGCACGAATGCCGGCGGCGGCGCAGAGTATTGACCTGCATCAAGCGCCGCCCGGCGAAGGTCTTTAGACTCGGCGGACAGTATTCGCGGCATGGGCCTCGGCCCGCGCCGCGCGGCACGAAAAAGAGCGAACCAGGGGACCTCCCGAACCGGACCGAGCGACAGCGATGAACCCCTACGTCATCTTCCTGCTCTACCTGCTCGCGATCATGGGCTTCGTCGGCGTGACGCTGCTGATGAACCGGTTCGTCGGCCCGAAGACCGTGTCGAGCGCCGCCAAGCTCGAGCCGTTCGAGTGCGGCGCCGAGCCGGTCGACCGGCGCAACGTCAAGGCGATCCCGATCAAGTACTACGCGGTCGCGATCGTGTTCATCCTGTTCGACCTCGAGACGGTGTTCCTGTTCATCTGGGCGCTGGGCGCGCAGCCGGTCACGACGTTCATGCTGATCACCTTCGGGCTGTTCGTCGGGCTGCTGCTGCTGATCCTGCTGTACGTCTACAACGCGAAGCTGGTCGAAGGCGTGACGGAGTGACCATGGCGAGCGGCACCGGCGTGACCACGATCCCGATCCAGAGCGTCGGCGGCAAGTCGGCGGCGTTCGAGTACCTGACGACCAAGAAGGACGAGCTGATCGGCTGGGCGCGCAAGTTCTCGCTGTTCCCGTACCCGTTCGTCACCGCCTGCTGCGCGATGGAGTTCATGGCGGTCTCCTCGTCGCCGTACGACACCGACCGCTTCGGCGCGGCGCTGCCCCGCTTCTCGCCGCGCCAGGCCGACCTGCTGATGGTCGTCGGCACGATCAGCCACAAGCAGGCGACGGTGCTCAAGACCGTCTACGACCAGATGTGCGAGCCGAAGTGGGTGATGGCCTTCGGCGCCTGCGCGACCTCGGGCGGGTTCTACCAGAACTACGCCGCCGTCGCCGGCATCGACAAGATCATCCCGGTCGACATCTACGTCCCCGGCTGCCCGCCGCGGCCGGAGATGGTGATCGACGGCATCATGCAGCTGCAGGACCTGATCGCGCGCTCGAGCCATCCGATCCTCACCAAGGACTTCTGACCGTGGCCGCCGACATCCTCGACCGCGTCTCCGAAGCGCTCGCCCCGGCGGTGTCCTCGGCCGGGATGGCGCACGGCATCCTCGTGCTGACGCTCGCCCCCGAGGCGTTCTCGCCCGTCGTCCTGCGGCTCAAGGACGAGTTCGGCTTCGACATGTTCCTCGACGTCACCGCGGTCGACTGGCTGCCGCAGGAGCCGCGCTTCGAGGTCGTCTGGCACTTCTACTCGACGACGGACTTCGTGCGCATCCGGATCAAGACCCGCGTGACCGAAGCCGAGCCGTTCGTCGACTCGCTGACGCCGCTGTACGGCGCCGCCGCGTTCATGGAGCGCGAGTGCCACGAGATGTACGGAATCAAGTTCCGCGGCAACGCCGACCTGCGCCCGATCCTGCTGTACGAGGGCTTCGTCGGGCACCCGCTGCGCAAGGACTACCCGAAGGACCGCGAGCAGCCGCTCGTGCCGTACATCAAATGAGCAACGTGGATTCGAGGCTTCCCAACCCGGTCCGGCCCGCGTTCACCGCGAGCGAGCGCGACGACACCGTCATCGTCAACATCGGGCCGTCGCACCCCTGCACGCACGGCACCGTGCAGATCATCGCCGAGCTCGACGGCGAGCGCGTGCTGCGCACCGACATCCACCCGGGCTACCTGCACCGGGGCTTCGAGAAGGAGTGCGAGTCGCACACCTGGCACAACATCATCCCCTACACCGACCGGCTGAACTACGTGTCGGCGCTGGCCAACAACTTCGCGTACTGCGACGCGGTCGAGAAGCTGATGGGGATCGAGATCACGCCGCGCTGCAAGTACCTGCGCACGCTGCTCGCCGAGTACTCGCGCCTCATCGACCACCTGACCTCGGTCGCCGCCGGCCTGATGGAGCTGGGCGCGATGACGGCGTTCCTGTACCTCGTCATGGTCCGCGACTACATGTACGAGCACCTCGCGGCGCTGACCGGCGCGCGGGTCACGTACTCGTACGGCCGCATCGGCGGGGTCGCCAGCGACCTGCCCGACGGCTGGCTCGTCCGGCTGGAGGAGATCCTGAAGCAGTACGAGGAGTTCGTCGCCCGCGTCCACGGCCTGGTCGACCGCAACCGGATCTTCATCGACCGGATGCGCGACACCGGCACGATCTCGGCCGCCGACGCGATCAACTACGGCCTGACCGGCCCGGTGCTGCGCGGCTGCGGCGTCCCGCGCGACCTGCGCCGCGACACGCCCTACCTCGCCTACGCCGAGCTCGACTTCGACGTCCCCGTCGGCATCCAGGGCGACAACTACGACCGCTACTACGTGCGCATGCGCGAGATGGACGAGTCGGTGTACATGATGCGCCAGCTCGCCGAGATGCTGCCCGAGGGCCCGGTCAACGTCGACGACCACCGCTGCAGCTTCCCCGACAAGGGGCTCGTCTACACCGAGATCGAGTCGCTGATCAACCACTTCAAGCTGGTCATGGACGGCCCGAAGGTCCCGGCCGGCGAGGTCTACAGCGCGCAGGAGTCGCCCAACGGCGAGCTGGGCTTCTACCTCGTCAGCGACGGCTCGGGCACGCCGTGGAAGGTCCACTGCCGCGCGCCTTCGTTCGTGGTCATGGGCGCCATCCACAAGATGCTCAACGGCTTCCAGCTCGCCGACATCGTCCCGACCTTCGGCTCGGTCAACATGGTCGGCGGCGAGTGCGACAGGTAACGGCGCGATGAAGCACCTGATCCCCCAGTTCGAGCAGTGGAAGAAGCGCTACCCGCCGGGCTACGACTCGGCGATGGTGATGCGGTGCCTGCGCCGCATCCAGGAGGACCGCGGGTTCATCGCCGACGAGGACATCGACGGCCTGTGCGGCTACCTCGGCGTGCCGCGGATCCAGGTCGAGGAAGTGCTCTCCTACTACACGCAGTTCCGGCGCAAGGCGGTCGGCCGCTGGCACATCCAGACCTGCCGCAACGTCACCTGCTCGATGAGGAGCGCCGAGAAGCTGATCGACCACCTGTCGAAGAAGCTCGGCGTCCCGGTCGGCGGCACGACGCCCGACGGCCGCTTCACGCTGTCCACCGCCGAGTGCCTCGGCTCCTGCGGCACCGCGCCGGTGGTGATGGTCAACGACACGTACCACGAGAACATGAGCATCGAGAAGCTCGACCAGCTGCTCGAGGGACTGGAATAGCCATGACCGGCCGCAAGCTCATCATGAACTTCCCGGTGACGGAGACGTCGCACCTCCTCGCCGACTACAGGGCGCGCGGCGGCTACCAGGCGCTCCCGAAGGCGCTCGGGATGGAGCCGGTCGACATCACCAAGGAGGTCGTCGCGTCGGGCCTGCTCGGCCACGGCGGCGCCGCGTTCCCGGTCGGCCGCAAGTGGCAGGTCGTCAAGCTCAACGACGGGCAGCCGCACTTCCTCTGCGCCAACGCCGACGAGGGCGAGCCCGGCACGTTCAAGGACCGCTGGATCCTCGAGCACGCGCCGCACCTGCTGCTCGAGTCGATGCTGATCGCGGCGCGCGCGCTGCAGGTCAGGAACTGCTTCGTCTACATGCGCGGCGAGTTCGACCTGCCGTTCCGGCGGCTCGACGCGGCGATCGAGGAGGCCTACGCCGCCGGCTACTTCGGCGAGAACATCCTCGGCAGCGGCATGGACTGCGACATCGTCATCGTCCGCGGCGCCGGCAGCTACGTCTGCGGCGAAGCCTCGGGCCTGCTGTCGTCGGTCGAGGGCAAGCGCGGCTACCCGCGCAACCGGCCGCCGCGGCTGACCGTCAAGGGCCTGTTCCAGAAGCCGACGGTCGTCAACAACGTCGAGACGCTGTCGAACCTCGCCAACGTCATCATGAACGGCGCCGACGAGTTCAAGAAGCTCGGCCTGCCGAAGTGCCCGGGCACGCAGCTGGTGTCGATCTCGGGCCACATCGCGAAGCCCGGCGTCTACGAGGTCGAGTACGGCTACCCGCTGCAGAAGTTCCTGTTCGAGGACTGCGGCGGGATGCTGGGCGGGGCGAAGCTCAAGTGCATCGTCCCCGGCGGCATCTCGACCAAGGTGCTGACCGCCGCCGAGGTCGAGCCGCTGACCTACGACAAGGAATGCCTGGAGAAGGCCGGTTCCGGCGTCGGCTCGGGCGGGATGATCGCGATCGCCGAGGGCACCTGCATGGTCCGCCTGCTGCAGGTGATGCTGCGCTTCTACCACCACGAGTCCTGCGGCCAGTGCACGCCCTGCCGCGAGGGCATGGGCTGGATGCACCGGATCATCGACCGCATCGTCGACGGCGACGGCCGGCCCGGCGACATCGACCAGCTGTACGCGATCTCGAAGTTCAACGACGGCACGACGATCTGCGGCATGGGCGACGCCGCCGGCTACGCGACGATCGGCATCCTGAACAAGTATCGCGACGAGTTCGAGTACTACATCGAGCACAAGCGCTCGAAGCTCGGCGGGAATCTCGAGGTGCCGATCCATGCCTGAGATCTTCATCAACGGGCAGCCGGTGGCCGCGCACGACGGCGAGACCGTCCTGGAGGCGGCGCTGCGCAACGGCTACTACATCCCGTACTTCTGCTGGCACAAGTCGCTGTCGATCGCCGGCAACTGCCGCATCTGCGTCGTCCAGCCGGAAGGCAAGAACTGGGTCGAGATCGCCTGCAACATGCCGGCAGCCGAAGGCACGCGGGTGCTGACCGACTCGGACCTCGTCAAGACGCACCGCAAGATGACGCTGCAGTTCATCACGCTCAACCACCCGGTCGACTGCGGCATCTGCGACAAGGCCGGCGAGTGCACGCTGCAGGACTACCACTACGAGTACAACGGCGAGCGCTCGATCTCGAACGTGCCGAAGGTGCAGTCGACGAAGTTCGTCGAGCTCTCGTCGCGGATCGTGCTCGACAACGAGCGCTGCATCCTGTGCTCGCGCTGCGTGCGCTTCACCCGCGAGATCTCGAAGACCAACGCGATCGGCATCAAGCAGCGCGGCGACGAGTCGCTGGTCCGGGCGTCCGAGGACGGCGCGCTCGAGACCGACGCCTACTCGGACAACGTCGTCGACATCTGCCCGGTCGGGGCGCTGCTGTCGCGCCGCTTCCTGCACCAGGCGCGCGTCTGGTACCTGAAGCCCACGCCTTCGGTGTGCCCGGGCTGCTCGCGCGGCTGCTCGGTCGACTTCTGGCACCGCCGGCGCGAGTGGAAGCTCAACGCGCTCGACCCGAAGCAGAACGTCAGCATCGCGCGCGTGACGCCGCGCGAGAACCCCGAGGTCAACGGGCCCTGGATCTGCAACACGGGCCGCGACCTGCCCGACCTCCTCGGCCGCGCCCGCGCGCTGCAGCCGATGCAGAAGGGCAAGCCGGTCGAGGGTCCGGCGGCCATCGCCGCGGCGCGCGCGCTGATCGAGAGCGCGAAGAAGCCGGTGGCGCTGGTGTCGTCGTGGGGCTCCACCGAGGAGCTCGCGGCGTTCGCGAAGCACCTCGGCGGGAAGTTCGCGTCCTTCGTCAAGAGCGACCGCCAGCCGGCCGAGGGCGAGGTGCTCGAGGACGACCTGCTGATCAAGGCGGACAAGAACCCGAACACGCGCAGCGCGAAGCAGATCTTCGGCGACGCGGCGCCGCGGTTCGACGAGGGCACCGACCTCGTGCTGGTCTGGGGCGAGGGCTGCAGCTTCGCCGACCTGCCGCGCGGCGCCAAGGTCGTCTTCCTCGGCTCCTGGCTCGCGCCCGAGAACGGCCACGCCGACGTGTTCATCCCGGTCAGCATCCAGACCGAGCGCGCCGGCCACTACACGAACTTCGAGGGCGTCGTCAGCGGGTTCGAGCCCTGCTTCCCGAAGCCGGCCGGCGTCGTCGACGCCGAGGCGCTGTTCGCCCTGCTCGCGCCACCCACGGGACTGCGCGCATGATCCAGGATCTCGTCGTCTACCTCGTCTTCATCGTCTACGCGATCGCGGTGCTGATGACGTTCGGCACGCTGCTGACCTGGGTCGAGCGCAAGCAGTCGGCGGTCATGCAGGACCGCATCGGCGCCAACCGCGCGTACCTGCGCCTGCCGTTCACGCAGATCAAGCTGATCTGGCTCGGCCTCTTCCACGGCATGGCCGACGGCCTGAAGCTCCTCACCAAGGAGGACTGGCGGCCGAAGACCTACGACTGGTACGCGTACGCGGTCGCGCCCTGGGTCTGCTTCGTCCCGGTGCTGCTGGTGTTCGCCGTCGTGCCCTTCGGCGGCCTGCTGGTCCCGGCGAAGCTCTTCCCGTCGCTCGCCGGCTTCTTCGGCGACCGCAGCTACCCGATGCAGATCGCGCGGCTGGACGCCGGCATCCTGATCGTGTTCGCGTTCGGCGGCATGACGATCATCGGCGCGATGCTCGCCGGCTGGTCGTCGTACAACAAGTACTCGATGCTGGGCGCGCTGCGCGCCGGCTCGCAGATGATCTCCTACGAGCTGATCATGGGCCTGACGGTGCTCGGGCTGATCCTGATCTACGGCACCGTCGACCTGACCGAGATCGTCGCGCAGCAGTCGGGCATCCTGCTCGGCTTCCTGCCGGCCTGGGGCGTCTTCCACCAGCCGTTCGCCGCGACGCTGTTCATGGCCGCGGCGATCGCCGAGAACAAGCGGATCCCGTTCGACCTGCCGGAGGCCGAGTCGGAGCTGATCTCGGGCTTCTACACCGAGTACTCGGCGATGAAGATGGGGCTGTTCATGTTCGCCGAGTTCATCGAGATCGCGGTGATCGGCGCGCTGTTCACCGTGCTGTTCCTCGGCGGCTGCAACCTGCCGTACATGAGCGACGCCGGCTTCGCCTTCCCCGGCGGCTACACGCTGCCGATGAGCCACGGCGCCGTCGTCCTCACGCAGATCGTCGTGTTCCTGGCCAAGGTGATGCTGATCTGCTCGTTCCAGATCCTGATCCGCTGGAGCCTGCCGCGCTTCCGCTACGACCAGGTGCTGAAGTTCGCGTGGAAGTTCATGTTCCCGCTGGCGCTCGCGAACCTGGTCGTGACGGCGGTCCTGGCCTGGGCGGGCTTCTGACCATGAAGCGATACGAGCGCAAGCAGTACTGGAACTCGGCCACGATGACGTGGTACGAGCGCGCCTACCTGTTCGAGATCCTCCGCGGGCTGTGGATCACGAGCCTCGTCTTCCTGCGCAACATGTTCAAGTGGATGACGTTCCGCAAGGGCGCGCTGACGACGTACTACCCGGAGGAGACGCGCTGGGACTACGCGCCGGCGAACCGCGGCAAGCACATCCTGACGCAGCGGCCCGACGGCCGCCCGCAGTGCGTCGCCTGCAACATGTGCGCGACCGTCTGCCCGGCCAAGGTGATCGAGATCGACGCCGGCTTCGACCCGAAGGACGAGGTCCACCCGAAGTTCCCGGTCCGCTTCGAGATCGACTACTCGCGCTGCGTCTTCTGCGGCCTGTGCGTCGAGGCCTGCCCGGAGGACGCGATCCGGATGATGAAGGAGGTCCCGCACCTGCCGCGCTACGACCGCGGGCAGATGTGGATCGGGATGGACGAGCTGCTCACCTGGAATCCGCAGAAGGACGTCGCCAAGCCCTATCCGACGGGCACGACCCGCGACGTCAAGCGAGGATCGCATTGATGGATGCCCTGTTCCAGAACCTCGACACGGTGCTCGTCTACGTGTTCGGCCTGTCGGCGCTGGCCGGCGCGGCGCTGATGATCGTGCTGCGCCACCCGATGCAGGTCGCGATGGCGCTGATCTCGACGATGGTGTTCCTGGGCGGCGTCTACGGCCTGCTCGGCGTCCACTTCATCGCCGCCTTCCAGGTGCTGATCTACGTCGGCGCGGTGATGGTGTTCATGGTCTACGTGATCATGCTGCTCGACGTGCGCGACCCGTCGTTCACGCAGCGCTTCTCGCGCTGGCTCGTCGGCGGCATCGCGGCGGCGGCGGTCTTCGTCGGCGTGCTGCTCTACGGCTTCAACCACGGCGCGCACGCGGTGGCGAAGACGACGACCTCGTACGGCCTGCAGCAGTTCGCCGTCGCCTTCCTGAACGAGTACTGGCTGCACTTCGAGCTGACGTCCGTGCTGCTGGTCGCGGCCGTCGTCGCGGCGCTGGCGGTCATCCGGGGTGCGAAGCGCCATGGATAAGCTCCAGTTCCTCGTCTTCGTGTCGGTCGCGCTGTTCGCGCTGGGCCTGCTCGGCGTGATCGTGCGCCGCAACCTGCTCGTCATGCTGATGTGCATGGAGCTGATGCTCAACGGCGTCAACCTGTCGCTGGTCGCGTTCGCGCAGCAGACGGCGACGGCGGCGGGCGCCGTGCTCGTGTTCCTGATCTTCGTCGTCGCGGCAGCGGAGATCGCGATCGCCATACCGATCGTGCTGCTGCTCGTGCGCCGCAAGCGCACGCTGGAAACGGACGCCTACTCGGATCTCAAAGGATAGAAGGTGTCGCACCTCCTCACGCTCATCGTCGTACTGCCGCTCGTCGGCTTCGTGCTGAACGGCGGGTTCGGCAACCGCCTCGGCAAGGGCTTCGTCAGCGTCGTCGGCTGCGGGCTCCCGATCGTCTCGTTCCTGCTGACGATCAAGTGCTTCCTCGACCTGTCCGCGGGCGGCGCGCCGATCGTCGAGGTCGCCTACACCTGGGCGCGCTTCGGCGACCGCTCGTTCGAGATCGCCTTCTACTTCGACCGGCTGGCCGCGGTGATGGCGCTGATCGTCACCGGCGTGGGCTCGGTGATCCACATCTACTCGACCGGGTACATGCACGAGGACAAGAGCTACGCCCGCTTCTTCGCGTACCTGAACCTGTTCCTGTTCTTCATGCTCGCGCTGGTGCTCGGCCGGTCGCTGCTGGTGCTGTTCGTCGGCTGGGAGGGCGTGGGCCTCGCGTCGTACCTGCTGATCGGCTTCTGGTTCGAGGACCCGGTCAACGCGCGCGCCGGCAAGAAGGCCTTCGTCACCAACCGCATCGGCGACGCCGGCTTCCTGCTGGGGATGTTCCTGCTCTACTTCGCGTTCGGCACGCTCGACATGGACAAGATCGACGCCGCGTACCGCGCCGGCACGGTGACGACGATCTCGGCCTCGCTCGCCGGCATCTTCCTGTTCATCGGCGCCTCCGGCAAGTCGGCGCAGATCCCGCTGCACGTGTGGCTCCCCGACGCGATGGCGGGCCCGACGCCGGTGTCGGCGCTGATCCACGCGGCGACGATGGTGACCGCGGGCGTCTACCTCGTCGCCCGGATGTCGCCGATCTACATGCAGGCGCCCGCGGCGTCGGCGGTCGTCGCCGTCGTCGGCGCGGCGACCGCGTTCTTCGCCGCGTCGATCGCCTTCGCCCAGACCGACATCAAGAAGGTGCTCGCGTACTCGACGCTGTCGCAGCTCGGCATGATGTTCGCCGCGCTGGGCGTGGGCGCGTACGGCGTCGCCATCTTCCACGTCGTCACGCACGCGTTCTTCAAGGCCTGCCTGTTCCTCGGCGCCGGCAGCGTGATCCACGCGCTCTCCGGCGAGCAGGACATCCGCAAGATGGGCGGCCTCGCGAAGAAGATCCCGGTCACGTTCTGGACGTTCGCGATCGCGACGGTCGCGATCGCGGGCATCCCGCCGCTCGCCGGCTTCTGGTCGAAGGACGAGATCCTCTGGTTCACGTTCGCGAGCTCGGCCGGCGGCAGCCCGGTGCTGTGGGCGGTGATGGCCGCCACCGCGCTGATGACCGCCTGCTACATGTTCCGGCTGCTGTGGCTCGTGTTCCTGACGCCGTCGCGGATGGAGCCCGAGGTCGCGCACCACGTCCACGAGTCGCCGCTGTCGATGACCGGCGTGCTGATGGTGCTGGCGCTGCTGTCGGCGATCGGCGGGTTCATCAAGATCCCGCACTTCCTCGAGCCGCTGCTGCCGCTGCCGCGGGTCCCCGACGCGCTGCACCACTTCGAGATGCCGCTGCTGATCCTGTCGGTGATCATCGCCGTCACCGGCGTCGCCGCCGCCTCGTTCGTCTACCGCGGCGGGCTGGCGAAGGGCGAGGCGATCGCGACGCGCTTCGCCGGCCTCCACCGGCTGCTCGCCAACAAGTACTGGATCGACGAGATCTACGAGGCGGTGCTCGGCCGGCCGCTGACGTGGCTGTCGGACAAGGTGTTCCTGGGCTTCGGCGACCGCTTCCTGCTCGACGGGTCGCTGAACGGCATGGCCGCGCTCGCGCACCGCGCCGCCGGGGCGCTCGGGCGCGTGCAGGCGGGAAGCCTGCACCGGTACGCGTTCTTCGTGCTGGCGGGCGCCATCGCCTGCGTGGTGTGGAGCTTCCGCCATGGATAACGCCACGCTGCTCAACGTCGTCCTGTTCCTCCCGCTCGCCGGGATGCTGGGGCTGCTGCTCGTCCCGGCCTCCGCCGAGACCCGCATCCGCGGCATCACCTTCGCGGTGATGGTGCTGCAGCTCGTGCTGTCGCTGCTGCTGTACGTGCGCTTCGACCCGGGCGTCCCGGGCCTGCAGTTCGAGACGCGCCTGCCGTGGATCCCGGACTGGGGCGTGTACTACCAGATCGGCCTCGACGGCTACAACATCCTGCTGGTGATGCTGACCGCGTTCCTCGGGCCGCTGGTCGCCGCCGGGGCGTTCACCGCGGTCACCAAGGACGTCAAGCTCTTCTACGCGATGGTGTTCCTGATCCAGTTCGCGATGATGGGCACGTTCGTCGCGCAGGACCTGTTCGTCTTCTACATCTTCTGGGAGACGATGCTGATCCCGATGTTCCTGATGATCGGCATCTGGGGCGGCGAGCGGCGGATCTACGCGACGATCAAGTTCTTCCTGTACACGGCCTTCGGCAGCATCCTGATGCTGGCGGCGGTCATCTACCTCGTGTACTCGCTGCAGCAGTCGAGCGGCATCACGACCTTCGCCTTCGCCGACCTCTACAAGGCCCGCCTGCCGCTGTCCGCGCAGATCCTGCTGCTCGCCGCGTTCGGCCTGTCGTTCGCGATCAAGGTCCCGATGGTCCCGTTCCACACGTGGCTGCCCGACGCGCACGTCGAGGCGCCGACCACGGGCTCGGTGATCCTGGCGGGCGTGCTGCTGAAGATGGGCACGTACGGCTTCATGAAGCTCGGCTTCCCGCTGTTCCCCGACGCGACCCACTTCTTCACGCCGCTGATCCTCGCGCTGTCGGTCATCTCGATCGTCTACGGCGCCTGCCTCGCGCTGGTGCAGAACGACATCAAGAAGATCATCGCCTACTCGTCGATCAGCCACCTGGGCTACGTGATGCTGGGCCTCATCACCCTCGACATCATCGGCATCCAGGGCGCGATCATCCAGATGGTCAGCCACGGCCTCACCGCCGCCGGCCTGTTCCTGATGGTCGGGATGATCTACGAGCGCTGCCACACCCGCGAGCTCTCCGCGTACGGCGGCCTCGCCAAGCTGCTGCCGGTCTACTCGGTCTTCTTCATGATCCTGACGCTCGCCTCGATCGGGCTGCCGACGACCAGCGGCTTCACCGGCGAGTTCCTGGTGCTGCTCGCCGCGTTCACGTCGGCGTGGCCGCAGTACGTCGCCGGCAACTCGTTCCCGCTGTGGATGGCGGTCATCAGTGTGACCGGCGTCGTCCTGGGGGCGCTGTACATGCTGCGGTTCGCGCAGAGCTTCCTGTTCGGCGTGGCCAAGGCGCCGCACATGCCGATCACCGACCTCGACTTCCGCGAGAAGGCGATCCTGGCGACGATCGTCGTCGCCGTCTTCGCGCTCGGCCTGTTCCCCGACGAGCCGATGCAGAAGACCGAGAACGCGGCCAGGCAATACCAGCAGCTCGTCAAGACCGCGCGGCTGCCGGGAAGCCCGGGAGCCACGCAATGAATGCGATGACCATCTTCACCGCGATGCTGCCCGAGCACCTGCTGCTCGCCGGCATCGTCCTGCTGCTGATCCTCGAGATCACCGGCGCCCGCCGCGGGGCGCTCGCGCTCTCGGCGCTCGTCGTCGTCGCCGCCACCGTCGTCGCGGCGGCGCTGTACGCCACCGGCTACACGGCGTCGCCGTTCGCCGGCCAGTTCTCGGTCGGGCCGCTGTCGTCGATCGCCAAGGCGGTCGTGCTCGCGCTGGCCGTCCCGGTGATCCTGCTCGCGCACGACGACTTCGGCGACGAGGGGCCGTTCTATCCGCTGCTGCTGGCGTCGCTGTACGGCTTCTGCCTGCTGATGTCGGCGGACAGCTTCCTCACGATGTTCCTCGGCCTCGAGATCATGTCGCTGCCGGTGTACACGATGGTGCTGCTCGCCTTCAACCGGCCGGAGAGCGTCGAGGCCGCGCTGAAGTACCTGGTGCTGGGCGGCACGGCGACCGCGATGTTCCTGATGGGCGTCTCGCTCCTCTACGGCGGCACCGGCAGCCTGGCGCTGTCGACGTTCGCCGCGGCGGCGAGCTCGACCGACGCGATGACGACGACGGCCGTCGTGCTGGTGTTCGTCGCGTTCTTCCTCAAGGCCGCGATCGTCCCGTTCCACGCCTGGGCGCCGGATGCGTACGAGGGCGCCAGCATCCCGGTGACCGCCTTCATGGCGACGATCATCAAGGCCGGCGTCGTGCTCGCCGCGCTGCGGCTGATCGGCACCGCGCCGGTGTCGCCGCTGACCGTCGACCTGCTCGCGATCCTGCCGCTGGTCTCGATCGTCTGGGGCAACCTGACGGCGATGCGGCAGACGAGCTTCCGCCGGATGATCGCGTACTCGTCGATCGCGCACGCCGGCTACCTGTTCTACGCCTTCCTCGGCGCGGGCCCGGGGCGCTTCCAGGCCGTCGTCTTCTACCTCGTCGCCTACAGCGTCGTGAACCTGCTCGCCTTCGCGGCGATCCCGCCCGGCAAGGACGACACCGCGCGCGACAACCTCGATGCGATGAAGGGGCTGTTCCACCGCAGCCCGTACGCCGCGCTGCTGATCGGGATGGCGATGCTGTCGCTCGCCGGAATCCCGCCGTTCCCCGGCTTCATCGGCAAGTTCCTGATCTTCAAGAACGTGATGGCGGCGGGCTTCACCACCTACGCGGTGCTGGGCCTCGTCGGCAGCTACCTCGGCATCTACTTCTACCTCCGCGTGATCCAGTACATGTTCATGAGCCCGTCGCCTGCCGCGGCGGAGGAGCGTCCGACGGGCCTGCTCGCGCTCTACGCCGGAGTCGCCTGCCTCGTCGCGACCCTCGCGGTCGCCGTCGCGCCCGGCTGGGTCATCAGCCTGTTCTAGCGGCCGGCGACGGCCCCCGCGCGCTCTCGGGCGCCCGGCCCGCGCGGCCGCGCTCGGCGGCCCGGCCGGCCGTTCTCCCTCGCGGCGCGCGTCGGGTATAACATGGAGCGACAGTCCGGCCCGTGCCGGGCGCGCCTGCCGTGCCCGCCGCGCCGCGGCCGGACCCCTTGCCGAGTGCCATGTTCCGATTCTCCTCGCGGGCGGAGCCGAGCCACACGGATCCGCTGCATTCGCCCGGTACGGCCGCCGACTGGCTGCGGGAGCTGCCCGCGCTCGACGTCACCGGCCGGCAGGAGCACGTCCTCGGCGCCCTCGCCCGGCTGCGCGCGGCCGGCACGGGCTTCGACCTCGACCGCGTCGCGGCGCTGCTGACCGTCGACACGGCCCTGGCGGCCGACCACCGCCGCCTGCTGACGTGGTACCTGGAGAACCTCGCGCGCTCGCTGACGCTCGCCGACCGCTTCTGGCAGATGGCGCGCGAGCGCAACCAGGGCTTCATCGACGCCTACCGGCGGGCGCTGGCCACGGCGCTGGGCAATCTTCCCGATCGGCCGTGGAAGGGGCTGCTGCCGCGCCTCGCGTCGCGGCTGATCCACCTGCACGGCGTCGACCTGCTGCTCGGCCTGTTCCGCGCCGAGCCCGCGGGGCCCGCGACGTGGAAGGAGCTGCACGGCGCTGTTCCTCCGGACGGTCGAGCTCGCGATCGAGCGCACGCCCGCCGCGCTGCCCGGCGACGATCCGCTGGCGCGCCATCCGGTCATCGAGCACGAGTACGTGCACGTGCTGCTGCTCGACCTGCTGCACACCGGCAACCTGATGCCCGCCGAGATCGAGTGGGCGGGCGCGCAGCTCTACGCATGGAGCCGCGATCTCGCGCTCCTGCCGCAGCCCATCAGCGCCGAGGGTTCTTCGTCGACTTCACGCGGGCCGCCGGGCTCTCGCGGCGCAACGGCACGCCCGCCGGCGCGAAGGTCGGCTATCTCGACACCGGCCCGCTCGCGCAGGAGCTCGAGCGCACGCTCGGCGGCGCTGCGCGAGCCCGCGGTGACCGACGAAGCCTACGCCGGGCCGCTGCGCCTGCAGCGCATCGCCGTGCTCGAGAAGATCCGCCCGGCCATCGCCCCGACGCGCGGCGCCAACCTGCGGCGGCACCCGCGGTTTCCGGTGGCGATCGCCGCCGAGGCCTGCGTCGGCCTGATGCGCATCGTCCACCGGCTCGCCCCGCCGGAGCCGGGGGCGCCGGCGCTGCTGCCGCACGCCCTCTCCGTCGGCGCCGCGACCCGCCGCGCCCGTTCCGGCGGCCACGCCCGCCGCGGCGGCACCGCGTCCGGCCGCACCGCCATCGGCGCGACCGCCCGCGCCGACGATCCCGTGGCCGGACCAGGACGTCGAGGAGATCGAGATCCGGCCGCTCGCCGACGACGACCTCCAGTGGAACGAGCCGGAGCCGGTCACGGCGCCCGGGCGGCCCGCGAAGCAGACCCCGGCGACGACGATCGCGCCGCCCGCCGCGCTGCGGCCGGCGGATTCACCGTGGCGCATCGACGACCGCAGCATCGGCGGGCTGCGCATCGCGACGTCCGGCGGTGCCGGGCAGGCGCTGGCGCTGGGCGCCCTGGTCGCCGTGCTGCCCGAGGACACCGGCGAATGGATGCTGGGCGTGGTCCGGCGCCTGCTCCGCGAGCAGAGCCTGGAGATCGCGGCCGGGCTGTCGGTGATCGCGCGGCGGGTCGCGCCGGTGGTGCTGCACGGCCTGCGCCATCCGCCGGCCGACATGAGCTTCATCGTCGACGGCATCGACGTCGCCACGCTCGGGCCCCGCTTCGACGGCCTGTACCTGACGCCCACGGACGAGCTCGAGTCGCAGTTCGCCGGGAGCACGCTGATCGTCCCGACGTCCGAGCACTTCGACGGCCGCCACGTGATCCTGACGACCGCGAACGCCGACTACGCGGTGACGCTGGGCCGCGTCATCGAGACGCAGCACGAATGGAGCTGGGTCGCCGTGCGGATCGCGGCCAAGGTGGCGCACGGGGAGTGACCGGAATCCCCCCGCTCGCCGCGCCCGGCCGCCCCACGGGGCCGCTCGGCGCCGCCGGGGCGGCCCGGCTGCCGCCTACGGGCGCGGTCAGTGCAGGCGCTGGCGCGACTTGCGCGCGGTCTCCGCGGCGAGGCTGCGGCGCGGGCCGGCCCCGGTCGTCTGCGCGGCGCTGCGCCGGTCCTGCCAGAACCGGTAGATCAGCACCGCCGCGATCGGCAGCTCGTCGATCAGGCCCTGCGCGCTTCTCGTCGCTGTCGACCCACTCGGTGAATTCGTCGTCCTGCTCGCCGAACGCGAGCGCCTCGATCGGGAAGATCCAGTCGCGGGCGCGCTCGGTGTCGTACAGCGGCTGCCACTCCTCGTCGCGCAGCTTGACGCCGGACATGTAGCCCTCGCACCACGCCGTGCCCTCGGGCGGCGAGCGCTCGCTGTCGCGCCCGTGCTCGTCGGGGATGTACAGCAGCGGCTTGAAGCGCGTCGGCGACTCGGCGAGCGTGCGCTCGATCCCGACCATGTGCCGCAGCATCAGCGCCATGATCCGCTGCGCCTGCTGCGTGCCGGTGAACGCGGGCGTCGACGACTTGCCGCCTTCGCTCCACACCTGCTGCAGCCACTCCGACGGCTGGATCTGCTCGGGGCCGGAGGCGATCGCCGCCAGGTAGCCGTCGAGCATCTCGAGGTCCATGCAGTCCTGCGGCACGGCGTCGGAGGCGAGGAAGGCCTCGAGCTCGTCGAGCTCGGCGTCGGTCAGGGGTTCGTCGAGGGCGCGGGGAACGGTCATGGGAGCTTTCGGGAAGGAAACGCAGGATCGGAACCCGCGTATGATCGCCCGTCCGCGCGTGCCGGCGCAACCCGACCGCTGCGTCGCCCGGCCGCGCGTGCCGGCGGTGCCGCGCCGCGCGCCGGCGCCGTGCCGGCCGTGGCCCGGCGGGCGTCGCCGGCGCCTGTGATACGCTGGCCGCCTCGACTTCGTCCCGTTGGGCCTCGCCCGATGCCGCCGCCGAAAATCAAGACCTCGGCCTTTCTCGCCAACCTGCCGCTGTTCAAGGAGCTCGCGCCGGCCGAGATCGAGCGCATCGCCGCCGGCACGACCGAGCTCCACGTCCCGCGCGGCGAGATCCTGTTCAACAAGGGCGACCCCTGCAGCGGCTTCCACCTCGTCGATCTACGGCCAGGTCAAGCTGTCGTTCGTCACGCCGCGGGGCAGCGAGAAGGTGCGTCGAGATCATCGGCCCCGGCATGTCGTTCGGCGAGGCGCTGATGTTCATGGACAAGCCGTACATCGTGATGGCGCAGACGCTCGCCGACTCGCTGCTGCTGCACGTGTCGAAGCAGGCGGTGTTCGACGAGCTCGAGCGCGACCCGGCGTTCGCGCGGAAGATGCTGGCCGGCCTTTCGCGCCGGCTGCACGGCCTCATCGCCGACGTCGAGGCCTATTCGCTGCAGTCCGGGCACCCAGCGCGTCATCGGCTACCTGCTGCGCGAGGACCGAGGCCGCGGCCGAACGCGCGGAGCCCTGCACGGTGACGCTGCCGACGTCGAAGGCGGTCGTCGCCTCGCGGCTCAACCTCACGCCCGAGCACTTCTCGCGGATCCTGCACGAGCTCGCCGGACGCCGGCCTCATCAGCGTCGACGGCCGCGACGTCGTGATCCGGGACGTCGCGCGGCTGCGCAGCGATACCCGGGTAGGCGGCGGCGCATCGTTCGCCCGGCCTGCGACCCGGTAACGGCACACGTAACAGGGCTTGACGCAGGTCATGGCACGCCGGGCGGCTTTCCACGATGCTCGCGATCCGATCGTCGAGGAAGGCTATGTCGCGCCCGCAGCGACTGAGCGCCAAGCTCGTCGGCATCCAGGTGTTCGCGCTGGTCGTGGCGCTCGCGTCGATCGGCTCGACGCTGCTCGTCTCGTGGCGGCTCGAGGGCAGCGCGGCGGCGATCAACGACGCGGGCAGCCTGCGGATGCGCACGTACCGGCTCGCGTACCTCGCGCAGGAGGTCGGGCACGGCGAGCCGCGCGTCCGAGGTCGGCCGGCCTCGTCGCGAGCGACATCGTCGATTTCGACCGCGTGGTCGCCACGCTGCGCCACGGCGATCCGGTGCGCCCGCTGTTCGTCCCCGACACCGCGGCGATCGCCGCGGCTTTCGCCGAGTTCGATCGCGCCTGGGGCGACGCTCAAGCCCAGCGCTCGAGCGCGTCGCCGCCGGCAGCGCGCCCGGCGTGACGCGTCCGGAGTTCGAGCGCTTCGTCGACGTCGTCGACCGCCTGGTCGTGACGCTGGAGACGGACATCGCCCAGACGACCTCGCTGCTGCGCAGCATCCAGCTCGCGCTGGTCGCGCTGGCGATCGCCGGCGCCGTCGCGCTGATCTACCTCGCGTTCCTGTTCATCATCCGGCCGGTGCACCAGCTCGAGGACGGGCTGCAGCGGATGGCGAAGGGCGAGTTCGCGGTGCGGCTGCCGGTCGAGTCGAAGGACGAGTTCGGCGCGCTCGCGCGCGGCTTCAACGACATGGCCGAGCACCTGCAGGAGTCGTACCGGACGCTCGAGGGCCGCGTCGCGGAGAAGACGCGCTCGCTGGCCGAGCAGAACGCGCGGCTCGCCACGCTCTACGACATGACCGCGTTCCTCAACGCGCCCAATTCGCTCGAAGAACCTCTGCCGCGGCTTCCTCGCCCGCCTGCTCGCGACCACCGGCGCCGCGGCGGGCGCCGTGCGGCTCGTCGCGCGCGACAGCGACACGCTGCACCTGTTCGTCCACGAGGGCCTGACGCCGGCGTTCGCCGACCAGCGAGCACTGCCTGCAGCGCAACGAGTGCGCGTGCGGCGAGGCGGTCGACCGGAGCGACCGCGACCATCCACGCGCTCGGCGGACGGAAGAAGCCGATCACGATCACGCTGCCCCACTGCGTCGACGCCGGCTTCACCGTCGTCGCCGCGGTGCCGGTCGCCGCGCAGCGGCAGGTCGCTCGGCGTCTTCAACCTCTTCTACCGCGGATGCGCACGAGACGTCGAGCGAGGAGCGGCACATGCTGGAGAGTCTCGGCCAGCACCTGGGCGTCGCGATCGAGAGCCTGCGGCTCGCCTCGCGCGACCGCGAGCTCGCGATCGCCGAGGAGCGCAACCTGCTCGCGCAGGAGCTGCACGACTCGATCGCGCAGGCGCTCGCGTTCCTCAACCTGCAGACGCAGATGCTGCGCAAGGCGCTGGCCGAGCCGGACGAGGCCGAGACCGTGCGCATCCTCGACGAGATCGCAGGCCGGCGTGCAGGAGTCCTACGCCGACGTGCGCGAGCTGCTCGTCCATTTCCGCACCCGGCGTCGCGGAAGGCGACGTCGAGCACGGCATCCGCACGCTGCTCGCGCGCCTCGAGCACCAGACCGGCGATGCGCACCGAGTTCTCGCGTCAGCGGCGCGGCGGTGCCGCTCGCCCCCGACGACCAGATGCAGGTGATGCACATCCTGCAGGAGGCGATGTCGAACGTGCGCAAGCACGCGCACGCGACGCGCGTCGAGGTCGAGATCGCGCGCGGCCCCGACTACGCGTTCACCGTCCGCGACGACGGCCGCGGCTTCGACCCGCAGCGCCGCGCAGGACCGACGCCGACGCGCATGTCGGGCCTGCGGATCATGCGCGAGCGGGCGGCGCGCATCGGCGGCACCGTCCGCGTGCGCTCGCGCCCCGGCCACGGCACGGAGGTCGTGCTGCAGCGTGCCGTTCGCGCGCGCGGAAGCCGCGGCGGCCGCCGCAGCCGCCGCGCACCGACGCCGCCCGCGGCGGCCGCTGCCGCGCCCGCGGCCGCCTGAGGATGCGGCGAAGGCCGATGAGTGCCGACTCGCGCGACGCCGTCGCCCCGCGCCGCGATCCGCATCGTCGTCGTCGACGACCACACGCTGTTCCGGCGCGGCATCACGGCGCTGCTGTCGCGGGTCGCCGGGCTTCGAGGTCGTCGGCGAGGCCGCCGACGGCTTCGACGGCATCAAGGCCGTCGCGGCAGCATCGCCCGACGTCGTGCTGCTCGACCTGCAACATGCCCGGCATCTCCGGCATCGACGCGATGCACGCGATCCTGAAGGAGGCGCCGGGCACGCACATCGTGATGCTCACGGTGTCGGAGGACGCCGACGACCTGATGCTGGCGCTGCGCGCCGGCGCGCTCGGCTATCTGCTGAAGAACATCGAGAGCGACTTCCTCGTCGACGCGGTGCGCCGTGCCGCCGACGGCGAGTCGGTGATGTCGCCGGAGATGACCGGCAAGCTGCTGCGGCAGGTGCGCGCCGGCGGACGACCGCGACGACGCAGCCGGCGCTGTCGCCGCGCGAGCGCGAGATCCTCGCCTTCCTCGCGCGGGGCGCGAGCAACAAGGAGATCGCCCGCGACCTCGACGTCGCCGAGAGCACGGTCAAGATCCACGTCCAGCACATCCTGCGCAAGCTCGAGCTCACGAGCCGCGTCCAGGCGGCGGTCTGGGCGGTCGAGCACGGGCTCGCCACGAAGCCGTAGCTGCCGTCGCGCAACACCGTTGGGTGCGGACTGCGTGCCCGAGCTCGTGCCATTGCCGTGCCGCGGCAGCGAAGGCGGGGGTGCGGGCGGACCGCAGCGCGAAATCCACGGCCTCTCGCAGTGCACGGCTTGGCGCGGCGGGCGGCGCCGGGCGCGGGCGCCTGTGCCGCCGTCGATTCGCGGCGTGCGGCTCGCCCCGGGCGGTCGTGGGTTGACCGCCCGGGGCGATCGACACGCCGCGAATCGACACGCCTGGCGGCACTCGAAGCCCGTGCCCGGCGCCGCCCGCCGCGCCCGCGAAGAGCCAACGCCGATCAGCAGCGCACCTCGGCGTTCCTGCCCGCGTACCACCGCCACGTGACCAGCATGCACACGAGGTAGTACGCGCCGAAGAACGCCAGCGCGCCCGCGGCGCTGCCCGTGTACTTGATCGACGTGCCGTAGGCGATCGGGATGAAGAAGCCGCCGAACGCCGCGACCGCCGAGCTGAACCCGAGCGTGGCCGCGCCCTCGGTGCTGCCGATGCGCCGCGCCTGCTCCATCGCCGCGGCATCGTTCGGGTCCTTCACCTCGCCCTCGCGCAGCGTGCGGAAGATGATCGGGATCATGCGGAAGGTCGAGCCGTTGCCCACGCCGGCCGCGACGAACAGCACGATGAAGGCCAGCACGAACCCGAGCAGGCTGCCGCCGCCGCCGCCTGCCGTCGGCAGGAAGAGGATGGCCGCCAGCGCCGCCGCCGCCATCGCCAGGAACGTCCACACGGTGATCATCGCGCCGCCGACGCGGTCGGCGAGCCAGCCGCCGACGGGGCGCACCAGCGCCGCCAGCACCGGGCCGATGAACGCGAACTTGAACGCGTCCGCCGCCGGGAACTCGGTGTTGACCAGCATCGGGAAGCCGGCGGCGAGGCCGATGAACGAGCCGAAGGTGCCGGTGTAGAGCCAGCTCATCCGCCACTGCTGCCTGTGGCGGAGGATCGCCACCTGCTCGGCGAAGCCCGCGCGCACGGTCGCGATGTTGTCCATGCCGAACCAGGCGGCGATCATGCACAGGACGATCAGCGGCACCCAGATGAAGCCGGCGTTCTGCACCCAGATCGACATCGTCGCGCCCTGGTCGACGCGGGTCTGCGCGCTGCCGCCGAGGATCAGCAGCGCGCCGCCGTACATGGCGATCGGGGCGATCAGTTGCGCCAGCCCGACGCCCAGGTTGCCGACGCCGGCGTTGAGGCCCAGCGCCGTGCCCTGCAGCCGCTTCGGGTAGAAGAAGCTGATGTTCGCCATGCTCGACGAGAAGTTGCCCGCGCCCAGGCCGCAGAGCAGCGCGATCACCGCGAACACCGCGTAGTTGGTCGTCGGGTCCTGCACGGCGAAGCCGATCCACAGCGTCGGCAGCAGCAGCATCGCCGTGCTCCACACGGTGAAGTTGCGCCCGCCGAAGATCGGCACGACGAACGAGTACAGCGCCCGGAAGACCGCGCCGGAGAGCCCCGGCAGCGCCGCCAGCCAGAACAGCTGGTTGGTCGTGAACTTGAAGCCGATGTGCGGCAGCTCGACGACGATCACGCTCCACACCACCCAGACCGCGAAGGCCAGCAGCAGCGCCGGCATCGACAGCCAGAGGTTGCGGTTGGCGATGCGCCGGCCGGTGGCGGCCCAGAAGGCCTCGTCGTCCGGCCGCCAGTCGACCAGCACGTGCCGGCGCCGGCGCCTGGGCTCCATCAGCTCCGCGCCCGCGAGCGCCGCGCGCGCCGCGGCGTGCTCCTCGAGGATGCCCTCGCGCTCGTTGCGCTCGGCCACCCACATCCAGATCATCGTGACAATGACGACGAGCGTCATCAGCATGAAGCAGCTGCTGCGCACGCCGATCACGTCGGCGGCGACGCCGAACATGATCGGCAGCGTGAACCCGCCCAGCCCGCCGATGACGCCGACGATGCCGCCGACGACGCCCATGCTGGTCGGATAGTGGTCGGCGAGGCTGCGGTAGACGCTGGCCTTGCCGAAGCCCTGCGCCAGGCCGACGATGAAGATCAGGACGGTGAACCCCACGACGCCCACGCCGATGTCGAACGCGACGTCGCCCCTGATCCCATGGACGATCATCGTGGTGGGCGGGTAGGAGAGCAGGAACATGCAGGCGAGGCTGACCCACAGCACCCACCACGTGACCGTGTTGCCGCCCCACTTGTCCGACGCCCACCCGCCCAGCGCGCGGATCGCCCCGGAGGGCAGGTCGAAGATGATGGTCAGGAACGCGGCGGTGGCCAGCGGCAGCCCGTACTGTCCGACGTAGTACTTCGGCAGCCACAGCGCCATCGCCACGAACGCGCCGAACATGAAGTAGTAGGCGAGCCCGAAGCGCCAGACGCGCAGGTCGAGCAGCGGCAGCAGCTGCTCGGACAGCTTCGGGCGGCGCCGCGCCGCCGCGTCCTTGCGGTGCAGCGGGTCCTCGGTGGTCAGGAACCAGAACAGCACCGCCATCACCAGCATCGCGACCGCGTAGACCTTGGGCACCATCCGCCACGAGGCCGTGGCGGAGGCCGCGATGATCATCGGGGCGATGAACTTGGTCAGCGACGAGCCCGCGTTGCCGGCCCCGAAGATGCCCATCGCCGTGCCCTGCCGCTCCTTGCTGAACCAGGCCGACGTATAGGCGATGCCGACGGCGAACGAGCCGCCGGCCATCCCGATGAACAGCCCCAGCACCAGGTACTGCCAGTACTCGGTCGCGTAGGACAGGATCCAGGTGGGGATCACCACCGTGAGCATCTGCACGAAGTACACGATGCGCCCGCCGTAGCGGTCGGTCAGGATGCCCAGCGGCAGGCGCACGAGCGAGCCGGTCAGGATCGGCGTCGCCACCAGCAGGCCGAACTCGGTCTCGTTGAGGTTGAGCTCCGCCTTGATCTTGATCCCGATGACCGAGAACATCACCCACACGGCGAAGTTCACCGCGAAGGCGAGCGTGCTCATCGTCAGTGCGGAAATCTGCTCGCGGCTGACTCCCGGCTTGGCCGTTGCGGCTGTGGTCACGATGCTCTCCCTTCCTTTCCGATCGATCGCCTTCGCGCCGGCGGCAGCGCGGGAGCTGCCGCGGCGGGCGCAGATGGCCCGAAATCAACCCCTCGATTGAATCATCAGGCGGCTCCGCGCCCCATAGTCATTCCGAACTATCGGCGGGTCGTTCTCTTGCCGCGGGCGGCACGCACAACCGGGGAATGTCGCCGGGAGCCGCCGCCGCCCAGAATGGCCGCAGACGGGCATTTCACGGCCGACCCGCCGCCGCAATCACGGAGATCACCAGGATGAGCACGACACCCATCGCAGCGGCACCCATCGCGCGGTCCACGAGCCGGGCGGACATCGCCGACTGGCGTCCGGAGGACAACGAGTTCTGGGAGACCACCGGCAAGCGCATCGCCAGCCGCAACCTGTGGATCTCGGTGCCGAGCCTGCTGAACGGGTTCGCGATCTGGGTGATGTGGGGCATCCTCACCGTGCAGATGCTGAACCTCGGCTTCCCGTTCACGCAGGCCGAGATGTTCACGCTGACGGCGATCTCGGGGCTGTCGGGCGCGACGCTGCGGATTCCCGCCTCCTTCTTCATCCGCCTCGCCGGCGGGCGCAACACGATCTTCCTCACGACCGCGCTCCTGATGATCCCGGCGGTCGGCACCGGCATCGCGCTGCAGGACAAGACGACGCCGCTGTGGGTGTTCCAGTTCCTGGCGCTGCTGTCCGGCATCGGCGGCGGCAACTTCGCCTGCTCGATGAGCAACATCAACACGTTCTACCCCAAGCGGCTGCAGGGCACCGCGCTCGGCATCAACGCCGGGCTCGGCAACTTCGGCGTCACCACGATGCAGGTGCTGATCCCGCTGGTGATGACGACCGCGGTGTTCGGCGCGATCGGCGGCGACGCGATGACGCTGCTGAAGCCCTCGGGCACGCTGATCGGCAAGATCGCCGCGGGCACGCCGACCTACATCCAGAACGGCGGCTTCGTCTGGCTGGTGCTGCTGGTGCCGCTGGCGTTCGCCGGCTGGTTCGGGATGAACAACCTGACCGTCGTTTCTCCCAACATCGGCTCGACGACGGCGGCGTTCGGCAAGATCCTGTTCCTCTACGGCATCAGCTTCGCCACGGCGGCGCTGGGCCTGTACCTCTACCTGCCGAAGCCCACCGGGCTCGGCCTGCTCAACATGTGGGTCGCCATGCCGCTGATCATCGTCGGCACGCTGCTCGCGATGAAGCTGCTCGCGTTCGGCGAGATGAAGCCGAACCTCGAGAAGCAGTTCGCGATCTTCCGCGACAAGCACACGTGGTCGATGACGCTGCTCTACATCGTCACCTTCGGCTCGTTCATCGGCTTCTCCAACGCGATGCCGCTCGCGATCACCGTGATCTTCGGCTCGAGCCACGTGATGGGCGCCAACGGCGTGATGCAGCACCTGCCGAATCCCAACGCGCCCTCGGCGCTGACCTACGCCTGGATGGGGCCGTTCATCGGCGCGCTGATCCGGCCCGTGGGCGGATGGATCTCCGACAAGGTCGGCGGCTCGATCGTGACCCAGATCATCTCGGTCGTGATGGTCGCGGCGTCGGCGGCGGTCGGCTACATGATGTTCCTCGCCTACAACTCGGCCACGCCCGAGCAGTACTTCTTCACGTTCCTCGTGCTGTTCATCGTGCTGTTCGCGGCCAGCGGCATCGGCAACGGCTCGACGTTCCGCACGATCGGCGTCATCTACAACCGCGAGCAGGCGGGCCCGGTGCTGGGCTGGACGTCGGCGGTGGCCGCGTACGGCTCGTTCATCGCGCCGGTCGTCATCGGCGAGCAGATCAAGGCGGGCACGCCGCAGTACGCGATGTACGGCTTCGCGATCTTCTACGCGCTGTGCCTGGTGCTGAACTGGTGGTTCTACCTGCGCAGGAACGCCTACGTGAAGAATCCCTGAGCCCAGCGACCGCCACGCCGCGCATGACCACGATGGCCCCGCAACTCGCCTACTGGGAGCCCGAGGACCGCCTGTTCTGGGCGCGCGAGGGCGCGCAGGTCGCGCGGCGGAACCTGCTGCTGTCGATCCCGGCGCTGGTGCTGTCGTTCGCCGTGTGGATGGTCTGGAGCATGGTGGTCGTCGAGCTTCCGCGCGTCGGCTTCCACTTCAGCGCCAACCAGCTGTTCTGGCTCGCGGCGCTGCCCGGCCTCGCCGGCGGGACGCTGCGGCTCTTCTTCTCGTTCATGGTGCCGGTGTTCGGCGGGCGCACGTGGACCGCGCTGTCGACCGCCGCCCTGCTCGCGCCGACGATCGGCCTCGCGCTCGCCGTGCAGGACCCGGCGACCGGGTACCCGACGTTCCTCGCGCTCGCGCTGCTCGCCGGCATCGGCGGCGGCAACTTCGCCTCGAGCATGGCCAACATCAGCTTCTTCTATCCGATCGACCGCAAGGGCACGGCGCTGGGCTGGAACGCCGGCCTCGGCAACCTCGGCGTCGGGCTCGCGCAGCTCGCCGTGCCGCTGGTCGTCGGCGCGGGCCTCTTCGGCGCGCTCGGCGGCGCCGCGCAGGCCTGGACGGACGGCGGCGCGACGCGCGAGATCTGGCTGCAGAACGCCGGCTGGGTGTGGGTGCCGCTGATCGTGCTGGTCGCGCTCGCCGCGTGGTTCGGCATGGACGACCTCGCGCCGGTGAAGGCATCGTTCGAGGACCAGGCGGTGATCTTCATGCGCAAGCACAACTGGATCCTGTCCTGGCTCTACCTCGGCACGTTCGGCTCGTACATCGGCTTCGCCGCCGGCTTCCCGCTGCTGGCGGAGACGGACTTCGGCGGCGCCGACGCCACGGCCTACGCGTTCGTCGGCCCGCTGCTCGGCGCGCTGGCCCGGCCGGCCGGCGGCTGGCTCGCCGACCGCGTCGGCGGCGCGCGCGTCGCGCTCGCCTGCTTCGGCGCGATGGCGCTCGTCGTCGCGGCGCTGCTGTTCGTCCGCGGCGACGCCGGGCAGCTCGGCTACCCCAGCTTCCTCGCGCTGTTCACGCTGCTGTTCGTCGCCAGCGGCGCCGGCAACGGCGCCGTGTTCCAGATGATTCCCGCCGTGTTCATCGCCGACCGGCGGCGGGCGTTCGCCGGGCAGGCGGACGCGTCCGCCCGCGCGGTCGCCGAGGGCACGCTCGAGAGCGCGGCCTCGCTGGGCTTCGCGTCGGCGATCGCGGCCTTCGGCGGGTTCTTCATCCCGAAGGCCTACGGCACCGCCGTGTCGCTCACCGGCGGCACCGCGGCGGCCCTCTATCCGTTCTTCGTCTTCTACGTCTCGTGCGCTGCCGTGACGTGGTGGTTCTACGCGCGCAGGGGCGCCGAATCGCCATGCTGAGCCGCGGCGCGACGACGGTGCGCCCCGCGCACGCAACGCAGTCCGGTCCCGGGCACGCCAGCCCGCCGGGCCATCCCATCGGCCATGGGCCAACCAGGAGCATCGCATGAGTCATTTTCTCGACCGTCTGACCTACTTCACGCGCGACGACAAGACGTTCTCCGGCGGCCACGGCGTCCTGACGACCGAGGACCGCACGTGGGAGCGCGCCTACCGCGACCGCTGGGCGCACGACAAGATCGTGCGCTCGACGCACGGCGTGAACTGCACCGGGTCGTGCAGCTGGAAGATCTACGTCAAGGGCGGCGTCGTCACCTGGGAGACGCAGCAGACCGACTACCCGCGCACCCGGCCCGACATGCCCAACCACGAGCCGCGCGGCTGCGCCCGCGGCGCGTCGTACTCCTGGTACATGTACAGCGCCAACCGGCTGAAGTACCCGATGGTCCGCGGCCGCCTCGTCCGGCTGTGGCGCGAGGCGCGGAAGACCCTCGGGCCGGTCGAGGCCTGGGCGTCGATCGTCGAGGACCCGGCCAAGGCGAAGTCGTACAAGTCGATCCGCGGCCTCGGCGGGTTCGTCCGCTCGCAGTGGGACGAGGTCAACGAGATCATCGCCGCCGCGAACACGTACACGATCAAGAAGCACGGCCCCGACCGCGTCGTCGGCTTCTCGCCGATCCCGGCGATGTCGATGGTCAGCTACGCCGCGGGCAGCCGCTACCTGTCGCTGATCGGCGGCGTGTGCATGAGCTTCTACGACTGGTACTGCGACCTGCCGCCGTCGTCGCCGCAGACCTGGGGCGAGCAGACCGACGTGCCCGAGTCCGCCGACTGGTACAACTCGACGTTCATCATGGCCTGGGGCAGCAACGTGCCGCAGACGCGCACGCCCGACGCGCACTTCTTCACCGAGGTCCGCTACAAGGGCGCCAAGGTCGTCGCGGTGACGCCCGACTACGCCGAGGTCAGCAAGCTCGCCGACCTCTGGCTGCACCCGACGCAGGGCACCGACGCCGCGCTGGCGATGGCGATGGGCCACGTGATCCTGAAGGAGTTCCACCTGGAGCGGCCGTCCGCCTACTTCCAGGACTACTGCCGCCGCTACAGCGACATGCCGATGCTGGTGAAGCTCGTCAAGCGCGGCGGCCAGTACGTCGCCGACCGCACGCTGCGGGCGTCGGACTTCGCCGGCGGGCTCGGCCAGGCGAACAACCCGGAGTGGAAGACCGTCGCCGTCGACGAGGCGACCGGCGGCGTCGTCGCGCCGCAGGGCACGATCGGCTACCGCTGGGGCCAGAAGGAAGGCGGCGACCTCGGCAAGTGGAACCTCCAGGCGAAGGAAGGCGCCAACGGCGCCGAGGTGAAGCTCGCGCTGACGCTGATCGGCGCGAAGGACGGCGTCGAGCCGGTCGCGTTCCCCTACTTCGGCGGCATCGAGCACGAGGTGTTCCGCAACAACGACCAGGGCGCCGACATCCTGGTGCGCCACGTCCCGGTGAAGAAGGTGACGCTCGCCGACGGCGAGGCGCTGGTCGCGACGGTGTTCGACCTCCTGTGCGCGAACTACGGCATCGACCGCGGCCTCGGCGGCGGGAACGTCGCCGCCTCCTACGACGACGACGTCCCGTACACGCCGGCGTGGCAGCAGAAGATCACCGGCGTGCCCGCCGAGCAGGTGATCACGATTGCCCGCCAGTTCGCCGACAACGCCGACAAGACGCACGGCAAGTCGATGGTGATCATCGGCGCGGCGATGAACCACTGGTTCCACAGCGACATGAACTACCGCGGCATCATCAACATGCTGATCATGTGCGGCTGCGTCGGCCAGTCGGGCGGCGGCTGGGCGCACTACGTCGGCCAGGAGAAGCTGCGGCCGCAGACCGGCTGGACCGCGCTCGCCTTCGCGCTCGACTGGCACCGCCCGCCGCGGCACATGAACTCGACGTCGTTCTTCTACGCGCACACCGACCAGTGGCGCTACGAGAAGGTCGAGATCAAGGAGATCCTGTCGCCGCTGGCCGATGCCAGCCGCTACACGGGCAGCCTGATCGACTTCAACGTCCGCGCCGAGCGGATGGGCTGGCTGCCCTCCGCGCCGCAGCTGCAGACGAACCCGCTGCGGGTGACGAAGGACGCGGCGGCGGCCGGCGCCGACCCGAAGGACTACGCGGCCGGGATGCTCAAGTCCGGGGGCCTGCGCATGTCCTGCGAGGATCCCGACCACCCTGACAACTTCCCGCGCAACCTCTTCGTCTGGCGCTCGAACCTCCTCGGCAGCTCCGGCAAGGGCCACGAGTACTTCCTCAAGCACCTGCTCGGCACCACCCACGGCGTGCAGGGCAAGGACCTCGGCAGCTGGGGCGGCAGGAAGCCGGAGGAGGTCGCCTGGCACGACGAGGCGCCGGAAGGCAAGCTCGACCTCCTCACCACGCTCGACTTCCGGATGTCGACGACGTGCATGTACTCGGACATCGTGCTGCCGACGGCGACCTGGTACGAGAAGAACGACCTCAACACGTCGGACATGCACCCGTTCATCCACCCGCTGTCGGCGGCGGTCGATCCGGTGTGGGAATCGAAGAGCGACTGGGAGATCTACAAGGGCATCGCGAAGAAGTTCTCCGAGGTCTGCGTCGGGCACCTGGGCGTCGAGCGCGACCTGGTGCTGGTGCCGACGCTGCACGACACGCCGAGCGAGCTCGCGCAGGCGATCGACGTCAAGGACTGGAAGAAGGGCGAGTGCGAGCTGGTCCCGGGCAAGACCGCGCCGCAGATGGTCGTCATCGAGCGCGACTACCCGAACACGTACCGGAAGTTCACGGCGCTGGGCCCGCTGATGTCCAAGGTCGGCAACGGCGGCAAGGGCATCGCTTGGAACACCGAGCGCGAGGTGAAGAACCTCGCCGCGCTCAACTACCCGGTGACCGAGGACGGCGTCGCCAAGGGCCTGCCGCGGATCGAGTCGGACATCGACGCGTGCGAGGTCGTGCTGATGCTCGCCCCCGAGACCAACGGCGAGGTGGCGGTGAAGGCCTGGGAGGCGCTGGGCAAGATCACCGGCATCGACCACACGCACCTGGCGCGGCCGAAGGAGGACGAGAAGATCCGCTTCCGCGACATCCAGGCGCAGCCGCGCAAGATCATCTCCAGCCCGACGTGGAGCGGCATCGAGTCCGAGCACGTCAGCTACAACGCCGGCTACACCAACGTCCACGAGCTGATCCCCTGGCGCACGCTGACCGGGCGCCAGCAGTTCTACCAGGACCACCAGTGGATGCTCGCGTTCGGCGAGGGCCTGTGCGTCTACCGGCCGCCGGTGGACATGAAGGCCTCGGGGCCGATGCGCGGCACGCGCTCCAACGGCAATCCCGAGGTCGTGCTGAACTTCATCACGCCGCACCAGAAGTGGGGGATCCACTCCACCTACACCGACAACCTGATCATGCTGACGCTGTCGCGCGGCGGGCCGATCGTCTGGCTGTCGGAGACCGACGCCCGGCGCGCCGGCATCGTCGACAACGACTGGATCGAGCTGTTCAACGTCAACGGCGCGATCGCCGCGCGGGCGGTCGTCAGCCAGCGCGTGTCCAACGGCATGTGCCTGATGTACCACGCGCAGGAAAAGATCGTGAACACGCCGGGATCCGAGATCACCGGCGCGCGCGGCGGCATCCACAACTCGGTGACGCGGATCGTCGTCAAGCCGACGCACATGATCGGCGGCTACGCCCAGCTGTCGTACGGCTTCAACTACTACGGGACGATCGGCACCAACCGCGACGAGTTCGTCGTCGTCCGCAAGATGAACAAGGTGGACTGGCTCGACACGCCGGCCGCGCAGACGGCCTGACGGCCACGGGAGACAAGCGATGAGAATCCGCGCGCAAATCGGCATGGTCCTCAACCTGGACAAGTGCATCGGCTGCCACACCTGCTCGGTCACCTGCAAGAACGTCTGGACGACCCGCGAGGGCATGGAGTACGCCTGGTTCAACAACGTCGAGACCAAGCCCGGCATCGGCTACCCGAAGGAGTGGGAGAACCAGGACAAGTGGAACGGCGGCTGGATCCGCAAGGGCAACGGCAGGATCGAGCCGCGCCAGGGCGGCAAGTGGTCGGTGCTGATGAAGATCTTCGCCAATCCGAACCTGCCGCAGATCGACGACTACTACGAGCCGTTCACGTTCGACTACGCGCACCTGCAGAGCGCGCCCGAGATGAAGGCGATGCCGGTCGCGAGGCCGAGGAGCCTCATCACCGGCGAGCGGATGGAGAAGATCGTCTGGGGCCCGAACTGGGAGGAGATCCTGGGCGGCGAGTTCGCCAAGCGCAGCAAGGACTCGAACTTCCGCGACGTCGAGAAGGCGATCTACGGCGAGTTCGAGAACACGTTCATGATGTACCTGCCGCGGCTGTGCGAGCACTGCCTGAACCCGACCTGCGTGGCGTCGTGCCCGTCGGGCTCGATCTACAAGCGCGAGGAGGACGGCATCGTGCTGATCGACCAGGACAAGTGCCGCGGCTGGCGGATGTGCGTGTCCGGCTGCCCGTACAAGAAGATCTACTACAACTGGTCGACCGGCAAGGCCGAGAAGTGCATCTTCTGCTACCCGCGCATCGAGGCGGGCCAGCCGACCGTGTGCTCGGAGACCTGCGTCGGCCGCATCCGCTACCTCGGCGTGCTGCTGTACGACGCCGACCGCATCGAGGCCGCGGCCTCGGTCGAGGACCCGAAGGCGCTGTACGAGGCGCAGCTGTCGATCTTCCTCGATCCGACCGATCCCGCCGTGATCGCGCAGGCGCGCGCCGACGGCGTGCCCGAAGCGTGGCTGGAGGCCGCGAAGGCGTCGCCCGTCTACAAGATGGCGGTCGACTGGAAGGTCGCGCTGCCGCTGCACCCCGAGTACCGGACGCTGCCGATGGTCTGGTACGTGCCGCCGCTCTCCCCGATCTCGGCGGCCGCGAACGCCGGCGACATCGGCGCGTTCGGCGAGCTGCCCGACGTCCGGTCGCTGCGCATCCCGGTCCAGTATCTCGCCAACCTGCTGACGGCCGGCGACGAGAAGCCGGTGGTGACCGCGCTCGAGCGGATGCTGGCGATGCGCGCGTACATGCGCGACCGCCACGTCGAGCAGCGCGAGAACGCGGCGGTGCTGGCAGCAGGTCGGGCTGACGGCCGCCATGGTCGAGGAGATGTACCGCTACATGGCGATCGCGAACTACGAGGACCGCTTCGTGATCCCGACGGCGCACCGCGAGTACGCGGAGAACGCGTTCGACGTCCGCGGCGGCTGCGGGTTCTCGTTCGGCAACGGCTGCTCCGACGGCCAGAGCGAGGCGAGCCTCTTCGGCGGCAAGAAGCCGCGCACGATCCCGATCAAGCTTGCCGAGAGGGCATGACCATGACGCTCACCTACAAGGCGCTCTCCGCGCTGCTCGCCTACCCGACCGCCGACCTCGTCGCCGCGCTGCCCGAGATCCGCGCGCTCGTCGAGCGGGAACCGAAGCTGCCGCGCGCGCGCAGGGACGCGCTGCACGCGCTCGCGGCGTGGCTCGCCGACAGCGACCCGATCGACGCGCAGGAGGCCTACGTCGCGCTGTTCGACCGCGGCCGCGCGACGTCGCTGCACCTGTTCGAGCACGTCCACGGCGACTCGCGCGACCGCGGCCAGGCGATGGTCGACCTGAAGGGCATCTACGAGCGCGCCGGCTTCGTGCTGGCCGGCGGCGAGCTGCCCGACTACCTGCCGGCGGTGCTCGAGTACCTGTCGCAGCGGCCCGCGGCCGAGGCGAAGGACATGCTCGGCGACTGCGCGCACATCCTGCGCGCGGTCGGCGAGGCGCTGCAGCAGCGCGACAGCGGCTACAGCGCGGTCTTCGCGGCGCTGCTCGCGCTCAATGGCGAGCCGGGCCTCGCGGCGAAGCGCCGGGAAGCGGCGGCGCCGAAGGAGAAGCCGATCGACGACGAGTGGGTCGAGGAGCCGGTGATCTTCGGCCCCGCGGGCGCCGCGGCCTGCGCCAGCGCCTGCGGCACGCCGCTGCCGCAGCAATCGACCGTGCAGTTCACGCCCCGTCGGCCCGCCCCGCCGGGCATGACGCGATAAAGGAGCACCACGATGTCCTACCTGAACCAGTTCCTGTTCGGAATCTATCCGTACGTCGCCCTGGCGGTCTTCTTCGCCGGCAGCCTGCTGCGCTTCGACCGCGACCAGTACTCGTGGAAGAGCGACTCGTCGCAGCTGCTGCGCGCGGGGCAGCTGCGCTGGGGCTCGAACCTGTTCCACGTCGGCATCCTCGGCATCTTCTTCGGCCACCTGGTCGGGCTGCTGACGCCGGTCGAGGTCTGGCACGTGCTGGGCGTCTCGGCCGGCGTGAAGCAGATGATCGCCATCGTGGCCGGCGGCGCCGCCGGCCTCCTGTGCCTCGCCGGCCTCGTCCTGCTGCTGCAGCGCCGGCTGACCGAGCCGCGCATCCGCGCGACCAGCCGGCCGATGGACATCTTCATCCTGGTGCTGCTGCTCGCGCAGCTGCTGCTCGGCCTCTTCAGCATCACGGTGTCGCTGCAGCACCTCGACGGCGCCGAGATGCTGCGGCTGATGGCCTGGGCCCAGCACATCGTCACGTTCCGCGGCGACGCGGCCACGTACGTCGTCGAGGCGCCGCTGGTGTTCAAGCTGCACCTCGTGCTCGGCATGACGATCTTCCTGGTCTTCCCGTTCTCGCGGCTCGTCCACGTCTGGAGCGGCTTCGCGGCGGTCGGCTACGTCGTGCGCGCCTACCAGGTCGTGCGGTCCCGCTGATGGACGCCGACACGATGCTGGCCGTCAACGGCACCGCGGTCGCGCCGGACGCGATCGCGCGCGAGATGATGCTGCACCCGGACGCGCCCGATCCGGTGGCCGCGGCGCGGCGCACGCTGGCGATCCGCGAGCTGCTGCTGCAGCGGGCGGGCGAGCTGGGCCTGCTCGAGAACGGCGCTGCCGCGCGAGCGCGTGACGTTCGCCGGGCGCAGCGACGAGGATGCGGTCATCGCCGAGCTGCTCGACCGCGAAGTCAGGACGCCGATGCCGACGGCCGACGAGTGCCGGCGCTACTACGACGCGCACCCGGAACGCTTCACCTCGGGCGAGCTGGTCGAGGCGCGGCACATCCTGTTCGCGCTGACCCCGGCCACGCCGGTGATGGCGCTGCGCGACAAGGCGGAGAGCGTGCTCGCCGAGCTGCGGGCGAACCCGGCGCGGTTCGAGGAGCGCGCCCGCGAGCTGTCCAACTGCCCGTCGGGCGAGAACGGCGGCAGCCTCGGGCAGTTCGGCCGCGGCGAGATGGTCCCCGAGTTCGACCGCGCGATCTTCGACACGACCGCCACCGGCGTGCTGCCGGTGCTGGCCGCGACCCGCTACGGGTTCCACGTCGTCGAGGTGGCGCGCCGGATCGCCGGCCGGCAGCTGCCGTTCGAGGTCGTGTCCGAGAGCGTCGCGCAGTACCTCGCCGCGCAGGTCGAGGCGAAGGCGCTGCGGCAGTACGTCGAGGTGCTCGCGGGCCGCGCCGACATCACCGGCGCGGATCTCGCCGGGGCGGCGACGCCGCTCGTTCAGTAGGGGCGCGGTCGGCGCGGCACGGATCGGCGCGGGCCGTCGCCGCGCGGGCGTGGAAACGACCCGCGCCGGTCAGCGCAGCGCGTGGGCGACGTTGAGCGCCGCCGCGAGCACCAGCACGGCGCCCGCCTGGTGCAGGGCGGCGAGGTGCAGCGGGACGACGTGCACCAGCGTCGCGATGCCGAGCGCGATCTGCACGGCGACGAGCCCGAGCAGCAGATGGCCGCCGGTGCGCGGCACCGGCGGCACGCCGGGCGTCGTGCGCAGCCGCCACCACAGCAGCGGCACCAGCACGGCGATCACCCAGGCGATCAGGCGGTGATCGAACTGCACGGTCGCCATGTTCCAGAAGAAGTTCTTCCACCACGGCTCGAGCATGAAGATCTCGGGCGGCACCAGCGCGCCGTTCATCAGCGGGAACGTGTTGTAGGCGAAGCCGGCGCGGATGCCGGCGACGAAGCCGCCGGACAGCGCCATGACGAAGATCGTGGCCGCGACGACGCGCGCGAGCCGCCGCACGCGCGCGAGCGGCCCGGTCGCCGGCAGCGGCTCGCTCCTGCCGGACGAGCGAGAGCGCGAGCCACAGCATCGCCGCGAAGATCAGCAGCGCCAGGCCCAGGTGCGCGGTCAGCCGGAACTGCGAGACGCGCGGATCGTCGACGAGCCCGCTCTGGACCATGTACCAGCCCATCGCGCCCTGCAGGCCGCCCAGCGCGAAGACCCCGGCGAGCTTCCAGCCGTAGCCCGGCGGGATGCGCCGGCGCAGCGCAAACCGACGAACGGGATCAGGAAGGCGACGCCGATCAGGCGGCCGAGCAGCCGGTGGAAGTACTCCCACCAGAAGATGCCCTTGAACTCGGCGCAGCGCCATCGCGCTGGTTGACCTGCCGGAACTCGGGCGTCGCCCGGTACTTGGCGAAGGCCTCCTCCCACGCCGCGTCGGTGAGCGGCGGCAGCGTGCCGACGATCGGCTGCCATTCGGTGATCGACAGGCCCGAGTGCGTCAGCCGCGTGACGCCGCCGACGACGACCATCGCGAAGACGAGCACGCAGCAGACGAACAGCCAGGCGGCCACCGGCCGGGCCGCGGCATCGGAGCGGGCGGCGGCCGGCACGGCGGCCGCCGGCGAGGTGGGGAGCGCGACCATGGCGGGGATTCTGCCACACGGCGCGCGGCCGCGCCGGCGACGCGCGGACTTGATCCACATCAGAGTTCCGGGCGCGATGCGCCCCTATCATCGCCGCAATTGTGGTTTTCATCCCCCGGCTTCGACGCATGCCTCCGTTCGTTGCCGGGATTTTTCTTGGCGGCCCGTGCGACGATGCCGCGACGCGGCCGAATGCGGGCCGGGCCGGCGGCGCTACCGGACGACGATGTCCGGCACGTGCGCCTCGAGCGCGCACGAGGTCCTCGTCGATCGTGCACGCCGCGCGGCGCGGCGGCGACCAGCGCGTCGCTCGCGCAGCCCGTCGGGCGGAACGCCTGCAGCACCCAGCGCGCGCACGCCCGCGCGCTGCGAGCTCGCGGGCGAGCGTCAGCAGCGTCTCGCGGCGGCGTCAGCGCCGGGTGCACGGTGGTGCGCACCTCGAGCGCGACGCCCGCCTTCAGCACGAGGTCGAGGCTCGCGAACGCGGCGAAGCCCGCTGCGCGGCACGCCGGTCACCGCGTCGTAGCCGAGCATCGGCGCCTTGATGTCGAGGCCGACCCAGTCGACCTCGCGCGACGACCTCGACGCAGCCGGCGCGGGTAGATGCCGCCGGTGTGCAGGCCGATCGCGAAGCCCATGCGCGCGCACCGCGCGGATCGCCGCGCGCGAGCGCCGGCCTGCGCCGTCGGCTCGCCGCCGGAGAACACGACGGCGTCGAGCAGCCCGCGCCGCGTGCCGAGCCACGCGAGCGTCGCGGCCCAGTCCTCCTCGTGCGCCCCCGGCGGCGGCAGCAGGTGCGGATTCTGGCAATAGCCGCAGCGCCACGGGCAGCCCTGCAGGAACAGCGACGGCCGCGAGCTTGCCCGGCCAGTCGGTGGTCGAGAACGGGACGAGGCCGCCGACGCGCAGCGGCGGCGCGCCGCTCGGCGCCTCGTCGGCGCCGGACGTGCGGTACGGCCTTCATCGCGTGCTGGCCCGCTGGGTGGCACCGCCGTGGCGGCCCGGCGATCCGCCCGCTCACAGGTGCGGGCGGGCGCGCGCCTCGGGAAGAAGCAGCGCTCGCGCGTGCTCGCCCTTCTTGCCGATGTTGAACGACGCGACCGGGCGGTGGTAGCCCATCACGCGGGTCCACACCTCGCAGCGCTGGCGCTCGTCGTCGGTCAGCGTGATCGCGTCGGACAGGTGTTGCAGTTCGGTCATCGCGTTCATCGTTCGTTCCTCCGGTCGGTTGTAGTTCGGGGCGACGCACGTTTCTCGGGTCGTCGTGCACACCGGCCGTCGATCGGGCTGCTCGCCCGAACACCGTGGCTCCGCGCCGGTCTTCACGCCGCGAGCCGGCGCTTCTTCTCGGCCAGCCGCTCGTCGTCGCACTTCGGGCAGAACTCGTGCTCGCCCGGCAGATAGCCGTGCGTCGGGCAGATCGAGAACGTCGGCGTGACGGTGATGTACGGCAGGCGGAACCGCTCCAGCGACCGGCGCACCAGCGCCTTGCAGGCCTCGACCGACGACAGCCGCTCGCTCATGTACAGGTGCAGCACGGTGCCGCCCGTGTACTTGGTCTGCAGCTCCTCCTGCCGCGTCAGCGCCTCGAACGGGTCGTCGGTGAAGCCGACCGGCAGCTGCGAGCTGTTCGTGTAGTACGGCGTCTCCGTCGTGCCGGCCTGCAGGATGTCGGGCCAGCGCTTGCGGTCCTCCTTGGCGAAGCGGTAGGTCGTGCCCTCGGCCGGCGTCGCCTCGAGGTTGTACATGTGGCCGGTCTCCTCCTGGAACGCGACGATCCGCGCGCGCAGGTGGTCGAGCAGGCGGACGCGCGAAGCGCGTGGCCCGCCGGGGTGGTGATGTCCTCGGCGTCGCGCGTGAAGTTGCGGATCATCTCGTTGATGCCGTTGACGCCGATGGTCGAGAAGTGGTTGCGCAGCGTGCCGAGGTAGCGCTTGGTGTAGGGGAAGAGCCCCTGGTCGATCAGCCGCTGGATCACCTTGCGCTTGACCTCGAGGCTGTCGCGCGCGTAGCTCGAGCAGCTCGTCGAGGCGCGCGAACAGGCCGATCTCGTCGCCGGCGTGGAGGTAGCCCAGCCGCGCGCAGTTGATCGTCACCACGCCCACCGAGCCCGTCTGCTCGGCCGAGCCGAACAGGCCGTTGCCGCGCTTCAGCAGCTCGCGCAGGTCGAGCTGCAGCCGGCAGCACATCGACCGGATCATGTTGGGCTTCAGCTCGGAATTGAGGAAGTTCTGGAAGTACGGCAGCCCGTACTTGGCCGTCATCGCGAACAGCAGCTCGCAGTTCGGGTGGTCCCAGTCGAAGTCCGGCGTGATGTTGTAGGTCGGGATCGGGAACGTGAACACCCGGCCCTTGGCGTCGCCCGTGGTCATCACCTCGATGTAGGCGCGGTTGATCATGTCCATCTCGGCCTGCAGGTCGCCGTAGGTGAACGGCATCTCCTCGCCGGCGATCACCGGCACCTGCTCGCGCAGGTCCTCCGGGCACACCCAGTCGAACGTCAGGTTGGTGAACGGCGTCTGCGTGCCCCAGCGCGACGGGACGTTGAGGTTGTAGATCAGCTCCTGGATGCACTGCCGCACCGCGTCGTAGCTCATCGCGTCCCGGCGGATGAACGGCGCCATGTAGGTGTCGAACGACGAGAACGCCTGCGCGCCCGCCCACTCGTTCTGCAGCGTGCCGAGGAAGTTGACGATCTGCCCGACCGCGCTCGACATGTGCTTCGGCGGCCCCGCCTCGACCTTGCCCGGCACGCCGTTCAGGCCCTCGTGCAGCAGCTGGCGCAGCGACCAGCCGGCGCAGTAGCCGGCGAGCATGTCGAGGTCGTGGATGTGGACGTCGCCCTCGCGGTGCGCGCGGCCGATCTCCGGCGCGTAGACGTGCGACAGCCAGTAGTTGGCGACGACCTTGCCCGAGACGTTGAGGATCAGGCCGCCGAGCGAGTAGCCCTGGTTGGCGTTGGCGTTGACGCGCCAGTCCTTCTGGTCGAGGTACTCGTCGACCGACGCGGCGACGTCGACCAGCGTCTTGCGGTCGGCGCGCAGCCGCGCGTGGCGGTCGCGGTAGACGATGTAGGCGCGCGCGGTGTCGAAGTGGCCGGCCGCCGCCGAGCGTGTGCTCGACGGTGTCCTGGATCGCGCTCGATGTCCGGCGCGCCGCCCCCGAAGCCGGTGCGCGAGGACGCGGCCGACGCGCGGCGGCGAGCCGGTCCGCCTCGGCGGCGTCGAATTCGCCGGTCGCGGCACCCGCGCGGGCGATCGCGCGACGCGATCTTGGGCGAGCTCGAACGCCACCCGGGCGCCGTCGCGCTTGACGACCCGCGCCGGCAGCGCCGGAGGCGTGCGGAGAACTGGTTCGCAGCGCCGGCGCGGCGACGGGTTGCTCGATCGACATGGGCTCTTCCTAACGCGGCCGGCTCGGGGGATCCAACTCGCCGGACCACAAAATGTTGTAGGTTTGGCAGAGGCTATCGCAAGGGATGGTGGTCGACAATCGCGACTTCCGGCAGTACTCGATTTCCTTGATCCAGATCAAAAAAGCCGTTGCCAAACTTGCCACAGAACTTCAACGGGCGACGCTAATTGCATGATCTGCAAAAACTCACCGGACGGCTGTCGCGGGCGCTCCGCGCCCGTCGCGATGCGACTAGAATCGGCTGTCGCTTCCCACCCGAAGGCCCCGAGACCATGCGCCGAATCGCCGCCCCCGCCGCCGCCGCGGCCGCCCTCCTGTTCGCCCTTGCCCTGCCCGCCGCCGCCCAGGTGACGGTGACCGATCCCTGGGCCCGCGCCACCGTCGCCGGCCAGAAGGCCACCGGCGCCTTCATGCAGCTGAACTCGGCCACCGACGCCGCGCTGGTCGGCGCCGCGTCGCCGGTCGCGAAGATCGTCGAGATCCACGAGATGAAGATGGACGGCGGCGTGATGAAGATGGCGGCGGTCGAGAAGCTGCCGCTGCCCGCCGGCAAGCCGGTCGAGCTGAAGCCGGGCGGCTACCACGTGATGCTGATGGACCTCACGCAGCCGCTGAAGGAGGGCGAGACGATCCCGCTGACGCTGTCGGTCGCCGATCCCGCCGGGCGCGTGACGAAGATCGAGGTCCGCGCCGCCGTGCGCGCGCTGACCGCGGCCGCGCCCGCGCCGAAGAAGCCCTGACGGGACCGCGCGGCGCCGCGGCGATCGCGCGGGACTGCGGCGCGACGGCGTCGCGGCGCGGGAAGGCGCGGGAAGGTTTGACACCGGTCGCGCATCGCGGTTAGATTGGTCAGACCACCTGACCAAAGCAGGCCGCCTCGGTCACGATGAGCGGCGCAGCGTGGCCCCGTCCATGGAGGAGAAGATGCGAGACTTTGTCCGCGCCGCGCTGCGGTGCACAGCTGCCCTGACGTTCGCGCTGTCGTTCGGCGCCGCCGCGCAGGCGCCGATCACGCTGCACGGCGCCGTCCAGTTCAACGACGACCACGCCTTCACCAAGGCGCTCGTCAAGTTCGAGGAGCTGGTCAAGAAGTACTACGGCAAGCCGATCAACTTCGTGCTGCACAAGAACAGCGAGCTCGGGCCTCGAGAAGGACTACTTCGCGTACATGAACCAGGGCATGTCGGTGGACTACGGCATCGTCTCGCCGGCGCACATGTCGACGTTCTCCAAGGCCGCGCCGTTCATCGACGCGCCGTTCCTGTTCCGCGACCTCGCCCACTGGAACAAGGTGCTCGACGCCGACACGCTGAAGCCGGTCGCCGACGAGGTCGCGGCCAAGGCCGACGTGATGCTGATCGGCTACGCCGGCGGCGGCACGCGCAACATCTTCGCCAACAAGCCGGCGAAGAACATGGCCGAGATGAAGGGCCTCAAGGTGCGCGTGCAGGGCGCGCCGATCTGGAGCAAGACCTTCGCCGCGGTCGGCATGTCGCCGACGGTGATCGCCTACAACGAGGTCTACAACGCGATCCAGAACGGCGTGATCGACGCCGGCGAGAACGAGGCCGCGGGCGTCGAGGCGATGAAGTTCTTCGAGGTCGGCCCGAACCTGATCATGACCGCAGCACGCGATCACGATCCGGCCGATCTGCTTCTCGGGCAAGACGTTCAAGAAGCTGCCGCCCGACCTGCAGGCCGCGATCGTCAAGGCGGGCAAGGAAGCCGGCGCCTACGGCCGCCAGATCGAGTCGAGCGAGGACAGCGCCAAGCTCGACGCGCTGGAAAAGGCCGGCAAGCTGAAGCGGATCCAGTTCGCCGAGCGCGCCGCGATGAAGAAGGCTGGTCGACCCGGTGATGGCCGACTACGCCAAGGAAATCGGCGCCGAAGGCGATCTACGCCAAGATCAACTCGATGTAGCCGGCCGGGCGCCGCCGGCGGGCGACGCGCGTTCTCCGCCGGCGGGCCCGCCGCCGCCGCCCCGCACCGGCGGCCGCAACGGATGACGCCGCGGGAGAGTTCATGCGCAAGCTGATCGATGCCTACTACCGCCTGCTCAACTGGCTGCTGGTGATCAGCGTCGCGATCCTGATCATCCCGGTCACCCTGCAGATCTTCTCCCGCTACACCGCGCTGATCCCGTCCTACATCTGGACCGAGGAGATGGCGCGCTTCTTCTTCATCTGGATGATCATGATCGGCTCGATGGTCGGCGATCCGCGACGGCGCGCACTTCGACGTCGACCTCTGGCCGGAACTCGCCGCCGCGCGCCGATGCGCTGCTGCGCATCGTGAGCAGCGTGTTCGTGCTCGTGATGGCGCTGGTCTTCATCTGGTACGGCATCAAGTTCGTCCAGTTCGGCTGGGACCAGACCTCGGAGCTCGCCGACCTGCCGATGGCCTGGATCTTCGTCGCCTGGCCGCTCGCCGGCTTCACCTGGGTGCTGTTCCTCGGCGAGCGCTTCGTCGCACGACCTGCGGACCTTCGCGACGGGGCATCGGACATGAGCGGCGGCGCGGCGCTCTCCGCCGCGATCGCGGCGCTGGTGCTGTTCGGCGTGTTCTTCTCGCTGATGGCGCTGCGGGTGCCGGTCGCCTTCGCGCTGGGCCTCGCCTGCCTGCCGGTGATGCTCATCGAGCCGCGGCTGTCGCCGATGATCCTCTTCAACGAGACCTTCAAGTCCTACAACTCGTTCATCCTGCTGGCGGTGCCGTTCTTCCTGCTGACCGCCAACCTGATGAACGTGGGCGGGATCACCGACCGGCTGGTGCGGCTGTCGCGCGACCTGGTCGGGCACCTGCCGGGAGGGCTGGCGCAGGTCAACGTCGTGCTGTCGATCTTCTTCGCGGGCATCTCGGGCTCCTCGACGGCCGACGCGGCGAGCCAGGGCAAGATCTTCATCGAGGCGCAGGTCAAGGAAGGCTACGACCTGTCGTTCTCGGTCGCGATCACGGCCGTCTCGGCGGTGCTGGCCGTGATCATCCCGCCGTCGATCCTGATGATCGTCTGGGGCGGCACGCTGTCGGTGTCGATCGGCGCGCTGTTCCTCGCCGGCATCATCCCCGGCCTGCTGCTCGGCGGCGTCGCAGATGGCGACCGTGCACGTCTACGCGAAGATGCGCAACTACCCGAAGTATCCGCGCGCGTCGATGAAGGAGGTGTTCAGCGGCATCGGCGTCGCCATCCCGGCGCTGATGACGCCGGTGATCATCATCGGCGGCAAGATCTTCGGCTGGTTCACCGCCACCGAGTCGGCGGCGATCGCGGTGCTCTACGCGGCGACGCTGTCGATCTTCGTCTACCGCGAGATGAGCGGCAAGCAGCTGCACGGGCGCTGCTCGACACCGGCCAGCTCGCGGCCGTGGCGCTGTTCTGCGTCGGCACCGCCAGCGCCTTCGGCTGGCTGCTCGCGTACTACCAGATCCCCAAGGCGCTGCTCGCCGGCGTCGGCTCGTGGGGCATGGGGATCACCGGCACCGGCTTCTTCATCGCCTTCTGCTTCCTCGTCGTCGGCTGCTTCCTCGACGCCATTCCGGCGATCATCATCGTCGGCACCATCCTCGAGCCGCTGGCGCGCTCGGTGAACATGGATCCCGGTCCACTTCGCGATGGTCGGCATCATCTCGCTGGCCTTCGGGCTGGTCACGCCGCCGTACGGCCTGTGCCTGATGATCTCCTGCGCCATCGCCAAGGTGCGGCTCACCTACGTGATCAAGGACGTGATGATCATGCTCATGCCGATGCTCGGCGTGCTCGCGCTCTCCATCATGTGGCCCGACCTCATCCTGTTCCTGCCGCGGATGGTCTCGCCGGAATTCCTGAAGTAGCCGGCACCCCGCCGGGCGGCGGCGGCCGCTCGCGCCGCCGGGGCGCCGTCGCCGCGGGCTAGTCCGAACCCGGCGCGGCCGCCAGGCGGGCGGCCGCGGGCCGCCGCGCGGCGCGCATGCCGACGGCGAACGCGAGCAGCATCGCCGTGACGACGGCGGCGCCGAACATCAGCTCGCGGCCGTCCGCCCACGCCTCGACCGCGCGGCAGCGCGAGCTTGGCGACGGCGAAGACGCCGACGGCGAAGCTGATGGCGGCCACCGCGCAGGCCATCACGCGCGACGCCACGACGGCCGTGCGGTCGGCGCGGCGGATCAGCCGGCTGATCCAGACGCCGTTGATGCCGTCGACGACCAGCATCCCCAGCACGAACAGCCCGGCGACGAACAGCGCGTGCAGCACGCCGCCGAAACGCCCCGCCGCCAGCGCGAACAGCGCCGCCTGCGACACGGTGTCGAACGACAGCGCGAACAGCGCGCCGACCGCGGCGACCGCCCACGCCCGCCGCACGGTCACGAAGCGGCCGAGCAGCCGGCCCTTGAGCCCGGCCGGGGCGACGACCGCATCCGGCGCGGCGGTCAGCACCGCGCGGACGTTGACGAACGCGAGCCCGAACAGGAACACGATCGACACGCCGACGCCGGTGACTCGCCAGCCATTCCGGCGTCCGCCAGCCCGACGACGAGCGTGCCGGCGACCAGCGCGACCAGCAGCACGACCGCGCCGTGGCCCAGCGAGAAGAGGCTGCCGGCGACGCGCGCGAGGCGCGGGATTCGCCCGCGCGTTGTAGCGGGTGATCCCGTCGATCGTCGCCAGGTGGTCGGCGTCGAAGCCGTGCTTCATGCCGAGGCCGAACGCCAGCACGCACAGCGCGGTCCAGGTGGCGGGAAGGTCGTCCATGGCGGTCTCGGGGTCGGCACCGCCGGCACGCAGCGGTAGGCAAACATTGCCACGAGTTCCTACCGGAGGGCAAGCCCGCGGCGGCGGCTCCGGTTGATCCGGGTCAGGAACGGGGCACGAGGTGCATGTGCCCGTGGTGCCGGTGCGTGCCGGGGCCCGCGTGGGCGTCGCCGGTCTCGACGGTGACGAGGTTCACCTGGCCGTGGCGGACGCCGCGCTCCGCCTGCGTCCGGCTGGCGAATCCGCGCACGGCGGCGGTCGGCCCCTTGAGGATCACGCTCTCGAGGCAGTTGTCGTGATCGAGGTGGACGTGCATCGTCGCGACGACCAGGTCGTGGTGCGCGTGCTGCGCCTCGGTCAGCCGCTCGGCGAGCTCGCGCTCGTGGTGGTTGTAGATGTACGAGAGGCTCGCCACGCAGTACGAGCGGGCCTCGTAGGCGATGCGGTTGGCCTCGACCTCGCGCCGCAGCAGGTCGCGCATCGCCTCCGAGCGGCTGGTGTAGCCGCGCTGCTTCGCGAGCGCGTCGAATTCCTTCGCCAGGCCCTCGTCGATCGACATCGTGATGCGTTCCATGGATCCTCCGCCTCCTAGTGCCGCAGCGCGTCGATCCCGCGCGCGACGCCCGAGAGCGTCAGCGGGAACATCCGGGGCCCGAGCATCTGCAGGATGATCTGCGTCGAGCGCGTGTACTCCCACGCGCGCTCGGGCTCCGGGTTCCACCAGGCGACGCGGCGGAAGTGGTCGAACAGCCGCGTCAGCCACACCGAGCCGGGCTCGTCGTTGCTGTACTCGACGCTGCCGCCCGGCTGGACGATCTCGTACGGGCTCATCGCGGCGTCGCCGACGATGACGAGCTTCCAGTCGGGGCCGTACTTGTGCAGGATGTCCAGCGTCGACGTCCGGTGGACGTTGCGGCGGTCGTTGTCGCGCCAGACGGTGTCGTAGATGCAGTTGTGGAAGTAGAAGTACTCGAGGTGGCGGAACTCGCTCTTCGCCGCCGAGAAGAGCTCCTCGCAGACCTGCACGTGCGGGTCCATCGAGCCGCCGACGTCGAGGAACAGCAGCACCTTCACGCGGTTGCGCCGCTCCGGGACCATGTGCAGGTCGAGCCAGCCGGCGTTGCGCGCGGTGCCCTCGATCGTCCCCTCGAGGTCGAGCTCCTCGGGCACGCCCTCGCGCGCGAAGCGGCGGAGCTTCCGCAGCGCCACCTTGAGGTTGCGCGTGTTGAGCTCGACGTCGCCGTCGAGGTTCCGGAAGCTGCGCTCGTCCCAGACCTTGACCGCGCTCCGGCTGCCGCTGCCCTCCTGGCCGATGCGGATGCCCTCGGGATTGAAGCCGTAGGCGCCGAACGGGCTGGTGCCGCCGGTCGCCGATCCACTTGGAGCCGCCGGCGTGCCGCCCCTTCTGCTCGGCGAGCCGCTGCTTGAACGTCTCCATCAGCTTGTCCCAGCCGCCGAGCGCCTCGATCCTCGCGCGGTCCTCGGGCGTCAGGTGGCGCTCGAATTCCTTGCGCAGCCACTCCTCGGGAATCTTCGCGCGGATGTCGAACACCCCCTCGACGCCCTTGAAATAGGAGCGCGAACGCGAGGTCGAAGCGGTCGAAGTGCGCCTCGTCCTTGATCAGGCTGATCCGCGCCAGCGTGTAGAAATCGTCGAGCGACAGCGACACGACCCGCTGCCTCGAGCGCCTCCAGCAGCGTCAGGAACTCGCGCGTCGACACCGGCAGCTTCGCCGACTTGAGGTGCAGGAAGAAGTCGATCAGCATGCTCGGGAATTAAGTAGGGTCAGACACGTACTTTCGGCCAGCCGGTCGCCGACCGCGACACCCGTCGGGAAAGCTGGTGTCTGACCCCACTTATCGCTCCAGCAGGAAGCGAAGGTGCCGCTTCACCGCCGGCCACTCGGCGTCGATGATGCTGAACACGACGGTGTCGCGCCGCGTGCCGTCGGGCTGGATCTGGTGCTGGCGCAGGATGCCGTCCTGCTTCGCGCCCAGCCGCGCGATCGCGCTGCGCGACGGGAAGTTGAAGAAGTTGGTGCGGAACTCGACGGCGATGCAATCGAGCGTCTCGAACGCGTGCGTCAGCAGCAGCAGCTTGCACTCGGTGTTGATGCGCGGTGCGCTGCACGCGGCGCGCGTACCAGGTGTGGCCGATCTCCAGGCGCCGGTGCGCGGCCTCGACGTTGAAGTAGCGGGTGCTGCCGACGATGTCGCCGGTCGCGTTGTCGCGGACGACGAAGGGCATCGCGCCCGCGCCCTCGCGCATCGCCAGCGCCGCGTCGACCCAGGACGGCGCCTGCTCCGGCGCGGGAACGCCGGTGTACCAGAGCCGCCACAGCTCGCCGTCCGCGGCCGCCGCGGCCAGCGCGCCCGCGTGCTCGCGCGCCAGCGGCACGAGCGTCGCGTGCCGGCCCTCGAGCGTCACCGGCAGGACGAAGGCCATCGCTAGCGCTGCGTGCGCGCCATGAACGCGACGCGCTCGAACAGGTGGACGTCCTGCTCGTTCTTGAGCAGCGCGCCGTGCAGCGGCGGGATCAGCACCTTCCGGTCGGCGCTGCTGCAGCGCCTCCGGCGGGATGTCCTCGGCGAGCAGCAGCTTCAGCCAGTCGAGGAGCTCGGACGTCGACGGCTTCTTCTTGAGGCCGGGCACGTCGCGCAGGCCGAAGAACACCTCCAGCGCCTCGGCGAGCAGCGCCTTCTTGAGGCCGGGGAAGTGCACGTCGACGATCCGCGTCATCGTCTCGCGGTCGGGAAAGCGGATGTAGTGGAAGAAGCAGCGGCGCAGGAACGCGTCCGGCAGCTCCTTCTCGTTGTTGCTGGTGATGACGACCAGCGGCCGGTGCCGCGCCTTGACCGTGCGCTGCGTCTCGTAGACGTAGAACTCCATCCGGTCGAGCTCGCGCAGCAGGTCGTTCGGGAACTCGATGTCGGCCTTGTCGACCTCGTCGATCAGCACGACCGCCGGCGCGTCGGCCTCGAAGGCGTCCCACAGCACGCCGCGCTTGATGTAGTTGGCGATGTCGGCGACCTTGTCGACGCCCAGCTGCGAGTCGCGCAGCCGCGACACCGCGTCGTACTCGTAGAGCCCCTGCTGCGCCTTGGTCGTCGACTTGATGTGCCACTGGATCAGCGGCCGGCCGAGCGCGCGCGCGACCTCCTCGGCGAGCATCGTCTTGCCGGTGCCGGGCTCGCCCTTGACGAGCAGCGGCCGCTCCAGCGCGATCGCCGCGTTGACCGCGAGCATCAGGTCGGGGGTGGCGACGTAGGTGTCGGTGCCTTGGAAACGCATGACGTGGTCCGGGACGGGGCGAAAGAAAGGGATGGTAGCCGATCCGCCGCGGCCGCGGAAATCAGGCGGCGAGCGCGCGCAGCAGCCACTCCGTCAGCCACAGCGCGAGCATGCCGACGACCATCGTCGCCGTCGCGTTGCGCGTGCGCCAGGCGACCGCGGCCGCGACCGCCGCCGCGACCAGCCGGGCGGGCGAGAGCCCCTGCCCGTCGGCGCCGTGCAGCACGACCGCCGGCACGACGATCGTCGTCAGCATCGCCGCCGGCACGAAGCGCAGCGCCCGGGCGACCAGCGCCGGCATCTCCAGCCGCGCGAACAGCGCGATGAACGACAGCCGCGACAGGTAGGTGAGGCCGCCGACGGCGACGATGACCAGCCACAGCTTCAGCGTCTCGCTCATCGGCGTGCCCTTGCCCCGGCCCTCTCCGCGCGCGCGAGGGTGCGGCGCAGCGGCGGGGAGGGTAGCCCGGCGCCTCATCGCGGCTTCCTGCGCTCGGCGACGAGCCCCGCGGCGATGCCGACGAGCCCGGCGCAGATCAGCGACAGCCGCATCGGCAGCGCGTCCAGCGCGACGACGGCGACCGCCGAGGCGAGCGCGGCCGCGCGCGTCGGGCCGTCCTCGAGCGCCGGCACGAGCAGCCCCAGGAAGCACAGCGGCACGATGAAGTCGAGCTGCCACGCCGCCGGCAGCACGTTGCCGAGCCAGTACCCGGTGAGGTTCGACACCTGCCACGTCGTCCACAGCAGCACGCCGGTGCCGAGGAAGTACGACACGCCGTGCCGCGGGTCGCGCGCCTCGCGGAAGCGGCGGATCGACGCGGCGAAGGCCTGGTCGGTCAGCAGGAAGGCGAGGAGGTTGCGCCAGCGCCCCGGCACCGGCTTCAAGTGCGGCGCCATCGCGGCGCTGTACATCATCAGGCGCAGGCCGACGACGAAGCAGGTCAGCACGATGACCGGCAGCGGCGCCTTGGCCGCGAGCAGCTGCACGGCGACGATCTGCGCGACCCCGGAGAACACGATCGCCGACAGCCCGAACGCGTCCAGCGCCGACGCGCCCAGCGCCTGCGCCGCGACGCCGCAGACCATGCCGAACGGCAGCAGGCCGATCAGCGGCGGCGTCATGTCGCGGATGCCGGCGACGAAATCGGGGCGGGAGAAGAACTGGCGCACGGGGCGGCGGGGGACGGGCGGGCGGACCGGCGCGGGCGCCGGAGGCGAGGAGGACCGCACCGGCCTCGACCGCGCGCCGTCCGATCGAGCGCCGATTATACCGGCGGCCCGCGTCCGCACCCGGCCGCCTGCGCGCGGCGATTTCTTGTACGATGGAGAGCCCTCCCGCCGCCCGCCACGACCGCCGCACCGCGCGCCCGCCCGATGCAGTTCGAACGCTCCGCCCACCTTCGGCTCGACGCGCAGGGCCACCTCGAGGTCTCGGCCGCGGGCATCGCCTTCGCGACGACGACCGGCGACATCCTCGAGGTGTCGTCCTGCGGCCCCGGCACGTTCCGCCTGCGCGCGGGGCCCGCCGGAGCGCCCGACTACGGCATCGCGCTCTGCGAGTCGAAGCCCTGCACGGTCGAGCAGACCCGGCCCGGCGCGTGGCGGATCGCCGCCGGCGACGCGGCGCTGGAGATCACCGAGTCGCCGCTCTCCTTCGCGCTGCTGCACGGCGGCGCCAGGCTGCTGGAGTCGGCGACGGACCGGGAAGCCGACGGCTCGCCGCGGATGCCGCCGGTGAGCCGGCTGCGGCGCGGAGGCCAGTGGACGGCCGCCTTCGCGCTGGCGTCGGGCGAGCCGGTCTACGGGCTGGGCGAGCAGTTCGGTCCGCTCGACCAGCGCGGCCGCATCGTGCAGTCGTGGAACGCCGATCCCGGCGGCGTCAACACCGGGCTCACCGCGCGCAGCGTGCCGTTCGCCTGGGGCACCGGCCGCGGCACCGCCTCGCGGCGCGGCGCCTGGGGGCTGTTCGTGCACACGCCGGGCCGCGTCTCGCACCTCGTCGGCAATCCCGCCGCCTCGCACCGGACGTACATGCTGATCGTCGACGACGGCGCGCTCGACCTCGTGCTGTTCGCGGCCCCCGATCCCGCCGGCGTCCTCGCGCGCTACACGGAGCTGACCGGCCGGGCGCCGGCGCTGCCCGCGTGGAGCTTCGGGCTGTGGGCGACCCGCCGCTACAAGGACTCGCCCGACGACGCCGTCGCGTCGGCGAAGGCGCTGCGCGAGCGCCGGATCCCGGCCGACGTGCTGGTGCTCGACAACCGCCGCGCGTGGAACGACGAGGCGCCGTTCCACACGCAGTGGGACGCGGCGAAGTTCCCGCACGCGGCGAATGCGCTCGCGGCGGTGAAGGCGCAGGGCTTCCGCGTCGGCGCGTGGCAGTGCCCGTACGTCGCCACCGACACGCCGCTGTTCGCGTCGCTGGCGCACGACGAGCTGCTGCTGAAGGGCGCCGGCGGCTTTCCGTACACCTGCGCCTGGCGCGGGCCGGCGGGCGCCGGCAGCCACGGCGGCGCGGCGGACGGCGACGCCGGCGAGGGCTGGGACGGCGCCTCGCCGCTGCCGCGCGAGTGGGGCTTCGTCGACTTCACCAACCCCGCCGCGTACGCGTGGTGGCGCCGGGCGCAGGAAGAGCTCGTTGCCGCCGGCATCGACGTCGCCGTCTGCGACGGCACCGAGCCGCCGCCCGCGGAGGCGCGGCCCGGCAACGGCGACACCGGCCTCCGGCTGCACAACGTCTACTCGCTGCTCCACGCCCGCTGCGTGTACGAGGCGATCGCCGCGCACGGGCGCGACGCCGGCACGCCGGCCGTCGTCTGGAGCCACGCCGGCGGGGCGGGGAGCCAGCGCTACCCGGTCGCCGCGGCCGGTGCCGCGCAGAGCGACTGGGAAGGGCTCGCCGCGACGATCCGGGGCGCGCTGTCGTGGGGAATGAGCGGCGGGGCGCACCGCGGCTTCGACGTCGGCGGCAGCTACGGCGAGCCGCCCGGGGCCGAGCTGTGGGTGCGCTGGCTGCAGGCGGCGGTGTTCGCGTCGCACGTCCGCCTGCCGCTGCGGGGCCCGACGCTGCCGTGGGCGTTCGGCGCCGCGGCCGAGGCCGTCGCCCGGAAGTGGCTGTCGTTCCGCTACCGGCTGCTGCCGTACCTGCAGCGGACCGCGCAGCAGGCGAGCGCCACCGGCCTGCCGGTGATGCGCGCGATGCCGCTCGCGTTCCCGGGAAACGCGCTCGTCCGCGGCTTCGACACGCAGTTCATGTGCGGCGACGCGCTGCTGGTCGCCCCGATCATCGGACCCGACGCCGAGGTCGAGATCGCGCTGCCGCCCGGGGGCTGGTACGACCTCAACTCGCGCCAGCGGATCGCCGGCTCGCGCGTGCTCCGCTTCCGGGCGACGCTCGACCAGTTCCCGGTCTTCGGCCGCGAAGGCTAGGCGCTGCCGCTGGGCCCGGCCGTCCAGCACACCGGCGAGATCGACCCGCGAAGGCGGTCGACGCGCTGTGGGTGTTCGGCCCGCCGCGCGTGCCGCTCGACGGCTACGCCGAGGTCGCGATCCGCGCCGGTGCCGACGGGGCGATGACCGTCACGCCGCGGACGGCGTGCGCGTCGAGACCTTCGGCGCGACGCCGGCATGAGCGCGACGGGCCGCCCCGAGCGCGAATTGCTCGCCGCGCAGGGCGACGGCGCGCAGCGCCAAGGGGGCGCCCGTGAGCGAGCGACCCGCGCCTCGCGATCACCGCCGGCGAGCCGGCCGGCATCGGGCCCGATCTCTGCGCGCGGCTCGCGCAGCGCCACCGCGAGCGCGCCCTTGCGGCGCGGCTCGTCGTCCTCGGCGACCGCGCGCTGCTCGACGCGCGCGCCGCCCGGCTCGGCATCGCGGCGGGCTACGTCGCCTACGACCCGGCGCGGGCGCCGGCGGCGGCCGCCGTCGAGGTCTGGGATCACCCGCTGGCCGTCCCGGTCGTGCCCGGGCAGCCCGATCCGGCGAACGCGCGCGCGCGTGCTCGCGACGTTCGCCCGCGCCGCCGACGCCTGCGCGACCGGAGCCTTCGCCGCGCTGGTGACCGCGCCCGCGCAGAAGAGCGTGCTGCTCGACGCCGGCATCGCGTTTACCGGCCACACCGAGTACTTCGCCGCAGCGCACGCACACGCCGCGCGTCGTGATGATGCTGGTCGGCGGGCCGGCGGACGCGCCGCTGCGGGTGGCGCTGGTGACGACGCACCTCGCGCTGAAGGACGTTCCCGCCGCGATCACGCGCGACGCGGTCGGCGAGACGCTCGGGATCGTCGGCGCCGAGCTGCGGGCGAAGTTCGGCATCGCCGCGCCGCGCATCGCCGTGTGCGGGCTCAATCCGCACGCCGGCGAAGGCGGGCACCTCGGGCGCGAGGAGATCGACGCGATCGCGCCGGCGATCGCCGCCGCGCGCGCGCAGGGCATCGACGCCACCGGCCCGTTGCCGGCCGACACGGTGTTCGTGCCGGAGCACGCGCGCGCGTTCGACGCGATCGTCGCGATGTACCACGACCAGGGCCTGCCGGTGCTGAAGGCGGCGAGCTTCGGGCACGGCGTCAACGTGACGCTCGGCCTGCCGTTCATCCGCACCTCGGTCGACCACGGCACCGCGCTCGACCTCGCCGCCGATGCCGCGCGCGCCGCCACGCGCCGACCCGGGCAGCCTGTTCGCCGCGGTCGACCTCGCGGTCGCGCTGGCGCGGCGCGCGCAGCGCGTGACCGGCGGCCCGGTGCGAACGGCACCAGCCGCGCAAGCGCTTCGGCCAGAACTTCCTGGTCGATCCGCACTACATCGCGCGGATCGTCGCCGCGATCGCGCCGCAGCCCGGCGACAACCTGGTCGAGATCGGGCCCGGGCCTCGCCGCGCTGACGCGCGCCGCTGATCGAGCGCGCGGGCCGCCTCGACGGCCGATCGAGATCGACCGCGACCTCGCCGCGCGCCTCGCCGCCGACTTTCCCGCCCGAGCGGCTCGACGCTGCACGTCGCCGATGCGCTCGCATTCGACTTCGCCACGCTGGGCGAGCGCCTGCGCGTCGTCGGCAACCTGCCGTACAACATCAGCTCGCCGCTCCTGTTCCACCTCGCGCAGTACGACGACGCGCTCGTCGACCTGCACGTGATGCTGCAGAAGGAGGTCGTCGCGCGGATGACCGCAGCGCCCGGCCACGCGCCGACTACGGGCGGCTGCACGGTGATGCTGCAGGCGAAGTTCGCGGTGACGCGGCTCTTCGTCGTTCCGCCGGGCGCGTTCCGGCCGGCGCCGAACGTCGACTCGGCGGTCGCGCGGCTCGTGCCGCTGCGGCGCGCGCCAAGCCGGCCATCGCCGACGAGGCGCTGTTCGCGCGCGTCGTCGCCGCCGCCTTCGGCCAGCGGCGCAAGACGATGCGCAACGCGCTCGCCGGGATCTGCGACGCAGCCGCGCTCGCGGCCGCCGGCATCGATCCCGGCGCGCGCGGCGAGACGCTCGCGGTCGCCGATTTCGTCCGCCTCGCCAACGCGCTCGCGCGGCCGTGCGGCGACCCAGCTCGCGCGGCCCGCTCCCGTCACGCGGCGAACGGCGCCGCGTCAGCGCATCGCCGCGGCCCCACCCGTGGTCCGGCCGCAGCCCCGGCGCGCGATCCGCACGGTCTTCTGCCGCGACGTCTCGCCGCGCACGAGCGTCGACCGCGCGCAGCGGCACGCCGAACGCGTCGGCGAGAAAGCGCAGCAGCGCGGCGTTCGCCTTGCCGTCGACCGGCGGCGCGGCGAGCCGGATCTTGAGCGCGTCGCCGTGGACCCCGCGACCTCGGTGCGCTTCGCGCCGGGCTGCACGTGCAGCGTGAGGACGAGCGCCAGCGCGCCGTCGCCCTCCTCCCGCCGCCACGGCGCGTCGGCCATCGCGCGGCCGCCTAGCGGAAGAGCGCCCAGCGACCAGCGCTCTCCAGCCAGCTGCACCGGCAGCATCAGCGCGAGCTGCGCGAGGACGATCACGATCAGCGGCGACAGGTCGAGCGTGCCGCCGAGCGGCGGGACGACGCCGCCGGATCGGCGCGCAGGAAGCGGTAGGTCAGCGCATTGAGCAGGCCGGCGATCGGCCCGTCGGGCGCCACCCACGACAGGATCGCCTGCGACGAACACGACGACGATCAGCAGCCACAGCGCGGCCTTCACGAGCTCGACCACGGCGAAGAGCGCGAGCATCGGCGAAGACCGCGCCGCCGGCGGCCGCGCGCGCCGCCGAGCAGCAGGCGCCAGCGCGACGAGCCACAGGTACTGCGCGAGCCACGCGAGCAGCAGCGTCGACCAGTCGAGGCCGCGAAATCCCGGGCAGCACGCGGCGCACGGGCTTCACCGCCCAGTCGGTGAGCGCGATCAGCGCCTGCCCGACCGGATTGCGGAACGGCGCGCGCAGCCACTGCATCGCGAAGCGCAGCAGGAACGCGTAGGTGAGGAGCCCGAAGACCGTGTCGAGCAGGAACTTGAGCGCCTGGTCGAGCATCGGCATCGCCCTCGCCGTCAGGCGTCCGCGCCGAACGCGTCGCCCAGCTCGCGGGCGCGCTCGGCGGCGGCCGTCACCGCCGCGACGATTTCGGCCTTCACGCCCGCTCCTCCATCGCCGCGAGCGCGCGCTCGGTCGTGCCGCCCTTCGAGGTCACCTGCGCGCGCAGCGTCGCGGGCGCGGCTCGCTGCGCCTGCGCCAGCGCGATCGCGCCGGCGAACGTCGCGTAGGCGAGCCGGCGCGCGTCCTCGCGGCGCGAAGCCGAGGTCGCGCGCCGCCTCCTCCAGCGCCTCGAGGAAGTAGAACACGTACGCCGGGCCGCTGCCGGACACGCCGGTCACCGCGTCGAGCATCGCCTCGTCGTCGACCCAGACGAGCTCGCCGCCGGCTTCGAGCACCTCCGCGGCCAGCGCGCGGCCGGCGGCGTCGACGCCCGGCGGCCGCGTACGCGCCGCTGATGCCCTTGCCGATCAGCGCCGGCGTGTTGGGCATCGCGCGCACCAGCCGGGTCGCGCCGCCGAGCCAGCGCGCCGAGGTCGGCGAGGCGGATGCCGGCGGCGATCGACAGCACCACCGGCGGCGCCGCGGCCGCGCAGGTGCGGCGCCAGCGCGTCGGCGGCGTCGCGCATCTGCTGCGGCTTGACCGCGAGCACGACGAGCGCGGCGCCGGCGACCGCGGCGGCGGACGGCCGCGCGAGCAGCGCCGATGCCGGGAAAGCGCGCGGCGAGCCGCGCCGCGCTGCTCGGCGCCGCGGCTCGACGACGCGGAAATCGCCGCCGGCGTGCCCGCGCGCGACGCAGGCCGCCGATGAGGGCGGCCGCCATGTTGCCGCCGCCGATGAAGGTGATGCTCATGTCGTTGTCCCCTGCGATGTGATCGTGGGCCCGGTCACGGCCCCGGCGCCGGCCGCGCGCGCGCGCGCCGAACATCGCGCTGCCGACGCGCACCAGCGTCGCGCCCTCGGCGATCGCCGCTTCGAGGTCCGCCGACATGCCCATCGACAGCGTGTCGACGGCGAGCCCCGCGGCGCGCGCAGCCTCGAGGCACTCGCGCAGCACCCGGAACTCCGCGCGCTGCCGCGCGACGTCGTCGGTCGGCTCGGCGATGCCCATGAGCCCGCGCAGGCGCAGCCGCGGCAGCCGCGCGACCGCCTGCGCGAGCGCGAGCGCCTCGGCCGGCGCGACGCCGCTCTTCGTCGCCTCGCCGCTGATGTTGACCTGCACGCAGACGTCGAGCGGCGGCATGTCCGGCGGGCCGCGCCGCGACAGCCGCTCGCGCGATCTTGAGCGCGGTCGATCGTGTGCACCCAGGCGAAGCGCTCCGCGGCGTCGCGCGCCTTGTTGCTCTGCAGCGGGCCGATCAGGTGCCACTCGATGCCGGCGAGATCGGCGGTCGCGTCCATCTTGGCGAGCGCCTCCTGCACGTAGTTCTCGCCGAACGCGCGCTGCCCGAGCGCGTGCGCGGCGCGCACCGCCTCGGCCGGGAACGTCTTGCTCACCGCGAGCAGCGCGACCGTCGCCGGGTCGCGGCCGGCCGCGCGGCGCCCGCGCGATGCGCGCCGCGACGCTAGCCAGCCTTCTCGCACGGAGTCATAATCGATGAGCGGCATGGGGTGCTCTGCCGGCACGCGCAATGCAGGCGTCCCCGGTGCAAGCCGCCTCTCGGCGCAACGCACGGATGGCCGGACGCGCACCAGGGATTATAAGATGGACATCACCGAACTCCTCGCCTTCGCGGTCAAGAACAAGGCCTCCGACCTGCACCTGTCGGCGGGCCTGCCGCCGATGATCCGGGTCCACGGCGACATCCGCCGGATCAACCTGCCGCCGATGGAGCACGAGGACGTGCACGCGATGGTGTACGACATCATGAGCGACGCGCAGCGCAAGACCTACGAGGAGAACCTCGAGTGCGACTTCTCGTTCGCGGTGCCCAACCTCGCGCGCTTCCGCGTCAACGCCTTCGTCCAGCAGCGCGGCGCCGCGGCCGCGTTCCGGACCATTCCGTCCAAGGTGCTCTCGCTCGAGGAGCTGAACGCGCCGAAGGTCTTCGCCGAGCTGACGACCGCGCCCGCGCGGCCTGATCCTGTGCACGGGGCCGACCGGCTCCGGCAAGTCGACGACGCTCGCGGCGATGGTCAACCACGTCAACGAGAACCAGTACGGGCACATCCTGACGATCGAGGACCCGATCGAGTTCGTGCACGAGTCGAAGAAGTGCCTGATCAACCAGCGCGAGCTGGGGCCGCACACGCTGTCGTTCCCGAACGCGCTGCGCAGCGCGCTGCGCGAGGACCCCGACTACATCCTCGTCGGCGAGATGCGCGACCTCGAGACGATCCGGCTCGCGCTGACCGCGGCCGAGACCGGCCACCTCGTGTTCGCCACGCTGCACACGAGCTCCGCCGCCAAGACGATCGACCGGATCATCGACGTGTTCCCGGCGGCCGAGAAGGACATGGTCCGCTCGATGCTGTCGGAGTCGCTGGTGGCGGTGATCTCGCAGACGCTGCTGAAGACCAAGGACGGCGAGGGCCGCGTCGCCGCGCACGAGATCATGATCGGCACGCCGGCGATCCGCAACCTGATCCGCGAGAACAAGGTCGCGCAGATGTACTCGTCGATCCAGACCAACCTCGCGCTCGGCATGCAGACGCTCGACCAGAACCTGGTGGAGCTCGTCCGCCGCCGCGTCGTCGCGGTCGACGAGGCCCGGCAGCCGCGCCGTCAACAAGGACCTGTTCCCGGGCTGACGCGCGCCGCGCCGCCGCGGCGCTTCGAAGGAGGACGCACGATGGAACGCGCGAACGCCACCCAGTTCATCCACGAGCTGCTCGAGCTGCTGGTGCGGCAGAAGGGCTCCGACCTCTTCATCACCGCCGACTTCCCGCCGGCGGTCAAGGTCGACGGCCGGATCTCGCCGGTGTCGAAGACGGTGCTGACGCCGCAGCACACGATCGAGCTCGTGCGCAGCGTGATGAACGACAAGCAGGCCTCCGAGTTCGAGTCGACGAAGGAGTGCAACTTCGCGATCAACCCGCCCGGCATCGGCCGCTTCCGCGTCAACGCCTTCGTCCAGCAGGGCAAGGTCGGCATGGTGCTGCGGACGATCCTGATCGACGATCCCGCGGTTCGAGGAGCTCAACCTGCCGCCGATGCTGAGGGACGTCGGCGATGAGCAAGCGCGGCATCATGATGTTCATCGGCCCGACCGGCTGCGGCAAGTCGACGTCGATGGCCTCGCTGCTCGACTACCGCAACGAGAACAGCTACGGCCACATCATCACCGATCGAGGACCCGATCGAGTTCGTGCACCAGCACAAGCACTGCATCGTCACGCAGCGCGAGGTCGGCGTCGACACCGACGGCTGGCAGATCGCGCTGAAGAACACGCTGCGCCAGGCGCCCGACGTGATCCTGATCGGCGAGGTCCGCGACCGCGAGACGATGGACCACGCGATCGCCTTCGCCGAGACCGGCCACCTGTGCCTCACCACGCTGCACGCGAACAGCACCAACCAGGCGCTCGACCGGATCGTCAACTTCTTCCCCGAGGACCGCCGCCCGCAGCTCTTGATGGACCTGTCGCTCAACATCCGGGCGTTCGTCGCCCAGCGGCTGATCCCGCGCCGCGACGGCCGCGGCCGCATCCCCGCGGTCGAGGTGATGCTGAACTCGCCGCTGATCTCCGACCTGATCTTCAAGGGCGACGTCTCGGGCATCAAGGACCTGATGAAGCGCTCGCGCGAGATCGGGATGCAGACCTTCGACCAGTCGCTGTTCGACCTGTACGAGGGCGGGTTCATCACCTACGAGGACGCGCTGCGCAACGCCGACTCGATCAACGACCTGCGGCTGCAGATCAAGCTGCACGGGAAGGAGGCGAGGGACCGCAACGTCTTCTCCGGCATCGCCAACCTCGACGTGATGCCCGAGGAGCAGCCCGGCCGCCTGCCGTAGCCCGGGGCGGGCGGCGCGGCGGCGCGGGGCCGCTGTGCTAACCTACGCAGTCCCGCGGCCCCGGTGCCGCCCAGCGCGTCCGTTTCGCCTCCCGCCATGGCCGGTCTCGACAGCCAGACTCCGCACCCGACCGACATCAAGCTGCACCAGGCCTCGCGCGTGCTGGAGATCGCGTTCGCCGACGGCAGCGCGTTCCGGCTGCCCTACGAGTTCCTGCGCGTCTACTCGCCGTCGGCCGAGGTCCGCGGCCACGGCCCCGGGCAGGAAACGCTGCAGGTCGGCAAGTGCGACGTCGGGATCAAGGAGGTCGAGGCGGTCGGCCACTACGCGATCCGGCCGACGTTCTCCGACGGCCACGACACCGGCATCTACTCCTGGGACTACCTGTACGACCTGGGCAGGCGGCAGGACGAGCTGTGGCAGCGCTACCTCGAGCGGCTCGCCGCCGCCGGCGCGAGCCGCGAGCCCAAGACAGGCATGAGCGACAAGACCCACTTCGGCTTCGAGGAAGTCGCCGAGCGCGAGAAGGCCGAGCGCGTGCGCGGCGTCTTCGACTCGGTCGCCGACCGCTACGACCTGATGAACGACCTGATGTCGGCGGGCCTGCACCGGCTCTGGAAGCGCTTCGCCGTCAACGCGACTGGGGTGCGCGCCGGCATGCAGGTGCTCGACCTCGCCGGCGGCACCGGCGACCTGGCGCGCCTCTTCGCCGACCGCGTCGGCAGCGCCGGCACGGTCGTGCTGACCGACATCAACGGCGCGATGCTCGCGCGCGGCCGCGACCGGATGGTCGACACCGGGCGGCTGGTGCCGGCGGTCCAGTGCGACGCCGAGAAGCTGCCGTTCGTCTCCAACCGCTTCGACTGCGTCAGCATCGCGTTCGGCCTGCGCAACGTCACGCACAAGGAGGCCGCCCTGGCCGAGATGGCCCGGGTGCTGAAGCCCGGCGGGGTCGCCGCCGTGCTCGAGTTCTCGCGCGTCTACGCGCCGCTGGCGCCCGCCTACGACTGGTACAGCTTCAACGTGCTGCCGCGGCTCGGCAAGCTCGTCGCCGGCGACGACGCCAGCTACCGCTACCTCGCCGAGTCGATCCGGATGCACCCGGACCAGGCCACGCTCGCGGCGATGATGGAACAAGCAGGCTTCGGCAAGGTCGAAGTGCACAACCTGATGGCAGGGGTTGTGGCGCTGCATCTCGGCCGCAAATATTGACCGGTGCCGGCGCGGGCTCTCCGCGACCGGCACGACCCGAGGAGGAACGCATGAAGAAATATCGAATCGCCCTGATCGCCGCCCTGGCGGCCGTCAGCGTCATCGTCGGCGGCGTGGCCGAGGCCAAGCGTCTGGGCGGCGGCAGCAGCATGGGCGCCCAGCGCCAGAGCGTCGCCCCGCGCCCGCCGGCCGCGCCTCCGGGCGCCGCCGCGCAGCCGGTGATGCCCGCCCAGCCGGGCGCCGCGCTGCCGGCCAAGCCGGCGACTCCGGCCGCCGCCGCGCCGGCCGCGTCCGGCATGTCGCGATGGCTGGGCCCGATCGCCGGCATCGCCGCGGGCCTGGGCCTCGCCGCGCTGCTGTCGCATTTCGGCCTGCCGGAGGGACTGGGCAGCCTCCTGCTCGTCGCCCTGCTGGCGGTGGCCGTCGTCTTCGTCGTGCGGATGCTGCTCGCGCGGCGCCAGCCGCCGCGGCCGGCGATGCAGTACGCCGGCGGCGCCGAGCCGCGGGTCGCGCCGGGAGCGTTCGTGCCGGCTCCGGCCCCGATCGAATCCGCCGCCCCCGCGCCGGCCCCGTCGCCCTCCGCCTCCCCGACGGGCACGCCCGCCTGGGGCAGCGAGCGCAAGCCGGAGCCGTCCGCCGGCACCCAGGCCGCGCTGTTCGCCAAGCCGCTGCCGCCGGGCTTCGACGCCGCCGGCTTCGCCGAGCAGGCGAAGGCGCAGTTCCGCCGGCTGCAGGCCGCCTACGACACCGCGGACCGGAAGACGCTCGCCGACGTGATGACGCCGGCGATGTTCGCCGAGGCCTCGCGCGAGCTCGCCGCGCGCCTCGACCATCGCCCGACCGAAGTCGTCGCGCTCAACGCCGAGGTGCTCGAGGTCGCGACCGAGGGCGGCCAGCACTGGGCCAGCGTCCGCTACACCGGCGCGGTCCGCGAGGACGGCGAGCCTGCGGACAAGCCGCTGGACGAGGTCTGGAACCTGACCAAGCCCGTCGACGGTTCGTCGGGCTGGCTGCTCGCCGGGATCCAGCAGACGGCGTAGTCCCCCGGCCGATGGTCGACCCGGCTGCCGCGCTCGCGAACCGCGTCTTCGAACGCGAGGCGTGGGCGCAGCAGCGCCTCGCCGGGCACGCCGGGCGCACGTTCGTCGTCGCCGTCGGCCCGCTGGCGACGGCGCTCGCGATCACCGAGGCCGGCCGGTTCGAGCCGCGGGAGCTCGCGGGCCTCGCTCCCGACCTCACGCTGACGCTGTCGCCGCTCGCGGTCCCGTCGTTCCTGGCCAACCCGGGGCGCTGGAGCGAGCTCGTCACCGCAACGGGCGACACGGCCCTGGCGGCGACGCTCTCCGACCTCGCGCAGACGCTGCCCTGGTTCGCCGAGCGGACCTTCGCCGACGTCCTCGGCCCGGTCGCCGGCCAGCGCGTCGCCGACGCCGGGCGGCGGCTGCTCGAGCTCCCCGAGTTCGCCGCCGGGCGCTTCGGGGAGAGCCTCGCCCGCTACGCGCGCGACGAGGCCGGCCTCGTCGCCGGCGCCGGCGACTTCAGCGACCTGGCCGCCGGCGAGCGCCGAGCTCGCGCGGCGCGCCGACGCGCTGTCGGCACGCCTCGACGCGCTGGCCGCGAGGCTCCCCGCCGCGCATTGACCTGCCGCGTGCGGTCGGGCGGGCTCGCGCGACCGGAATGGGGTACTGAGGATCGCGCGAGCCCGCCCGACCGGCCGCCCGCGCCGAAGCGCGACGGGGCTCCCCCGCGCAATCCCTTACAATCGGCAGGATGCGCATCCTGCGTCTTGCGAAGATCGTCCGCGTCGCCCTCAAGCACGGGCTCGACGAGTTCCTGACCGGCCACGAGCGGTTCCGCGCGGTGCGCCCGCTCGCCCGCGCCGTCACGTTCTGGCGCGACACGTCGGCGCCGCGCGCGGTCCGGCTGCGCCTCGCGCTGGAGGAGCTGGGGCCGCTGTTCGTCAAGTTCGGGCAGATGCTGTCGACGCGGCGCGACCTGATCCCCGAGGACATCGCCGAGGAGCTCGCCCGGCTGCAGGACCGCGTGCCGCCGTTCCCGTCGGAGACCGCGCTCGCGATCCTGCACCGCGTCTACCGGAAGCCGATCGACGAGGTCTTCGCCGAGTTCAGCCGCGAGCCGGTGGCCAGCGCCAGCGTCGCGCAGGTGCACTTCGCCACGCTGCACGACGGCAGGAAGGTCGCGGTCAAGGTCCTGCGCCCGGGCATCGGCGACGTGATCGTCAAGGACATCGGCCTCATGTACGCGGGCGCGACGCTGGTCGAGAAGCTGTGGTCCGACGGGCGCCGGCTGCGTCCGCGCGAGGTCGTCGCCGAGTTCGAGCGCTCGCTGAAGGACGAGCTCGACCTGATGCGCGAGGCGGCGAACTGCTCGCTGCTGCGCCACAACTTCCAGCACTCGCCGCTGCTGCTCGTCCCCGAGGTCCACTGGGACTTCTGCTCGCGCGAAGTGATGGTGATGGACCGGATGCACGGCATCCCGATCTCGCAGGTCGACAAGCTGGTCGAGGCCGGCATCGATCTCAAGCGCCTGTCGCGCGCGGGCGTCGAGCTCTTCTTCACGCAGGTGTTCCGCGACGCCTACTTCCACGCGGACATGCACCCCGGCAACATCTTCATCGCCGTCGACCCGCCGAACCACGGCAAGTACATCGCGATCGACTTCGGCATCATGGGGATGCTCAACGAGAAGGACCAGAGCTACCTCGCGCAGAACTTCCTCGCGTTCTTCCGCCGCGACTACCACCGCGTCGCGACCGCGCACCTCGAGTCGGGCTGGGTGCCGAAGGGCACGCGCATCGACGAGCTCGAGAGCGAGATCCGCGCCGTCTGCGAGCCCAATTTCGACCGGCCGCTCAAGGAGATCTCGCTCGGGAAGGTGCTGCTGCAGCTCTTCACCGCGTCGCGGCGCTTCAACGTCGAGATCCAGCCGCAGCTCGTGCTGCTGCAGAAGACGCTGCTGTCGATCGAGTCGCTCGGCCGCATGCTCGACCCCGACCTCGACCTGTGGGTCACCGCCAAGCCCTACCTCGAGCGCTGGATGAAGGACCAGATCGGCTTCCCCGCGCTGCAGCGGCGCCTGCTCGCCGAGGCGCCGTACCTGGTCGGCGCGCTGCCGGAGATCCCGCGCCTGCTGCACCAGCGGCTGCTGGCGCCGCCGGCGGCGACCGACGAGACGGTGAGGGAGCTCGCCTCGACGCAGCGCGAGCGCAATTCGCTGCTCGCCATCATCGCCGTGCTGATCGCCGGCATCCTCACGCTGCTCGTCCTGCGCCTGACCTGAATCCCCGGCCCGGCCGGGGCGCCGGGCGGGGCGTCCGCGCGGGGGATGTGCGGTAAAATCGGCCCGATCGCGGCCTCCCGCACGCCGCGCCGGTCCCCCTCGCCCATGGCGCTCCTCGAGATCAGGAACATCACCCGCCGGTTCGGCGATTTCGTCGCCGTGGACGACGTCAGCTTCACCGTCGCCGCCGGCGAGTTCTTCACGCTGCTCGGGCCCTCCGGCTGCGGCAAGACGACGATCCTGCGGATGATCGCGGGCTTCGACCTGCCCGACGCGGGCGCGATCGTCCTCGACGGCGTCGACCTCGCGTCCACGCCGCCGGAGAAGCGGCCGATCCACACGGTGTTCCAGAGCTACGCGCTGTTCCCGCACATGACGGTCGCGCAGAACATCGCGTTCCCGCTGCGGATGGCGGGCAAGTCCGACGCCGAGGTCGCGACGCTGGTCAAGGACGCGATCGCGCAGGTCAACCTCGAAGGCAAGGAGGGCCGGCTGCCGCACGAGCTCTCCGGCGGGCAGAAGCAGCGGGTGGCGCTCGCGCGCGGCCTCGTCAACCGGCCGCGCCTGCTGCTGCTCGACGAGCCGCTGGGCGCGCTCGACGCCAAGCTGCGCGAGAAGATGCAGATCGAGCTCATCCGCCTGCAGCGCGAGTCCGGCGTCACGTTCGTGTTCGTCACCCACGCCCAGTCGGAGGCGCTGGCGCTGTCGCACCGGATCGCGGTGATGAACGAGGGCCGGATCGAGCAGCTGGACGAGCCGTCGCGGATCTACGGCCTGCCGCGGAACCGCTTCGTCGCCGACTTCATCGGCAACGTCAACATGCTCGACGCCGAGGTCGTGGCGGCGGGCGATCCGCTGCGCCTGAAGCTGCCGGCGCTGGGCGAGATCTCCGCGCCGGCGAAGCCCGGCGTCGCCGCCGGCACCAAGGGCGTGTTCGTCATCCGGCCCGAGCAGGTCGCGATCCACGCGGCCGCCGAGCCCTCGCCCTACCCGAACCAGTCCGAAGGCACGATCCACGACTTCCTCTACGTCGGCGACGTGACGACCTACATCGTCGACCTGCCGAACGGCGGGCGGATGGAGGCGCTGCTGCCGAACTCGGCCCCGGGCCGCGCCAAGTTCTTCGAGGTCGGCGACCCGGTCCGCGTGTCGTGGAAGGCCGAAGCCGGCGCCTTCCTCGACTCCTGACCGGCCGCGCGGGCCCGCCGCATGCGCTCCGACACCTCGACCCGGTCGCAGTCCGGCCGCTTGACCAAGTGGCTGGTCAGCGGGCCGCCGTTCGTCTTCCTGCTGGTCTTCTTCGTGCTGCCGGCGGCGATCATGGTGCTGGCCTCCGTCCGCTACCCGGGCGAGTTCGGCGCGCTGGCCCCGCTCGCCGGCGGCCAGCCGGGCGACGAGACCGGCCTCACGCTGGAGAACTACCGGGTCTTCTTCGGCGACTGGATCTACGCGCAGATCTTCGCCAAGAGCTTCGGCGTGGCGCTCGCTCACCACGCTGATCTGCCTGGTGATGGCCTACCCGGTCGCGCTGCTGATCGCGCGGAGCCCGAAGAAGAACCGCGACCTGATGGTGCTGCTGTGCGTGCTGCCGTTCGCGAGCAACTTCCTCGTGCGCGTCTACGCGTGGATGATCATCCTCGGCGACCAGTCGCCGTTCGTGCGCGCGATCAACTCGGTGCTGGAGGGGCTCGGCGGCGAGCCGGTGTCGCTGCTGTTCTCGCGCTTCGCCGTGATCATCGGCATGGTCTACGTGCACCTGCCGTTCATGATCCTGCCGCTGTACACGAACCTCGAGAAGCACGACCCGACGCTGCTCGACGCGGCGCAGGACCTCGGCGCCAACGCGTGGCAGCGCTTCTGGCGGGTGACGTTCCCGCTGTCGCTGCCCGGCATCTTCTCCGGCTCGGCGCTGGTGTTCATCCCGGTGCTGGGCATGTTCGCGATCCCCGAGATCCTCGGCGGCAAGGACGACTGGCTGGTCGGCAACCTGATCAAGGAGTCGTTCCTCGGCACGCGCGACTGGCCGTTCGGCTCGATGCTGTCGCTGATGCTGACGGTCTGCGTGCTCGGCATCGCCGCCATCGCCGCGTGGCTGGCGAAGAAGGGGGTGGCCCGTGCGTAGGTCGCCGCTGCTGTGGGCGACGTCGCTCGCCGTCTACGCGTTCCTGTACGTGCCGCTGGTCATCGTCGTCGTCTTCTCGTTCAACGACTCCAAGCTCAACGCCGAGTGGGTCGGCTTCACGCTCGACTGGTACCGCAAGCTCTTCGCCAACGACGAGATGCTGAAGGCGGCGGCGAACTCGCTGCTCATCGCCGTCGTCGCGTCGGGGCTCGCGACGGTGCTGGGGACGATGGCCGGCATCGCCATCCACCGCTACCGGCTGCGGGCGCTGCCGTTCATGGTGCTGACGCCGGTCGCGATGCCCGAGATCCTGCTGGGCGTCTCGCTGCTGATCTTCTTCATCTCGTGGTTCGGCGACGAGTCGCTGTCGCTGCTGACGGTGATCATCGCGCACACGACGTTCTGCATCGGCTTCGTCGCCATCATCGTCCGCGCGCGGCTCTCCGGCATGGACGAGTCGATCTTCGAGGCGGCGCGCGACCTCGGCGCCACGCCGTGGGAGACGTTCCGGCTGGTCACGCTGCCGCTGATCATGCCCGGCGTCATCGCCGGCGCGCTGATGGCGTTCACGCTGTCGATCGACGACTTCGTCATCACGTTCTTCACCGCCGGCGCCGGCGTGCCGACGCTGCCGCTGACCATCTACACGATGATCAAGATCGCGGTGACGCCGGAAGTCAACGCGCTGTCGGCGCTGCTGATGCTGCTGACGCTGACGATGATCGTGCTCGCCGGCAAGATCGCGCCCGATGCGCTGCGCGGCAAGTGAGGCGGGGCGAATGAACGCGACAGGCCGCCCTCACCCCGACCCTCACCCGCCGCTGCGCGGCTCCCTCTCCCGCACGCGGGAGAGGGTCGGGGTGAGGGCGGCCGCGCTCGTTTCGCTGCTGCTCGTCGCCGCCGCGCTCGCGCTCGCCGGCTGCACCGCGAAGACCGAAGAGCAGAAAGCGGCCGCGCAGGCGCGGAAGGAGGCGGCGGGCAACGAGCTGCACCTCTACAACTGGAACAACTACCTCGCCGAGGACACGGCCAAGCGCTTCGAGGCCTTCTGCAAGTGCAGGCTGGTGCAGGACTACTACTCGGACAACGAGGAGCTCCTCGCCAAGCTCGCCGCCGGCGCCACCGGCTACGACGTGCTGGTGCCCACCGCCAACGCCGTCGAGACGCTGATCGCGCAGGGCGCGCTGCTCCCGCTCGACCACGCGCAGATCCCGAACCTCGCGAACATCAAGCCGGAGTTCATGAACCAGTGGTTCGACCCCGGCAACAAGTACTCGGTCCCCTACGCCTACTCGATCACGCTCGTCGGCTACAACGCGACCAGGATGAAGGAGCTGGGGCTGCCCACCGACACCTGGGCGCTGATCTTCGAGCCGAAGCACCTGGAGAAGATCCGGGGCAAGGTCACCGTGCTCGACAGCCAGCGCGAGCTCTTCGCCGCGGCGCTGCTCTACCTCGGCCACAAGGTCAACGAGACCGACGAGGCGAAGCTGAAGGAGGCGCGCGACCTGATCCTGCGCGCGAAGCCGTACTGGGCCGCGTTCAACGCGTCGTCGTACATCAAGGAGCTGACGATCGGCAACATCTGGGTCGCGCACGGCTACTCGAACGACATGTTCCAGGCGGCGCAGGACGCGAGGAAGGCGAACCGCCCGTTCGCGATCGGCTGGTCGCTGCCGAAGGAAGGCGCGGTGCTGGGCCTCGACAACATGGTGATCCACAAGTCGAGCCCGCGGCCCGACCTCGCGCACAAGTTCATCGACTTCATGCTCGACGGGAAGAACTCGGCCGAGCTCTCCAACATGCTGGGCTCGGGCAACCCGAACGCCGCCGCGATGCCCTACATCGACGACGCGGTGAAGGACAACCGGGCGGTGTTCCCCGACGCCGCGGAGATGAGGAAGCTCCAGGCGCTGCGCGACCTGCCGCGCAAGGAACGCCGGCTGCTGAACCGCTTCTGGACCGAGATCAAGGTCCGCTGACGGCGTGGCGTCGGCCCGCTCGCTGCTGCCGCACTACCTGGCGCTCCTCTACGGCCTCGCGATCGCGTTCGCGAGCCTCGAGCCGTTCGCGCCCTGGCTCGCCCCCGAGCCGGGAACGCCGTTCTTCCTGTTCGCGGCGTGGCCGCCGCGCTGGTGGCGGGCCGACGCGATCGTCAACGTCGCCGCCTACGTCCCGTTCGGCTTCTTCCTCGCCGTCGCGTCGCAGCGACGGCCCGCCCCGCCCGCGTCGCGGCGGCGCTGGGCATCGGCGCGCTGCTGTCGTTCGCGCTGGAAACCACGCAGATGTTCCTGCCGTCGCGCGACGCCTCGACGCTCGACCTCATCGCCAACGCGGCCGGGTCGGTCGCCGGAGCCGTGCTGGCGCTGGGATTCGCGCGCTCGCCCCGCATCCACCACGCGCTGGCCGCGTTCCGCGAGCGCTGGTTCCTGCCGGGCAAGGTCGGCGACCTCGGCCTCGCGCTGCTCGTCATCTGGCTCGCCGTGCAGGTCAACCCCGGCATCCCGCTGTTCGCGACGACCTTCGATCCGGACCTCCAGCTGGCGCCGGCGGCCGCGGCCGCGGCGCCGCAGATCGACCTGGTGGCCACGCTGATCGCCGGGACGGCGAGCGCATTCCAGCTGCTGGGCGTGGGCCTGTTCGTCGCGCTGCTGCTGCGGCAGCGGCGGTACGTCGGCGGCGCGGTGCTCGTCCTGATCGGCAGCGCGCTGATCGTCAAGGGCGTCGCCGCGGCGCTGCTGCTCAAGCCCGCCGCGTGGGCGCACTGGCTGTCGCCGGCGGTGTCCGACGGCGTGGCCGCCGGCGCGCTGCTGCTGCTCGCCGCCATCTGGCTGCCGCGCGCGGCGCAGGTCGCGCTGGCGGCGATCGCGCTGCTGTCGTCGGTGCTGACGCCGCTGCTGACGCCGGAGATGCTGTTCGCGCGGGCGCCGCTGTCCGGGTTCGCCTGGTCGTACGGCCAGCTGCTGAACTTCAACGGGCTCACGCACGCGATCCTGCTGGCGTGGCCGATCGCCGCCAGCATGCTGCTGTTCGCGCTCGCCGGCCGCCCCGGCTGGGGCGCCGCCGACCCTGAGCGCGCCGGCGGACGGCCCGCCGCCGCGGGCCGTGTCCGCCTTCTGCTATCGTTGACCGCATGCTGCCGCCCGCCGTTGCCGATGCGATCGATCCCGCCAGCATCCGGCGCGCGCTGGTGATCAAGCTGCGCCATCACGGCGACGTGCTGCTCGCCTCGCCGGTGTTCAGCGCGCTGAAGCGCGCGGCGCCGCAGGCCGAGATCGACGCGCTCGTCTATCGCGAGACCGCGCCGATGCTCGCCGGCCATCCGGCGATCAGCCGAGCTGCACACGATCGACCGCAGCCTGAAGCGCCAGGGCCCGCTCGCGCAGGCGCGCGGCGAGTGGCGGCTGTGGCAGGCGCTGCGGGCGCGGCGCTACGACCTCGTCGTCCACCTGACCGAGCACCCGCGCGGCGCGTGGCTGAAGCTGCTGTGCGGCGCGCGCCACGGCGTCGCGCCGGAGCGTGCCGGCGCCGGCGCGCTGTGGCGCGGCGTCGTTCCCGCACCGCTACCTGTCGCCGCGCGCGACGCTGCGGCACACGGTCGAGTCCAACCTCGACGCGCTGCGCCGGCTCGGCCTCTGGCCCGACGACGCCGACAAGCGGCTGGTGCTCGTGCCCGGCGCCGCCGCCGAGGCGCGCGCGGACGCGCTGCTGCGGGAGCACGGCCTCGCGCGCGGCCGCCTTCGTGCTGATGCACCCGGGCTCGCGCTGGCTGTTCAAGTGCTGGCCCGCGCACGCGAGCGCGGCGCTCGTCGACCGCCTCGCCGCCGACGGCTGGCCGCTGGTGCTGACCGGCGCGCCGGATCCCGCCGAGCAGGCGCTCGTCCAGGCGATCCGCGCGCGCGACGACGGCGCCGGTCGTCGACCTCTCCGGAGCAGCTGTCGCTGCCCGAGCTCGCGGCGCTGATCGGCCGGCGCGCGGCTCTTCGTCGGCGTCGACTCGGCGCCGATGCACATCGCGGCGGCGATGGGCACGCCGGTGGTCGCGCTGTTCGGGCCCAGCGGCGACGCCGAATGGGGCCCGTGGCAGCGTGCCGCACCGCGTCGTCGCGTCGACCGCGCACCGCTGCCGCCCCTGCGGCAACAACGGCTGCGGCGGCAGCAACCACTCGGACTGCCTGCTGACGCTGCCCGAGGCGCGCGTCGCCGCCGCGGTCGCCGAGCTCCTCGCCGAGACCGCGGGGCGCGCGCGGCCGCGCCGCGATGAAGCTCGGCATCGTCCGCCAGCGCTACACGCCCTTCGGCGGCGCCGAGCGCTTCGTCGAGCGCGCGATCGACGCGCTCGTCGCCCGCGGCGTCGAGATCCGCGTCTACACGCGCCGCTGGCCGCAGGCGGCGGGCGGCAGCGTCGTGCCGGTGATCTGCAACCCGTTCTACGTCGGCAGCCTGTGGCGCGACGCGAGCTTCGCGCGGCGCCGTGCGCCGCGCGCTCGCCGCGCGACCGGCCCGACGTCGTGCAGACGCACGAGCGCATCGAAGGCTGCGACATCTTCCGCGCCGGCGACGGCGTCCATCGCGTCTGGCTGGAGGAGCGCCGGCGCACCGGCGGCCCCGGCGAAGGCGCGCGGATCGCTCGCCAACCCGTACCACCGCTACATCCTCGACGCCGAGGCGCGCGTGTTCGCGAGCCCCTCGCTGAAGGCGGTGATCTGCATCTCGCAGATGGTCCGGGACGACATCACGCGCCACTTCGCGGTGCCGGACGACAAGCTGCACGTCATCTACAACGCCATCGATCCCCGGCAGTTCAGCCCGGCGGTGCGCTCGGACCGCGCGGCCACGCGCGCGGAGCTCGGCATCGCCGACGCCGACGTCGCGTTCCTGCTGGTCGGCTCCGGCTACGCGCGCAAGGGCGTGGCGACGGCGATCCGCGCGCTGGCGCGGCTGCCCGCGCGCGGCGCGCCTCGTCGTCGTCGGCAAGGACAAGGCGCCGGAGCGCTACCGCAAGCTCGCGCAGGCATCGGGCGTCGCCGACCGCGTCGCGTTCGCCGGGCCGCAGCAGGACGTGCGCCGCTTCCTCGGCGCCGCCGACGCCTTCGTGCTGCCGACGATCTACGACCCGCTGTCCAACGCCGTGCTGGAGGCGCTGGCCTGCGGCCTGCCCGTCGTCACCAGCCGCCGCTGCGGCGCGGGCGAGCTGGTCGTCGCGCACGACGCCGGCTGGACCTGCGACGCGATCGACGACGCCGGCGTTCGCCGAGCGGATGGCGCGCGCTGCTCGACGCCGGCGAGCGCGAGCGGCGCGGCGCGCGCGCGCTGGCCGCGGTCGCCGCGCTGACCCCCGAGGCGATGTCGCGCCGCATGCTCGACCTGTACGCCGCGGCGCTCGGCCGGCCGCGAACTCGCCGGGCTATAATCCGGTCGCTTCCCGCGAAACGCGCAGCGCCTTCGGCTCCGGAGAGCGCCCGCGCCGCCGCCGCTCTCGCCGCCGCCTCCGCGCCGGCCACTGAACGGGCACCGTCACGCGACGACCTCCATGTGCGGCATCACCGGCTACCTCTCCGCCGACCCCCGCGCCCGCGACGCGCTGCCGGCGATGACGGCGGCGCTCGCGCACCGCGGCCCTGACGCCGACGGCTTCCACTTCGACGGCCCGGTCGGCTTCGGCCACCGGCGGCTGAAGGTCATCGACCTCGAGGGCAGCCGGCAGCCGCTCGTCTCCGCCGACGGCGCGATCGCCGTCGTGTTCAACGGCGAGATCTACAACTTCCGCGAGCTGCGCGCGCGAGCTCGCCGCCGCCGGCGCACGGTTCGCGACCAACGGCGACGGCGAGGTGCTGGTCCACGGCTGGCGGCAGTGGGGCCGGCGGCTGCTCGACCGCATCGACGGCATGTTCGCGTTCGCGCTCTGGGACCGCGACCGGCGCGAGCTCTTCCTCGCCCGCGACCACCTGGGCGTCAAGCCGCTGTACTACGCGTGGCACGACGGCGCGCTCGTCTTCGGCTCGGAGCTCAAGTCGCTGCTGCCGTTCCCGGGGCTGCCCCGCGACGCTCGACCTCGACGCGCTGGCGCTCTACCTCGAGTGCCAGTACATCCCGGCGCCGCACATCGGTCTACCGCGCCGTGCGCAAGCTTCCCGCCGGGCACTGGCTCGCGGTGCGGGACGGCGCGACTGACGACCGGCGCGTACTGGCGGCCGTCCTACGTGCCCAAGCACGTGCAGCGACGACGACGGCGCGATCGCCGGCGCTCGACCGCGAGCTGCAGCGCTCGGTCGAGTCGATGCTGGTCGCCGACGTGCCGCTCGGCGCGTTCGTCAGCGGCGGCGTCGACTCGGGCGTGATCGCGGCGATGGCGACCCGGCTCGCCGGGCGCCCGATCGACACGTTCAACCTGGGCTTCACCGGCCGCGACGTCGGCAGCGAGCACGAGGAGGCCGAGCGCGTCGCGCGCGCACATCGGCAGCCGCCACCACTGCCTGATGCTCGCGCCCGGCGACGTGCTGCCCGCGCTCGACCGCTGGGTCGACGTGTTCGACGAGCCCTTCGGCGACCAGGCCGCGCTGCCGACGATGCTGCTCGCCGAATACGCGCGGCGCGAGGTCACCGTCGTGCTGACCGGCGAAGGCGCCGACGAGGTGTTCGGCGGCTACGGCAACTACGTGAAGCGGCTGCGCGAGGAGCGGATCACCGGCGTGCTCGGGCGCGCCGCGGCTCGCCGCTGCCGTGGCTGCTCCGCCGGCTGCCGCCGCGGCTCGCGCGCGACCGCCTGCTGAAGGCCGCGGCCGAGCCGCGCGCGCGCCGCTACGCGACGATCCCCAACATCTTCGACGCGCTGCTGCGCCGCGAGTACTTCACCGACGCCTTCAACGCGGCGGCGCGACGGCGCGCATCGCCGACCACGCCGAGCCGCGTTCTACGCCGAGTGCGACTCGCCCGCGTACCTCGACCACCTGCTCAACATCGACGCGCGGCTGTGGCTGCCCGACGACCTGCTCGCCAAGGTCGACCGCGCGACGATGGCGTTCTCGCTCGAGGCGCGCGTGCCGTACCTCGACCACGACTTCTACGGCTGGTGCGCGCGCCTCGACCCCGCGCGCAAGGTCCGCGGCGACGCGCGCAAGGTCCTGCTGAAGGCGCTGGCGCGCTCGCTACCTGCCGGACGACATCGTCCACCGCCCGAAGCAGGGCTTCATGATGCCGCTGGAGCGCTGGCTCGCGCACGAGCTCGCGCCCGACATCGCCGCGGCGCTGGGGCCGCACGGGCTGCAGCGGCGCGGCCTCGCTCCGCCCGGCCGCGATCGAGCGCCTGCTCGCCGAGCACCGGTCCGGCCGCAAGAACCACGCGATGCGGCTGTGGGTGCTGCTGATCCTCGAGCGCTGGTTCGCGCGCTACGAGCCGGATTTCGCGCTGTGACCGGTGCCCCCGAAGCTCGCGGTGCTCGCCTCCCCGGGGGGGCACGCAGCGCTGCAGCCGCTGTCGATCGTCCACACCGAGAACTCCTGCGGCTGGGGCGGCCAGGAAATCCGCATCCTGACCGAGGCGAAGGGCATGCAGGACCGCGGCCACCGGATCACGCTGATCGCGCCGCCCGAGGCGCCGATCGCCGCCGCCGGCGCGAAGGCTGGGCCTCACCGTCGTGCCGCTGCCGATCCGGAAGAAGCGGCTGTCGTGCCTGCTCGCGCTGCGCGGCTGGCTCGCGGCGCACCGCGGGCGACGTCGACGTGGTCAACACCCACAGCTCGACCGACAGCTGGCTCGCCGCGCTCGCCTGCGCGACGCTGCGGCACGCGCCGCCGATCGTGCGCACGCGGCACGTGTCGACGACCGTGCACAACCGCATCGGCACGACGCTGGCTGTACGTCCACGCGACCGCGCACGTCGTCACCACCGGCGAGGCGCTGCGCCGCCAGCTCGCGCGCGACAACGGCATCCCGCTCGACCACATGACGTCGGTGCCGACCGGCATCGACCTCGCGCGCTTCGTGCCCGGCGACGCGGCGGCGGCGCGCGCGCGGCTCGGGCTGCCGGCGCGGCCCGCGCTCGGCATCGTCGCCACGCTGCGCGACTGGAAGGGCCACGAGTACCTGTTCGACGCGATCGCGCGGGACCGCGCCGGCGTGGCGCGACTGGCAGGTGATCGTCGTCGGCGACGGGCCCTACCGCGACCGGCTCGACCGCCGGCTCGCCGCGCTCGGACCTCGCCGGCGACATCCGCTTCGCCGGCCAGCAGGAGGACGTCGTGCCCTGGCTGCAGGCGCTCGACCTCTTCACGCTGCCGTCGTACGGCGAGGAAGGCGTGCCGCAGGCGATCATGCAGGCGATGGCCTGCGCGCTGCCGGTGGTGTCGACGCCGGTCGGCGCGATCGGCGAGGCGGTCGAGGACGGCGTCACCGGCCTCCTCGTCGCGCCGCCGGTCGGCCGCGGCGCTCGCCGCGGGGCTCGCCCGGCTGCGCGACGACGCCGACACTGCGCGCGCGCTTCGGCGCCGCCGGGCGCGCGCGCGCCGTGCGCGACTTCGGCCTCGACCGCGATGCTCGACCGGATGGAAGCGGTGTTCCGCAGCGCGCTGCAGGGCCGAACCTGACATGTGCGGCATCGCCGGCTTCTTCGGAACGCGCACGCTCGCCCCGGCCGCGGTCGAGCGGATGATCGCGGCGCTGCGCCAGCGCGGGCCCGACGCCGAGCACCAGGTGCGCTGGAGCGCCGCGCTACGCGCGCACCGAGGGCGCCGCGCCGAACGCGCTGCTGCACACGCGGCTGTCGATCATCGACCCGCGCCCCGAAGCCGACCAGCCGATGGCCAACGACGCCGGCGACGTCTGGATCGCCTACAACGGCGAGGTCTACGACTGGGCCGGCGACGCCGAGCTGCTGAAGGCCGCCGGCTACGTCTTCCGGACGCGCTCCGACACCGAGTTCATCCTGCACGCCTACGAGCACTGGGGCATCGACTTCGTGCACCGGCTGCGCGGGATGTTCGCGATCGCGATCGTCGACCTCACGCGCGCGCGCCGTCCATCTCGTCTCGCGACCGGCTGGGCCTGAAGCCCGTCGTGTACGCGCAGCGACGCCGACGGCTTCGCGTTCGCGTCGACGGTGCGCGCGCTGCTGCCGTGGCTGCCGCGCGACGCGCGCGCGCTTCTCGGCCGAGGGCATCGACGCCTACCTCGCGCACCGGACGATCCCCGCGCCGCGGACGATCCTCGCCGGCGTGTCGCGGCTGCCGCCGGCGCACCACCTCGCTACGACCTCGCGACCGGCCGTCTCGCGACGCGCGAGTACTGGCGGCCCGAGCCCGCGCCCGCGCCGTGGCTCGCGACCTTCGACGCCGCGATCCGGATGCGCACCGTCGCCGACCGCCCGCTGGGCCTCTTCCTGTCGTCGGGCATCGATTCGTCGGCGCTCGCCTGCCGCCTCGCGGCGATGGGCTTCAACCGGCTGCAGCTCGTTCACCGCGGCGTTCCCCGGCACGTCGTTCGACGAGAGCGACGAGGCGCGCGCTCACCGCGGAGCGCCTCGGCTTTCCCAATCTCGCGATCGACATCCCGCAGCGCATCGCCGACGACTTCCCGCGCATCGTCGCCGATCTCGACGAGCCGTTCGCCGACCCGTCGTCAGCGTGCCGACCTGGTACCTCGCGCGCGAGACGACGCGGCACGTCAAGGTCGTGCTGGGCGGCGACGGCGGCGACGAGCTGTTCGGCGGCTACAAGCGCTACGCCAAGCACCTGCGCACGCGCTGGCGCCGCGGCCTGGTGCTGCCGGGACTGCCCGCCGCCGGCCGCGCGTCCGGCGCGGCAGCGGCTGGCAGCGGCTCGCCGAAGAGCTGCGGCTCGACTGGCGCTCGGCCTACGCGCTGCGCTTTTCCGGGCTGACGCCGGGCGAGCGCGCGTTCCTCGCGCCCGGCGCCGCGCCGCCGCGCGCACTACTGGCGGATGCCCGCGGACGACGCGCGCGACGACCTCGCGACGCTGCTCGAGATCGACCGGCTCAACTACCTGCCCGACTACATCCTGCGCAAGGCCGACCTGACGACGATGGCGCACGGGCTGGAGATGCGCGCGCCGTTCCTCGACCACCGCTTCGTCGCGGCGCTGCTGGCGCTGCCGGAGGCGCAGCGCTTCACGACGCCGCCGAAGATGCTGCTCGCGCCGGCGCTCGCCCAGATCGCCGACCGCGAGCCGTTCACGCGCAAGAAGCGCGGCTTCAACCCGCCGCTCGCCGGCTGGCTCGAGGGCGACCTCGCGCCGCGGCTGCCCGGGCTCGGCGAGCGCCTCGCCGCGCTGACCGGCGGGCAGCTCGCCGCGGAGCGCGTCGATGCGTTCGTCGCCGCGTGGCGCCACGGCGACGCGGGCCTCGCCGAGCAGGTGCTGCAGCTCGTGATCCTCGACGAGTCGCTGGCGCAGATCGCGGCACCCTGGCCGCGAGGCCCTGACGACCGATGGCGAGCCGCGCCTGGTCCCGTCCGCTGGTGTTCGCGCTCGCCGCGGCGAGCCTCGCGCGCGCCGCGCTGCCGGGCGGGCGGCGCGCGATGCCGGCGGCGCCGCGGCGGATCCTGATCGCGCATCACCTGCTGCTCGGCGACACGATCATGCTGACGCCGCTCCTGGCCAAGTGCCGCGCGCGCTGGCCGCAGGCCGACCTCGTGCTGACCTGCCCGGTCGGCCTACGCCGAGCTCTACGCGGGCCGGCCGTACGGCGCGCGCGCGATCGCCTACGACCCGCGCGACCCGGCGACGCTCGCGCCGCTGTTCGCCGCGGCGCCGTTCGACCTCGCGCTCGTTCCCGCCGACAACCGGCTGTCGTGGCTCGCGCGGGCGCTCGGCGCGCGCTGGATCGTCGCGTTCGCCGGCGACAGCCCCGCGTACAAGGACTGGCCGGTCGACGAGCTGCGCCGCTACCCGGACACGCCGCAGGCCTGGGGCGACCTCGTCGCCGGGCTCGTCGACGGCGCGCCGCCCGCCGCCGTACCGCCTCGCCCACTGGCCGGCGCCGAGCGCGGCGCCCGTGGCCACGCCCGCGCCGCCGTACTGCGTGCTGCACGCGGGCGCGAGCACGCCGCTGAAGCAGTGGCCGGCCGAGCGCTGGCGCCGCGCTGGGCGAGCGCCTCGCCGCGCGCGGGATCCGCGGTCGTCCTCTCGGCCGGGCCGGGCGAAGCGGACCTGCTCGACGCGATCGACCCCGGCGGCGCGTGGCCGCGGCACGCCGGGACGCTGTCGCTCGCGCAGCTGCGGCAGCTCCTCGCCGGGGCGGCGCTCGTCGTCTGCCCGGACACCGGCGTCGCGCACCTCGCGCGCATCGCCGGCGCGCCGACGGTCGCGCTGTTCGGGCCGGGCTCGGCGCTGCTGTCGGGCGGCGGCGAGTTCTGGCGCGCGAGCCCGTTCACCGCGCTGACGATCCCCGACTTCCCCTGCCGCGACCAGGCGATCACGATGAAGCGCGAGGTCGCGTGGATCCGCCGCTGCGAGCGCTTCCCCGGCACGGGCCCCGGACAGTGCCCGGAGGCGCGCTGCATGCTGGCGCTGACCGACGACCTGGTCTGGCGCGCGGCGGCGGCTCGGCTCGGCATCGCGGCCGGTTGACGCCGCACGCGCGCGCTGACGGCGCCGCTATCGGGCCGGCAGTCCGACTGGCACGCAGTCGCGGGCGATATAATCGGACGCTGCCAACGCCCCGTTGGCCGTGCGCCGGCCGGGGTCACTGCCGGACCGTCACGCGGCGCCCGCAACCCCGCCACAACGGTCCCCGAATGCCCATGGGCGATCTCCCGCTGATTGTGCTGACCGCCACGATCTGGACCTACTGGTTCACGCGTCGGCGCGATGGTCGTTCGCCTGCGGCGCAAGACGCGCAAGCTCGTCGGCGTCGTGCCCGAGCAGCGCACCGAGCAGATGATGTGGCTGGTCTTCGTGCCGCTGGTCGCCGCCTGGTGCGCGCTGCCGTTCCTCGCGCTGCGCCACGGCGCGCCGCCGCTGGGCCTGCCGGCCTTCGCGCTGCGAGCCGGGCTACGGCCTGCTGCGCTGGGGCGCGATGCTGGTCGCCGTCGCGAGCCTGCTCGTCACCGTGCAGTGCTGGCGGCGGATGGGCAGCGACTGGCGGATGGACGTCAGCGTCACGCGCGAAGCAGAACCTGATCACCGACGGCCTGTTCCGCCACATCCGGCACCCGATCTATGCGTTCTCGATGCTGCTGATGCTGTGCACGGCGGCGATCGTCCCGACGGCGCCGATGATCGTCGTCGCGGCCGTCCACATGGTGCTGATGAACCTCAAGGCCCGCAACGAGGAGCGGCACCTGCTCTCGACCCATGGCGAGGCATACCAAGGCTATCTCGATCGGACCGGCCGCTTCTTTCCCCGCCTCGGTGGCGGCGCGCGCTAGCGTCGCCCGGCTGCGCTGACGCGTCCGCGCTGGCGGTCGCGCCTGGCCGCGCCTGCGCGCGCAGCCTGGCCGACGCTGGTGCTGGCGCCCGCGCTCGGCGTGCACGACCTGCCGCGCCGTGCGCGCTCGCCGCCGCGTTCGCCTCGCGACGCCCGCGCACGCCCGGCGCCCTGCGGACCCGGATCCCGACGCGATCGACCCGGCGATGGCCACGCGGATCCTCGCGCTCGACCCGGAGCGGCTGTCCGCGCGCGACGTGCGCGACGTCCTCGCCGCACGCGCCGGCGCCGCGGCTGATCCTGCTGCAGGGCAGCCTCGCCTTCGTCACGATGGAGCCCTTCGCCGACTACCTGGTCGCGATGGGCTACCCGGAGCGGCGGATCCGCAATCCGCGCGACGGCGCGCTGTCGTACGGCAGCTTCGGCAGCAGCGAGACGCTCGCCGGCACGCTCGCCTGGTACTACGAGCGCGAGCGGATGATGCCGCTCCTGATCGGCCACAGCCAGGGCGGGATGCTCGCGATCCGCACGCTGCACGAGCTCGCCGGCGCGTTCAGCGAATCGCTCCGCGTCGTCGATCCGCGAACCGGCGACGCGCTGCCGCGGACGACGATCGTCGACCCGCACACCGGGATCGAGCGCCCGGTCGTCGGGCTCACGCTGCCCTACGCGACGGCGATCGCGACCGGCAAGCTGCCGCGGCTGCTGCTCGGCCAGTGGTCGATGATCCCGCGGCTGCGCCGGATTCCCGACACCGCGGCCGAGTTCACCGGCTTTTCGTTCGACTTCGACCCGATCGCCGGCGAGTTCGGCGGCGCCGAGCCCTACGTCGCGACCGGGTCGGCGCGCGTGCGCAACGTCACGCTGCCGTCCGGCTACAGCCACATCGACCTGCCGAACGCCCGGCACCTCGCGGCGAACCCGGGCACGCGGGCGTGGATCGACGCCTACGTGCCGGGCACCGAGCGCCGCCGATGCCGTCGGATTCCGGCGTCGACACGACCAACCTGCTGCACGCGGCCGACATCTGGTACAGCGTGCGCCGCGCCTGGTGCCTCGCCGCGCAGCAGCTGGTCCGCGAGCACCTCGCGCGGGCGCCGCGATGAGGGGCCGCCTGAACCTGTTCCAGGTGGCGATGCTGCGCTGGCGGGAGCTGCACCCGTACAACGCCGTGCACGTGGTCCGCGTCGCGAAGCCGCTCGACGGCGCGGCGCTGCAGCAGGCGATCGACGGCGTGCTCGCCGAAAGCGGCCTCACCGGGCTCGCGCTCGACGCCGGCCATCGGCGCTACGAGTGGGCCGGCGGCCCCGCGCGGAGCCCGGTCGGCGTCGTGCCCATCGCACCCGGCGCCGATCCGGCGCGCGCGGTGGACGCGGAGATCGAGCGCCAGCTCAACGCCCGGTTTCCCCGCGACGGCGCGATCGACGCGTTCCGCTTCTTCGCCTTCGACTACGGCGGGACGTTCGACCTCGGCCTCTCCTACGATCACTTCATCGCCGCCGGCGATTCGATCGTCGCGCTGCTGAAGACGATCGTCGAGCGCTACGCCGGGGCCGCCGGCGGCAGGACGCCGGCGCCCCGCGCGCCGGCGATCGACCGCTATCCGCCGACCTACGGGCACCTCTTCCGGCGGCAGCTCGCGGCCGTGATCCTGGGGCTGCGCCGGGTCCCGGCGATCGCCGACAGCTTCCGGCGCGCGTTCCGGCCGCGGTATCCGCACGGCGGCGGCACGTACAACGCGTTCACCCACGTCCGCATCGAGCCCGCCGGCGTGGAGGCGCTGCGGCGGACGGCGAAGGCCTGGGGCGTCACGCTGAACGACCTCGTGCTGGCGCTGCTGCTGCAGGCGCTCGCCCCGTTCACCGAGGCCCGGCGCGCCGAGCCCCGGCGCAACCGGCTCGCCGTCGCGTCGATCGTCAACATCCGCGGCGACTGCGGCGAGGCGGCCCGCGGCGCCTTCGGCCAGTTCCTGAGCTCGTTCCTCGTTGCGCACCCGGTTCCGGCCGGCATCGGCCTCGAGGCGCTCGCCCGCGACGTCCGCGCCGACACGGCAAGGATCAAGCGCGAGAAGCTGTACCTGCAGACGCTGCTGGCGATGGGCGGGAGCGGGATGTTCTGGCGCTGGCTGTCGCCGCGGCGGCGCGCCCATTTCCACGGCAAGGCCTACCCGGTCTGGGCCGGCACCAGCGCGCTCAACGTCGACGCGCTGTGGCGGGCCTCCGCGGGAGCGGCCGGCGTGCGCGACGGCGCGCCCGCCTACGTGCGCGCCATCCCCACCGGCCCGCTCGCGCCGATGGCCGTCGCGGTCACGACGGCCGGCGGCGCCATCGTGCTCGGCATCAGCTATCGCCCCGCGGCGTTCACCGGCGACGATGTCGCTAGAATATCCGCGTCGATCCTGAACGGCATCGCCCGCCTGTCCTGATGAAACGCACGGATCCGGCAACTCGCCCTCGCCACCGCCATCCCTCTGCCTGCTTTTCGCCGGCGGCTGCGCCACGCCGCCGCGCCGGCCCCGACGCCGGCCGGCGCGGCCGTCGTCGCGGCGCTGAAGCTCGACCGCGCGCTGGAGGACCGCATCCTCGCGCTCGATCCCGACCGCATCACCGCCGGACGACGTGCGGAACACGCTCGCCAAGGGACCGGTGCCGCGGATCATCCTGGTGCACGGCGGCATCTATCCGGTCCACCTGTTCATGGAGTCGTTCGGCCGAGTTCCTGACCGGCATGGGCTATCCGGAGGCGCGGATCCGGCACCCGGGCGACGGGCGCTGGTCGCACAGCCCGTACGAGGACTCCGCGCAGATCGCCGGCTTCGCCGCCTGGGCCTACGAGCACGACGGCATGACGCCGATGCTGATCGGCCACAGCCAGGGCGGCATCCAGGTGGTCAAGGTGCTGCGCGAGCTGGACGGCGCCTACGGCGACCGCGTCAGCGTCTGGAACCCGCTGACCGACGCGGCGGACGGCCGGACGACGATCGAGGATCCGCTGACCGGGCAGGAGCGCCCGGTGCGGGGGCTGACGCTCTCCTACGCCTCGGCCGCGGCCGCCGGCGGGGCGGCGCTGATGCTCCCCAACCAGTGGAGCATGATCGGCAACGTGCACACGGTCCCCGACACCGTCGAGGAGTTCACCGGCTATTCGATCGTCTTCGACACCTGGGCCTGGACCGACGGCGTGTCGCCGGACGGCGAGTTCCGCGCCGCCGGCCGCGCCCGCGTGCGCAACGTCGAGCTGCCGGTCGACGCTACAACCACGTCGTGTTCCCGGTGTCCTCCGACTTTCCGGCCGACCCGGCAGGTGCGCGGCTGGATCGAGGCCTACACGCCGGCCGCCGCCAAGGGGCCGGTGCCGCTCGAGGCGGAGGGCCGCAGCGTGCTCTGGGCGGCCGACGTCTGGTTCAGCGTGCGCCGGCACTGGTGCCTCGAGGCGCAGCAGCTGATCCGGGCGCACCGGGCAGCGCTCGGCGGCGGGTGACGATCGGGTTAAAATAGCGAGTTTCCCGCCGGAACCCGCCGGCCCGGGAACCCCATGCCGCGCGCAACGCAGCCCAACGGAAATCCCAGCCCCACGATGACCCCCCCCTCGCCGGAAAAGTTGCGCTCGTGACCGGAGCCGCCCGCGGCATCGGCCGCGCCATCGCGCGCAAGCTCGCCGCCGAAGGCTGCGACGTCGCGGTCAACTACTACAACAGCGGCGAGGAAGCCGAGGCGCTGTGCGCGGAAATCCGCGGGCTCGGCCGCCGGGCGGTCGCGATCCAGGCGAGCGTCGGCGTGCCCGACAGCGTCGACGAGCTCTTCGCCGAGTTCCGCAGGCACTTCGACCGCGTCGACATCGTCGTCAGCAACGCCGCCTCCGGCGTGCTGAAGCCGACGATCGAGATGACCCTGAAGCACTGGCGCTGGTGCATGGAGACCAACGCGCTGGCGCTCAACCTGCTCGCGCAGCGCGCGCTGCCGCTGATGAAGGACGGCGGGCGGATCATCGGGCTCTCCAGCCTCGGCGCGTCGCGGGCGATGCCCGACTACGGCTTCATCGGCGCGTCCAAGGCGGCGCTGGAGGCGCTCGCCCGGGCGCTGGCGCAGGAGCTGGGACCGCAGGGCATCCGCGTCAACATCGTCTCCGCCGGCGTCGTCGACACCGACGCGCTCGCCTACTTCCCGAACCGCGACCAGCTGCTGGCCGGCTACGCCGCGCGCGCCCCGGCCGGGCCGGTGCTGACCCCCGACGACGTCGCCGGCGCCGTCTACCTGCTCTGCCTGCCCGAAGCCGAGCATGATCAACGGCCACACGCTGGTCGTCGACGGCGGCTTCGCGATCTCGGGCTAGCGTCGCCGCGAGGCCAACGTGACCATGCCGATCGAATCGGGCATCCGCGGCAAGACCGCGATCGTCACCGGCGGCAGCCGCGGCATCGGCCGCGCGATCGTCGAGATCCTCGCCGCCGACGGCGCCGACGTGACGTTCTTCTACCGCGACAACGCGGCGGCCGCCGACGAGGTCGTCGCGGCGGCGAAGGCGCGCGGCGAGGCGGTCGGCGCGCTGCAGGTCGACATCCGCGACTCCGCGGCCTGCGCCGCGGCGGTCGACGCGGTCGCCGAGCGCACCGGACGCATCGACATCCTGGTCAACAACGCCGGCGTCACCCGCGACAACCCGCTGGCGGCGTTCGAGGACGACGACGTCGCCGCGGTGCTCGACACCAACGTGACCGGCGTGTTCAACGTCACCCGCGCCGTCGTCCGCTACATGACGTCGCAGCGCGCGGGCACGATCGTCAACCTGTCCAGCGTCTCCGGCGACAAGGGCGGCCGCGGCCAGACCAACTACGCGGCGAGCAAGGGCGCGATCAACGCGTTCACCAGGGCGCTCGCCGTCGAGCTCGCCCCGCGCAAGATCCGCGTCAACGCGGTCGCGCCCGGCGTGATCGAGACCGAGATGTCCGCCGACGTGCGCGAGCAGTCCGGCGACGAAGTGCTGAAGAAGATCCTGCTCCGCCGCTACGGCAGGCCCGAGGAGATCGCGTACGCGGTCTGGTTCCTCGCGTCGGCCATGGCGGGCTACGTGACCGGACAGGTGTTCAGTGTCGATGGCGGCTTCAAAATGGAGTGAAGAGATGGCGCAAACCGAAATCACCAAGGACGAAATCATGGCGGTCTTCCCGACCGTCGCCGAGACGATGGCCGACGCGCTCGGCTGCGACGTCGAGGACATCAAGCTCGACGTGTCGCTGATCGAGGGCCTCGACGCCGAGTCGATCGACTTCCTCGACATGGTCTTCCGGCTGGAGCGGGCGTTCAAGATCAAGATCCCGCGCGGCAAGATCGTCGAGAACGCGCGCGGCACGCTGTCGGAAGCCGAGTTCGAGCAGAAGGGCATCGTGACCGACACCGGCCTCGCGCAGCTGAAGTCGCTACCTGTCGGAGGTCCCGGCCGAGCGCTTCAAGACGCCGATGAAGGTCAAGGACATCCCGCGGCTGTTCACGCCGGAGACGTTCTGCAAGCTCGTGATCACCGCCCAGCGCGAGGCCGGTTGATGGGCCCCCACGTCACGTTCGTTCGCTGCCCCCGAGGGGGCGCGAGGTCTCCCTTGGGGCGGCCCGGCGGGAGACCTGGCCGCCGCTGACCCGCCGCAGCGCCCTCGTCCCGATGTCGGATCACTTCGCCGCGTTCTCGTTCGTCGACCGGATCACCGAGTTCGTCCCGGGGGTCCGCGCGCGCGGCCTGTACGCGGTGCCGGCGGAGCTCGCGGCGTTCCCCGCCTGCCTCGTCGCCGAGGCGGTCGGGCAGCTCGCGGCGTGGGTGTCGATGGAGCACATCGCGTTCCGCGGCCGGCCGGTCGCGGCGCTCGCCGTCCGAGACGCGCTTCCATCGCGACGTGGCGCCGGGCTCGCTGCTGGAGCTCGCGGTCGACATCGACGCCTGCGACGACGACGCGGTCGCCTACTCGGGCCGCGCGACCTGCGGCGGCGCGCTCGTCATCGAGCTCGTCGACTGCCTCGGCCCGATGCTGCCGGTCGCGGAGTTCGACTCGCCCGAGGCGATGGCCGAGCGCCTTCGCGCTGCTGCGCGGCGCGGGCGCCGCGCCCGGACGCTTCCGCGGCGTGCCGCAGCTCGAGGTCGTGCGCGGCGACGGCGTCCCCGGCGAGAGCCTCGCGGCGACGCTGCACGTGCCCGCGAGCGCGCCGTTCTTCGCCGACCATTTCCCGCGCCGCCCGGTGTTCCCGGCCACGCTGCTGCTCGACGCCGAGATCGGCATCGCGCTCGAGCTCGCGGGGCAGGCGCCCGACCTTCCGGCCGGCACCCGGCCCGTGCCGGTGCGGATGACGCACGTCAAGGTGCGCTCGTTCACCGCGCCGGGCGCGGTGCTCGAGGTGACCGCGCAGCGGGTGCCGCTCGGGGGCGGCGCCGCGCGGATCATGCTGGCCACGCAGGCCGGCGGCAAGTCGGTCGCGACCGCGCGGCTGGAAGTCGAACCGACGGGGGGTCGCATGAACAGCGAACGAACGCCGCGTCGCCGTCACCGGCATCGGCCTCGTCACCCCCGTCGGCAACGACGTCGCCACGACCTGGAGCGCGCTGCTCGAAGGCCGCAGCGGCGGCGCGCCGATCACGGTGTTCGACGCCTCGGGCTTCACCACGCGCATCGCCGCCGAGGTGAAGGACTTCAGCGACGACGTGATCGAGGACCGCAAGCTCCTCAAGTTCGCGAGCCGCTCGCACCGCTTCGCGCTGGTCGCCGCCGAGCAGGCGTTCCGCGACGCCGGCATCCGCCCGACCGCCGCCGACGCGACGCGCTGGGGCTGCGCGGTCGGCGCCGGCATGATGAGCGTCGACTTCAACGACGTCGCGGCGATCCACGGCCACTCGGTCGTCGACGATGCGCTCGACCCGTCGCGCCTCCTCTCCGACGAGCGCGCCAACGATCCGCTGGCGTTCTGCCGGACGACCTGCATCTCCGGGCTGTCGCTGCTGGTGCGCCGCTACGACATCCAGGGCTACGCGACGTCGGTGCACACCGCCTGCGCGTCGGGCGGGCAGGCGGTCGGCACGGCGCTGAAGCTGATCCGCCGCGGCGTCGCCGACCGCGTGCTCGCCGGCGGCTTCGATTCGATGATCAGCCCGATCGGGCTGTCGGGCTTCTGCCTGCTGTCCGCGGTCTCGCCCGACAACGACACGCCGCAGCGCGCCAGCCGGCCGTTCGACGCGACGCGCAACGGCTTCCTGCTCGGCGAAGGCGCGGGCATGCTGGTGCTGGAGGAGTGGGAGTCGGCGCGCGCGCGCGGCGCGCGCATCTACGCCGAGCTCGCCGGCGACGGCAATTCGCTGTCCTCGTACCGGATCACCGATTCGCCGCCCGACGGCGACGGCCCGATCCAGGCGATGCGCCAGGCGCTCGCCGATGCCGGCGCGACGCCGGCCGACGTCGACTACATCAACGCGCACGGCACGTCGACGCCGATGAACGACCGCAGCGAGACCGCGGCCACGCGCGCGGTGTTCGGCGCCGAGGTCGACCGCGTCAGCGTGAGCTCGACCAAGAGCACGATGGGGCACCTGATCGCCGCCGCCGGCGCGGTCGAGGCCGCCGTCTGCGCGCTGGCGATCGCCAAGGGCGAGATGCCGATCAACGCGAACCTCACCGAGCGCGACCCGGACTGCAACCTCAACCTCGTCACCGGGACGCCGCGGCGGCAGAAGATCCGCGTCGCGATGTCGAACTCGTACGGCTTCGGCGGCTCGAACAGCTGCGTCGTGCTGCGCCATCCGGACGAAGTCGACGGCGCCGGCGCGGTGCGCGCCTGACGCCGGAGCCAGGACCGTCATGAGCCGAATCGTCATCACCGGAACCGGCGCCGTCTGCGGCGCGGGCAAGGAACCCGACGCGATCTTCGACGCCGTCTGCGAGGGCCGCTCGGCGATCCACGACATCGGGCAGTGGGACCCGGCCGGCTGGCCGACGAAGGTGGCGGCCGAGGTCGCGAACTTCAACGCGCGCGAGATGGTCGAGGACCGCAAGCTGCACAAGCTGATCCGGCGCACCGACCTCTTCGGCCTGTACGCGGCCGGACGCGCGATCGACGGCGCGGGCCTGCTGCCCTACCGCGACGCGCTCGACGCCGACGCCGCGGCGACGTTCTCCGACCGCACCGGCGTGTGGGTCGGCTCGGGCAGCGGCAACTACGAGAACCAGTACGACTTCTTCCCGCTGCTGACCGTCGCCAACGGCGACATGAACGCGTACGGGCGCGAGCTCGCCAACACCGTCAACCCGATGTGGCTGCTGCGCTCGCTGCCCAACAACGTGCTCGGGCACGTCGCCATCAAGTACGGCCTGAAGGGGGCGAACGCCTGCATCACCAACCACAGCTGCAGCGGCTCGCTCGCGGTCATCGAGACGTTCCAGGCGCTGCGCACCGGTGAAGCCGACCGGGGTGTGGCCGTCGGCCACGACACGCCGATCGAGCCGCAGATGGTGCTGTTCTACTCGCGGCTCGGGCTCGTCTCCGCCGGCGCGCTCAGACCCTTCGACGCCGCGCGCGACGGCAGCCTGTTCGGCGAAGGCGCGGGCGCGCTGATGCTCGAGACCGAGGCCTCGGCCGCCGCCCGCAACGCGGCGGTGCTGGGCGAAGTGCTGGGTTCGGGCTACGCGTCGGAAGGGCTCGGCCTCCTCGCCGTGCGCGAGGACGGCGACGGCCTCGCGCGCGCGATCCGCGCCGCGCTCGCCGACGCGGGGCTCTCGCCCGCCGACGTCGGCATGATCGTCGCGCACGGCAACGGCACGCGCGCCTCCGACGCCTCGGAGGCCGCGGCGATCCGCACGGTGTTCGGCACCGCGGCGCCGCCGATCACCGCGTTCAAGTGGGCGATCGGTCACCTGATCTCCGCCGCCGGCATCGTCGAGCTCGTGCTGGCGCTGTCCGCGCTGCGCCAGCGGATCGTGCCGGGCATCCGCCCGCTCGAGACCATCGATCCCGATTGCGCGGGCCTCCCGCTGTCCGCGCAGCACCAGACGCCCCGGAGCGACGTCGCCCTGATCCTCTGCCGCGGCTTCGCGGCGACCAACGCCGCGCTGCTGGTCCGCGCGGCGTAGCTCCTTCGCCACGGTCGCACGATGGCCGGCACCGATGCCTCGTCCCGCTGCGGCATCGACAGCGTCGAGATCGCGCGGATCGAGCGGCTGCTCGCCGAAACGCCGCCGGAAGGCCTCGCCGGGTTCTTTTCCGCGCAGGAGCTGGCCGACGCCGGCGAGGGCCCCGGGCGCGCCGCCAGCCTCGCCGCGCGCTTCGCCGCCAAGGAGGCCTGCGCCAAGCTCTTCCCGCGCGAGGTGGCGCTGGGCGCGCTGGAGCCGACCGACTTCTCGGTCGCCCGCGACAACTACGGCGCGCCGCAGGTCGTGCCCAACGCCAACGCCGAGCGCGTGCTCGGCCGGCACCGGATCGCGCGCATCCGGCTGTCGCTGACGCACGACCGCGCGAGCGCCTCGGCCGTCGCGCTGGCCGAGGCCGCGCCGCTCGACGTGCCCGCCGACGGACGCTTCATCTACCGCTTCCTGCCGCTGCGGCGCGACGTCGTCGTCGGCAACCTGACGCGCGTGTTCGGCGAGACGGCGACGGCGGCCGAGATCGAGGGCCTCGCCGCCGCGCACTATTCGCACCTGTGGCGGCTCGTCCGCGAGTTCATCCGCTTCCGGTGGATGTCGGCGCAGCAGAAGCTCGCGCTGACGCGGGTCGAGAACCTCGACGCGTTCATCGCCGCGCAGGCGCAGGGCAAGGGCATCATCGTGCTGACCGGCCACTTCGGCAACTGGGAGGTGTCGACGACGGCGGCGATCGGCCAGTTTCCCGAGATGCGCGGCAGGTTCCACTTCGTGCGCCGGGCGGTGAAGCCGCAGTGGCTCGACCGCCTGGTCACGCGCCGCTTCAACCAGGCGGGCTTCGGCGTCTTTCCCAAGCGCGGCTCGCTCGACGCCATGCTGGAGGCGCTCGAGCGGGGGGACGTGATCGTGTTCCCGTTCGACCAGCACGCGGGGCCGCCGGACGGCATCGAGGTCGACTTCTTCGGGCAGCCGGCGTGGACGTTCAAGAGCCTCGCGATCATCGCGCTCGCGACCGGCGCGCCGGTGCTGCCGGCCGCCGCCTGGCGCGAGCCCGACGGCACGCACGTGCTGCGCTTCGAGGCGCCGCTCGGCGTCATCGAGTGCGAGAACACGACCGAGGCGATCCGGCGCAACACGCTCGCCTACAACCGGGAGCTGGAGCGCCTCGTCGTCCGCCATCCCGAGCAGTGGTACTGGGTGCACCGGCGCTGGAAGCACGCCGCGGCCCGGCGGAGGCGGCGCGCATGAGCCGTGCTCGCGAGCCTCTTCTCGCCGAAGCTCGTCCTGCTCTACTGTTCGTCGCCTCGGCGCTGTACGTGCACTTCCGCGGGCACGTCCGGCATCGCTTCCTGCGCCAGCTGACCGACCACTCGACGCTGCTGGCGCCGTACAACGTGCTGATGTACGCGTGCTCGCGCGTGCCGACGACGCCGTACCTCGACGCCGCGTCGTTCCCGGAGATCGCCCGGCTGACCGGAGAGTGGCAGACGATCCGCGCCGAGGCGCTGGCGCTGCTCGACGAGGGCTACATCCGCGCGCCGCGCGACCACATCGACATCGGCTTCCACTCGTTCTTCAAGGGCGGCTACACGCGCTTCTACCTGAAGTGGTACGACGCCCCGCCGCCGTCGGCGGTAGAGCTGTGCCCGAAGACGGTCGCGCTGATCGAGTCGATCCCGTCGATCAGCGCCGCGATGTTCGCCGTGCTGCCGCCGGGCGGGAAGATCGGCGCGCACCGCGACCCGTACGCGGGCTCGATCCGCTGCCACCTGGGGCTCGTGACGCCCAACGATCCCGCCTGCCGGATCATCGTCGACGGCGTGCCCTACCACTGGAAGGACGGCGAGGCGGTGCTGTTCGACGAGACCTACGTCCACCACGCGGAGAACGCGACCGATGTCTCGCGGCTGATCCTGTTCTGCGACATCGAGCGGCCGCTCGCGCCGCGGCCCGTCGCGTGGCTCAACCACGCGGTGCGCACGGCGGTGATGCGCGCCGCGCAGACCGAGAACCTGCCCGGCGAGAAGATCGGCCTGCTCAACCGCATCTTCCGCCACGCCTACCGCGCGCGGCTCTTCTTCAAGCGCATCAAGGAGAGGAGCCGGTTCGTCTACTACGCGCTCAAGTGGGCGCTGATCGGCGGCATTGTCGCGGCGATCTGGCTGATCTAGAGCCGCGGCGCCAGCGCCGCGAACACCGCCTCGTCGTCGAGGTCGGCGACCGCCCGCGGCGCTTCCAGCGTGACGGCGCGCGCGCCGCGCGGGCCCCAGCGCGCCGGCGCGGCGAGCCGCGCGCAGTCGGCGAAGAGCCCGACGACGCCGCCGGGGCTCGCCGCGGCGAAGTGCATCAGGCCGCTGTCGGGCAGGATCGACGTCCGCGCGAGATGGATGAGGCCGATCGCCGCCGGCAGCCCGTCGGGCATCCCGAGGAGGCGCGCCGGCGCGCGCTCGAGGACCTGCCGCGCCAGCGCCTCGCTGCCCGGGTACAGCGCGTTGCCGGCGTCGCCCGGCGTGAACTGCAGCAGCGTCGCGAGGCCGTGGTCGCGCTCGAGGCGCGCCGCCCAGCGCAGCACCTGCTCGACCGTCGGCACCTTCGGCGCGTCGCGCGCCGACAGGCCGACGACGACGTAGCCGCCGGGCGCGATTCCCGCGGCGGCGAGCCAGGCGCGCGCCGCGTCGAGCCACGCGGGCGGCGGCTCGAACCGCGGCAGCGGCGGGACCGCCGGCGGCGCGACGCCGAGCGGCGCCGCCAGTCCGAAGATCCGCTCGACCTCGTGCCCGGCCGCCGGCGGCGGCAGGGGATCGGTGAGGCGCGCGCCGTAGCCGTGCGGCGAGGCCGCGTACGCGATCGTCCGCCGCGCTCCCGACCGCGAGCGCGCGCCGGATCGCCCGCGGCGACTCCTCGCCGCCGGCGGCGATCGCGACGTCGAAGCGCTCGGCGCGCAGCGCGAAGAACTGGCGGACCTGCCCCAGCGCGGCCCCGATGCGCACCCCTCCGGCGTGCCGCGTGCGGCGATAGACCCAGGTGCGCGCGACGTCGCGGTTGCCGGCGACGACGAACGCGTTGTAGTCGTTCGCCAGCACGTGGATCGCGGCCTGCGGCAGCGCGCGCGCGAGGTGCGCGATGAACGGCGTGGTCAGCAGGAGGTCGCCGATCTTGTCGCGCTTGACGACGAGGATCTTCACTCGTCGCGGAACTGGTGCGCGGCGAGCCGCGCGTAGATCCCCTGCTGCGCGAGCAGGCTCGCGTGCGTCCCCTGCTCGGCGATGCGTCCCTGGTCGAGCACGACGATGCGGTCGCAGTGCTCGATCGTCGACAGCCGGTGCGCGATGACGATCGTCGTGCGGCCGCGCATCAGGTGGTCGAGCGCCGTCTGGATCAGGCGCTCGGACTCGGTGTCGAGCGCCGAGGTCGCCTCGTCGAGGATCAGGATCGGCGCGTCCTTGAGGATCGCGCGGGCGATGGCGATGCGCTGCCGCTGCCCGCCCGACAGCCGGATGCCGCGCTCGCCGACGACGGTGTCGAAGCCGTGGGGCTGCGCGCGGATGAATTCGAGCGCGTTGGCCGCCTCGGCCGCGCGCTCGATCGCCTCGCGCGGCGCGCCGGCCATCGTCCCGTACGCGATGTTGGCGGCGATCGTGTCGTTGAACAGCACGATCTCCTGCGACACCAGCGAGATCTGCCGGCGCAGGTCCGCGATCCTGATCGCGGCGAGGTCGTGGCCGTCGAGGCGCACGCGGCCGGCGGTCGGCTGGTAGAACCGCGGGATCAGGTTGACGAGCGTCGTCTTGCCGCCGCCCGACGGCCCGACCAGCGCGATCGATTCGCCGGGCGCGATGTCGAGCGAGACGTCGTCGAGCGCCAGGTTCCCGTTCTCCGCATAGCGCTTGGTCACGTGCTCGAAGCGGATCGCGCCCTGCGCCCGCTCCAGCGTCACGCTGCCGGTGTCGGCTTCCGGCGCCTCGTCGATCAGCGCGAACACGCTCTCGGCCGCGGTCAGGCCGCGCTGGATGACGCCGGTGACGTTGCCCAGCGTCTTCAGCTGGTTGAGGAGGTGCAGCAGCGCGAAGATGTAGGTGACGAAGTCGCCGGCGCCGTACTCGCCCTTGGTCGCCATGCCCGCGGCGATCCACAGGATCGCGCCGACCGCGGCCGACACGATGATCTGGTTGATCGGCGTGCCGAGCGCCGCGGCCGCCGCCTGCTTGTTCATCGCGACGCGCAGCCTGTCGGCGGCGGCGGACAGCCGCGCGCTCTCGAAGGCCTCGCCGCCGAACACCTTGACCACGCGGTGCGCGCCGATCGCCTCCTCCAGCGTGTGCGTGAGCCCGCCGGTGCGCTCCTGGACGAGGATGCTGACCCGCTTCAGCCGCTTGTTGATCTTCTTGATCGTGATGCCGACCAGCGGGAACGCGGCGAACGCGATCAGCGTCAGCGCCCAGTTCATGTACAGCAGGTAGGCGAGCATGAAGCAGATCGTCAGCGTGTTGCGGATGCCGGCGGTGATCGCCTCGGACGCCGCCGACGCGACCTGCTGCGCGTCGAACGTGATCTTCGACAGCAGGTGGCCGGCCGAGCTCGCGTCGTAGAACGGCGTGGGCATGCGCAGCAGGTGGTCGGAGGCCTCGCAGCGCAGGTCGTACACGACGCGCGCGCCGATCCAGGCGAGGCCGTACTCGCTGATGTAGCTGCCGATGCCCCGCAGCACGAACACGCCGACGACCATCAGCGGCAGGTACTTGGTCGACTCGGCGTCGGCGCTGCCGAGGTTGTTGAGCAGCGGCTGGACGATCCGCAGCATCATCACGTCGGTCGACGCGACCAGCACCATCCCGAGCACCGCGAACAGGAACAGCGCCTTGTACGGGCGCACGTAGCTCAACAGGCGGCGGTAGAGCTTCAAGGGCGGGGCGGGGGAAGTCGCGGGAACGGGCGGGAACGGTGCGGCAAGTCCTTGATTATATCGGAGGCGATGCGCTCGCCCGGCGGAGCGACGGCGGCGGTCCGCTATAATCGCCTCGCGCCGCCGCTCCCGCGAGCAGCCGCGGCCTGTCGCCCCGAGCAGCCCGCCGTTCCGTCGCCCGGCACCCACGATGAGCTACTACCAGCGCCACGTCTTCTTCTGCTGCAACCAGCGCGAGGCGCCGGAGAAGTGCTGCAACGAGCTCGGCGCTTCCGACCTGCACAAGTACGCGAAGGAGCGGATCAAGGCGCTCGGCCTCTCCGGGGCGGGCAAGGTCCGGATCAACCGCGCCGGCTGCCTCGACCGCTGCGAAGAGGGCCCGGTGCTCGTCGTCTATCCCGAGGCGGTCTGGTACACGTACGTCGACCGCACCGACATCGACGAGATCGTCGACCGGCATCTCGTCGGCGGCGAGGTCGTCGAGCGGCTGAAGATTTGACGCCGCGGACCTCCGAGCGGCTGACGATCGACGGGCCGGCCGGGGCCCTCGAGCTCGTCGTCAACGCCCCGCACGCCGCGGCCGGCGTGCCGGCGGCGGCGCCGATCGGCCTGCGCGGCATCGCGCTCGTCGCGCACCCGCACCCGCTGCAGGGCGGCACGCTCGACAACAAGGTCGCGCAGACGCTGGCGAAGACGTTCTTCGCGCTGGGCTACGCGAGCGTGCGCTTCAACTTCCGCGGCGTCGGCGCGAGCGCGGGCAGCTTCGACCACGGCATCGGCGAGACCGACGACGCGCTCGCCGCGCTCGCGCACGCCAGTGCGCGCTTCGGCGCGGGCCTGCCGGTCGTGCTCGCCGGGTTCTCGTTCGGCTCGTACGTGCAGACGCGCGTTTCGACGCGCGTGGCCTGCGAGCGGCTGGTGCTGGTCGGGCCGGCGGTCGGCCGCTTCGAGCTGGGAGCCGTCCCGGCCGACACGGTCGTGATCCACGGCGAGGAGGACGACGTCGTGCCGCTCGCCGACGTGTTCGCCTGGGCGCGGCCGCAGTCGCTGCCGGTCGTCGTGTTCCCCGGCTGCGGCCACTTCTTCCACGGCCGGCTGCCGCAGCTGCAGCACGTGATCTCCGGAATGTGGCGCCCCGGGCATCGTCATCCGGTCATGCCGGGCGCATGAACGCGACGATGAACGACGTCGTCCTGCGCGTCGAGGGCCTGCGCAAGTCCTACGGCGGCAACGAGGTCGTCCGCGGCCTCGACTTCTCGATCCGGCGCGGCGAGTGCTTCGGGCTGCTCGGGCCCAACGGCGCGGGCAAGACGACGACGCTGCGCTGCTGCCTCGGCCTCATCGATCCCGACGGCGGCACGATCGAGCTCTGCGGCGAGCCGGTGCCGCAGGCGGCGCGCAAGGCGCGCATCCGCGTCGGCGTCGTCCCGCAGATGGACAACCTCGACCCGGACTTCACCGTCACCGAGAACCTCCTCGTCTACGGCCGCTATTTCGGCATCGCGACCGCGACGCTGTCGGCGCGCATCCCGAAGCTGCTCGAGTTCGCCGGCCTCGCCGCCAAGGGCGACGCCGGCATCCGGACGCTGTCGGGCGGCATGAAGCGGCGGCTCACGCTCGCCCGCGCGCTGGTCAACGACCCCGACCTGCTGGTGCTCGACGAGCCGACGACCGGCCTCGATCCGCAGGCGCGGCACCTGATCTGGGACGGCCTGCGGCAGCTGCTGTCGCAGGGCAAGACGATCCTGCTGACGACGCACTTCATGGACGAGGCCGAGCGGCTCGCGACCCGCCTCGCCGTCATCGACCACGGCACGCTGATCGCGTCGGACACGCCGCGCGCGCTGATCGACGCGCACGTGGAGCCGGAGGTGATCGAGGTCTTCGGCGACGAGGCGAAGGCCTGGGGCGAGGCCCGCGGCCGCGCGCTCGCGACCCGCCTCGAATTGGCGGGCGAGACCGCGTTCTGCTACGCGCGCGATCCGAAGCCGCTGCTCGCGGCGCTGGCCGAGTCGCCGGGCCTGCGCTACCTGCACCGTCCCGCGAACCTCGAGGACCTGTTCATCAAGCTCACCGGCCGCGAGCTGCGCGACTGAAAAGCGGCGCCCTTGACTCACTCCGTTCGCGTCCCCCCGAGGGAGACCCAGGTCCGTCCCGTTGGGGCGGCCCGGCCGGGACGCCTGCCCGCGACGATGAGCCGCGCATCTCCGCCCGCCCGAGCTGTCGCTGCGCTTCATCCCCGTCTGGCGCCGCAACCTCCTCGTCTGGCGCAAGCTCGCGATCGCCAGCGTGCTCGGCAACATCGCCGACCCGCTGCTGTACATGCTGGCGCTGGGCTACGGCATCGGCAGCTTCGTGCCCGAGGTGGGCGGCATGAAGTACATCGCCTTCATCGGCACCGGCATGGTCTGCCAGAGCGCGATGTTCACGTCGAGCTTCGAGGCGATGTACTCGGCGTTCTCGCGGATGCAGATGCAGCGGACCTGGGACGCGATCATCAACGCGCCGGTGTCGCTCGACGACGTCGTGTTCGCCGAGTGGGTGTGGGCGGCGTCCAAGGCCGTCGTCTCGACGACGGCGATCCTCGCCGTCATCATGCTGCTGGGCTTCGGGCACTCGTGGCTCGCGGTGTTCGTGCTGCCGCTCGGCTTCCTGATCGGCCTCACCTTCGGCGCGTTCGGCCTCGTGATGAACGCGCTCGCGCCCGGCTACGACTTCTTCACCTACTTCTTCACGCTGGTGCTGACGCCGATGCTGCTGCTGTCGGGCGTGTTCTTCCCGGTCGACCAGATGCCCGCGGCGCTCGCCGCCGCCGCGGAGCTGCTGCCGCTCAAGCACGCGATCGACATCGCGCGGCCGCTGCTGCTCGGCAACGTGCCGACGCTGATCCCCGTGCACATCGCGGTCCTCCTCGCCTACGCCGTCGCCGCGTACTACGTCGCGCTGGTGCTGACGCGGCGCCGGCTGCTGAAGTAGGAGGCAACGATGGCCGAGGCCTTTTTCGCAACGTGCCCGCGCGGGCTGGAGGCCGGGCTCGCCGCGGAGGTGACGGCCCTGGGCGCGCAGTACGTGACGCCGACCGACGGCGGCGTGGGATTCTCCGGCGAGCTCGAGCTCGCCTACCACGCGAACCTCGAGTCGCGGCTCGCGAGCCGGATCCTGTGGCGCGTCGCGCACGGGCGCTGCCGCAGCGAGGACGAGCTCTACGCGCTGGCGAACAAGGTGCAGTGGGAGCGCCTGTTCCACGTCGACCGCACGCTGCGGGTCGACGTCACCGGCACGCGCTCGCCGCTCCAGAGCCTCGAGTTCGCGACGCTCCGGGTCAAGGACGCCGTCTGCGACCGCTTCCGCGCGGTGTCGGGCATCCGCCCGTCGGTCGAGAAGGAGCGCCCGGACGTGCGCGTGCACGCGTTCCTGACCGAGCGCGAGGGCACGCTCTACCTCGACACGTCGGGCGAGGCGCTGTTCAAGCGCGGCTACCGGCGCGAGGCCGATGCGGCCCCGCTGCGCGAGAACCTCGCCGCCGGCCTCATCCTGCTGTCGGGCTGGACGCCCGGCACGCCGTTCCTCGACCCGATGTGCGGCAGCGGCACGATCGCGATCGAGGCGGCGCTGATCGCCGCCGACCGCGCGCCGGGCCTCGCCCGCACCTTCGGCTTCCAGAAGCTCTCGTGGTACGACGGCCCCGCGTGGCAGCGGATCCGCCAGCGCGCCCGCGACCGCGTGCGCCCGGCGCCCGATGCGCCGCTGATCTTCGCGAGCGACGTCGATCCGCGCGTCGTCGACGTCGCGCGGCGCAATCTCGCCACCGCCGGCGTCGCGGGCTTCGTGCACGTCGAGGCGGCCGATCTGCTGGCGCGCCCCGCTCCGGCGCCCGCCGGCGTCATCGTCGCCAATCCGCCCTACGGCGTCCGGCTCGACAGCGACGCGATGCTGGAGACGTTCTACCCGAAGCTCGGCGACGCGCTGAAGCAGCGCTACGCCGGCTGGACCGCGTGCCTGTTCACCGGCGACACCCGGCTGCCCAAGCTGATCGGCCTGAAGCCCTCGCGCCGCACGCCGCTCTACAACGGCGCGATCGAATGCCGGCTGTACCGGTTCGAGATCGTGGCGGGACGGCCGATGCGGGCGCCGGCGCGGATCGGGGCGCGCCGCGCTAGCGAACCGGCGCGATCCCGGCACGCGGCGCTATTGCCGCGCGGCGCCCATGAACAGCAGGTCGCCGTTCGAACGGCGCGAGGCCGAGAATCTGGCCGGTGGCCCCGTCGACGATGAGGATGCCCTTCGCCGTCTTGCCGGGGCCGCCGAGGCAGACGCCGCCCGACTTGATCGTCAGGTCGAACACGCCGGTCGAGCCGTGCGGAACCGCGCTGCCGGTGAACGGGCACCCGCCCGTCATCACGATCTTGCCGCTGGCGTCGATCGTCGCCGTCATCGAGGACCGGTCCAAGTTGTGCCCCTGCGTGCCCTTCCAGCTGCCGGCGAGCGCCGCCAGGCTCGCGGGCTGGTCGTAGGTCGTGTCGTACGTCGGCCGTCACCGTTTCGGCCGAGGCCCCTTCGCCGATCTGTCAGCTGCAGCGACGTCTTGCGGCACGTAGGTGCCGGCGATCTTCGTCGAGCCCGGCAGAGCACGGTGCGATAGATGACGTGGTAGCTGTAGCCCGCCGTGAAGGTCCCGTTCGCGGACGTGCTCGGCCCGTAGATGGCGCCGGCGATGCCGGTCGCGAGATTCGTTCAAGTAGGCGAGGTAGTAGGACCCGTCCCCGAGCACGACGATGTCGATCGACCTTTCCGCCGGCCGTCGTCCCGCGCCACCTGCCCTCGGCGGTGCCGGCGGCGCCGCCTGCCGCCTGGCACACGGTTCCGGGCGCGCGGAAGACCTGCCGCTCGATGGCCTTGGACTGCGAAGCCCCGGCCACCGTGTACGCGAGGGTCGCACTGTTGCCGTGGGCGAAGCTCAGCGTTGCCGTTCCCGCCGAGGCTTCCTGCACCTGACTCGGATCGAACGGCACTGCACTGAACGGCGGGCCGGTCACCGTCGACACGCCGCCCGTGTAGACGCCCGCGCCGCTCTTGTGCAGCTCGGCGATCAGCCACCAGGGCTTGCCTTCCCCGTCGTAGGTGAACCAGGTCGCGAAGACGATGTCGCCCTGGTGCGTCAGGTTGATCCCCCAGCCGGCTTCAGCGGGGTTCCACCAGAGGTCGGTGTAGTTGGTTGCGGCGGCGAGGTTGGCTTCCGCGCCCCACGCGCAGGTCGGCAGCGGCCCGAATTCCTGCGGCGCGATGGCCTTGGTCTGCGTCACGCCGTTCACCGTGTAGGTGATCGAGCCGTTCTTCGCGTCGCTGAAGGTCGCCGTCATCGTGCCGGCCGGGGACTCGGTCACAAGCTTCGAGTCGAACGGGTTCGCGTCGTAGGCGGGGCCGGCCACCGTCGACACCGGACCGCTGAAGCTGCCGGCCGCGCCCTCGTGCAGCTCGGCGATCAGCCACCACGGCTTGCCGGCGAGGTCGTAGGTGAACCAGGTGGCAAAGATGATGTCGCCCTGGTGGGCGAAGTTGATGCCCCAGCCTGACTCCGAGCCCGCCGGCGACTTCCACCACAGGCCCTGGTAGTTGGGCGCGACAGCCGCCGCCGTGAACGGATACAGGCGGCGAACAGCGTCGCCGCCGCGAGGCGAAGGCAACCACGCGACGCGAGCCGCCCATCCCGCCCCCGATTTCCCGTCCACTCTGCATGTCGCACCTCCCTTTTGGCTGCAACGCATCGCGTACCCGCCGAAATCCCAGGTCGACTTTCGGCTATCCCTGACGATGCGGCAAGTCTAGTGCAAACGATTCTCATCGTCAATTGGAAATTCCCGCCGATGGCCGCGCCCGGCGGGCGGCGCGGCCACGGGCAACCGTCGCCCCGCGCGCACGCGAGGTTCCCTCGCGCCACTGTCGCGGCACTCCCGACCCGGAATCCGGAATGCCCGTAAAATGGCGGATTCGCCTCCTGCCCACCGCTCCCGACGCCATGAAGCTCTCCGACCTGATGCTGCCCGCGCGGCACTACGAATCCGACCACACGCGGTTCATGCGCGAGCTGATGGCGCAGAAGCCGCAGCTCGCCGCCGAGCAGAAGAAGAGCCGCGCGATCTGGTGGGACAAGGAACCCGTCGATCTCGCCGACCGCCGCGACATGGACGAGGGTCGCGTCCCGCAGGCGCCGTACGTCTACCAGACGGACTGAACTGCGGGACTGAACCGCGGACTGAACCCGCGGCTGGACTGCGGGGCCGGGTTGCGGGACCGGCCGGCGCGACCGGCCTACGTCCGGCGCCACACGGTCGCGAGCCACGGCTGCTGCTCGCGCGGCAGGCCCGGCGGCCGGTAGTAGTGGTCGAGCTCGACGAATCCGGCCGTCGACAGGAATCCCCGCCAGGCCTCGAGGTCGTGATAGGCGCCGTAGCGGCCGCGGTTCCAGCCCTCTTCGTTGCCCCCGCGCGGGTTCGAGCAGAACAGCACGCCGCGGGCCTTGAGCGTCGCGCGCAGCGCGGCGAGCACGCGCGGCAGTTCCTGCGCGGGCACGTGGAACAGCGACGCGTTGGCGAAGACGCCGTCGAAGCGCCCGGGCGGCAGGTCGAGCCGCAGGAAATCCTGCTCCCAGACGTCGCAGCCGCTGTTGCGCGCGGGCGAGCGCGGCGAGCCGCGCCGAGCCCTCGAGCCCGACGGCGGCGTGGCCGAGCGCGGTGAACGCCGCGAGGTCGCGCCCGGGGCCGCAGCCGAAGTCGAGGATCGCGAACGGCGGCGCGCCTTCGATGCGCTCGAGCAGCGCCTCGATGTTCTGGCGCACGTCGTGATCGCGGGTGCCGGCCCAGAACGCCTCGGCGTTGGCGTCGTAATGCGCGAGCGTGCCGCGCGCGATGCCGTCGAGGTCGTCGGGAGTGAGGCGGGGCGGCATCGGCGGCGGACGGCGCGCGGGCGCTACTTGCAGGTCGTGCCCGGCGCGGCGAACACCTGCCGGACGATCGCCTTCGTCTGCGCGACGCCGTTGACGCTGTAGGCGAAGGCCGCGCTGTTGCCGTTGGCGAAGGTCAGCGTCGCGCTGCCGACGATCGTCTCGACCTTCGCGTTCGGATCCCAGGGCTGCGAATTGAACGGCGGGCCGCTGACCGTCGACACGGGGCCGGAGTAGACGCCGGCGCGCGCCGGGTCGCGGCGCGCCTCGGCGATCAGCCACCAGGGCTTGCCCGCCGCGTCGTAGGTGAACCACGTCGCGAAGACGACGTCGCCCTGGTGCGCGAAGTTGACGCCCCAGCCGGCCTCGGCGCCGTTGGCGACCCACCACAGGTCGGTGTAGTTGGTCGCCTGCCGCAGGTCCGCCTGCGCGCCCCACGTGCACGTCGGCACCGGGCCGAACGCCTGGTGCGTGATCGCCAACGCCCGCGCGACGCCGTTGACGCTGTAGCTGAACGTCCCGCTGTCGCTGTCGGCGAAGGCGAGCGTCGCGCTGCCGACGACGGTCTCGACCTTCTGCTTCGGGTCCCAGGGCTGCGCGTTGAACGGCGCCCCGGTCGCCGTCGACACGGCGCCCGCGTAGACGCCGGCCTTCGAGGCGTCCTTGTGCAGCTCCGCGACCAGCCACCACGGCTTGCCCGCCGCGTCGTAGGTGAACCACGTCGCGAAGACGATGTCGCCCTGGTGCGCGAAGTTGATGCCCCAGCCGGCCTCGGCGGGATTCCACCACAGGCCCTGGAAGTTCGTCGTCGCCGACAGCGGCAGCGCCGAGCCCGCGGCCGGCGCGCACATCGCGACGCGGGCGGGCGGCGTGCCCCAGCCCTCCTGCGTCCACGCGCCGGTCGCGATGATCGCGTCGCGCAGGCCGACCTCGGCCGTGTAGCGCCGGCGCGGGTAACCCGAGTTGTCGAGGAAGCGATAGACGGGACGCGTGCCGGCCGGGCACGCGCCGGCGGCGCTCGGCAGCTGCAGGTAGAACGCCGCCGCGCTCTCGGACACGAAGTGCAGCGAGGGCTGCGCCAGCATGCTCGCGCACTCCTCACCCGACGCCGAGTAGAAGCGCGTGTCGCCGTACGGCGGCGGCGCGTACAGCCGGCACACCGGCTTCGCGTCGTAGGGCGCGGCCGCCGGGTCGGCGTAGGCGAGGAAGCGGAAGCCGGTGCGCACGCGGCCGGCCGGCACGCCGGCGTCGGAGCCCGCGATCTCGAAGGCGTCGGCGGTGATCAGGTAGCCGTCCTGCGAGGCCAGGTAGTACTCGACGACCGGCGTCGTCCGGGCCGTGTTCGACGCCGCCGGCGCGAGGTACGGCGCGAGCAGCGGGTAGGCGACGTCGAGCCGCGAGTAGTAGTCGTAGCCGGCCGGATTCGCGCAATCCGATTCGCCGGCCCACAGCGTGCCGCGCACCTCGTACCAGCCGCCGGCCGGATTCAGCGTGAACAGGCCGCCGCCGGAGCTCCCCGCCTCGGTGACGCCCCTCGTCCAGCGCATCTCGACGAAGCTGCTGCCGTCGTCGAACTGGCGGTAGCCGTGGACGCTGCCCTGGCTGAACTTCTTGAGGTCGGCCTCGGGGTGATGGATCGCGGCGGCCGCCGTGCCGGTCGCGAGCGGCGCGGCCGCGTTCCACGCCGCGAACGTCGTGCCCGCGGGCGGCGCGACGTTGAGGCGCACCAGCGCCCAGTCGTAGTCGGCGCTGCGGGCGAGGAGCTTCGCGCCGCCGGCCTGCAGCACGTAGCCCGGCGTCGCGAGGCTGCCGCAGGTCGCCGCCTGGAACTGCCAGTAGGCATTGATCGAGCTCGCGGCCGCGGCCGCGCCGCCCCGCCCCTTCGCCGCCCGCGCCGGGTCGTAGTCGGCGGGGCTCGACGGATCGCCCGGATCGTCGTCCTCGAGGCAGTGGTTCGCCGTCAGCAGGTACGGCGTGAACGACGTCGCCGTGTCGTTGACGATCGTGCCGGTGCAGAACCACGTCTCGCCGGCGTTGGTCACGACCAGCCGGGCGACGGCGTTGGTCGCCGTGCGGGCCTGCGCCTGCAGCGCGGCGTCGAGGCAGGCGATGTCGACCTCGCAGGCGCCGGCGGCGCCGATGTACGGGTCGACGTAGGCGTTGTACTTGAGGCCGCTGCCCTTGGCGGCGAGGTGCGACAGCAGCGGAATCTCGACGCGGGCGGCGCCGGGTCCGCTGCCGGCGGGCAAGTGCGAATTCGATCGTGCCGGTGTCGCCGTCGAGCACCGGGGACCAGTACGGGTTCCCGGCGGCGATCTCCGCCGCGGCATAGGGGCCGAAGGCCGGCGCGCCGAGGGCCGACCCCTGGAACCGGACGACGAGCCCCGGCGGCGCATCGGCGAGCACCAGCGCGACGCGCAGCGCGGCGGCGCCGGGCGAGCTCACCGTGAGCCGTGCCGCGCTGCATGCCCGCGCCGGCCGGCTGCCACGGCAGGTCGCCGAGCGCGAGCGCGCCGTCGGCGGGAGGAACCACGCGGCCGAAGCCGACCAGCAGCCGGCTGCGCTTGGCGCGCTCGCCGGCGCGCGACGTCTGCCCTTCGCGCCGCGCCTTCGCGGCGGCCACACTCGGCGGCCGTCGGCCGCGGCAGCGCGATGCGCGCGCGCGGCGCGCCCTGCGGCAGCAGCAGCGCGGCGGGCTCGGCCTTGTGCGCGACCGCGGGATCGGTATTCGGCCGGCGGCGCGGACGTCTGCGCCGCCGCGGCCCGGCATGCCAGCGCGGCGATCAGCGCGAAGGCGCACTCGAAGCCCGCACCGGGCGGCCCACGTCACGCCAGCGCGACGCAAGGACGCTGCACGACCGACGCGCGGCCTCAACGCTCGTCGGCCTTGAGCTCGACGTAGGCGCGGTCGCGCAGCTGGCGCACCCACTCCTGGAACGCCTCCTCCGACTTGCGCTGCCGCATCGCCGAGCGCGCCTGCTCGCGCTGGCGCTCGGCCGTGACGTCCTGCGTCCGGCGCTCGAGCACCTGGATCAGGTGCCAGCCGAACGGCGTGCGCACCGGACCGCGAGATCTCGAGGAGCTTCAGCCGCGTTCATCGCCGGCTCGAAGTCGGGCACCGTGTCGCCGGGCGAGATCCAGCCGAGATCGCCGCCCTTCGACGAGCTCGCCGTCCTCCGACGTCAGCCTCGCCTGCTCCTCGAACTTGGCGCCGCCGTCGATGCGGTCCTTGATGCGGTCGATCTTGATCTTGGCCTCGCTCTCCGACGTGATCTCGCTGACCTTGATCAGGATGTGCCGCGCGTGCGTCTGCTCGACGACGGTCGGCTGGTTGCGGCTGCGGCACCTCGAGCAGCTTGACGATGTGGAAGCCCGACGGCGAGCGCAGCACGCCCGAGACGTCGCCGGGCTTCATCGTGCGCACGGTCTCGACGAACACCGTCGGCAGCCGCGCGGGCGCGCGCCAGCCGAGGTCGCCGCCCTTCAGCGCGTCCGGCGCGTCGGAGAAGCCCGCCGCGACCTGCGCGAAGTCGCCGCCGCTCTTGATCTGCTGCAGCGCCTCCTGCGCGCGCCGGCGCCGGAAATCGATCTGGTCGGGCGAAGCCTGCTCGGGCACGAGCACCAGGACGTGCGCGACCCGGTACTCGGAATCGCCGCCGGACTGCGCGACGATCGGTCGCGAGGAAGTTGTCGACCTCGGCGTCGCTGACGACGATCTTGCTGTCGACCTCGCGGTCGCGCAGCCGCTGCAGCATCATCTCGTTGCGCATCTCCTCGCGGTACTTCGCGTAGGGGATGCCCTCGCTTCTCGACCGCCTTGCGGAACTCGTCCGGCGACATCTTGTTCTCCTGCGCGATGCGCTGGATCGTGCGCTCGACCTGCGCGTCGTCGATGCGCACGCCGGTCTCCTTCGCGTACTGCACCAGCGCGCGCTCGGTGATCAGCCGCTCGAGCAGCTGCTTCTCGAGCACGTCGTTGGGCGGCGGCGTCACCTTCTGCGTCTTCATCTGCTGCCAGCACGTTGCGCTTCTGCTCGTCGAGGTCGAACTGGGTCAGCGCCTCGTCGTTGACGACGGCGATGACGCGGTCGAGCGTCACCACCGGGCGGCCCGGCGTCGACACCGTCCGCGGCGGCGCGGCGGCTCCCGGGCGCGCGCCGGAGGCGCCGGTGCGCGCGGCGCCGGAAGCCGGAGCGGAGGCGGCGCCGGGGGCGGTCGCCGGGGGCGTCGCGGCAGCGGGCTGGCGCGGCCGCCGGCGATGCCGGCGCGGGGCCCTGCGCGGCGGCGGGCAGGGCGGGGACGGCGAGGACGGTCAGGGCGGCGAGCACGACCGCCCATCCGAGATTACGGGATTTGGCGTACACGCTTGGGACCTCAGAATTCAGGGAAATAGTCGGCGCGGTCGCGCGGCGACAGCGTCGGGTCGTTCGTCTTCATGTACCCCGGAACGCTGCGGCGGAGCATTTCCAGCGGGCTCGTGCCGAACCGGGCAAGCCCGTTCAACTCGATCTGCAGGTAGATGGAATTGCTGGTCGTCTGCGTCGTCGTCGTCAGCCGCTGGCCCGACGAGCCGCATGACCCAGCAGCCGGCATTGTACTCGACGCCCGCGACCGCCTCCAGCGTCTTCCGGTCCTCGATCGAGTAGTTCCAGCGCCCGAGCAGCCGTCCAGTTCATGTTGACCGGCCACTGCGCCGAAAGGTCGAACTGGTTCAGCGTGCGCCTGCCCCGCCGACCACGTCGACGTACTGGTCCGCATACGTGTAGCTGGCGTTGAACGACGCGGCCGGGCGACGGCGTGTAGCGGATGCCGGCGTTGAGGCGCTCGGTCTGCGACGTGTCGAAGTTGTACTGCCACAGGCCGATCAGCGCCCAGGCGTCGGTCAGCCTGCCCTCGACGCCGACCAGGAAGTCGGAGGTCGCCGCCGACCGCGGCGTCTCGTTCAGCACGACCTGCTGGCCGGCGAAGTAGAAGCGCTGGCCGATCGCCACGCGCAGGCGCTCGGCCCCGGACTGCGGGTCGACCAGCCGCGACGTCAGCGCGAGCGTCAGCTGGTTCGCGTCGCCGATGCGGTCGTTGCCGAGGTAGCGGTTCACGCTGAACAGCTGGCCGAAGTTGTAGTCGTCGAGCGCGGTGTCGAACACCGGCGCCTGGCTCTGGTCGCGGTAGGGCACGTAGACATAGAAGGCGCGCGGCTCCAGCGTCTGCACGAAGTCGCGGCCGAAGACGTTCCAGTCCCGCTCGAAGACGAGGCTGCCGTCGACGGACGTGATCGGGATCGCGTAGTTCTGCGTATTGGGCACGTCCGGACGGACTTCGTTCAAATCGTACTGGCGCAGGTGCGCGCCGGCCTTCGCGGTGAACGACCACGCGGCGCCCTGCCGCGACCACGCGACCGTCGGGTAGAGGTACGCGCGCTGCCCGGTCGTCAGCGTCGGCTGGCGGAAGTCCGCGTACTCGCCGGTGCCGGCCCAGGTCAGGCCCATCCAGTCGGTCTCCTGCAGCGAGCCCAGGACCTGCGGCACGCGGTTGTACGGCGGGGTGACCGGCTGGTTCGGGTCCTGCAGCGTCTGGAACGTCTGCGCCGCCGCGCGGAACTGCCACGGGCCGTTGACGTACGAGATCGAGCCCTCGCGCGGCAGCGTCGTCAGCGACGTGAACGCGACGCGGTCCGAGAGATCCGAGAAGTACGTGTCGTCGGAGACCTTGTTGAGGTTGATCGCCGCCGTGAGCCCGGGCGCGATCGCCGCGAGGCTCTGCGCGTGCTTCCACGACAGCAGGTAGCGGTTGGTGCCGGTGACCCGGTCGTGCGGCAGGTCGTCGGCCTCGATCCCGCCCGCTCCGCTGTCGAACAGGTAGCGGAACTGCGTCCCGATCTGCATGCCGCGCTTGGTCATGATCCGCGGCGTCACCGTCGCGTCGTAGTTGGGCGCGAGGTTGAAGTAGTAGGGCAGCGACGCGTCGAAGCCGCGCAGGCCCGAGGAGCCCAGCGTCGGCGTGAGGAAGCCGCTCTTGCGCTCGTTGGAGAGCGGGAACTCGATCCACGGCGCGTAGAGGATCGGCACGTCGAGGAAGTCCACGGTCGCGTTGTGGCCGGTGCCGACCATCCGCGCCTTGTCGATCTCGAGCTCGCCGGTGCGGATGTACCAGTCGTTGTTCGGCGCGGTGCAGGTCGTGTAGCGCGCGTCGCTGACCTCGAACTGGTCGGCGCCGACGAAGCGGATCTCGCTGGCGCTGCCGTGGCCGCCGTTCTCGCCGATGAAATAGCGCGGCGACGTGAAGTAGCCGGTCTCGGTCTCGCGCCGGAACCGGATCTCGGGCCCGGTGATCCAGTCGATGCCGCGGCGCAGCGTGACGTTGCCCTTGCCCCAGATCTCGTCGCGGTCGAAGTCGTAGCGCAGCCAGTCGGCGAGCACGGTCTCGCTCCGGGTGCGCAGCTCGACCTTGCCGCTCGCCTCGACGAACTCGTTGGCCACGCCGCCGATCTCGCCCGCCCGCAGGAAGATCGCGCCGCTGCTGCCGAGCGGCGGCAGTCCGGTGGTGACCGCCGGCGCCCCCGCGCCGCCGACGGCCCCGCCCGGCCCGCCGGGCCCCGTCCCGGGCGGCCGGGCGAACGGGGGCACGAGCTCCGGCGCCGGCGCGAGCGGCAGCGGCGCGCCGCCTGCGGCGGCCGTACCCGCCGTGCCGGCCGGGGCCGTCGGGTCCGCCGCCTGCGCTCCGGTGGCCGCCTGCAGCGCGAGGAGCGCGGCGCAGGCGGCGCGGCCGGAAACCGGGCGAAACAGGCGGAAGCGCATCTGAGGCGGGCGATGGGCTGGTGCTAGAATCCGCCATTCTAAACTGCCTCGCTGCCGCGGGCCGGCCGGCGACCCCGCCGCGGCCGCCGGCGAACCGGGGTCAGAGCTGTAATCCGCCGTCAAGGTCATCCGGTGCGCACCGCGACGGCGCTGCGGATTACAGCTCTGACCCCAGTCCGCCCCGCATCGCCCCCATGCCCGAACCGAATTCCGTCGCCGGCGCGCCGCCGGCATTCCCGGCCGATCCGCGCCGCGACGCGCTCGCGGCGTGGGCCGCGGCCGCCGCCGGCAGCGCGCCCGAGGGCTTCGCGCCCGCGTCGGCCGACGCGAGCTTCCGCCGCTACTTCCGCCTGACCTTCGCCGCGCCGCCGCCGCTCGCCCGCGGCGAGCGCACGCTGATCGCGATGGACGCGCCGCCGCCGCAGGAGGACACGCGGCCGTTCCTGCACGTCGCCGCGCTGCTCGCCGCCGCCGGGGTCCACGCGCCGGCCGTGCTCGCCGCCGACGTCGAGCGCGGGTTCCTGCTGCTGTCGGACCTCGGCGACCGCACCTACCTCGCCGCGCTCGACGACGCCTCGGCGCCGGGGCTCTATTCCGATGCGATCGACGCGCTGCTGCGCTGGCAGCTCGCGTCGCGCGACGGCGCGCTGCCGCCGTACGACGAGGCGCTGCTGACGCGCGAGCTCGACCTCTTTCCCGACTGGTACGTGGCGCGGCACCTCGGCGTCACGCTCGCGCCGGCGCAGGCCGGCGTGCTCGCCGACGCGTTCCGCAAGGTGCTCGCCAACAACCTGGCGCAGCCCCGCGTGTTCGTCCACCGCGACTACCACTCGCGCAACCTGATGGTGTGCGCGGACAATCCCGGCGTGCTCGACTTCCAGGACGCGGTGATGGGGCCGATCACCTACGACCTCTGCTCGCTGCTGCGCGACGCGTACGTCGCCTGGGACGAGGCGCGGCAGCTCGACTGGGCGATCCGCTACTGGGAGCGCGCGCGCCGCGCCGGGCTCCCGGTCGCCGGCGACTTCGCCGCCTTCTGGCGCGACTTCGAGTGGATGGGCGTGCAGCGGCAGCTGAAGGTCCTCGGCATCTTCGCGCGGCTGTACCACCGCGACGGCAAGGCCGGCTATCTCGCCGACATGCCGCGCGTCATGGCCTACCTGCGGGGCGCGTGCGCGCGCTACCCGGAGCTCGTGCCGCTCTCGCGGCTGCTCGACGAGCTCGAGGGGCGCGCGGTGGTGACGGGCTACACGTTCTGATGGGTACCGCGGGACCGCGCGAGCCCTGCGGCGCGATGATCCTCGCCGCCGGCCGCGGCGAGCGGATGCGCCCGCTGTCGGACGCGACGCCGAAGCCGCTGCTGGAAGCCGGCGGCAGGGCGCTGATCGTGTGGCAGATCGAGGCGCTCGCGCGCGCGGGCTTCACCCGCATCGTCATCAACGCCGCGCACCTCGCCGACGCGCTGGTCGCGCGCCTCGGCGACGGCCGCGCGCTCGGCGTGTCGATCGCCTGGTCGATCGAGCGGCCGGAAGCGTTCGAGACCGCCGGCGGCATCGCGACCGCGCTGCCGCTGCTGCCGCCCGGGCCGGCGCTGATCGTCAGCGCCGACATCCACACCGACTTCGACTACGCGAGCCTGCTGCCGCGGGCCGCGGCGATGGCGCGCGACCCCGCGCCGCCCCGCGTGCACCTCGTCATGGTCGACAATCCGCCGTACCACCCGGCCGGCGATTTCGCGCTCGTCCCCGGTCCCGCCGGCCCGGGGCAGCGCATCGCGCGCGACGGCGGCGCGCGGCTGACGTTCGGCAACGTCGGGCTCTACGACACCGCGCTGTTCGCCGGCCTGCCCCGCCGGACCAAGCTCAAGCTGCTGCCGCTGTTCCACGACTGGATCGGGCAGGGCATCGTCAGCGGCGAGCGCCACGCCGGCCACTGGGCCAACGTGGGCACGCCCGACGATCTCGCCCGGCTCGACGCGCTGCTGCGCGCGCGCCCCGATCCGGCCTCCCCAACCCCCACTGCGACGACCCCGCGATGAACCCGAATCCCCTGCTCGAGCCTTCCGACCTTCCCCGCTTCGACCTCTTCCGCCCCGAGCACGTCGCGCCGGCGGTCGAGGCGCTGCTCGCCGACGCCCGCGCGACGATCGAGCGCGTCGCGTCCGACGCCGCCCCGCCGACCTGGGACAACGTCGCGCTGCCGATCGCCGAGTCGCTCGACCGCTTCGACCGCGCGTGGAGCGCGGTGCGCCACCTCAACGCGGTCGTCAGCACGCCGGCGCTGCGCGAGGCCTACAACGGCAGCCTGCCGGCGGTCACCGCGTTCTACGCCGACCTCGGGCAGCACGAGCGCCTGTACGCGCGCTATCGCGCGCTCGCCGCGTCGGACGGGTTCGCCGCGCTCGACGCCGCGCAGCGGAAGGCGATCGAGAACGAGCTGCGCGACTTCCGCCTCGGCGGGGTCGAGCTGCCGGCGGAGCGGAAGGCCCGGTTCAAGGCGATCGCCGAGGAGCTCTCCGGCCTGTCGGCGAAGTTCGACGACAACGTGCTCGACGCGACCAACGCCTGGTCGCTCGTCGTGGAGCGCGAGGAGGACCTCGCCGGCATCCCGGCCGACGTGCTCGCCGAGGCGCGGGAGGCCGCCGCCGCCGACGGCGCCGCCGGCTGGAAGCTCACGCTGCGGATGCCCTGCTACCTGCCGGTGCTGCAGTACGCGGACAACCGCGAGCTGCGCGCGACGCTGCACCGCGCCTACTTCACCCGCGCCTCGGAGCTGGGCGCGAAGCCCGAGTGGGACAACACGCCGGTGATCGCGAAGATCCTCGCGCTGCGCCGGGAGGCCGCGCTGCTGCTCGGCTACCCCAACTTCGCCGAGATGTCGCTGGTGCCGAAGATGGCGCAGAGCGCCGACGAGGTGCTCGCGTTCCTGCGCGACCTCGGCGCGCGCGCGAAGCCCTTCGCCGAGCGCGACTACGCCGAGCTCGCCCGCTTCGCGCAGGACGAGCTGGGGCTCGCGGAGCTCGCCCCCTGGGACCTCGCGTGGGCGTCGGAGCGGCTGAAGGCGAAGCGCTACGCCTACTCCGAGCAGGAGGTCCGCCAGTACTTCCCCGAGGACCGCGTGCTCGCCGGGCTCTTCCGCGTCGTCGAGACGATCTACGGCATCGTCATCGCCGATTCGCGCGCGCCGACCTGGCACGAGTCCGTGCGCTTCTTCGACGTCCGCGGCCGCGACGGCGCGCTGCTCGGGCAGTTCTACCTCGACCTGTACGCGCGCGAGAACAAGCAGGGCGGCGCGTGGATGGACGACGCGATCAACCGCCACCGCGTCGGCGCGCGCGTCCAGCACCCGGTCGCGTACCTGACGTGCAACCTGTCGGCGCCGGTCGGCGGCAGGCCCGCGACGTTCACGCACGACGAGGTCATCACCATCTTCCACGAGTTCGGGCACGGGCTGCACCACCTGCTGACGCAGATCGACGTCGCGGGCGTCGCGGGCATCCAGGGCGTCGAGTGGGACGCGGTCGAGCTGCCCAGCCAGATCATGGAGAACTTCTGCTGGGAGTGGGACGTCGTGCTGCCGATGACCGCGCACGTCGACACCGGCGCGCCGATCCCGCGCGCGCTGTTCGACCGCCTGCTCGCGGCGAAGAACTTCCAGAGCGGCATGCAGACGGTGCGCCAGCTCGAGCTGGCGCTGTTCGACATGCTGCTGCACGCGGCGTGGGACCCGCACGGCGGCGGCGAATGGCCGACGCCGCAGGCGCTGGTCGAGGCGGTGCGGCGCGAGATCGCCGTCGTGCCGCGGCCGCCCTACGACCGCGCGGTGCAGTCGTTCGGCCACATCTTCGCCGGCGGCTACGCCGCGGGCTACTACAGCTACAAGTGGGCCGAGGTGCTGTCGGCCGACGCGTTCAGCCTGTTCGAGGAAATGGGCGTGCTGTCGCCGGTCGCCGGCGCGCGCTTCCGCGACGAGGTGCTGGCGATGGGCGGCAGCCGGCCGGCGCTGGAATCGTTCATCGCCTTCCGCGGCCGGGCGCCCCAACTCGATGCCCTTCTGCGGCATAATGGGATGGTCGTTCCGGCGGCATAGAGGAGGCGCGATGGCACGTTCCCCCGTAGCTGCGGCGATCGCGCTCGGCGCGATGGCCGTGATGGCCGCGATGGCCGGGGGCGCGTTCGGCCAGGGCCAGACGGTGTACCGCTACACCGACCCCGACGGGCGCGTCGTCTACGCGGACCACCCGCCGCTGAACGCCAAGGACGTCGAGGCGAAGCGGCTGACGCCCAACTACATCGAGATCGACCAGGCCTCGCTCGCGACGCAGAAGGCGCAGGAGCGCTTTCCGGTCACGCTGTACACGTTCTCCTGCGGCGAGGTCTGCGACCGCGCCGAGGCGCTGCTCAACCGGCGCGGCGTGCCGTTCACGACGGTCAACGTCGCCGACACCAACGGCGCCGAGAAGCTGAAGAAGCTCACCGGCGACCTGCAGGCGCCGGTGCTGCAGGTCGGCGACAAGCTGATGGTCAAGGGCTTCGCCGAGCCGCAGTGGCAATCGCTGCTCGACACCGCCGGCTACCCGAAGTCGCCGCCGTCCCGCCGGACGGTTCCGGCCGCCGACGCGCCGAAGCCGGCGGCGGAGGCGGCCGCGGCCGGCGAAGCCCGCCAAGCCGGGCGGCTATCCGCAGGATTGAGGGTTCCGGGAGTTCACACTTCGCTGACCAAGCGGGCGGGCGGCGGGGGTAACGTCGCGCCTTCCGACCCCTGCGCGCGGACGCGAGCGTTCGCGCGCGACGATCGATCCGACCCGAGGACGCCCCGATGATTCTCCCAGTCATTCTCTCCGGCGGCGCCGGCACGCGGCTGTGGCCGCTGTCGCGCGAGGCCGCACCCAAGCCCTTCATGGTCCTGCCCGACGGCGAGACGCTGCTCGGCAAGACCGCGGCCCGCGCGCTGGCGCTGCCCGGCGTCCAACGCCTGCTGACCGTCACCAACCGCGAGCACTGGTTCCCGACGCGCGACGTCTACGCCGGCCTCGGCGACGAGCGCGCGCGCGACGGCGCGTTCCTGCTCGAGCCCTTCGGCCGCAACACCGCCCCGGCGATCGCGCTCGCGGCGCTGCAGGCGCAGGACGAGAGCCCCGACGCGGTGCTGCTGATCCTGCCGGCCGACCACCTGATCCGCGACCAGGCGGCGTTCGCGGCGGCGGTGGCGGACGCCGTCGCCGCGGCCCGCGACGGCCGGCTCGCGACCTTCGGCATCGCGCCGACGCACCCGGAGACGGGCTTCGGCTACATCGAGTGCGGCAACGCGATCGCCGGGCGCGTCCACGCGGCGGCGCGGTTCGTCGAGAAGCCGCCGCTCGCCACCGCGCAGCAGTACCTCGCGTCGGGACGCTACGTGTGGAACTCGGGGATGTTCGCGTTCACGCCGGCCGCGATCCTCGCGGCCTTCGCGCGCTACGCGCCGGAGCTGCTGGCGGCGGCGCGCGACTGCCGGCGGAGCCTGCGGCCGGCGACGGCCGCCGGCGGCGCCGCGCTCGAGATCGACGCGACGGCGTTCGCCGCGGTGCCCGACATCTCGATCGACTACGCGGTGATGGAACAGGCGGCGTGGGAGGGCTCGGTCGCCGTCGTGCGCGGCACGTTCGACTGGAGCGACGTGGGCTCGTGGCAGGCGGTGTCCGACCTCGTCGGCGCCGACCGGCACGGCAACGGCGGCCACGGCGAGCGCGTCGCCATCGGCACGCGCGACACCTACGTGCACGCCGGGGACCGCGTCGTCGCGACCGTCGGCGTCGAGAACCTCGTGGTCATCGACACGCCCGACGCCGTGCTGGTCGCGCACCGCGATCACCTGCAGCGCGTCAAGGACGTCGTCGGCGAGCTGAAGGCGCGCGGGCACGAGTCGTACCGCACGCACCGGACCGTCGCCCGGCCCTGGGGCGCGTACACGGTGCTGCAGGAAGGGCCCGGCTTCAAGATCAAGCGGATCGAGGTCAAGCCCGGCGCGTCGCTGTCGCTGCAGCTGCACCACCGGCGCAGCGAGCACTGGGTCGTCGTCGACGGCGTCGCCGACGTCACCTGCGGCGACGAGCAGACGTCGTGCGCGCCAACGAGTCGACGTTCATCCCGGTGCGGACGAAGCACCGGCTCGCCAACACGCACGACCGGATGCTGGTGATGATCGAGATCCAGTGCGGCGACTACCTCGGCGAGGACGACATCGTCCGCTTCGACGACCGGTACGGCCGCGCCGCGGAGCCCGCGACCGCCGGGGCGGCCTGATGCCGACGGCCCTGCTGACCGGCGGCGCCGGCTACATCGGCTCGCACACCTGCGTCGAGCTGATCGGCGCCGGCTGGCAGGTCGTCGTCGTCGACAACCTCTCCAACAGCTCGGCGGCGGCGATCGATCGCATCGCCGCGATCACCGGCACGCGTCCGGCGTTCGTCGAGGCCGACATCCGCGACCGCGCGGCGATGGACCGCGTCTTCGCCGCGCACGCGGTCGACGCCGTCGTCCACTTCGCGGGCCTGAAGGCCGTCGGCGAGTCGGTCGCGCAGCCGCTCCCCTACTACGACAACAACGTCGGCGGCACGCTGACGCTCATCGCGGCCATGCGCGGGCGCGGCGTCCGCCGCATCGTGTTCAGCTCGTCGGCCACGGTCTACGGCATGGCCGAGTCGATGCCGCTCGACGAGGACGCGCCGCTGGGCCCGGTCAACCCGTACGGGCGCAGCAAGCTGATGGTCGAGGAGATCCTCGCCGACGAGGCCGCCGCCGATCCGGGCTGGCGCGTGATGCTGCTGCGCTACTTCAACCCGGTCGGCGCGCACGCGAGCGGCGCGATCGGCGAAGACCCGGTCGGCATTCCCAACAACCTGATGCCCTTCGTCGCGCAGGTCGCCGTCGGCCGGCGCCGCGAGCTCTCGGTGTTCGGCGACGACTACCCGACGCCCGACGGCACCGGCGTGCGCGACTACATCCACGTCGTCGACCTGGCGCTGGGCCACGTCGCGGCGCTCGAGCGGATGACGGCGCCCGGCGTGCCGCCGGTGGCGACGGTCAACCTCGGCACGGGCCGCGGCCACTCGGTGCTGGAGGTCGTGCGCGCGTTCGAGGCGGCCTCGGGGAAGCGCATTCCGTACGCGGTCGTCGCGCGCCGCCCCGGCGACGTCGCGACCTGCTACGCGAAGGTCGACCGGGCGCGCGAGCTGCTCGGCTGGCGGGCGCAGCGCTCGCTGGCGACGATGTGCGAGGACGCCTGGCGCTGGCAGTCGGCGAATCCCGAGGGCTACGGCCGCCGCGGCTGAGCCGCGGCCGCGCCGCTAGCGCGCGCCGACCGCGCGCAGCGACGCGAAGGCGATGCGGAAGTTCTCGCGCCAGTTCCGGCGCACCGTGTAGAACGCGTCGGCCGCGGCGCCGGCCTCCAGCCGGATGCGCTCGTCCGCCGCCCACGCCGGAGCGTTCAGCAGGCCGATCGGAGCGGTCGCGAGCAGCGACTGCCACTCGGGAGCGAGCGCGTACCACTCGCCGCTCCGGCGCGGCCGCACGCCGAACCAGCAGCGCCGCCCCTGCACGATGTCGATCAGGCCGCCGCAGCGGCCGAGCCCCCGGCGCAGCGCCGAGCGGGCCGGGCGCGGGCAGCGCAGCGGCGCGAGCGACACGCGGCGGGTCGTCGCGTCGAGCCCGGCGACGACCTGCTGCGTGGCCCAGGGCAGCGGCGGCTCGCCGCGCCGCCGCGCGATCATCGCGACGGCGAGCGCCGGCGCCACGAGGGCGGCGGCGAGCGCGGCGGCGAGCCGCCCGCCGGGCGACGGACGCGGGACGCGCTGCGCGTCGAGGCTCATCACCAGGCCTTCCGAGCGCGGCAGCACGGTCTCCACGCCGAGGCCGACGTGGCGCACGCGCCCGCCGTTGACGATCGCATCCCGCAGCTCGAGGCCCTGCCCGACGTAGGTGCCGGGCAGCACGACCGCGTCGCTGACGCGGGTCCCGCCGGCGACGATCACGTCCCGGCTGAGGATCGCGTTCGGGCCGACGCGGGCCCGCGCCCCGACGAGGCACCCGGGCCCGATCAGCACCGGCCCGGTCGACCGTCGCCTCCGGGTGCACGCGCGCCTGCGGGCTGACGGCGCCCCAGGGCATCGGGATCCACGCGTCGGGCAGCGGCGCGTCGGCGCTGCCGGCGATGACGGCGCGCTGCGCCGCGAGCAGGCTCGCCGCGTCGAGGGCGGGAGGCGCGACCGCGCCGCCCGCCACCAGGGCGCGCGTCCCGCGGCGCGCGAGCAGCGTGCCCAGAGCGCCCCGGTCGCAGTCGGCGCAGGCGTCGGGCAGCGCCGCGCCGGGCACGCCGGCCCAGCCGGTCCACGCCGGCGCGTCGGCGCCGTCGACGTGCATCAAGAGGTGGTCCTCCTGCGCGAGGCGGCGGATCGCGACGGGCGCGATCCAGCGGTCGGCGTGGCCGATCACGACGCGGGACGACGCGCGCAGCGCGGCCGAGCGCAGCATCGCGTACGGCCGCGCCGGGTCCTTCGCGAGATGCCAATCGAGGCGCACGCCCCAGCGCTCGCCGTCGCCCAGCTCGCGCCGCAGCGCTTCCGGGCGGTCGCAGGCGACGATGTCGAATTCGGCGACCCCGGCGCGGACCAGCTGCTCGAGCAGCCGCTCGATCAGCGTCGCGTGGCCGAGGGGCAGGAGGCCCGCGGGAAAGTCCGCGGGGACGGGCAGGTCGGAAGCGGCGCGCGGCGTGGCGAACAGCACCGGCGCGCACGGCGCCGGCGGCGGCTCGGGGTCATCAGTAGGCGCCGCGGCCGCGGATCACCGCCGGCACCGTCTTCAGCAGCAGCTTCACGTCGGCCCACAGCGACGGCTTGCGGATGTAGTCCACGTCCATCTCGACCTGCTGCGCGAAGGGCACTTCGGAGCGGCCGTTGACCTGCCAGATGCAGGTCAGCCCGGGCGTGACCAGCAGCCGCTGCGCGGTCCGCGGGCGCGTAGCGCGCGACCTCGCCGACCAGCGGCGGGCGCGGGCCGACCAGGCTCATCGTGCCGCGCAGCACGCACCACAGCTGCGGCAGTTCGTCGATGCTGGTGCGGCGGATCAGGCGGCCGATCGGCGTGATGCGCGGGTCGCGCTTCATCTTGAAGGTCACGCCCTGCGCGCCGTGCTGGTTGGCCGCGAGCAGCTGCTGCGCGCACGGCCTCGGCATCGACGCGCATCGAGCGGAACTTGGGGAAGGCGAACTCGACGCCGTCGCGCCCGACGCGCCGCTGCCAGAACAGCACCGGCCCGCCGTCATGCAGCCGGATGGCCAACGCGACGGCTGCAAACAGCGGCAGCAGCAGCAGCAGGGCCGGCACCACGACGCAGCAGGTCGAGCGCGCGCTTGGCCGCCGGCGCAGGCTGCAGATGTGCCACCACCAGAGGACGCGCGCGCGGCGGGCGCGCAGGCGGTTCAGCGACAGGAGGGCTCAGGCGGGGCTTGGTCGGGCATGGTGGCGCTTCACGGGTTGGACGTGACGCCATTACAGACGCGCGGCCGCCGCCGAGTTGTGACAGCTTTGTCAAACCCGCGCGCGCGGCCGCGGCGCCGCGCGGCCGGCTACGATCGAGGCCGCACCCGCCACCGCCAACCGCCGCCGCCGCATGCCGCTGGACATCCTGGTCGTCGACGACATCCAAGAATCACGCCGCGCGCTGTGCGCGCTGGTGTCCGAGCTCGGCCACGAGCGCGATCGGCGCCGACAGCGGCCGCGCCGCGCTGGACGCGCGTACGCGCAGCGCCGGCCCGATCGTCGTGCTGGTGGACCTGCTGATGCCCGAGCTGGACGGCTTCGAGGTCACGCGCCGCATCCGCGAGCTGACCGCCGAGCGCTGGCTGCCGGTGATCGCGACCTCGTCGCTGCAGGGCGACGAGCACTTCATCCACGCCCTGGCAGAACGGCGCCGACGACTACCTGTCGCGTCCGGTCAACCCGGCCCTGCTGGAGGCCAAGCTGCGCCACTACGGCGGCGTGCTGGCCCTGCAGGCGCGGCTGGCGAGCCTGGCGCAACGCCAGCGCGACATCCTCGACAACATCCTCGATCCGGTGCTCACGCTGGACGCCGACGACGGCCGTCGTGGAGGAGCTCAACCGCGCCGCCGCGCTGGCGCTTGGCGCGGCTGGACGGCCAGGCGTGGCCTGTCGGCACGCCGTGCGCCGCGCTGTTCGGCGTCGAGCCTTGCCGCGCTGCTGGCCGGCGCGAGTGCCGCGTCACGCGCGCGACGGCGGCGAGTACGCCGCCGAGCTCGGCCTGAGCGAATGGCACGACCATGGGCCGACGCGCACTACACGCTGGTGCTGCGCGACCTGACCGAGCAGCGCCAGATCGACCGCATGAAGGACGAGTTCCTGGCCACCGTCAGCCACGAACTGCGCACGCCGCTCGACCTCGGTGCTGGGCGCGCTGGGGCTGCTCGCCGGCGGGCGCCGCCGGGCCGCTGCCGGCGGCGGCGCTGCCGCTGGCCGAGGTGGCGCGGCGCAACGGCGAGCGGCTGGGCGGCTCATCGACGACATCCTCGACCTCACCAAGCTCGAGGGCGACCGCCTGGCCCTGCACCTGCGGCCGGCAGCCGATCGGCGCCGCTGCTGCGCGAGGCGCACGCGGCCAACGAGGGCTACGCGCAGCGCGCCGGCGTCGTGCTGCCACCGAGGTCGAGCGGCGACGCGGGGCGGCCGAGGTGCGCCTCGACGCGGACCGCTTCCTGCAGGTCATGGCCAACCTGCTGTCCAACGCGATCAAGCATTCGCCGCAGGGCGAGACGGTGCCGTGTCGCTGGAGCGGACGCCGCAGGCGGTGCGCATCACGGTGCACGACCGCGGCCCGGGCATCGACCCGGAGTTCCGGGCGCGCATGTTCGAGAAGTTCTCGCAGGCCGACGGCACCGACCGCCGCGCCCAGGGCGGCACCGGCCTCGGCCTGTACATCACGCGCATGCTGGTCGAGCGCATGGGCGGGCGCATCGGCGACGAGGCGCCCGGCGCGGCGGCGGCATCAGTGTTCGTCTTCGAGCTGCCGCTCGCCGGCGTCGCGCCGGCGCGGCCGCGACCCTCGGTGCTGCACGTCGACAGCGACTTCGATGCCCGCGCGGCGCGTCGCCCGTGGCTCGGCCCTGTGCCCGCGTGGAGGCGGTGGCGACCCTGGCGCAGGCCGAAGAGCGCGCAGCGCGGCGAGGTCGCCGTCGCTGGTCATCGCCACACCCGCAGCGCAGGGCTCGGCCGACGCCTTCTGCGTCGCGCTGCGCCGCCTGGCGGCAGGCAGGCCGGTCTGCTCTACAGCGACTCGGTCGACCAGGCCTTCGCGCGCGCATGGGCGTGCCCTGGCTCGCGAAGTCGGGCTCGCGGCAGGAGACGTCGTCGCCGCGGTGCGCGCGGCGCTCGGCCCGTCCGGAGCAGCGGCGCGCGGCGCCGCGGGGGAATCGCGATGAGCGAGCTGCACCGGGTGATGTGCGTCGAGGACGATCGCCGACATCCGGATGATCCTGGAGTTCAGCCTGGGCACCGTGGGCGGCTACGAGGTGCTCGGCTGCGCCGGGCGGCCGGGCCGCGCTCGCGCAGGCCGGCGCGTTCAAGCCCGACCTCGTGCTGCTCGACGTGATGATGCCCGACCTCAGCGGCCCCGAGACGCTGGCGGCGCTGCGAGAGCTGCCGTCGATGCGCGGCGTGCCGGTGGTCTTCATCACCGCCAAGGCCATGCCCGACGAACTGGAGAAGCTGCTGGAATACGGCGCCACCGGCGTGATCGTCAAGCCCTTCGACCCGATGACGCTGCCGCAGGACATCCGGCCCTACTGGGAGCACGGCCGTGGCCCCGTCGCCGGCTGACGACCTGCCGCCCGCCGCGCCAGCGCCGGCGTTCGAGGCGCTGCGCGCAGCGAGTTCCTCGCCGGGCTGCCGCGAGCGCTGGGCGAGATCGTGTCGGCGCCGGACGACCGCGCCCGCATCGCGGCGCTGCACCGCCTGACCGGCGCGGCCGGCGGCTATCGGCTTCGACGAGCTCTGGCCGGACGGCCCGCGCCGCCGAGCACCGCGCCGCCGGCGGGAACGGGCCCGCGCTCGCGCAGGCGCTTGCCGGCCTGCACCGGCTGATCGCGACGCCGCGGCGGATTCTTACATTCCGGCCACAACTCGGGAGTGCCCTTCGCTTCTAATCGCGCCACCGGCGTCCAACCAATGCGCCGGCCGGGTATCGATCCCCGGCGGCCCCGATGGAGACAGCGATGGAACTGAACGGAAGATCGAAGGCGCCGACGTCCTGGTCATCGAACTGCGCGAAGACAACCTCGACGCCAGCAACGTGCGCGAGTTCCGCGACGCGGCGACAGTCGCTGATGCAGGACCGCGCCCGCGTCGTGCTGGACATGGCGGGCGTGAAGTTCGTCGACAGCTCGGGGCTGGGCGCGCTGATCTCGTGCCTGCGCCAGGTCAACGGCCGCAAGGGCGACTTCCGGCTGTGCTAGATGTCGCGCACCGTGCGCGCGCTGTTCGAGCTGATGCGCATGCACCGCGTGTTCAACATCCACGAGACGCGCGACGAGGCGGTGAGGTCGTTCGCCTGACCCGCCGGCCCCCAGGGAAAGCGGCCGGCGTCAGTCATGCGGATTCTCGAGCACGTCGACCGCGTCATCGTCCTCGACGACGGCAGCGAGGCGGCGCGCGCGCTGTGCGGGCGCCTCGCCGCCGCGGGCTCGTCGCCGGCGGCGATCGACCTCGCCTCCCGCGAGGGCTGGCGCTCGCGCATGTATCCGCTGCTCGAGACGGCGCGCCTTCCCGCGGCCACCGGCGTGCTGGTGCTGGCACCCGCGGCGGGCGACGACCGCGAGTTGTGGCGGTCGCAGGACCGGATGATCGAGCGGCTCGAGTGGCGGCGCTGGGAGATCGCGTTCCTCGGCCACGGCGACGGCGCCGACCGCGTGCCCGCCGACCTGCGCCCGGACCTGATCGAATGCGACGCGGTGCCCGCGGGCCTGTCCGCGATCGCGCTGCGCTGGGCGACGCTGCGCTCGGCCGTCGAGCTGATGCCCGACCGCGCGGTCGACGGCCCGCTGGCGCCGACCGAATGGCTGACGATCCTCGCGTGGCTGGTGCAGCCGCCGGTGTGCTCGTCGCGGCCGCTGTTCGCCTGGCCGCCGCTGCTGCGTCCCGGCGGCCCGGAGCGGGCGCCGGCCGGTGCGCGCTCGATCGCCTGACGCCATGACGACGTCCACCCGACCCGCGCCGCGAACGCTGCCTGCGCTCGCCGTCCTGGCGCTCGCCCTGACGGCCTTCGCCGCGGCGACTCCCGCACGGGCCGGCCCCGTGGCCGAACGCGTGCGCGCCGCCGGCAGCGTCCGCGTGTGCATCTGGCCCGACTACTACGGGGTCACGTTCCGCGATCCGCGCACGCAGCAGCTGCGCGGCGTCGACATCGACCTGTCGGCCGAGTTCGCGCGGCGGCTGGGGGTGCGGCTGCAGTACGTCGATTCGTCGTTCGCGAGCCTCGTCGAGGACCTGCGCGGCGACCGCTGCGACGTCGCGATGTTCGCCGTCGGCATCACTCCGCAGCGGCAGCCGCACCTGCAGTTCTCGCAGCCCTACCTCGCCAGCGACATCTACGGCGTCACCACGCTCGGCAGCCGCGTCGTCCGCAAGTGGGCGGACATCGACCGGCCCGGCGTGCGCGTCGCGGTCCAGGCCGGCACGTTCATGGAGCCGGTGATGGCCGCCAGGCTGAAGTCGGCCACGCTGGTCGTCGTGCGCCCGCCGCAGACGCGCGAGCAGGAGCTCGAGTCCGGCCGCGTCGACGTGTTCATGACCGACTTCCCCTACAGCCGCCGCCTGCTCGAGAAGGTCGACTGGGCCCGGCTCGTCGCCCCGCCCGAGCCCTTCCACCCGGTCTCCTACGCCTACGCGGCGAAGCCCGGCGACGACGAGTGGATGGCGCAGATCAATCGCTTCGTCGCCACGATCAAGCGCGACGGCACGCTGGAGGCCGCGGCGCGGCTGCACGGACTGTCCGAGATCGTGGTCCCCGAATGAGCGCGACTGGCCGTCCCGAGGGCGAACAGCTCCCTGCCGGAGGGACGGACCGCAGCGCCAAGGGTGCCCCCGCGAGGGCGGCGCCGCACCCGGTCGAGCGCCGCATCCGGCAGCTCTGGCTGGCCGTGGGCCTGCTCTGCCTCGTCGTCGTCGGCCTCAACGCTCTCTATCTCGACGCCGCGCACGACGCGCTCGAGCGCGAGGCGCTGCAGCGCGCCTCGTCCCACGCCCGCGTGCTCGAGGGCCAGACCACGCGCGCGATCAACGGCGCGGCCCGTGCGCTGCGCACGATCGCCGACGCGGTCGAGCGCTCCGGCGTGACGGTCGACCAGGCCTTCGCGGGACGGTTACTCGCGGACCAGCTCGCCGGGCAGCCTTTGCTGCGGAGCCTGTCGGTCGTCGATGCGAGCGGGATGGTCGTGGCGAGCTCGACGCCGACCAACGTGGGCATCAAGGTGCCGCTCCGGCCGCTCGGCTGCGCCGGCGGCGCCGGGCCCGACGAGCGGATCGGCCCGCTGCTCGCCGGGCGCGACCTCGCCGATCTCGCGAACATCGCGGACCTCGGCGCGGGGAAGGACGGCATCGGCGCCGTGGTCGCGCTGCCGATGCGCCGCCTCGTTCGCGCGCGCGACGGCAGCCTGCACTGCGTGGTCGCGCTGCTCAATCCGGAGCGCATCGCGACCGAGAACGAGGTCCTGCTGGGCGACGCGGCCGTCCGGTCGGCGGTCCTGGGCTTCGACGGCCAGGTGATCGCCGCGAGCAGCTCATCCCGCACGGCGCCCGGGGCGCACGTCCGCCGGCTCGCCCCGCTCGTCGACTTCCTCCCCCGGCGCGAGCAGGGCTCCTATGCCGGGGAGGGCATCGACGGCGAGCCGGTGCTGGCGGCGTTCCGCGCGTCTCCCAGCTGGCCGCTGCTGACCGTCGTCGAGCAGTCGCCCGCGGCGGTGACCCGCCAGTGGCAGTCCGGGGCCGTCTGGCCGGCGAGCGCCGGGCTCGGCGTCGTGCTGTTCATCATCGCCGCCGGATGGCTGGAGCAGGCCACGCTGCGGCGCGAGGCGGCGGCGCAGACACGCGCCGATCTGCTCGGCCGCGCGGTCGCGCAGAGCGAGGCGCGCTTCCGGTCGATCTTCGAGCAGGCCGGCGTGGGGATGGTGCAGCAGGGCCTGGACGGCCGGCTGCTGCGGGTCAATTCGGCGCTGTGCGGCCTGCTCGGCTACACGTCCGACGAGATGCTGGCACTGCGGCCCGACGACGTCGTCCATCCTGACGACGCCGGGACGCTGCGGCGGAAGCTCGCCGGCGGCGCCGCCGGCGAATTCGCGCCCGCGGTCGGGGAAGTGCGCCTGCGCCGCAAGGACGGCGCCTGGCTCTGGGTCCGGGCGACCTACACGCTGGCGCCCGACGCGGGCGGGCAGCCGCTGGCGATCGGCGTCATCGAGGACATCTCGGCGCGGCGGCAGGCGCAGCTCGAGCTCCTCGAGGCGCGCGTGCACGAGCTCGACATCGGCGCCCGCATCCAGCGCTCGCTGCTGGTGCCGCCGCCGGACCAGCAGCTGCCCGGGGTGTGGCTGTCCGCGTTCAGCCTCGCGTCGCAGGGCGTCGACGGCGACTTCATCGAGGTCATGCCCATCGGCGACCACTGCGTCGACGTCATCGCCGGCGACGTCATGGGCAAGGGGCTCGGCGCCGCGCTGCTGGGCGCCGCGGTGAAGATGCTGCTCAGCCGCTGCCTCGCCGAGCTGCTGACCGATCCCGCGCGCAACGGCGCGCTGCCGGCGCCCGCCGACATCGTCGGCGCGGTGCACGCGGCGGCGACGCCGAACCTGCTGGCGCTGGAGTCCTTCGTCACGCTGTGCTACCTGCGCATCGACACCCGCGCGAACACGATCACCTGGGTCGGCTGCGGCCACGAGGAGCCGCTGCTGCTGCACCGGGGCGGCGACGTCGTGTCGCTCGGGAACCAGCACCCGCCCATCGGCGTGCAGGACCGCGTCGACTACGTGCAGCAGACGGCGTCGTTCGCCACGGGCGACGGCCTGTTCATGTTCTCCGACGGCATCGTCGACGCGGTGCGCCCCGACGGCGAGCGCGTGGGCCGCGAGCGGACGGCCGAGGCGGTCGCCGCGCGGCTGCGCTCGCACGCCACCCCGGCCGCCGTCGTCCACGCGCTGCGCGGCGACCTGCTCGGCGAGGGCGTGCGCTTCACCGACGACGTGACGATGCTGCTCGCGGTGCGCGCCGACGACGCGGAACCCGCGGTCCGGCACGAGGTCCCGACGGCGCTCGCCTCGGTCGGCATCGTGCGCGAGATGATCGACCGCGAGTCGCGGCAGGCGGGGCTCGACGAGACCGCGGCGAGCCTGTTCTCCGTCGCCTGCGTCGAAGCCTTCACCAACATCGTCCGCCACGCCCGCGGCGGGATCGCGGGAGCGCCCACGGAGGTCGTGGCCCGCCGCGCGGACGACGCGCTGCACGTCGATTTCATCCACCAGGGCGACGCCTTCGCGCCGCCCGCGGAGATCGTGCCTCCGTCGCTCGACGGATTCCCCGAGGGCGGCTTCGGCCTCACCATCATGCGCGAGGCCTCGGACCGCGTCGACTACCTGCACGACGCCGGCGTCAACGTCATCCGGCTGACCAGGCACCGCCGCCGCGCCTGAAGAATCCCGCCCGGGCTCCCGCCCGCGCGCACTCTTCACATTGCCATCACACTCCGCGCCGGCGGGTGCCGTCTAATGCGGCCATGACCAACGCGCCGACAACGACGTGGCACGACGCCTTCGCCCTCGCCTGGCCGCAGTGGGAGGCGGTGATCCGGCACGCCGGCTGGCACCCGTTCCTGATGGCGGCGGGCTACGCGGCCGCGGCGCTCGCCTGCGCCGCCTGCGGCCAGGCGGATCGTCGCGCCGGCGGCAGCGGGATCGCGTGGTTCGCGGCCGCGGGCGTGCTGGCGCTGATCGGCGCCAACGCGGTCCTTCGGCTCGACCTCCTGGCGATCTACGCGCTGCGCGCCGCCGCCGCCGCACAGGGATGGTACGAGGCCAGGCGCGGCTGGCAGGTCGCGCAGTCGCCGCGCTCGCCGTGGCGGCGCTGCCGGTGCTGTTCCGGCTGCGCCTGCGGCTCGCCTCGGCGTGGTCCCGCGGCGCGCCGGCCGTGCTCGGCGTCGCGCTGCTCGTCGCCGTCGCCGCCGCGCGCGCGGTCTCGCTGCACTTCACCGACCAGATCCTCGACCAGCACGTCGCCGGCATCTCGGCCGGGCGCTGGCTGGAGCTCGCCGGCCTCGCCCTGACCGCGGCCGGCGCGGCGCACTGGTCCTTCGCGGCCTGAGCGCCGCGACGCCACACGGGAACCGACCGATGTTCGACAACATCCGCCAGCGACCTCGCCGCCCATGGCGGCGACTGGGGCGCGCAGGGATTCTGGGCGCTCGCTCGTCTACCGCTTCGGCCGCTGGCGCTACGGCGTGCGGCCCGCGCTGCTGCGCAAGCCGCTGTCGCTCGTCTACCGCGTGCTCTACAAGCTCGTGCAGATCGTCACCGGCATCGAGCTGCCCTGCGAGGTGCCGATCGGGCCGCGGCTTCGTCATCGAGCACTCCGGCGGCATCGTCGTCAGCGGCTTCGCGCGCTTCGGCGACCACTGCCGCATCCGCAACGGCGTCGTCGTGGGCCTCGCGCGCGTCGACGATCCCTGCGCGCCGCATGTTCGGCGACCACGTCGACATCGGCGCCGGCGCCAAGGTCCTGCGGCACATCCGCATCGGCAACCACGTGCGCATCGGCGCCAACGCGGTCGTGCTCTGCGACGTGCCCGACCACTCGATCGCGGTCGGCGTGCCGGCCGTCGTCAAGCCCCGGCGCCGTGAGGCCGTGCCGACACGGTCGCTGAACGTCGCAGCTGGAGCGCGCCATGACACGGATCGAACTCCTCCTGTGCGCTGGCCGTGCTGCCGCTGCTGCTGCCGGCGTTCTCGCTGCTCGTCCTGACGCTGTCCGCGCTGCGCGGCCGCGACGCGCCGCCGCATCCGCGGCGGCCGCGGCGGCAGGCGCACCGGTCGCCACGGCCGCGCCGCGCGTGGCCGTGCTGGTGCCGGCGCACGACGAATCGGCGCACGTGCTGCCGACGATCGCGTGCCTGCGGCCGCAGCTCGGCCCGCGGCGACCGGCTGCTGGTCGTCGCCGACAACTGCAGCGACGACACCGCGGCGCTCGCCCGGGGCGCCGGCGCCGAGGTGATCGAGCGCAGCCATGCCGCAGCGGCGCGGCAAGGGCTACGCGCTCGCCTTCGGCGTCGACCAGCCTGCGCGCCGACCCGCCCGACGTCGTGCTGGTCGTCGACGCCGACTGCGTGCGTGTCGGAAGGCGCCGTGGCCGCCGTCGCGCGGAGCCTGCCTGCGCTCCGGCCGGCCGGTGCAGATGCTCAACCTGATGTCGCCGCCGGCCCCGGCGCCGGCCTGCGGCTGCGCGTGCTCGAGTTCGCGATGGTGATGAAGAACCTGGTGCGGCCGCTGGGCACGTTCCGCCTGGGCGGCGCCTGCCACCTGATGGGCACCGGCATGGCGCTGCCGTGGCCGCTGATCGCACGGCGCCGGCCTCGCCACCGGCCATGTCGCCGAGGACATGAAGCTCGGCGTCGAGCTGACCAAGGCGGGCCGCGCCCCGCGGTTCCTGCCGCAGGCGCGCGTGACGCAGCGCCTTCGTCCGCGACCCGGCGTCGCGCGCGTGCAGAAGTCGCGCTGGGAGCACGGCCACCTCGCCACGCTGCGCGAGGAACTGCCCGGCCTGCTGCGCGCTGCGCTGCGCCGGCGCATCCGGCGCTGGCCGTGCTGGCGATGGACCTGTGATCCCGCCGGTGGCGCTCTACTTCCTGCTGCTGGCCGCGCTGGTCGCGGCGGCGATCGCCGCGGCCTGCGCCTGGCCGGCGTTCCGACGCGGCGGCCGCGCTGGTCTCGCCGGGCGCGCCGGCGTTCGCGCTGGCCATCGGCATCGGCTGGTGGCAGTTCGGCCGGCACTCGCTCAGCGCCCGCGAGCTGCTGCGCCTGCCGCTCTACGCGCTGTGGAAGCTGCCGGTCTACGCCGCCTACTTCGTCGGCCGGCGCTCGGGCTGGGTGCGCACCGCGCGCAAGCCCGCGCCCGCCGCCCCGCTCCATCCCTAGCCCGGCCCACGATCGACGACCCACGTCCCCCCGCCCGTCCCGGCCACAGCCTCGAGCGCACGGCGACCGCGCACTTCGCGACCCCACACGATGGACACTCACCCTCCCCGGAATCGGCATCAAGCCGCTGCTGAGCCTCAGGCGGCACCACCGCGCGAGCCTCGCGGCTTGCGGCGCTGGTCGTGCTGCTGCGGCCTGCCGGTCGCCTGGATCAAGGGCCAGAGCCACTACGTCGCGAGCCGTGTTCCAGGTCGCGCCCACGCTACATGAAGAACCTGGAGGCCGACAAGGAGCTGGAGCTGCAGTCGAACTCGCAGTACCGCGAGTACGTCAACCACCTGTCGAACACCGTGACGCGCTACGACGTGCTCGAGCGCGCGCTCGCGGACCTGAAGGCCGAGGGCATCGACACGCGCCCCCAGGCGCTGACCGAGCGCAAGTACATCGAGCAGCTGCAGCGCACGATCTACGTGCGCGCGATCCCCGACACCTACATGGTCCGCATCGGCACCGAGGACGACGACAAGGCGAACACCTCGACGACCTGGTCAACGCCGTCGCCGCCTCGTTCCTGAGACGACGCGCACCGAGCAGATCTACGGCACGAGCGAACGCCTGAAGATGCTCGAGGAGAACGTCGCGCGGCTCAACGCCGAGGTCGAGCAGATGGAGGCCGAGCGCGTCGCGCTCGCCGACAAGCTCGGCCTCACGACCTTCGGCGAGAGCACCGCAGAACCCCTACGACGGCATGCTGGCCCAGGCGCGCGAGCGGCTGACCGCGGCGCACGATCGAGCGCGTGCAGGCGGAGGCCGCGCTCGCGGCCTTCGACCGGCAGCGCGAAGTCCCGACCAGCTTCACCGGCCGCTCGCTGCTGGAGATGCGCCTGCAGGACGACGGCCTGCAGGCGCTGCGCAACGAGGTGGTCAAGCGCACCGAGGAGCTGACGCGCACGATCGCCGGCCTGGAGCCGAAGCACCCGACGCGCCAGGCCGCGACCGCCGAGCTGGCCGCCATCCGGCAGCGCGTGCAAGGCGCCGAAGCCGAGTTCGACCGGCAGACGTCGCGAACTTCCGCGGCGCGCCTGGTCGCGACGCTGGGCCAGCGCGCGCAGGTCGAGAAGGAGCTGCAGGCCTCGCTCGCCGCGCTGGAGGCACAGGCGACCGAGTTCGCCCGCAACTTCCAGCAGGCGATGCGCCTGACCGAGCGAGATCAGGAAGCGCGACGCCGAGCTCACCCAGCTGCGCGACCGGCTCAACTACCTCGACACCGAGAGCCAGGCGCTCGGCTTCGTGCGCGCTGGTGAACTCGGCGCTGCCGGCCGAGACGCCGATGGGCATCGGCAAGACCAGCCTGCTGCTGCTGGTGCTCGCCGCGGCCCTCGCGCTCGGGCTGGCCGCTGCCGGTCGCCCTCGACCTCCTGGACCGGCGCATCCGCAGCGTCAACGACGCGGAGAAGCTGATGGGCATCCCGGCGGCGGGCTGGCAGGTGCGCACCGAGGACCTGCCGACGCAGCTCTTCGCCGAGGAGCAGACGCGCCGCTTCGCCTCGACGCTGATGCGCAGCAAGGCGCGCGGCGGCCGCAGCACGTTCGCGTTCACGTCGGTGAAGCCGGGCGGCGGGGTCACGACGCAGGTCCTCGACACCGCGCGCGTGCTGGGGCAGCTCGGTGCGCGCGTGCTGGTCGTCGAGGCCGACGCCTTCGCGCCGTTCGGCGGATTCGACCACGCGGGCCCGGGACTGTCGGACTTCCTCGCCGGCAAGGCCGGGCTCGCACGCGCTCCCCCGGCCCTTCGCCTGGGGCGACGCCACGCTGGACGTGGTCCGCATCGGCGGCGAGCGCGAGGGCGGCCTGCAGCGGCTCGACCTCCTCAAGGATGCCGTCGCCGAGTGGTCGAGCCGCTACGACTACATCCTGTTCGACCTGCCGCCGCTGCTGCTGTCGGCCGACGCGGAAATGCTGGTCGACGCCCTGGGCCAGGTCTTCCTGGTGCTGGAAGCCGAGGCGGTGAGCGCCGGCGAGATCAGCCGCGCGAAGCGCCTGCTGCAGAAGATCGACCCGGAGGCCGTCGGCGTGTTCGTCAGCAAGGTGCCGGTGTTCCGCGGCAGCGGCTACATGGAGGGGCTCATCGCCGAGACGCTGACGCGCACGCGGCTACGAGCGCTTCATGAGCATGTCCCGGTGGCGGCTCGGGTGGGAGGTGCTGCGCGCGAAATGGGCGGCGGCGCGCCATCGGCGGGGCAGGTGAGCCCCGGCCCTCGCCGGCCGGCTTGTGACACTTCCGCCACATATCGCCGCCGCGGTTCCGGTCTAATCGCGGCGTGAATCGCGGCACGCCCCGAGGGCCGAGGCAATCCGGTCCTTCGCCCGACCCGCCGCTCGACGCCAGAGGACACGAATGACGATCGCCCGCCGCAGCCCCCGACCCGATGCCCGGACGCCGGGCCCAACGCGCACCGCGCCCCGGCTGCTGCAGCGCGCGGCGCGCAGGGCGCGGCGGGCGGCGGCCGGCATCGTGCTCGCGCTGGGCCTCGCCGGCATCGCCGCGCCCCCGGCCTCGGCGGAGGTCGTCGCCAACTGGGGCGCGGTGATCACGCCGGTGGTCGAGCAGGCCACGTTCAACTTTTCGCAGACGGGCATCACCCAGAACTTCACCGAACGACTACCTGTTCTCGCTCCAGGGGTCCAGCGGCGCCACCTATTCGGTCACGTTCGACCTGTCGGGCTGCGCCCGGGGCTGCGGCAACGCCGCCCTCACCTACGGCATCTACGACGCCAACGGCGGACTGGTGGCCGACGCCTCGTCGGGCAGCGTGACGCTGGCGGCCGGCAGCTACTCGCTGCAGGTCAAGGGCACCGGCATGGGCGCCGGCAACAGCATCGATTACGCCGGCTCGGTGACGTTCTCCGCCGCCGCGGCCGGCACGGTGTCGGCGGCGCCGGAACCGTCGACGTACCTGCTGACGCTGATCGGCCTGACGCTCGTCGGCTGGGTCGGGCACCGCAACGCGGGCTCGCGGTCGCCCGGGGGCGGGGGCCGCTTCGCCCTGGTCGCGGCCGCCGGCCCGCGTGCGGCGGCCTGAGGGAGCGCGCGATGAGAATCCACTGGCTCGCCCTGCTGCTCCCGCTCGCCGCCTGCAGCGCCGGCAACGAGCCCTCGCAGGCGGTCGCGCGGGTCAACGGGCAGGAAATCTCCGTCCACCAGTTCAACCACGTCACCCGGCTGGCCGGCGCCGCCGGGACGTCGGAGGAGGTCCGGCGGGAGCTCTCGGGCAAGCTCGTCGATCGCGAGCTCGCGATCCAGCAGGCGCTGGCGCTGAAGCTCGACCGCCAGCCCGACCTCATGTTCCGGCTGGAGGAAGCGCGGCGCGACGTCCTCGCCCGCGCGTACGCCGAGCACATCGCCGGCGCGCGCACGCCGCCGACGCGCGAGGACGCGGCGAAATACTTCGCCGAGCACCCCGAGCTCTTCGCCAAGCGCCGCGTCTTCCGCCTGCACGAGCTCGCCCTGCCGGCGGGCATGAAGGACCTCGCCGCGGCGAAGGAGCGGCTCGCCGCCAGCAAGTCGTTCGACGAGTTCCTCGGGTGGCTGAAGCAGCGGAACGCCCAGTTCGGCACCCAGTTCACCATCCGCGCGGCCGAGGAGCTGCCGATCGAGGTGGTCGCGCGGCTGAACGCGACGCCCGAGGGCGGCGCGGCCGTGTTCGAGTCGACGCGCGGCATCACCGTCTACCGCGTCCTCTCCGCGCAGGACGCTCCGGTGACCTGGGAGCAGGCGGCGCCGCTGATCCTCGCCCACCTCGCGCGCCAGGACGGCAAGCAGGCGCTCGACGCCGAGATGCTGCGCCTGCGGAAGACCGGGAAGATCGAGTACTACGGCGAGTTCAGCCAGCTGCTGCAGCCCGGCGCCAGCGGCTGACCGGCGATCCGATGACCACGCTGACGCTCGCTCGCACCGGCCGGCGGTCGCCGTGGCTCGCGTGGCTGCCGGTGGCCGCCGGGCTGCTGCTGCTGTACGGGCCGACCTGGGCGAACCTCGCCGGGACGCTGTGGACCTCGGACGAGTACTCGAACGGGCCGATCGTCGGCGCGATCGCGCTGTGGCTGCTCTGGCGCTCGTCCGGACCGCTGCTCGCCGCGCCCTGCGCGCCGCGCCACGCGCTGGGCGGCGTCACGCTGGCCGGCGGCCTGGCCATGGCCATCGCGGGCAGGATCCTCGCGGCGCCGGAAGTCGAGATCGCGTCGCAGATCCCCGTGCTCGCGGGCCTCCTGCTGCTCGCGCGCGGCACCTCCGCGCTCGCCATCGCCTGGTTCCCGCTGGCGTTCCTCGCCTTCATGATCCCGCTGCCCGGCAGCATCCTGGGCCCGATGACCGCGGGGCTCAAGGAGTGGATCTCGGTGCTCGCCGAGGGCCTGCTGTACGCCGCGGGCCTCCCGGTGGCGCGCGACGGGGTGGCGATCGACATCGGCCAGTACCGGCTGTTCGTGGCCGACGCCTGCGCGGGCCTGCACTCGATGCTGTCGCTGTCCGCGCTGGGCGTGCTGTACGTCCACCTGTCGCGCCGGCCGTCGATCCTCCACAACGCGGTCCTGCTCGCGAGCATCCTGCCGATCGCCTTCTTCGCCAACCTGCTGCGGGTGCTGTTCCTGCTCCTCACCACGTACTGGTTCGGCGACGCGGCGGCGCGCTGGCTGCACGGCGTCGCCGGGCTGTCGGTGTTCGTCGCCGAGCTCGCGCTGCTGCTGGCGCTCGATCGCCTGCTCGCGTGGCGGATGGCGCGCCGGAGCGCGCGATGCTGAGCCCTCGGCCCCGCGCGAAGTGGTCCGACCGGGGGCGCGCGGCGCTGCTCGGCCTGCTGCTGGCTTCGGCCGCCGCCGCCGCGGCGTTCCTGCAGCCGTCGTCGCCGCTGCAGCCCGACCGCAACCGCTTCGACGTGGCCGAGCTCGCGCCCGCGCGATTCGACGGCTGGGTCGCCGCGGCGAACCCCGCGCCGATGCCGGCGGCGCAGGCCCCCGAGGGGAACCGCCCCTACCCGTACAGCCAGGAGCTCGCCGTCACGTACACGAACGCCGGCGGCGAGCGGGTCATGCTGTCGATCGCCTACGGGCGCAACCAGCTCGACCACCGGCTCTACGCGCACCGTCCCGAGTACTGCTACCGCGCCCAGGGCTTCGGCGTCGACGCCCAGCGGGACGAGACGCTCGCCACCGCCGTACGGCAGCCTGCCCGTGCGGCGGCTGGACACGAGGCTGCGCAGCCGGACCGAGCCCGTCACGTACTGGATGACCGTCGGCGACGAGGCGGTGCTTCCGGGTGGTCCCGCGTCGCCGCGCAGGTTCGCCACGGCCTGCGCGGATCGATTCCGGACGGCGTGCTGGTCCGGGTGTCGACGCTCGACCCCGATCCCGGCCGCGGCTACGCGAGCCACGACCGCTTCGTCCGCGAGTGGCTCGCGTCGATGCCTCCCGAGCGGCGCGCGCTGCTCGGCACCGGGGGCTGATCGATGGCGCGCGCTCCGGGCGGACGCTCGCTCGACACGCTGCGCGGGCTCGCCTGCCTGCTGCTCGTCGCCTACCACGTGATCGGCTCCGATCCGTCGAACGGCCTGCGGGTGGCGGACGGTCCGCTGCGCGTGCTCAACGACGGGCTCGCCTACCTGCGCATGCCGCTGTTCACCTTCCTGGCCGGCATGGTCTACGGCCTGCACCCGTTCGCCGGCGACAGCCGCGCGTTCCTCGCGGGCAAGGCCCGCCGCCTGCTGGTGCCGATGCTGTTCGTCGGCACGATCTTCGCGCTGGCGCAGTCGTTCCTGCCGGACACGAACTTCGGGGCCGCGCCCGGCGCGGGCCGCGAGTGGCTGCTGCTGCACGTCGAGCCGGTCGGGCACTTCTGGTTCGTCGAGGCGCTGTTCGCGATCTTCGTGCTGGTCTGGGCGCTCGAGCGCGGGCGCATCCTCGCCACGCCCGGGCGCTTCGCGCTCGCCTGGCTGCTGGCCGCGCTGCTCGACCTGACGGTGCACGGTCCGCGCTGGCTCGCGCTCGACGGCGCCGTCTTCCTGCTGCCGTATTTTCTCGGCGGACTGGCGGCGACCCGTTTCTCGCTGGTGGCGCGCCTCGCGGCCCGGGGATCCGGATGCTGCTGATCGCCGCGGCCGCGCTCGCCGTCGTGCAGCTCGGACTGCCGGTGCCCAACCCGGACCGGCACGGACCGTGGATCCTGCTCGCGGGCGTCTCGCTGTGCGCGCTGTGCGTCGGCCTCCGCGTCGACGTGCCGTGGCTCGCGCGCATCGGCGCGTCGTCGTACGTGATCTACCTGTTCCACGTCTTCTTCACCGCCGCGTCGCGCATCGCGCTGGCGAAGGCCGGGCTGACGCTGCTGCCGCTGCAGATCGTCGCCGGCGTCGCGCTGGGCGTCGCCGCGCCGATGCTGGTCGAGCACTGGGCGGCGCGCTGCGGCGCGGCGCGCCTGCTGCTGCTCGGCCAGTCGTTCCGCGCAGCCGCGTCCGAGGACTCGCGCGAGCTTCGCCCCGCCCGCCGGCAGCGCGGCTCGGCTGATGCGGATCGGCCGGGGCCGGCGCTGGACCCGCGGCGCGGGCTGCCGTCGATCGGCGGCGCGCCTTGCGCGCCTGGCTGCTGGCCGCCGTGCTCGCCGCGTGCGCGCTGCCCGCGCTCGCGGCCGATGCTCCGGCCGGCGCACCTCGGGGCGAACCTGCCCGCCATCTCGGACTGGTCGGCGACGCCGGTCTACGTGAACCTCGTCCACCAGGCGCGGCGCTTCGGCACGCCGGACGCGCCCTGGGACGAGAACGCCGTCCTCGGCAGCGACGGCTGGCCGGTCGGCGACTTCGGCATCTTCCTGTCGACGGCGCAGGCGGGCGTCGCGGGCACCGGCGGCACCTACAAGGTCTCGTTCACCGGCCGGGCGAACGTCGCGCCGGTGGCGTCGGCCGGGGCCAGCATCGCCAACCAGGCCTACGACGCGCACGCCGACCGGACGACGCTGGACCTCGTCGTCGACACCGGCGCGCCCTCGGGCGGCAACCAGCTGGCGCTGAAGTTCACCGGCACGCAGGGCGGCATCCGGAACCTGAAGGTGATCCGGCCCGGCTACGACCCGGACGACCCGCCGCTGTTCACGTCGTCGTTCATCGACCACATCGCGCGCTTCCGGACCGTGCGCTTCATGGACTGGCTGCGCACCAACGACAACAACGGCGACGCCCGCTGGGCGTCGCGGCCCACGCCGGAGCGCGTTCCGTACGCGTCGCCGCTCGGCGTGCCGTGGGAGCACGTCGTCGCGCTCGCGAACCGGACGGGGCAGGACATCTGGATCAACATCCCGCTGCGCGCCGACGACGACTACGTGGAGAACCTCGCGCGGCTGCTGAAGTCGACGCTGAACCCCGGCAGCCGCGTCTACGTCGAGTACAGCAACGAGCTGTGGAACCCGGGGTTCGCGCAGTTCGGCGGCAACCTCGAGCTGGCGCGGGCCGAGGTCGAGGCCGATCCCGCCTCGGCGCTCGCGTTCGACAAGGCGTCCCGCACGTACACGGTCGCCGACCCGAACGTGCTCGCCTTCCGGCGCATCGCGAAGCGGCTGAAGGAGATCGCCGACATCTTCGCCGGCGTCTTCGGCGCGCCGGCGATGCTGACCCGGATCCGCCCGGTGCTGGCCGCGCAGGTCGTGCAGCCGCACGTCGCGAGGATCGGGCTCGACTTCATCCGCGACACCTACGGCCCGCCGGCGCACTACTTCCACGCGCTGGCGAGCGCGCCGTACTTCAACCTGGGCGCGCAGCAGACCGTCGACGGCCTGACCGCCGGACGAGGTGCTGGCCGCGCTGGAGCGCTCGGCGTCCGCGGTGCCGGCGGTCAACTTCTACGAGGACAACCGCGCGCTCGCGACCTGGCACGGCCTCGAGTGGCTCGCCTACGAGGGCGGGTCGGACACCTTCGGCGCCCGGGAGCATCGCGGCGAAGGCCGCCGCGAACCTCGACCCGCGCATGGAAGCGCTGTGCGAGCGCTACCTGCACGACTGGTACGCGGCCGGCGGCGGGATGTTCATGTGGTACACCGCCGGCGCCGGACGCTGGGACCACCCGCACGGCGCCTGGGAGCTGACCACCGACCTCGCGCTGGCCGACACGCCGAAGCTGCGCTGCCTCGACGCCGTCCTCGCCGCGCCTCGCCCCCGGCCGCCGCGGGCCGCAACGCGGTGCCGGGAAGCTTCCGCGGCATCGACTACGTCGGCCGCGCCCCGGCGCAGGCCGACCCGGTGCTGCGGCACCTGCATCCGGGCAGCCACGTCGACTACCTCGTCCACGCCTCCGCCGCCGGCGCCTACACGCTGGGCCTCGTCGCCGAGGTCGCCGCCGCCGGCAACACGGTGGACATCGCGGTCAACGGCAGGACGATGGCGTCCGGCCTCGCGCTCACGGCCGTCGGCGGCTGGGGCCGGCCGCTGCCGCAGCCCAGGGCGAGGATCGTCCTCAACCGGGGGTTCAACGTCGTGCGGCTGACGACGCGCAGCGAGACCAGCGGCTACTGGGTGCACCGGGTCGAGGTGCTGGCGAGGCGCTGATGAACGGCGGGGACCGGTTCGTCGCCGACCGGACGGCCGCGTCGCCGCGACGCTGTCCCGCTCGACGCCCGCCGCGCCTACCTTCCCCGCCCCGCGCCGCGGCCGAGCGCGGGATCGCCGGGATTGATCGATGCGAGCCGATCCAGTGCCGCCTTCGCGCCGGCCGCATCGCCGGCTTCGCGCCGGTAGCCCGCGAGCGCCAGCAGCACGTCCCGGTCGCCGCGCTTCCGGTCCGCCTTTTCCAGCACGACGATCGCTTCGCGCGCGCGGCCCGCGTCGGCCAGCGACACGGCGTACAGGTAGCTCGTCCGGGTCGTGGCGGTCGGCAGCGCCTGCGCGCGGGCGAGCACCTGCAGCGCCTCGGGCTTGCGCTTCTGGCGCACCAGCGACAGCGCCAGCGCCTCCTGCAGCGCCGCCTCGTTCGGCGCGCGCTTCGCCGCGTCGCGCAGCAGCGCCTCGCCTTCCCGGTCGCGGCCCGTCGCGCGCATCAGGTCCGCGAGGTTCGCCACCGCCGGCACGAACGCGGGCTCCAGCTTCAGCGCCTGCCGCAGCGCCTTCTCCGCGCCCGCGGCGTCGCCGTCGACCGCGGCGATCTGCGCGAGCCCCAGCCACGACTGCGGGCGGTCGGCGTTCTCGGCCGCCGCGGCTTCGAGCTCCCCCGGACCGACTGCCAGGCCTGGCGCCGGTCCGGCGCCAGGCGCGACAGCCCCGGCGCGACAGCGCGTGCCGCTTCGATCCGCACCGCGCGCAGCGGATCGGACAGCCTGGCCGGCACTTCGCGCATCCCGGTGGCGGGATCGAGCGCCATCACCGCGTGGATGCCGGCGATCCGGACGAGGCCGTCGCCGTCGCCCAGCGCCGCCACGGCGGCATCGAGGGCGCGCGCGCTGGGATAGCCGGCGAGCTCCTCGATCACCGCGGCGCGCACGATCCCCGGCTGCGACCGGTCGGCCGCCACCCGCAGCAGGCCGTCGGCCGCGCCCGGGCGCCCCCCGCGCGCGGCGGCCAGCGCCTGGCCGTAGTGGTACTCCGCGCGGCGCTGCGGCCCGTACCACTTCGCGACCGCCGCGGCCGCCCACCGGGCATCGCGGTCCTTGTGGCAGCCGGTGCAGGCGTTCGGCGCGCCGGTCTCCGCGCTCAGGTCCGGGCGCGGGATCCGGAACGCGTGGTCGAGCCGCGGATCGACGACCATGTAGCTGCGCTTCGGCGCGTGGCACTCGACGCAGGTGACGGGCTTCGCGTGGTGCGTGTGCGACGGGTCGTCGTACGCCTTGCGCTTGAGTCCGGCGGTGTCGATCTGCGCCCGCGCCGCGGGACCGACCGCGTTGTGGCAGCCCGTGCACACCGCGTTGCCCGGCGCCCGGGTCTTGCCGGTGTGCGGATCGTGGCAGTCGGAGCAGACGAGGCCCTTCTGAGCCATCCGGCTCTGCAGCCACGAGCCCGTGGACGAACACTTCCTCGCGCTGCTGGCCGTCGTTGAAGTAGTGCGTGTCGTCGAGGCCGACCGGCAGCGCGTGATCGAGGAGCGGCCGCCCGACCGGGTAGCCCGGCGTCAGCGTCGCGCGCAGCGCGTGGCACCAGGCGCAGGCGTCGACCTGCGCGCGCCCGGATTTCGCGCTGACGTCGGCGGCGAAACCGCGGGCGGTCGCGTCGCCGGACGCCGCCGCGTCGGGCTTCCCCGGCCCCGTGCCGCCCTCGGTCTTCCTCGACCTGGCCCACGCGAGGTGCCCCGACGCCGCGCCGTGGCAGCTCTGGCAGCCGACGCCGAGCGCGGCGTAGGTCGTGCGGTAGCTGTCGGTCGCGGCGTCGTAGTTCTTCAGGACCTCGGTCGCGTGGCAGGCCGCGCACATCGTGTTCCAGTTCTGCGACGTGCGCGTCCAGTGCAGCACGTCGTTGTGGTCGACGCGCTCGTTCGGGTAGGTGCTGAACCAGCGCTTCGCCTTCGTGTCCCAGGCGATCGACAGCGCCTGCAGGCGGCCTCCCGGCAGCTCGATCAGGTACTGCTGCAGCGGCTCGATCCCGAACGTGAACTTGATCTCGAAGTCGGCCGGCCTGCCGTCGGGACCGTCGGTGTTGACGAAGAAGCGGCCGTCGCGGCGGAAGAACCGCGACGTGACCTTGCCCTTGCGGAACGTCGCGCCGTCGAAATTCCCCAGCACCGTCGCGGCGGTCGCGACCTGCATCGCCTTCGCGTGCTGCGATCCGGCGTGGGCGCGCTGCTGGGCGGCGTGGCACTCGGCGCAGCCGCGCTCGTCGACGATCGTCGGCGCGCTCTGGGCATGGGCCCCTGCCGCCGCGAGCGCGAGCAGCGCGAGGGCGCAAAGGAAGCGGGCGGCAATCGTCATCGGCGGTCGCGTGAAGTCCGCCGGCATTAGATCACAGAAGGGCGGCGAAACGAGGCGGGACCGCCTCGACTACGGGACTGGGCGCGGGCTCGCTGCGCTCCAGCAGCGATTCGAGGCCGTTCCAGCGCAGCAGTCGCGCCGCCGCCGGCGACAGGGCCGCGAGCCGAAGTGCCCTGCCGCGGGCGGCCAGCTGCCGGTCGAGGCGAAGCAGCCGCCCGGCGAACGTCGGCCCGAAGCGCTCGACCCGGCCGAGGTCCAGCCAGACGGGCCCGGCGAGCCCGCTGCACGCCCGCAGCGCGGCGTCGACCGCCGGCGGCATCGCATCCGGGATGACGCCGCCGACGAAGAGCCGCGCGCCGTCGCCGTTGGGGTGCAGCGCCACCTCGGCGGGCGCGCCGCGGCCCGGACGATGCGCGCGCAGCCAGACGAGGTGCGGCAGCAGCTTCCCGGCGAGCGAGGCCCAGGAGCGCGCGCGCGTCGCGCCCGTAGCGCCGCCACAGCGCCGGCTCCTCCTTGATGCGCCACAGCCACTCGAGCCCGGCGCGCCGGACCCAGGCGGGCGCCCGGCTGACGGTCCCGGCCTCGAAGTTCACGACCGCGCCGAGGTGACTGATCACCGGGACCCGCAGCCGTCCGCGGTTGCGCTCGATCCACGCCTGGCCCTTGACCGCCCCCAGCGCGACGACGAGGAAGTCGGCGTCGCGGGCGTTGATGCGGTCGATCGTCTCCGCGTCGCTCAGCTCCTCGACCGAGCCGAATCCCGGCGACTCGTAGCCGACGCAGACCATCGCCGACGATCCGGCGTTGAGCCGACGCGCCGCCGCCTCGGCGGCCCCGGGAGGACCGCCGTAGAAGTACACGCGGATCGGCGAGCGCCCCGGCGGCAGCGGCTCGTTGCGCAGCCGCTCGAAGAGGTCGGAGCCCGTGACCCGCTCGGGCAGCGGCGTGCCGAGGAGGCGCGACATCCAGACCAGCGGCATGCCGTCGGCGACGGAGAGGTCGCTGTCGACGACCGACCGGCGAAACGCCGCGTCGCTCCGGCTGCCGATCAGGAAGTTGAGGTTGGGCGTCGACAGGAACAGCCGGCGGCGCGCGTGGATCGCGTCGCGCACGCGCTGCACGGCGTCCTGCAGCGTGATCGCATCGAACGGCAGGCCGAGGATGCAGACGACGTCGCGCGCGTCGCCGTCGGCGGCGGGCATGGCCCCGTCACGCGGTCGCCGGCCGCCGCCGCTGGCCCCTCACGCGACGCTGGTCGCGCGCGCGGCGGCGCGTTCGCCCGCCCCCTGCTGCCGCGATTCGTGGCGACGGTTGACGAGCGGCGAGCGAAGGGCGTGCTGGTCGAACATGGGAAGGCTCCTCGGTGGCATCGCCGCCATTAGAGCCGCCCGGCCGCGCCGAGTCGTCACGCCTTTGTCAACACGCGCCGCCGTCGGTCAACGCGGCGAGCAGCCGCGTCGTCGCGTCGTCCCACGAGTAGCCGTGGGCGCGGGCGTGGGCGGCATCGGACGCGCGCCGCCACTGCGCCTCCGGCGCGCGGCACAGCGCCACGATCGCCGCGGCCATCGCTTCCGGCGACTCCGGCGGCACCAGCGTGCCGCCGCCGTCGGCCAGCAGCTCCGGCGCCGCGCCCACCGGCACGCCGATCACCGGCGTGCGGCAGGCCATCGCCTCCAGGATCGGCAGGCCGAAGCTGTCGACGCGCGACCCGAACAGCCACGCGTCGCAGCGCGCGTAGAGCGACGGCGATCCGGTCCTGCGCCGGACGGTGGACGAACTCCGCGCCCTGCGGGCAGCGGCAGCTCCGGCGACGGCAGGTCGCCGCCGAAGGCCAGCACGCGCAGGCCCGGCAGCTCGCGCCGCGCGAGCTCGCAGGCGCGGGCGCAGACGTCCGCACCCTTGAACCGCGCGTGCGCGTAGATGAAGCCGACGGTCGGCGGCTCGCCGCGCGGCCGGGGCGCGCGCGTCGAACTGCGCGAGGTCCACCGCGTTCGGCACGACGGCGATGCCGAGGTCGCCCAGCTCCGCCTCGATGTCGCGCGCGAGCGAGGCGGAGATCGCGATCTTGCGGTTGGGCAGGCGCAGCGCGGCGTGCACGCGCGCCCGGACGTCGCCGCCGGTCCAGACCTCGTAGCCCTGGATCAGGTGGACCTTGCGCCCCTTGCGCGCCGGCATCCGCGTGCATCCACTCCGCCGTCTCCCACCAGGTGGCGACCAGCACGTCGGCGTCGGGCAGGTCGGCGGCCGTCATCGGCCGCGGCCGTTCCAGCACCTGGTGCGGCACGCCGGAGAGCGCGATGTGGCCGGGCAGCGGGCGCCTCGCTGGCCTGCAGCTCGCGCCAGCGGCCGCCGCGCAGCGCGCGCAGCCGCTCGCGCAGCGACGGCCGGTCGGGCGCGTTGCTGACGACCAGCACCTCGTGCCCGCGCGCGCGCAGCCGCTGCGCGTACATGGCCACGACCCGGTTGCCGCCGGTCAGGTCGTCCGCCGGCATCATGAACGTGATCCTCATGCGCCGGCGAGGTGATCGACGCGCCGCTGGAACGTGTCCTCGAACGCGTGCCGGCGCGAGAAGGCGGCGGCGTTGCGGGCCTTGCCGGCGAGCAGCGCCCGGTCGGCGTCGAGCCGCCGGATCGCGGCGACGACGCCCTGCACGTCGTCCATCGCCGCGCTGCCGCCGACGTCGGCGAGGTCGAGGATCCCGGTGAAGGCCCGGTTGCCGTAGCCGACGATCGGGATGCCGCAGGACAGCGTCTCGAGGTACGTGCAGGAAGGATCGCTCTGCCGGTGCAGCATCACGTACAGGTCGACGCCGGCCTTGATCTCCGGGCATCAGCCGTTGATGGAAGTCGACCGCCCCGGGCATGTCGACGCAGTCCGTCCAGCCCGCTCGCCGCGATCTCGGCGCGCATCCGCGATTCGAGGTCGCCGGTGCCGTACACGGTCAGATGATAGGCCACGCCTTCCGCGCGCAGCGCGGCCGCCACGCGCAGCAGGTGGTCCGCGCCCTTCATGCCGATCAGGCGCCCCGAGAACGCGAGCCGCAGCGGACGGCCCGACGTCGAGACCTCGAGCCGCCGGGCGAGCTCGGCGTCGGAGATCAGCGCGTCGCGCCCGGTCCGGGTGTCGAAGTACAGCAGGCAGTTCCCGAAATGCCGGTATTCGTCGTAGGCCGCGGTGCCGTTGGCCTGGATCCCGGCCGCGAGCGCGAAGGCCCGGCGCCGCCTGCGCTCGGTCCGCCGGACGAAGAGGTCCCGCCGCAGCCGGACCAGCCGATTCGGCGACTCGATCGCGACGATCTGGTGCCGCGTCTCGGGGACGTACTCGATGACGTAGACGCACTTGATGCCGAGGCCGCGGCACAGGGCGCTGACGTGCAGCTGGTTGAAGTCGTCGGCCGCCGCGAGCACGACGCCCGCTCCCGCGAGGTGCTCCGCCCGGACGCGCTCGTCCGCGCCGAGCAGCTGCACGGCGAACGGCAGCTCGTCGCGCGCCTTCCGGACCGCGCCGAAGGCGGGCAGCGCCCCCGTGGCGCGCTGGAGCACGCAGGACACCGGGCCCGCCCACCGCTCGACGTAGAGCAGCAGGCCGTCGTAGAACTTGCGGTCGAAGACGAGGCTCTCGCCGTCGGCCCAGACGGGGACCGAAGGAACGATCCGGAGGTCGCGGTCAGCCACGGGCCGCCTCCGGGGAACACGGGGCTGCAGGCAGGGCGCGTCGCACGATGGAAGGCTCCGGGGCTCAGTGAGGCAGTCAATGGGGCAGCGCGCGAGGCAGCCACGCGCCGGCCAGGCGGTCGAACAGGAAGCCCAGTGCCATGCCGGCGGCCAGCGCCGGCAGCCACCACTTCTCGGTGGACCAGCGACAGCAGCCCCTGCTGGTGCTTGAAGCGCAGCGACAGCGGCCAGCTCGCGAACTGGCTAGAGCACGACGCCGGCGATCGCGCCGCGCTCGCCCGCGACGCGCGAAGCCGGCCGGAATGAAGACCACGAGCGCCGAGCGCGCGCAGCGCGTTGTTGGCGCTGACCCAGCCGGGCTTGCCGCGCGCGAACATCAGCTGCTCGACGACCTGGTGGCGCATCGCCAGCAGGCCCAGGCCCAGCCATTGCAGCATCCAGCCCGCGGCGTGGTAGCGCGGGTCGTAGAGGAGCCACACCGCCCACTGCCCGGCCGTCAGCAGCACGCCGGCCGCGGTGCCGAGGAACAGGTCGGCGAGCTGCTGCACGCGCGTGTACACGCGGACCAGCCCGGAGCGCTCGCCGCGCAGCGCGTGGCTCAGGCTCGAGAAGATCACGTGGCCGTTCAGGCTCGCGTACACGCCGGTGACCGCCGCCAGCAGCGTGGCGGCGATCGAGAACACGCCGAAGCTCGCGGTCGCCAGGCTGCCGCCGAGGATGATCTTCTCGCCGTTGGCGGCGAGGAAGCCGATGATCGACGACACGAAGATCCACTTGCCGAAGCCGACGATCTCGCGCGCGCTGGCCGCGTCCCAGCACGGGCGCGCGCCGCGCCCCGGCAGGTAGACGTGGCTCAGCGACCGTGCGCGCGGCGGCCGCCACCAGCGTCCCGGCCACCAGCGACCAGACCGAGCGCGTCGCGACCACGCCAGCGCCAGCGTCACCGCCATCGCGACGAGTTGCGAGCCGATCTCCAGCCGCGCGAGCTGGCCGCCGCGCAGCTCGCGCTGCGCGCTCGCGAGCTTCATCGACTCGGCGCCCTGCAGCAGCGCGCGCAGCGCGAACGCCGCCACCATCGGCGGCAGCCGCGGATCGGCGTAGACGGTCCCGGCCGCGAACATGCCGGCGCCCGCCGCCGACGTGCAGTCCCAGCGCCAGCGCGAGCACCACCGCGCACAGCAGCGCGCCGCGCAGCAGCTGCACCGTCCACGCGCGTGCCGAGGAAGCGCGGATCGTCGCCGCGCTCGCTCCTGACGACGCTCTGCCAGACGCCGAGGTCCGAGAACATCACCAGCGCGAAGTACAGCGTGTTGACCGCGGCGACCAGGCCGAAGGCCTCCGGCAGCCAGCAGCCGCGTGAGCACCAGGTTGCTCGCGCAGCCGCAGCAGCTGCGACGACACGTTGCTGCCCACCAGCCAGCCGGCGGCGTGGAGCATCCGCGCCTTCAGCGGCGCCGCGGTGCGGCGGCTCGCCGGCGGCTGCGATGCGGGCGGCGGCAGGCCTGCGGCCGCAGGCGGCGGTCTCACCACGGCCGCGCCGGGCTGCGGCGTGCCGCCCGCGGTGTCGCGCCACGCCTCGGCGAGCTGCGCGCAGTGGATCGCCGAAGTCGGCGGCCTCGTCGACGCGCCCGCGCCAGCGCGCCTTCCACTGGCGCAGCTTGTGCCAGCCCCGTTCGATCGCGTGCAGCCCGGCCGCGCCCCAGGCACCATGGTGCTTGCGGTAGTAGAGCAAGGCCGCTGCGCATCCGCCAGCTCTCGAGCTGCGAGCCCGGCCTTGCGAGACGCGCGCCGTCCTTCACCGTCTTCGCCGACTCGCCGCCGATGTGCATCGCCTTCAGCTCGGGCCAGTACTGGATCCGCCAGCCGGCCGCGCGCGGATGCGCCGGCACAGGTCCACTTCCTCGTAGTACATGAAGAAGCGCTCGTCGAAGCCGCCGAGTCCGCGGAAGACGTCCGCCGGGATGAAGACGAAAGCGCCGGGGATCCAGTCGACCTCGCGCCGGCTGCTCGGGATCGGCCCAGCGCCGGTCGAGCCGCGCGAACAGTCGGCTTTCCGGATAGCGGCGCGGCCAGCCCGGACGAGCGTGAAGAGCTCGTCGCGCAGCGTCGGAAACATCCGCGCCGAAGGCTGGCGGCTGCCGTCGGCACCGCGCAGCTCGCCGCCGGCCAGCCCCACGTCGGCGTGCTGGTCCATCAGCTCGATGCCGCGCGCGAGCGCGCCCGGCGCCGGCAGCGCGTCGGGATTGAGCAGCAGCAGGCAGCGGCCGCGCGCGTGCTTCGCCGCCAGGTTGTTGCCGGCGGCGAAGCCCAGGTTCGCCGGGCTGGCCAGCAGCCGGACCCAAGGATGCTCGCGGCGCACGAGCGCGGCGGTGTCGTCGGCGGACGCGTTGTCGACGACGACGACTTCCGCGGCGAGGCCGGCGCAGCTCGCGCCTGCAGCCGCGCGAGCAGCGGACCGATCAGGCGCGCGGAGTTGTAGGTGACGATCAGGATCGACAGGTCCAGGTCGGAGGGAGTGGCGCGACGCACGGTGGGCCTACAGCGCGGGTTGGCCGGCGGCGCGGCGCCGCGTCGGCGGAACCGCGGCTGCCACCGTCGCGGCCGGCGCGGCCACCTGGCGCCGGCCGGCGACCGCGGCGGGAACTGCTCGAAGATGCGGCCGAGCGCCGCGACGTTGCGTGCGCAGATCGAAGTCGGCGCAGCACCTTGTCGCGCGCCGCCAGCGCCAGCGTGCGGCGCAGCGCCGGGCTCGCGCGATCAGCCGCCGCAGCTGCTCGGCCAGGCTGTCGACATCGCCCGGGCCGCGCCAGCAGGCCGGTCGCTCGTGCTCGATCAGCTCGGGGATGCCGTTGACCGGCGTCGTCACGCAGGGCACGCCGCTGGCCATCGCCTCCATCAGCACCACCGGGATGCCCTCGGCCAGGCTGGGCAGCACGAAGATGTCGGCCCGTGCGAACTGCTCGCGCACCTGGCCTTCTGGTTCAGCGCGCCGGTCAGCGTGACGTGCTGCTGCAGCCCAGGCCGGCGATCGCGTTCTCGACGCGCTCGCGGTCCGGGCCCGCGCCGACCAGCGTCAGGTGAAACGCGACGCCGCGCGTCGCGCAGCCGCGCGCAGGCCTGCACCAGCAGCACCTGGCACTTGGCCGGCGTCAGGCGGCCCACGCACAGCAGCTGCGGCGGTCGCGCCGCCGCTCGCGCAGCGCGAAGCGGAACTGCCCCGGGTCCACGCCCAGCCGGCACAGCTGGAACTTCGGCCAGTGCGTCCGGATCGGCTGATGCGCATCAGCTGGCCGCGCGCGAACTGGCTGATGCAGACCACCGCGTCGGCCTCCTGCATCTTCAGCGCCAGGTGCTGGCCGGGCACGTCGTCGAACTCGTCGGGGCCGTGGATCGTGTAGGAGAGGTGGCAGCCGGTCAGGCGCTTGACCAGCACGCCCACGCTGGCGCCGGCGTTGCCGAAGTGCACGTGCAGGTGGGCGGCGTGCTCGCGCTGCATCCAGCGCGCCACCATCGCCGCCTCGATCGCGTAGGCGAGGCCGACCCACCAGCGCCCGCCGCGTGCGAGAGCCCGAAGGCGAAGGCGCAGCATCGCGCAGCAGCCGCCGCGGCGCGCGCCGCAGCCAGTAGAGCAGCGCGCCCAGCGCCCCGCGCACGCCGTCCGCCTTGAGCACGTAGGTGCGCGCGCGCCTCCTGCGCGCTCGTAGGCTTCCATCGCCTCGACCGGACGGTCCGGGCGGTTGATCGACGCCGTGACGATGTCGTAGCCCGAGCGCGCGCAGGCGCCGGACCTCGCGCAGGATGAAGGTGTGCGAGATCGCCGGATAGGCGCTGACCAGGTAGGCCAGCTTCGGTGCGGAGGTCTGGTTCATGATGGGCTTCAGCCGTTGGCCAGCGACATGCGGGCCGCGGCAGTCGGCGCGCCGCCGGGGTTCCGCGGCGCGAGCCGCGGCGGAGCGAGGCAAGGGCTCGCGCCGGCACGCCGCCGACGACGGCCCGGGCGGCGACGTCGCGCGTCACCACCGCGTTGGCGGCGACGACGCAGCTGTCGCCCAGCGTCACGCCCTTGAGCACGGTGACGCCGCGGCCGATCCAGGCGTTGCGGCCGACGGCGATCGGCGCGCTGTCGTGCCCGCTGTGGCGCATGCTGTCGTCGCTCAGCCGATGGTTGGCGTCGCGCAGGCTGCTGTACTCGCCGACCATCGCGCCGTCGCCGAGCGTCACGCGGTCGAAGGCGACGATGTGCACGCCGCGCGACAGCACGACGCCGTCGCCGATCTCGATGCGGCCGGCGCCCTGCGTCTCGAGGTGCACGCCCGGATAGATCAGCGCGCCGCGGCCGAAGGCGATGTTGCCGCGTGCCCTGCACCTCGACCGGCCCCAGCACGACGTTGGACGGGTGCACCGGCCTGCCGGTCGCTTCCTGCAGGCGGGCGAGGCTCCAGACGCGCAGTCCAGCGCTCCTGCACGACGCGGCGCCAGAGGCCGGCCAGCGGGACCAGCGCGCGGACCAGCGCGCGCTTCAGCCCGCGCCTTGCCGCCGCCGCGCAGCCGGCGCCGCGCCGCCTGCCGCAGCGTCGCGCGCACTCGAGCCGCGGGCCACGGCGCTCCTTGTATTCGACGAGTCCGATCGCGGCGTGGCGCTGCTCGCGCGCCGCCGGAACGCGAGCTGGCCGAACAGCGCCGGCATCTTCTGCAGCGTGCGAGTGCACCGCGTACTGCCAGTGCAGCAGGCGGCCGGCCCGGCGCCTTCCACGCGCAGCGCGCCGCGGTGCGCGCGAGCAGAACCAGCGCGGCGGCGGCCAGCAGCGGCCAGCGCCGCGCAGCGGCGACGCGAGCAGCGCAGCGACGAACGACCAGCGGCGCCGCGACGAACAGCAGCCCGTGCCGGAAATCGCGTCGCGGCCTCGTGCTGCCACAGCACGTCGCCGCAGCTGCGCGCATGCGCTCGGCGACTTCGGCGTAGGCAATGCCCGAGCGGTAGGCGCGGCGCCACCAGGCGCGCAACGTGCGTGACGGCCAGGTCGTGCCGGGTCATCGGCGCGTCGATGTGCTCGATCTCCCAGCCCGCGGCGCGCAGCCGGGCGCACAGCTCGGGCTCCTCGCCGGCCTTGAGCGTCGGATCGAAGCCGCCGACCGCGGCCAGCGCCGCGCGGCGCACCAGCACGTCGCCGCCGAAGTACAGCGTGCGCCCCACCGGGTAGACCCAGTCGAGATCGAGCACGCGGGTGTAGCAGCGACTGCCCGGGCTTCGACTCGCGGCGGTGGCCCCAGGCGGCGCACAGCCGCGGCGTCTGCGAGCGCCGCGAGCGCGCGGCGGACGAAGTCCGGGTGCGAGCTCGGTGTCGCCGTCGAGGAACAGGATGAACTCGCCGCGCGGCGTGCCGCCAGCCGAGGTTGCGCGCCTTGGCGGCGCAGGGCGAGGCGTCGTCGAGCACGCAGCACCGTGCGCGCCCGGCGCCGGCCGCGCGCGCCACGCTGTCGTCGCTGGAGCGCGAGTCCACGTAGATCAGCTCGTAGCGGCACGCCGCCCCAGTCGCGCCGCCGCACCGACGCCAGGCAGCGCGCGAGCCGCTCGCCCTCGTTGCGGCCGATGACGACGACGGAGACCTCGACGCGGCCCCGGCCATGGTCGTCGCATGCGCGGCGGCCGAGATCGTGCACTCATTCGGCACAGCTGTTCGAGCCCGAGGCCGAAGGTCAGCACCGACATCGCCGGCGCGATCTGCCGCATCACGTAGCCGAAGTCGGCGAGGCCGCTGTTCGGCACGAAGACCACGTCGCCGTCCTCCAGCGCGTAGTTGACGGTGCGCGACGGGTCGATCAGCGTCGTCGAAGTCGATGATCTCGACCTGCTTGCGCGCCGGCGCGATACACGCCGATCCTCTTCGGCTCGGCGTTCTCGGTCGGCGCCGCCGGCCTGCGCCAGCGCGTCCAGCACCGTCATGCGCGGCGTCAGGCGGTAGGAGCCCGGCTTGGTCACGGCGCCCAGCACGTAGACCGAGGTGTCGGACGAGTCGGGGATGAACACGATGTCGCCCTTCTTCATCCGGAGGTTGTAGGCCGGGATCGCCGTTGAGCAGCGCCTTCAGGTCGACCCAGATCAGCTTGTCGCGGCCGCGCATGATCGCGCAGCGGGTCAGCGTCGCCTGCTTGTCGAGGATGGGCATCGCGCCGGCGTTGGCCAGCACCTCGGCGAGCGTCGGCGGATGCGGGAACTTGCTGCACGCCGGCGCGCTCGACGCGGCCGAGCACCGTGACCTGGTTCGACGTGTACTCCTCGACCCCCAGCGTGGCGCGCGGGTGGGTGAAGTAGGCGCGCAGCTGCAGGTCGAGCGCCTGCGCGGCGGCCTCGCGCGTCATGTCGCCGACGGAGACGTCGCCGATGAGCGGCACGGTGATCTTGCCGTCCGGGCCGACCACATGCTTGCCGCTGACCTCCGGCCGGCCGAGCACGTCGAGGCGCAACACGTCGCCGCTGCCGATCCGGTAGATCGGGTTGGCCGACTCCTCGAGCAGGGCCAGGTCCTCCTTCGACAGCAGCGGCGCGGCTTCGGCCCTCTGCACCGGCTTGAAGGCGCCGTCGGCCCCGGCGGCGCGGGGCGGCGCGGTGCTCGCGCAGGCCGCGAGCAGCAGCGCAGGCACCGCGCGGCGAGCAGGGCCGGGACCGGCGGGAAAGGGCGAGAATGTGTTCATGGGGGTGCACGATAGGCGGGAAATCACGCAGACTTGTTACAGACCGTGAAAACTGCGGTGCCGCGCGGCCTCGAACTGACCCGTTCCGGTTCCGCGTCCCCGCTCCGCCCATGACGCGCTACGTCGTCTTCGTTGCCATGCTGCTGGCGATCGTCGTGATCCGCCGGCGCGGGATCGCGAGCGCCTTCCTCTACGTCTGGATCCCGTTCTTCCTCGCGCTGCCGTTCGCGTTCTGGGTCAACATCCCGGGCCTGCCGGACCCCAACTTCATGCAGGCGGCGATCCTGCCGATCCTGTTCGTGCTGCTCGTCGACCGCTTCCGCGGACCTGCGCCTCGGCCGGATGGAGGTGCTGCTGGCGCTGTACGTGGTCGTCCGCGTCGTCGCCGACTTCCTGTGCCGCGGCTACTCGGACGCGCAGAACTACGCCTTCTACATGCTGTCGGCGCTGATCGGCCCCTATCTGCTCGGGCCGCTACCTGATCGACAGCCGGCGCATGGACATCGCGACCGCGCGCATGTTCGTGCTGATGTTCCTGCTGTTCTTCCCGCTGTTCCTGTACGAGGCGAAGTTCTGGGTCAGCCCGATCTACAAGCTCTCTCGCCGCTGTTCCCCGAATGCGGGCAGCGGGCTGTCGATCCGCTGGGGCATCGCGCGCACCGCGGGCACGTTCGAGCACCCGATCCTCGCCTGCATCATGATCATCGCGGTCTACCGGCTGCACCGCTGGCTGTCCTGGCTCGGCGAGTGGGACCGGCCGCAGACCGGGGCTGCTCGGCATGCTCCAGCGTCGACGCGCGGCATCCCGATCGCCTTCAAGCACCAGATCTCGATCGTGCTGGTCGTGATGGCGCTGATGACGATCTCGCGGGGTCCCTGGATCGGCGGCTTCGCCGGCGCGGCGCTCGCCGCGGTCGGCAACTTCGCCAACCGCAGGCGCTGGCTGGTCGATCGTCGTCGTGTCGCTGCTGCTCGCGGCCGTCGCCGGCCAGCTCGCGCTGGACGCCTACATCACGCCGGAGGAAGGCGAGGTCCTCACCGGCGAGGCGAAGACGATGCTCTACCGCAAGGTGATGATCGACCAGTACAAGGCGTTCCTGCTGGAGCGGGCTGTGGACCGGCTGGGGGCTGACCACCGTGCCCAAGATCAAGGGCATGGAGTCGGTCGACAACGCGTTCTTCCTGATGGCGCTGCAGCACGGCGTGCTGGCCCCGGCGATCTTCGTCGTCATCTTCCTGTACGCGATCGTCTCGCAGATCAGGTTCGGCCTGCAGGCGCCCGCCGGCGAGCCGCCGATCGGATTCACCTTCTCCGGCATCTACCTGATGTGCTTCATCGCCTTCTCCACCGTGTACATGGGCTCGCAAACCGAGCCGATGCTGTTCCTGCTGCTGGGCTGGGGCGAGAGCATCAGGAACCGGCCGGACGAGGGAACGGCGTCCGCGAACGCGACGGAGGGAGCCCCAGGACCGGCACCGCCGTTCCGTCGCGTACTGTCTTGAGTCGCCCGGGTCGGGTGCGGGGTGAATCCCTCCGAGCCCCAGTCGGGATTCACCCCGCACCCGCCCCGGGCTGCGTTGCCGTGGTGGCATGCGGGCGGAACCCACCCGCCTGCATCGCGGGGGTTTGCTCCGCGCCCGCCGCGACCCGCGTAGCACGGGTGGGGTGCCGGCCGAGACCGACTGGGTCTCGGAGGGATTGGCCGGCACCCCACCCGGGCTACGCAGCGCAGTCCGCCGAATTGGCCGGCACCCCGCCCGCGCGATGCAGCGCAGTCAGCCAAACTCGTCCGCCAGCGCGCGCACGCGTCCGAGGTCCTCGACGAGCGCCTCAGGCACCGGCAGCGCGAACAGGCCGCACAGGCTGCGGATGCGGTCGCGCCAGTCGTGGTGCAGCAGCATGTGGCGGATGTTGCTGCGGCGCTGCGCGGCGAGCTCGTCGTTGCGCGCGAGGAGGTCGCGCACCTCCTCGACCGCCTGCCGCGGGTCGTCGGCGAGCTCCACCGTCGCGCCGGGCCAGCACAGCATGTCGTCGGCCATCCGCGACACCGGTCGCCTGCCGGCGACGATGCAGCCCGAGAGCAGCGACTCGAGCCAGCGGCTGGTCACCATCATCGAGCGCGGGCGGTTCCCCTGCGGCTCGACGTGCAGGTGGAAGGCGAGCGAGATCCGCGTGCGGTGCAGCAGCTTGAACAGCATGCCGCGCTCGAGGTGCACGCTGGGCCCCGTCACGTTGCCCAGCGGCGAGTGCAGGTACAGGTGCGGCGACGCGGCCGCGTGGAACGCCTGCGCGAACTGCGCGTGGTAGGACGGCGGCGTGCGCCCGAAGCCGATCAGGTCGATCTCGCGACATGGCCTCGCGGCGCGGCACCCAGGTCAGGCAGTCGGCGCCCTGGTACAGCGGGTGGACCGCGATGCCGAACTTGTCGCGGGGATGGGCGACGTCCTCGTGCGCGGTCACCGTGATGGAGTCGTAGCGGGCCGTCGCCGGCCCGAAGCCCGGCTGGAAGTACGAGTCGGTCACCCACGCGTGGATGCGGGCGAACCGGCGCCGGACATCGGGGATGGCGTCGATCAGGTCGAGGTCCGCGGAACTGTGCGCGACGACGATCAGCACGTCGCCGCCCGCGGTCGACAGCGGCTGCCAGCGGGGCTGCAAGCGACGCAGCAGCCGCCCGGCCCAGCGCGCGGGCGCCGGCGACGGCGAGAGCAGCTCGGCCCCGAAGTAATGGACGAGGAGGTCGGCGAGCTCGTCGATGGCGACCCAGCCCGCGTGCGGCTGCGCATGCCCGGCGCACAGGACCGAGAGCTTCATCGCCGGCCCATGCGCCGCAGCCGGCGTGCCGGCGCCCGCCGCTCGCGACGGTGGTGAACGTTCCTGCTCGACACGCGGATCTCCGTGGCCCTATCGGCTCGATTTGAACGGCGCCGATTATGGGGCAGCGACCGCCGCGCGAGCGCCCCGGACGGCCGTCAGGCGCGCAGAGTTTGCAGTGCTGCCATGGTCCGCCCGCCCCCGCGGTCGGGGCGGCGGCCAGCGGCGCGGGCCGCGCCCGCGGCCGGCGATGCGCGCGCGTCAGGACGCCGTCGGCGCCTCGTCGACGCGATCGAAGCGGTAGCCGTAGCCGTACACCGGCGAGAGCTTCCAGCCCCTGCCGCCGTCGAGCAGCAGCTTCTTGCGCAGCCGGCTGACGTGGGTGTCGACGGTGCGGGTGTCGACCTCGGCGTTGATGCCCCAGATCTTGTTCAGCAGGTGATCGCGCGACATCAGCTTGCCCGGGTTCTGGAAGAAGTAGACCGACAGGTCGAACTCCTTCTGCGTCAGCGTCACGGGCTTCCCGTCGATCGACAGCAGGTGCCGCTGGACGTCGACCTCGTAGGCGCCGGAGCGCAGCACCGGCAGCCCGCCGGGCCGCACGCGGCGCGCGACGGCCTCGATCCGCGCCATCAGCTCCTTCGGCTTGGGCGGCTTGACGACGTAATCGTCGGCGCCCGCGGCGAGCGCCGCCAGCGTCGTCTCCTCGTCCTCGCGCGCGGTCACGACGATCACCGGCAGGTCCCAGCCGAGGTTCTGGCGCGCCCAGGACAGGAGGTCGGCGCCGGTCCCGTCGGGGAGCATCCAGTCGAGCAGCAGCAGGTCGAAGCGTTCCTTCTTGAGCCCGTCGATGAAGCCGGCGGCGGTCGCGAAGCCCTTGCTCGTGTGCCCTGCCCCCTCGAGCCAGAGCGCGAGCAGCGCGAGCTGGTCCGCGTCGTCTTCGGCGATGCCGATGTGCATGTTGTCCACTCCCCTGCGGCGCCGCGCGCGGTCGTCGCCGCGCGCCGCTTTCGAGCATACACCGGGGCCCTGGCGTCCGGAACCGTCGCTCCCGGCGCCATCGTCGCCGCCGCTTCGGTTTACACTTCGGGGCCGAACGCCGGCCACCGCCGGCCGGACACCGACCGCCCCTCGCCCGCAATGAAGATCGCCACCTGGAACGTCAACTCGCTGCCGGTGCGGCTGCCGCGGCTGCTCGCGTGGCTGCCGCGTCGCCGCCCCCGACGTGCTGTGCCTGCAGGAGACCAAGATCGACGACCCGCGGTTTCCGCGCGAGGAGATCGCGGCCGCCGGGTACGTCGCGCACTTCTCCGGGCAGCGGACCTACAACGGCGTCGCGCTGCTGGTGCAGAACGGCCTGCCCGCGCCGGTGGACGTCGTCACCGCGCTGCCGGGCTTCGCCGACGAGCAGAAGCGCGTGATCGCGGCGACCGATCGGGGCGTGCGCATCGTCGACTTCTACGTGCCCAACGGGCAGGCGGTCGATTCCGACAAGTACGCGTACAAGCTCGGCTGGTGCGCGGCGGCGACCGAGTTCCTGCGCGCCGAGGGCGCGCGCCACGCCGAGCTCGCCGTCGCCGGCGACTTCAACATCGCGCCCGAGGATCGCGACGTCCACGATCCGGCGCTGTGGGCGGGCCAGGTGCTCTGCTCGGAGCCCGAGCGCGCGGTGTTCCGCGACTGGCTCGCGCTGGGGCTCGCCGACAGCTTCCGGCTGTTTCCGCAGCCCGAGAAGACGTTCAGCTGGTGGGACTACCGGATGCTCGCGTTCCCGAAGAACCGCGGGCTGCGCATCGACCACGTCCTGCTGTCGGCGCCGCTCGCCGCGCGCTGCACGAGCTGCGCGATCGACCGCAACGCGCGCAAGGGCGAGAAGCCCTCCGACCACGCGCCGGTCATCGTCGACATCGCCGACGCGGGCTAAGCGGCTCGCGCGCCCTTCCTGATCTCGGGCTCCAGCCCCAGGTCCTGGATCTTGCGGGTCAGCGTGTTGCGGCCCCAGCCCAGCCACTGCGCGGCTTCCATCCGGTGCCCGCCGGTGTGCGCGAGCGCGCGCAGGATCAGCGTCCGCTCGAACTCCTTCTCCAGCCGGTCGCCGACGGCGCGCTCGCCGCGCGCGAGCGCCTCGCGCGAGCTCGCGGTCGAGCGCCTGGTGCCAGTCGGCGGCGACGCCCGTTTCCCCGGCGCGCACCGGCGCCGGCTCGCGCAGCTCGGGCGGCAGGTCCGCCACCTCGATCCGCTGCCCCGGCGCCATCACGGTGAGCCAGTTGCAGACGTTCTCCAGCTGGCGGACGTTGCCCGGGTACGCGAACGTGCCCATCACCTTCAGCGCCGCCTCGGACAGGATCTTCGGCTCGACGGCGAGCTCGCGCGCGCTCTTCTGCAGGAAGTGCCGCGCCAGCGGCGCGATGTCCTCCTGCCGCTCGCGCAGCGGCGGCAGCCGCAGCCGCACGACGTTGAGGCGGTGCAGCAGGTCCTCGCGGAACAGGCCCTGGCGCACGCGCTCCTCGAGGTCCTGGTGCGTCGCGGCGATGATGCGGACGCTGGCCTTCTGCGGCGCGTGCCGCCGACGCGGTAGTACTCGCCGTCGGAGAGCACGCGCAGCAGCCGCACCTGCAGGTCGGGCGGCATGTCGCCGATCTCGTCGAGGAACAGCGTGCCGCCCTCGGCCTGCTCGAAGCGCCCGCGGCGCGACGCCTGCGCGCCGGTGAACGCGCCGCGCTCGTGGCCGAAGAGCTCCGACTCGAGCAGGTCCTTCGGGATCGCGGCGGTGTTGATCGCGACGAACGGTCCCGCCGCGCGCGGGCTGTGCCGGTGCAGCGCGCGGGCGACCAGCTCCTTGCCGGTGCCGGACTCGCCGGTGATCAGCACGGTGACGTTCGCCTGCGACAGCCGGCCGATCGCGCGGAACACCTCCTGCATCGCCGGCCGCCTGGCCGAGGATCTCGCGGCGTCTCCGCCGCCGCCGCCTCGCCCATCGGCGCGGCGCGCCTGCGTCTCGGCGGTCGCGCGCCGGATCAGCGCCAGCGCGTGGTCGACGTCGAAGGGCTTCGGCAGGTACTCGAACGCGCCGCCCTGGAACGCCGCGACCGCGCTGTCGAGGTCCGAGTACGCGGTCATGATGATCACCGGGATGTGCGGGTAGCGCTCCTTCATCTTGTTGAGCAGCACGAGCCCCGACTCGCCCGGCATCCGGATGTCGGACACCAGCACCTGCGGCTGGCTGACCGACAGCGCCTGCAGCACCTCGAACGCCGACGCGAACGTCTTGTGCGGGATGCCCTCGCGGGCGAGCGCCTTCTCCAGGACCCAGCGGATCGAGCGGTCGTCGTCGACGATCCAGACCGGCTTCATCGCCGGGACGGGCGCGGCGTCGTACGCGTATGCATGCATGGGTCGTTCATCCAGGTTGCAGGCCGTTGCGGCCCAGTTCGAGCGGCAGCAGGATCGTGAAGACCGTGCGGCCCGGCACGCTCTCGCACTCGATCGTGCCGTTGTGCTGCGCGACGAACGTCTGCGCGATCGTCAGCCCCAGTCCGCTGCCGCCCTCGCGTCCCGACACCAGCGGGTAGAAGATCCGGTCGCGCAGCGCCTCGGGGATGCCCGGCCCGTTGTCGGCGATCGACAGCGCGAGCGCGAGCCGATGGCGCCGCCGCGACAGCGTGACGCCGCGCGCGACGCGCGTCGTGAGCCGGATCTCGGGGCCGGCGGTCGTGCCGGCGACCGCCTGCGCCGCGTTGCGCACGATGTTGAGGATCGCCTGCGTCAGCTGCTCGGGGTCGGCGTCGAACTCGGGCAGGCTGGTGTCGAAGTCGGAGACGATCGCGACCTGCGGGAACTCCGCCTGCACGACGCCCTTCACCTGCACCAGCAGCTCGTGGATGTTGGTGCGCCGGAACGTCGGCACGCGGTGCGGCGTCAGCAGCCGGTTGACCAGCGAGCGCAGGCGGTCGGCCTCGCCGATGATCACCTGCGTGTACTCGATCAGCTGCGGCTCCTCGAGCTCGCGCTCGAGCAGCTGCGCGGCGCCGCGGATGCCGCCGAGCGGGTTCTTGATCTCGTGCGCGAGGCTGCGGATCAGCTCGCGGTTCGCCTGCTGCTGCTCCTTCAGCCGCTCCTCGCGCGCGATCTTCAGCTGCTGGTCGATGTGGCGGAACTCGAGCAGCAGCGTCGCGCCGCGGGTGTCGACCGGCGACACCGTGCAGGCGAGGTGGAGCTTCTGCTTGCCGTGCACGGTCGAGCTCGAGCTCCTGCTCGGTGTACGACGCGCCGTGCGCCGGTCTTCGCGACCGCGGCGAGCAGGTTGTCGGCGTCGGCGAAGAGCTCGCGCGGGCCGCGGCCGACGATCTTGCGCTTGGACAGCTCGAACAGGTTCTCCGCCGCCGCGTTCGCGTAGACGATCGTCAGGTGGCTGTCGAGCAGCAGCACGGCCGTCGCCAGCAGCTCGAGGCCCGCGAAGGCGGTGTTCGGTGGGTCGCCGGCGAAGGCGAGCAGCGAGCCTAGTTTCACGATGGCGGAACGCGGTGAGCCCGACGGGCCGCCCCAGGGCGAACTTCGCCCCTGGGGGGAGCGGCGCAAGGCGCCGATCGGGGTCATCAAGCCGACGGGCTGCCCCAGGCGAACCCGCCTGGGGGAGCGGCCAGCCGCGGGATCATCAGGCGATCGGTTGGGCGCAGGGAACACGGTGCGGGTTCTTTAGCAATTTCCGCGCCGGGAGGCGGCGCGCCCTGGGGCGGGACCTTCGCGCGCCGGCGTCGGCACGGCACGCGGGCACCGGCCTGCGGGCGCCGTGCGCGCCGTCACTTGACGGCCGCGAGCTCCTTCTTCAGCGCCTCGATGTTCTTCTCGTGCAGGCCGATGCTCTGCCGCAGCCGCGCGATCCGCGCGCGGTACTTCTCCGCGTCGGCCTTCTCCTCGGGCAGCGCCGCCGGCGCGCCGTCGGCGTAGGCGCTCTTCGCCTCCGCGAGCAGCTTCTGCTCGCTCGCGAGCTCCTCGGCCAGCACCTTGCGGCGCACGTCGTCGCGGCTGCGCTGCGTCTCGGCGTCGACGCGCGGAAAGCCCGCGGGCGTCGGCGTCGAGCGCGCGCTGCTGCCGGCGGAGCCGGAGCCCCGCATCGCGCTGTCGCCGCCGTTCGTGCAGCCGAGCCGCTTCCAGCCCTTTTCCGGGGCGACGTTCGTGTAGTGGACGTTGCCCTCCGCATCGGCGTACTTGCAGATCTCCGCGCGCGCCGGGCCCGCGGCGGCGACGGCCGCGAACAGCGCCGCGGCGACGAGCGCGCGGCGCCGCGCGGCGTTCCCGCGGGTCGCGGGAGCGCGGCGCTTCGCTGGCAGGGTCGCGTCGGGCAGGAGCATGGGCGATCGAGTGTAGACAATGCGCCGGCAAAGCAGAAGGGGCGAGCCCCAGGGCCCGCCCCTTCCGCCGACCGCCGAATCGATTACAGGCTGTAGTACATGTCGAACTCGACGGGGTGCGTCGTCATCCGGAAGCGGGTGACCTCTTCCATCTTCAGCGCGATGTAGCCGTCGATCATGTCGTTGGTGAACACGCCGCCCTTGGTCAGGAAGGCGCGATCCTTGTCCAGGTGCGCGAGCGCCTCGTCCAGCGACGCGCAGGGGTGCGGCACCTTCGCGGCCTCTTCCGGCTCGAGGTCGTAGAGGTTCTTGTCCATCGGGTCGCCCGGATGGATCTTGTTCTGGATGCCGTCGAGGCCGGCCATCAGCATCGCGGCGAACGCGAGGTACGGGTTCGCCGTCGGGATCGGGGAAGCGCACTTCGATGCGGCGGCCCTTCGGGTTCGGCACGTACGGGATGCGGATCGCGGCCGAGCGGTTGCGCGCCGAGTACGCGAGGTTGATCGGCGCCTCGAAGCCCGGCACCAGCCGCTTGTACGAGTTCGTGCCCGGGTTGGTGATCGCGTTCAGCGCCTTCGCGTGCTTGATGATGCCGCCGATGTAGTACAGCGCGGTCTCCGACAGGCCGGCGTAGCCGTCGCCGGCGAACGTGTTCTTGCCGTCCTTCCACACCGACTGGTGGACGTGCATGCCCGAGCCGTTGTCGCCGACGATCGGCTTCGGCATGAACGTCGCCGTCTTGCCGTAGGCGTGCGCGGTGTTGTGGATCGCGTACTTCATCACCTGGATCCAGTCGGCGCGCTTGACCAGCGCCTCGAACTTGGTGCCGATCTCGCACTGGCCGGCGTTGGCGACCTCGTGGTGATGGACCTCGACCTCGACGCCCATCTGCTCGAGCGCCAGGCACATCGCCGAGCGGATGTCCTGCAGCGAATCGACCGGCGGGACCGGGAAGTAGCCGCCCTTGACCGACGGACGGTGGCCCATGTTGCCGCCTTCGAACTTGTCGCCCGTCGACCACGCGGCTTCCTGCGAGAAGATCTTGCAGTAGCTGCCGGACATGTCGACCGACCACTCGACCGCGTCGAAGATGAAGAACTCGGGCTCCGGCCCGAAGTAGGCGGTGTCGCCGATGCCGGTCGACTTGAGGTAGGCCTCGGCGCGCTTGGCGAGCGAGCGCGGGTCGCGCTCGTAGCCCTTGCCGTCGGTCGGCTCGACGACGTCGCAGGTGATGTTCAGCGTCGTCTCGTCGGTGAACGGATCGATGTAGGCGGTGCCCGCATCGGGCATCAGCAGCATGTCGGAGGCCTGGATGCCCTTCCAGCCGGCGATCGACGAGCCGTCGAAGGCGTGGCCGGCCTCGAACTTGTCCATGCCGAACTGCTTGACCGGCACCGAAACGTGCTGCTCCTTGCCGCGGGTGTCCGTGAAGCGGAGGTCGACAAACTTCACCTCCTTTTCCTTGAGCATCTTGAGGACGTCGGCGGGGGTCGTCATGGGTTTCTCCTGATGGGCGTGAAAGAAAACGCTTGGTGCGTTGCGGAAATCAGCGGGTGGACACTAGCCAGAACTATGCCACATCCGCTATGAGGCCGTCCGTGGGGCGGGGGGAGCGGGCGCCACCCGTCGGGCCGCAAACGCGCCGCCATCCGCACCATTCTGGATCATTTTGGTTCGTTTTGCACCCGAATCGGGCGTTGTCCGCCGCAAAGTCCGATGGCCGGCTGCTGCAGTGCATCAACAGCAGCGATCCGGCATGGCCGGGGTCGGCCCGGACGGCGGCTCCGGTGCCGCAGCAGGCTTCAACCATTTGATTTTCACTGGATGATTTCGTCCACTTGGCAGAGATCGCTAACGCACCGTCGTGGTGCATTGGCGCGGAATCGCAACGGCGCGGACCGGGGCTTCCGGCATCAGCCATAGAACAGGAACAGCCGGTAGCCGGCCTGCGTGGTGGCGCTGGCATCGATGAAGAGCTTGACGGCAACGTCGCTGTTCGCCGGGATGCCGCGGGCAAGGTCGACCGTTCCGCCGACGTACTCGGCCGGGGTCAGCGCCCGCCGGACGACGACCTGGTCCTGCGCATCGGTCAGCGTCAGCTCGAGATACGGGTAGGCGAGCGGCACCGCTCCCCGGTTCCGGATCGTCGCCGTCAGGATCAACAGGCCCTGGTGCGCCGGGTCCGCCTGCAGGTCCGAAGCCTGGATCGCGAGATCGGCGACCTCGCGCGGCGCCCCGACCTTGCAGCCCAGGGCCTGGCACGCCTGGTGGATCAGCGGGCTCGCCGCCGGCCAGCGCGCGGCGATCGCCTCGCGGAAGTGGAACGTCGCCTGCGCCGGCAGCAGCAATGCGAGCAGCACGGCGGCGGCGACGGCGAACACCCGCGCGCCGCGGCCGGAGGCCGCCTGCGTCGCCGCGGGTGGCGCCATCGGCGCCGGAGTCTCGTCCGCCGCGGCGGGTGGCGGCGATTCCGCGTCGACTTCGGGTGCGGCCGCCGCCGGGCTCGGCCCGCGCGACCGGCTCGGCCGACTCCGCCGCCCACCGTGTCACCGGTTCAGCCGATGCCGCCGATTCGGCCGGCTTGACGGGCGCCTCCGCCTCCGGCGGCACGGCCTCCGTCACCGTCGCGTCCGGCGGCCCCCCGTCCGGTGACCGAACCTCGGCGGTCGCGTCCCTGGAAGGCCCGGCCTGCTCCGACCCGGCTTCGCGCGGCCCGTCCGCCGGCGAGGTTTCCCACCACGCCGTTTCATCGAGCTCGAGCTCCGCTGCCGTCACGCTCGGGTCGGCGGCGTCTCCGGTGGCATCGTTTCGCCGGTCGCAGATTCGCCGGTCGGAGATGCATTCGCCGTCGCCTCGACCGGCGGTTCCGCCCAAGGAGCCTGCCCGACCGACGGCTCCGGCGCCTGCGACGCGAACGGCTGCGGGGGCGACGGCGGCTGCGGGCCGGGCGGCGTCTGGTCGCGCCCCGTGAACGCCTCCGGCGCCGCCGGCGCGACGAGCTCGGCCACGCCGTCGAACACGACCTGGCAGTGGCCGCAGCGAACGCGGCCGCCGCGCTGCGCGAGCTGCTCGTCGGTCACGCGGTAGACGGTCCGGCACTCGGGGCAGCGCGTGTATTTTTCTTCGGCCATCGGCGAACGGTTGCGGGAACGGCGGGCGATCCGGGGGCTTCAGCCGGTCGCGGCGGCGGACGCGCGGCGCTCGCCCGCCAGCGCGACCCAGCCTTCGTCGCGCGCCCAGGCGTCCATCTTAAACCAGCGGGAATACGCGGCGATCACCGCGTCCGCCTGCGTCTCGAGGACGCCCGACAGCACGATGCGTCCGCCCGGGCGCACGCGGGCCGCGAGCACCGGCGCGAGCAGCCGCAGCGGATTGGCGAGGATGTTGGCGACGACGACGTCGAACGTCCCGGCCGCAGCCGCGGACGCGGACGTCGAGGCGGACGGGGGCAGGCCGTCGGGCAGCGCGAACGTCGCGACGACGTCGTTGCGCTGCGCGTTGGCCCGGCTCGCGACGATCGCCTGCGGATCGACGTCGACGCCGGCGACGTCGCCGGCGCCCAGCTTCGCCGCCGCGATCGCCAGGATGCCCGAGCCGCAACCGTAGTCGAGCACGCTCTCGCCGCGGCGCAGGCAGGCGGCGAGCCAGCCCAGGCACAGCCGCGTCGTCGGATGCGAACCGGTGCCGAACGCGAGCCCGGGGTCGAGCGTGAGGATGACGGCGCCGGGCTCCGGCGGCTCGCACCACGACGGCACGACCCACAGCCCCGGGGCGACGCGGATCGGCGCGAACTGCGCCTGCGTCGCGCGCACCCAGTCCTGCTCGGCGACCGGATGGATTTCGTGCGGCGGCGCGCGGCACTCGAGCGCGGCGGCGGCGACGGCCAGCGCCGCGTCCGGATCGTCGGCCGCGGCGAACAGCGCGGTGAGGCGATTGAGCGGCCAGCGGCCGGCGAACGGCTCGCCGGGCTCGCCGTAGAGCGGCGCCTCGTCGGGTGTCCCGGCGGCGGGGTCGCTCACGTCGACCGACAGCGCGCCCGCGGCGAGCAGGGCGTCGGCCCAGGCGTCGGCGGCCTCGGCGTCGGCGTCGAACGTGAGCGCCAGGTAGGCCACGGGGCGGCCGTCGCGCCCGCGGCCGCGAAGGCGCTGCGCCCCCGGGGCAGCGAATGGAGTGAGCGTGGGGGCCGCATCTCAGCCCGCCTGCTTGCGCTTGGCGAGACGCTCTTCGAGGTAGTGGATCGACGTGCCGCCGCGCAGGAACTTGTCGTCGAGCAGCAGTTCCTGGTGCAGCGGGATGTTGGTCTTGATGCCCTCGACGACCATCTCGGACAGCGCGACGCGCATCCGCGCGATCGCCTGCTCGCGGGTGTCGCCGTAGGCGATCACCTTGCCGATCATCGAGTCGTAGTACGGCGGCACGAAGTAGTTGTGGTAGACGTGCGAGTCGACCCGGATGCCCGGCCCGCCCGGCGCGTGCCAGGACGTGATCCGGCCCGGCGACGGCAGGAACGTGTACGGGTCCTCGGCGTTGATCCGGCACTCGATCGCGTGGCCGCGGCGCACGATGTCGCGCTGCCGGAACCGCAGCTTCTCGCCGGCCGCCACGCGGATCTGCTCCTGCACGATGTCGATGCCGGTGATGAGCTCGGTGACCGGGTGCTCGACCTGGACCCGCGTGTTCATCTCGATGAAGTAGAACTCCTCGTCCTGATAGAGGAATTCGAACGTGCCCGCGCCGCGGTAGCCGATCTTGCGGCAGGCGTCGGCGCAGCGCTCGCCGATCCGTGCCAGCGCGCGCGCCGGGATCCCCGGCGCCGGCGCCTCCTCGATGATCTTCTGGTGGCGGCGCTGCATCGAGCAGTCGCGCTCGAACAGGTAGACGGCGTTCTTGTGCTCGTCCGCGAGCACCTGGATCTCGATGTGACGCGGCGTCGTCAGGAACTTCTCCATGTACAGCATCGGATTGCCGAACGCCGCCAGCGCCTCCGACCGCGTCAGCGTGACCGCCGACCCGAGCGCGGCCTCGGTGTGCACGACGCGCATGCCGCGCCCGCCGCCGCCGCCCGCCGCCTTGATGATGATCGGGTAGCCGGTGACGCGCGCGAGCCGCACGACCTCCTTGGGATCCTCCGGCAGGCTGCCCTCGGCGCCGGGGACGCAGGGCACGCCGGCCTTGACCATCGCCGCCTTGGCGCTGACCTTGTCGCCCATCAGCCGGATCGTGTCGGGCCGCGGGCCGATGAACACGAAGCCCGAGCGCTCGACCTTCTCGGCGAAGTCGGCGTTCTCCGACAGGAAGCCGTAGCCCGGATGGATCGCCTGCGCGTCGGTGACCTCGGCGGCGGCGATGATCGCCGGGATGTTGAGGTAGCTCTGCGCCGACGCGGGCGGGCCGATGCACACCGACTCGTCGGCGAGCCGCACGTACTTGGCGTCGCGGTCCGCCTCGGAATGGACGACGACGGTCTTGATCCCCATCTCGCGGCACGCGCGCTGGATGCGCAGCGCGATCTCGCCGCGATTGGCGATCAGGATCTTGTCGAAAAGCGGGTTCGGGGGACTGGTGGCCACGCGTGCGCGGTCCGGTCGCCGGCTATTCGAGGACGACCAGCGGCTGGCCGAACTCGACCGGCTGCCCGTTCTCGGCCAGGATCCGCTTGACGACCCCGGCCTTGTCGGACTCGATTTCGTTCATCAGCTTCATCGCCTCGATGATGCACAGCGGGTCGCCGACCTCGACGGTGTCGCCAACCTCGACGAAGGCCTTCGCGCCCGGCGATGCCGCACGGTAGAACGTGCCCACCATCGGGCTCTTGACCAGGTGGCCTTCCGGCGGCGCCGGGGCCGCCGGAGCGGCAGGCTCGACCGCGGGCGGCGCGGCCGGAACCGCCACGCTCGGGGATGCGGTCATCAGGCCCTGCGCGTGGACCGGCGCGGGGACGGCACGGGTGATCCGCACGCGCTCTTCGCCTTCCTGCACCTCGAGCTCGCCGATGCCCGACGACTCGACGAGCTCGATCAACGTCTTCAGCTTGCGCAGATCCATGGTTCTGCTCCCTTGTACGTGCCTGCCGGACGAAACGGCCGGTCGGCATGAGCCTTCTCGACGGGCTCTCGGGGATCGAGTTTGCCGCAGATGACGCGGATTGTCCAGTGATGGTCGAACTTAGGGACGATGGCCGGGTTTCATCGCGTTTACAGCGACTTGCGAGCGCGGCCGTCCCGCGCTTTCGCCCCGGCGCGCGGCGACCGGCCCCGGGCGGCCTCCGGGCCGGGGATCGCCGCACCGACGGTCGCCGCGCCGCAACGCTGCCGCGCAGGCAAGCGTCGCGGCGAATAAGGCGAAGTTAGATCAACTTGCCGATGATAGACCGCAATTGATCCGGCTTGAGCGGCCCGAGTTGCGTGTGCGCGATCCTGCCGTCGCGGCCGACGACGACCGTGAACGGCAGCGCCATCACGTTGTTGCCCAGGGTCCGCGACAACTCCATCGCCCCGTAGCCGCCGACCAGCGTCGGGTAATTGAGCCCGATCTCGGTCGCGAACTGCTCGATCTTCGCGGCCTCGTCGATGCCGATGCCGACGAACTGCAGGCCCCGGGCGCCGAACTCGGCCTGCGCGCGGATGAACTCCGGCATCTCCTCGCGGCAGGGTGCGCACCACGTCGCCCAGAAGTTCACGAGCAGCACCCGGCCGCGCCACTGGGCCAGCGCGACCTCCTTCCCCGATGGGTCGGGCAGCGCCAGCGCCAGCAGCGTCGAGGCGTCGGGCCCGGTGCCTGCCGGGGCGTCCTGGCTGCGCCGGTACACGACCCCGGCGCCCAGGGCCAGCGCGCCGGCCACGGCCCCGATCCCGATCAATGCGCCACGGCGCGTCAGCACTGGCCGGGCTCCAACAGTAAGTATGCGCTCACATCGATCCTCTTCCAGCGCGCCGCGACGGCCGGTTCCGGGGGCCGGCGACGCCGGGCCCGGCGGCCGTCAGTTGAACCACTTCTTCTTCGCCGGGGCGAACTCGACCGGCGCGCCCGGACCGGCACCGGCGGCCGGGAGCGTCAACTCCAGGCTCTGGCGCTGCGGCGGATAGCAGATGCCGAGGTCGGCGCAACCCTGTGATTCGGCCGTCACCGTCAACGTGCCGCCGGGCGCCGGGGCGGCGAGGGCCAGCCGGACGCTCACCTCGCCGCGATAGGTCTCGACGGTGCCGAAGAACGGGTCGTCCTTGACCTTGCCCGGCGGCAGGACGGGTGCCGCCGCCAGCACGACGGGGCCCTGGCCGGACGCGACGCTGAACTTCAGGCGGTCGCGGTACAGGTAGTACCCGGGGGCGATCGCGAAGCGCGCCTCGACGGTCGCCGGGTCGAGCCCGCGCACGCTGTAGGCGAATGCGCGCTCGGCGGGCAGCACGTCCTGGGCGCCGGCCGGCAGCGCGACGACCGGCGCCAATCCGAGCGCCAGCAGGCCGGCGGCGATCCGGGCGCGCATCCGTCCCGCCGCGTCCGCGGCCGTCAGGCCTCGAGCGCGCCGCCGCGCCGCGTCTCGGCGTCGATCCAGTCGAGGTAACCAGGCAGGCCATCGATGACAGGGACCGCGATGATCTCGGGCAGTTCATACGGATGGCGGCTGCGGATGGCGGCCTCGACCTCGGGGTAGGCGTCGCGGACGGTCTTGACGACGACCGGGACCTCCGCCGCCATTTCGGTTTTGCCGCGCCAATGATAGAGTGAACTTACCGACGCACCGATGCTCACACACGCAGCAAGGCGCGCTTCGACGAGCGCCCGCGCCAGGGTCTCCGCCGAAGCCTGGTCGGGCATTTGTGTCAGCACCAGGATCGAGGCGCGCGGCAAGGAGGCTCCATGCGGATCGTGTACCTGTTGATTGTACTGGCTTTCCCTGCTGCTGGACCTGCTGGCGACGCTGCGCATCGCCAACTGGACCGGCGTCCCCCTGTGGGTGTGGCTGGGACTGCCGCTGATCGCGGGCTTCCTGACGCTGCGCAACGAGCGCCTCGAGTTTCGCGCGCGGACGATCGCGGCGCTGCGCGGCGATCACGCCGCGCTGCGCGGCCTCTTCGACAGCGGCCGCAAGGTGCTGGCCGGGTTCCTGCTGATCCTGCCCGGCGTGATCAGCGACATCCTCGCGCTGGCGCTGCTGGCCTTTCCGCTGAACCTCGGGGCCGCCGGCTGCGCGCCGGGGATGCGCGCCGACCGTCGCCCCGGGCCCGCCCGCGGCCGCACGACCATCGACGGCGAGTACCGCCGCCTGCAGTAGCCCCCGCCGCCGTTCCGCCTACGCTCCCGGGCCGCGCGCCGGCCCGGCGTCGTTGCGAGCGTCGTTGCGATAGGCCCAGGCCATCATCGCGATGCCGGCGACGATCATCGGCAGCGACAGCCACTGCCCCATCGTGAAGCCGAGCGCGAGGAAGCCCAGGAACGCGTCCGGCTCGCGCGCGAATTCGGCGGCGAACCGGCAGACGCCGTAGCCGATGAGGAACAGCCCCGACGCCGCGCCGACCGGCCGCCGCCGGCCGGTGTAGACCCACAGCAGCGCGAACAGCAGCAGGCCCTCCAGCCCGAACTGGTAGAGCTGCGACGGGTGCCGTGGCAGCGCGTCGACCTGCGGGAAGACCATCGCCCAGGGCACGTCGGTCGGACGCCCCCACAATTCGCCGTTGATGAAGTTGCCCAGCCGCCCGGCGGCGAGCCCCAGCGGGACCAGCGGCGCGACGAAATCGGTGACCTCGAGCCAGCGCCGCTCGCGCTGCCGCCCGTAGATCCAGAGCGCGATCAGCACGCCGAGAAAGCCGCCGTGGAAGCTCATGCCGCCCTGCCACACCTGCAGGATCTCCAGCGGGTGCTGCAGGTAATAGAGCGGCTTGTAGAACAGCACGTAGCCGAGCCGGCCGCCGAGGATCACGCCGACGACGCCGTAGAACAGCAGGTCGTCGACGTCGCGCGGGTGCCATCCGGTCAGGAGGCTCCGCCGCGCCCGCAGCTTGCCGAGCGCCACGAACAGCACGAAGGCGACGAGGTACATCAGCCCGTACCACCGGATGGCGAGCGGGCCGAGGTGCAGGGCGACGGGATCGAATTGCGGGTGGACGAGCATGCGGCGCGGAAGGCGCGTGCGCTAAAATCGAACGATTATACGCAGCCGCCCTGGGGCCACGGGGCGAAGCTGCCCGTCCGCCGCCGCCGAGGAGTCACCATGACGCTACAACCGCCGTTCCCGGATCATCACCCATGGCATCGCCCGCTCGCCGAACCGGGCCATGCTGCGCGCCGTCGGCTTCGGCGACGGCGACTTCGACAAGCCGATCGTCGGCGTGGCCAACGGCCACAGCACGATGAACCCCTGCAACGCCGGCATCCAGCCGCTGGTCGACCGCGCGATGGCCGCGCTGAAGCAGGTCGGCGCGATGCCGCAGGTGTTCGGCATCCCGACCGTCACCGACGGCATCGGCATGGGCACCGAGGGGATGAAGTACTCGCTGGTCTCGCGCGAGGTCATCGCCGACGCGATCGAGACCTCGGTCAACGGCCAGTGCATGGACGGCGTCGTCGTCGTCGGCGGCTGCGACAAGAACATGCCGGCGGGCGCGATCGCGATGGCGCGGATGAACGTGCCCGGCATCTTCGTCTACGCCGGGACGATCAAGCCCGGGACCTGGAAGGGCCAGGCGCTGACCATCGTCTCGCCGTTCGAGGCGGTCGGCGCGTACACCGCCGGCAACATGTCGAAGGAGGACTACGAGGGCATCGAGAAGAACGCCTGCCCGTCGGTCGGCGCCTGCGGCGGCATGTACACGGCGAACACGATGTCGTCGTCGTTCGAGGCGCTCGGGATCAGCCTGATGGGCAGCTCGCAGATGGCCTCGCCCGACCCGGAGAAGGCCGACTCCGCCGACGAGTCGGCGCGCGTGCTGATGGAGGCGATCAAGCGCGACCTCAAGCCGCGCGACATCATCACCCGGAAGTCGATCGAGAACGCGATCTCGCTGGTGATGGCGACCGGCGGGTCGACCAACGCCGTGCTGCACTACCTCGCGATCGCGTCGGCGGCCGAGGTGCCGTGGACGATCGACGACTTCGAGCGCATCCGCCAGCGCGTGCCGGTGCTGTGCGACCTGAAGCCCTCGGGCCGCTACGTCGCCGTCGACTTCCACCGCGCCGGCGGCGTGCCGCAGGTGCTGAAGATGCTGCTGAACCACGGCCTCCTCCACGGCGACTGCGTGACGATCACCGGGCGCACGATCGCCGAGGAGCTCGCCCGACGTGCCCGACGAGCCGCGCGCCGACCAGGACGTCATCCGCCCGTGGTCGAACCCGATGTACGCGCAGGGCCACCTCGCGATCCTCAAGGGCAACCTCGCGCCCGAGGGCTGCGTGGCCAAGATCACCGGCCTCAAGAACCCGTCGATCACCGGTCCCGCCCGCGTGTTCAACTCCGAGCCGGAGGTGATGGACGCGATCATGGCCAAGAAGATCAACCACGGCGACGTGGTCGTCATCCGCTACGAGGGCCCGAAGGGCGGCCCCGGCATGCAGGAGATGCTGGCGCCGACGTCGGCGCTGATCGGCCAGGGGCTCGGCGAATCGGTCGGCCTCATCACCGACGGCCGCTTCTCGGGCGGCACCTGGGGCATGGTCGTCGGCCACGTCGCGCCCGAGGCCTACGTCGGCGGCAACATCGCGCTGGTCGAGGAAGGCGATTCGATCACCATCGACGCGCACCGCCTGCTGATCCAGCTCAACGTCGACGACGCCGAGCTCGCCCGCCGCCGCGCGCGCTGGCAGCCGCCGGCGCCGCGCTACCGGAAGGGCCTGCTCGCCAAGTACATGCGCCTCGTGTCGACCGCGAGCAAGGGCGCGATCACCGACGGCGAGTGAGTCCGCCGCCAGCGATTGCGCCCGCAGGGCTGCGGCGGCGGACGATCGAGGCCGGCCGACCCCGCCGACCCATGCATTCCACTGCCGGTGCGGAGGCCGGCGAATGACGCCCGGCCGCCGCGTGCGCCGGGGCGTCGCCCTGGCTGCGGTCGCGCTCGCCGCGCTCGGCATGGCGGCGTGCGCCGGCACGCCGGCGGCGGGCGGCGACGGACGCTGCCGCGCCGGCGAAGGGTGCGCCCGCGGCATCCGCGGCCGCCGCCGTTGCGGCGACGGCGCTGCCGCTGGTGAATCCAGGCTTCGAGGCCGAGCCGGTCGCGGGCTCCGCGAACGTTCCCGGCTGGGTCGCGACCCAGCACGCCGGCGACCGCTCGTACCTGTTCACGCTCGACGCGACGACGAAGCACGGCGGCGCGCGCAGCCTGCGCATCGACAACGTGGGCGTCGAGCCGTACGGCGCGGTCATGCAGGTCGTCGATGCGCGCGCGGTCGCCGGCCGGAAGGCCCGCTTCTCCGCCTGGCTCGCGACGCGGGACGCGAGCGGCGACGGCGCATCGCTGATGATCGTCGCCGAGGGCAGCCGCATCCTCGCCCACGACGCGATGGCGGGAGCGGAGCTCAAAGGCACCCGCGGCTGGGCGCGCCACTCGGTCGAGATCGCGCTGCCGCCGGCGACCACGCAGCTGCGCGTCGGCATCGTGCTGCAGGGCAAGGGCACGCTGTGGGTCGACGACGCGGCGCTCGAGATCGTCGATTGAACCGGGGTCAGAGCTGTAATCATTGCGCCGGTCCGCGCAATGATTACAGCTCTGACCCCGTTCCTACAACCCCAGCCGCTGCCAGATCGTCGTCGTCAGCGCCGCCTGGTTCAGCGTGTAGAAGTGCAGCCCGGGCGCGCCGCGCGCGAGCAGGCGATCGCACAGCTCGGTGACGACGTCCAACCCGAACGCGCGGATCGAGTCGGTGTCGTCGCCGTAGCCTTCGAGCGTCTTCCTGATCCAGCGCGGGATCTCGGCGCCGCAGGCGTCGGAGAAGCGCGCGAGCTTCGAGAAGCTGCCGATCGGCATGATCCCCGGCACGATCGGCACGGTGATGCCCGCCGCCGTGCACGCGTCGACGAAGTGCCAGTACGCGTCGGCGTTGTAGAAGTACTGCGTGATCGCCGAGTCGGCGCCCGCGTCGATCTTGCGCTTGAAGGCGACGAGGTCGTCCTGCGGGCTGCGCGCCTGCGGATGGCACTCGGGATACGCGGCGACGTCGATGTGGAACCAGTCGCCGGTCTGCTCGCGGATGAACGCGACCAGATCGCTCGCGTAGCGGAACTCGCCGCCGGCGCCCAGGCCCGACGGCAGGTCGCCGCGCAGCGCGACGAGGTGGTGGATGCCGTGGGCCTTGTACTGCTGCAGCACCTCGGCCAGCGCCTCGCGCGTGCCGCCGACACAGGAGATGTGCGGCGCCGCCTCCAGGCCCTCGGCCCGGAACTCGAGCACCGTCGACAGCGTGCCCTCGCGCGTCGACCCGCCCGCGCCGAACGTGACCGAGCAGAACGCCGGCTTCAGCTGGGCGAACTGCCGGCACGTCCGGCGCAGGTTGACGACGCCTTCGGGCGTGCGCGGCGGGAAGAACTCGAGCGAGAACTGGCGCCCGTTCGGCGCGACCATGGCCTCCATCCCCCTCAATCCTTCTGCCGGCGCAGCAGGAGCGCCGACAGCGGCCACGAGATCAGGCTGTAGACGATCGCGCCGAAGAAGCCCGACCAGAAGCCGGCGACGTGGAAGCCGTCGAGGAACGAGCCGACCCACCAGAACAGCAGCCCGTTGATGACGAAGATGAACAGGCCCAGCGTCAGCAGCGTCACCGGCAGCGTCAGCACGATGAGGAGCGGGCGGATCAGCGCGTTGATGAGTCCGAGCACCGCCGCCGCGATCAGCGCCGCGGACAGGCCGTCGATGCTGACCCCGGGAAAGAACTGCGCGAGCAGGAACAGCGCCGCCGCGTTGATGAGCCAGACGAGCAGGAGCCGCATGCGAAGCCTCCGGTGAGGTTGGGTTGGGCGGCCGCGGGTCCTCACCCGCCGCTGACGCGGCGCCTCTCCCGCGCGCGGGAGAGGCGCTCGGGGTGAGGGCGGCCGATCAGTAGCGGTACGACTCGGCCTTGTACGGCCCGGCGACCTCGACGCCGATGTAGCGCGCCTGCTTCTCGGACAGCGGCGTCAGCATCGCGCCGAGCTTGGAGAGCTGCAGCCGCGCGACCTTCTCGTCGAGGTGCTTCGGCAGCACGTAGACGCCGACCGGGTACTTGCCGCGCTTCGTCTCGGCGTCGGTGTAGAGCTCGATCTGCGCCATCACCTGGTTCGCGAACGACGAGCTCATCACGTACGACGGGTGCCCGGTGCCGCAGCCCAGGTTCACCAGCCGGCCCTCGGCGAGCAGGATGATCCGCTTGCCGTCGGGGAACACGACGTGGTCGACCTGCGGCTTGATGTTCTCCCACCGGTACTGCTTCAGGCCCGCGACGTCGATCTCGTTGTCGAAGTGGCCGATGTTGCACACGATCGCGTTGTTCTTCATCCGCTTCATGTGGTCGTGCGTGATGACGTCGATGTTGCCGGTCGCGGTGACGAAGATGTCCGCCTTGTCGCAGGCGTAGTCCATCGTCACGACGCGATAGCCTTCCATCGCCGCCTGCAGCGCGCAGATCGGGTCGATCTCGGTGATCCACACCTGCGCCGACAGCGCGCGCAGCGCCTGCGCCGAGCCCTTGCCGACGTCGCCGTAGCCGGCGACCAGCGCGACCTTGCCGGCGACCATCACGTCGGTCGCGCGCTTGATGCCGTCGACCAGCGACTCGCGGCAGCCGTAGAGGTTGTCGAACTTGCTCTTGGTGACCGAGTCGTTGACGTTGATCGCCGGGAACGCGAGCCGGCCCTCGGCGTGCATCTGGTAGAGGCGCTTGACGCCGGTCGTCGTCTCCTCGGTCACGCCGAGGATGCCGGCCTTCAGCCGCGAGTAGAACGTCGGGTCCTTGGCGAGCCGCGCCCGGATCGCGGCGAACAGCGCGGTCTCCTCCTCGCTGGTCGGGTGCGCGAGGCACGCCGGGTCCTTCTCGGCGCGGGCGCCGAGGTGGACGAGCAGCGTCGCGTCGCCGCCGTCGTCGAGGATCATGTTCGGGCCGCGCACGCTGCCGTCCGTCGGCCGGCCACTCGAAGATCCGGTGCGTGTAGTCCCAGTACTCCTCGAGCGTCTCGCCCTTCTTCGCGTAGACCGGCGTGCCGCGCACGGCGATCGCCGCGGCGGCGTGGTCCTGCGTCGAGTAGATGTTGCAGGAGGCCCAGCGGACCTCGGCGCCCAGCGCCTGCAGCGTCTCGATCAGCACCGCCGTCTGGATCGTCATGTGCAGCGAGCCCGCGATGCGCGCGCCGCGCAGCGGCTGCTCGGGCGCGAACTCCTCGCGGATCGCCATCAGGCCGGGCATCTCGGTCTCGGCGATCGCGAGCTCCTTCCTGCCCCAGTCGGCGAGCGACAGGTCGGCGACGACAAAATCGGTGAAGCCCTTGGGATCGGTACCAGCGTTCATCGGTCACTCCATCGTTGGTGACCGCGCCGCGGGGACGGGGAATCGCAGTGGGAGCCCTCGTCAGCCCGTGCGCGAGTCACGGTTCAACGAGCGCGGTTGCGAATGGTGATTACCCCGAGCCTGGCAGCCTGTCCGTGGCGGACGGCTGTTGCAACGCTCCTCGGGGAGGGGCGGATTATACCGCAGCGCCGCCGCCGGGCGCATCCGGCCGTTGCCGCCGCGACCGGCGCGGGGTGGGTCTACTTCGACGCGGGTTCGGCCGCCGGCTTCGTCTCGCGCTTCGGCGGCGCCAGCATCTTCGCCCAGTCGACGGGGCCGGAGATGAAGCGCCGCACCAGCTGCTCCAGCGTCCAGCGGTTGCCGGCGAGGAAATGGCGATAGACGCCGTCGTAGGCGGCGCCGTCGCGGTAGCCGGAGTTGTCCAGCGTCACCCGGGTGCTCCCGCCCTCGACGCTCTCGAACCACAGCGCCGTCTGCAGGCGCTGGAACGTCGGCACGTCGAACGCGGCGTTCGGCGGCGCCTGCACGTTGCGGATGACGAGCAGCCGGCGCGGCACCAGCGCGATGATCTCGTTCTTGATCGTCGACGAGGAACCCAGCGCCACCGCGGGATCGTAGCTGCTCTCGATGACGCCGCCGACCCGCGCGTCGACGCGCCCGACCGGCGCCGCCCACGACGTCCATCCCTCGGTCGTCGTGAACAGCGCCCACACGGCGTCGATCGGCGCCGGGACCACGACGGAGAGCTCGAGCACCCGCTCGCCGTCGGGCAGGACGAACGAGCTGTCGGCGACCGGGCTGGGCTGCTGCGCGAACGCGATCGCTGCGACGGCCATCGAGGCGCCGGCGACACCGGCGAAGAGCAGCTTGCGGATGATGCCCATGGTCCCTCCCCGGGATCGGGTTGATCGATCGCGGATCGTACCAAGTCCCGGCCGCGGCGGGGAGCCTGAAAAACGAGGGGCCGCATCGGCGGCCCCTCTGGTGCTCGATCGGCGCGAGGCGCCGGGATCGGCGATCAAGCCTTCTTGATCTTCTCCAGCATCTTGAAGATGCCCTTGCTCGAGCCGACGAACAGGCGCTTGTACGCCTTGCCGAGGCAACGACGCTCGAGGGTGTTGCGGCGGGTGCGGGAACGTTCTGCCATGGGATTCTCCTGATGGGTTGGTTGACGCTATTCTATCCGATGCGGCCGACCAGCTCAGACGCCGGCGGCCGCCTTCAGCAGCTCGGCCTTGTCCGTCGCCTCCCAGGTGAACTCGGGCTCGTCGCGGCCGAAGTGGCCGTAGGCGGCGGTCTTCTGGTAGATCGGGCGCAGCAGGTCGAGCATCCGGATGATGCCCTTCGGCCGCAGGTCGAAGTGCGCGGTCACGAGCTCGGCGATCTTCTCGTCGGAGAGCTTGCCGGTGCCCTCGGTGTAGACGGTCACGTTGATCGGGTGCGCGACGCCGATCGCGTACGAGAGCTGCACCTGGCACTGCGTGGCGAGCCCCGCGGCGACGATGTTCTTGGCGACGTAGCGCGCCGCGTAGGCGGCCGAGCGGTCGACCTTCGACGGATCCTTGCCGGAGAACGCGCCGCCGCCGTGCGGGGCCGCGCCGCCGTAGGTGTCGACGATGATCTTGCGGCCGGTCAGGCCCGAGTCGCCGTGCGGGCCGCCGATCTCGAAGCGGCCGGTCGGGTTGACCAGGTACTTGGTGCCGACCAGCATGTCCGGCGGCAGCACCGGCTTGACGATCTCGTCGATCGACGGCCTCGTGCAGCGCCTTCTGCCGGTCGTTCATGCTGGGATCGTGCTGCGTCGACAGCACGACGGTGTCGATCGCCACCGGCTTGCCGTCGACGTAGCGGACGGTGACCTGCGACTTGGCGTCGGGGCGCAGCCACGGCAGGCGGCCGTCGCGGCGCACCTCGGACTGGCGCTGCACCAGCCGGTGCGCGTAGTAGATCGGGAGCGGCATCAGCGCCGGCGTCTCGTCGCAGGCGTAGCCGAACATCATCCCCTGGTCGCCGGCGCCCTGGTTCAGGTACTCGTCGGACGCGTGGTCGACGCCGCGCGCGATGTCCGGCGACTGGCGGCCGTAGCAGACCATCACCGCGCAGCCGTCGGCGTCGAAGCGCAGCGCGGGGTTGTCGTAGCCGATCCGGCGGATCGTCTCGCGCGCGATCTGCGCGTAGTCGTGCTTGACGGCGGTCGTGATCTCGCCGGCCATCACGACGAGGCCCGTCGACACCAGCGTCTCGGCGGCCACCCGCCCGGTCGGGTCTTGCTCTAGAATCGCATCGAGCACCGCGTCCGAGATCTGGTCCGCAACCTTGTCGGGGTGTCCTTCCGACACCGATTCCGACGTGAACAGAAAATCGCTCATTGCCGCTCCTCACCACGAAAGGGCCGCGTCGCGCGCCCGGCGGCGCCGCACCTCGGGCGCTCCGCGCGAACACCGCGCAAAAGCTTGAATTCTAACAGATCGGTCGGTCTCTCCCGGACCCGCCCTTGCGCCTGCCGCATCCCCCGGCACCACCGGCGATGACCGCCCGGATCCTCCCGCCGACCTCCGAGTCCGTCGCCGAAGCGGCGGCGCGGCTCGCCGCCGGCGAGCTCGTCGCCTTTCCGACCGAGACCGTCTACGGGCTGGGCGGCGACGCGGCGAATCCGCTCGCCGTGCGCCGGATCTTCGCGGCCAAGGGCCGGCCCGCCGACCACCCGCTGATCGTGCACCTGCGCAGCGCCGACGACGTCGCGGCCTGGGCGCGCGTCGTGCCCGCGGGCGCGCGCTCGCTCGCCGCGGCGTTCTGGCCCGGCCCGCTGACGCTGATCCTGCCGCGCGCCGCGCAGGTCTCCGACCTCGTCACCGGCGGCCAGGACAGCGTCGGCCTGCGCGTGCCGTCGCACCCGGTGGCGCAGGCGCTGCTCGCGGCGTTCGGCGGCGGCATCGCGGCGCCCTCGGCCAACCGCTTCGGCCGCATCTCGCCGACGACGGCCGCGCACGTCGCCGACGACCTGGGCGACGCGGTCGCGGCGATCCTCGACGGCGGCGCCTGCGCCGTCGGCATCGAGTCGACGATCGTCGCGTTCACCGACCGACGAGCCGGTGCTGCTGCGGCCGGGCGGCATCGGCGTCGACGCGCTCTCGCGCGTGCTCGGCCGGCCGCCGCGCGCTCCCGACGACCGCGCGCCGCGCGCATCCGGGACGCTTCCCGCGCACTACGCGCCGCGCACGCCGGCGCTGCTGGTGCCGCGGCACGCGCTGCAGTCGGAGATCGCGCAGCTCGCCGCCCGCGACGAGCGCGTGGCCGTGCTCGCCCGCACGGCGGCGCGGCCCGACGACCTGGCCGACGTGTGGATCGCCGCGCCCGCCGACGCCGCGGCGTACGCGCACGACCTCTACGCGAACCTGCGCGCGCTCGACGCGGCGAACGCCGACGTCATCGTCATCGAGGCGGTGCCCGAGGACGACGCGTGGCTCGCCGTCCGCGACCGCCTCGCGCGGGCGACGCGGGGCGAGGACGACGACCGCGACTGACGTGCAAGCATCGCCCTCACCCCGCCCCTCTCCCGCACGCGGGAGAGGGTGGCATCGCGCCACGGCAACGCTCGGCGCACTTGCCGGGCTCCCTCTCCCGCCAGCGGGAGAGGGCCGGGGTGAGGGCACTCACTCCCCGGTGAACACCGGCTTGCGCTTCTCCTTGAACGCGCGGATGCCTTCCTGGTAGTCGCGGCTGTCGTAGACGATCCGGCGCAGGCCCTGCACGCGCTCGAAGCCCTGCGGGCTCATCGGGTGCGCGCCGGCGAGGATCCGCAGCTGCTCCTTCATCACCGAGATCGACAGCGGCGCGTTCTCGGCGATCCTCGCGGCGAACTCGTAGGTGTAGCCTCGAGCTCGCCGGCGGCTCGACGACGCAGTTGATGATGCCCAGGCGCTCGGCGCGCTCGGCCCCGACCGGCATGCCCGGAGAACGCCATCTCCTTGACGATCCGCATGCTGGTCGCGTTGAGGAACGTCAGCATGCCGCTGACGTTGTAGGGCACGCCGAGCTTGGCCGGCGTGACGGCGAACGTCGCGTTCGGGCGCGGCGAAGATGAGGTCGCACGCGAACACGGTCTCGCAGGCGCCGCCCCAGACGCCTGCCCTCGATCATCGCGATCACCGGCGCGTGGAACTCCTCGATCTCGCGGATCAGCTTGCGCAGCGGGTCGTCCCAGCCCAGCGGATCGCGGCCGTCGGTCGGCAGCTCGCCGACGTCGTGGCCGGCCGACCAGACCTTGGCGCCCGGCGGCGCGCGCAGCACGACGGCGCGCACGCGCTGCCTGCGGAACTCGCGCCAGCGCGGCGATGAGCTCCTGGATCAGCGCGTCCGACAGCGCGTTGCGCTTGGCCGGGTTGTCGAGCGTGATCGTGCCGATCGTGCCGTCGAGGCGGGTGGTGATCAGCGGCATCTTTCTCGGTCGACCCCGTTCGAGGGGCGACGCAGCGGGACCCGGGCCGGCGTCGAACGGGCATCCCCGGCGTCGGCGCAAGCGCGGCGAAGGCCGCGACAACCTCCGGCGGCGCCTGCACCAGCTCGATCAGCACGCCCTCGCCGCCGATCGGCGCCGCCGCGTTGCCCTTGGGGTGGATGAACGTGATGTCGAAGCCGGCCGCGCCCTTGCGGATGCCGCCCGGGGCGAAGCGCACGCCCTGCGCGGACAGCCACTCGACGGCGCGCGGCAGGTCGTCGACCCACAGGCCCGACGTGGTTGAGCGGCGGCTCGTGCACGGCGGGCTTCCTCGCAGGATCGAGCGGCTGCATCAGGTCGACCTCGCACTTCGCCACGCCGGCGCCCGAGCACCGCGATGTCCTCGTCGACGTTCTCGCGCTCGCTGACGTAGTTGCCGGTCACCGCGAGGCCGAAGCAGTCGACCCACAGCGACTTGCAGGCGCGCCTTGGACGGCGCCGCCGATGGCGATCTGCTGGATGCCCGAGCACCTTGAACGGGACGTGCGCTCATGCGCTTGCTCCCTCACTGCGTAACCGCAGGATCGCCTGATCGACGGCGACGCTCTCGCCGGCGGCTGGCGAGCACTTCGGCGACGACGCCGTCGCGCTCGGCCACCAGCACGTTCTGCATCTTCATCGCCTCGATGATGACCAGCCGCTCGCCGGCCTTGATCTCCTGGCCCTGCTTGCACCGCACCTCGGACAGCAGGCCGGGCATCGGCGAGAGCAGGAACTTCGACCGGTCCGGCGGAACCTTGCGCGGCATCATCTTGAGGAGCTCGGCCGCGCGCCGCGGAAGCACCTGGAAGTCGACCTGCGTGCCGCGATGCGTCAGCCGGTACTTGAGCCCGCGGCGCTCGACCTGGATCGCGAACGGCTGCCCGTCGAACGTGCCGTCCATCAGGATGTCGCCGAAGCGCCAGATGAAGCGCACCGCGTGCGTCGACCTCGCCCATCTGCACGTCGCAGCCGCCCTGCACCGGGCGCACGGTCACCGCGCGCTCGGTCGGGCCTCGCCCATCACGAAATAGTCGTTGCCGATCTTCAGCTCGTAGCCGGGAACCTGGCCCTCGATCCGCGCCGCGCGGTCGCGGTAGGTCCGGTGCACGGCCGCCGCCACGGCGATCAGGAACTCCGGGTTGTCGTGCACGAGGTCGGCCGGCGAGAAGCCCTTCGGGTACTCCTCGGCGATGAACGCCGTCGTGAACTGGCCGGAGACGAACCGCGGATGCTGGACCAGCGCCGACTGGAACGCGATGTTCGACGCCGGTGCCGCGGATCACGAACGAGTTGAGCGCGTCGCGCATCCGCTCGATCGCGCCGTCGCGGGTCTCGCCGTGGCAGACGAGCTTCGCGATCATCGAGTCGTAGTACATCGAGATCTCGCCGCCCTCGTAGACGCCGGTGTCGACGCGCACGACGCCCGGGACCTCGGCCGGCGGCCGGTAGCGGACGAGCCGCCCGATCGACGGCAGGAAGTTGCGGATCGGGTCCTCGGCGTTGATCCGGCACTCGATCGCCCAGCCGTTGCGCTTGACGTCCTTCTGCGCGAACGGCAGCTTCTCGCCGGCCGCGACGCGGATCATCAGCTCGACGAGGTCGAGACCGGTGATCATCTCGGTCACCGGGTGCTCGACCTGCAGCCGCGTGTTCATCTCGAGGAAGTAGAAGTTGCGCTCCCGGCCGACGACGAACTCGACGGTGCCCGCCGACTGGTAGTCGACGGCCTTGGCGAGCGCGACCGCCTGCTCGCCCATCGCCTTGCGCGTCGCGTCGTCGAGGAACGGCGAGGGCGCCTCCTCGATCACCTTCTGGTGCCGGCGCTGGATCGAGCACTCGCGCTCGTCACAGGTAGACGACGTTGCCGTGGGCGTCGCCCAGCACCTGGATCTCGATGTGGCGCGGCTCCTCGATGAATTTCTCGATGAACACGCGGTCGTCGCCGAAGCGCGGCCTTGGCCTCGGCGCGGCAGGCGTCGAAGCCCTCGCGCCGCCTCCTTCGCATTCCAGGCGACCCGCAGGCCCTTGCCGCCGCCGCCGGCGGAGGCCTTGATCATCACCGGGTAGCCGACCTCGCCGGCGATGCTTCACGGCGTCGTCGGCGTTGGCGATGACGTCGGTGTACCCCGGTATCGTGCGACACTTCGGCCGCGAGCGCCAGCTTCTTCGACGCGATCTTGTCGCCCATCGCGGCGATCGACTTCGCCTTCGGCCCGATGAAGACGATGCCCGCCGCCTCGCAGCGGGTCGCGAACTCCTTGTTCTCCGACAGGAAGCCGTAGCCGGGGTGCACGGCCTGCGCGCCGGTCGCCTTGCAGGCGGCGATGATCTTGTCCATCACGAGGTACGACTCGCGCGACGGCGGCGGGCCGATGCCGACCGCCTCGTCGGCGAGGAAGACGTGGCGCGCGTCCTTGTCGGCGTCCGAGTAGACGGCGACGGTCGCGATGCCCATCTTGCGGGCGCTCTTGATCACGCGGCAGGCGATCTCGCCGCGGTTGGCGATCAGGATCTTGGTGAACATGGTGCGTGGCCTGTCGGGCGTCAGAGCGGGATGTTGCCGTGCTTGCGCCACGGGTTGTCGAGCTTCTTGTCGCGCAGCATCGCGAGGCTCCGGCAGATGCGCTTGCGCGTCTCGTGCGGCATGATCACGTCGTCGATGAAGCCGCGGCGCCCGGCGATGAACGGGTTGGCGAACGTCTCGCGGTACTCCTTCTCGCGCGCGGCGAGCTTGGCCGGGTCGTTCTTCTCCTCGCGGAAGATGATCTCGACCGCGCCCTTCGGCCCCATCACCGCGATCTCCGCCGACGGCCACGCGAAGTTGACGTCGCCGCGCAGGTGCTTCGAGCTACATGACGTCGTAGGCGCCGCCGTAGGCCTTGCGCGTGATGACGGTGATCTTGGGCACCGTGCATTCGGCGTAGGCGTACAGCAGCTTGGCGCCGTGCTTGATGATGCCGCCGTACTCCTGCGCGGTGCCCGGCATGAAGCCCGGGCACGTCGACGAAGGTCACGACCGGGATGTTGAACGCGTCGCAGAAGCGCACGAAGCGCGCGGCCTTGATCGCGCTCTTGATGTCGAGGCAGCCGGCGAGCACCAGCGGCTGGTTGGCGACGATGCCGACCGGGTGCGCCCTCCATGCGCCCGAAGCCGATCACGATGTTCTTCGCGTAGTCGGGCTGCAGCTCGAAGAATTCGCCGTCGTCGACGACCTTGCCGATCAGCTCCTTCATGTCGTAGGGCTTGTTCGGGTTGTCCGGCACCAGCGTGTCGAGCGACTTCTCGAGGCGGTCGGCGGTGTCGGTCGTGTAGCGCTTCGGCGGCTTCTCGCGGTTGTTGAGCGGCAGGTAATTGAACAGGCGGCGCAGCATCAGCAGCGCGTCGACGTCGGTCTCGAACGCGAGGTCGGCCACGCCGGACTTGGTCGTGTGGCTGACCGCGCCGCCCAGCTCCTCGGCGGTCACCTCCTCGTGCGTGACGGTCTTCACCACTTCCGGGCCGGTCACGAACATGTACGACGAGTCCTTGACCATGAAGATGAAGTCGGTCATCGCCGGCGAGTACACGGCGCCGCCGGCGCAGGGCCCCATGATCAGCGAGATCTGCGGGATCACGCCGGAGGCGAGCACGTTGCGCTGGAACACGTCGGCGTAGCCGCCGAGCGACGCGACGCCTTCCTGGATCCGCGCGCCGCCCGAGTCGTTCAAGCCCGATCACCGGCACGCCGACCTTGATCGCGTGGTCCATCACCTTGCAGATCTTCTCCGCGTGCGCCTCGGACAGCGAGCCGCCGAACACGGTGAAGTCCTGCGAGAACACGAACACCAGCCGGCCGTTGATCATGCCGTAGCCGGTCACCACGCCGTCGCCGGGCACGCGACTCGGCGGCCATGCCGAAGTCGGTGCAGCGATGCTCGACGAACATGTCCCATTCCTCGAACGAGCCCTCGTCGAGCAGCAGCTCGATGCGCTCGCGCGCGGACAGCTTGCCCTTGGCGTGCTGCGAGGCGATGCGCTTCTCGCCGCCGCCCAGCCGCGCGCGGGCGCGCTTTTCGTCGAGTTGCCGGATGATTTCATGCACGGTGCGTTCTCCGTTCCAGGGTGTCGAGCAGCCGCGTCGCCGCGGCGGCCGGGGTCAGCGTGCCGGCCGCGACCTGCGGCCGAGCACGCGGGCAGCGCCGCGCTGCACGCCGGGATGGGCGCGAAAGCGCTCGCGCAGGCCGGTGTCGATCAGCGCCCACATCCAGTCGAGCGACTGGCGGCGGCGCTTGGCGGCGAGCTCGCCCGACGCCGCGAGCGCGTCGCGGCAGCGCACGACCTCGCGCCAGAACGCGTCGATGCCCTCGCGCCGCGAGCGCGCTGATGCCGAGCACCGGCGGGCGCCAGCCCGGCGGTCGGCCGGATGCAGCAGCGTGAGCGCGCTCTTCATCTGGCCCATCGCCAGGTTCGGCGGCCCTGGGATCGAGGTCGATCTTGTTGTAGACGACGATGTCGGCGAGCTCGACGATGCCGCGCTTGATCGCCTGCAGCTCGTCGCCGGCGTTGGGCAGCTGCAGCAGCACGAACACGTCGGTCATGCCGGCCACCGCGGTCTCGCTCTGGCCGACGCCGACGGTCTCGACGATCACGACGTCGAAGCCGGCCGCCTCGCAGGCGAGCATCGCCTCGCGCGTGCGCGCCGCGACGCCGCCCAGCGTGCCGCCGGACGGCGACGGGCGGATGAACGCGTGCGGGTCGCGGGAGAGCTCCTCCATCCGCGTCTTGTCGCCGAGGATCGAGCCGCCGGAGACGCGAGCTCGACGGATCGACCGCCAGCACCGCGACGCGATGGCCGGCGCCGGTGAGCTGCAGGCCGAGCGCCTCGATGAACGTCGACTTGCCGGCGCCCGGCGCGCCCGAGATGCCCATCCGGATCGCGCCGCCGGTGTGCGGCAGCAGCGCCGCGAGCAGCGCCTGCGCCCAGCGCGCGGTGCTCGGCGCGCGTGGACTCGATCAGCGTGATCGCCTTCGCCAGCGCGCGCCGGTCGCCGGCGCGCACGCCGGCGGCCAGCGGCTGCGACCTCGGGCGCCGGGGCGGGCATCGCGTGTGCCGCGGTACGGACGCGCGGCGCCGTCAGGCCGTGCGGCGGCCGCGATCCTGCGCGCCGCGCGGATCTTGGCGAGCACGTCGGCGGCGCTGTCCGGGATCGGCGTGCCCGGGCCGTAGATGCCGGCGACGCCGGCCGCGTACAGCGCCGCGTAGTCCTGCTGCGGAATCACGCCGCCGACGAAGACGATGATGTCGTCGACGCCCTGCGCGCGCAGCGCGGCGACGATCGCCGGCACCAGCGTCTTGTGGCCGCCGGCGAGCGTCGACACGCCGATCGCGTGCACGTCGTTCTCGATCGCCTGCCGCGCCGCCTCCTCCGGCGTCTGGAACAGCGGGCCGATGTCGACGTCGAAGCCCGAGGTCGGCGAACGCGGTGGCGACGACCTTGGCGCCGCGGTCGTGCCCGTCCTGCCCGAGCTTGGCGATCATCAGCCGCGGCCGCCGGCCTTCGGCCGCGGCGAAGGCCTCGATCTCGGCCTTGCAGCCGCTCCCACGTCGCCGTCGCTCGCGAAGCTGCGCGCCGTAGACGCCGGACACGGTCTGCGTCGTCGCGCGGTAGCGGCCCCACACGGCCTCGAGCGCGTCGGAGATCTCGCCGACCGTCGCCCGCGCCCGGCTCGCGTCGACCGCGAGCTCGAGCAGGTTGCCCTGCCGTCCGTCGCGCGCACTGCGTCAGCGCGGCGAGCGCCGCCGCGACCGCGCCGGCGTCGCGCTTCGCCCGCACCTCGGCGCAGCCGCGCGACCTGCGACGCGCGCACCGCCGAGTTGTCGATCTCGCGCACGTCGACCGGCGCCTCCTCGTCGAGCCGGTACTTGTTGACGCCGACGATCACGTCCTGCCCCGCGTCGATCCGCGCCTGCTTCTCGCGCCGCCGCGGCCTCGATCCGCAGCTTCGCCCAGCCGCTCGCGACGGCCTTGGTCATGCCGCCCATCGCCTCGACTTCCTCGATGATCTTCCACGCCTCGTCGGCCATGTCCTGCGTCAGCCGCTCCATCAGGTACGAGCCGCCCCAGGGGTCGATCACGCTGCAGATGTGCGTCTCCTCCTGGATCAGGAGCTGCGTGTTGCGCGCGATCCGCGCCGAGAAGTCGGTCGGCAGCGAGATCGCCTCGTCGAACGAGTTCGTGTGCAGGCTCTGCGTGCCGCCGAACACCGCGGCCAGCGCCTCGATCGTCGTGCGCACGACGTTGTTGTACGGGTCCTGCTCGGTCAGCGACCAGCCGGAGGTCTGGCAGTGCGTGCGCAGCATCAGCGACTTCGGGTTCTTCGGCGCCGAACTCCTTCATGATCCGCCACCACAGCAGGCGCGCGGCGCGCAGCTTCGCGATCTCGAGGTAGAAGTTCATCCCGATCGCGAAGAAGAACGACAGCCGGCCGGCGAACTCGTCGACGTCCATCCCGCTTGGCCAGCGCCGTGCGCACGTATTCCTTGCCGTCGGCCAGCGTGAACGCGAGCTCCAGCGCCTGGTTCGCGCCGGCCTCCTGCATGTGGTAGCCCGAGATCGAGATCGAGTTGAACCGCGGCATGTTGCGCGCCGTGTACTCGATGATGTCGGCGATGATCCGCATCGACGGCTCCGGCGGATAGATGTAGGTGTTGCGGACCATGAACTCCTTGAGGATGTCGTTCTGGATGGTCCCCGACAGCTGCGTCCTGCGCGACCCCCTGCTCCTCGGCGGCGACGATGTAGCCGGCGAGCACCGGCAGCACCGCGCCGTTCATCGTCATCGACACCGACACCTTGTCGAGCGGGATGCCGTCGAACAGGATCTTCATGTCCTCGACCGAGTCGATCGCGACGCCGGCCTTGCCGACGTCGCCGACGACGCGCGGATGGTCGGAGTCGTAGCCGCGGTGCGTGGCGAGGTCGAACGCGACCGAGACGCCCTGCCCGCCGCCGGCGAGCGTGCGCCGGTAGAACGCGTTGGACTCCTCGGCGGTGGAGAAGCCCGCGTACTGGCGGATCGTCCACGGGCGCACCGCGTACATCGTCGCCTGCGGCCCGCGCAGGAACGGCTCGAAGCCCGGCAGCGTGTCGGCGTGCGGCAAGGTCGCGGACGTCGGCCGCCGTGTAGAGCGGCTTGACGGCGATGCCGTCCGGCGTGTGCCAGACGAGGTTGTCGACGGAGCCGCCGGGCGCGCTCTTCGCCGCGGCGCGGCGCCAGTCGTCGAGCGTCACGTCCGGGTAGCGCGGGGTCTCGGAATTCGCCATGTCTTGTCCTTTCGTGGGGTCGCCCCCGCCGGCCGGGGTTCCACGGCCGGCGCCGGCCCGCGGGGCGCGCACGGGCTTGCCGCGGGCGCCTCCCGCCCATCCTGGCCGTGCGTGGGAATCGATCGATTCTACTGCAAGGCGGGCCGCGGCTCCTACCCTTCGCCGGGGTGCGCCCGGCTCCGGCCGGACCCGTCCGCACGCCGCGTCGGCGCGGCTGCGGCGCCTACTTGCCCTGGTAGTGGACCGGCAGGAAGGTCGCGATCTCGGGGAACACGCAAAGCAGGACGATCGCGATCGCCATCAGCGCGAGGAACGGCAGCACGCCCCAGACGATCTTCCGACAGCGGGATGTCCGGCGCGATGCTGTTGATGACGAACAGGTTGAGGCCGACCGGCGGATGGATCAGCCCCATCTCCATCAGGATCGTCATGATCACGCCGAACCAGATGAGGTCGAAGCCGTGCGCCTTGAGCGCCGGCAGCAGGATCGGCGTCACCATCAGGATGATCGCCACCGGCGGCAGGAAGAAGCCCAGCACGATCAGCAGCACGTTCACCCAGAAGAAGAAGACCCACTTCGACAGCGGCAGCGCGCCAGCCACTCGGCGACGCTCTGCGTGATGTGCAGGTAGCTCATCACGTAGGTGTAGAGGAAGCTCATCGCGATGATCATCATCACCATGCACGATTCGCGCACCGTGCCGCCCAGGATCACCTTCATGTCCGGCCAGCGGTAGCAGCGGTAGATCAGCACCACCATCAGCAGCGACGACGAACGCGCCGATGCCGGCGACCTCCGACGGCGTCGCCCAGCCGCCGTAGAGCGCGACCATGATGAGCACGATCACGACGAGGAAGGGCAGCGAAGCGCGGCAGCGTCTCCAGCCGCTCGGCCCAGGTGAAGCGCTCGACCGGCGCCGGAGCGCCGGCCCGCCGGCGGCCGCCGCGAGCGTCGCGCGCAGCCGGTCGCGACGGTACTGGAAGACCGTCCAGGCGACGAACATCGCGGTCAGCAGCAGCCCCGGGCCGACGCCGGCCATGAACAGCTTGCCGATCGACTGCTCGGCGGCCAGGCCGTAGAGGATCAGCGTCAGCGACGGCGGGATCAGGATGCCCAGCGTGCCCCCGGCGGCGATGAGCCCGGTCGCCAGCTCCTCCGAGTAGCCGCGCGCGCGCATCTGCGGAATGCCCGAGCTGCCGATGGCCGAGCAGGTCGCGGGGCTCGAGCCCGCACATCGCGGCGAACACGCTGCAGGCCAGCACGTTGGCCACGCCCAGCCCGCCGGGCACGCGCGACAGCCAGCGATTGAGCGACGAGTAGAGGTCCTCGCCGGCCCGCGACTTGCCGATCGCCGCGCCCATCAGCACGAACAGCGGGATGGTCAGCAGCGTGAAGTTGTCGAGCTCCGAGTAGATCGTCTCGGCGACCACGCGCGATGTTCGCCGCCGGCATGAAGACGAACATGAACCCGAGCGCGACGGCGCCGACCGCGAACGCGATCGGCATCCCGGAGAACAGCAGCAGGAAGGTGGCGCCGCCGTAGAGCAGGCCGATCTGCAGCGTGCTCATCGGCGCGTCCCCGCGCCTGCGGCTCGCGCCGGGCGCCGGTCTCCGGGAGGCCGCGATCCGCGCCTCGGGACAGCCCGGCGGCGCTCATTCGGCCTCGCTCGCGGCGCCGCGGCGCGCGCCGAAGCGGACCGCGGGCAGCTCGACCGCCTGCTGCAGGCACAGCAGCGTCATGCCGAGGGCCATGAAGAAGAACGGGATCCACAGCTTCGGCGCCCAGACCGAGTTGCTCGACCGGCCGTCGGACCACGCCTCGCCGAAGAGCTCCCACGACTTCCAGGCGATGAACGCGCAGACGGCCAGCGACAGCACGTCGGCGACCAGACGCCGGAGCGGTTCGCGCGCGGCGACAGCACGCCGTCCAGCACCTCGATGGAGACGTGCCCGCGGTGGAGCTGCGTGTACGCGGCGCTCATGAACGTCGCGATGATCAGCAGCATCACCGCGAGCTCGATCTCCCAGTCGGTCGGCCAGCGGAGCCAGTAGCGGACGACCACCTCGAAGACGAGGATGCCGTGCAGAAGACGATCACCACGCCCGACAGGTAGCCGAACCAGGTGTTGACCAGCGCCAGCGCGCGGGTCAGCGCGAGCCAGAGGATCATCGCGGAAGTAGGGTCAGACACTACTTATTCGCGGTCCATCGCGCGGCAGGCGACGGAATGCGTCGACCCCGTCCGCCCCGGACTCTCCGCGTCACTTGACGGCGGTGGCCATGTCGAGCCAGCGCTTGCCGTCCTTGACGTTCTTCGCGAAGTCCTCCCAGGCCGTCTGCTGCGCGATTTCGCGCCACTTGGCGAACGTGGCGTCGTCCATGTCGAACACCTTGGCGCCGTTCTTGGTGTAGACCTCGGCCATCCGCAGGTCGTCGGCCTTCGCCGCCTCCATCGCGAACTTCTCGAGGCTCGGCGCCGACTTCGTTGATCGCCTGCTGCTGCTCCGGCGTCAGGCTGTCGTACACCGACTTCGAGATCACCAGCGGCTCGAACATGTACCAGAACGTGTTCTTGCGCGCCGTCGTCACGTACTTGCCGGTCTCGTAGAGGCGGAAGCTGATCAGCGACGTCGACGAGGTGATCGCCGCGTCGAGCACGCCGGACTGCATCGCGCTGTAGATCTCGTTCGACGGCACGTTGGTGATCGCGGCGCCGGCGCCCTTCAGCATCAGGTCGACTTCCTTGCTCCCGCCGCGGATCTTCAGGCCCTTGGCGTCGTCGGGCGCGACCACGGCCTTGCTGAGGCCGGCGATGCCGCCGGCCTGCCACACCCAGGTGACGATGCTTGATGCCGCGGTCCTCGAGCAGCTTCGACCACTCCTTGCCGATCGGCGCGTCCTTCCAGCGCAGCCCCTGCTCGTAGCTCGTGATCAGCGCCGGCATCAGGCCCAGGTTGGCCTCGGGCACCTCGCCGCCGCCATAGGCGATCGGCAGCACCGACATGTCGAGCGCGCCCTTGCGGATCGCCCCGAACTGCGCGAACGTCTTCACCAGCGAGCTCGCCGGATAGATCTCGAACTTCAGCGAGCCGTTGGTGCGCTTCTCGACGTCGGCGGCGAACTTGCGCGCGAGCTGGTCGCGGAAATCGCCTTCGGTGCCCGTCGACGCGGGGAACTGGTGCGAGATCTTGAGCACGCGCGGCTGCTGCGCTTGCGCCGCCGGCGGCGCCATGGCCGCGGCGGTCGCCGCGAAAAGCAGGGCGCCGAGGCGCAGCGAACGAGGCAGGGCCATGATCTCTCCTCCTGTGGAATAATTGTGCGCGGAAGAATAGCACTTCCGGCGATCCGTTTCTGCTTCTCCGCGGACGCGCCCCCTCCCACGATCGCCGGTCGCCGATGAACGCCAACCTCTACTCGCTGTTCGAGAGTCACTTTCCCGAAGGCCGCGAGCAGCCGTTCGCGCTGCTGCCCGGCGGCGCGGTCGTCGGCTACGGCGACCTCGCCGCCCAGTCCGCGCGGATCGCGCACGCGCTGGTCGCGGCGGGCTGCCGGCCGGGCGACCGCGTGGCCGTGCAGACCGACAAGCACTGGCCGGTGGTGGCGCTGTACCTCGGCTGCCTGCGCGCCGGGCTCGTCTACCTGCCGCTCAACACCGGCTACCAGAAGAGCGAGCTCGCCTACTTCTTCGGCGACGCCGAGCCGCGCGTCATCGTCTGCCGGCCGGAATCCGAGGCCGCGATCAAGCTGCTGGCGCCGCACGCGACGGTGCTGACGCTGGACGGCGGCGGCGGCACGCTCGCCGCGGCCGCGGCCGGCGAGGACGATTCGTTCGCGACGGTCGCGCGCGGCCCGGACGACCTCGCGGCGATCCTCTACACGTCGGGCACGACCGGCCGCGCGAAGGGCGCGATGCTGACGCACCGCAACCTCGCCGCCAACGCGCTGACGCTGGTCGAGGAGTGGGGCTTCACCCGCGGCGACGTGCTGCTGCACGCGCTGCCGATCTACCACGTGCACGGCCTCTTCGTCGCGCTGCACTGCGTGCTGCTGTCGGGCTCGCGGATGCTGTGGCTGCCGAAGTTCGACGCCGCCGAGGTCGCGTCGCTGCTGCCGCGCGCGACGGCGATGATGGGCGTGCCGACGTTCTACACGCGGCTGCTGTCGCTGCCGTCGTTCGGGCGCGAGGCCTGCCGCAACGTGCGCCTGTTCGTGTCGGGCTCGGCGCCGCTGCTCGCCGAGACCTTCGACGAGTTCCGCGAGCGCACCGGCCACACGATCCTCGAGCGCTACGGCATGACCGAGACCGGCATGAACACGTCGAACCCGCTCGACGGCGCGCGCCTCGGCGGCACCGTCGGGCCGCCGCTGCCGGGCGTGTCGATCCGCATCGTCGACGACGAGGGCGAGCCTGCCCGCCGGGGACCGTCGGCGCGATCGAGGTCAAGGGCCCGAACGTCTTCCCCGGCTACTGGCGGATGCCGGAGAAGACGCGCGAGGAGTTCACTGCCGACGGCTACTTCATGACCGGCGACATGGGCGAGTGGACGCCCGAGGGCTACGTCCGGATCGTCGGCCGCGCCAAGGACCTGATCATCACCGGCGGCCTCAACGTCTACCCGAAGGAGATCGAGGAGCTGATCGACGCGATGGCGGGCGTCGCCGAGAGCGCGGTGATCGGCATCCCCGACGCCGACTTCGGCGAGGCCGTCGTCGCCGTCGTCGTCGGCAAGCCGGGCCACGCGCTCGACGAGGCCGCGATGATCGCCGCGCTGAAGGCCGACATCGCGAGCTTCAAGGTGCCCAAGCGCGTGCACTTCGTCGACGACCTGCCGCGCAACGCGATGGGCAAGGTGCAGAAGAACGTGCTGCGCGCGGAATACGGCGGGTAAGCCTCCCCCGGCATGGCGCCCTCGCGGACGACGTCAGGCTGCCTGCAGGGGCTTGATCTTCGCGAGTGCCTCGGCCAGCGCATCCTTGGCCACGGCCGCGTCGTGATCGAGTTGGAGCCCGGTCCAGAAGCCATCGTTAAGCCCGAAGTACCGCGACAGGCGCAATCCGGTATCGACGGTGATGGCCCTCTTGCCGGCGATGATCTCACTGATGCGCATCTGCGGCACGCCGATGTCCTTGGCCAGCCGGTAGGCCGAAATGTCCATCGGCTCGAGAAATTCGTGGAGCAGGATGTCTCCGGGTTTGGGGTAGGGGACCTTGCGCATGACGGGTGCTCTCAGTGGTAGTCGACGATTTCGACGTTCAGCGCTCTGCCGTCGGAAAACCGGAAGCAGATGCGCCATTGATCATTGACGCGGATGCTCCATTGGCCCCTGCGGTCGACCCTTCAGGGCCTCGAGTCGGTTGTTCGGTGGGATTCGCAGTTCCTCCACCCGCGCCACTCGATTGCAGGATGGCGAGTTTTCGCAGAGCGACCGTCTCGATGTTCCGGAATCGAGCGATGCGTTGACCGTGGAAGAGGGCTTCCGTCTCGCGACACCGAAAGGACTCGCTCGGCATGCTCCGGATACTATCGCTTAACGATAGTATCGTCAAGCGTTAACTTGTCGCCGGGTTCGAATCGCTTGCGCTGCCAAGACTGCCAGCGCCGCGAACCTCAAGGCCGACGGGCGGCCAGACGCCCCGCCCCCCGCGCCCGCGGCCGTGCCGCGGCCCCCGGCCGCAGGCCGGTGATCGCCTCGATCCGCGCCGCGCCCTCCTCCAGCAGGAAGCGCCTGAAGGCGACCGCGACGGGCGGGAGCCGCTTGTCGCGGCGGTGCACGACGTACCAGTCGAGGACCAGCGGGAAGCCCTGGACGTCGAGCACCGCGAGGCTGCCCAGGCGCCGCTCGAGGCTGATCGTGTGCGCGGACAGGAAGCCCACGCCCATGCCGCCGATGACCGCCTGCTTGATCGCCTCGGTGCTCGCGATCTCCATCGCGACGCCGAGCCGCGCGAGCCGGCGCCCGAACGCCTGCTCCATCGCCCGCCAGGTGTCCGATCCCCGCTCGCGCACGACGAACGGCTCGCGCAGCAGCTCGGCGACGGGAATCCGCCTGCGGCGGGCGAGCGGGTGGCCGGGCGCCGCGACGACCACGTACGGGTGCGGCGCGAACGGCTCGGCGACGGTGTCGCCGCCCTCGGGCGGGCGGACCATGATCGCGAGGTCGGTCAGGTTCTCGCGCCATCTGCCGCAGCAGCTCGTCGCGGTTGTGCACGCCGACGTTGAGGCGCACGCCCTCGTGGCGGCGCGCGAACTCGGCGAGCAGCCGCGCGAAGAAGTAGTCGCCGGCGCTGATCACCGCGACGTTGAGCCGGCCGCCGGACACGCCCTGCATCCGCGCCATCGCCTCCTCGGCGTCGCGGAACTGCCCGATGATCGCGCGGGCGTGCTCCAGCAGCTCGCCCCCGGCCGCCGTCAGGTACACCTTCTTGCCGAGCTGCTCGAACAGCGGCACGCCCGCGAGCGTCGCGAGCTCCTTGACCTGCATCGAGACCGCCGGCTGCGTCAGGTGCAGCTCGTCCGCGGCACGCGAGAAGGAGAGCTGCCGCGCGACCGCCTCGAAGATCTTCAGCTGGCGCAGCGTGGCGTTCTTCATCGGCGCGGGCCCGGACTGTCCATAACTATTTGCTTATGCATACTATCAGAAACTATAACTGTATCGGATGGTTGAGCCGGCCTAGGATCGGGGCGCCCGAGCGTCCGGCCACGCATCGGGAGTCCCGCCCGCCGCAGCGCCCCAGTTGGGGTACGATTGGCGACGGACCCGCGGCGGCACCGCCCGGGACGAACGAGCCGGTCCCGCCGCACCGACGCGACGGCGTCAATAGGAGGAGTCGATATGAGAGAGCAACAGAACGTGTCGCGCGTCGCGCGCGCGCCCGCCCTGCGTCGCTGGCTGTGCCTGACCGCGGGAGTCGCCTGCGCGGCGATCGGCGCCGCGAACCCCGCGTTCGCCGCGGCCTGGGAGCCGACCAAGCCGGTCGAGTTCGTCGTGCCCGCGGGCACCGGCGGCGGCGCCGACCAGATGGCGCGCCTGCTGCAGGGCATCATCACCAAGAACAACCTGATGAAGCAGCCGCTGATCGTCGTCAACAAGTCGGGCGGCGCCGGCGCCGAGGGCTTCCTCGCGGTCAAGGAGGCCAAGGGCGACCCGTACAAGATCATCATCACGCTGTCGAACCTGTTCACGACGCCGCTCGCCACCGGCGTGCCGTTCAACTGGAAGGACCTGACCCCCGTCGCGATGCTGGCGCTCGACCAGTTCGTGCTGTGGGTCAACGCCGAGACGCCCTACAAGACGGCGAAGGAGTACCTCGACGCGGTGAAGGCGGCCGGCCCCAGCAAGTTCAAGATGGGCGGCACCGGCTCGAAGCAGGAAGACCAGATCATCACCGTCGCGATCGAGAAGGCGGTCCCGGGCGTCAAGTTCATCTACATCCCGTTCAAGGGCGGCGGCGACGTCGCCGTGCAGCTCGTCGGCAAGCACATCGACTCGAGCGTCAACAACCCGATCGAGGCGGTCGCGCAGTGGCGCGCCGGCCAGCTGCGGCCGCTGTGCGTGTTCGACGACGAGCGGATGCCGTACAAGACGAAGGTCACGGACGACCATGTCGTGGAACGACATCCACAGCTGCAAGGAGGCCGGCGTCGGCGTCGACTACCTGATGCTGCGCGGCATCTTCATGCCGGCCGGCGTCACCAAGGAGCAGGTCGACTTCTACGTCGAGCTGTTCAAGAAGGTGCGCGAGACGCCGGACTGGAAGAAGTTCATGGAGGACGGCGCGTTCAACACGACGTTCATGAGCGGGCCCGAGTTCGCGAAGTGGGTCGAGAAGGCCGAGGCGACGCACCGCGACCTGATGAAAGAGGCGGGATTCCTCGCCAAGCCCTGACCGGACCGGGGGCGCCGCCGCCCGGCGCCGCCCCCGTCCGCCGGCGCCCGCCCCCGGGCGCCCGCCCCGAAGACAGCCAACCCGCGACCTTCCCGTCATGACCGAAGAAGACCAGCGCCGGCGACGAGGCCGGCATCTCGACCCGGACCGTCGAAGTGGTGGTCGCGGTGCTGCTGTTCGCGTTCGGCGCGCTGGTCATCTTCGACAGCGTCCGCCTGGGCTCGGGCTGGAGCAGCGACGGGCCCGAGTCCGGCTATTTCCCGTTCTACATCGGGCTCCTGATCTGCATCGCGAGCCTGGCGACGATGGGCCAGGTGCTGTTCGCCCAGTGGCGCGCCCGCAAGACGACGTTCGCCGGCGCGGTCGCCCGGCGCCGCGCGCAGTTCGTCGCCTGGACGCCGCTGAAGCAGGTGCTGTCGGTGCTGATCCCGGCGCTGGTCTACGTGCTGTTCGTCCAGCTGATCGGGATCTACGTCGCCTCGGCCATCTACATCGCGCTGTTCATGGTCTGGCTGGGCAAGTATCCGTGGCTGCGCAGCGTCGTCGCCGGCGTCCTCATCAACGCCGGCTTCTTCCTGATGTTCGAGGTCTGGTTCAAGGTGCCGCTGTTCAAGGGCACGTTCGACCCGCTCGCGTTCCTCGGCTACTGAGCCCGCGCGCCGAGCCGGTTCCCGCGCACCCGTCCGACGACCCACCCTCCCGAGATTCCCTTGGTCGAGCTCTCCGCCCTCTTCCACGGCTTCGCCGTCGTGCTGTCGCCGTACAACATGCTGCTGATGGTGATCGGCATCGTGCTCGGCGTGATCATCGGCGTGCTCCCCGGCCTGGGCGGCGCCAACGGCGTCGCCATCCTGCTGCCGCTCACGTTCACGATGCCGCCGACGTCGGCGATCATCATGCTGTCGTGCATCTACTGGGGCGCGCTGTTCGGCGGCGCGATCACCTCGGTGCTGTTCAACATCCCGGGCGAGCCGTGGTCGGTCGCGACGACGTTCGACGGCTACCCGATGGCGCAGAAGGGCCGCGCCGGCGAGGCGCTGACGGCCGCGTTCACGTCGTCGTTCGTCGGCGCGTTCTTCGCCGTCGTGATGATCACGTTCCTCGCGCCGCTGGTCGCCAAGTTCGCGCTGAAGTTCGGCCCGCCCGAGTTCTTCGCCGTCTACCTGCTGACGTTCTGCAGCTTCATCGGCATGGGCAAGGGCTCGGCGTGGAAGACGCTGGCGGCGATGATGCTGGGCTTCGCGCTGGCCGCCGTCGGCATGGACACGGTCACCGGCCAGCTGCGGCTCACGTTCGGCTTCTCCGACCTGATGCGCGGCTTCGACTTCCTGATCGCGGTGATCGGCCTGTTCGGCATCGGCGAGATCCTGCTGACGATGGAGGAGGGGCTGGCCTTCAGCGGCAAGAAGGCCAAGATCGACCTCAAGGTCGTGCTGTCGACGTGGAAGGAGCTGCCGCGCTACTGGCTGACGTCGCTGCGCAGCACGCTGATCGGCATCTGGATGGGGATCACGCCCGGCGGCGCCACGCCCGCGTCGTTCATGAGCTACGGCGTCGCCAAGCGGATGTCGAAGGACGGCGACAAGTTCGGCACCGGCCAGATCGAAGGCGTGATCGCGCCCGAGACCGCGGCGCACGCCGCGGGCACCAGCGCGCTGCTGCCGATGCTGGCGCTGGGCATCCCCGGCTCGCCGACGGCGGCCGTGCTGCTGGGCGGCCTGCTGATCTGGGGCCTGCAGCCGGGGCCGCTGCTGTTCGTCGAGCAGAAGGACTTCGTCTGGGGCCTGATCGCCAGCATGTACCTCGGCAACCTCGCCGGGCTCATCGTGGTGCTCACCTGCGTGCCGCTGTTCGCGGCGATCCTGCGGATACCCTTCTCGATCATCGCGCCGGTGATCATCGTCATCTGCGCGATCGGCGCCTACACCGTGCACGGCGCGATGCTCGACATCTGGCTGATGATGCTGTTCGGCGTCGTCGGCTACGTGTTCAAGAAGCTCGACTATCCGCTGGCGCCGCTGGTGCTGGCGCTGGTGCTCGGCGACCGCGCCGAGGATTCGTTCCGCCAGACGATGCTGATCTCGCAGGGCGACCTGTCGATCTTCCACTCGAACTGGCTGGTCGGCGGCATCACCGGGCTGGCGCTGGTGATGCTGTTCTGGCCGCTGCTGTCGAAAGTGATCGCCAGGGTGCGCGGCGACTAGGGACCGCGACGGCCGCGGAAGGTAAACCGGTGGGCGCGAGCCCGTCACAGCGAAGGACATTGCCATGAACGACGCTGCACCGAACATGACGCAGACGAGCGCCGCCGGCGGCGGCGAGACCGATCGGCAGGCGCCGGAGACCGAAGGCTTCCAGCTCGTCATCGATGCCCTCAAGCTGAACGGCATCGACACGATCTTCGGGCTGCCCGGCATCCCGATCACCGACCTCACGCGGCGGCTGCAGGCCGCGGGCATGCGCGTGATCTCCTTCCGGCACGAGCAGAACGCCGGCCATGCCGCGTCCATCGCCGGCTTCATGACGCAGAAGCCCGGCATCTGCCTCACGGTGTCCGCGCCCGGCTTCCTCAACGGGCTGACGGCGCTCGCCAACGCCACGACCAACTGCTTCCCGATGATCCTCATCAGCGGCTCCTCCGAGCGCGAGATCGTCGACCTGCAGCAGGGCGACTACGAGGAGATGGACCAGCTCGCCGTCGCCCGGGCGCACGCCAAGGCCGCGTTCCGGGTGCTGCACGCCGAGGACATCGGCATCGGGGTCGCGCGGGCGATCCGTGCCGCGGTCTCCGGCCGCCCCGGCGGCGTGTACCTCGACCTGCCGGCCAAGCTGTTCCCGCAGACGATGGACGCGGAGGCGGGGAGGAATTCGCTGATCAAGGTGGTCGATCCGGCGCCGCGCCAGATCCCGGCGCCGGACGCCGTGCAGCGCGCGCTCGACCTGCTCAGGAGCGCCAGGCGCCCGCTGATCATCCTCGGCAAGGGCGCGGCGTACGCGCAGGCCGACGCGGACATCCGCGCGCTGGTGGAACGGACCGGCATCCCCTACCTGCCGATGTCGATGGCCAAGGGCCTGCTGCCCGACACGCACGAGCAGTCGGCGTCCGCGGCGCGCTCGTACGTGCTGCCGGAAGCCGACGTCGTGATGCTGGTCGGCGCGCGGCTCAACTGGCTGCTGTCGCAAGGCAAGGGCAAGACCTGGGGCGGCAAGGGCCCCAAGGAGTGGGGCGGCCAGAAGTTCGTCCAGGTCGACATCTCGCCGCAGGAGGCGGACAGCAACGTCCGCATCGATGCGCCGGTCGTCGGCGACATCGGCTCGTGCGTGTCGGCCATGCTCGCCGCCATGGGCCCCGACTGGCCGAAGCCGCCCGCCGAGTGGCTCGACGCCGTCGCGGAGCGCCGGACGAAGAACGTCGCGAAGATGGCGGAGACGCTGGCGAAGGACCCGTCGCCGATGAACTACCACAGCGCGCTCAACGTCGTGCGCGACATCGTCAAGGCGAATCCGGACGCCCTCCTCGTCAACGAGGGCGCGAACGCGCTCGACTTCACGCGCAGCATCGTCGACATGTACAAGCCGCGCAAGCGGCTGGACGTCGGCACGTGGGGCGTCATGGGCATCGGCATGGGCTATGCGGTCGCGGCGGCCGTGGTCAGCGGCGAGCCGGTGATCGCGATCGAGGGCGACAGCGCCTTCGGCTTCTCCGGCATGGAGGTCGAGACGATCTGCCGCTACAACCTGCCGGTCTGCGTCGTGATCCTCAACAACAACGGCGTCTACCGCGGCGACGAGGCGAATCCGACCGGAGGCAGCGATCCGTCGCCGCTGGTGTTCGTCAAGGGCGCGCGCTACGAGAAGATGATGGAGGCCTTCGGCGGCGTGGGCGTGCTGGCCGCGACGCCGGCCGAGCTTCGCCGCGCGATGGAGGAGGCGATCCGCTCGCGCCGGCCCACGCTGATCAACGCGGTCATCGACGAGACGGCGGGCACGGAAAGCGGCCGCATCAAGAGCCTCAATCCCACCGCGAAGAAGAAATCGTGACGGCAATCTCCAGTTGAAGCAGAGCTTTCGGAACAACGACATTTCATAGGTGAACGTAATGGGCAAGGCATTGGACGGTGTCAAGATTCTCGATTTCACGCACGTGCAGTCGGGTCCGACCTGCACGCAGCTGCTCGCCTGGTTCGGCGCCGACGTGATCAAGGTCGAGCGCGCCGGCGAGGGCGACATCACGCGCGGGCAGCTGCGCGACATCCCGGGCGTCGACAGCCTGTACTTCACGATGCTCAACCACAACAAGCGCTCGATCACCGTCGACGCCAAGAACCCCAAGGGCAAGGCGATCCTCGAGTCGCTGGTCAAGCGCTGCGACGTGCTGGTCGAGAACTTCGCGCCCGGCGCGCTCGACCGCATGGGGCTCACCTGGGAGCACATCCAGCAGCTCAACCCGCGGATGATCGTCGCCTCGGTCAAGGGCTTCGGCCCCGGGCCCTACGAGGACTGCAAGGTCTACGAGAACGTCGCGCAGTGCGCCGGCGGCTCGGCGTCGACGACCGGCTTCGACGACGGCCCGCCGCTGGTCACCGGCGCGCAGATCGGCGACTCCGGCACCGGGCCTGCACCTGGCGCTCGGCATCGTCGCCGCGCTCTACCAGCGCAACACGACGGGCCGCGGCCAGCGCGTGCTGGCGGCGATGCAGGACGGCGTGCTGAACCTGTGCCGCGTCAAGCTGCGCGACCAGCAGCGGCTCGCCCGCACCGGCGTGATGGAGGAGTACCCGCAGTACCCGAACGGCGTGTTCGGCGACGCGGTCCCGCGCGCCGGCAACGCGTCGGGCGGCGGCCAGCCGGGCTGGATCCTGAAGTGCAAGGGCTGGGAGACCGACCCCAACGCGTACATCTACTTCATCACCCAGGCGCCGGTGTGGAAGGACATCTGCGAGGTGATCGGCCGGCCCGAGTGGCTGACCGACCCGCGCTACGCGACGCCGAAGGCGCGGCTGCCGCACCTGAAGGACATCTTCGACGACATCGAGAAGTGGACGATGACCAAGACCAAGTTCGAGGCGATGGACATCCTCAACAAGCACGACATCCCCTGCGGCCCGATCCTGTCGATGAAGGAGCTGGCCGAGGAGCCGTCGCTTGCGCGCGACCGGCACCGTCGTCGAGGTCGACCACCCGACGCGCGGCAAGTACCTGTCGGTCGGCAACCCGATCAAGATGTCCGACAGCCAGACCGAGGTGAAGCGCTCGCCGCTGCTGGGCGAGCACACCGACGAGGTGCTCGCCGAGCTCGGCTACGACGCGGCGGCGATCGCGGCGCTGCGCGAAGAGAAGGTGATCTGACGGTTGCAGAGGGCCGGGCCATGATCCCGGCCCCGATCGGTGCATCAGGAGGAGGTTTGCGATGAAGGTAGCGATTGTCGGCCAGCAGGACTTCGGCAAGGCGGTGCTCGAGGCGTTCGTCGCCCGCGGCGACGAGGTCGCCGGCGTGTTCTGCGCGCCGGAGAAGGAAGGGGCGAAGGCCGATCCGCTGAAGACCGCGGCGCAGGAGCGCGGCATCCCGGTGTTCCAGTTCGCCTCGCTGAAGAGCGCCGAGGCGCACGCGGCGCTGGCCGGGATCGAAGTCGACCTCGGCATCATGGCGTACGTGCTGCAGTTCGCGCCGCAGGACTTCGTCAACATCCCGCGCCTGGGCACGATCCAGTACCACCCGTCGCTGCTGCCGAAGCACCGCGGCCCGTCGTCGATCAACTGGCCGATCATCCGCGGCTCGACGAAGACGGGGCTCACGATCTTCCGGCCCACCGACGGGCTCGACGAGGGCCCGGTGATCCTGCAGAAGGAAGCCGCGATCGGCCCGGACGACACGCTGGGCAGCGTCTACTTCGAGCGCCTGTTCCCGCTGGGCGTGGCCGCGATGCTGGAGGCCGCCGACCTCGTGTTCGCCGGCCGCCACACCGAGACCGTGCAGGACGAGTCGCAGGCGAGCTACGAAGGCTGGTGCCGCGCCGCCGAGGCGAAGATCTCGTGGCACGACCACGTCGACCACGTCTACGACCTGATGCGCGGCTGCAACCCGGCGCCGGGCGCGTGGACGACGCTCAATGGCAGGAAGATCCAGCTGTTCGACGCGAGGAAGCACCCGGTGCGCACGTTCGGCGCGGTGAAGGGCAAGCCCGGCGAAGTCACCGACGTGGGCGCCGACAGCATCCGCATCACCGCGCACGGCGGGCAGATCGAGGTGCTGAAGCTGAAGCCCGAGGACGGCAAGAAGATGGGCGCGGGCGATTTCGCCCGGAGCGTCGGCCTCGTTCCCGGCACGCTGCTCGGCAGCTAGGCCCCGGCCTCGCGCGACCCGCGCCGGCCGCTCCCGCCTCGTGCCCTGCCCTCCTCTCCCACGCCGATGACCGATCGTTCGGCGCCGTCCGCGCACCGTTCCGATCGTCGCGGCCGACGGCGGTCGGCGCAAGGCGCGCCCCGGGCCGAAGGGCCGCGTGCCCGATCCGCAGGCGCTGGCCGAGGTCCGCGCGCTGCTCGGCGACGCGCCCCGCCGGCGCGACCTCCTGATCGAGCACCTGCACCGGATCCAGGATGCGCACGGCCACATCTCGGCCGCGCACGTCGTCGCGCTGGCGGCGGAGATGAAGCTGGCGCCGACCGAGGTCTACGAGGTCGCGACGTTCTACCATCACTTCGACGTCGTGAAGGAAGGCGACGCGGTGCCGCCGCAGCTGACGGTGCGCGTCTGCGACTCGCTGTCGTGCGAGCTCGCCGGCGCGCGCGACCTGCTCGACCGGCTGCCCCGGATCCTCGGGGCCGACGTGCGCGTGATCCCGGCGCCGTGCGTCGGGCGCTGCCACGAGGCGCCGGTCGCCGTCGTCGGCAGGAACCCGATCGGCGCCGCCACGCCGGCGGCGGTCGAGGCCGCCGTCGCCGCGGGCGCGGTTGCGCCGCCCGTCCCCCCGTACGTCGGCTACGTCGAGTACCGCGCCGCCGGCGGCTACGCGCTGCTCGAAGCCTGCAGCGGCGGCGCGCGCGACGTCGAGTCGGTGCTGCAGGCGATGGAGAGCTCGGGCCTGCGCGGCCTCGGCGGCGCGGGCTTTCCCGCGGGCCGGAAGTGGCGGATCGTGCGCGCCGAGCCCGCGCCGCGCCTGCTCGCCGTCAACGTCGACGAGGGCGAGCCGGGGACGTTCAAGGACCGCCACTATCTCGAGCGCGACCCGCACCGCTTCCTCGAAGGCATGCTGATCGCCGCCTGGGCGGCGGACATCTCCGAGGTCTACGTCTACCTGCGCGACGAATACGCGGGCTGCCGCGAGGTCCTCGAGCGCGAGCTCGCCGCGCTTCGAGCCGACCCGCCGTGCGCGCTGCCGCCGATCCACCTGCGCCGCGGCGCGGGCGCGTACATCTGCGGCGAGGAATCGGCGATGATCGAGTCGATCGAAGGCAAGCGCGGCATGCCGCGGCTGCGCCCGCCGTACGTCGCGCAGGTCGGCCTCTTCGGCCGGCCCACGCTCGAGCACAACCTCGAGACGCTGTACTGGGTGCGCGACATCCTCGAGCGCGGGCCCGACTGGTTCGCGGGCCACGGCCGGAACGGTCGCCGGGGCCTGCGCTCGTTCTCGGTGTCCGGGCGGGTCAACCAACCCCGGCGTGCACCTCGCACCGGCCGGCATCACCGTGCGCGAGCTGATCGACGAGCACTGCGGCGGCATGCTGCCGGGCCACGAGCTCTACGCGTACCTGCCGGGCGGCGCGTCGGGCGGCATCCTGCCGGCGCAGCTCGCCGACGTGCCGCTCGACTTCGACACGCTGAATCCGCACGGCGCCTTCATCGGCTCGGCCGCGGTCATCGTGCTGTCGCAGCACGACCGGGCGCGCGACGCTGCCCTCAACGTGATGCGCTTCTTCGCCGAGGAGTCCTGCGGCCGCTGCACGCCCTGCCGCGTCGGCACCGCCAAGGCCGCGGGACTGCTCGCCGCGCCCCGTTGGGACCGGCCGCTGCTCGAGGAGCTGGCGCAGGTGATGGCCGATGCGTCGATCTGCGGGCTGGGCCAGGCGGCGCCCAATCCGATCCGCTGCGTGCTGAAGTACTTCCCCGATGAAGTCGCCTGACGCCGCCGCGGCCGCGACCGGCACCGAGCCGCCGGCGCCGTCACGTTCACGCTCGACGGCCGCGCGATCGCGGCGCGGCCGGGCGAGACGATCCTGCAGGCCGCCGACCGCCACGGCGTCGCGATCCCGCGCCTGTGCTACAGGAGGACCTGCGCGCCGACGGCAACTGCCGCGCCTGCGTCGTCGAGATCGACGGCGAGCGCGTGCTGGCGCCGTCGTGCTGCCGCGCGCCGGCGGCGGGGATGGTCGTCAAGGCGACGAGTCCGCGCGCCGTCACCGCGCAGAAGCTCGTGCTCGAGCTGCTGCGCTCCGACATGCCGGAGTCGGCGTACCGGTCGGACTCGGAGCTCGACCGCTGGACCGCGGAGCTCGGCGTCGGCGCCCCGCGGTTCGCGCCACGCCCGGCCCCCGCGCGCGACCTCTCGCACCCGGCGATCGCCGTCAACCTCGACGCCTGCATCCAGTGCACGCGCTGCGTGCGCGCCTGCCGCGAGGCGCAGGTCAACGACGTCATCGGCTACGCGTTCCGCGGCCACCACGCGGCCATCGTGTTCGACCTCGACGACCCGATGGGCGAGAGCAGCTGCGTGGCCTGCGGCGAGTGCGTGGCGGCCTGCCCGACCGGGGCGCTGTCGCCGGCGCGCGGCGTGGCCAACGTCGTCGCCGACCGCACCGTCGACTCGGTGTGCCCGTACTGCGGCGTCGGCTGCCAGCTCACCTACCACATCAAGGACGAGCGGATCCTGCGCGTCGAGGGTCGCGACGGCCCCGCCAACCACGGCCGGCTGTGCGTCAAGGGCCGCTACGGCTTCGACTACGTCCACCATCGGCAGCGGCTGACGAAGCCGTTGATCCGCCGCGAGGGCGTGCCGAAGACCGCCGGCTTCACGATGGACCCGGACGACGTCGACCGCGTGTTCCGCGAGGCGACGTGGGACGAGGCGCTCGATCTCGCGGCCGGACGCCTCGCCGCGATCCGCGACGCCAGCGGGCCGAACGCGCTCGCCGGGTTCGGCTCGGCCAAGGGCAGCAACGAGGAGGCCTACCTCTTCCAGAAGCTGGTGCGCACCGGCTTTCGCACCAACAACGTCGACCACTGCACGCGGCTGTGCCACGCGTCCTCCGTCGCGGCGCTGCTCGAGGGCATCGGCTCGGGGGCGGTGTCGAACCCGGTGATGGACGTGCTCGACGCCGAGGTCGTGCTGCTGATCGGCGCGAACCCGATCGTCAACCACCCGGTCGCGGCGACGTGGATCAAGAACGCCGTCAAGCGCGGCACGAAGCTGATCCTCGCCGACCCGCGGCGCTCGGAGCTCGCGCGCCACGCGACGCACTTCCTGCAGTTCAAGGCGGACACCGACGTCGCGCTGCTGAACGCGATGCTGCACGTGATCGTCGCGGAGAACCTCGTCGACGCGCGCTTCGTCGCCGAGCGCACCGAGGGCTTCGAGGCCTTGAAGCGCAACGTCCTCCCGTACACGCCGGAAGCGATGGCGCCGGTGTGCGGGATTCCCGCGGCGACGATCCGCGAGGTCGCGCGGGCCTACGCGACGTCGAAGGCGTCGATGATCCTGTGGGGCATGGGCATCTCGCAGCACGTGCACGGCACCGACAACGCGCGCTGCCTGATCGCGCTCTCGCTCGCGACCGGCCAGATCGGGCGCCCGGGCACGGGCCTGCATCCGCTGCGCGGCCAGAACAACGTGCAGGGCGCGTCGGACTCGGGGCTGATCCCGATGATGTACCCGGACTACCAGCGCGTCGGCAACCCCGACGTGCGCGAGAAGTTCGAGCACCTGTGGGGAACGAAGCTCGATCCGAAGCCCGGCCTCACCGTCGTCGAGATCATGGACGCGATCCTCGAGGGACCAGGTCCGCGGCATGTACATCATGGGCGAGAACCCGGCGATGTCGGACCCCGACGTCAACCACGCGCGCGAGGCGCTCGCGCACCTCGACTGGCTGGTCGTGCAGGACATCTTCCTCACCGAGACCGCGTACCTCGCCGACGTCGTCCTGCCGGCGTCCGCGTTCCCGGAGAAGACCGGCACGTACACGAACACCGACCGCGCCGTGCAGCTCGGCCGCCAGGCGCTGAAGCCCCCGGGCGAGGCGCGCGGCGACCTCGAGCTCATCCAGGAGATCGCGCGGCGGATGGGCCTGCCCTGGAACTACGGCGGCCCGCGCGACGTGTTCGCGGAAATGCGGAAGGCGATGCCGGCGATCGCGGGCATCACCTGGGAGCGGCTCGAGGCCGAGTCGGCGGTCACGCATCCCTGCGAGAGCGAAGGCGACCCCGGCGAGCGCGTCGTGTTCACCGACGCGTTCCCGACGGCGACGGGCCTCGCGCGGATCGTTCCGGCCGACATCATTCCCGCCGCCGAGCAGCCCGACGACGCGTACCCGTGGGTGCTGATCACCGGCCGGCAGCTCGAGCACTGGCACACGGGCAGCATGACGCGGCGCGCCACCGTGCTCGACGCGATCGAGCCCGACCCGATGGCGTCGTTCCACCCGGCCGACCTCGCGCGGTTGCGCGTCGCCGCCGGCGACGTCGTCACCGTCGAGTCGCGCCGCGGCCGCATCAGCCTGTACGCGCGCGCCGACGAGGGGACGCCGCCGGGCGCCGTGTTCATCCCGTTCTGCTATTACGAGGCCGCGGCGAACCTCCTGACCAACCCGGCGCTCGATCCGTTCGGCAAGATCCCCGAGTTCAAGTACTGCGCGGTGCGCGTCACCCCCGGCGGCGACGTCACGGCCGTGTCGAGCTACGGCGGCGGCCAGGCGATGGGGTCAGAGCTGTAATGCGACGCTGCGCGATGGATCGAGGCACGACGCTGGGGCCGGCGGCGCATTACAGCTCTGACCCCGAGGCGCCGGAGCGCGCGTCGCATTACAGCTCTGACCCCATCCATTAATCGAGAGGACCCGCGATGCCCAGCGATATCGAGATTGCCCAGAAAGCGAAGATGCTCCGCGTCACCGAGGTGGCGGCGAAGCTCGGCATCCCCGAGGACCAGCTCGAGCCCTACGGCCACTACAAGGCGAAGGTCCATCTCAATTACATCGAAACGTTGAAGGACCGTCCCGACGGCCGCCTGATCCTGGTCACGGCGATCAGCCCGACGCCGGCCGGCGAGGGCAAGACGACGACGACCGTGGGTCTCGGCGACGCGCTGAACCGGATCGGCAAGAAGGCCGTCATCTGCCTGCGCGAGCCTTCGCTGGGCCCGGTGTTCGGGATGAAGGGCGGCGCGGCCGGCGGCGGCTACGCGCAGGTCGTGCCGATGGAGGACATCAACCTGCACTTCACCGGCGACTTCAACGCCATCGCGCTCGCCAACAACCTGCTCGCCGCGCTGATCGACAACCACATCCATCACGGCAACGAGCTCGGCTTCGACGTGCGCCGGATCACGTGGAAGCGCGTCGTCGACATGAACGACCGCGCGCTGCGCGACATCGTCGTGTCGCTGGGCGGCCCGGCCAACGGCTATCCGCGCGAGGACGGCTTCGACATCGTCGTCGCCTCCGAGATCATGGCGATCTTCTGCCTCGCCACGAGCCTGAAGGACCTGAAGGAGCGGATCGCCAAGATCGTCGTCGGCTACACGCGCGACCAGAAGCCGATCCTCGCCCGCGACCTCAAGGCGCAGGGCGCGATGGCGGCGCTGCTGAAGGACGCGCTGCACCCGAACCTCGTGCAGACGCTGGAGAACAGCCCGGCGTTCATCCACGGCGGCCCGTTCGCCAACATCGCGCACGGCTGCAACTCGGTGATCGCGACCAAGGCGGCGCTGAAGCTCGGCGACTACGTCGTGACCGAGGCCGGGTTCGGCGCCGACCTCGGCGCCGAGAAGTTCATCGACATCAAGTGCCGCGAAGAGCGGGCTGCGGCCCGACGCGGTGGTCATCGTCGCGACGATCCGCGCGCTCAAGTTCCACGGCGGCGTCGACCTGAAGGAGCTCAACAAGGAGAACCTGCCGGCGCTGGAGAAGGGCATCGCCAACCTCGAGCGGCACGTCAACAACGTGCGCAACCACTACGGGCTGCCCGTGCGTCGTGTCGATCAACCACTTCACGTTCGACACCGACGCCGAGATCGATCTGCTGAAGCGCAAGATGGCGCACCAGAACGCGCCGGTGATCCTCGCCCGGCACTGGGCCGAGGGCGGCAAGGGCGCCGAGGACGTCGCCCGCGCCGTGGTCGAGATGATCGACAGCACGCCGACCAACTTCAAGTTCGTCTACGAGGAATCGGCGACGCTGTGGGAGAAGATCACGACCATCGCGCAGAAGATCTACGGCGCGTCCGAGGTCGTCGCCGACAGCAAGGTGCGCGGGCAGATCCGCAAGCTGCAGGAGGACGGCTACGGCCACTACCCGGTGTGCGTGGCCAAGACGCAGTACTCGTTCTCGACCGATCCGCTGCTGCGCGGCGCGCCGTCCGGGCACGTGATCAACGTGCGCGAGGTGCGGCTCGCCGCCGGCGCCGAGTTCATCGTCATGGTCTGCGGCGACATCATGACGATGCCCGGGCTGCCCAAGGTGCCGTCCGCCAACGCCATCGACGTCGGCGACGACGGCAAGATCGTCGGGCTGTTCTAGCCCGACTTAATGAGGGTCAGACACCACTTCCGCGCGGAAGTGGTGTCTGACCCTCATTTCCGCAGTTTGCCTGCAGGTCGGATGGCCGCAGGCACACTCGCTACCCGACGTCCTGCGTTGAGAGCAGGATTTCGAGCCTCGATCCGCCAGTTGCAGGCGATCCGCCCGCGCCGCAGCGTGCGCTACCGAACAGACGGCAACCGCGGGAAGAGCGAAATTGGGATCGAGTCCCGAGACGTATCGCCGCTTGTGCCGCGTTCGCGTGGCACATCCGGCGCGCCCTCGGGATCCAACCGGCACCGGATGAAGCAGCCGTCGGCAAACCGACCGGAAGCTGCGTCAGCCGGAAACCGGTAACCGGGACTACGAAAAGGTGCCTGACATGCTCTATACGATTGCGGTTGTTCTCCTCATCCTGTGGCTGCTCGGGCTGGTCACTTCCACCACGATGGGCGGGCTGATCCACGTCCTCCTGGTCATCGCTATCGTCATGGTTCTGCTCAACGTCATCAGCGGGCGAAGGTCGTAATAGGGCCGCACACCGGGCGAGCGAATGCAAGTGGGCGAATTGACAGCGAGGGCATGGACATGAATGCGAGAGAATGGTTGACGACGGCGGACCGCGATCGCGTCACCACCGACAAGGTGATGGCCGATCTCAGGATGCTCGCGGCTGACACGGAACAGTTGCTGAAGGCCACCGCCGGGCAGACCGGCGACCAGATCGCGCAGGTTCGCGCCAGGGCGGAGGAATCGCTGCAGGGCGCCAGGCTGCGCATCACCGGCCTGCAGGACGCGGCGGTGGCGGGCACGAAGGCAGCCGGGCGCGCGGTCGACGGCTACGTCCATGCCAATCCGTGGCAGACGATGGCCATTTGCGGCGTCATCGGCCTTGCGGTCGGCTTCGTGCTTTCCGCCGGCTTGGGCTCGGACTCGTAGCATCCGGCGTGAGCGAGGGGCCTGCCCGTCTGGGTGAGCCCTTCGCAACGTTCCGTCGGATCGTCTAAACTTGTCCGATGGGATCCGAAAGAACTGGCGCCCCCCCCCCGGCGCATCGTCCCGATCCTCGAAGTCCGGGTCGCCGGTGACTAGGCGCGTGCTCCCCAGCCCGCATCAGAACCACCTGCTCGACGCGCTGCCGGAGAGCGACTACGAGCGTCTCGCGCCGCACCTCGAGCTGATCCCGATGCGGCTGGGCGACGTCCTCTGCGAATCCGGCGACAAGCTGCGCTACATCTATTTCCCCACCACCTGCATCATCTCGCTGCTCTACGTGATGCAGGACGGCGCCTCCGCCGAGATCGCCATCGTGGGCAACGAGGGCCTCCTCGGCATCTCGCTGTTCATGGGCGGGGATACGACCCCCAGCCGCGCCATCGTGCAGAGCGCCGGCCATGCGGTGCGGCTCAAGGCCGCGTTCCTGAAGGAGGAGTTCGACCGTTTCGGCCCGCTGATGCACCTGCTGCTGCGCTACACGCAGGCGCTGATCACCCAGATGGCGCAGACCGCCGTCTGCAACCGCCATCACTCGATCGACCAGCAGCTGTGCCGCTGGCTGCTGCTGAGCCTCGATCGCCTGGACTCGAACGAGCTCCAGATGACGCAGGAACTGATCGCCAACATGCTGGGCGTGCGCCGCGAAGGCGTCACCGAGGCCGCCGGGAAATTGCAGGAAGCCGGGCTGATCCACTACACGCCGGGGCCGGATCACCGTGCTCGACCGCCCGGGTGTGGAGGCGCGGTCCTGCGAATGCTACCGGGTGGTCAAGGCCGAGTTCGACCGGATCCTGCCCTACGTCGCCAGGTAGCCGTCGGCGGGGGAAGGCGCGGCGCCGGCCTCAATCGTCCGCGGCATCCGCGCGGCCGATCACGATCACGCGGCTCCCCGCCTGCCACGCGCGCGGGCTTGCCTCGCTGAGGACCGTCCGCGAGCCGTCGCGGAAGCGGACCGTGATCTCGTAGTCGATGCCGGTCCTGCCGCTCGCACCGCTGGCGTCACCGCCGGGACTGGCTTCCGCGATGGCGACCTCGAGGTCGCTCCTGCCTTTCCGTCCGGCATTGCCGGCCCGTCCGCTCTGCCGGATCGATTCGATGACGCCGCAGTCCGGGCAGCTCGCCCGGCTGTGGCGCTTGCCCGCGACCGGCGCGGCCGCCAGGTCGGCCTCCGGAATCGCGGCCCGGGCGTCCTGCGACTCGCCCGAGCCCGTCGACACCGACCCGCGCGCCGGCGGCGCGGCGACGCTGTCTCCCGCGACGCTGGCGTACAACGCCGGGATCGGCTGGACGATCGCGACCGCGCCCAGTATCGTCAGTAAACTGGCAACGATTCCGGCAACCCAGAACGGCGGGCGGGCCGCTTTTTCGAGCGGTGTCCGCATGGTGACTTCCGCCCGGCGTGCGTTGTCGCATGAAATGCCCACCGCGGACCCGGTATCCAGCAGGCCGAGCCCGGCGCAGAGAATCGCAGGCCGCAGGGAGAACATGATCGAATCGTGCACCCCGCGTGAAAACGTGTCCGTGCGGTGGCCCACATTTCCCGCCGCGCTCGACGTCGGCCTGCCGGCGTTTGTACGCCAGCGCACAGACGCCTCCGGGCGGCCGGCCGAACATGGTTGCGACTCGAACAACCGGAAAATGCAGGGGCGACGATGCAGCTAGGCGACCAGCGGGCCAGCGGCAATGTGGAGGACCGACGGGGCATCGGCATGGTCGGGGGCGGGTTGGGCGTCGCGGGCGTCGTCATCGCCCTGGTCGCCTACTTCCTCGGCTTCGACCCCGGTGTCGTGCTGGACGTCGCCGAGCAGGTCGGCACCCAGCGCGAGACGCGCGAGGCGCCCAAGGGGGCGCCGGCCGACGCGATGGGGCAATTCGTCTCCAGGGTCCTCGGCAGCACCGAGGACGTATGGACGAGGATTTTCCAGCAGTCGAAGAGCCCTTACCGCCCCCCGACACTGGTCCTGTATGACGGACAGGTGAGCTCGGCCTGCGGCACGGGCCAGGCGGCGATGGGCCCGTTCTACTGTCCCAACGACGAGAAGCTCTACCTCGACCTCGCGTTCTTCCGCGATCTGCAGACGCGTTTCGGCGCACCCGGCGATTTCGCCCAGGCCTACGTGATCGCCCACGAGGTGGGGCACCACGTGCAGAAGCTGACCGGCGCCTTCGCCAAGGTGGAAGCGGCGCGCGGGCGCGAGTCCCGGGCCGAATCGAACCGGACTTCCGTGCGCATGGAATTGCAGGCCGACTGCTACGCGGGCGTCTGGGGACACTACGCCGGCACGATGAACCAGCTGGATCCCGGCGACATCGCGGAGGCGCTCGACGCCGCGACGGCGATCGGGGACGACCGCCTGCAGAAGCAGACGCAGGGCCGCGTCGTCCCCGAGTCGTTCACCCACGGCTCGTCGGAGCAGCGCGTGCGCTGGTTCAAGCGCGGCCTGGACTCGGGCGCACCGAAGGACTGCGACACCTTTTCGAACGCCTCGCTCTGAGCGCCCTCGGGCATCAGGGCGAGCGCGAGAACCGCCCCGCGCGCCGTCGGTGCGCTTGCGCACAGACGATGCGCGTCGGCTGACCGATGCTGTACTGAAGTTCCAGACGCCCGCCGCAGTCAGGCGACCGTTCCGCGCCATCCCCCGCCACGATTCCGAGCCCCCATGCCAACCCCATTCGCAGCAGCCTGTGCCCCGCGCCGCTTCGCGAGCGCGAAATCGATGGCGACCGCGGTGACGACCGCGATCGCGACCCTGCTCCTCGCCTTCAGCGGCTCGGCGCAGGCCGAGGCGACGCTGGTCGTGCCTCCGCTGGCGCTGCCCGGCCCCTATCCGGTGGCCTGCAGCAACGTCGCACAGGATTTCTCCCGGATGGCGCCCGGCGAGGACGTCCAGGCGTACTGGGAAGGCGTGCCGCGCGACAACGGGTCGCCGCGCTACATCACCGATCTCCTGGCCGATCCCGGCAACACGCTCGCGGTCACCGTCAACGCGCCGGACAACGGCGAGCTGTACGGCTCGTTTGCCGGCAAGAGCGTCCGCTACGTCATCGTGGTCTGCCATCCGACCGCGGCCGGCGACCCGCGGCCCGACTACGTGCTGCCGACCGGAAAGACGGTGCCGCACATGCAGCGCGGCGCCGAGCCGCCGCTGTGGCCCGACGCGTCGACGCGCTACCCCGTCCTGCTGTTCTCGCACGGCTACATCGGCAGTCCCATTTCGAACGACTACGTCAGCGCGCTCGCCACGCTGGCGAGCTTCGGCTACGTCGTCACCGCACCGTTCCACGGGGATCCGCGATTCACCGACACGAATCTCGAGTCGATCGACGACTACATCTACCTGTTCACGCACCTCACCGACTTCATCGCCATGCAGGCGCTGCGCCCGCTGTCGCTGTCGGCCACGCTCGACCTCCTGCTCGCGCATCCGCAGTGGCGCGACCGTGTCGACCCGGCCCGGATCGGCGGCTTCGGCGCGAGCATGGGCGGCGAGAGCGTGATGCTGATGGCCGGCGCCGGGCTGACGAAGACGTTCGGCCAGTCGTGGTCGCAGGTGACGCTCGACCCGCGGCTCAGGGCGGCGGTCGGCTATGTTCCCTATTTCGGGCAGCCGGGCTTGCCGGCCTTCGGGCGCGGCGGCCACGGGCTCGACGGCATCACGCTGCCGTACCTCGCGATCAGCGGGACCGCCGACACCACGGCGCCCATCCTGCAGACGCTCGAAGGCATGAACCGGCTGGCGGGCACGCGCGAGCTGGTCGCGCTCGTCGGCGTCAAGCACGGCTTCGACATCCCGTCGACCGGCGACATCTTCACCTGGACGCTGACGTTCCTCGATGCCGAAGTGCGCGGCGATCCCGCGGCACGCGCGAAGCTGTCGCAGATGGCGAGCGTGGCCGGCGGCGGCGACGACCGGGTGATCCTCCCCTACAACGCACCCGTTCCGGCGAACTTCAGCGGCCTGTGGTGGAACGCTCCCGCCGGTTCGGAGGCCGGATGGGGCATCAACTTCGCGCACCAGGGCGACATCATCTTCGCCACCTGGTTCACCTACGACGCGCAGCGCCAGCCGTGGTGGCTGATCGCCGAGCTGCGCCGGACCGCCACGGGCGTCTACGCCGGCCCCGTCTCGACGGTCGCCGGCCCCCCCTTCAACACCGAGCCGTTCCCTCCGGAGGGCGCTCCCGGCGGCGCGACGGAGACCGCGATCGGCAGCATGACCGCGACGTTTGCCGACGCGGGCCACGCGACGATCGCCTACACGGTGAACCAGACATCGCAGACGAAGTCGCTCGTGCCCCAGGAGTTCGGCCCGCGGCCCGCCTGCACGTGGGGCATGCAGCCCGATCTCACGCTGGCGACCAACTTCCAGGACCTGTGGTGGAATCCCCGCGAATCGGGCTGGGGGGTCGGCCTGACGCACCAGGGCGACATCGTCTTCGCGACCTGGTTCACCTACGACGCGCAGCGCCGGCCCTGGTGGCTGATCGCGGAGTTGCGCAAGGTCGCCACCGGAGTGTATTCGGGTCCGGTCTCGACGGTGACCGGGCCGCCGTTCGATGCGGTGCCGTTTCCGCCGGAGGGCAGTCCCGGCGGCGCGGTCGAGGCGATCGTCGGCTCGGCGTCGCTGACGTTCGCGAACGGCAACGACGGGCTCTTCGCCTACGCCGTCAACGGCGCATCGCAGACCAAGCCGATCACGCGCCAGGTCTTCGTCCCGCCCGGGACCGTCTGCCAGTAGCAGGGGTGCCGACGCAGGACGATGCGGGGTGATGACGGAGATCGAACGGCGCGCCGGAATGCGGTGATGGCCTGGCCTCGCAAACGGATTGCCTGGGTCGCGGGAAGCGTGCTCGCCACGTTCGCGCTCACGCTCATCGTCCTGAATCTCCTTCCGGCCGAGCAGCGGATCGAGCACAGGATCGAGCGCCTTTACGCGACCGGTTCGTCGGAGTACTTCCGGTCGATGGGCGTGCTGCTCGGGCCGCCGGTGCTGGCCGGCAACAAGGTCGAGGCGCTGCAGAACGGCCGCGAGATCTTTCCGGCGATGCTGGCGGCGATCCGCGGCGCGCAGCGGACGATCACGTTCGAAACCTACATCTACTGGTCCGGCGACATCGGCCAGGCGTTCGCCGACGCGCTGTCCGAGCGTGCGCGCGCCGGCGTCCGCGTCCACGTCCTGCTCGACTGGGTCGGCTCGCAGAAGATCGAGGAACGGCTGCTGCAGGGGATGCGCGACGCCGGGGTCGAGATCCACCTCTATCGCCCGCTGTCGTGGTATCACCTCGCCCGAATGAACAATCGGACCCATCGCAAGCTGCTGGTGGTCGACGGCAGGATCGGGTTCACCGGGGGCGTCGGCATCGCCGACAAATGGAACGGCAACGCCGAGGACGCCGACCACTGGCGCGACTCGCACTACCGCGTCGAAGGTCCGGTCGTGGCCCAGATGCAGGCGACCTTTCTCGACAACTGGACCAAGGTGAGCGGCGAGGTCCAGCACGGCGCCGACTACCTGCCGCCGATCGGCCCGGCCGCGGACGCGCGGGCGCAGATGTTCTCGAGCTCCCCCGAGGGCGGCGCCGCGAGCATGCAGCTCATGTACCTGCTGGCCACCACCGCCGCGACGCGCACCATCGACCTCGCCAGCGCGTACTTCGTGCCGGACGAATTGACGAGCAAAGCGCTGGTCGCGGCCATGCGCCGCGGAGTCCGCTTCAGGCTGATCGTCCCCGGCCCCATCAACGACATGACCGTCGTCAGCCGCGCGTCGCGATCGACCTGGGGACCGCTGCTCGCGGCCGGCGCCGAAATCCACGAGTACCAGCCGACGATGTTCCACTGCAAGGTGCTCATCATCGACCGGCTTCTGGTGTCGGTGGGCTCGACGAACTTCGACCCCCGCTCGTTCCGGCTCAACGACGAAGCCAACCTCAACGTCTACGATGCCGCGTTCGCCGCCAGCCAGGTCGAGGTTTTCGAGCGCGACCTCGCGCAGTCGCGACGCGTGACGCTCGCCGACTGGGGGGCGCGCCCGTGGCGGGAGAAGGTGGTCGAGTGGGCGGCGGGCCTGGTGGGAGCGCAGCTCTGAGCAGGATGCCGCGCGTGCCGAATCCACAGCCGCCGAGCCACCGAGCGGCGGCAGGCACGCACGGCGAGCCGCGATGACCACACGCCGTCAGTTCGCCTTGAACCGGACCCGCATGACCTTGCGATCGTATTCCGCCTCGGTCTGCAGCGTGATCTCGACGCCGCCCGCGCCATAGACGCGCCCGCCTCGGCCACGGCAGACCTGGCGCTCGTATTGGCATGGGCCCATTTCCGGGTGCTTCGCGCACAGCGCGCCGACGTTCGGCGGGAATTCGATCACCGTCTGCTGGCGCACCCCTGCGGCTTCCGTGACGCAGACGTACAGAGCCCCGTCGGGCAGGACGACCGGCGACGTTGCCGGCGGCAGAGCGGGAACCGCGCCCGCAGCGGGCGGCGGAGCGGTGCCCGGCGCCGGGGGCCGGACCACGGCCGCTTCGTCGGATTTGCGCGTCGCGGTACCCGGAACCGGTCCGGCGGGCGGACTGCATGCCGACACCGCGATCGCCAGGCACAGCAGCCCGAAAATGCAGGACCTGCTGACCGGCGATCGCTCTCCCGATCCGGAGAGGCAGCCTGGAGTGGTGGACAAGTGTGGCGACATTTGAATCGGGCGTTGATGGTGCCATGCCTCGCGGCGCTGGCATTCGGCATCGGCACGGACGCGCGTGCCGACCTTTGGGCCTATGTCGACGAAACGGGCAAGGCCCGCATCGCGACCAGCAGGATCGATGAACGATACCAGCTCTTTCTCCGTGGCGGTACGAGCATCGAGGCGCCGGACGCGGCATCCGCCGCGGCGTCCGTTGCGCGCGCCGCCTTCGAACGCTCGCCGGTGTTCCGGCGCGCGATGGATCACCGCAACGCCAACCGATTCCAGGCGCTGATCGACAGGCACGCGGCGCTGCAGCAGCTCGACCCGGCGCTGGTGAAGGCGGTCATCGCGGTCGAGTCGTCGTTCGAGCCCGAAGCCGTGTCCGCGAAGGGCGCCCTCGGGCTGATGCAGATCATCCCCGAAACGGGCGAGCGCTACGGCGTCACGGGCGACGCCCGGCGCTCGGTCGCGCAGAAGCTGCTCGATCCCGCGATCAACCTGAGCGTGGGAACCCGCTACCTGCGCGACCTCCTGGCGCTGTTCGCGAACGATCTCGACCTGGCGCTCGCGGCCTACAACGCCGGCGAGCAGGCGGTGAAGCGCTACGAGAACACGGTTCCGCCGTATGCCGAAACGCGCGATTACGTGAAGCTGGTGCAGCAGTTCCTCTCGTCGTACCGCCCGCCGCCATCGGCATCTCCGCAGCAGGTCCGCGTCGTCATACCCGGGCGGCGCAACGCCCTGATGCTGCCGGCGGAAGCCGGGCGATAGCCGCGTGCTCTGCCATGCGCCACGATCATCAGGCGTCGGGAACCGTGTTGCGACGGGTCCAGATCTCGAGAAGCACCCGGGTCACCGTGAAGATCACGGGGCCCAGGATCAGCCCGGACGGGCCGAGGACGATCAGCCCGCCGACAATGGAAACGAAGGCGATGACGGAGTGCATCTTCACCCGCTTGCCGACGAACATCGGGTACAGCAGGTTGTCGATCCCGCCGACCACGACGGCGCCCCAAAGCGTGAGCAGCACGGCTTTCCCGACGCTGCCTTCCAGGGCCAGAAAGACGGCCGCGGGAATCCAGATCACGAATGCCCCGAGCACCGGCACCACGGCCAGCAGGCCCATCACGACGCCCCAGAGCAGGGGCTCCCGCAGGCCCAGCCACCAGAACATCAGGCCGCCGAGGATGCCCTGTACGGCAGCGACGGCGAACGTGCCGTAGATCGTCGCGTGAACCGTATCGAAGACATCGCGGAACAGGCGAGTCATGTCCGCCTCCGGAAGCGGCGACAGCGAACGAAAGGCCTCGAGCGCCGGCCGCCGGTCGCGCAGGAAATAGAAGAGCATGTAGAACGTGAGGACCACGCCGATCAGCTGCAGGATGGATCCGCGGACGAGGGCGGTGGCCGTGTTGGTCAGCCACGAGGCGGCGATCCGGACCGTTCCGGCCAGATCGAACTGCTGCTCGATCCAGCGGCCGACGGGCGCGATGCGCGGGTGGGCTTCGAAGCCACGTCGCCATTCTCCCGACTCGACCATGGCCTTGACGGTGGCCGCCCCGGTGACGGCTTCTCCGACGATCCGCTCGACGACGAACGTCGCCGGCACGACCACGATCAGGCCGATCGCCACGATGGAGATCGCGGCGGCGAGGCCGGCGCGCCGGATTCTCGCCTCGAGCCAGCGCTGGAGCGGAGTGAACAGGACGGCCAGTGCCAGCGCCCAGGCGAGCGCCGGAAAGAATGGCGCCGCCAGCAGGTAACAGAGATAGATTCCGGCGCCGGTGACCACCATCAGCACCAGCGCGCGAACGTGGACCGGCGAACCCCAGTCGCTTGCGGTCAGTGCGGCGATCTTCCTGGTTTCTCGCTCATCCATGACAGGGTCCACTGAAGGCTCGGATCGAGCCCGGGATTCGAAGCCGGGAACCACTTGGCGAACACGGCACAGCGGCGGCACGGCGCGGCACCCCGTACAGTATATTCGCGGCATCGGTTCGCGGTCCCGGTTGGAGTAGCATCGTGCGATGGGTGCGCCCGTCGTGCGCCGCAGAGGGCAACATGGCATCCGGCAAAGGAAGGAAGAAGCAGGCCCCGACTCCAGAAGCGGCGGCTACGGTCGACACGGTCCCGGCGGCGGCAAGCCTCCCCGAAATTCGCTTCCCCATCATCGGCATCGGCGCGTCCGCCGGCGGCCTGGAAGCCTACGAGCAGTTCTTCCGCAACGTGCCGGTCGACAGCGGTCTGGCCTTCGTGCTGGTGCAGCATCTCGACCCGAGCCACGAAAGCCTGCTCACCGAGATCCTCCAGCGCTGCACGAGCCTGCCGGTCGTCGAAGCGCGCGACCACGTGATCGTGGAGTCGAACCACGTGTACGTGATCCCGCCCAACCGCGACCTCGCCATCTTCCACGGCACGCTGCAGCTCTCGCTGCCCGAGATGCCGCGCGGCCAGCGCATGCCGATCGACGCCTTCCTGCGCTCGCTCGCCGAGGACCAGGGCGAACGCGCCATCGGCATCGTCCTGTCGGGCACCGGCACCGACGGCACGCAGGGACTGCGCGCGATCCTCGGCGCCGGCGGCATCACGCTGGTCCAGGATCCCGCCACGGCCAAGTACGACGGCATGCCGGGAAGCGCGATCAAGGCGGGGTTCGCCACGCATGTCCTCCCCGTGGAAAGGATGCCGGCCGCCCTGCTGGCCAGCGCGCGCCACCGCGCCGGAACCCGCGATCTGCCGGCGCTCTCGGCGTCCGCGCCCCTGCCGACCGGCGGCATCGCCAAGGTGCTGCAGGTGCTGCGCGCGGCGACCGGAAACGACTTCTCCCTCTACAAGAAGAGCACCATCGGCCGCCGCATCGAGCGCCGCATGGCGCAGCAGGACCTGACCGACGTCGAGCTCTATGCCCGCTTCCTGAAGGAGCATCCGCCCGAGCTGCAGGCGCTGTTCAAGGAACTGCTGATCAACGTCACCCGCTTCTTCCGCGACCCGGAGGCGTTCGTCGCCCTCAGGCAGGAGATCCTGCCGCAGCTCGTCGCCGGCAAGCCGGAAGACTACGTGCTCCGCGTCTGGGTCCCGGGCTGCTCCACCGGCGAGGAGGCGTACTCGATCGCCATGGTGCTGCGCGAATTCATGGACGAGACCCGGCAGGAGCTCAAGGTCCAGCTCTACAGCACCGATCTCGACGACGAGGCGATCGCCACCGCGCGCGCCGGCGTCTATCCGCCCAACATCGTCGCGGACGTGTCGCCGGAGCGACTGCGCCGCTTCTTCGTCAAGGAAGACGCCGGATACCGGATCAGGAAGGAAATCCGCGACATGGTCGTGTTCGCGGTCCAGAACGTGATCAAGGATCCGCCCTTCACCAAGCTCGACCTGGTCAGCTGCCGCAACCTGATGATCTACCTGGAGGCGGAACTGCAGGACCGCCTGATCCCCGCCCTCCACTACGCGCTGAAGCCCGGCGGCGTCCTGCTGCTGTCCCCGTCGGAGAGCATCGGGAACCACACGCAGCTGTTCGCGGCGCTCAATCGCAAGTGGAAGTTCTACAAGGCGCTCGACACGCCTGCGTCCACGCGCGCCATGATCGCGAGGGGCCCGGCCTGGCGTCCGGCCGGCGAAAACAGGGAGCCCCGTGCGGAGAGGAAGGCCGTGACCGAATCGAATTTCGCGGAGCTCACCCGGCGCGTGCTGCTTCAATCCTATGCGCCGCCGTCGCTGGTGACCGATGCCAAGGGGACGATCCTGTTCGTGCACGGCGAGACGGGCAGGTACCTGCGTCCGGCGCCGGGCAACGCCACGCTCAATGTGGTGGACATGGCGCACGAGGAGCTGCAGCTGGAGCTGCGCGCCGCGCTTCGGCTCGCCGCGAACCAGGGCACGCCGACCCTGGGCCGCGAGCTGCCGTTGAAGACCGACGGCAACGACGAGACCGTCAGCCTCAGCGTGCGCCCGCTGCCCGATGCCGATGGCAATCCGGGCCTGATCCTCGTGAGCTTCGAGGACGTCGCCCCTCCTGCCGTGGCGAAGAAGCCCGGGCGCAGCCGGCGTCGCGCGGCCCCTGCGGGGTCCCGCTCCATCGAGGAGCTCGAGCGCGACCTGGCCCAGACGCGGGAGAACCTGCAGGCCACGATCGAGGGCCAGCAGGCGGCCAACGAGGAGCTCAAGTCGACCAACGAGGAGCTGCAGTCGACCAACGAGGAGCTGCAGTCCGCGAACGAGGAGCTGGAGACGTCGAAGGAGGAGCTGCAGTCGGTCAACGAGGAGCTGATCACCGTCAACACGGAGCTGCAGTCGAAGATCGAGCAGCTGACCGGCATGCAGAACGACATGAAGAACCTGCTCGACAGCACCAACATCGGCACGATCTTCCTCGACCAGCACCTCTCGATCCGCCGCTTCACGCGCGAGGCGGCACGGGTGTACCGCCTGGTCGCCTCGGACCTGGGTCGACCGTTGGCCGACATCAAGTCCGGCCTGGAGGACGACGACCTGCTGGCGGCCGCCCAGGCCGTGCTCGATTCGCTGGTGCCGTTCGAGCGCGAGGTCCGCGCCGACGGCGTCGGCTACCTGGTGCGCATCCAGCCCTACCGCACGCTCGACAACGTCATCCAGGGCGTGGTGCTGACGTTCACCGACATCAGCAAGCGGGTTGCCGCCGAGGCCGCGGAGCGCCGGGCGCGGCAGCTGGCCGAGAGCATCATCGCCACGGTGCGCGAGCCGCTGATCGTCATGGACGGGGACCTCAAGGTGATTTCGGCCAGCCGGTCCTTCTACCGGCGCTTCCAGGTGGCCGAGGGCGACACCGTGGGCCGGCCGCTATACGAGCTGGGCAACGGGCAATGGGACATCCCCGCGCTGCGGGAGCTGCTGGAAACGATCCTGCCGCGCGACCAGAGCTTCGACGACTTCGCCGTCGAGCACGACTTCCCGGCGATCGGCCGCTGCCGGATGCTGCTCAACGCCCGCCGGGTCGTCGGCGCGGCCGGGGAGATTCCGCTGATCCTGCTGGCGATGGAGGACGCGGGGCGCCCGCCGCCGTAGGCCCGCGATCAGCCGGGGCCGGCGGCGCTGATCCTCTCTTCCTCGGCCTTTCGGATGCTGCTGATGTCGACGAGCGCGAGGCGCAGCGTCGGCGCCGCATTCGCCGCCTCCCGGCGCCGGCAGTCGACGTAGACGCGGAACGTGGACGCGTCGGGACGCAGCATCTCGAGGACGAACGACTTGCGTTCGACGTCGTGATCCTCGATGCGGCTGACGAACAGGCGATCCCAGCGGTCCCGGTCGTTCGGCGCGACGAACTTCGAGAAGCGACGGTTCACCAGGTCCTTGCGATCGACGCCGAGCAGCGCCGCCGCGGTGAGATTGATCTCGCCGATCAGGCACTCCCGGCCGACGGTGACGTAGCCGACGGGAGAGAAATTGTAGAGGTCCTCGAAGCGGTCCCGCGCCTCCTCCAGCTCGGCATGGGTCCGCTTCAACTCCTCGATCTGCGCCTCGAACTCGATCTTGTTGACGAGCAGCTCGTGCAGCAGGATCTCGGCCGGCTGGGCCGCGGTGCGCTGTCGCTGCCGGCGCAATGCTGGCAACCAGCCCCTCGGCCTTCGCCCGGGTCGACTGGCGCATTTCCATCCAATCCGGCTTCTGCGTCATGCTGCGTTCTCCATCTGATCGCCTGCGGATGCCTGCCACGTGCCACGGCGCGGCAAGCCCGGCAATCGACAAGCGATGATGTGCGTTCCCGGCCCGGCCAGTCTGTTCGGTAGCGCACATCAGTGGCGGCCCCGCTCGTGCGAAGCTTCCTCGAGCTCCTTCCGGCCGCGCACCACATGAAAACGCTGGATCATCGCACACAGATCGACGGACTCCGGTTCTTCGCGTTCCTGGCAGTCTTCCTGGTGCACGCCGACGTCACGCTCTTCTGGTGGGGCAGCTACGGCGTCTCGCTGTTCTTCGTGATCAGCGGCTTCCTGATCACCCGCATCCTGATCGCGTTCGAGGAACGGCCGCGGAAGGAGGTGCTCAAGAGCTTCTACGCGCGCCGCGCATTGCGGATCTTTCCCGCCTACTACCTGGTGCTGGGCGTCGCGGCGGTCACGGTCGGCATCCCCTACCTGCCGGCGTTCGCTCTCTACCTGATGAACTGGGGCATCTTCTTCTACACGTGGATCGATCCGTCACTGGTGGACAGGGCGTGGGACCCGGTGCGGATGCACGGCATCCACTTCTGGTCGCTGTGCGTCGAGGAGCAGTTCTACCTGGTGTTCCCGCTGCTGTTCTCGCTGCTGCGGCCGGGACGATCGCGGCTGGCGTGGCTGCTCGCGATGTGGGCCGCGTGCATCGGCTTTCGTGTCCTCTTCGCCGTGTTCCTGCCGAAGGCGGCGTACGGGTTGATTCCGCTGGTCTGCGGCGAATACCTGGTCGCGGGCGCGGTGGGCGCCGTGGTGTTTACGGGTGCGTCGGTCACCGCCGAGACGATCCGCACCGCGGCCCGTCGCTGGATGTTTCCCGCCGGCCTCGCGCTGGTGGCGGCATTGTTCGCGGTGTCGTGGCCGGAGACGCCGTCGATCGACCACGTGATGCACCCCCCCGCGATGCAGACGCTGCTGGCGCTCGGGTTCCTGGCGATGGTGCTGGGACTGTGGGAGACCGACAACCGCTGGCTGCTGGCGTTCTTCAACTTCCCGCCGTTTCGCTTCCTCGGCCGGATCAGCTACGGCCTGTACCTGATCCATCTCTTCATGTGGCCGCTCTTCGACTGGCTGTCCGCGCATTCGTCCGTGGTACGCGGGCTGCCCCCGTTCGCCGCGCAGCTTGGCCTCACGATCCTGCTGGCGACGGCGATGTGGCACCTGGTCGAGGCGCCGATCCTGAAGCTCAAGCAGAGGCTGCCGTATTGAGCACGCCGAAGCCGGTCAGGGCGGGCATGGGCACAGCGCCGGCGTCGGCTTCGGCTTGCCCGCCTGCGCCGAGGGTCCCTTGGCCTTGACCGTACCGCGCCGCGGAGGCGAGTCCCCGAACAGCGATAGATCGATGGCATCGGCCATCGCCTTGTAGCCGGCGTCGTTCGGGTGCAGGTTGTCGCCGCTGTCGTAGTCCGGGCGGATCGCCGCCGGGTTGCGCGGATCCCTCACCGCCTTGTCGAAGTCGATCACCGCGTCGTAGGCCCCGCTGGTCCGGATCCAGTGGTTGACGGCCTGGCGCTTCGCCTCGCCGCCTGCCGTGTAGTAGAAGCCGGGCAGGAACGCCTGGAACGGCGTGAGGGTCGCCCCGTAGACCGTGAGGCCCATCGCCCGCGCCCGATCGATGATCTGCACGTGGCCGGCAACGATCTCGTCGACCGTCGCGGATCCGGGAAACCCGATGTCGTTGATGCCGGCCAGGACGATCAGCCAGCGCGCGCCGGACTGCACCAGCACGTCGCGATCCAGGCGTGCCGAGACATTCGTGCCGAACGTGTCGTGGAGAAGCCGGTTGCCGCTGATGCCCGCATTGAGCACCGCGACCTTGCCGCCGCGCTTCTGCGCGCGCAGCCGCTCGGCCAGGCGATCCGGCCAGCGCCGGTTGGCATCCACGGTCGAGTGCAATCCGTCGGTGATCGAGTCGCCGAGGGTGACGACGGCCCGGGATTTCGCGGCGGCCTCCACCTCGAGGCCCGTCAGGAAGTAATAGGACCGGCGGGTCGTCGCCGTCGGCAGCGTGTCGGCCCCGCTGAAATCGCCTTCGGGCGAGATATAGGTCGTCTGCAATCCCAGCGAATGCTCGGTCGCCGCCGACTCGCTGCCGGGAAGGTAGATGCTGACCGCCACGTCGCCGCCGTCGGGCACGGTGAGCCGGACCGGGTCGCTGACGGCCAGGGCACCGGCCGGTATGGTCGCGGACTCCGATCCGTTGAAGGTCAGCGCCCGGTCCGAGCCCGCGACGATCGATGCGCCGGTGCTGCGCAGGCCCACGCGCGCCGCGCCGACGTGCAATGGACCCGGGCCGTAGGCGTTGGACAGGCGCACGCGCAGCTGCCTGCCGCCGATGCTCACGTGGACGATCTGGCGGATCGTCTGGCCGTTGAGCTCGACCGGACGGCTCGCCTCCTGCGGGCTCGCGCTCCAGGTGCCGACCCAGTGGTCGGCGCCGCTCGCATCCCTGGCCGTAGCTGCGGGCGCGATCGCGAGGATCGCGATGGCCAGCCAGCGGCAGCACCCTGCCTTACTTGTTGCGATCCCCACCTTGCTGCTCGCCCTTGTCCTGCCCCTTGCCCTTGCCCTGGCCCTTCCCTTGTCCTGGCCCCCGTCCTGGCCCTGCTTCGGCGACTGCGCCGCGCCCTTTCGTGCGGCGCCTGGGCCGGAGCGGCAGCCTGCGCCTTGGGCTCCTTCCGCTCGTGCTGGGCCGCGCCTTGCGGCTGCTGCTGCTGCGGCGGCTGCTGTTGCGTCTGGCGCTGCGCGGTCGGCGCTCTCTGCTGCGGTGGCTGCTGGACGGCACCGGGCCGCTGATCGTCGCCGCCTTGCCGTTGCTTCGGCTGCGCGTGCTGTGCCGGCGCGGCACCCTGCTGCGGCACGGCATGGATGCCCTGCGCCTGATAGTGCTGCTGGACTACGGCGTCGCGCGGCTGGTAACGGTAATTCTGGCTTTGGATCGTCCGCTGCTGCTCCAGGCCCGGATAGCGATCGCCCGAGTATTGCCTCTGGTAGGCAGGCAGCGGAGCCGGCGCCGGTGCCGCATTCCGGTTCCAGTTGTTCCAACCCTGCCGGTTCTGCTGCCAGGAATTGCCCCAGTGCTCGTCCCAGCGCGGCGGCGCATCCGAGCGCCAGCCGTGAAAGTACGCGGGGGGCTGCCGGTAGTAGCGCACCGGCACGCGCAGGATGTACACCGGCACGACGTCCGGCGCGACGACCGCCCAGGGGCCGTTGTACCAGGAGCTCGCGTACCAGTTGTCCTGCTGGTAGACCCAGTACATGCCGTCATAGAAGAAATAATTCGAATTGACTCGCGGCGCATAGTAGACGGGGTAGTTGGGCACCCGCACGAACTCGCGGATAGACCGGCATGTTGATCCCGATGCTGACGCCGGGCATCCCGATGCCGATGCTCACCTGGGCGGCAGCCGGACCGATCGAGCAAAACACCAGGGACAGCAATACAAGCGACTTGCGCATTTTCGTTCCTTCAGTTGGCAACCCGGGTCGGGCGCCCGTACCTTCCGCACGCCCTCGCCGAAGCCCACGTCGCCAGATTAGCCCGATGCCTTGGCGCTGTCGGTGCGCAAGCGCACATACCCGCCATCGCGCAAGCGGTCAGACGGCGACCGCGACCGTGCCCTGGCGGTACTGCACGTCGGACAGCAGACGCGCCAGTTCCGTCCTGACGACGTCATAGCACTCGCAGGCGCGGGCCTCGAGTCCGGACCGCTCGACCACGGCAATGTGGCCGCGGCGATAGCGAATGATGCCGGCCCGCTGCAGATTCCCGGCGGCCTCCGTGATGCCCTCCCGCCGCACGCCGAGCGCGCTGGCGACGAGCTCCTGCGTCATCACCAGCTCGTTCGACGACAACCGGTCGAGCGTCAGCAGGAGCCACCGGCACAGCTGCTGCTCGATCGAGTGGTGGCGGTTGCACGCCGCCGTCTGGCACATCTGGGTCAGCAGCGCCTGGGTGTAGCGGAGCAGCAGGCGCTGCATCAGCCCGCCGCGATTGAAGTCCTCCTTCAGCAGGCGTGCCGAAAGCCGGTACGCGTGGCCCGCCGTCTGCACGACGGCCGTGCTGGGCGTGGTGTCGCCTCCCATGAACAGCGAGATGCCGATGATGCCTTCGTTTCCCACCCCCGCGATCTCTGCCGAAGATCCCGACTCCAGCATGATCAGCAACGACACGATTGCGGTCGTGGGGAAGTACACGTGCTGCAGCCGGCCGCCGGGTTCGTACAGGCAATCGCCCAGGCGCATCGGCACCAGCTCCAGGTGCGGCGCCAGGCGATCGAACTCCGCCGCCGGCAGGGCGGCGAGGAGGTGGTTCTGGTTGGGGCTGTGGGGTGACAACATGGCAGCCGTCGGCGTCGCGCGCTCTAGCCCGCTGCGGGCAGTTCCACGCCGATTCCGCGGTAACCGATGAAGCGGCAGGACTGGTTGAACATGGGCTCCCCGCTGACCCGGAACCTCTGCTGCGAGCCGTCGAGATTGACGCGGCTGAATACGAAATCGAGGAAGGGCTGCCGGTCGGCGATCCGCGCCTGAAGCACGGCTCGCTCCGCCTCGTTCCATCCCGTCGTCCCGCTGTCGCTTTTCCCGCCCGCAAGCGAATCGACCCGGATGCCGAGCATTTCCAGGACCGGGCCGGAGACCTTGGTGAAGTTGCCGGCGTCGTCCTGCTCCCAGTACCAGTCGGACGCGAGCTCGACCAGGCTCCGGTAGCGCGACTCGCTTTCGCGCAGCTCGGCGGTCCGCTCCCTGACCGCCTCCTCGAGCGACTTGCTGTAGCTCTCGAGCGCCTTGTACAGCAGCCGGACTTCCAGCATGTTGTGGATGCGCGTCCTGACCTCGGCCAGGTCGAAGGGCTTGCTGATGAAATCCTTCGCGCCGGCCTGCAATGCGCGCAGCTTGTGCCCCGGCTGGGCGGTGAGCACGATGACCGGCAGGTAGCTGTCGGCATCGTTCGTCTTGAGGCCCTCCATCACCTGGAATCCGTCCATGCCGGGCATCTGCAGGTCGAGCAGGATCAGGTCGTAGCGGTTCCGGCGATGCAGCGCGCAGACCTCCTGCGGATTCATCGTCGAGGCGACCCGGGTGTAGCCGGCCTCGCCCAGCAGTTGCTCGAGCAGGGCGACATTGGGTTCCTGGTCGTCGACGATCAGGATGCTGGCGTCGAGAACGTTCAAGGCATCGATGGTCATGTTCCTGTTTCCCCCTTGGCACGCGGCGATCGGGTCGCCGCGAATTCCAGCGCCACGTCCAGCGTTTCCATGAATTCGTTGATCTTGATCGGCTTGGTGAGATAGCGGAAGAATCCCGCCCGCAGGCCCTTCTCGATGTCGCGCGGCATCGCGTTGGCGCTGAGCGCGATCACCGGGATGTGCGCGGTGAGCGGGTCTTCGGCCAGGATTCGCATTGCGGTGATGCCGCTGATGCCGGGCAGGTTGATGTCCATCAGGATCACATCCGGCCGGGACGCGCGCGCCATCTCGATGCCACGGTCGCCGTCCCGCGCGCTCAGCAGGCCGATATCCGCCCGGCGCGCGATCAGGTCCTCGACCAGCATCAGATTGGCCGGGTTGTCCTCGACGTAGAGAAGGGTGCATGACTGCGCGGCGGCCCCGACGTGGGATCGCGCGACGGCAGCGAGAGCGTCCGCGCCCGCGGGCAGTTGCGGTTCCGCCGCGAGTGGGAAGGTCGAACCAGAACACGCTGCCCTTCCCGACCGTGCTGTCCACGCCGATCGCGCCGCCCATCTGCTCGATCAGCCGCTTGGATACGACCAGCCCGATGCCGGTGCCTTCCTCGGCACTCGCCTTCCTGTCCGAGCCGATTGAACGGCTGGAAGAGTTGCGACAGTTGGTCGCCCGTCAGTCCTTCGCCGGTGTCGGCAACACGGATCCGGATGCGCTCCTGGTCGCTCGCGACGCAGTCGACGACGACCGTCCCGCCCGCCCTGTTGTACTTGATCGCGTTGGAAAGCAGGTTGATGAGAACCTGCTTCACCCTCGTCCGGTCCGCGTTGACGTGGTACGGGCTTTCCAGCGCGGGAAAGGTCAGCCGGATGCCCCGCTTGCGCGCCTGCGGCTCGATCATGGCCTGGCATTCGAGGATGACGTCGGCCAGCGCGCTCGGCTCCATCGACAGCGTGAGCCTTCCGGATTCGATCAGCGCGAGGTCGAGGATCTTCGTTGATCAGCTCCAGCAGGTACCACCCCGCGTGGAGGATCTGCTCGATGCTCCGCTTCTGCGACGGCGTCGGCAGCGGCGTGCCGGATTCCATCAGCTGGGCAAAGCCGAGAATCGCGCTCAGCGGCGTGCGCAGCTCGTGGCTCATGCTCGAAAGGAAATTCGATTTCGCGAGGTTGGCCTTTTCGGCGACGGCAATGGCGTCGTTCAGGTCCAGCTCGACCTGCTTGCGCACGGAGTTGTCGGTGCCGATCAGCAGGTAGCCGATGAGGTCGCCGTATTCGTCGCGCAGCGCCGTGATCGACACGATGGCCGGGAAGCGGCTCCCGTCCTTGCAGATGTAGGTGAGCTCGTAGACGTCCTCGATCCCGCGCGACGCCTTGAACGCCAGCGCCTCGAAGCCGGGCGTGATGGTGGTGCCGAGCTCGAGGCTCAGCGCCTGCGCCCGCGCCATCACTTCCTGCGGATCGTGGATGTCGCTGGGGTTGATCCTGTTCACGACCTCGGCGGCCTGGTAGCCCAGCATGCGCTCGGCGCCGACGTTGAACAGCTGGATGATGCCCTTCTCGTCGGTGGCGATGATCGAGAAGTTGGCGCTGGTCAGGATCGCGTTCTGGAGGGCGCCCGTCTTGAGCAGCACTTCCTGGCGCCGCGTTTCGCTGATGCGCTCGGCCTTGTTGTCGTCGTCGAGCACCACCTGATCGCTTCCCTTTCCGTGCATGTGCCGACCCCACCCCGAATATGGACATGGAGGATCGCATCCGCTCCAACCGGCGTCTGTGCGTCAACGAACATAGGGCGGCCGGGGTCGGTGTGCCAGCGAACAGACGCATCGGTGCATCGCGCCTATCGTCCGGGTTGAAGTGAAGACGCGCCCTGCACGCCGACACGCCCGCGAATCGAACCCTCGATGCGTCGGGCCTTGCCGCCGTGACCTCTCCGGGCCTGGCGCGGTGGGTCCTCGAGAGGGTGTCCGATTCCGTACTTGAACCGCAAGGAACCAAAATGTCCAAATTGCTGATCGCACTATTCATGTCCGCCGGGCTGGGTCTCGCCGGGTCCGCCGCTGCCCAGATGCATTCGCCGATGGCCACGCCGATGGCGGCGCCCCTGTCGAAGGACGGCTACACGCAGGCGAAGCAGAACGCCGACGCGCAATACAAGGTCGACAAGGACACGTGCTCGTCCCTCTCCGGCAACGCCAAGGACATCTGCGTCGCCGAAGCCAAGGGCAGGGACAACGTCGCCAAGGCCGATGCGGCTGCCGCGTACGAGAACACGCCGAAGGCGCGCGAGACCGCGCGCGTCGCGCTGGCGCAGGCGAACTACGTGGTCGCGATGGAGAAGTGCGACGACTCCGCCGGCAACCGCAAGGACATTTGCGTCAAGGAAGCCAAGGCCGCGCTCGTCCGCGGCAAGGCGAATGCCAAGGTCGATCGCGTTGCGGCCGATACGCGCCACGACGCCATGGCGAAGCAGACCGAAGCCCGCACCGAGGCGAGCGCCAGCAAGCGCGACGCGGATTACGCGGTGGCGGTCGAGAAGTGCGATGCGCTCGCCGGCGCGGCCAAGGATGGTTGCGTCGCCAACGCCAAGGTCCAGTACGGCAAGTCCTGAGATCGAGGCGACCCCGTCGCGCCGCTCGCTGTAGCGGGTGGCGCGGGGAATCGGGAAGTGCGGCCGGGCGATGCGCCTGGCCGTTTTTTTGCCCATTCGCCGATCTGCCGGATCGACGGTGTCTTGCGCTGGCGTGGCGGGGGTCGCCGGGTGCGGGCTTCGAGTGCCGCCCAGCGTTCGTTTGTCGCGCTGGCGCGGCGGGGGTCGCCGGGTACGGGCTTCGAGTGCCGCCAAGCTTGTCGGGGCAGCGCGTGTCGATCGCGGCGGGCGGTCAAAACACGACCGCCCACCGCGAGCCGCACGCGCTGCCCCGACGGCGGCACAGGCGCCCGTACCCGGCGACCCCCGCCACGCCGATGGGTGCCGTGCGAACGACCGCGAACGCTGCACTCGCGCGCGCGTCCGCCGATCGGTGCGGCCGCCTGCAAGACATTGCCCGGGCGCGACGTGGCGGCCCGAGCGCCCACACTCGGCACGATTTTCCGATCCGACGTCGCCGATGCCGGTGATACCCGATCGCCCGCGATGCCCTGCGTGCCACTGTCCCGGCGCGGCGGGGGCTGTCGGGTGCGGGCGCCTGTGCCGCCGTCGACATGGCGCGTGCGGCTCGCCTTGGGTGGTCGTGTTTTGACCGCCCAAGGCGATCGACACGCGCCAGGGCGACACGCTTGGCGGCACCCGAAGCCCGCGCCCGACAGCCCCCGCCGCGCCAGCGCGACACACAGACAAGCGGTACGGCGAAACGTTTCGCTCATCCTCCGGGCCGGAATCGTGGGCCGGAGCCGCGGCACCATGGCAAAGGGCCGATGCTCGCGCATCGGCCCTTTGCATGGTCCCTACTCTGAGGACGAGACGGACTACCCTTTCTGCTTCGGGTTGTCCTTGTCGTCCTTCTGCTCGTCGCCGCCCTTGTCCTTCTTCTTGTCATCGGGCTTGCCCGCGGCAGGCTTGGGTTCCTGGCCACGCGGCTCCGCCTTCGGCGCCGGGGGAGCGGCCTGCGGCGGGGCCGCACGTTGCGGCGCGGGCTGCGGCAGGACCAGGGGTTGCGCCGGCGGCTCGACCTTGGCGGCTTCTCGGGCTTGCCGCGCTGCTCAGGCGGGGCTACCGGAGCGGGGGGCGCGACTTGCGGCGGGGCAGCCGGAGTCGGCGCTGCGCGTCGCGGTGCAGCCTGCGGCAGGACCGGGGAGGTGCGCGCTGCTCCGCCTTCGCCGGCTGCTCGGGCTTGCCACGCTGCTCACGCGGCTCCGCCTTGGCGGGCTGCTCGGGCTTGCCGCGCTGTTCGGGCGGTTGGGCGACGGGTGCGGGCGGTGCAGCCGGTGCCGGCGCTGCGCGTTGCGGCGCGGGCTGCGGCAGGACCAGGGGCTGCGCCGGCGGCTCGACCTTGGCCGGCTTCTCGGGCTTGCCGCGCTGCTCACGCGGCTCGGCCTTGGCGGGCTGCTCGGGCTTGCCGCGCTGTTCGGGCGGCTGGGCTACCGGTGCGGCCGGAGCGGCTTGCGGCGGGGCAGTCGGAGCCGGCGCTGCGCGCTGCGGCGCGGGCTGCGGCAGGACCAGGGGCTGCGCCGGCGGCTCGACCTTGGCCGGCTTCTCGGGCTTGCCACGCTGCTCGCGCGGCTCCGCCTTGGCGGGCTGCTCGGCCTTGCCACGCGGCTCCGTCGTTGCAGGCTGGTCGGCCTTGCCGGGCGCTTCGGTTCTGCCGCGCTGCTCGGGCGGCGCGACGGGCGCCTTGCCTTCGTCGGCCTTTCCGCGCGCATCACCCGGCTTGGCGTCCGGCGCGGTCACCGGCGGGCGCTTCGTCGGCGGCGCCTTCTGGACCGGCTCGACGACCTTGACGGCGGCCGCCGGAGCAGGCGCCGCGGGCTTCAATCCCTTGCGTGCGGCGTCGTCGAGCGGCGCGCCCGGCTTCGCGTTCAGCTGCGGCAGCTGCGCCGCGATGCCGACCGGTGCCGGCGGGGGAGCCGTGCGGGCGACGACGGCCCGCTCGAACGTGCGGGCGGGCGGCTTGTCGCCCTGCGTGGCGGAACCGTGAACGCTGCGCTCGGTCGGAGCCGCATGCGGAACGAATGCCACCGGCGCGGCGGCGATCACTTCGCGGGACGGACGCACGGCCACTCGGTTCACCGGCTGCGACTGCACGAAGGCGGTCGTCGGCACGGCGATGACCGCGCCCGGGACTTCCCGGTTGACGTACGTGACGTTGGTCACGTTCGTGTTGTTGTAGTAGTTGTTGACGACGGTGGTGGTGACCACGGTGTTGCTGCGATTGACGTTCTCGAAATAGCGGCGGCTCACCGGATACGACGGCCGATAGACCTCGCGCGGCCCGAGCGGGAACCACGCGACGCCGCCGACGTTGCCGCTCGCGATCGAAAGCTGGAAGTTGCTGCCGCCGACGAAGGCCACCAGCGCCGGGGCGTAATAGGCCTGCGAGCGCACGGGACCGGGTACCCAGCCCCACGTGCCACGGAGATTCGTCCAGCGCCCGTAATGGGACACCGCGAAGCCCCAGGGCTCGTCATCCACCCACGTCCAGCCCCACGGGTCGATCCATGCCCAGTGCCCGTCGCGGTAGGGCGCCCAGCCCGCGGCGACGCGGTTCGGGATCCAGACGTTGCCGTAGGTCGCGTCGACGCGCCAGGTGCCGTTCGCATCGAGGTCCTGATAGCCGACGACGTCCGGCGACACGTAGCGCGCGGAGCTCGAGTTGTCGTAGCTGCGCTCGCGCGCGCTCGACCAGCGATCGAAATCGTCGAAGCCCGGCGCCTCGAAATACTGGTACTCGCGCAGGCCCGTCCCGGAGAAGCGGTACGGCTGCCGCGAATCGATCACGTAGGCCGCACCCTCGCCGTACACCTCGCCCTGGCCCCTGCGCACGACGATGTCCGTCGCGTTGCCGTCGGGGTCCACCGAGATCCGGTACTCGCCGGGCTGCCGCAGCGTGAACGCGAGATTCGGCGTGTCGACCTCGAAGGCCTGGCCGGGCCGGAGGCTGCGCACGCGGACGTTCAGCGTGCCCTGCGTCAACTGCAGCTGGGCGATCCGGTCGTCGAGGTTGAGGATCGACACGCCGGTGTCCGGGACCCATGCGGATCGCCGCGCCGCCGACCTGGATCTCGACCCGCGCCCCGGCATCCGCCCACAGGCGGTCGCCGGTGGTGAGCGGGCGGTTGATCGAGGCCTGCACCCAGTCGTTCTCGCCGGCCGGCGACAGGCTGACCGCGCCGGCCATGTAGCCGAGGCGCGCGACGCGCGACGGCGGATCGGCCGCGGCCCATCCGCTCAAGGCAAGAGTCGCGACGCCGGCGATGAGGACAAGTGCGCGGATTCGGAGAGATTGGATCTGCATGAGGATTCCTTCGTGAAGAACGCGTCGTCCGGATGCAGCACGCGATGGGCTGCGCGGAACGCCCATGCAACGTCGGCCACGTGCTGCGGCAGAAGACGAGAGGAGTCTACGAAGCATCCCGCGCAATGTCTGTTCGGTAGCGCACAGAAAATGGGGCGCCCGGCGCGACGGCGCCCCGCGCAGGACGCTGTGTGCGACAGCGCACAGATCATCCGCAGGCCGATCGATATTCTGGATGCAGACTCGCGTTCCAGCGGGGGCTAAGGCAGTTGAGGTGCTGTTCACAGCCGTCCCGGTCGTCCTCGGACGCCCGCAATCCCGCGCCTTGACGGCGGCGTGTCTTGCTCAAAGGAATCGACATGAAAGACATCACTCGCAGGTTCGCGTACCTGGTGGGCATCCTGTTCGTGGCATTGACGCTGGGGTGCGCCTCGACGGCGAAGCAGGAAGGCACCGGTGAGTATGTGGACGACACGGTCATCACCACCAAGGTGAAGGCGGCCATCCTCAACGAGCCCACGCTCAAGTCCGCCGAGATCAACGTCGAGACGTTCAAGGGCGTGGTCCAGCTGAGCGGCTTCGTGAGCTCCAAGGCCGCGGAGACCAAGGCGGTCGAGGTTGCCCGCACGGTCGGCGGCGTGAAGTCGGTCAAGAACGACATGCGCTTGAAGTAGGGCGCGAAGCGGTGCCTGGGCAGGTGAGCGAGCTGACGATCTTCGAACGACTGCTTGCGCTCACGGCGCGGTTCGGTCGCGCCGACCTGCTCAGGAGATACACCGACGAGGAGCCGCCGCTGCGGTCGGAGCTGTTCAGCGCCGACCAGATGGAGCAGCACGGCAGGAGCCTCGCCGCCATGCACCGGCTGGCGCCCGGGCGGGCGGCCGATCGGCTGCTGGCGCGGTTGGCGGAGAACGAGCGCGTTCTCGCGGAAGTCGCCGACCTGCTGACCGCGGCGGTCGCGGCGAGTCGCCGCATCACGCCCGGTGCGGAGTGGCTGCTCGATAATTTCTACCTGATCGACGAGCAGGTCCGGACCGCCAAGCGGCACCTGCCCAAGGGGTACAGCCGCGAGCTTCCCCGGCTCGCGCAGGGACCGTCCGCCGGGCTTCCGCGCGTCTACGACCTCGCCTTCGAGGCGATCTCGCACGGCGACGGCAGGGTCGACGCGGAAAGCCTTTCCCGCTTCGTCGCGGCCTACCAGACGGTGACGCCGCTGCGGCTGGGCGAGCTGTGGGCGATCCCCATCATGCTGCGGCTGGCGCTCATCGAAAACCTGCGCCGCGTCGGCGCGCGGATCGCCGCCGGCACGATCGAGCAGGGGCGGGCCGATGCCTGGGCCGACCAGATGCTGGACGTCGCCCTGCGCGACCCCAAGAGCCTGATCCTGGTGATCGCCGACATGGCGCGTTCGAACCCGCCGATGGTGAGCTCCTTCGTCGCGGAGCTCGCCCGTCGACTGCAGGGACAGAGCGCCGCGCTCGCCTTGCCGCTCACCTGGATCGAGCAGCGGCTGTCGGAGTCGGGACATTCGATCGAACAGCTGGTGCAGGCGGAAACGCAGGATCAGGCCGGGGCCCAGGTCTCGATCAGCAACACCATCGGCAGCCTCCGGTTCCTGGGATCGATGGATTGGCGCGAGTTCGTCGAGGCGATGAGCAGCGTCGAGCAGAAGCTGCGGGAAGATCCCGGTGGACTCTACGGCAGGATGGATTTCGCGACGCGCGACCGCTACCGGCACGTCGTGGAGGAGATCGCGCGGAGCAGCACGCTGTCCGAGTGCGACGTGGCGCGCCGGGCGATCCAGCTGGCGCACGAGGGTGCCGCCAGCGCCGCGGGCCGCAGCGGCGATGACGATCGGACCGCTCACGTCGGCTTCTACCTGATCGACAAGGGGCGACGGCGACTCGAGCGGGCCGCGGCCTTCCGCCTTTCCCCGGCGACGGCGCTCGCCCGCCTGGGCCGGCGGATCCCGCTGTCTCCTGTACCTCGGCGCGACCGCGGCGATCACGACCGCCGTCACCGTGCCGCTGCTGGCGAAGGCCCAGGCCGGCGGCGCCGCCACCGCCGCGCTCGTCATTCTCGGCATCCTGCTGGCGCTCTCCGGCAGCCACCTGGCCGTCGGCATCGTGAACTGGCTGGCGACCTTGCTGGTGAAGCCGCAGCCGTTGCCGCGCATGGATTTCTCGCTCGGGCTGCCGATGCCGTCGCGCACGCTGGTCGTCGTCCCCACGATGCTCGCCAGCGTCGAAGGCGTCGACGGGCTGGTCGAGGCGCTGGAGGTCCGCTTCCTCGCCAATCGCGACGCCCATCTGCATTTCGGCCTGCTGACCGACTTCCGCGACGCGGCGGCCGAAACGATGCCGGAGGACGAGCCGCTGCTGCGGGCCGCGCGCGCCGGGATCGAGGGCCTGAACGAGAAGTACGGCCGCGCCGACGAGCCGTCGGCCGAAAGCGCGGCCGGCGACATCTTCTTCCTCTTCCACCGCCCGCGCCGGTGGAACCCGGAGGAACGGCTGTGGATGGGCTACGAGCGCAAGCGGGGAAAGCTCGCGGACCTGAACGCGCTGCTGCGCGGCGACGGGGCGCACCGCTTCTCCGACATCGTCGGCGATGCCGCGGCGCTGCGGGGCGTGCAGTACGTGATCACGCTCGACACCGACACGCAGCTGCCCCGCGATTCGGCGCGGGAGCTGATCGGCGTGATGGCGCACCCGCTGAACCGGGCCCGCTTTCGCGGCGACGGCGAGCGCGGCCGCCGCGGGACGGTCACCGAAGGATACGGAATCCTGCAGCCGCGCGTGGGCATCAGCCTGCCCGGCGCGGGTCGCTCGTGGTACGCGCGGCTGCATGCGGGCGACTCGGGCATCGACCCCTATACGCGCGCCGTCTCCGACGTCTACCAGGACGTCTTCGGCGAGGGATCGTTCATCGGCAAGGGAATCTACGACGTCGACGCGTTCGAGCACGCCCTCGCCGGCCGCTTTCCCGAGAACCGGATCCTGAGTCACGACCTGCTCGAGGGCTGCTACGCGCGATCCGCGCTGGTCAGCGACGTGCAGCTGTACGAGGAGTACCCGTCGACCTACACGGCCGACGTCAGTCGTCGCCATCGCTGGATCCGCGGCGACTGGCAGCTCGCGGGATGGCTGCTGCCGTTCGTGCCCGGGCCGGGCCGGCGCCGGCAGCGGAATCCGTTGTCGGCGCTTTCGGTGTGGAAGCTATTCGACAACCTGCGGCGCAGCCTCGTCCCGCCGGCGTTGACGCTGGTGCTGCTGCTCGGCTGGACCGTGCTCACGCAGGCCTGGCTGTGGACGCTCGTCGTGGTGGCGGTCCTCGTGCTGCCGTCGGTGTGCGCGCTGGTCCTCGAGCTGCTGCGCAAGCCCGACGAAGTGCTGCTGCGGCAGCACCTCGCCGCCACCGCCGGCATCGCCGGCACGCACGCCGCGCAGGCGGCGCTGACGCTCGCCTTCCTGCCGTACGAGGCGACGGTCAACCTCGACGCGATCGTCCGCACCGCCTGGCGCATGCTGGTCACGCATCGACGCCTGCTCGAGTGGAATCCGTCGATTGTCGACGGGCCCGGTCACCGCCGTCGCGACGACCCGACGCGGTCCCGCGGGGCTCGCGGCGTCCGTCCGGTCGATGTGGATCGGGCCGGTCGTCGCCACGGCCGCGGCGATCGTGCTGGCACGGTCCGCTCCCACCGCGCTCGCGGCCGCTGCGCCGATCCTCCTGCTGTGGTTCGCGTCGCCCGGCGTCGCCTGGTGGATCGGCCGGCCGCTCGCTCGCCCCGAAGCGAAGCTCGCCCCGGAGCAGACGCTCTTCCTCCGCGGGCTCGCGCGCCGGACCTGGGCTTTTTTCGAAACCTTCGTCGGTCCGGACGATCGATGGCTGCCGCCGGACAACTGCCAGGAGCATCCGGTCGCCAGCGTCGCGCACCGCACGTCGCCGACGAACATGGGGCTCTCGCTGCTGGCGAACCTCTCCGCCTTCGACTTCGGCTACATCCCGGCCGGGCAGCTCGTCGCGCGCACGGGCAACGCGCTGTCCACGATGGAGGCGCTCGAGCGGCACGAGGGTCATTTCTACAACTGGTACGACACGCAGTCGCTGCAGCCGCTGCCGCCTCTCTACGTCTCGGCGGTGGACAGCGGGAACCTCGCGGGTCACCTGATGACCCTGCGGCCGGGGCTCGCCGCGCTCGCCGACGCGCGCATCATGGACGCGCGATGGTTCGAGGGCCTGGGCGACACGTTGCGGACCCTCGCCGAAGCTCTCGGCGGTGCCGCCCCGGCGCCGCTCGCGCGCCTGCAGCGCGATCTCGACACCGCCTACGATTCCCGGCCCGCGACGCTCGCCGCGGCGCGGCAGTGGCTCGACCGGCTCGACGCCGAGGTCGCCGAGGTCGAAGCGCATGTCGCCGCCCTTCCGTTGCCCGTCCCCGCCGCTGCCGCCGGCACTCCGGACGACCCGGCCTTCTGGGTGGACGCGCTGGTCCGCCAGTGCCGCATGCTGCGCGACGAGCTCGAGTTCCTGCTGCCGTGGACCGCGCTGCCGATGGCGCCGCACGGATTCCCCGACCTCCTGGGCGCCCGCGAGATTCCGACGCTGCGCGAGCTCGCGGCGCTCGAGCGGGACCTGCTGCCGGATCTCGAGCGCAGGCGCGCCGGATCGTCGCCCGCCGACCGCGCCTGGCTGGAGGAGCTCGCCCGCGTTGCCGCCGAGACGGGCCGTCGCGCCGCCGAGCGCTTGGCGGAGATCGAGCGCCTGGTGCTGCACTGCGACGACCTGGCCCGCATGAGCTACGGCTTTCTCTACGACCCGGCGCGCCACCTGCTGGCGATCGGCTACAACGTCGGCGACCGCCGGCGCGATCCCGGCTACTACGACCTGCTCGCGTCGGAGGCGCGGTTTGCCAGCTTCGTGGCGATCGCCCAGGGACAGCTGCCGCAGGAGACCTGGTTCGCGCTCGGACGCCTGCTCACCACTTCGGGCGGCCGCTCGGTGCTGCTGTCCTGGAGCGGCTCGATGTTCGAATACCTGATGCCGCTGCTGGTGATGCCCACGTACGAGAACACGCTGCTCGACCAGACGGCGCGCGTGGCGGTGGAACGGCAGATCGCGTACGGAAAGCAGCGCGGCGTGCCCTGGGGCATCTCGGAATCCGGCTACAACTCGGTCGATGCGAGCCTCAACTACCAGTACCACGCGTTCGGCGTCCCCGGGCTGGGGCTGAAGCGCGGCCTCGCCGACGATCTCGTCGTCGCTCCGTACGCGTCGGCGCTGGCGCTGATGGTGGCGCCGGAGGCCGCGTGCCTCAACCTGCAGGCGCTCGCCGCCGCCGGGCTCGCCGGGCGATTCGGGCTCTTCGAGGCCGTCGACTACACGCCGTCGCGCGTTCCGCGCGGGCAGTCGAGCGCGATCGTGCGCTCGTACATGGCGCATCACCAGGGCATGATCCTGCTGTCCGTGGCCCACCTGCTGCTCGGGCGGCCGATGCAGAGGCGCTTCGAGTCGGACCCGCTGTTCAAGGCCACGCTGCTGCTGCTGCAGGAGCGCGTTCCCAGGGGGGCCGCGCTCTACCCGCACCCCGCCGAGCTGTCCGTGACCCGCGGGATCGCCGAGGGTCCGGGGGCGCCGGTGCGCGTGTTCAGCAGTCCCGACACGGCGATCCCGGAAGTGCAGCTGCTGTCCAACGGCCGGTACCACGTCATGGTGACGAACGCCGGCGGCGGCAGGACCCGATGGAAGGACCTTGCCGTCACCCGCTGGCGCGAGGACAGCACCCGCGACGACTGGGGCACCTTCTGCTACATCCGCGACGTCGCGAGCGGGGACTTCTGGTCGTCCGCGCACCAGCCGACCGGGCGGCGCCCCGAGCACTACGAGGCGATCTTCACCGAGGCCCGCGCCGAATTCCGGCGCCGCGACGGCAGCTTCGAAACGCACACCGACATCGTCGTCTCGCCCGAGGACGACATCGAGCTGCGCCGGATCCGGATCACCAACCGCTCGCGCGCGCGGCGCAGGATCGACGTCACCAGCTACGCCGAGGTCGCGCTCGCGCCGCCCGCCGCCGACGAGCTGCATCCGGCCTTCTCCAATCTCTTCGTGCAGACCGAGATCGTCGCGCCGCGGCAGGCGATCCTGTGCACGCGCCGTCCGCGCTCGCGCGACGAGCAGGCGCCCTGGATGTTCCACCAGATGACCGTCCACGGGCCGCATTCGTCGGAGGTCTCCTACGAGACCGACCGCATGGCCTTCATCGGGCGCGGTCGCACCGTCGCCGCCCCGCGGGCGATGACGGCTGCCGGGCCGCTTGCCGGCGGCGAGGGTTCGGTCCTCGATCCGATCGTCTCGATCCGGCACGAGATGACGCTCGAGCCGCAGCAGACCGCGACGATCGACATCGTGTCCGGCGTGGCCGGGACCCGCGACGCGGCGCTCGCCCTTGCCGGCAAGTACCAGGACCGGCACCTGGCGGACCGCGTCTTCGACCTCGCGTCGACGCACAGCTGGGTGACGCTGCGGCAGATCAACGCCACCGAGTCCGACGCGCAGCTCTACGCCCGCCTCGCCGGCTCGGTCATCTACGCCAACGCCTCGCTGCGCGCGGAAGCCGGCGTGCTGCGGAAGAACCGGCGCGGGCAGTCGGGGCTGTGGAGCCACGCCATCTCGGGCGACCTGCCGATCGTCCTGCTGCAGATCGAAGACCCGGAGAACATCGACCTCGTGCGCCGGCTGGTGCAGGCGCACGCGTACTGGCGGCTGAAGGGATTGGCGGTGGACCTCGTGATCTGGAACGAGGACCACGGCGGCTACCGGCAGGGCCTCCAGGACCAGATCATGGGGCTCATCGCCGCCGGCGTCGAAGCGCACGTGATCGACCGGCCGGGCGGCATCTTCGTGCGCCGCGCGGAGCAGATCTCCGCCGAGGACCGCGTCCTGATCCAGTCGGCGGCGCGCGCCATCATCAGCGACCGCCGGGGCAGCCTCGTCGAGCAGGTTGCCCGCCGCGCGCCCGGGGAGCCGCGGATCCCGCGCCTCGTGCCGGCCCGGAGCCATCGTCACGACAGCCTGCCGGCAACCCTGCCCTCGCGCGAGCTGATCCTCGGCAACGGGCTGGGCGGGTTCACGCCCGACGGCAGCGAGTACGTGATCACGACCTCCGCGGACCAGCCGACGCCCGCGCCCTGGGTCAACGTGCTCGCCAACCCCGGTTTCGGGACGGTGATCTCCGAGAGCGGGCAGGCGTACACGTGGAGCGAGAACGCGCACGAGTTCCGCCTCACCCCGTGGCCCAACGATCCGGTCACCGATGCGAGCGGAGAGGCGTTCTTCCTGCGCGACGAGGAGTCCGGCCACTTCTGGTCGCCAACGCCGTTGCCCAGCCGCGGCGCCGGCGCGTATGTGACGCGTCACGGCTTCGGCTACAGCGTGTTCGAGCACGTCGAGGACGGCATCCATTCGGAGCTCCGGGTGTACGTGGCGATCGACGCGCCGGTGAAGTTCGCGGTGCTGAAGATGCGCAACGCATCGGGCCGGCCGCGCCGGCTCTCGGCCACCGGCTACGTCGAGTGGGTGCTGGGCGACCTGCGGCCGAAGACGGCGATGCACGTGATCACCGAGATCGAGTCCCGCAGCGGCGCGCTGCTCGCGCGCAACTCGTACAACACCGAGTTCCCGGACCGCGTCGCCTTCTTCGACGTGGACGAGACCGGGCGCAGCGTCAGCGGGGACCGCACCGAGTTCCTGGGACGCAACGGCTCCCTCGGCCAGCCGGCGGCGATGGGACGCACGCGCCTTTCCGGCCGGGTGGGCGCGGCGCTCGATCCCTGCGCGGCGATCCAGGTTCCCTTCGAGCTGGCCGACGGCCAGGAGCGCGAGATCGTCTTCCGGCTCGGCCTGGGTCGCACCGCCGCCGACGCCTCCGAGCTCGTGCACCGTTTCCGCGGAGCGACGGCCGCCCGCCAGGCGCTGGATGCGGTGCGGGCGCACTGGAAGCGCCTGCTCGGCGGCATCGAGGTGGAGACGCCGGACGTGGCGCTCAACGTGCTGGCCAACGGCTGGCTCCTGTACCAGACGGTGGCGTGCCGCCTCTGGGCGCGCAGCGGCTACTACCAGTCCGGCGGGGCCTTCGGCTTCCGCGATCAGCTGCAGGACGCGATGGCGCTCGTCCACGCCGCGCCCGCGCTGCTGCGCGAGCAGGTCGTTCGCTGCGCCGGCCGCCAGTTCGTCGAAGGCGACGTCCAGCACTGGTGGCATCCGCCGGCCGGCCGCGGCGTGCGCACGCGCTGCTCGGACGACTTCCTCTGGCTGCCGCTCGCGACGGCGCGCTACGTGAACGCGACCGCGGACGAAGGCGTGCTGGAGGAATCGATACCGTTCCTGGAGGGCCGTGCGGTGAACCCGGGGGACGACTCGTACTACGACCTGCCCGGACGGTCGGCCGAATCGGCGACGCGTGTACCAGCACTGCGTGCGCGCGATCGAGCACGGCCTGCAGTACGGAGCGCACGGCCTGCCGCTGATGGGCTCCGGCGACTGGAACGACGGCATGAACCTGGTCGGGATCAAGGGCACCGGCGAGAGCGTCTGGCTGGGCTTCTTCCTCTGCCACGTGCTGACGCAGTTCGCCGAGGTCGCGCGCGCGAAGGGCGATGCGTCGTTCGTCGAGCGCTGCGAGGCGGAGGGGCTCGCGCTGCGCCGGAACCTCGAGCGCCACGGCTGGGACGGCCAGTGGTACCGGCGGGCGTTCTTCGACGACGGCTCGCCGCTGGGATCGGCCGGCAACGTCGAATGCCGGATCGACTCGATCGCGCAGAGCTGGTCGGTGCTCTCGGGCGCGGGCGACGCGCGGCATTCGCGGCTGGCGATGGAAGCCGTCGACAAGCGCCTGGTGCGCCGCGAGGACGCGCTGGTCCAGCTGCTCGATCCCCCTTTCGACCGTTCGAGCCTCGACCCCGGCTACATCCGCGGCTATGCGCCGGGCGTGCGGGAGAACGGCGGCCAGTACACGCACGGCGCGATCTGGGCGGCGATGGCGTTCGCGGCGCTGGGTGATCGCGCCCGCGCCTGGGAGCTCGCGTCGATGATGAACCCGGTCAACCACGCGCGGACGGCGGAGGGCGTGGCCACCTACAGGACCGAGCCTTACGTGGTGGCCGCCGACGTCTATGCGCTCGCGCCGCACGTCGGTCGCGGCGGCTGGACCTGGTACACCGGCTCGGCCGGGTGGATGTACCGGCTCATCGTCGAATCGCTGCTCGGGCTGACGCTGGAGAGGAACCGCCTGCGCTTCGCGCCGTGCCTGCCCGCGGACTGGCCCGCGTGCTCGATGCGCTACCGGTACGGCGAGACCGTATACGACATCGCCGTCCGGCAGGCGACTGCCGGCAGCGGAGCCCGCCCGGCCGGCGTCACCGTCGACGGCATCGTGCAGGCCGACGGCTCGGTGCGCCTCGTCGACGACGGCGTCGCCCACGAGGTCCTGGTCGACGTGCACCTGCCGGTCATTCCTTTCGCGCCTTCGCCGCCTTCCATCCGCGACAGCCGTTCAGGAACAGGTTGACCACGTCGGCGGACCAGGCATCGACCTCGGCCGGGGTCATCGGCTTGCCGCCGCGCCCCATCGCGCGACCCTGCGGCAACGAGATCACCATGTGCAGGAACGCCTGGGCGGCAAAGGCCGGCGCGTCGATCCGCAGGCGTCCCGCGCGCGATTCGCGCTCGAGCACACCGGCGACGAGCGCGACGCCTTCGGCGGCGATGCCTTCGGCGTTGACGGCCGCGGCCAGCTTCGGGAATCGGGCGGACTCCGCGACGATCAGGCGATGGAGGGCGATGGCCGGCGGGGAAAGCGCGGCACGCAGGATGAGACCCGCGAGGCGCTGCAGGATCTCCTGCGGGTTCGCGCCCTCGAGCAGCGGCACGTCCGCCGGAGGCCGTATGCGGGTGATGGTGCGGTGAACGACGGCACTGAAGAGCGCCGGCTTGTCGTCGAAGCGGTGATAGAAGGTCCGCTTGGAGATGCGGGCCCGCGCGACCACGGCCTCGATCGTCGTGGCGCCGTAGCCGGCGCTGAAGAACAGCGCCGTCGCGGCATCGAGAATGCGCTCGCCGAGCTGCTCCGCTTCGGCGCGGGACGGGCGGCCGCCGCGACGGGCGGCGGTGGCGGGAACGCCGGCGGACCTGGCCCGGGGACGCGCCGGCGCGCCGCCCCGTTTCGACTTCGGATCCTTCATCCGGCCACGCCGCTATCGTGCGTAGTTGGCGTACCCCGGAGGCGAACCGTTGGCGTTGCCGTAGTAGCCGCGGCCCTGGGGCCCGCCCTGAGGCGCGTATTGGCCGCCGCCCTGGACACCGTATTGGCCGCCGCCAGGAGCACCGTAATGGCCGCGGCCGGGAGAACCATAGTAGCCGCGATCCACGGATGCGTAATAGCCGCGTCCGCGCGGCGGGCCGTAGTACGCCGCAGCGGGCGCCGCGTAATAGGCGGGCGCCGGTGCGCCGTAATACGCGGCGACGGGCGGGTTGTAGTAGGTGACGGGAGGCGGGCCGTAATACGCGGGGCTCGCCGCCGGCGGCGCGTAGTAGGCCGCGCCCACGGGGGCACCGCCGTCATAGCCCTGGGCGACGGACGGCCCGCCGTAGGCCGCGGGCGCCGCGGGATAGCCCGGGCCCGGCCCGTAATAAGGCGCGTTGGCGACCGCGGCAAGGATCGCGATCGGCGCCGTGATGACCGCCGCGGCGACGCCGACCAGCGCGGTCGCGAGGCCGTAGACAGGATTGAAGCCATACCCGTGCCCGCCATGGCCGTATCCGCCGCCGTGGTGCCCGCCTCCGGCGATCGCCGAGGAGATCGGCGCGACCGCGAGGGCGAGCGCGAGCGCGCCGCCGATCACTGCAGTTCTGTTCCTCGTCATCGCCTGCTCCTCAGGTGGCGGCGCGCAGTGGTCTGCGATCCGGTCCGGCACAGGCTAGCACGCGCGTAAACGCAACGCAACCGTACCGTTTCGTTTCCTGCGGTCTCGTTTCCGCGGGCGCCGGCGGCGCTGCCGCGTCGGATCGGGCGTGGTCTACGTGTGGCAGCGCACCGACCGGGCCGCGGCGATCGCCTAGTCTTCCCTCCATGGCCGCGGTTCTCCTGCGCGTCCTGAAATCCAGCGACAAGCGGCGAGTCGACGGCTCGCCCCCTTCTGGTTCTCCAACTCGACGAGCAAACGACACCATGAAACGGATCCTGAAACCACTGATGATCGGCATCCTTGCCGCGACGGCTGGTTCGGCCCTGGCCGACAGCATCACCTTCTACCAGAGCGACAACTACGGCGGCCGCAACTTCACCACCGAGCAGCCGGTGCCGAACTTCGCCCGCTCCGGCTTCAACGACCGCGTCAACTCGGCGGTCGTGCACGATGGCCGATGGGAGATCTGCGTCGACGCCGATTTCGGCGGCAGCTGCGGCATCCTCGCCCCCGGCGCCTACCCCAACCTCGGCGCCTATGCCGGACGCATCAGCTCCGTGCGTCCCGTCGAAGGGCAGCAGTACTCGAACAATCGTCGCGACGACCACCGCCGCAACCGCGAAGCGCGCGCGACGCTGTACGAGGGCCAGAACCTCTCCGGGCGCTCCTATCCGCTCACCGACGTCGTGCAGAACATGGGCCGGTCCGGATTCAACGACCGCGCGTCCTCGCTGCGCGTGGAAAGCGGCTACTGGATCTTCTGCAGCGATGCCGAGTTCCGCGGCGAATGCCGCACGTTCGGGCCGGGGGACTATGCGTCGCTTCCGGGCCTCAACAACATGATCACGTCGGGGCGCCGGATCTCGAACGACTATCCGTACGGCGACAAGCCCGACTGGCAGCGCGATTCGTACCGCCAGTCGCAGTCCTCCATACCGGCAGTAGTCGTTCGGCGGGACCTCCGGAAAGCCGGGGCGCCGTGCGCCCCGGTGCCGGAACGTGCGCCGACTAGCCTTTCTTGGCGCCCCAGACCAGCAGCAGCCCGCCGATCACGATCGATCCCACGCCCACCCAGATCGGCACGTTCACCGTTTCCTTGTCCGTCACCGACAGCGTCAGCGGCCCGATCGTGGTCTCATGGGTTTCCTTGGTGTAGGTGAAGCCCCCGTAGGCCAGCCCCAGGATCCCCCCGACGATCAGCACGATTCCCAGCATTTTCAGTGTGTTCACGTTCGCTCCTTCGAAAGGAAGACTCCTTAGAACAGCGTAGTCGCACGGCCCGCCGGCATCTGTGCGCTGCCGCACACACCGCCCGGCGGGCGCGCGATCGACGTCGCTAGATCACGCTGGCGATGATGTTGATGCTGAGCGCGAGCACGGCGATGTTGAACACGAAGGCGAGGACGCCGTGGACCAGCGTCAGCTGCCGGATGCCGCGCGATGCCGCCGCGACGTCGGACGTCTGCGACGTCATCCCGACGACGAACGCGTAGTACGCGAAATCCAGGTAATCGGGCTCGCGACCGCCCGGGAACAGCAGCGGCGCAGCCGGCGCCGGCTCGCCGTGCGGGCCGGCGTAATAGCGGTGGGCGTAGCGGAACGTGAACACGGTCTGGATGAGCAGCCACGACGAGATCAGCGCCACGACGGTCAGCGCGAGATGCCAGGCGCGGGCCCAGTAGCCCAGGTCGCGGATGGTGCCGACGACGAACCCGATGGCGACGATGCTGGCGCAGGCGGCACCCACGACGAACAGGAAGATGAAGAATCCGCTCTGGTCCTGGCTGAGCGCGTGGTCGCGCGTCACGCGCGGGTCGGCCCGCGCGACCAGCGCCCACGCGAGGCCGAGGTAGGTGAGCGTGCCGAGATCCCAGCCGACGACCAGGCGCGTGTGCCACGAGATGACGTCAGGCTGGGCGACGTACGCGGCCACCGCGACGACGAGCGCGGTCCCCAGGCGCCACATCGCGCCGAAGCGCGCGATCCACGACGTGTTCGACAGGTTGCCCATGCCGGTCGCGGGACCTACCCGAGGACGCGGCGGTAGGCTTCGCGGTCCGTTCGATAGCAGGCGCACGAGGCGGCTTCGAGTCCCGCACGATCGAGGATCGTGATGTGGCCGCGGCTGTAGCGAATGAGCTGCCGCTTCTGCAGCGACGTCGCGGCCCGCGTCACCCCGACCCGGCGCACGCCGAGCATCATCGCGAGGAACTCGTGCGTGATGTAGAAGACGCTCGAATGCGCCCGGTCCTGGGTCATCAGGAGCCAGCGCGCGAGCCGTGCCTCGACCAGGTGGAAGCGCGTGCACCCCGCCGACTGCGCGAGCTGGGTCATGCGCACGAACAGGTAGCGGTCGAGCAGTTGCCTGAGGGCGGGACATCGCGCGAGCTCGTGGCGGAAGGTGTCGGCATCCATCCGCAGCGACGATCCTTCCCCCTGCACGAGCGCCTGCAGCGGCGATCGGGGAACCCCCAGGATCAGCGGCGTGCCCGCCATGCCTTCCTCGCCGACCAGCCCGACCTCGAGGCGCATCGAGCCGTCGATCGGCGCGACCATGGAGATGAATCCGGTGGTCGGGAAGTGCACGTGCCGGATCTGCTCGCCCGGCTGGAAGAGCACGTCCGACAGGACGAGATCGACCTCCTCGCAGCCGGCGAGGAAATGCAGCCGCTCCTTGCGGGGCAGTGCCGCGAGCAGGCGGTTGCCCGAGGGAACGCGCTGCGCAGCGGGCAAGATGTTTCTCCCAACGAGGCGACGCCAACGGACGATGAACCGGGATCGTGGCGATGCGATCTCCCACCGCCGTGGACGTCGCGCGGGAGGCGCTGGACGCCCGCATCGGCAAGCGGACCGGACCAGGAATGCATTCTGCGTCCCGGGGGCGACGTCGTCTGTGCTCCACCGCACATTACCCGCTGAATCCTTCGGCTCGCCGCCATGCGTACGCCAGCGCACAGACGCGTCGCACGCGGGGGGCGGATCGTCCGCCATGGGACGTTCCCCCGACGAGCGGATGCAACCATGACTCTTTCGATGCGACAACGATGGCTGGCGGTTCTCTCCGGCTTGACGCTGGTGATGGCCGGCTGCGGCGGCGGCAGTGGCGGCGACAATGGCGACGCGACGGATGTCGCCGCGCCCTCGGTCGTCGTCCCGCCCCTTCCGACCGCGGGCCCGTTTGCCGTCGCGTGCAGCAACGTGGCGCAGGACTTCAGCAGGATCGCTCCCGGCGACGACGTCCAGGACTACTGGGAAGGCGCTCCGTCCGCGGATGGCACGAAGCGCTACGCGACGGATCTGCTCGCCGACCCCGCGAATACGCTCACCGTGCACGTGGCGGCGCCCGGAAACGGCGATCTCTACGGATCGTTTGCCGGACAGCAGGTCGCTTTCGTCGTCCTGGCCTGCTATCCGACCCCCACCGGCAACCCGCGTCCCGACTTTCCGCTGCCGACGGGCAAGATGGTGCCGCACATGCAGACCGGTTCGGAACCGCCCCTCTTCGCCGACGAGGCGCTTCGCTACCCGATGCTGGTGTTCTCGCACGGCTATTCCGGAAGCCCCCTGTCCAACGACTACATCGCCGCGCTCTCCGTCTTCGCGAGCCACGGCTACGTCGTCGTCGCCCCGTTCCACGGCGACCCGCGTTTCACCAACCTCGAGATCGATGATTTCGGCGACGCCGTGGCCATCCTCTCGAACCTGAAGGATTTCACGGCGGCGCAGGCCTTGCGGCCGCTTTCGCTGTCCGCCGCGATCGACGTGGTGACGGCCCATCCGCAATGGCGCGACCACGTCGATGCGACGCGCATCGGCGGGTTCGGCGCGAGCATGGGGGGCGAATCGCTGCTGCTGATGCGCAACGCCGGGCTCACCACCTCGGCGGGGCTGTCGTGGACCCAGGTGACGAACGATCCGCGCCTCAAGGCGGCCGTAGGCTACGTGCCCTACTTCGGGCAGCCGTTCCTCCCGGCCTTCGGGCGCGACGGGCACGGGCTCGACAACGTCACGCTTCCCTACCTGGCGATCGGCGGCAGCGCCGACACGACGGCGCCGATGCTCATGACCGAGCAGGGGCTCGGCCGGCTCGCCGGGACGCGGGAGCTCGTCGAGCTCAACGGCGTCAGGCACGGCTTCGACGTGGCGTCGACCGCGGACATCTTCACCTGGTCGCTCGTGTTCCTCGACGCCGAAGTTCGCGGAAGCGCCTCCGCGCGCCTGCAGCTGGCGACCATGGCGAGCGTGGCCGGAGGCGGCGACGATCACGTCGTCCTCCGCTACAACGGCCCGGCCGCGCCCTGACCGGCCTGTCCGGCCCGGCCGCCGATCCTGCCGCGGGCACCCCGGTCCTCTGTGCCCTGGCGAACAGACCGCGGGCGCGCGCCGGAATAGCTTTAGACTATGGACGAACCGACCACGAGTCCGATGTCCGTGCTCACGCCGCTTCTGCTCCTGGCCGCGCTGGTCGGGCGCGGGTTGGGCGCACGACATCCGCGCCGAGCCGAAGACCGTGTGCAGCATCACCGTCAATTCGCCCGACGAGCAGGCGGTGTTCCGGCGGAGCCTGTCTCCGGACAAGTTCCAGTTCGTCGAGCTGATCGAGCGGGGCCGCCCCGACTGGCTGGCGTCCGCCTGCCGCCAGCAGATCCGCTGCGACGTCCTCGTCATCTCGGGCCATTTCGACGGGCGCAGCGAGTTCTTCTCCGATCGGGTCGAGGCGAGCGAGTTCCTTCCCGTCGACGAGCTGGAGCGCGTTTCGTGCAGCGACTCCTGCCCCGGCCTGTTCTCGCAGTTGAAGGAGGTCTACCTGTTCGGCTGCAACACGCTGAACGTCGGGGCGCAGAGGAGCGCGTCCGCCGAGATCGAGCGCAGCCTCGTGCGCTCCGGGCACTCGCCCGCCGATGCCGAGCGGGTCGCGCGGATGCTCGGCGTGCGGCACGGCGAGAGCAGTCGCGACCGCATGCGCCAGATCTTCATGAACGTGCCGGCCATCTACGGCTTCTCGGCGGTCGCCCCGGTCGGGCCGGTGGCGGCGTCCCTGCTGGGCCGCCACTTCCACGCGGACGGAACGGCCGACGTCGGCAGCGGGCGCCCAAGCTCCCGGCTGCTCGGCCACTTCGCCGGCCATCCGATGGTCGTCACCACGGGACTGACCGAGAAGGATCCGCAGGCCGAGTATCGGCGCGACATGTGCCAGTTCGCCGACGATCGGCGGTCGGCGGCGCAGAAGCTCGCGTTCATCCACCAGATCCTCGGCCGCGAGATGGCGGAAGTGCGGATGTTCCTCGACAGCATCGAGGAGTACATGGCGTCGCTCCCCGAGGCCGATCGGCAGGCGCCGGCGGTCGCCGGCGCGCTCGACGAGATCGCGCGCGACCTCGCGGCGCGGTCCCGCTACCTCGACTTCGCGCGCGACGCGGACCAGCCCGCGGTCCGGGTGCGCATGCTGAAGCTCGCGCGCAGCCTCGGCTGGCTGTCGCCCGCGGAGCTGCGGGCCGAGCTGATGCAGATGATCGCGCAGCAGCTGGCGCGGAGCGCGATCCACGCCGCCGACGTCGACCTGGTGTGCGCGCTGAATGCCGATCGCCAGCTCGACCAGGAGCTGCACCGGCTCGAATTGTCGCCGGTGCAGGCGGGCAAGGCCGGCCATGCCGGCGTCCTCGCGTGCCTGGGGAGCGCCGAAGCGCGCACGCGGGTGCTCGAGGCGCTCTACAGCAGCGACGACCGCGACGTCGAGATCGCCCAGGTCTATCTTTACCATCGACCCATCACCGACGTGGTCGAGCTGCGCGCGGCCAGCGCGAAGATCGCGAGCATGACCGCCTCCCCGGCCCAGATTCGCGCGATCGATGCGCTCGCGCGCCACAACCTGTCCGATCGCGAGGCCATCGCGGAGCTCGTGCGCCTGTTCCCCCGCACCGCGTCGCTCGGCGTCCAGACGGCGATCGCGGGCGCGCTGATCCGCGCCGATCGCCGCGCGTTCGCCACCCCCGAGCTGGCACAGGCGCTGCGCCAGCAGCGCATCAAGTCGCCGCAGGGGGAGGACCTGATCGACGCCCTCATCCGGCGCCTGCAGACGCCGTAATCCCGCTCGTTCCACCCGACCGGCCCGGGCGGCTCGCTCGGCATCCGTGCGGCGCGCCGCGGCGGGGCCGTCGCGCGCTCGTCGCGCGATGCCGGGCGCCCGTTGCGGAAGGCGTGCCATACTAACGGGCCATTCCACACCGGCCACCCGCCGGTGCCGGCACCGTCCCGTCATGTCCGCCACCACCAAACTCGCCCTGCTGGCCGCGCTGTTCGGCGCGCTGTGGTGCCACGACGTCCGCGCCGACCGGAAGACGGTCTGCACGATCACCGTGAACTCGCCGGACGAAAAGGAGACGTTCCGCCGGTCGCTCCCGCCGGGCGAGTTCAAGTTCGTCGAGCTGGTGGAGCGCGGGCGGCCCGACTGGCTGGCATCCGCCTGCCGCCAGGGCGTCCGCTGCGACCTGCTGCTCATCTCCGGGCATTTCGACGACGGCAGCGAGTTCTACTCGGATCGCCTGGACGTCCGCGAGTTCCTGCCGGTCGAGGAGCTGGAGCGCGTCTCCTGCAGCGACGCCTGCCCCGGACTGTTCTCGCAGCTGAAGGAGGTCTACCTGTTCGGCTGCAATACGCTGAACGCGGACGCGCGGAAGAGCACGTCGGCCGAGATCGAGCGCAGCCTCGTGCGTGCCGGGAGCTCGCCGGCCGAAGCCGAGCGGCGGATGCGCGAGCTCGACGAACGGCATGCGGAAAGCAATCGCGATCGCATGCGCAGCATCTTCAAGGGCGTGCCGGTCATCTACGGCTTTTCCCGGAAGGCGCCGCTGGGGCCCACGGCGGCCTCGCTGCTCGAGCGGTACTTCCAGTCCGGGGCCGGCGGGCGAGATCGGCAGCGGACGCCCCAGCCCGAAGCTCGTGAACCTGTTCGCGCCCAGCTCGATGATCGTGGCCACCGGCCTGCGCGACGAGGATCCGCAGGCGGCAGCTCGGCACGACCTGTGCCAGTTCTCCGACGATCGCCTGGCGCCGGAGCAGAAGCTCGGCTTCGTTCATCAGCTGCTGCATCGCGACGTCTCGGAAGTGCGGATGCTGCTGGACCACATCGAGCGCTATTCCGCGTCGCTCGGCGAGACGGAGCGCCAGTCGCCCCCGGTCGCGCGGGTCCGCGACGAGATCGCGCGCGACGAGGCGGCACGCGCGCGCTACCTGGAATTCACCCGCGATGCCGACGAGACCCGGGTGCGTGCGCGGATGATCGACCTCGCGCGCGACCTCGGCTGGCTCTCCCCCGCCGAGCAGCGCGCGGAATTCATCCGGATGATCGGCGACCGGATTGCCGCGAATGCGGTGAGCATGACGGAAGTGGACCTCGTCTGCGCGCGCAACGCGGATGGCCGGCTGAACCGCGACCTTTCGCAGCTGCAATTGTCCGCGGCGCAGGCCGACAAGCCGGCCAATGCCGCGGTCCTCGCGTGCCTCGGGAGCAGGGAGGGTCACGCTCGCGTGCTGAGGGCGCTGACGAGCTCCAGCGAGGACGAGCTGCAGATCGCGCAGACCTACGTGCGCCACCGGCCGATCGCCGACGTGAACGAGCTGCGCTCGGTGACCTCGGGCATCGCCCGGATGAACGGCTCCCAGGCGCAGGTCCGCGCGCTCGACACGCTGGCCAACCTCCGGCTGTCCGATCGCCAGAGCCTGGACGAGCTGACGCGCCTCTTCCCGGTGGCCAAGTCCGTCAGCGTGCAGCGGGCGATCGCCGGAATCCTGATCCGCGGCGATTACCAGGTCCTGTCCGCCACCGACCTCGCGCGCACGCTGCGCCAGTTCCGCCTCAAGTCCCCCGACGGCGAAGACCTGATCGACGTCCTGATCCGTCGATTGAAGACGTCGTAGCCGGCGTCGGCTGCCGGGCCGGTCGTCGCTCACGCCTCTGCGCGCCGATCGGCGGGGCCGGATGGGCGCGATCCCGCTGGCCGGAACGCGAACGCCCATGCGCACGTTGCCGGGCGCATGGGCGTTCGATGACAGCTTGCTGCTGCGACAGGACACCCTCCTGGCGGAGGGCGCCGGCGGTCGTCAGACCTTCTTCACCGCCTCTTTCACGTCTTCCTTGATGTCGCCGATCGCGCCCTGCGCCTCGCCGCGGGCCTTCTCGATCTTGCCCTTCTCCTCCAGCTTCTCGTTCCCGATGATCTTGCCGGTGACTTCCTTGATCATGCCGGTGACTTCCTTGACCTGACCCTTGACTTGATCCTTGTTCATGCTCATGACGTGCTCCTGGTAACGCGTGCCGGAAAGCGGCCGGCACTCCGGTGCTGAAAGATTGATGCGATCGCCTTGACCCGGCCCGCGGCCGGAGCCTGTGCGCTATCGCGGAACTACACCGACGATCTCGCCGTCCTCATGGCAACCCGTCGACGAACTGTCGGCCCGGTACCTGGCCATGAACATGTAGGGCTCGTTGGACATCCTGTACATCGACATCGCGCTGGTCGAGCCGTCCGAGCAGGACCCGGTCGAGTCGAACGATCCGCTGCGCCCATACTGGGCATACGTGCCGTTGTGGACGCACGTCGTGGCCCCGGCAGCCCAGATCTGGGACATCGCCGTTCCATTCTGCGCGATGGTCACCACCGTCGCTTTCGTCCGGTCGCCGTCGAGTGCCTGGTTGAAGCAGCCCGTGGAGGTCATCGTGACGTAGGCGTTGTAGGTTCCGCTGTACTCGTCGAGAGTGAGCGGCTGGCGCTCGACGGCCTTGGCCACGACGACGTCGTCGACCGAGTACGTGAGCTGCCCCGTGACCGTCGAATTCAGGACGAACGTCATGTTCCCCACCTCCCGGGAACCGGCGGCCGCAGGATTCCACGGCGCGCCGTAGTACGTCCCGTGGCTCAGGTAGGTCGGTCCGGAGAAAATGTCCGGAACCGCGCCTATCCTGCTCATCTCGGCCGTCAGCCAGGTCGGCTTTCCATCCGCGTCGAAGGTGAAGACGGTCGCGAACACGAAGGTCCCGGTGTTGACCAGCTGCATTCCCCACCCCGATTCCCCGGGCGCCCACCAGATGTCCGACGCGTCGGTATTGGTCGAGGTCGCTCCGGCGCTGCCGATCAAGCCAAGGCCCGCGAAAGCGAGCGCTGCAAGTCTTCCAACGAACGAGTTCTTCATGGTCTTCTACAGGGGCCGCGTTCGACGGTCGGCAATGGCGCGACCTCTTGCTTGATCTGTGTTCATGTTCATGACGCGCTCCTGATGACGAGTGCCGGTAAGCGGCCGGCACACCGTAATGCAACATCGATGCAGCCAATTTAGACCCGCGTGCCGGCCGCGTCTGTGCGCTACCAGACAGAGCCGCGACGGCTTCGACTGTCGGCGGTCGGCGACGCTCGCATCCGATCGATTGAACGTTCAGCCGCGAATTCGGCCAAACAAGTGCTGACAGCCTGCACGGCGAGGCGAATAATCGAAGATGAGCGGCGCACTCCTGCGCCGGCCTTCCCGCAGTCCAGACCGGAGGAACCATGGTCACGCGTCGAACCACAATGAGAAGTCGAACCGGCACCAAGCTCTATGCCGTCCGTGACGAAAGCGGCCAGTTCAAGGACATCCAGACTTACCAGCGCGCCCACGCTGCCGACCTTCGCCAGCAGTCGAAGGCGGAGAAGGAAGCCGCGCAGGGCCCGATCGAGAGGCAGGTCAGAAAGGCGGCGAAGAACGCCGTCAAGTCGGTCAAGAGCTCGGTGCGGGGTGCGGTCGCTGCGGTGGAGAGGGCAGCGAAGCGAGCCGTGAAGCAGGTTGCCGGTCCGCAGCCGGCCCGCAAGACGACGGTGAAGGCCGCCGCCGGGAAGACGGCGAGCAAACCCGCGGCGAAGACGACCGCGCCGAAGACGACGAAGAAGGCCGCCGCGAAGCCCGCGGTCAAGAAGGCAGCGAAGAAGACGACGAAGAAGGCCGCGGCGAAACCCGCGGCCAGGAAGGCAGCGAAGAAGACCGCGAAGTCGAAGTAGCGCCGCTGGTGCGACGGCCTGCGCCACGTCTCACGGACGTGGCTGCAGGCCGCTTGGCGGCGAGTTGCCGCGGTGCGGAGGGCTCGTCATGCCCTTGCCGATGCAGCGGATGCTCCGACCTCGCGACAAGCCCGGAGCGTTACAGCCGTCCCATCAGGAACAGGACGAGCACGATGAGCAGTATCGCGCCGACGATGCCGCTCGGCCCGTAACCCCAACCGCGCGCATGCGGCCACGCGGGAATGACGCCCACCAATATCAGGACGAGGACGATCAGCAGAATGGTGCCGAGACTCATGGCTCACGCTCCTTGTTCGTTGGTTCTCCGCTTTCCGCCTCGGTCGACGGACCCGGAGCATTGCAGTACCCAATCTAGGCGACCCGGCGCGCGGCGTCTGTGCGCTGTCGAACGGAAGGAAGGCCCGTGGCCGCGTTGCGGGTCGTCGGCCGCGGGCAGCTTCGATTGCCCCCGGCCGATCGACCGGCCCGGAGGGTAAGATTGGAAGCAGGGAGTGAACCCTCTTCCTGTCGTCATCGCGAACGTCGGCATCCCCGGGCGCACCCGATGGCGGACCGGCGAAGACGGCAACCAGCGCAAGGAGTCGAGCATGCTGCACTTCGGTTACAACAGCCTCTGGGGCGTCCTGGTACTCGCCGGCGACATCTGGGCGATCATCAACATCTTCCAGAGCTCCGCGTCCAACGAGAAGAAGCTGATCTGGACCCTCGTGGTCGTGCTCCTGCCGGTGCTGGGCCTGATCCTGTGGTACTTCCTCGGACCGAGGGGCGGCAGGACGTAGGACGGGATCCTTGTCCGGGCCATCGGTTCTCGTCACCGGTGCCAGCGGGTTCATCGGCACGCACCTCGTCCGCCGGCTGATCGCGCTCGGGTTCCACGCGCACTGCCTGGTGCGCCCGACGTCCGGCGTCGACGCACTGCGCGCGGCGGGAGCGCTGCCGATCGTCGGCGACGTCGCGGACCGCGCCGGCGTCGCCCGCGCCCTCGCGATCTCGAAGGCCGGGGTCGTGTTCCACCTTGCGGGCCTGGTGCGGGCGATGCGGGCGCAGGACTTCATGCGCGTGAACGCCGGGGGTGTCGATGCGGTCGCCGCGGCGTGCGCGCAGCAGGCCGCGCCCCCGGTGCTCGTGCTGGTCTCCTCGATGGCCGCGGCGGGCCCGTCGGGCGAGGCACCGAGGGCCGAGGGCGAGCCACCGCGGCCGGTGTCGGACTACGGGCGCAGCAAGCTGGCCGGCGAGAACGCGGCCACCCGATACGCCGATGCGGTGCCCGTGACGATCGTGCGGCCCTGCGTCGTGTTCGGCGCGGGCGATCGCGGAATCTTCGAGGTGTTCAAGCCGATCGCCCGCTCGGGCATCCACGTCGTCCCCGGGCGCGGCGACCGGCGCGTCTCGCTGATCGCCGTGGCCGATGTCGTCGAGGCCATCGTGCTCGCGGCGCGGGCCGGGGAACGCGTGGCGGGGGACGACCCGGGGCGCGGCATCTACTTCGCCGCGGCGGAGGATCTTTCGCATCGGGAGCTCGGCGTCGCGATCGCGCGGGCGCTCGGAAGAACCGGGCCGCGGATCGTCCATCTGCCCGAGTGGGCGATGCGGGCGATGGCCCTCGGCGGCGACGTCGTATCGGGAGTCCGCCGCCAGCCCGGGGTGGATCGGCCGCGACAAGATCGCCGAGCTGCTCGCGGGCTCGTGGACGTGCTCGTCCGCGAAGGCACGGCGGCAGCTCGGCTGGTCGCCCGCGGCACCGCTCGCCGACCGCCTGCGTGAAACCGCGCAGTGGTATCGCGAGGCGGGCTGGCTCTGATCGCGCCGGCCGCGGCGGCCGCTGCCCGCGCGCCGCTCGACCGCGCCGCCGCGCGTCACAGCGCGCGGTCGTAGATCCGGTAGGTCTTGCTGCGCCTCGTCCCCAGGCGCTCCGAGCGTCCCGCGCGAGCTCTCGTTGCTCTCGAGCACCCAGGAGAATTCCCAGAGCTTCAGCCCCCACGGCTTGGCGGTGTCGACCAGCCGGTCGAGCAGCACGATGCCGAGGCCCGACTGCTGGAACGCCGGCACCATCGTCACCGCCATCGCCCGCGCGACGTCGATCCGCCGGCGCCCCAGCATCAGGCGGAAGATGCCGAACGGAAAGCAGGCGGCCGTTGAGCTTGCGGATGATCTGGTTGAAGTCGAGCAGCGCGAGCACGGCGCCGATCGGTCTTGCCGCCGGACACCGCGAACGCCATGAACTCGCGGCGCGATGACGTGCCGCAGGTCGGCGGCGATCTGCTTCACCTCGCCCTCCTGCAGCGGCGTGAAGCCCCAGGTGCCGTCGAGCGCGCGGTTGTAGATCTCGAGATACGTCCTGACCTCCTCGTCGAACCGCGACGGGTCCAGCTGCCGCAGCGAAATGTCGCTCGCCCTCGAACGAGGCCAGCACCGCGGGCTTGTAGCGATCGACCAGCTTCGCGAGCAGCGCGACGTCCATCTCGTAGGCGTAGAGGTCCTGCGACTTCGCGAACCCGCAGGCCTCGATCAGGGCGGCATAGTACGGCGGGTTGTAGGTCATCAGGAACGTCGGGGGGCTGATCGAAGCCGTCGATCAGCAGGCCGCAGGTGTAGTTGAGCGACGGATTCACCGGCCCGCGCCACGCCGTCATGCCGCGCTGCGGCGAGCCACGCGCGCCCCGCCTCGAACAGCGCGCGCGCCACCGCGACGTCGTCGACGCACTCGAAGAACCCGAAGAATCCCCGCTTTTCCTCGTACTTCCGGTTGTGGACGTCGTTGACGAAGACGGCGACGCGCCCGGCGACCTTGCCGCGGCGCTCGGCCAGCAGCGTGACCATCTCCGCGTTGTCGAAGAACGGGTGACGGCCCCAGCCCAGAAGCTGGCGCTCCTCCGACAGGATCGGCGGCACCCAGTTCGGATCGCCCGCGTAGATCGCCCACGGCAGCCGCTGGAAGCGCCGACGGTCCCGCCACGACGTCGCCGCCCGGACCGGTGATCGCGTCGCTCATGTGGCGGCGCCCGCTCCTCGAGCACCCGCCGGCATACGTTCGCGATGTTGAGCGCGGCGGAGCGGTTCTGCACCGGCATCAGCCTGCGCAGCTCGTCCATCGGGATAGTCCGAATGCGTTTCCTTGCCGAGCGCCAGCCCGACGAACACCGTCGACGAGTAGCGGGTGATCAGCACGTCGCAGTTGGCGATCATCTCCTCCGCGCTCCCGGTCCTGAAGACCGAGCGCGCCGGGAGCGTGCTCGTTCACTTCCCGCTCCGCCCGCTCGAGGTCTTCGTTGGGATGGAACTTGAAGATCATCGGCCGCCCGCGCGGCGATCCTCACCGCCTCGAGGATGAACGCCGTGCGGTCCTCGCCGCGGAAGATCTCCCGCAGCGGCGACGTGCAGACCAGCACGAAGTTGCGGTGGGGAAAGCTGTTGTCGCGATAGCGCTCGCAGTCGTCGAAGTTGGGGATGCCGGTGACCACGATCTTGTCGGCCTTCGCGCCCTTGCGGATGAAGAGGTCGCGGTACCCGTCGCTCGCGACGCAGAACGCGCGGTACGCGTCCGACAGCCCCGTCGCCGCGGTGCCCGCGATCCAGAGCGGCAGCCAGCGGTGCCGCTGCACGAGCCGGAAGCTGCGGTCTTCCGGATCGGTGATCCCTTCCTGCACCAGGACGATCCTGCCGTCGCGGATGTTCTTCTGCAGGAAGACGTCGGAGCAGGTGAGCACGAGGTCGTACGGGCCGTCGCGCCCGCCGTAGTCGATCGCAAGGTTCTGCGCCTGCAGGTACGCGTGGCAGCGCCGCGCGAGCTTGTCGCCGATGATCGTGAACTCCAGCAGCTTCATCCGCCGCATCGCTTCGTGGACCCCGTCGCAGTAGTACGGCGTGAACGCCTGCTCGAAGTCGGCGAGATGGCGCGAGATCTGGTGCATCTGCGTCGTCTGGTTCATCGACCCGCAGATGAACAGGATCCGCCTCGCCACGGTCACGACCCCTCGTCCCACCGCGTCCGGAACGTCCCCGCGGTGAACGCGACCGCGGCGAACAGCGCGGTCACGCCCACGCTGTGCAGCGCCGCCGCGGCGTCGTTGAAGATCATCGCCGCGCGCAGCGCCTCGTTCACGTAGAAGAGCGGGAGCAGCCTCGCGAAGCCCTGCAGGAAGTCCGGCATCATTTCCACCGGAAAGAACGTGCCCGAGAGAAACATCATCGGGAACAGGAAGGCGTTGCCGACGGCGGACGCGCTTTCGGCCTCCTTCGCGAAGGGCGTGAGCAGCATCCCGATGCCGGCGAAGGCGATGACCTCGACCACGACGATCAGCGGCAGCCAGAGGTCGATGCGCAGGCTGACGTCGAAGACGGCGTAGCTGACGAGCAGAATCGCCGCGGTGGAAATGATGGAGAGGATGAGCTGGTACAGGATGCTCGACACCAGCCAGTCGGCGCGCGTGATCGGCGTCGTCGACAGCTTGCGCAGGATGCCCTTCTGCCGGAGCTCCGCGTTCATGTTGAGCGCGTTCGACAGGCACGAGGTCATGATCGCCATGGCGATGATGCCCGGGACGAAGAACTCGATGAACCGGTAGCGCTCGGGCAGGATCGACGCCGGCACCAGCTTGAAGTGCGCCGGCGCGCCCGTCAGCTTCTGGTTCACCCCGGCGACGATCGTGTCCAGCAGCTGGATCTTGGTGGTCACCGACGTCGAGCTCGGGTCGTAGACGTAGGTCAGCGGCACGGCGCCGGCGGCGCCGCGCTGCAGGAGGGTCGGATCCGGCGGCGCGTCGAAGTTCTTCGGGATCACGAGCACGAGGTTCTGCCTGTGCTCCCTCGCGTATTGCGCGGCGTCGACGTCGGCCGGGACCGCGGTGATCCGGAACGCCTCCCCCGCGGCGAGGACCCCGAGCAGCCTCGCCGACGCGTCGGTGCGGCTCAGGTCCTGTACCGGAAGGTCGAGGTTGAGGTGCTCGGGCGTGGTGAAGATCGTCCCGAACACCAGCACGAGGATCACCGGGAACGCGAACGTGAAGAACAGCGCCGACTTCTCGCGATAGAAGCTCCTGAGCCTCACGCCCAGGTTGGCGACGATGATGCGCGGCGTCATCGCGCCTCCCCGCCCGCGGGATCGTCGCGCGGCGCGCCGGTCAGCTTGAGGAACACCTCCTCGAGGTTCGGCTTGCGGACGTCGAGCCCCGGGAGCGCCAGACCGGCTTTCCGGATCTCGTCGAGGATGGCACGGACGTCGTCCGGGCCGCCGACCGGGACGCAGATGTTCCCGTCTTCGGTTCGCGTGGGGACGAAGCCCATCTTCCGGACGAGGCCGAGCGCGACCGCGTCGATCGACTGCAGCGTCAGCCGCATCTGCTCGGCGTGTCCCTGCGTGAGGCGCGCCGGAGTGTCGATGGCGACGATCCGTCCGCCCGCGATGATCGCGACGGTGTCGGCAAGGAGCTCGGCCTCCTCCATGTAGTGGGTCGTGAGAAAGACCGTCTTGCCGCGCGCCTTGAGTCCCTTGAGGACATCCCAGACCTGGCGCCGGGCGTACGGGTCGAGGCTGGTCGTGGGCTCGTCGAGGAACACGACTTCGGGATCGTTGACCAGCGCCGCGGCGATCCCGAGCCGCTGCTTGAGGCCGCCGGAGAGCGTGTTGAACTGCGCGTCGGCCTTGTCGGTCAGGTTGGTGAGGTGCATCAGCGCGTCGACGTCGGGCCTGCACCCGAACACCCGCGCGTAGTAGCGCAGGCTCTCGCGCACGGTGATCCGGTCGAACGAGCTGAAGTTCTGCGGCAGCACGCCGATCCGGCGGACGATCTCGGCCTTGCGCTTGCGGGCATCGAGCCCGAGCACGGTCACGCTGCCCGACGTCGGGCGGCGGATGGTCTCGATGACCTCGACCGTGACGCTCTTGCCCGCGCCGTTGGGGCCCAGGAACGCGAACACCTCGCCCTTTTCGACGGTGAACGAGACGTCGTCGACCGCCAGCAGGTGTCCATAGCGCTTGGACAGCCGGTCGACGACGATCACGTGCTCGGCGTTCGGCATGGCGCGGCGCTTCGATTCGGCGCGACCGGCGCGCTAGAGCCGAGCGAGCTCTTCGACGACCGCGTCGACGGTGCTCCTGATCTGCGACTCGGTGTGGTTCGTCGTGATGAACAGGCGCAGCCGCGCGGCGTGCTCGGGGACCGCGGGGCTGATGATCGGCTGGACGTTGATGCCGCGCTGGAAGAGCGCGCGGCAGAGCAGCAGGCACTTGACCGAGTTGCCGATGATGCACCGGGACGATCGGGGTGCCGCCGGCGCGGCCCGTGTCGAGGCCGCGCTCGCGCGCGAGCGCGAGGAAGAGGCTCGACAGCTCGTGCAGCCGGGCGACGCGCTGCGGCTCCCGGTCCAGGAGATTGAGCGCGGCGAGCGCGGTCGCCGCATTGGGCGGCGAGATGCCGACGCTGTAGACGAAGCCGGGAGCCGTGTACTTGAGGTATTCGACGAGCTCGGTGGAGCCCGCGATGTACCCGCCGCAGCTCGCGAGCGACTTGGACAGCGTGCCCATCCACAGCTCGACGCCGGCGCGATCGATGCCCGTGTGCTCGCCGATGCCGCGGCCGGTGCGGCCCATGGTTCCGAGCGAGTGCGCCTCGTCGACGAACAGCATCGCCCGGTGCTTCGTCTTGACGTCGACGAAGCGCGCGAGATCGGGGAAGTCGCCGTCCATGCTGTAGACGGCCTCGATCGCGATCAGGACCCGCCGGAAGTCGCGGCGGATGCCCGAGAGCAGCGTGTCGAGCGCGCGCCAGTCGTTGTGGGCGAAGCCGCGGCTGGTCGCGCCGGAGAGCTTCGCGCCCTGGAGGATCGAATTGTGGGCGAGGATGTCGTGGACGATCAGGTCGCCCGGGCCCATCAGGTGCCCGATCGTGGTGACGTTGGTCGCGTGTCCCGAGACGAAGGCGATCGCCGCCGGCGTGCCGAGAAACCCGGCGAGCGCGTCCTCGAGCTCGCGATGGATGTGCTTCTCGCCGGAGACCAGCCGGCTCGCGCCCGCGCCGGTGCCGTAGCGGTCGATCGCGTCCTTGGTCGCGGCGCTGACGATCGGGTCGTGCGCCATGCTGACGTAGTCGTACGCGCAGAAGTTCGTCACCGCCCGGCCGTCGATCCGGGCCCGGCCGTCGCGGCCGGTCACCGGCGAGTCCGCGCCGTTGTCGACCCGGAAATAGGGGTTGCACTCGGCGACCGCGACCACCATGCGCTCGTGGCGCTTGAGCTCGAGGTATTCGGGAAAGAGCGCGACGTTGTAGTTCTCCGCGGGGATCTCGCCCGCGGGAGCGTCGGTCTGCGGGTGATCGATCAGGTGCTTCTGGACCGCGTTGGCGAGGTCGCCGAGGGTCCTCGCCTGGCTGTAGACGGTGTCGGGCAGGTGCCGGCCGAAGCTCTTGTCGAGCGCGGCGACGAGCTCGACGCGCTGCAGCGAGTCGAGGCCGAGCTCGTCGATCGACGTTTCCGGCGAGACGTCCGCGAGCACGGTGCCCGACATCGCGAGCGCATGCTGGCAGACGGCCGCGAGCGCGGCGGACTGCGCGGGCAGCGCGGGAGAGGCGGGCATCGGAGGCCGGCGGCGCTGCGCGAGGGGCTTCAGCTCCCCGGCAAGGAACGCGGCGCGGCTGGCGTGGCGCTGGACCTTGCCGCTCGACGTCTTGGCGATCGTGCCGCAGCGGATCAGCACGATGTCGTCGAGCGCGACGCCCTGCTCGGCGAGGACCGCGGCATGAACGGCGTCCAGGACCCGATCGAGGTCGCTGCTGCCGTTGCGCTCGACCTCGTGCACGAGGACGAGGCGCTGCGCGTCGCCCTCGTCGACGGCGAAGGCCGCTCCCAGCCCGCCCTCGAGCAGCGGATGGCACGCGCGCGCGGTGGCTTCGATGTCCTGCGGATGATGGTTGAGGCCGCGGACGATGATGAGGTCGTCGACCCGGCCGGTGATGTAGAGCTGGCCCTCGTGGACGAACCCGAGGTCGCCCGTGCGCAGATAGGGCACTTCGCCGGCATCGCGCCGGCGGGCGTGGAACGTCGCCGCGGTCCGCTCCGGATCGTGCCAGTAGCCCTGGCCGACCGATTCTCCGGCGACCCAGATCTCGCCGATGCGGTCCGGCGCGGAAGCGGTCAGGGTCTGCCCGTCGACGATGGCGACGGCGAGCGCGTCGACCGGCGCGCCGCAGCCGACCAGGCGCCGCGCATGCGGCGCGCCGTCGGCCAGCGGCTCGACGCGGTTCCGCGCGAGGGCGTCGTCGCGGAACGCGCGCACGGTGGCGCCGGCTCCGGATGCGATCCCGCTGACCATCAGCGTCGCCTCCGCGAGGCCGTAGCACGGATAGAACGCCCGGGGGTTGAACCCGCAGGGGGCGAAGGCCTCGGCGAAGCGCGCGAGCGTTTCGGGCTGGACCGCCTCGGCCCCGGTGAACGCGAGCGACCACGAGGAGAGATCGAGCAGCGCGCGCTGCTCGGGACCGATCTTGCGCACGCAGAGATCGTAGGCGAAGTTCGGGCCGCCGGAGATCGTCGCGCGGGACCGGCTGATGGCTTCGAGCCAGCGAAACGGATTCTGCAGGAACGAGGCCGGCGCCATGATGATGTTGGTGATGCCCGAGTACACCGGCGCGAGGACGCCGCCGATGAGGCCCATGTCGTGGTAGGCGGGAAGCCAGAACACGCCCACGGTGTCGCTCCGGACGTCGAAGGACTTGTTGATGGCGCGGGCGTTGGCGACGAGGTTGCCGTGACTGATCATGACGCCCTTGGGCTCGCTGGTGGACCCTGACGTGTACTGGATCATCGCGAGGGCATCGGGCAGCGGAACGTGCTCGGTCCAGTGCCCCGCATCGGCGCTCGGGAGCTCGTCGGTGGCGAGCCACGGGATCGAGGCGGCATGGCCGGTCATCGCATCGAAATGGGCGATCGAGGACGCGGTGCTGAGCGCCAGGCGCGCGCCGGCGTCGCGGGCGATGGTGTCGAAGCGCTCGAGCGTGCGGCGGCGCGGCGGGTAGACGGGAACGGCGACGCAGCCGGCGTAGAGGACGCCGAAGAACGCGGCGACGAACTCGAGGCCGGGCGGGTAGGCGAGAACGACGCGCTCGCCCGCAAGGCGCAGGTCCTGGAGACGGGCGGCGACTGCGCGCGCGCGCTCGTCGAGCTCCCCGTAGGTCAACGTCGTCTGCGCCGACCGGTCTTCGCCGAGGCCCACGAACGCGGCGTCGCCGGGGCGTTCCGCCGCATGCCGGCGCAGGCAGCCGACCAGGTCCGGCGCCATGAGGACGTGCGGGCCGCGCGCGATCCTGCCGGCGGGCTTGCGCCCCAGGCCCACGCCGCGCGGCATCGCGAAGCGTTCGGCGTTCGAGGCGATCCGGCCGTCGGCGACCGGCGAGTCGCCGAGGATGCCGGCTGCCGATGCGTCCCGGCCGGGAAACGTCTTCCGGCCACTCCGGCTCTTGTCGGTGGGGGATCCCCTGTTCATCGCTTGCTCCATCGATCCGGCGCCGCGGGAGCCACGGCCCGGATGAATCCCGGTCCGCTCGCTCCAATGCGGCAGAGCGCTCAATGTCGTCCGAATCGCCGTTGCGGTCTGTGCGCAACCGCACAGAGCGCGCTCCACAAAGTACCGATACTGTCGGCGAAGGCGGACCTCCACGGGCGCGCGCGACGGGCGACGGAAGGTCGTCCGTGGCGATGGACGCGAGCGGCGGCGCGCGCAGGCGAGATTGGCGGATCATGGAACCCGAGGCGGGACAGACGACGGATCAGCAGCACGCCGCCACGGCGGCAGCGGAACCCGGTGCGCCGGTCGTGCGCATGCCGGTGGATGCGCGTGGCCTGTCGCTCGCCGATCCTGGCGACGATCGCGGTGATCGCGGCGCTGGAATGGGCGCAGGCGTTCGTCATCTCGATGCTGCTCGGGATCCTGATCGCCTACACGCTCAATCCCCCGATCGCGTGGCTGGAGCGGATCCGGATTCCGCGGGTGGCGGCCGTCCTCATCGTGATGCTGGTGGTCCTCGGCGCGCTGGTGCTCGGCGCCTGGTCGCTGCGTGGGCAGGTGCAGACGATCATCGAGCAGCTGCCCGCGGCCGCGGGCAAGCTCTCCGAGGGGATGACCCGGCTCCGGAGCAGCCAGGTCGACACCATGCAGAAGATGCAAATCGCCGCGACCGCGGTGGAGAAGGCCGCCGCACCCGCGGCCGGCGGACCTTCAGCCCCGAAGCAGCCCGCCACGCACGTCCTGATCGACCAGCCGTCGTTCAAGCTCGGGGACTTTCTCTGGGCGGGGTCCAAGGGGGCCGCCGGCGCCCTGGGTCAGGCGATGATGGTGCTGTTCCTGACGTTCTTCCTGCTGGTGGGCGGCGACACCTTCAAGCGCAAGCTGGTGCGGCTGACCGGACCGGTGCTGTCGAACCGGAAGATCACCGTGCGCATCCTGGACGACATCAACCATTCCATCCAGCAATACCTGTTCATGATGCTGCTGACCAACGTGCTGGTCGGCCTGCTCGCCTGGGCGGTCTTCTCGTGGATCGGCCTCGACAATGCCGGGGCCTGGGCGGTCGCGTCAGGGCTGCTGCACGTGATCCCTTACCTGGGACCGGCGGCGACCGCCATCGCCACCGGCATGGCCGCGTTCATGCAGTTCGATTCGTTCCCGATGGCGCTGCTGGTGTCCGGCGCCGGGATGGCGATCGCCACGTTCGTCGGAACCTTCGTCACGACCTGGATGACCGGGCGGATCGCCAGGATGAATGCGGCCGCCGTGTTCACCTCGCTGCTGTTCTGGGGCTGGCTCTGGGGCATCTGGGGCATGCTGCTCAGCATCCCGATCATCGTCATCGTGAAGGTCGTGTCGCAGCACGTCGAGCAGTTGCAGCCGGTGGCCGAGCTGCTGGGCGAGTGAAGCAATGGCCGAACCAAGGAGAGTCGCATGAGCAAGATCCGCAACAGCATCGCCGCCGCGCTGGCAATGAGCGTCCTGATGGTGGGACTGTCCGCCTGCGAGAAGAAGGAAGGCCCGGCGGAACGCGCCGGCAAGGCGGTCGACAAGGCCGTCGACAGCGCCGGGCAGAAGCTCGAGAAGGCCGGTCAGGACGTCCAGGACGCCGCCAAGGACGCCAAGAAGTAGCAGGGGCCGAAATTAATTAGGGTCAGACACTACTTCCGCCCGAAGTAGTGTCTGACCCTACTTTCGCGTCGGGGTTGGCCGCGGCCGCTCAGCCGCCGCAGGGCCCGGCGTGGGCCACGCTGACCCCGGCGGCGGCCGCCTCGCAGGCGTTGCCCCACGTCCGCCCGTCGCAGCCGCACACCGGATCGTAGAGCAGGATGCACGCCTGCGGACGCGTCGTGCAGACGCCCGGCAGGTTGCGGCGGCCGCACGCAGCCTGCTCGGGGAAGTCGCAGAACTCGCGGCGCGAGCACGCGGGCAGGCCGCTCGCCCCGCACAGCGCGAGCGCGGGCGCCGCCGGCAGGTAATACTCGCTGGCCTCGAGCGCCTGGCTGGTGCCGGCGGGACCCGTCACCGGCACCAGCGTGCCCGCGACGAGCAGGCCTTCGGGCTCGTCGAGCTGCGCGTAGCCGTCGGCCGGGTCCTCGCTGACGCCGGCGAGGTCGACGCCGGCGATCTTCTGCACCAGCCGGAGCCGATCGAGCGGCGTGACCTGCGCGACGAGGCAGGGGTAGGTGATGCAGACGATGCCGGTGTCGCGGGCGCGATAGAACGTGCCCGTCGCGTCGGCCCCGGGATGGCCGATCCACGCTTCCCATCCCTGCAGCACGCCGAGATTCCCGAACGGCGACGGCGCTCCGGGCTCGATCGTGCCGCGCACCAGCAGGTGACCCGCGGCAGCGCGCACCGCGGCCTCCTGCTTCGGCGACAGGCGCGCGTGGGACAGGTCGAGCGCGGCGACGTAGCAGCGCGGGGCCATGCTGCCGTCGGCACACGCGGTGAGCGGCCGGTTGACGCGCGCGACCCAGTAGCCGCCGCACAGCGGCGACGGGCACAGCCTCGGATCCGGCACGACGGTGTGGAACGCCGCCGCCGCATCGGCCGCCTGGGCGGGCGACGGCGGAAACACGAGCAGCGCGCAGAGCGCGAAGAACGCGAGGATCACGGTGGCCACGGCTCCCCCCTGTGCGTCAGCCCCGGTGCCGGGCGAGCCGCTCGATGCACGCGTACTCGGCGGCGGTCACCGGCGTGATCGACAGCCGGTTGCCCCGCTGCAGGATGGTGAGGCTCGCGAGCTCCGGATGCGCGCGCAGCTCGGCGAGCGGGACGAGGCGCGTCTTCCTCACCAGCGTCACGTCGACGTTGAACCAGCGCGGCGCGTCCGGCGTGGCCTTCGGGTCGTGGTACTTGCCGCCGCGCTCGAACTGCGTCGCGTCCGGATACGCGAGCCGGCTCACCTTCGCGATGCCGGCCACGCCCGGTTCCGCGCAGCTCGAGTGATAGAACAGCACGCGGTCGCCGAGCTTCATGTCGTCGCGCATGAAGTTGCGCGCCTGGTAGTTGCGCACGCCGAACCAGGCGACCGTCTTCCCGGGGGCCGCGGCGAGGTCGTCGATCGAGACCTCGTCGGGCTCCGACTTCATCAGCCAGTAGCGCATGCCTGCTCCCTTCCCTTCTCGACGCCGCCCGGCGGCGTCAGGCGCGGGCGATCGCTTCCCATTGTCCGCTGCGCTCGGACCGGAACAGCGCGTCGATGACCCGCATGTTGGCGATCGCGTCCTCGATGCCGTAGGGCAGCGCGATCTCGCCGCGCACCGCGCGCGAGAAGGCCTCGCCCTGCAGCTGGTACTGGTCGCTCTCGGGCAGCGTCTCGGTCGCGACGCCCGCGCCTTCGAGCGACGAGCAGTCGTCGATCGCGATGCGCGTCGTCGCGCCCTGCGGCGCGTTGACCGGAATGGGGAGCTCGATCCGGCCCTTGCTGCCGCACAGCTGGAGCCGCTGGTGCGGAGCGACCTGCGTGGAGACGGTGAAGTCGAGGCGCCGGCCGGCGTCGAACTCGACCAGCGCGCTGGTCAGGCGATCGGTGCCGAAGGCCGGGTCGCGGTCGACGAGCGCGATGCCGCGGATCGGCTCCGCCTCCAGGAAGAAGCGCCCGGCCACGACGGCGTAGCAGCCGATGTCGTAGAGCCCGCCGCCGCCGATGTCCGCCCGGTTGCGGACGTTGGCGGGATCGAGGTTGCTGTAGCCGAAGAACATCTGCACGGCGCGCAGCGTGCCGATGCGGCCGGCGCGCACCAGCTCGCGCGCCCGCAGCCACTGCGGATGGAAGCGCACCATGAACGCCTCGGCGATCAGCACCTTCGCCGCCGCCGGCCGCAGCGCCATCGCCTGCTCCGCCGTCAGCGCGATCGGCTTCTCGCACAGCACGTGCTTGCCGGCGGCGGCGGCCTGCAGCGTCAGCGGCACGTGCAGGTGATTGGGCAGCGGGTTGTAGATCGCCTCGATCTCGGGATCGGCGAGCAGCGCTTCGTACGTGCCGTAGGCCCTGGGAATGCCCAGCGCGTCGGCCGCCGCGCGCGCCCGCGCGGGGTCGCGCGAGGCGATCGCGCGGATCTCGATGAGGCCGCTCTTCCGCATGCCGGGCAGCACGCGCTCCCGCCCGATCTTGGCGGTGCTCAACACGCCCCAGACGACTTTCTTCATGCGCGCGTTCCCGGTGGGTGGATGGTGCGCAGCGCCGGGCCGCACGGATGGTCGCGATGCCCGCGGCGACGTGCGCCGCGAGCAGCAAAAGGTGTTCCCCGCCTGTGCCGTGCCGCCCCTCATCTTGAACCTGGGTTCAAGAGGGCCGCCTGCCAGGGCCTTAAGGCGCTTCCGCATGGGAACGCACACCAGCCCGATCAAGGCGCGGCGACCGCGCTAAGTAGCATTGGTTCTAAGAGTATACGGACAGCTCGAACACCGCAGGGAACGCAGACCGCTCGATGCTTCCCGCGCGCGGCGGGAAGCGCCGGTGCTCAGGGCATCGATTCGCTGTCCGCCAGCAACTGCTCGATGGCGGACTGCATGTGATGGATTCTACGCCGCGCCGAGGTGTCGTCAACGACAACCGGTGCCGGTGACGGCGCCGGCGCATCCGCGGCCGCGCTCGCCTGCTGCCGCGCGCGCAGCAGCTCGTGCGCGATGTTGAGCGCGGCCATCAGCGCGATGCGCTCGACGGCGGCGACCTTGCCGCCCGCGCGGATGTCGTGCATCTGCCGGTCGAGGAACGTCGCGGCGTCCTGCAGCTCCGCGCGCTCGGACTCCTTGCACGCGAACTTGTAGGCGCGTCCGAGCAGCGTGACGTCGAGCGTGACCGTGCGCTCGCCCGCGGGCGCTTCCTTCGCCGTCATTCGGCGGCTTCCGGCAGCCGCGCGAGCAGCGCGTCGACGCGCTCGGTCGCCGAGGCGATCTTGTCGGCCAGCGTGCGGTTGCGCTCGTACGCGGTCGCGAGGTCGCGCCGCAGCGTCTCGTTCGCGGCGCGCAGCGCGCGGGTGTGCGCGACCAGCGTCGCGAGCCGGTCCTCGAGCGCGGCGAGATCGCGCTCGAGCGCCGAATCCGTCGCGGCGGAGGAAGGCGTAGTCATCGGCACACTATAGGTGGAGCGCGCGCGCGGCGTCAACCGGCCGGCCTGGCGACGAGCGTGCCCGGCGGCTCGCCGGTGGCGAGCGGCTCGTAGCGCACGCGCACGATGTCGAGCTCCTCGACGCCGCCGGGCGTGCGCAGCACGACGGTGTCGCCCTCGCGCGCCTTCAGGAGCGCCCGCGCCATCGGCGAGATCCAGCTGATGTAGCCGCGCGCCGGGTCGATCTCGTCGACGCCGACGATGCTGACCGTGCGCTCGCGCGCCGCGCGCGTCGCTGACGGTGACGGTCGCGCCGAAATACACCTGGTCGGCGCCGTCGTCGTCGCGCCGCGCCAGCGGATCGACGACCTCGGCCGCGTCGAGGCGCTTCAACAGGAAGCGGATGCGCCGGTCGATCTCGCGCATCCGCTTCTTGCCGTAGATGTAGTCGCCGTTCTCCGAGCGGTCGCCGTTGCCGGCCGCCCAGGACACGATCGCGACGAGCTCGGGCCGCTCCTTCTTCACCAGGTGGTCGAGCTCGGCCGACAGCCGGGCGAACCCGCCGGGCGTCATGTAGTTGCGCGTGCCGGCCGGCAGCGGGGACGCGGCATCCTGCTCGTCGTCTTCCGGCGCGTCGCCTTCGCGGGTGAATGCCTTGCTCATGGTCGGGGTGCCGCCGGCGGTCTGCCCGGCGGGGGCGACAATTATAGGCGAGCGCCGGCGGCCCCGCAGCGGGCGCCTCTATAATCGGCGTGGATCCGCGGCGATCGCTTCGTCCGCGTCCGTTCGCGTTCCCGGCCCCTTCCACGATTCCCGTCCGTCCCGCCCGCCATCGTCCCGGCGCCCTCCGATGCCCGCGGCTCCCTCGATCCCCACCCTCCCCGCGCGCCCGCTGCGCACGCCGGCGACGGCGCTCGCGATCCTCGGCGCGCTGGCGCTGGCCGCGCTCGCCACGTTCGCGCTCGCGCTGGCCGTGGGCAGCGTGCCGGTGGACGCTGGCCGCGATCCCGCGCGCGCTCGCGGGCGCCGACGACACGCAGGCGGCGATCGTGCGCGACCTGCGGCTGCCGCGCGCGCTCGCGGCTTTCGCCGCCGGCGGACTGCTGGCGCTCGCGGGCGCGCTGATGCAGGTGCTGCTGCGCAATCCGCTCGCCGACCCCTACGTGCTCGGCATCTCCGGCGGCGCCGCGGTCGCCGCGCTCGCGGCGCTGCTCGTCGGCGCGAGCGCCGTCGTCGGGCCCGCCGCCTTCTGCGGCGCGCTCGTCTCGACGCTGCTGGTGTTCGGCCTCGCGCGCAGCGCCGGCGAGCGCTGGGCGTGGACGTCGACGCGGCTGCTGCTGACCGGCGTCGTCGTCGCGTCCGGGTGGGGCGCGCTGATCGCGCTGCTGCTCACGCTCGCGCCCGACGCGCAGGTCAAGGGCATGCTGTTCTGGATGATCGGCGACCTGTCCGCCGCCGCGTACGCGATGCCGGCGCTGGCCACGCTCGCCGCGGCGCTGGTCGTCGCGCTGCCCTTCGCGCGCGACCTCAACGTGCTCGCGCGCGGCGAGGACGCCGCGACGGCGCTCGGGGTCGCCGTGCCGCGGGTCACGCTGCTGCTGTACGTGCTGGCCGCGGTGACGACGGCCGCCGCGGTCACGACCGCGGGCAGCGTCGGCTTCGTCGGGCTCGTCGTCCCGCACGCGCTGCGCCTCGTCCTCGGCAACGACCAGCGCCTGCTGCTGCCCGCATCGGCGCTGGCCGGCGGCACGCTGCTGATGCTCGCCGACACGCTCGCGCGCACCGTCGCGGCGCCGGCGCAGCTGCCGGTCGGGGTGATCACCGCGCTGCGTCGGCGTGCCGGTGTTCCTCTATCTGCTGACGCGGAGCCGGTCGTGAGCAGGAGCCGATCGTGAGCACTCGCTCGCCGATGGAGCCCGCGGCGACAGCGGCGCCGCGCCTGTCCTGCCGGGGCCTGGCGCTCGCCGTGCCCGGCCGTGCGCTGTGCGCGGGGCTCGATCTCGACGTCCGCGCCGGCGAGTGCTGGGCGATCGTCGGGCCGAACGGCGCCGGCAAGACGACGCTGCTCGCGACCCTCGCCGGCCTGCGCGCTCCCGCGGCCGGCGCCATCGCCTACGACGGCGTGCCGCTCGCGGCACTGACGCCGCGCGCGCGGGCGCGGCGCCGCGGCTACCTCGAGCAGGACAGCGTCGACTTCTTCCCCGCGACCGTGCTGGAGACCGTGCTGGTCGGCCGGCACCCGTACCTCGGGCGCTGGCAGTGGGAGACGGCGGCCGACGTCGAGCGGGCGCGCAGCGCGCTCGCGGCCGTCGGGCTCGCCGGCTTCGACGCGCGCGCGATCGACTCGCTGTCGGGAGGCGAGCGGCGGCGCGTGGCGCTCGCCGCGCTGCTCGCGCAGGACGCCGACCTGATGCTGCTCGACGAGCCGTCGTCGCACCTCGACCTCGGGCACCAGATCGCCGCGCTCGACGTGCTCGCGCGCGCTCGCGCGCGAGCGCGGCAAGGCGATCGTCATGGTGCTGCACGACCTGCACCTCGCGCTGCGCTACGCCGATCACGCCGTCGTGCTCGGCGACGGTCGCGCCACCGCCGGCCCCGCCGGCGCCACGCTCGACGCGACCGTGCTGTCGGCGCTGTTCGGGCACCCGCTGCAGGCGCTGGGCGAGGGCCGGACGCGGACCTTCGTTCCCGCGTAACGAATAAGTAGGGTCAGACACTACTTCGCAGCCGCCGGGTGTCAGCGCCACTTCCCGGGCTAGCCTGGACGAAGTCGGGAGTGGGTCTGACCCCTACCTATCCGGCCGCGCGATGTCTGCGCGCGCCGCGCGGCGTCGAGCGCGCGGCACAGCGCCTCGACGCCGTCGACGAACCGCGGCCCGGCGCGGTGCAGCAGGTTGCCGTCGACGACGAACAGGTTGCCGGCCGCGACCGCGGGCAGCGCCGGCCAGCGCCGCCACTCGTCGAGCCAGTCGGGCCGCAGGCCGTCGTCGGCCGCGGCGATGATGACCTCGGGCTTCGCGGCGAGCACGGCCTCGGTGCCGACCGCCGGCGCCGGCAGCGTCGACGCGGCGAACACGTTGGCGCCGCCGCAGATGCCGAGCGCCTGCGAGATCAGGTGCGCGCCGCCGACCGTGTACAGCGGCGACGGCCAGATCTCGTAGAACACGCGCAGCGTGCGCCGGCCGGCGCTCGCCTGGCGCAGCTCCGCGACCCGCCGCGTCATCGCGGCGGCGAGCTCGCGCGTGCGCGCCTCGCGGCCGACCAGCGTGCCCAGCCGCGTGAGATCGGCCGCGATGCCCTCGACCGTCTTCGGGTCGGTCGTGAACACCGCGATGCCGCGCGCGCGCAGCCGCTCGACCTGCACGGGCGCCGTGTACGGCCAGGTGACGACCAGGTCCGGCTGCAGCGCGACGATCCGCTCGAGGTCGACGGCGCGCGAATCGCCGACGCGCGGCAGCGCCCGCGCGGCCGGCGGCCAGTCCGAGCTCTCGACGACGCCGACGATCCGCTCGCCGGCATCGGCGGCGTAGAGGAGCTCGGTCGCGTGCGGCGCGAGGCTCACGATGCGTCGCGCCGGGGCCGGCAGCGTCACGGTGACGCCGGTGTCGTCGGTCGCCTGCACGACGCCGGCGAGCGCGGGCGCAGTCGCGGCAGCGAGCCCACCGAGCAGCGCCCCGGCCAGCGCGGCCGCGCGCAGCCCGCGCCGAAGGCAGCCGTCGCTCATCGGAACTGCGCGCGCACGCCGGCGAAGAACTGCGCGCCGCCGGTCGCGTACCCGGCCGCGAGCTCGTAGTTCCGGTCCAGGACGTTGGTGCCGCGCGCGAACAGCGTCACGTTGTTGGCGAGCGCCCACTCGGCCGTCAGGTTGACGATCGCGTAGCCGGCCATCCGGATCCGGTTCTCCGCGTCGTCGTAGCGCAGCGACGACGCGACGACCTCGGCGCCGAGCCGCAGCGGTCCGAGCGGATAACCGACGGTGACCGCGCCGTGCTGCCGCGCGCGCCGCGGCAGCAGCTTGCCGGTCGCGTCGTCGTGCGGATCCTGCAGGTCGAGCGAGGCGGTGATCGTCGCGCCGCCGTCGGCGCGCAGGTCGAGCCCCAGCGTCACGCCGTCGAGCGTGGCCTGCGCGACGTTCTGCGGCGCGCAGGTCCAGTTCTCGTCGCACTGGAACACGATCAGGTCGCGGATGCGGTTGCGGTAGGCGACGGCGCGCGCCTCGACGGTCGCGCCGGCCACGCTGCCGCTCCAGTAGACGCCGCCCTCGACGTTGCGCGAGGTCTCGGGCACGAGGTTCGGGTTCGAGAAGTACGGGTAGTAGAGGTCGTTGAACGACGGCGCCTTGAAGCCCGTGCTGTAGCCGGCGGTGAGGCGCAGCGCGGGCAGCACGCGATAGCTGTACGCGATCGCGCCGGTCGTCTCGCCGCCGTACTGGCTCGAGTGGTCGTAGCGCAGGTTCGCCTGCAGCGCCTGCTCGCCCGCGCGCAGCTGGTAGATGCCGAACACCGAGTCGGTCGTCCGCGACGTGACCGGGAAGTCCGCGTCGTTCGCGACCTTCTCCTCGCGCCGCTCGACGCCGGCGGTCAGCGCGCCCAGCGGCAGCATCAGCTCGTTCTGCCACGTGAGCTGGTCCTGCGTCGTGCGGAACGGGTAGTCGCCGTAGGCGGTCTGCGACCGGCTGTCGTCGATGCCGGAGGCCGCGGTCAGCTGCGATTTCCAGAAGCTCGCGAGCCGGTTGGCCGAGGTGACCTGCCAGGTCTCGGCGATGGTGATCGTGCGGTCGTCGTAGCCCGGGCCGCCGTCGAACGGCGCGTTGAGGCGGCTCCGCAGGTACTGGGCGGAGAGCGTCTGCTCGGGCGCGAACGTGACCCCGACGCTCGCCGTCACGCTCTGGCTGGTGTAGCCGTCGGAGTCCGGGTTGTACAGCGGGTTCGCCGGATTCGCGACGGCCGAGAAGCCGCTGCTCTCCTTGCGGCGAGCTGCAGCGCGTAGGTGAGCGGCCCGGTGCCGCCGGCCACGCCGCCCTTGACGTCCCAGGTGTTGTACGTGCCGTAGCCGGCGCTCGCGGTCGCCGTCGGCGGGCCGCCGCCCTTCTTCGTGAACACCTGGATCACGCCGCCGATCGCATCGGCGCCGTAGAGGCTCGACGCGGGCCCGCGCAGGACCTCGATGCGCTCGATCTGGTCGAGCGGAATCGCCTCGAGCGAGTCGCGCCCACGCTCGCCGACGACAGGCGCACGCCGTCGACGAGCACCAGCGTCTGGCCCCGGTTCGCGCCGCGCAGGAACACGCCCGACACCGACGCGGGACCGCCGTTCTGCACGATCTCGACGCCGGGCTGCCGCTGCAGCAGCTCGACGACGCTGTCGACCCCCGCCCGCGCGATCTCGTCCCTGCCGATGACGGTGACGTCGGCGAGCGCGTCGGCGATCGGCTGCGACTGCCGCGAGGCGGTGACGACGACCGGCTCGAGCGTCTGCGGTGTCGGCCGCGGCGGCGCCCTGCGCGAGCACCGGCGCGCTCGCGAGCAGCAACGGCGCCGTCGAATGCCGTGGCGCAGACGAGAGCCGATGCGGCGGATGCCGGCGGGCGCGGGAGCCGGCCGGCGGAACGATTCGGGAAGGAGGACATCGCACGCTCCACGTGCACCGTGCGACCCCGCGCGGTGGTGGCGAGCGACAACGCCGGCAGCGCCGCGTTGCGCGTCGTCCCGGCTCCCGGAAGTAGGGTCAGACACTACTTTTCCTGGAAAGTAGTGTCTGACCCTAATTCCGGGGCCGGGCACAGGCCGGTCTCCGGGCTCGCCGGACTTGGTCGCCCGCCTTCCCGTCGCCTGGGCGACAGTGGCGTGTGGGCGACCCGCGCCGGCCTACCGTTGCGGGGGCAGCCGCGGCCTGGCGCGAACGGCGTTCGCGCGGCACCGCATTCCCGTTTCACCCGCCGCGACGGATTCGCGGCGGACACCTGCCGCGCGCATTTTACCGCGCCGCGCGGGACGGGCGACCCCATCGGCACTCCGCCCGCGTGACGGCTGCCGGCGCTGACTCGACTGATCCGTCGCTATAATCCTCGTCCGCTCAGATACTTACGCCCCCACCGGATGACCACCGGCCCCGGGGCGCGCCACGTGACGAAAAAGCTCTACATCCGCACGTTCGGCTGCCAGATGAACGAGTACGACTCGGACAAGATGGCCGACGTGCTCGCCGCCTCCGACGGCCTGACCCTCACCGACCGTCCCGACGACGCCGACGTCATCCTGTTCAACACCTGCTCGGTGCGCGAGAAGGCGCAGGAGCGCGTGTTCCACGATCTCGGCCGCGTGCGCGAGCTGAAGCGCGAGCGGCCCGACCTCATCATCGGCGTCGGCGGCTGCGTCGCCAGCCAGGAAGGCGCGGCGATCGTGCGCCGCGCGCCGTACGTCGACGTCGTGTTCGGCCCGCAGACGCTGCACCGGCTGCCGCAGCTGATCCGCGACCGCCGCGCCTCCGGCGCGCCGCAGGTCGACATCCGCTTTCCCGAGATCGAGAAGTTCGACCACCTGCCGCCGCCGCGCGTCGACGGCGCCTCGGCGTTCGTGTCGATCATGGAGGGCTGCAGCAAGTACTGCACGTTCTGCGTCGTGCCTTTCACCCGCGGCGACGAGGTGTCGCGGCCGTTCGAGGACGTGCTGACCGAGGTCGCCGACCTCGCCGACCAGGGTGTCGCGCGAAGTCACGCTGCTCGGCCAGAACGTCAACGCCTACCGCGGCCCGCTGCCGGGCGGCGACGCGATCGCCGATTTCGCGATGCTGATCGAGACCGTCGCCGAGTTCCCCGGCATCGAGCGCATCCGCTACACGACGTCGCACCCGAAGGAGATGTCGCCGCGGCTGATCGCCGTCTACGGCAAGGTCGGCAAGCTCGTGTCGCACCTGCACCTGCCCGTGCAGTCGGGCTCCGATCGCGTCCTCGCGGCGATGAAGCGCGGCTACACGGCGCTCGAGTACAAGTCGATCGTCCGCCGATTGCGCGCGCGAGCGGCCCGACCTGTCGCTGACCTCGGACTTCATCGTCGGCTTCCCCGGCGAGACCGACGCCGACTTCGAGCAGACGATGAAGCTCGTCGACGACGTCGGCTTCGACGGCGCGTTCAGCTTCGCCTACAGCGCGCGGCCCGGCACGCCCGCGGCCGAGCTCGCCGACACCGTGCCGCCCGACGTGGCGCAGCGGCGCCTCGAGCGGCTGCAGACGCTGCTCGACGGCCAGTATCGCGAGCACAGCGCCGCGATGGTCGGGACGCGCCAGCGCGTGCTCGTCACCGGCCGCGCGGTCAAGCGACCCGGCCGACCTCGCCGCGCGCACCGACAACAACCGCGTCGTCAACTTCGCCGGCGATCCGGGATTGATCGGCCGCTACGTCGACGTCACGATCACCGTCGCCTACCCGCATTCGCTGCGCGGCGAGATCGCGAGCGCGGCCGCCTGAACCGTCGTGCCGTCCGTCGCCTGCATGCACCGTGCCGTGCGTCGCCCTGCCCGCGGCGATGCCCTCGGCGGCCGGTCCTGACCCGAGGTACTTCATGTCCGATCCGCAGTCCCTCCGTCTTCGATCGCCGGCGCGATGCTGGCCGTGGCGCTGGGCCTCGTCCTGTCCGGGTGCGCGACCGCACCGGCGGCCGGGTCCGGCGCCGGGTCCGCCGCTGCCGCGGGCGCCGCGGCGCCGGGGGCCGCCGGCAGCGCGAGCGCGGCGACCACGCCCTCGAGCGGAGGGACCGCCGCTGCCGGCGCCGCGGCCGCGACCGCCGGGAGTCCGAAGCCGTTCGCCGAGGTGATCAAGGACGCGAAGGAGACGGCGGGGCTGTTCCGCGTCTGGCAGAAGGACGAGAAGATCTGGCTCGAGATCGCGCCCGAGCAGTTCGACACGCCGTACTTCTTCTCGGTCAACCTGCAGCACGGGGCTCGGCGAGAAGTACTTCTTCGGCGGCCTGATGGACGACAGCCACCTCGTCGCCTTCCGCAAGGTCGGCACGCAGGTGCAGCTGATCGCGCTCAACTCGCGCTACTTCGCGCAGCCGAAGACGCCGCAGGCGCTGGCGGTGCGCGAGGCGTTCTCGGACAGCCTGCTCGTCGACCGCGGCGATCGTGTCGCAGCCGCACCCCGAGCGCAAGTCGGTGCTGATCGAGGCCAACGCGCTGCTGCTCGCCGACATCCCCGGCGCCAACGGCGACCTCGAGCGCACGTACCGGCAGTCGTATTCGTTCGACGCGCGCAACTCGAGCATCACGAAGTTCCGCATCGACGCCCGAGCTCACCGCGTTCAACGTCAACGCCCACTACGCGCTGTCGCGGGTGGCGCAGCCGCCTGCCATCCCCGGCGCGACGCCGTTCACGCCGCCGCCCGCCACGGTGCCCGACATCCGGAGCCTCTTCCTCGGCTGGTACTACAACTTCGCCAAGCTGCCCGAGACGCCGATGCCCCCGCGCGTCGCCGACGACCGCGTCGGCTACTTCGGCACCTGGCGCTTCGACTACACCGACCGACACCGCGCTGACGCCGCGCGTCAACTACATCAAGCGCTGGCGGCTCGAGAAGAAGGACCCGGCGGCCGCGCTCTCCGAGCCGAAGCAGCCGATCGTGTTCTGGCTCGACCGCAACATCCCGGAGCGCTACCGCGACACGATCGTCGCCGGCGTCGTCGAGTGGAACAAGGCGTTCGAGCGCATCGGCTTCAAGGACGCCGTGCAGGCGAAGATCCAGCCCGCCGACGCCGACTGGGAGACGATCGACGCGCGGCACGCGTCGATCCGCTGGATGGTGACCGCCCGGCCGCAGTTCGGCGGCATCGGCCCGTCGCAGTCCGACCCGCGCACCGGCGAGATCCTCGACGCCGACATCGGCATCGACCCGGTGCGGCTGCGCAACCGGCGCATCCAGCGCATCGAGCTCGTCCCGCAGCCGATCACCCCGTTCGGCCGCCGCCACGACATGACCTGCCAGCACGCCGATTTCGCCGCCGTCGAGCTCGGCTTCGCGCTCGACCTGCTCGAGGCGCGCGGCCTGATCGAGCCCGACAGCCCCGAGGCCGAGCAGTTCGTGCTCGAGGACCTGAAGGACGTCGTGATGCACGAGGTCGGCCATGCGCTCGGGCCTGCGCCACAACTTCCGCGCGTCGACCGTCTATGCGCTGGCCGAGCTCGCCGATCCCGAGTTCACGCGCGCGAACGGCATCGCCGGCTCGGTGATGGAGTACAACGCGATCAACATCGCGCTGCCGGGCGAGCGGCAGGGCGCCTACGCGATGGGCACGCTCGGGCCCTACGACTACTGGGCGATCGAGTACGGCTACAAGGAGATCGCCCCGGCCGAGGAGGCCGCCGAGCTCGCAGCGCATCGCGGCGCGCAACACCGAGCCCCTGCTCGCGTACTCGACCGACGAGGACGCCGGCGCCGGGATCGACCCCGACGCGAGCATGGGCGACCTCGGCCGCGACCCGCTGGAGTTCGTCGCCCGCCGCATCCAGCTCGCCCGCGAGCTGATCGAGCGCTGGCAGGACCGCGAGCTCAAGCCCGGCCAGGACTACTCGATCCTGCGCCGCAACGTCGGCCGCAGCCTGACGGTCGTCGGCACGTCGTCGCTGATCGCCGCGCGCTACGTCGGCGGCCTCACCGTCGTGCGCGATCACGCGGGCTCGCCGCGGCCGCCGCTGTACCCGATCGCCGCCGCAGAAGCAGCGCGACGCGCTGGCGCTGCTGGCGTCCGGCCTGTTCTCGTTCGACAGCTTCCACTTCAAGCCGGAGTTCATGCAGCGGCTGACGCAGGACTACCTCGACCGCGACGACATCTTCGACGTCGGGCTGACGGTGCCGGGCATCGACTATTCGCTGCCCACGCAGGTGCTCGCGATCCAGAAGAGCGTGCTGAACCAGCTCCTCTCCGACACCGTCGCGCAGCGCATCCTCGACAGCCAGGCGAAGCTGCCGAAGCCCGCGCAGGCGTTCCGGCTCTCCGAGCTCTACGCCGGCCTGCACCAGGCGATCTGGAGCGAGCTGAAGACCGGTCGCGACATCGATCTCTTCCGGCGCAACCTGCAGCGCGAGCACGTGAACCGGATCGCGTCGGCGCTGGTCCGGCCGTCGGGCTCGATGCCCGCGGACGCGCGCAGCCAGCTGCGCGTACGAGGCGCGGCTGCTGCGCACCGAGGTCGCGGCGGCGCAGGCGAAAGGCGGCTTTTCGCCCGAGGCCCGGGCGCACCTGGAGGAGACGCTGTCCACGCTCGACGAGGCGCTGAAGGCGCAGCTGACGCGGCAGGGAGTCTAGGAACCGGCAGCGACCGTGGAGCCCCCTCGCTCCCGCGGCGTTGACAAGCCCGTGCCTCCCGGGGCCACAATGCAGCGATGAAACGCGAAAGTTCCGATCCCGCCCCCCGGCGGGCGGCGCGCGGGCAGCGGCGGCTCGCGCTCTCCCCGCTCGACAACCGCGTGCTCGCCAATCTCTGCGGCCCGCTGGACGCGAACCTGCGCCAGATCGAAGCGGCGCTCGACGTCACGATCGGGCGGCGCGGCGAGACGTTCACGCTGACCGGCACGCCGGCGCAGACGACGCGGGCCGCCGCAGGCGCTGCAGCGCTTCTACGCGGCCGCGGAAAAGCCGCTGTCGATCGACGACATCCAGCTTGGCCTGATCGAGCTCTCCGCGCAGCCCGCCGCGGGAGCGGGAGCGGCAGGGGCGGCCGGGGCGGCGCCCGAGGCCGAGGCGGCGAGCGCGCTGCGCACCCGCCGCGCCGACCTGCACGGCCGCACGCCGAACCAGACGCTGTACCTGAAGGACATCCAGGAACACGACATCACGTTCGGCATCGGTCCCGCCGGCACCGGCAAGACCTACCTCGCCGTCGCCTGCGCCGTCGACGCGCTCGAGCGCGACGCGGTCAAGCGGCTGGTGCTCGTGCGCCCGGCGGTCGAGGCCGGCGAGCGGCTGGGATTCCTGCCCGGCGACCTCGCGCAGAAGGTCGACCCGTACCTGCGCCCGCTCTACGACGCGCTGTACGACCTGATGGGCTTCGACAAGACCGGCAAGCTGTTCGAGCGCGGCACGATCGAGATCGCGCCGCTCGCCTACATGCGCGGGCGCACGCTCAACCACTCGTTCATCATCCTCGACGAGGCGCAGAACACGACGCCCGAGCAGATGAAGATGTTCCTGACGCGGATCGGCTTCGGCACGCGCGCGGTGATCACCGGCGACGTCACGCAGATCGACCTCGCGCGCGGCCAGAAGAGCGGGCTGATCGAGGCCGACCGCATCCTGGCCGGCGTGCGCGGCATCGCCTTCACCCGCTTCACCAGCGCCGACGTCGTCCGCCATCCGCTGGTGCAGAAGATCGTCGACGCCTACGAGCGCGACGCCGCGGGCAAGGCAGCCGGCAAGGCCGCGGGCTGACCGCGCGCGATGCCCGCTGCGCAACCGGCGCCGCGCGCGGCGCGTCCGCCCCGCCTCCGGCTCGCGGTCCAGTACGCGGTGTCGCCGGCCGCGCTGCCCGCCGTCTCCGCGCTGCGCCGCTGGGCGCGCGCGGCGCTGGAGCGCGACGCCCGCGTCACGCTGCGCTTCGTCGGCGAGCGCGAGGGGCGGCGCCTGAACGCCACCTACCGCGGCCGCGACTACGCCACCAACGTGCTCACGTTCGTGTACGATGACGCCGCCGCCTTCGATGGCGACATCGTCCTCTGTGCACCGGTGCTGCGGCGGGAGGCGAAGGCGGAGGGCAGGACGCTCCGCCACCACTGCGCGCACCTCGTCGTCCACGGCATGCTGCACCTGCAAGGCTACGACCACGAACGGCCCCGCGCGGCCCGCGCGATGGAGCGGCGCGAGACCGCGATCCTCGCGGCGCTCGGCGTGCCCGATCCGTACGCCTCCGCCATGAGCGAGACGGGCCGCCCCGGCCGCGCGTGACGACCCGCCCGACGATGGACGACGACCGCGACAACGAAAGCCCCAAGCCGACGCTGCTCGAGCGGCTGTCGGCGTTCCTGACCCGCGAGCCCGAGGACCGCGAGGAGCTGCTCGAGCTCCTGCACGGCGCGTTCGAGCGCAAGCTCCTCGACGGCGACGCGCTGTCGATGATCGAGGGCGTGATGTCGGTGTCCGAGATGACGGTGCGCGACATCATGATCCCGCGCTCGCAGATGGACGTCGTCGGCGAGGACGACGACCCCGCCGACTTCATGCCGCTGGTGATCGAGACGCGGCACTCGCGCTTCCCGGTGATCGGCGAGAACAAGGACGACGTCGTCGGCATCCTGCTCGCGAAGGAGCTGCTCAACTACTACGCGAACCCCGAGGCCTTCGACCTGAAGGACACGCTGCGGCCGGCGGTGTTCGTGCCCGAGTCGAAGCGCCTCAACGTGCTGCTGCGCGAGTTCCGCGCCAACCGCAACCACATGGCGATCGTCGTCGACGAATACGGCGGCGTGTCGGGCCTCGTCACCATCGAGGACGTGCTCGAGCAGATCGTCGGCGACATCGAGGACGAGTACGACTTCGACGAGAACGAGGACAACATCATCGCCGAGGCCGGAGGGCGGCACCGGGTCAAGGCGCAGACCGAGATCGCCGACTTCAACGCCCATTTCGGCACCGACTTCGCCGACGACGAGTTCGACACCGTCGGCGGCCTCGTGCTGCAGGCCTTCGGCCGCCTGCCCAAGCGCGGCGAGATCGGCGGTCATCGGCGACTACCGCTTCCGCGTCGTGCGCGCCGACAGCCGCCGCCTGCACACGCTCGACGTCGAGCGCGTGCGCTCGCCGTCGGGCGCGGCCGAGCGGCGGTGGCGAGCCGTCCGGGCCGTCCGCGTCGACCGCGGCGCCGGTCGCGGGCCCGCGCCGCGGGTGACGCCGCGGGCGATGCCGCCGCAGCGGCGATGATGCCGGCGCACGTCCTGCAGCGGGTGCTGGCGGGCCTCGCCGGGGCGGCGACCGTCTTCGGCTTCGCGCCCTTCGGCGCGCCCGGCGTCCCGGTCGTCACGCTGGCGCTGCTGTTCGCGCTGTGGCTGCGCCGCGACCAGCGCGCGCGCCGCGGCGGGGCTGGGCTTCGCCTTCGGCATCGGCCTGTTCCTCGCCGGCGCGTCGTGGGTCTACATCGCGCTCAACACCTTCGGCGGCATGCCCGCGGTGCTGGCGGCGATCGGGACGGCGGCTTCTGCGCCTACCTCGCGCTCTTTCCGGCGCTCGGCCGGCTGTGTCGCGCGCGCGCGACGCGCGCCGGGCTCGTCGCGCGCGCGCTCGCCGCGGCGGCGCTGTGGACCGCTGCCGAATGGGCGCGCGGCACCGGCTACACGGGCTTTCCGTGGCTCTCGCTCGGCTACGCGCAGCTGCCGCCGCCGGCGGGCACCGCCAGCCCGCTCGCGGGTTTCGCGCCGCTGGGCGGCGTCTTCCTGGTCACGCTCGCGGTCGCGCTGTGCGCGGGAGCGCTGGCACTCGCGATCGACGCGATCACCGCGGGGCCGGCCGCGGCCGCGCGGTCGCGCTCGTCGCCGGCCTGGCCGATGCTCGGCGGCGGGCGGCGCGATGCTCGCGCAGCGTCGACTGGACGGCGCCCGCCGGCGCGCCGGTCGCGGTCTCGCTGGTGCAGGGCAACTTCCCGCAGGACGTCAAGTTCGAGCGCCGGGCTCCGCGACGAGACGTTCGCGCTCTACGTCGACCTCGCCGACGCGTCGCCCGCGGGCGCCTCGTCGTGCTGCCCGAGAGCGCGTTCCCGATGTTCGCCGACGAAGTGCCGCAGCCGGTGCTGCTGGAGCTCGCGCGCACGGCCGCCGCGCGCAACGGCGACGTCCTGGCCGGCATGTTCACGCCGATCCGCCGCTGCCCGGACGCGCCGAGCCGCGCTACTACAACAGCGTGCTGTCGCTCGGCACCAACGACGTGCAGCTCTACCGCAAGCGCCACCTCGTGCCGTTCGGCGAGATCGATCCCGCTCGAGCGCGATCGTCGGCTGGTTCATCCGCTCGGTGCTCGCGATCCCGCTCGCGGACCAGACGCCCGGGCGCCGAGGACCAGCCGCCGTTCGAGGCCGCCGGCGAGCGCGTGGCCGTCAACATCTGCTACGAGGACGCGTTCGGCGACGAGCTGCGGCGCGCCGCGGCCGCGGCGACGCTGCTCGTCAACGTCACCAACGACGCGTGGTACGGCCGCTCGCTCGCCGCCGAGCAGCACAACCAGATCGCCGCGATGCGCGCGCTCGAGTCCGGCCGCCCGATGCTGCGCGCGACCAACACCGGCATCACGTCGGCGATCGACCACCGCGGCCGCGAGCTCGCGCGGCTGCCCTGGTTCACGCGCGGCATCCTCGAGGTCGAGGTCGCGGGCCGGCAGGGCATGACGCCGTACGTGCGCTGGGGCGACGCGCTGCCGCTCGTCCGCCGCCGCCGCGCTGCTCGCTCGTCGCGTGGCTGCTCGGGCGCGGGCGCGCGGACCGGGCCGTACGGCACTGCCTTTCGCCAGGGGCGCGGGGATGCCGGTAAAATGATCGGCCTTCGCCGTCCGACTGCCGGCGCCGCGGTTCCGGCCGCGCGCCGATGCTCACTTTCCAGCAACTCATCCTCAAGCTCCAGGACTACTGGGACCGCCAGGGCTGCGCGCTGCTGCAGCCCTACGACATGGAGGTCGGCGCCGGCACCTCGCACACGGCGACGTTCCTGCGCGCGATCGGCCCGGAGCCGTGGCGCGCCGCGTACGTGCAGCCGTCGCGCCGGCCCAAGGACGGCCGCTACGGCGAGAATCCGAACCGGATGCAGCACTACTACCAGTACCAGGTCGTGCTGAAGCCGTCGCCGCCGGACATCCTCGACCTGTACCTCGGCTCGCTCGAGGCGCTCGGCTTCGACCTCGAAGAAGAACGACGTGCGCTTCGTCGAGGACGACTGGGAGAACCCGACGCTGGGCGCCTGGGGCCTCGGCTGGGAAGTGTGGCTGAACGGCATGGAGGTCACGCAGTTCACCTACTTCCAGCAGGTCGGCGGCCTCGACTGCCACCCGATCACCGGCGAGATCACCTACGGCCTCGAGCGGCTGGCGATGTACCTGCAGGGCAAGGAGAACGTGTTCGACCTCGTCTGGACCGAGTGGCAGGAGCACGGCGTCGACGCGGCAGCTCACCTACCGCGACGTCTACCACCAGAACGAGGTCGAGCAGTCGACGTACAACTTCGAGCACTCGAACGCGCCGAAGCTGTTCGAGCTCTTCACGTTCTTCGAGGGCGAGGCGAAGCGGCTGCTGGAGGCGAAGCTGGCGCTGCCCGGCTACGAGATGATCCTCAAGGCCGCGCACACGTTCAACCTGCTCGATGCCCGCGGCGCGATCTCGGTCACCGAGCGCGCCGCCTACATCGGCCGCATCCGCACGCTGTCGCGGCTGGTCGGCGCAGGCGTACTACGACTCGCGCGAGGCGCTGGGCTTCCCGATGCTGGGCGCCGCCGCGGCGAAGGCGGCCGCATGAGCGCCCCCGGAAGTGGTGCCGACCTCAGTCCGTGAGCGCCGGAAAGGTGCTGACCCTGACCGGGCGGCGCTGACGGTCGAGCTCTTCACCGAGGAGCTGCCGCCGAAGGCGCTGAAGCTGCTGGGCGAGGCGTTCGCGGCAGGGCTCGCCGACGGGCTGCGCGACCGCGGCTTCCTGCAGACGGCGAGCGTCGCGACGCCGTATGCGACGCCGCGCCGGCTGGCGGTGAAGATCACCCACGTGCTGCCGGTGTCGCCGGACCAGCCGTTCACGCAGAAGCTGATGCCGGCGACCGTCGCGCTCGACGCCGACGGCCGCCCGACCGCGGCGCTGCAGGAAGCGCCTCGCCGGGCTCGGCCGCGCGCACCTCGCCGACCAGTGGCCCGAGGTCGCCTCCGGCCCCGACCGCCTGACGCGCGAGTCCGACGGCAAGGCCGAGGCGCTGTTCCTGTACTCGATCGCGAAGGGCAAGCCGCTCGCGGCCGGCCTGCAGGCGGCGCTCGACGACACGCTCGCGAAGCTGCCGATCCCGAAGGTGATGAGCTACCAGCGCGCCGACGGCACGACGGTGCAAGTTCGTCCGGCCCGCGCACCGGCTGCTGGCGCTGCACGGCGCCGACGTCGTGCCGGTGACCGCGCTCGGGCTCGAGGCCGGCCGCGTCGACCGACGGCCACCGCTTCCTCGGCCGCCGCGACATCGCCGTCGCGACCGCCGACGCCTACGAGGAGACGCTCGCGGCCGAGGGCAAGGTGATCGCGAGCTTCGCCGAGCGCCGCGCGAAGATCGTCGCGCGCGCTCGCGGCGCGGCCGCGGCGGCGGGGCCGGGCCTGCACCCGATCATGCCCGACGCGCTGCTGGACGAGGTGACCTCGCTGGTCGAGTGGCCGGCCGTCTACGCCGGCAGCTTCGACCCGGCGTTCCTGGCGGTGCCGCAGGAGTGCCTGATCCTGACGATGCAGCAGAACCAGAAGTACTTCGCGCTCGCCGACGCCGGCGGGAAGCTCGTCAACCGCTTCCTCGTCGTCAGCAACCTCGAGACCGCCGACCCGTCGGCGATCGTCGGCGGCAACGAGCGCGTGCTGCGCGCGCGGCTGGCCGACGCGCGGTTCTTCTTCGACCAGGACCGCAAGACCCGGCTCGAGACGCGGCTGCCGAAGCTCGGCAGCGTCGTCTATCACAACCGCCTCGGCAGCCAGCAGGATCGCATCGGCCGCGTCGAGGTGCTCGCCGGGCGGATCGCCGCGCTGATCGGCGCCGACGGCGCCGCCGCGACGCGCGCCGCCCTGCTCGCCAAGGCCGATCTCGTCACCGACATGGTCGGCGAGTTCCCGGAACTGCAGGGGCTGATGGGCCGCTACTACGCCGAGCACGACGGCGAGAGCGCGGCCGTGGCCGCGGCGATCGAGCAGCACTACTGGCCGCGCTTCGCCGGCGACGCGCTGCCCGAGGGGCCGGTCGCGCAGGCGGTGGCGCTCGCCGACAAGCTGGAGACGCTCGCCGGCATGTTCGGCGTGGGCGCCCTGCCGACCGGCGACCGCGACCCGTTCGGGCTGCGCCGCCACGCGATCGGCGTCATCCGCATCCTGATCGAGCGGCAGCTCGCGGTCACGCTGCCCGAGCTCGTCGACGCCGCGTTCGCCACCTTCGCCGGCATCGACGCGGTGAAGGATGCGCGCGCCGAGCTCGCGGAGTTCGTCTACGACCGCCTGCGCGGCTACCTGCGCGACCTCGGCTACACGGCGAACCAGGTCGAGGCGGTGCTGTGCCAGCGCCCCGAGCGGCTCGACCTCGTGCCCGCGCGCACCGAGGCCGTCAAGGCCTTCGGCGAGCTGCCGGAAGCCGACGCGCTCGCCGCCGCCAACAAGCGGATCGTCAACATCCTGCGGAAGTCCGGCAGCGAGGCGGCGGTCGCCGTCGACCGCGGCCGGCTCGCCGCCGGCGCCGAGCTCGACCTCTACCTCGCCTTCCAGAAGCTCGATCCCGGTCATCGACGCGCACTTCGTCGAGCGCGACTACACCGGGGCGCTGATGGCGCTCGCGACGTCGCGGCCGGTCGTCGACCGCTTCTTCGACGACGTGCTGGTGATGGCCGAGGACGCCGGCGTGCGGGCCAACCGGCTCGCGCTGCTGCGCGGGGTCGCCCAGGCGATGAACCGCGTCGCCGACATCTCGAAGCTCGCGGGCTGAACGCGCATGGTCCAGCTCGCCTCCGAAGCGGTGGCGCCGAAGCGGGCGATCAAGCTGATCATCCTCGACCGCGACGGCGTCATCAATCGCGACAGCGACCAGTTCATCAAGACGCCGGACGAGTGGCGGCCGATCCCCGGCAGCCTCGAGGCGATCGCCCGCCTCAACCACGCCGGCTACCGCGTCGTCATCGCCACCAACCAGTCGGGCATCGGCCGCGGGCTGTTCGACATGGCGACGCTGAACGCGATCCACGAGAAGATGCACAAGGCGCTGGCGCTGGTCGGCGGGCGCGTCGACGCGCTGTTCTACTGCCCGCACACCGGCGACTCGATGTGCGACTGCCGGAAGCCCAAGACCGGCATGCTGAAGGAGATCGCGCTGCGCTTCGGCGTCGACCTCGCCGGCGTGCCCTGCGTCGGCGACTCGCTGCGCGACCTGCAGGCCGCCGCCGCCGTCGGCGCGCAGCCGATCCTGGTGCTGACCGGCAAGGGCGAGAAGACGCTGCGCCACGGCGAGTACCCGCCGGACACGGTGATCTGTCCCGACCTCGCCTTCGCCGCGTCGACGCTGCTCGCCGGCGAGTGAGATGAAGGCCCCCGAAGCGAACGCGGTTCGCGCATGAACAACCTCCGCGCGCTGATCTTCGCCGTCTACCAGGTCGTCGTCACCGTCGTCTGGGCGACGCTGGTGCTGCTGATGGCCTGGCTGCCGCCGCGGCCGCGGTTCAACTTCATCAGCGTCTGGTGCCGCCTCAACCTCTGGGGCGCGCGCTGGATCTGCGGCATCCGCCACCGCGTCGTCGGCGCCGAGAACATCCCGCACGGCGTCAGCGTGCCGCCGCACATCGTGATGTCGAAGCACAGCTCGACGTGGGAGACGCTGGCGCTGCACATGTTCTTCCCGCCGCTGTCGTTCGTCGCCAAGAAGGAGCTGCTGTCGCTGCCGGTCTTCGGCTGGGCGTTCGCGCTCGCCTCGCCGATCACCATCGACCGCAAGGCCGGCACCGACGCGATGCAGCAGATCGTCACGCAGGGCCGCGAGCGCTTCAAGCAGGGCTTCTGGTTCGTCGTCTATCCGGAAGGCACGCGGATCCGGGCGGGCACGCGCGCGAAGTACAAGACCGGCGGCGCCCGCCTCGCGATCGAGCTCGGCGTGCCGATCGTGCCGGTCGCGCACAACGCCGGCTGGCTGTGGCCCAAGGGCACGTTCGGGAAGCGGCCCGGGACCGTGACGATCTCGTTCGGCAAGCCGATCACGCCCGCGGGCAAGACGGCGCAGGCCCTCACCAACGAGGTCGAGACCTGGATCGAGGACGAGGTCGCCCGCCTCGGGAAGCCCTGGATGTGAGGGGGCGCGCGTGAAGCTGGTCGACGAAGGCCAGCCGCGGCGCATCGCGCTCGCCGGCGAGATCGTCGACTACCGCCTGATCCGCGCGCGGCGCCGCACGATCGGCATGCAGATCGGCCTCGCCGGCCTCACCGTGCGCGCGTCCCGCTGGGTGACGATCCGCGAGATCGAGGCGGCGCTCACCGAGCGCGCCGCGTGGATCGTGCGCACGCTGGCCGAATGGCGCGCCCGCCGCCGCGACGCGCTGCCGCGCGAGTGGAAGAGCGGCGCGCCGATCCTCTACCGCGGCAGCGAGCACACGCTCGCCGTCCTGCCGGCGCGCACGACGTCGATCGCCGTCGACCTCTTCCACCTCAAGGTGCTGCACCCGCAGCCGGAGGACGAGCGCGCGATCGCCACCGACGTCGTCCGCTGGCTGAAGGACGAGGCGCTGGCGACCGTCACGCCGCGCGTGGCCGCGTATTCCGCGCGGATCCGCGCGGTCCTGCCGCCGCTGCGGCTGTCGAACGCCCGCAGCGAATGGGGCAGCTGCAACCACAAGGGCGAGATCCGGCTGAACTGGCGGCTGGTCCAGCTGCCGCCCGATCTCGCCGACTACGTGATCGCGCACGAAGTCGCGCACCTCGTCGAGCTCAATCACTCGGCCCGCTTCTGGGCGGTCGTCGAGGCGCTCTTTCCCGGCCACGCGTCGGCGCGCCGCGCGCTCGGCGACTGGACGGCGCTGCTGGAAGCGTAGCCGGCCGCTCACTCGGCTGCCTTCGTGCTGCGCACTCCGGTGTTCGCCCTTGGGGCGGCCCTTCGGGCTCACCCGGGCGCGGCGAGCCCGGGCAGGTCGACGGCGAGGCCGGCCTGCGCCTGCAGCAGCGCCGCCAGCGCCGCGCCGAGCTCGGCGTCCGCGCGCGTGTCGCGCCAGCGCCCGTCGACGGCGCGGTAGTGGAAGCCGCCGGCGCGCGCGGCGACCCAGATCTCGCGATTGGGCACGTGCCGGTTGACGATCAGCTTGCTGCCGTCGCCGCACTCGATCTCGAGGATGCCGTCGTTGAGGCTCCAGTCGAGGTCGACGTCGGAGTCCGCGAGGGCGGCGTCGAGCGCGGCGCCGATCGCGGCGAGGGTCGTGTCTGCGGCGCGGAGGAATTCGCTTTCGGTGGTCATGGCGGCGCTCGATGTCGGTGTCGTTGCGGACGACGACCCGTGGTCCGCATGTTACGATTCCGGCGCAATGTTACGTGAATTCGCCGCGAACCCACGCCCCCTTGCCGCGGTGGCCGCGATCCTGCTCGCGGCCGCGATGCTCGCCGGCTGCGGCATCAAGGGGCCGCTGAAGCTGCCCCCGCGCCGGCCCCGGCCGCGACGCCGCCCGCCGCCGCGTCGCCCGCGCCTGCGGCGCCCGAGGCCGCGAAGGATGCCGCGCCCGCGGCCGGCCCGGCCGTCCCCGAGAAGCGAGTGACGTGAGCGCGTTCGCCCGCGTCGACGGCGAGCTCTGGGTCGAGGGCGTGCCGCTGGCCGCCATCGCCGCGCGCCACGGCACGCCGTGCTTCGTCTACTCGCGCGCCGCGCTGGAGCGCGCCTGGCGCGAATACGACGCGGCGTTCGCCGGCACCCCGCACCTCGTCTGCTACGCGATGAAGGCGAACTCGAACCTCGCCGTGCTGAACCTGTTCGCGCGGCTGGGCAGCGGCTTCGACATCGTCTCCGGCGGCGAGCTCGCGCGCGTGATCGCGGCCGGCGGCGATCCGGCGAAGGTCGTGTTCTCCGGCGTCGGCAAGACCGAGCCCGAGATGAAGGCCGCGCTCGAGGCCGGGATCCTGTGCTTCAACGTCGAGTCGGCCGCCGAGCTCGAGACGCTCGACCGCGTCGCCGGCCGGCTGGGCCGGATGGCGCCCGTGTCGTTCCGCGTCAATCCCGACGTCGATCCGAAGACGCACCCGTACATCTCGACGGGCCTCAAGGAGAACAAGTTCGGCGTCGCCTTCGACGAGGCGCGCGGCCTCTACGCGCGCGCCGCCGCGCTGCCGCACGTCGCCGTCCGCGGCATCGACATCCACATCGGCTCGCAGATCGGCGACCTCGACCCGCACCGCGAGGCCGCGCTCAAGGTGCGCGGCCTGGTCGAGGACCTCGAGCGCGACGGCATCGCGCTCCACCACGTCGACATGGGCGGCGGGCTGGGCATCCGCTACGGCGACGAGGTGCCGCTGCCCGTCGGCGACTACGCCGCGATGCTGCGCGACGTCTTCCGCGGCCGGCCCGAGACGCTGCTGCTCGAGCCCGGGCGCCGGCTCGTCGGCGACGCCGGCGTGATGCTGACCCGCGTCACCTACCTGAAGCCCGGGCGCGAGCGCAATTTCGCGATCGTCGACGCGGCGATGAACGACCTGATCCGCCCCGCGCTGTACGACGCGTTCCACGCGGTCGAGACGGTGTCGCCGCGCGGCGCGCCGCCGCTGCGCTGGCAGATCGTCGGCCCCGTCTGCGAGAGCGCGGACTTCATCGCCCGCGATCGCGAGCTCTCGCTCGCGGCGGGCGATCTCATCGCGGTGCGCGCCGCCGGCGCGTACGGCTTCGTGATGAGCTCCAACTACAACTCGCGGCCGCGCGCCTGCGAGATCATCGTCGACGGCGAGCGCGTGCACGTCGCGCGTGCGCGCGAAAGCGTCGGCGAGCTTTTCGCGCGCGAGTCGACGCTGCCGTGATCGCATCGCCGCGCGTTTTGTCGCGCGTGCGAATTCGCAACACGACGATTTGCGCGCGCGCGCAAACGTCAACAAGTTCTTGCAATTGAAAAAAATGTGGCTAGAATTCAGGCAGCAGGTGAAAGAGGGTTTGTCAAGAGTTTGAAGTTGCGAACGATGACTCCCGCGACACCTGCAAAGTCGTAGAAGCACCATAACAGTTACAGCAACTCAGACAGGAGAAATGAAGATGGCTGATATCAGCCCATGATGACCCCCGCCGCTCCCGCGGCCCCGCGCGCCGAAGAAGGCGGCCGCGAAGAAGAAGCCCGCGGCGAAGAAGGCTGCGCCGAAGAAGAAGGCGGCGGCGAAGAAGCCGCGAAGAAGGCGGCGAAGAAGACTGCGGCCAAGAAGCCGGCGAAGAAGGCGGCGGCGAAGAAGAAGCCGCGCGAAGAAGGCGCGAAGAAGGCGGCCCCGAAGAAGAAGGCCGCGGCGAAGAAGAAGCCCGCGAAGAAGGCGCGCGAAGAAGGCGGCCCCGAAGAAGAAGGCCGCGGCGAAGAAGCCGGCGAAGAAGGCCGCGAAGAAGGCGGCCCCGAAGAAGAAGGCGGCGAAGAAGGCGGCGAAGAAGAAGTAATCTGCCGCAACCGGGGCCCGCCACCGCGACGGGCCGCAAGACAGGCGACGTCACCGCACGTCGCCTGTTTTTTTTCGCCCGCCGAGATCAGCGCGAGGGCTTCGCCGCGGCCTTCGCCGGCGGCTTCCCGCTCGACGTGCCCGCCTTCGACTTGGCCGCCGGTTTCGCCGCCGTGCGGCCTTCTTCGCCGGCACGGCCTTCGCCGGCGCGACCTTGCCCTGGCCTCCGCTCGCGCGCTTCGCCCGCGCCGCGTTCGGCGCGAGGTCGCTGGTGATGCGCAGCTGCTGGCCGGCGGCGAGGCTCCGGTGGCCGAGGTTGTTCCAGCGGCGCAGGTCCGCCGTCGTCACCGCGAAGCGCGCCGCGATGCCCGTCCAGCGTGTCGCCGCGATTGACCCTGTAGTAGAACGTGCGCCCCTGCGGCACCGTCGTGAACACGGCGCTCGTCAGCGACGCCTCGGACTCGCGGCGTAGGCCGCTGCGACGGCACCAGCAGCGTGTGCCCGACCGGCACGCGCGCCTTCGCGCCGATGCCGTTGACCGCGCGCAGCGTCTCGACCGGCATGCCGAACTCGCGCCGCGACCTGCGGCAGCGTCTCGCCGGGGCGCAGCGCGATAGGCCTGCCACGAGACGAGCGGCTGGTCGGTCAGGTCGAGCTTGGCCGCGAAGACCTCGGCCTTGTCGATCGGCAGCAGGATCGCGTATTCGTCGGCGCCGGCGATCACCGGCCGGTTGTGGTGCGGATTGAGGTACTGGAACTCCTCGACCGACATCTCGGCGAGCTCGGCCGCGCGCTTCATGTCCATCTGCCGGGTCGTCTTGACGACGGCGAAGTACGGCGCGTCGGGAATGTCGGCGAGCTCGAGGTTGTACCGGGCCGGATCGCTGACGATGTTCTTCATCGCCTGCAGCTTGGGCAGGTAATTGCGCGTCTCGTCGGGCATCGCGAGGCTCGCGTAATCGGTCGGCTTGCCCGCCCGCTGGTTGCTGCTCGATCGCGCGCGCGACGTTGCCTTCGCCCCAGTTGTAGGCGGCGAGCGCCAGCTGCCAGTCGTTGAACTGCGCCGTAGAGCTTCTGCAGGTACGCGAGCGCGCCGTCGGTGGCCGCGATCACGTCGCGCCGCGAGTCGAACCAGAAGTTCTGCTTCATGCCGTAGTCCTTGCCGGTCCCCGGGCATGAACTGCCAGATGCCCGCCGCGCGCGCGGTCGACAGCGCGATCGGGTTGTACGCGCTCTCGACCATCGGCAGCAGCGCGATCTCGAGCGGCATGCCGCGCTGCTCGACCTCGACGACGATGTAGTAGAGGTAGCGGCGGCTGCGATCGATCATCCGCGCGACGTAGTCGGGCCGCGACGAGTACCACTCCTCCCACTTGGTCACGTACGGATCGTCGAGCGTCGGGCATCCCGTAGCCCTTGCGGATGCGCGCCCACAGGTCTTCGGCCGGCGGCGGCAGCGGCTCGAGATCCGCGCTGGCGCCGGGCGGGAACGGGTCGGCGGACCGGCGCGGCGACCGTGTCGGCGGGCGCCGGCGATACCGGCGGCGGCGCCGGCGGCGTCGGCGACGGGCGCCGGCGCTTCCAACGGCGGCGGCGGCGTCGCGCAGCCGCCGAGCGCGAGCGCGAACGACGGCGACGGCAAGGGCGGGAGAACGGCGAGCGCAATTCGAGGGACCGGGGAGGTGGGCGGGGATCGGAGACGGGCCCCGTCAATCGACCGCGCCGATCAGAAATGCGTTCTTCCACTCGCGCAGCGCGGCGAACGCCTCGACCGGCGTCGGCGAGCGCGCGGCCCGCGTGCGCCTGCGGCCGCGGCGAACACTTCGGGCACCGCCGCGCGAAGGAACGGGATTGGTCGCGAGCTCGTCGGCGATCGTCGACGGCACCGTCGGCTCGCCCCGGTCGCGCTTCGCCTGCTCGCGCTCCTGGCGCCGCGCAGCGCGGCGTTGCCGGGCTCGACGGCGAGCGCGAAGCGCAGGTTGGCGAGCGTGTACTCGTGCGCGCAGTAGACGCGCGTCGCGCCCGGCAGCGCCGCGAGCCGCGACAGCGATTCGGACATCTGCGCGGGCGTGCCTTCGAACAGCCGGCCGCAGCCGCCCGCGAACAGCGTGTCGCCGACGAACGCGACCGGCGCGCCGTCGCCGCCGTCGCGCGCCGAAGTAGGCGATGTGGCCCGGCCGTGTGCCCGGGCACGTCGAGCACCGCGAGCTCGAGCCCGATGCCGGGAACGACGATCGTGTCGCCGCCGGCGAGGCCGCGGGTGATGCCGGGGATGCGCTCCCGCGGCCGGGCCGAACACCGGCACCGCGCCGCGCGCGAGCAGGTCCTCGTTGCCGCCGACGTGATCGCCGTGGTGGTGCGTGTTGATGATCGCCGTCAGCGCGAGCCGCTCGCGGTCGAGGAAGGCGGCCACCGGCGCCGCATCGCCCGGATCGACGACGGCGGCGTTGCACGCCTTCGCGCAGCAGCCAGATGTAGTTGTCGGTGAAGGCGGGGATCGGGATAATCGCCGGCATGGACGCATCTTCCCGGCCGCCGGACAGCCGTGTCAAATGACGCTCGCCGAATGGTTCGCGACGCCGCTCGGGCGCTACCTGCTCGAGCGCGAGCAGGCGCAGTTCGACCGCACCGTCGCCGACATCTTCGGCTTCCACGCGATCCAGATCGGGCTGCCCGCGTGCCCGTTCCTCGCGCAGAGCCGGATCGCCACGCGCTGGACCGTCGACGTCGAGCCGCCGGCGCAGCTGCTCGCCGATCGCGCACTGGCTGCCGTTCCCGGAGAACTCGCTCGACCTCATCGTGCTGCCGCACGCGCTCGAGTTCACCGACGAGCCGCACCAGCTGCTGCGCGAGGTCTACCGCACCGTGCATCCCGAGGGCCAGGTGATGATCGTCGGGCTTCAATCCGTTCTCGCTGTTCGGCGCCAAGCGCTATTTCGGCCGCGGCGAGACGCCGCCGTGGAACGGCAGCTTCATCGCGCTCTACCGGCTGAAGGACTGGCTGGCGCTGCTCGGCTTCGAGGTCACCGGCGGCAGCCTCGACTGCTACGTGCCGCCGTTCGCGCAGGAGAAGTGGCTGCGCCGCTGCGGCTTCTTCGAGCAGACCGGCGACCGCTGGTGGCCGATCGCCGGCGGCGTGTACTTCCTGCGCGCGACCAAGAAGATCGCTCGGCATGCGCGTGATCACGCCGACCTGGGAGCGGCGCAAGAACGGCCTCGCGACGGCGCCGCGGCAGGCGCGGATGAGAGCATCGAGATGACGCGAGCCGACGACGCGCCGCGACGCGTCGACGCATCCACACCGACGGCGCGTGCAAGGGCAACCCCGGCCCCGGCGGCTGGGGCGCGCTGCTCGAATGGGGCGAGCGCGAGCAGCGAGCTCTTCGGCGGCGAGGCGCACACGACCAACAACCGGATGGAGCTGACGGCGGTGATCCGCGCGCTGGAGAGCCTGAAGCGCAGCTGCGACGTCGACCTCTACACCGACTCGCAGTACGTGAAGAACGGCATCGAGAGCTGGATCCACGGCTGGAAGCGCAACGGCTGGAAGACGAGCGACCGGAAGCCGGTCAAGAACGCCGAGCTCTGGCGCGAGCTCGACGCGCTCTCCGCGCAGCACCGCATCCGCTGGCACTGGGTCAAGGGCCACAACGAGCACCCCGGCAACGAGCGCGCGGACGCGCTCGCCAATCGCGGCGTCGACGCGGTCCGTCGGCCGCTGACCGGGCGCGGCGCGACGCCCGCCGGCGCCGTCACCTGGTGACGAGGTCGCCGGACTCGCAGTCGACGTGCCGCATCGGGTAGACGAGCTTGCGCTCGACGCCGTTGACCTTGCCTTCGACCGACGCGTAGAGCCACCCCTCCGCGGCCCGGCGGTACGCGAGCTTCTGCGGGAACGGCACGGCCGGGTTGACGAACCGGAACTCGACGGCGCCGTTCTCCGACGGTCGCGACTTCGGCCAGCTTGAACGCGAGCTCCTTCTGCCCGGGCGTGCTGTTGATGTAGAAGACGTCCGGACCGCGGCCTTCGATGCGCAGGTACTCGAAGCCCACCGTCTTGCCTTCCATCACCGTGTGGCTGACGCCGACGAGCAGGTCGCCGCGCAACGGCAGCCAGTGCTCGCGGAACTCGCGGTCGTTCGACCACCCCGCGCCAGCAGCCCTCCAGCCAGGCGAACTGCGCGAGGCCGGGCGGCGGTGCGGCAGGCTGCGCCGCCGGCGCGCCGGTCCCGCACCGGCCGCCTGGGCGTTCGTCTCCGCCGATGGCTTCGCCCCTATCGTGGCCGTCACGCCGCCGGAGGTGGTGGACGGCGCCTGCGCGAGCGCGCCGCGGCCGCCGCCAAGCGCGACGATGAAGATCAGCGCCGTCCACGGGCGCGCGGGAGTTTCGCTTTCGTCATCGATGTTCCGTTGCCGGGATCACTGGAGCCGCGCGAGCGGCAGGTTGAGCAGGAGGTTCTGGGGCTTGAGCTTCAGCAGCGACGCGTCGTCCATCGCCATCGCCAGGTAGACCGGCCGCCCGGCGATCGCGGGGCGCATCGCGGCGGGATCGGCGAACGTGAGCTCGAACAGGCACAGGAGGCGCGCCATCCGCTCCGCTTCGACGTCGACGCGATTGTACAGGTCGTTCAGCAGCGCGCTCGCCTCGGCGTCGAGCCCGACGTGCCAGACCCAGCGGCGATCGTCGATCTCGCGCTTCGGCGCGATCGCGACCTCGACCCCGAGGAAGTGCGCGATCCAGCGCTCCAGGACGCGGCACAGCGCGGCGAGCGCCGGCTGCCCGCGGTTGAGGCTCACCGCGAGATCGAAGCGCTCGTCGCGGTCCCAGTAGACCGCCGCGTTCGCGGCGTCGAGGACGTCGAGCTCGGCGCTTCGCGGCCGCGTGTTCGTCTCGCGCAGGAGCTCGCCCAGGCTGCCGAACGCGCCGGTCGTCGCGAGGAGCTCGACGGCCTCTCGCGTCGGCCGCCATCACCGCGCCGTCGGCGTGCGACGCGCGATCTTCTGCGGGCGGAACAGCATCTCGGCGACGCGGGCCTGCATCGGGTCGGCGGCCTCGCCGAGGATGTGCCGCAGCAGGATCTGCGTCAGCTGGTGGACGAACAGCGGCGGCACGTCGACGCCGTCGCGGAAGAGCGCGACGTACGCGGCCTCGAGCGACGGCGCGTGCGCCAGCCGGGACCGGAAGCGCAGCCAGATCGCGTAGTTCTCGCGCGCGTCCGCGTCGGCGAGCGCCGCGAGCTCGTCCTCGGCGACGGCCGCGCGCGGCGCGGCGACCAGCCGGTCGTGCAGCGCGAGCTCGGCCGGGCACGACTCGGCGAATGGGCGCGAGCTCCGGCCGCAGCAGCGTGCTGCGCAGGAAATCGTCGGTCAGCGTCAGCCGGCCGTCGGCGCCGACCGCGAGCAGCCGGATGCCCGCAGGTGGGCCAGAAGTCGGGTCGGCGCGATCAGCCGCCGAGCATCGCCTTCTTGAGGTCCGCCTGCACCGGCTTGTCGCCGAGCCAGATCCTGCATCAGCGCCTTGTTGAACGGCTCGCCGGCGATCGACCCCTTGGCCGCGCCGTTCAGGCCGATCTGCGTCCCGCCGTCGACGAAATCGAGCGTGACGACGTCCTTCTCCTTCACTTCCTTGAACGCCTTCATGATCGAGACCATCTGGTCGGTCTGCGCCTTGACCGCCGCCATCTCCGCCGCCGAGTTGTTGTCGTTGAGGCCGTCGACCAGCGCGCCGACCAGGTCGTCGGCGGAGACGTTGCGCAGCAGGCTCATCTGGACCCGGCGCGGGCCCTTGGCCAGCACGCCGGCGAGGTCGGTCGCCTTCGCCGGCAGGTACAGGCTCGCGACGTAGACCTTGAAGATGGCCTTGGTGCGGATGCCGGCGCCGTTGAGGACCAGTTCCTGGCCGCCGACCGAGACCTTGTCGTCGAGCTTGACGCCGCCGACTTCGGCGGCGAGCACGGGCACGCTGAAGCACAGCGCGAGCAGTCCGAGAAAGAACTTCCGCATCATGGGATTTCTCCTGGTGAAAGTGCGATCTCGCGGCCGATCCTGGCGCGCGGATCGCCGTTCCATGCGGCCGGATGCCGGCCGCAATCGAAAGCTCGTGTCCCGCTTGCGGGCACGTCCTCGCGCCGGAAAACCGGCGCGAGGACGTGCCTTTCGTGTCGCGCGAGCGCGGTGGCTACTTCGTGATCTCGCCCTTCGCCTGCACTTCCACGCGCCGGTTGGGCGCGAAGCAGGCGATCTTTTCCTTCAGGTTCTTCTGCTCGCAAACGAGGCCGGGAACGGGCTGCTTCTCGCCCATGCCGAGCGCTTCGATCTTCGCCTTGTCGACACCCTTGCTGACGAGGTAGTTGCGCACGGCTTCGGCGCGACGCTCCGACAGCTTCTGGTTGTACGCATCGGACCCGATCGGGTCGGTGTGGCCCGTCACCAGCACGACTTCGAGCTTCTTCATCTGCGCGAGCTTGCCCACGACCTGGCTGTCGATCGCGGCCATGCCTTCGGGCTTCAGGACCGCCTTGTCGAAGTCGAACAGCACCTTCGAGTCGAGCGAGATCTTCTGCACTTCGGGCGCCTTCGGTGCGGGCGCGGGCGCGGGAGCCGGCGGCGGCGGCGGCGGCGGCGCCACGACGGGAGCGGGCTTCGGCGCTTCCGCGACCTTCGCCGGTACCGGCTGCATCGGCGGATCGAACATGTACGTCGCCTGCAGCGAAACGATGACCACGCTTGCATCGTAGCTGCCATTGATCAGGCCGTATTGCGCCGTGTTCCCCGCATTGCGGTTGAAGAAGCTCGGGTTGTCCGCCATGATGTAGACGAGGCCCGCGTCGAACTTCATGTTCTTCGAATACTTGTACTCGCCGCCGACCGCGAACCACCAGCGGTCGGAATCGGGAAGACGCGGCGTCGGCTCGTTGGTGACCGGCGTCTGGTCGAACGCCACGCCGAAGCGCGCCTTCCACTGGTCGCTGTACTTGTAGCTCGCGCCGACCGCGATCTTGTACGTGTCGTCCCAGTTCAGCGGCACCGAGGGAATCTCGGGCGTCGACACGTAGGTGAGGGCGGGAACGCTCGACCAGCCGGTCCACTGGACGTCGGCCATCACCTCCCAGCGGGGGTCGATCCGGTAGACCATCGAGAAGTTCGCGATCTGCGGCAGCGTGATGTCGGAGCTGACGCCGCGATTGAACAGCAGCCTTGCTGTTGAGCCCGGCGGACAGCGCGCCGATGGTCGCGACGATCGGCGCCGGCGTTCCGGCCGGGGGCGCCGGCGTCGGGTTCGTGTACTCGACGTTGCCGGTCACCTGGTATTTCATCTCGGAGCGATAGGCCGCAGCCAGGCGCAGCTGAGGCGTCGCATCCCAGGCCAGGCCGACGTTCCAGCCCCACGCGTCGTCGTCGGCGGTGATCTTCGCCTTGCCGTCGAGCCCGGGCGTCGCCGCGGCGATCGCGTTCCAGGTCGCGGATCCCGCCGGGATCCCGCTCTGGGTCGCCGAGCCGAGCAGCCCGTACGAGTAGTTCATGTTCTGCGTCAATTCCGCCTTGATCTTCTGCCAGTTGGCGCCGGCACCGACCGAGAATGTCGGGGTCACCTGCCACGACAAGGCCGGGTTGACGTTCATCGTCTCGATCGAGGACTTGAGCGCCTGGTAGCGGCCGAGCCAGCCGTCGTCGTACTCGGTGGTCAGCCCGAACGGGACGTTGACCCCGAGCCCGAACGCGAACTGCTTGTTGATCGGCACGGCGAGGTACATGTTCGGCACGAAGTTCCAGCCGCCGGCGTCGCCGCCGTCGCCGCCCAGCGGCTGATTGAGCGCCGGCTTCGAACCGTCGTTTTGGAACTTGACCGACGGCTTGATGACGTTCAGCACGCCGATGACCTGCGTCGTCGGGATCTTCGACAGCGCGGCGGGGTTCCACCACATCGCACTCGCGTCGTCGGTGAACGCCGCGCCGGCGGCAAACGCGTTGCCGATGCTGCTCCCGCTCTGCTCGTTCAACTGGAACCCCGTGCCGAACGCCTGGCTCGCGCCGAGCATGAGGGCGAGGCCGCCGATGGCCGTGGCAATCCGGGTGCGGGGGAAGGGGGTGTTCATGACGGAAATCTCCTTGAGGTGGCCCTGCGTGACGTCGTCCTCGAACGCCGAGGCGCGCCGTATCCTTGTTGGTTCGCTACCGTGATCTGCCGGCTCGAGCCGGTTCTGGCGGTAACCCTCTGAAAACTATACGCCTGCCTGATCGCGCGCCATATTGATCCGGAACAATATCGGCGCCGGGCGGCGGCAGGTGTTGCATAACTGCGAATCCGCGTCCGGCGCCCTCATTCCGGCGGCACCTCCCGCGGCTCCCGGTCGGCGCCGGTGGCGACGTAGGTCAGCGACGCCTCGGTCACCTTGACGCAGACCATGTCGCTGGGATTGCGCTGCGCGTAGACCTCGACGTCGACGGTGATCGACGTGCGGCCGACGCGGGTGATCGTCGCGTAGAAGCTCACCTGGTCGCCGATCAGCACCGGCTGCTTGAACACGAACGAGTTGACGGCCACCGTCGCGACCCGGCCGCGCGCGCGCCGCATCGCCACGACGCCGCCGGCGATGTCGACCTGCGACATCACCCAGCCGCCGAAGATGTCGCCGAACTGGTTGACGTCGGCCGGCAGCGGCACCACCCGCAGCACCGGCTCCTTGTCGGGAAGGCGCACGGCCGGCGAGCCTCGACTAGGCGGCGGCCTTCTTCATCTCGTCGCGCAGCTCGCGCCGCAGGATCTTGCCGACGTTGGTCTTCGGCAGGTCCTTGCGGAACTCGACTTCGCGCGGAACCTTGTAGTTCGGTCAGGTGGTCGCGGCAGTGCGGATCACCTCGTCGACGGTCAGCCGCTCGTCCTTCTTGACGACGAAGAGCTTCACCGCCTCGCCGGACTTCTTGTCCGGACACGCCGACCGCGGCGCACTCCAGCACGCCGGGGTGCATGGCGACCACGCCCTCGATCTCGTTCGGATAGACGTTGAAACCCGGACACCATGATCATGTCCTTCTTGCGGTCGACGATCTTGATGAAACCCTGGTCGTCCATGACGCCGATGTCGCCGGTCGCGAACCAGCCGTCCTTGTCCAGCACCTTGGCCGTCTCCGCCGGGTGCTGCCAGTAGCCCGCCATCACCTGCGGCCCGCGGATGCAGATCTCGCCGGGCTTGCCGAGCGCCACCTCCTTGCCGTCGTCGTCGCGCAGGATCACCTCGGTCGACGAGATCGGCAGGCCGATCGAGCCGTTGTAGCTTCGGCAGGTCGAGCGGGTTGATCGTCGCCGCGGGCGAAGTCTCGGTCAGCCCGTAGGCCTCGATCAGCGGCTTGCCGGTGACCATCTGCCACTTCTCGGCGACGGCCTCCTGCACCGCCATGCCGCCGCCGAGCGTCAGGCGCAGCGTCGAGAAGTCGAGCTTGCCGAACTCCTCGTTGTTGACCAGCGCGTTGAACAGCGTGTTGACGCCGGTGAACGCCGGTGAACTTGTACTTCGCCATCTCCTTGACGAGCCCCGGGATGTCGCGCGGGTTGGTGATCAGCACGTTCTCGGCGCCCAGCGTCATGAACGTCAGGCAGTTCGCCGTCAGCGAGAAGATGTGGTACAGCGGCAGCGGGGTGATGATGACCTCGGGCTGGTTCGGGTCGAGGAACGGCTTGACCCAGGCCCGCGCCTGCAGCAGGTTGGCGACGATGTTCCGGTGCAGCAGCATCGCGCCCTTGGCCACGCCGGTCGTGCCGCCGGTGTACTGCAGGAACGCGATGTCGTCGTGCGTGAGCGGGACGCTTCTCGAGCTGGTGCCTGCGGCCCTCCGCCAGCGCGGACGAGAGCCGGATGCGAGCCCGGGATCTTCCACTTCGGGACCATCTTCTTGACGCGGCGCAGCACGAAGTTGACGGCGATGCCCTTGAAGCCCAGCAGCTCGCCGATGCTGGTGACGACCACCTTGCTGCACCTTGGTCTTGTCGACCACTTCCTGCACGACCCTGCGCGAAGTTCTCGACGACGACGATCACCTCGGCGCCGGAGTCCTTCAGCTGGTGCTCGAGCTCGCGCGCCGTGTACAGCGGGTTGACGTTCACGACCGTGCAGCCCGCGCGCAGGGCGCCGAACAGGCAGATCGGGTACTGCAGGATGTTGGGCATCATGATCGCGACGCGCGCGCCCTTGCTGCAGCCGTTGCGCCTGCAGCCAGGCCCCGAACGCCCGCGACAGCACGTCGAGCTCGGCGAACGTGATCGACTTGCCCATGCACGTGAACGCCTTGCGCGCCGAGTACTTGGCGACGCTCTCCTCGAAGACGTCGCGCACCGAGCCGTACTCGTTGACGTCGATCTCGGCGGGAACGCCTTTCGGGTAGTGCTTGAGCCAGATCTTTTCCACGGACCCCTCCCTCGCCAGCATTGAATGGACGCAATCGGGCCGGGGCCGCGCGCCCGGGCCGTGTGGCGGACCCGGTGGCGACCCCTGCCGGCGCGCGCTGCCTTCGCGCGCGATTATGCGGACATTCTACGCCGGGAAAGGCTCAGCGGGAGGCGGCGGCGTAATGCAGCGGACCCCCGGTGAAGGGGGCGAAGCCGGTGCCGAAAATGGCGCCGGCGTCGACCAGGTCCGCGTCGGCGACGATGCCTTCGGCCAGCGCCGCCTTCGCCTCCGCGACCAGCGGGCCGATCAGGCGGTCGGCGAGCCCGGCGGGAATCGCGCCGGCCGGCTTCTTCACCGGCTTGCCGGCCGGATACTCGTAGAAGCCGCGCCCGGTCTTGCGCCCGAGGTGGCCGGCGGCGATCAGCGCGGCGACCTTCGGCGACGGCGGCGCGTCGGGCGCGAGCATCTTCCCGACGGCCACGCAGATGTCGAGCCCGACGGTGTCGGCGAGCTCGATCGGACCCATCGGCATGCCGAAGGCGAGCGCCGCCTCGTCGATCGCCTCCGGCGCGATGCCTTCGTCGATGCAGCGCATCGCCGCGCCGAGGTACGGCGCCAGCACGCGGTTGACGAGGAAGCCCGGCGCGCTCTTCACCGGCAGCGGCAGCTTGTCGATCTGGCGCACGAAGGCGGCGGCCTGCGGCACCAGGGCGTCCTGCGTCGTCTTCCCGACGACGATCTCGACCAGCATCATCTTCGCGACCGGGTTGAAGAAGTGCACGCCGATGAGGCGGCTGCCGTCCTTCATCGCGGCGGCGATGTCCTCCAGCGGGATCGAGGACGTGTTGGTCGCGAGCAGCGCGGTCGGCTTGGCCTTCGCCTCGACCGCTTTGAGCAGCGCGCGCTTGGCCTCGAGGTTCTCGAAGATCGCCTCGATGACGACGTCGGCGCGCGCGATGCCGTCGCCGGCGACGTCCGGGATCAGGCGGTCGGAGGCGTCGCGGACGCGGCGCGGATCCTTGAGCCGGGTCGAGAAGAGCTTCGCCGCGCGCGCCATCGCCGGCGCGAGCCGCTTCGCGTCCTGGTCCTGCAGCGTGACGGTGAGGCCGCGCAGCGCGCACCACGCGGCGATGTCGCCGCCCATCGTGCCGGCGCCGACGACGTGCACGTGGGCCGCCTTGAAGCCGCTGTCCTTGGCCAGCGACTTCAGGCGATCCTGGAGCCCGTAGACGCGGATCAGGTTGGCGGCCGTCGGCGTCGCGAGCAGCGACTGGATCGACGCCGGATCGGAGGCCGGGGCCAGCAGCGCGTTGCCGTCGTACTTCACCCACAGGTCGAGGATCGCGTACGGCGCCGGGTAGTGCTCGCGCCGCGCGCGCCTGGCCACCGTCTTCCTCGCCTGCGCGGCGATGAACCGCCGCGCCAGCGGGTTGAGCGTCAGCGACAGCGGCGCCTTCAGCGACCGGGGCGCGGGCTTCGCGCGCAGCACGCCGCGCGCGGTGTTCTCCATGATCCGCGGCGGCACGCACTCGTCGGCGAGGCCGATCCGCTTCGCGCGCCGCGCGTCGATCGTCTTGCCCGAGAGCAGCAGGTCGAGCGCCGCCGGCGCGCCGGTGAGGCGCGGCAGGCGGGTGATGCCGCCCCAGCCCGGGACGATGCCCAGCATCACCTCCGGCAGGCCGAGCCGCGTCGACGGCTCGTCGACGACGACGCGGTAGCGGCAGGCGAGCGCCAGCTCCATGCCGCCGCCGAGGCAGAAGCCCCGGATCAGCGCCAGCGTCGGGTACTTCACCGCGGCGAGCCGCGCGAACGTGTCCCAGCCGCGCTTGACGATGGCGAGCGCGGCCGCCGCGTCGGTCACCTGGCTGAACTCCTCGACGTCGGCGCCGGCGATGAAGCCGCTGGCCTTGCCCGACGCGATGACGAGCCCCTGCGGCGGGTTGCGGTCGAGCTCGTCGAGCGCCTCGTTGAGCTCGGCGAGCACCTCCGCCGACAGCGTATTCGTCGCGGTGCCCGCCTTGTCGAACACGAGCCGCGCCAGGCCGTCCGCCTCGCGCTCGATCTTCCAGTGTCGCATCGATTCTTCCCCTGCCGAGAAATTGGGGTCAGACACTACTTATCGCAGGAAGTAGTGTCTGACCCTAATTATTGGAAACCGGTGTCCGACGTCGCTTGTCCGGGGGTTACGCGCGCTCGACCAGCATCGCGCCGCCCTGGCCGCCGCCGATGCAGATCGTGGCCATCCCGCGGCGACCGCCGGTGCGCTCCAGCACGTTGAGCACGTGCAGCACGATCCGGGCGCCCGAGGCGCCGACCGGATGCCCGAGCGCGATCGCGCCGCCGTCGACGTTGAGCTTCGCCCGGTCGAGCACGCCGAGCGGCGCGTCCTGGCCGAGCTCGTCGCGGCAATACGCGGCGTCGTTCCACGCGCGCTCGCAGGCGATCACCTGCGCGGCGAACGCCTCGTTGATCTCCCAGGCGTCGACGTCGTTGAGGCCGAGGCCCTGCCGCTGGAGGATCGGGGTCGACGCGTGCACGGGCCCCAGGCCCATCTGCGCCGGATCGAGGCCCGCCCACTCGGTGTCGGCGATGCGCCCGCGCGGCACGAGGCCGTGGCGCTCGACGGCGCGCTCGGAGGCGAGCACCAGCCACGCGGCGCCGTCGGTGATCTGCGAGCTGTTGCCCGCGGTGACGTTGCCGTACTTCTTGTCGAAGAACGGCCGCAGCTTGGCGAGGTTCTCGACGGTCGAGTCGGCCCGCATGCCGTCGTCGCCGGCGTAGAGCTCGCCGCGCCCATCGTAGATCGGCGTGATCTCGCGGTCGAAGTGCCCGGCTTCCTGCGCCTTGATGACCAGCGCGTGGCTGCGCGCCGAGAACTCGTCCATCTCGCGCCGGGTGATGCCGAAGCGGTAGGCGAGATTCTCCGCCGTCTGCCCCATCAGCAGGCCCACCATCGGATCGGTCAGCCCCTTCATGATGCCGATGACCGGGGCGAGCTGGCCGAGCTTGAACCGCGCCACCAGCTGCGCGCGCTGCGCTCCGGTCTTCGCCGCGTACCAGGAGGACAGCCACTTCACCATCGCGTCGGAGAACAGGAGCGGCGCCCGCGACAGCGCGTCGACGCCCCCGGCCAGCACCAGGTTCGACCGGCCGGCGCGGATGTTGTTGATCGCCGAGTCGATCGCCTGCATGCCGGACGCGCAGTTGCGCATCACCGTCCAGCCGGGCACCTTCTGGCCGCAGCCCATCCGCAGCGCCACGACGCGGCCGATGTTGACCTCGTCCGGCGACGGCGACGCGCAGCCCAGGATCACCTCGTCGAGCGAGGTCGGGGCGAACGGCTGCCGCAGCAGCAGCGCGCGCCCGGCGGCGGTCGCGAGGTCCGACGCCGCGAACGGCCCGGGACGGTTCTTCGACTTGAGGAACGGCGTGCGGGCGCCGTCGACGATGTAGATGGGTTCGGCCATGATGGGAATCCGGGCTCGTTGCGAAAGGTCGCTGCGCAGCGTGGCGCGCTAGGCCGCCGCCTTGTGGACGTAGGGCGCGGTGCTCGTCGTGGCGCCGGCCTTGACCATGCTCGCGACCGGCTTGCGCTCGGACGCGCCCAGGTCCTGGTCGAAGTCGTCGACGCGGACGACGCGGGCCGTGAGGTCGCGCGCCTTGGCCAGCGCCTCGCCCTCGGCCGGGGTGATGACGCCCGCGGCCAGCGCCCGCGCGACCAGCACGTCGGCGCCGGCGCCCGGCGGCAGCTTGGCGTCGAACTTGCCGTGCTTCCCCGCCGCGCGGATCTTCGCGTCGATCGGCTCGGCGATCAGCGTCGCGTGCAGCGCGCGCTCGACGAGGCCCACCGTCTGGTCGGTCGGGGTGCCGAAGAACATGCCGCCGGTCAGCCGGTCGCGGGTCGCCGACGGCTCGAGCAGCAGCTTGGCGACCTGGTGGCCGAGCGCGTCCGACGGCACGACGTACGGCCGCCCGAGCGGGAACACCAGGCGGCGCAGCACCACGGCGATCGCGCGGTTCGGGAAGTTCGAGATCACGCCCTCGAGCGCCGTCTGCGCCCTGAACATCGCGTCCCACATCGCCCAGTGCATCAGCGGCGCGTCGGCCTTCTGCCGGCCCTCGACCTCGTAGCGCTTCAGCGTCGCCGAGCACAGGTACAGCAGCGACAGCACGTCGCCCAGCCGCGCCGACAGCTTCTCCTTGCGCTTCAGCGCCCCGCCCAGCACGCCCATCGACACGTCGGACAGGAACGCGAGCGCCGCGGAGAACCGCGTCAGCTGCTGGTAGTACCGGCGCGTCTCGGGCGCGACGCCGGCCGGCACCGGGACGAAGTGCGAGCCGGTGAGGCCCATCACCAGCGTGCGGGCGAAGTTGGTCGCCACGAAGCGGAGGTGGCCGAACAGCGCCTCGTCGAAGCGCTGCAGCGCCAGCGCGTGGTCGGGCTCGCGCGTCGCCTCGATCTCCTTCAGCACGTACGGGTGGCAGCGGATCGCGCCCTGGCCGAAGATGATCAGGCTGCGCGTCAGGATGTTCGCGCCCTCGACGGTGATCGCGATCGGCGCCTGCATGTACGCGGCGCCGATGAAGTTCGTCGGCCCCATGCAGATGCCCTTGCCGCCGACGATGTCCATGGCGTCGTTGATGACCTGCCGCGCGCGCTCGGTGAGGTGCTGCTTGACGATGCCGGACACCACCGCCGGCTTCTCGCCCAGGTCGACGGCGGTCGCCGTCAGCGCGCCGGTCGCTTCCATCATGTACAGGTTGCCGCCGATGCGCGCCATCGCCTCCTCGATGCCCTCGAACCGGCCGATCGGCAGCTTGAACTGCTGGCGCACGCGGGCGTAGGCGCCGACGGCACGCGCGGCCAGCTTGGCCATGCCGATCGACGACGACGGCAGCGAGATCCGCGGCCCGCGGCCAGGCAGTCCATCAGCATCCGCCAGCCCTGACCGAGCGTTCGGCTGCCCGCCGATGACCCAGTCCATCGGGATGAACACTTCCTTGCCCCAGTTCGGGCCGTTCTGGAAGACCGCGTTCAGCGGCATGTGGCGGCGGCCGATGTCGCACGCCCGGGTGCGACGTCGGGATCAGCGCGCAGCGTGATGCCGAGGTCGTCCTTCTCGCCGAGCAGATGATCGGGGTCGTACAGGCGGAAGGCGAGGCCGAGCAGCGTCGCGACCGGGCCCAGCGTGATGTAGCGCTTCTCCCAGGTCACCGTCATGCCCAGCACCTTCTTGCCCTCGTGCTCGCCGCAGCAGACGATGCCGAAATCGGGAATCGCCGCCGCGTCCGACCCGGCGTTCGGGTTGGTCAGCGCGAAGCACGGCATCTCCAGGCCCTTCGCCAGGCGCGGCAGGTAGTGCTGCTTCTGCGCGTCGGTGCCGTAGTGCGCGAGCAGTTCGGCCGGCCCCAGCGAGTTCGGCACCATCACCGTGACCGAGACCGCGCCCGAGTGCGTCGAGAGCTTGATCATCACGCGCGAATGCGCGTAGGCGGAGAAGCCCTTGCCGCCGTATTCCTTCGGGATGACCATGCCGAGGAAGCCCTTGTCCTTGATGAACTGCCAGACGTGCGGCGGCAGGTCGCCGTAGACGTGCGTCATCTCCCAGTCCGAGACCATCCGGCACAGCTCCTCGACCTCGTTGTCGATGAAGCTCTGCTCCTCCGCCGTCAGCGTCGGCTTCGGCGAGGCGAGCAGCTTGTTCCAGTCGGGCCGGCCGGAGAAGAGCTCGCCGTCCCACCAGACGGTGCCGGCCTCGATCGCCTCGCGCTCGGTCTGCGACATCGGCGGCAGGATGCGGCGGAAGGCCTTGAGCACGCCCTCGCTGATCAGCTGGCGGCGCAGCGAGACGACGTTGAGCGGGATGGCGAGCAGCACGAACGCGGCGGTCAGCAGCAGCGTCAGCCACGGCGGCAGCAGGTGCGCGCCCCAGGCGACGCCCAGCGCGACCGCGGTCGCGACGGTGATGACGAGGCCGGAGGCGTTGACGTAGGCCAGCGCGAGCGCGGCGACGAGGACGGCGATGAGCCAGAGGAGGGTCAGCATCGGAAGCTCCTTGCGGGATGGGCGTCGATACGGAAAGCGGGGACGTCGCTACGGAGTTGCGGGGCGGCCGGCCGGGTGGCCAGTCGGGGGCGCGGGTGGCGCGTCGCCGGTCGCCGTGCCGGGATCGCCGGCCTCGGAAAGGTCGCCCAGCGGCGCGGTGAGGCCGGCGAGCAGGAAGGGGGCGAGCCGGCGCAGCAGCCGCTCGTCGTTGTCGCCGTCGTCCGGACGCAGTTCGTCGATGAGCTTGAGGACGTCGGTTCCGGCGAGCGTGTACGACAGCGCGCCCATGATGAAGTGCAGGCGCCAGCGACAGCTCGCGCGGCGGCAGCTCGGGCAGCGCCCGGCCGAAGGCGGCCTTGAAGCGCGCGATCATCACCGCGTACTGGTCGGACAGGAACTGGCGGAGGAAAGGCGCCGGGTCGGCATAGGCGCGGCCCAGGAGGCGCAGGAAGTTGCTGCCGCCGCGCTCCGGATCGCGCGCGAGCTCGAGCGCCGGGATCAGCATCGCGGCCAGGATCTCTTCGCAGGGGACCGGGGCGGGCGCGTGCGCGGCGCTCGCTGTCGGTCAAGAGGTCGACGCGCTTCTGGTTCATCGGGTCGAGGCGGCGCGTGAGGACGGCCTGGAACAGCTCCTCCTTGCTGCCGAAGTGGTAGTTGACCGCGGCGAGGTTGACCTCCGCGGCCGCCGTGATCAGGCGCAGCGACGTCGCCTCGAAGCCGTGCTCCATGAACAGCGCCTCGGCGGCGTCGAGCAGACGCTCCTTCGTGCCGGCCGCGCCGTTCGCCGCGCCGATCGGACTACCACCCTGCCTGCCATGCCGGTTCCGCCTTTCCGCCCTCGGGCGATGCCAGAAAACCCCGCTCCCCGGAGGCCGGGAAGCAGGTCGATCCACAAGTCCATTCAAACGTTCGTTTTAATCTTATGTTTGTTCGAGCGGTGATGTCAAGGCCCGGGACGCCAGGCCTGGGACGCCACGTGCCGCGGGGCGCCGCCGCCCCGGCGGAGCCGTGGTGGACCGGCGTCGATGCCGCCGGGATCGACCCGCCCCGGCCCGCCGCCGGTATCATCGGCACCGGAGGATTCCCGCGATGCTTTCCGACCCCCGCGTCTTCTTTGCCGCCGAACGGACGCTGCTCGCCTGGGTGCGAACGGGGCTGACGATCATGGCCTTCGGCTTCGTCGTGGCCCGGTTCGGCCTGTTCCTGCGCCTGCTCGCGGCACAGCACGTGCCGACCAGCACCGCGGTGACGCAGGCGCCGCACGACCTGTCCAACCTCGTCGGCATCGCGCTGGTGCTGATCGGCACCGGCTGCATGATCCTCGGCGCCGTCCAGCACCGCAGCTACGTGAGGACGCTGCCGCCGGACGACGTACCCCGCACGCACGGCGCGATCTACCCGATCACGCTGTCGCTGATGCTCGCGGCCCTCGGCCTCGTGCTCGCCGTCTACCTCGCGCTGTGATGGGTGTGATGGGGTCAGAGCTGTAATGGGGCGCGCCCCATTACAGCTCTGACCCCATCACGACCCCATGCCCCGCCGTGGAGGGCGGCCAGCGCCTCGTGCAGCGCGGGGAAGATCCGCTGCGCGCCGACCGCCGCCGTGATGCCGTGCCGATCCATGTCGGCGCGCAGCGGCGCGACGACGCGGGCGAAGGCCATGTCGACGCCCTTCCGCCGCAGCTCGACGCGCAGGTCGAGCAGCATCCGCGCGGCCGAGTAGTCGATGTCGGTGATCGCGGCGGCATCGACGATCAGCCAGCGCACCGGCTCCGGCGCCTGCGCGACCAGCGCGCGGACCTCGTCGGCGAAGCGCGCCTCGTTGGCGTAGAAGAGATCGGCGCCGAAGCGGTAGATGACGAGGCCCGGCTCGCTCTGCACGCCCGGCTCGGCCGGCACCGGCAGCAGGCTGCCGTCGGGCCCGTGGGCGATCACCATCGTATGCGGGCGGTAGCTGTGGCGCACGTGCCGCAGCAGCGACAGCGCCATCGCCAGCAGGATCCCCTGCTCGACGCCGACCAGCGCCACGACCGCCATCGTCGTGATCGCGAGCTGGAACTCCCCCGGGCTCTCGCGGCGGAACGCGAACAGCTTGCGAACGTCGGCGAGGCCGACGGCGATGGTGAACACGATGCCACCCAGCACGGCGCGCGGCAGGTGCTGCAGCGGCCCGGTCAGGAACAGCAGCACCAGCACGACGGCGCCGGCGGCGACGAGCTGCGCGAGCTGGCTGCGCGCGCCCGCGCGGTCGGCCATCTCGGTCTGCGTGAGGCTGCCGTTGACGACGAACGCCCCGCTGACCGCGGCCGCGGCGTTGGCCGCCGAGAGGCCCAGGATGTCGGCGTCCTCGTCGACGCGCTCGCCGTGCCGCGCCGCGAACACGCGCGCGGTGGCGGCGCTCTGCGCGATGATGATGATGAAGCAGGACACGGCGACCGGCAGCACGGCGAGCGCCTCGTCCCAGGTCACGTCCGGCAGCGCCAGCGACGGCAGGCCGCCGGGCACCGGCCCGATCACCTGGATCCCGTGCCCGGCGAAGTCGAAGGCGATGCTGGCGCCGATCCCCGCCGCCACGGCGATGAACGCCACGGGCAGCCGCGGCAGCAGCCGCTGGCAGACGAGGATCAGCGCCACGACCGCGGCGGCGACGGCGAGCGTCGGCGCGTGCGTTTCCGGCAGGCGGTGGACGAGCTCGATCGCCTGCCCGACGGTGCGGCGCGCCTCCACCGGCACGCCCAGCATCTCGGGCAGCACGGCGATCCCGACCTGGATGCCGACGCCGGCGAGGAAGCCCGCCAGCACCGTCCGCGACAGGAAATCGGCGATGAATCCCAGCCGGAACAGCCGCGCGAGCAGCAGCAGCGCCGAGGTCGCCAGCGCCACGACGCCGACCAGCGCCATGTACTTGGCGCTGCCCGCGGGCGCCATCTCCGACAGCGCCGAGGCGAAGATCGCCGCCGTCGCCGAATCGGCGGCGACGACCAGGTGCCGCGACGAGCCGAAGACCGCGAACGCGACCAGCGGCAGCAGCAGCGTGTACAGCCCGGTCACGACGGGCGTGCCGGCGATCCGCGTGTAGCCCAGCACCTGCGGGATGTCCATCGACGCCAGCGTCACGCCGGCGACGACGTTGCGGCGCAGGTCGCCCGGGGCGGGCCGTGGAATTCCGGCGAAGAGGTTCATGCCCATCGCGATGCTCCCATCCGGGGCAGCGTAGCGCACTTTGGCGGCGCGAGCACCCGGGCCACGGCGGTGGTAACCTTGATCGTGAGCACTTTCGCCGGTGCGCGCCGCGCGCCGGCATCACGACGCGAGCACCTCCCGTGGCCCTCTCCCCGCTCGCCGGCAAGCCGGCACCCCGTGAACTGCTGGTCGACCTCGCCGCGCTCGAGCGCGCGTACTACGACCGCCGCCCCGACCTCGCCGATCCCGCGCAGCGGGTCACCTTCGGCACCAGCGGCCACCGCGGCTCGTCGCTGACCGGCGCCTTCACCGAGGCGCACATCCTCGCGATCACGCAGGCGATCTGCGACTACCGGCGCGCGCAGGGCATCGACGGCCCGCTGTTCATGGGCAAGGACACGCACGCGCTGTCCGGCCCCGCGCAGCGCACGGCGCTCGAGGTGCTGGCGGCCAACGGCGTCGAGACGCGGATCCAGCGCGACGACGGCTTCACGCCGACGCCGGTCGATCTCGCGCGCGATCCTCGTCCACAACCGCGGCCGGCGCGAGCACCTCGCCGACGGCATCGTGATCACGCCGTCGCACAACCCGCCCGAGGACGGCGGCTTCAAGTACAACCCGCCCAACGGCGGCCCGGCCGACACCGACGTGACCCGGTGGATCCAGGACCGCGCCAACGCGCTGCTGCGCGGCGGGCAACGCGGGCGTGGCGCGGGTCGACCTACGCGGCGGCGCTGAAGGCCGCGACGACCCACGCCGAGGATTTCGTCGCGCCCTACGTCGAGGACCTGGGCGAGCGTCGTCGACATGGACGCGATCCGCGCGGCGGGCCTGAAGCTCGCCGTCGATCCGCTGGGCGGCGCCGGCGTCGGCTACTGGGAGCCGATCGCGCGCGCGCTACGGGCTCGACCTCACCGTCGTCAATCCGGCCGTCGATCCGACGTTCTCGTTCATGACCGTCGACCACGACGGCAAGATCCGCATGGACTGCTCCAGCCCGTACGCGATGGCCGGGCTGGTCGGCCTCAAGGACCGCTACCGCGTCGCCTTCGCCAACGACCCCGACGCCGACCGCCACGGCATCGTGACGCCGTCGGCGGGGCTGATGAACCCCAACCATTACCTCGCCGTCGCGATCCAGCTACCTGCTGACGCACCGCCCGCAGTGGCCGGCCGGCGCGGTCGTCGGCAAGACGCTGGTGTCGCAGCGGCATGATCGACCGCGTCGTCGCGAAGCTCGGCCGCCGGCTGTCCGAGGTGCCGGTCGGCTTCAAGTGGTTCGCGCCGGGGCTGCTCGACGGCTCGTTCTGCTTCGGCGGCGAGGAGAGCGCCGGCGCGAGTTTCCTGCGCCGCGACGGCAGCGTGTGGACGACCGACAAGGACGGCCTGATCATGAACCTGCTCGCCGCCGAGATCACGGCGGTGACCGGCAAGGACCCGGGCGAGCACTACGCGGCGCTCGCCGCGGAATTCGGCGCGCCGTGCTACACGCGCATCGACGCCGCCGCGACGCCCGAGCAGAAGGCGAAGCTCGGCAGGCTCTCGCCGGACGCGGTCGCCGCGACCACGCTCGCCGGCGAGCCGATCACCGCGCGAGCTGACGCGCGCCCCCGGCAACGACGCGCCGATCGGCGGCCTCAAGGTCATCGCCGCGAACGGCTGGTTCGCCGCGCGGCCGTCGGGCACCGAGAACATCTACAAGATCTACGCCGAGAGCTTCCGCGACGCGCGCACCTGCAGCGCATCGTCGACGAGGCGCAGGCGATCGTCGCCGCCGCGCTCGCGGCAGAGCTCGAAGGGCGCACCGGAAAGTGCTGGTCGTCGACGTCGGCGGTACCACACGTCAAGATCCTCGCGCACCGGGCAGGCGCGAGACCGTCGGTGCAGTTCGCTTCCGGCCCGAAGCTCACGCCCGGAGCGCGATGGTCGCGGGCGTGCGCGAGTGCGCGCAGGACTGGCGCTACGACGTCGTCTCCATCGGCTATCCCGGGCTCGTCGTGCGCGACCGGCCGGTCACCGAGCCGCACAACCTCGGGCGCGGCTGGGTCGGCTTCGACTACGCGGGCGCGTTCGGCTGCCCGGCGCGGATCATCAACGACGCGGCGATGCAGGCGCTCGGCAGCTACCGCGGCGGGACGCTGCTGTTCCTCGGCCTCGGCACCGGCCTCGGCAGCGCGATGATCGTCGACGGCGTCATCGAGCCGATGGAACTGGGGCACGCGGCGTACCGCAAGGCCAACTTCGAGCACTACGTCGGCGCCGCGGGGCTCGCGCGGCTCGGCAAGAAGAAGTGGCGCGCCGAGGTGGCGCACGGGTCGTCGCGGCGCTGGCCGGCGCGCTGCGTGCCCGACGACATCGTGATCGGCGGCGGCAACGTCAGGCTGCTGACCGAGCTCCCCCCCGGCTGCCGTGCCGGCGACAACGCCAACGCCTTCACCGGCGGCGTTGCGGCTGTGGGACGATAAGGCAGCGAGCCGGCGACCCGCATCGCCGAGCCACCCGAAGAAGACAACGCGCCGGTCCATCCGGCGCCCGAGAACCGTCACCCCATGAACGCACAACTCCCGGCCCTGACCACTTCGCCCGCCTGGCGCGCGCTGGCCGCGCACCGCGACGCCCTCGCCGGCACGACGCTGCGCGAGCTCTTCGCCGCCGACCCCGCACGCGGCGAGCGATTCGCGCTGGAGGCCGCCGGCATCTACCTCGACTACTCGAAGAACCGGATCACCGACCGAGACGCTGGCGCTGCTCGGTGCGCTCGCGCGCGAGCGCCGGCCTCGACGCCGCCATCGCCGCGATGTTCGCCGGCGACCGGATCAACGTGACGGAGAACCGCGCCGCGCTGCACGTCGCGCTGCGCGCCCCGCGCGACGCGTCGATCGTCGTCGACGGCGAGGACGTCGTGCCCGGCGTGCACGCGGTGCTCGACCGCATGGGCGCGTTCGCGGACCGGGTGCGCCACGGCGAGTGGACCGGGCACGACGGCCAGCGGATCGCCAACGTCGTCAACATCGGCATCGGCGGCTCCGACCTCGGGCCGGTGATGGCGTACGAAGCCCTGCGGCACTACAGCGCGCGCGAGCTCGCGTTCCGCTTCGTGTCGAACGTCGACGGCACCGATTTCGCCGAAGCCGTGCGCGACCTCGACCCGGCGACGACGCTGTTCATCGTCGCGTCGAAGACCTTCACGACGCAGGAGACGATGGCCAACGCGCACTCGGCGCGCGCCTGGCTGCTCGAGCGGCCTGCGGCGACGACGAGACGGCGGTCGCCCAGCACTTCGTCGCCGTGTCGACGAACGCGGCCAGGGTCCGCGAGTTCGGCATCGACACCGCCAACATGTTCGGCTTCTGGGACTGGGTCGGCGGCCGCTACTCGATGGACTCGGCGATCGGCCTGTCCACGATGCTCGCGATCGGCCCCGACGAATTTCCGCGCGCTGCTCGACGGCTTCCACGAGATGGACGAGCACTTCCGCACGGCGCCGTTCGAGCGCAACCTGCCGGTGCTGATGGGCCTGATCGGGCTGTGGCACGCGGACTTCCTCGGCGCGCAGACGGTCGCGGTGCTGCCCTACGACCAGTACCTGAAGCGCTTCCCGGCGTACCTGCAGCAGCTGACGATGGAGAGCAACGGCAAGCGCGTGACGAAGGACGGCGCCCCCGTCGGCTGCGACACCGGCGCCGATCTACTGGGGCGAGCCGGGCACCAACGGCCAGCACTCGTTCTACCAGCTGATCCACCAGGGCACGCGGCTCGTCCCCTGCGACTTCATCGCCTTCGCGCAGTCGCTCAATCCCGTGCCCGGCCACCACGACCTGCTGATCGCCAACGTGTTCGCGCAGGCCGAGGCGCTGGCCTTCGGCAAGACGGCCGACGAGGTCCGCGCCGAGGGCACGCCGGAATGGCTGGTGCCGCACCGCGTGTTCGAAGGCAACCGCCCGTCGAACGTGCTGCTGCTCGACCGCCTGACGCCGGCCGCGCTCGGCCGCCTGGTCGCGCTCTACGAGCACGCGGTCTTCACGCAGGCGGCGATCTGGAACATCAACCCGTTCGACCAGTGGGGCGTCGAGCTGGGCAAGGTTCTCGCGCAGCCGGATCGTGCCCGAGCTCGGCGGCGCCGGCGAAGGCGCCCTCGCGCACGACAGCTCGACCAACGCGCTGATCCGGCGCTACCGCCGCCTGAAGTCGGGCCCGCGCTGACCGCGGGTCGTCAGCCGAGCAGGATCCGGTAGCGCAGCCCGGGCTTGCCGCCGAACTGCGGCGGCTTGACGAAGCGCTCGACCAGCACGCCGCCGTTGGCCTCGATCGTCCGCTGCGACGCGGCGTTGTCCGGGTCGGTCGTCAGCTCGACCCAGCGCAGGCCCTCGGCCCGCGCCAGCGGCAGTGTCTGCGCGAGCGCCTGCTTCGCGTAGCCGCGGTTGCGCTTCGCCGGCACGACCGCGTAGCCGATGTGCCCGAGGCAGTGCGGCGGCAGCTCTTCGGTGCCCGGCTGCCAGCGCAGGCCGATCGTGCCGCAGAACTCGCCGTCCCACAGCCAGCGGCGAAAGCCGGGGATGCGCGGCACGACCGAGCCGTCGGGCAGCGTCACCGGCCCGCCCTTCGCCTCGCGATCGATCATGCCGGCGAGAAAGGCCCCGGGATCCGCCTCGATGCGCAGCAGCTCCTCCGCCGCGGCGACCGCGCCGCGCACGTTGTCGGCCGACCAGCCGCCGCGCAGCGCGGCGACGTAGGACGGAAGATGCTCGGATGCGGGCCAGACGAGTTCCATGACGTGTTCCCTTTGAGGCCGCCAGTTCAACGCGTCGGAGTCGCCCGTGTCAAGGCGTGCTAGGCTCCGGCGCTCTCCACCGCTCGACTCGCGCAGGCATGTCCGGACCTGCCGCTGCGCCCGTCGGGATGGCCCGCCACGCCCACTGAGAACGTCATCAGCGACCCAGCGACAATCCGCCGCGCCGGCTTCGTCTACGGCTTCATCGGCGTCGCGGCGTTCAGCCTGACGCTCCCCGCCACGCGCGTCGCGGTGGCCGGGCTCGACCCGGTGTTCGTCGGCCTGGGGCGCGCCATCGTCGCGGCGCTGCTCGCGGCCATCGTTCTCGTCGTCACGCGCACGCGGTTTCCGGGATGGCGGGTGCTGCCGCGCCTGGCGCTGGTCGCCGGCGGGGTCGTCGTCGGCTTTCCGCTGTTCTCCGCCTGGGCGATGCGCTACGTGCCCGCCGCGCACGGCGCGGTCGTCATCGGCTTGCTGCCGCTCGCCACCGCGATGGCCGGTGCATGGCTCGCGCACGAGCGGCCGTCGCGGCTGTTCTGGGCCTGCGCGGTGGCGGGCAGCGCCGTCGTCGTCGCGTTCGCGCTGTGGCAGGGCGGCGGCGCGCCGCATCCCGCCGACGGGCTGCTGGTGATCGCCGTCGCCGCGGCCGCGATCGGCTACGCGGAGGGCGGCCGGCTCGCGCGCACGATCGGCGCCTGGCAGGTGATCTGCTGGGCGCTGGTGCTCTCCGCGCCGCTGGTCGCCATTCCCACGGCCTTCGCCGTCGACGATCGCCTCGCGACCGCATCGGCGGCGGCGTGGGCGGGTTTCGCCTACGTCAGCGTGGTCAGCATGTTCCTGGGCTTCTTCGCCTGGTACCGCGGCCTGGCGCTGGGCGGCATCGCCGCCGTCGGGCAGGTGCAGCTGCTGCAGCCGTTCCTGACGATCTTCGCCTCGGCCCTGCTGCTGGGCGAGCGCATCGACGCGGCGACGCTGATCGCGGCGGCGCTGGTGATCCTGACGATCGCGATCGGGCGGCGCGGGCGGCCCTCACCCGCCGCTCGCGCGGCACCCTCTCCCGCTCGCGGGAGAGGGACGGGGCGAGGGTGGTCCCGTTCCGCTCACATCGCCGCGTAGATCGCGTCGATGCGCTCGCGGTAGCGGTCGACGACCGACGGACGCTTGAGCTTCAGCGTCGGCGTGAGGAAGCCGCTGTCGACGCTCCACGGCTCGGTCGTGGCGACGATGCGGCGCACCCGCACCCAGCGCGGGAAGGCCTTCAGCTGCTCGTTCGCGCGGCGCACCAGCGCCGGCTCGTCCAGGCCGGCGCCGGCCTCGCTGACGACGGCGACCAGCACCAGGAACGGCCGGCCCTCGCCGACGAGCATCGCCTGCTCGAACACCGGGTCGCGCTCGATCGCCCGCTCGACGTCGTGCGGCGGCAGCTTCTCGCCGGAGGACAGCACGAGGATGTCCTTGATGCGCCCGCGGATGTGGATGCGTCCGCCGTCGATCCGGGCCACGTCGCCGGTGCGCAGCCAGCCGTCGGCGGTGAACGCCGCCCGCGTCGCGTCCTCGTTGCGCCAGTAGCCCAGCATCACGTTCGGGCCGCGCACCAGCAGCTCGTCGCCGTCGCCGAGCCGCACTTCGATGCCGGGCAGCGGCGGCCCGACCGATTCCGGATGGTTGTCGGTCGCGACGTTGACCGAGATCGACCGGCGCCGCCTCGGTCATGCCGTAGCCCTGCAGCACCGTCAGCCCCAGGCCGATGAACCGGTACGCGAGCGCCGGATCGAGCGGCGCGCCGCCGACGACGGCGAGTCGCAGCCGGCCGCCCAGCCGGGCGAGGATCGGCTTCGCGACCAGCGCCGCGAGCAGCGGATGGAGCACGCGGTCGGCGAGCGTCGCCTTCGCCGGTCGCGACGCGCAGGCCGCGCTCCACGCACTGCGCGAACAGCAGCCGCTTCGCCGTGCTGCCCTGCAGCGACTTGTCGATCCGCATCGAGAGCAGCTCGAAGATGCGCGGCACCGCGAAGATCACCGTCGGCGCCTGCTTCGCGAGATCGTCGGCGACGTGCGCGACGCCGCGCGCGAAGACGACCTGCGCGCCCAGCGACAGCGGCAGGTAGTAGCCGCCGGTGCGCTCGAACATGTGCGACAGCGGCAGCAGCGACAGGAAGCGGTCGTCGGGCCGCGCCATGCCGGTCTGCCGGCACGAGTCGACGTTGGCGATGATGTTGGCGTGCGACAGCATCACGCCTTTCGGCCGCCCCGCCGTGCCCGAGGTGAAGCAGATCGTCGCCAGCGTATCGGGCGCAGCGGCGCGGATCTCGACGTCGGCCCCCGCCGCCGGAAGGAAGCGGTCGACGGTCGCGATGCCGGCGCCGGCCGGAGGCTCGTCGCCGGCGCGCAGCACGACGATCGGCGGCACCGCCGCGCAGGTTGCCGGGCTGGCGCAGCGCGGCGGCGAGGCGCGCGGTCTCGACGACGACGAGGCGCGGCTCGGCGTGCGCGATGCACCACGCGAGGTTGCCGGCGTTGTCGTCGACGTAGAGCGGCACGACGACGAGCCCGAGGCCGAGCGCCGCGAGGTCGATCGCCACCCAGCCGGCGCCGTTGCGCGCGGCGACCGCGACGCGGTCGCCCGGAGCGAGCCCCTCGCGGCGGAACGCGGCCTGCCAGCGCGCGACGTCGCGGGCGAGCTCGCGCCACGGTGACGTCGCGCCACGCCTCGTCGGCGAAGTGGCGGTACAGCACCCGCGCCGGCTCGCGCAGGTGCTGCCCGAAGAAATCGGCGATGTTGCCGGCCATGCCCTCCCCCGGTCACGACGGGTCGCGCGCCTGCCGGGACGCGGGGCGCGGCCGCGCGTCGTCGCTGCGACGCGCCGGCCGCGCACCCGCCCATTCTGCCGTGTTCGCCCCGGCCGATCCACCGCGCCGGCGACGCGCGAGCGCAGCGATCTTGGCTATACTTTCCGGCCACAGGAGGATTCCCGATGGCCACGCTGTCGATCGCAAAGAAGCATCACCTGTCGCACAAGCAGGCGAAAGTGGCGGCGCAGAAGGTCGCCGACGACCTGCGCGACCGGTTCGACCTCTCCTACGAGTGGCGCGGCGATTCGATCGCGTTCGAGCGCCCGGGACTCGCCGGCGAGATGCACGTCAGCCGCAGCGAGGTGCGCCTCGACTGCGAGCTCGGCTTCATGCTGGCGCTGATCAAGCCGAAGCTCGAGGCCGAGATCCACAAGGAATTCGACAAGCGCTTCGGCAAGCCGGCGTAGCCCGCGCGGCGCCGCGGGCGAGGCCAAGGAGCGGCGCCGCGGCCGGGACCCGGCAGCGGCGTCGAGGCGCCCGGGTTACGGGGCGGAAAGATCCGGCTCGGGGAACGGCGCGGCGACGCCGTCGAAGATCGCGTCCATCAGCGCGGTCTCGCGCTCGACGATCGTGCGCAGGAACACCTCCGCGCCGTTCATCTTCCGGAACGCGGCGAAGCCCCGCTCGAGGAACTCGTGGAGCACGCCCATCCCGGCGAGCCGCGCCGGCTGGCGCATCATCGATCAGCGCCGCGTGGATGAACGGCATCCGCACGAACCGGTCCAGCGCGGCGCCGATCTCGGCGATGATCGCGATCTGCCGCTCGCGCTCCGGCCGGTTGGCGAGGCTGCGGTACGCGGCGCAGTAGTCGGCGACGGTGATGCGGCGGGCGTCGGGGCGCGGCAGCCGCGCGAGCAGCGCGCGGTCGAGCTCCTGCGACAGCACGTTCAGCTCCATCGCCTGGGCGATCGTGCCGATCACGCGCTCCGGCAGCATCCTCGCCATGATCGGCGCGACCTTGGCGACGTCGGCGTCGCGCTGCGCGAAGTCGCTGCCGCCGTAGAGATCGGTCTCGAAGAACTCGACGGCCTCGGCGTAGCGCGCCTGCGCCTCGAGGTCGGCGTAGGTCGCGCGCAGCCGCGCCGCCTGCCACTGCGAGAGCCGCTCCAGCGCCGCCGCGAGCGCCGGGTCGGCCAGCCGCTCCCGGTGCAGCTTCGCCACGCGCTCGAGCTCGCGCGCGAGCCGCGTCGGCGCGAATTCGGCGGCGGGAACGGAGTCGAGGGCGGGGGGCATCGGGTCGGGGCTCGTGCCGCCGCGACGCGGTCGTGCGCGCCGTCGCGGCAAGGTCTTGCGCTGACGATTTCGAGTTTAGCCGACCGCGCGCGCGGCGGGCCAGCGCGCCGGCCGATTAGATTGTTTCGTCTAAAGCCCGCCGATAGATTGAAGGCGTCGCGACGCGGCCCGCGAAGCGCTGCCGCGCGGCCGCATTGCCTCGGCTCGACGTCCCCTGCCCGCCCTCGATGACCACCCGCCGCACCTTCCTCCTCGCCGGCACCGCCGGCGCCGCCGCGCTGACCGTCGCGTGGTGGCTGCGGGGCACGCCCGAGCGGACGGCCGGAACGGGCGGCGACGCGCCGCTGGCGGCGCTCGATCCGAGTGCTCCGGCGATCGTCGCGGCGATCGTGCCGGTCATGCTCGCCGGCGCGCTGCCGGACGACGCCGCCGCGCGGGCGGGCGCGCTGCGGGAAACGGTGACCCACGTCGGGCGCGCCATCGGCGGCTTGCCGCCGGCCGCGCAGAAGGAGATGGCCGAGCTCTTCGCGCTGCTCGGCCTGCCGGCGACGCGCGTGGCGCTCGCCGGCATCGGCACGCCGTGGGACGAGGCGTCGCCCGCGGCCGTCGCCGCCTTCCTCGAGCGCTGGCGGACGAGCCGGTTCATGCTGCTGCGCTCGGCGTACGACGCGCTCCACCAGCTGGTCCTCGCCGCGTGGTACGGCAACGAGCGCGCGTGGAAGGCGATCGGCTACCCGGGGCCGCCGGCGATCCAGTGATGGCGCAGCCGACTGCCCCTCGACCTCAACGCCGCGCGCGACGAGCTCGCGCGCTCGGGCCGGATCGATCGACGCCTCGGCGCTCGGGCGCGACCTGACGCTCGAGGCCGACGTCGTGATCGTCGGCAGCGGCGCCGGCGGCGGGGTCGCCGCCGAGATCCTGAGCGCGGCCGGCCTCGCCGTCATCGTCGTCGAGGAGGGTCCGCTGCGCACCAGGCGCGACTTCCACATGATCGAGGCCGAGGCCTATCCGGACCTCTACCAGGAGTCGGCGGCGCGCAAGACCGCCGACAAGGCGATCAACATCCTGCAGGGCCGCTGCGTCGGCGGCGGCACCACGGTCAACTGGACGTCGTCGTTCCGCACGCCGCCGGCAACGCTCGGCGAATGGGCGAGCGCCTTCGGCATCGAGGGCTTCGGCGTCGAGGCGCTCGCGCCCTGGTTCGCGCGGATGGAGGCGCGCCTCGCGGTCGTCGCCCTGGCTGGTCGAGCCCAATGCGAACAACGCCGCGCTCGTCCGCGGCGCCGCGGCGCTCTCCATCTCGACCGGAACGATCCGCCGCAACGTCCGGGGCTGCGCCGACCTCGGCTACTGCGGCATGGGCTGCCCGCTCGACGCCAAGCAGTCGATGCTGGTGACGACGATTCCCGGCGCGCTCGCCCGCGGGGCCACGCTCGTCACGCGCGCCCGGGCGCTCGCCTTCGTGCCGGACGGCGAGCGCATCGTCGCCCTCGACTGCGCGGGCATGGACGCGCGCGGCGTGCGCCCGACGGCTCGCCGCGTCACGCTGCGCGCGAAGACGTTCGTCGCCGCCGGCGGCGGCATCGGCACGCCGGCGCTGCTGCTGCGCAGCCGCGCTGCCCGATCCGCACGCGATCGTCGGCAGGCGCACGTTCCTGCACCCGACCGTCGTGTCGGCGGCGCTGATGCCCTCCGCAGATCGCGGCCTGGAGCGGCGCGCCGCAGAGCGTCTACTCCGATCACTTCGTCGAGCACGCGCCGCCGTCGGGCCCGATGGGCTTCAAGCTCGAGTCGCCGCCGTTGCACCCGGTGCTCGCGGCGATCACGCTGCCGAACCACGGCGCGGCGCACGCGCAGTGGATGCGCCGACATGCCGAACCTGCAGGTCGTCATCGCGCTGCTGCGCGACGGCTTCCATCCGGCGAGCCCCGGCGGCACGGTGACGCTCGCCGCCGACGGCACGCCGCGGCTCGACTATCCGCTGACGCCCTACGTCTGGGACGGCGTGCGGCGCGCGCTGGCGACGATGGCCGAGATCCAGTTCGCCGCCGGCGCCGACGTCGTCATGCCGATCCACGGCGACGGCGCCGGCTATCGCGACTGGGCCAGCGCCCGCGCGGCCATCGCCGGCTTCACGCTGGCGCCGCTGGTCACGCCGGTCGTCAGCGCGCACGTGATGGGCGGCTGCCCGCTCGGACCCGACCCGCGCCGCGCGGTCGTCGACACCGCCGGGCGGCACCACCACCTCGCCAACCTGTACGTGATCGACGGCTCGCTCTTTCCGACGTCGATCGGCGCGAACCCGCAGCTGTCGATCTTCGCGATCGCCGCGAAGCTCGCGACCGGGCTCGCCGCGACGCTCGCGCCCGGAGCCGGCGGCGCGCCGCCGCCGCGCGCGTCCCCGTGAGCGCGGGGCCGCGATTAGGATGTTTGCTCTAGACAATGCCGGTACATTGAAGTCAATCGCCACCATGCGCGAGAGCCATTCCAACCGCCCGACCAGGAGTCCATCATGCTGAAGACCACCGCCAATTTCCGTCCGTTCCAGTTCGGCGAGGAAGCCCTCGCCGCGTCGCGCCAGGTGTGGCTCGCGAGCCTCGGTGCCGCCGCCGTCACCAGCGACTGGGTGCAATCCGAAGCCGGCAGGACGTTCAAGACGCTGGTCAAGGAAGGCACCGTCGTCGAGTCGCGCGCCGTCACGTTCGTCGGCGACCAGCTCGAGACGTCGATGACCCGCGCCAACCGCCTGTGGCGGCAGACGCGCAGCACGGTCGAGACGACCGTCAAGCAGGCGGCCGACGCCGCCGTGACGATCGCCAACAGCGCGCTGCCGAAGTCGCTGCCGCGCATCGAGTTGCCCGCCGCGATCATGCCGGCGAAGGCGAAGAAGCCCGCCGCCGAAGGTCGCCCGCGCCAAGAAGGCGGTCGCCAGGAAGCCCGCGGCCAAGCGCATCGTCGCCAAGGCGAAGAAGGCGGTGCCGGAAGGCCGCCGCGTAACCGCGGCCCCGCGGTAGCAGTTCACCGCCGCCGCCGACCAGGCCGCGAGGCAGGACCATGCCGGCTCGTACGGCATCCGGTCCGGCGCGTCGCGCCCGCCCCCGCGGGCGCGCGCGTCCCGCATGGGCCTGGCGCTGGCGGGCGGCGGTCCGCTGGGCGGCATCTACGAGGTCGGCGTGCTGCTCGCGCTCGCCGACTCGCTCGAGGGCATCGAGTTCAACGACCTCGATGCGTATGTCGGCGTGTCGTCCGGCAGCTACGTCGCCGCCGCGCTGGCCAACGGCCTGTCGCCGGCGCAGATGTACCGGCTGTTCATCGACGACGGCGCCGACTCGACGCTGACGCCCGAGGTCTTCCTGCGGCCCGCGTTCGGCGAGTTCTCGAACCGGGCGCTGGCGCTGCCGCGGCTCGTCGCGCGCGCCACGCTGCAGTACCTGCGCAACCCCTTCAACCACGGGCTGATGGAGTCGTTCGCGACGCTGGGACGGGTGATGCCGACCGGCGTGTTCGACAACGCCGCGATCGACGATTTCCTCTCCCGGCTGTTCGCCGCGCCCGGCCGCACCAACGATTTCCGCAAGCTGCCGCACAAGCTCTTCCTGGTGGCGACGAACCTCGATTCGGGCGCCTCGGTCACCTTCGGCTCGCCGGGCCACGACCACGTGCCGATCTCGCGCGCGATCGAGGCCTCGTCGGCGCTGCCGGGGCTCTTCCCGCCGGTGCACATCGCCGGCGAGTACTACGTCGACGGCGCGCTCAACAAGACGCTGCACGCGTCGGTCGCGCTCGAGCAGGGCGTCGAGCTGCTGCTCTGCGTCAACCCGCTGGTGCCCTTCGACGCGAGCCGCGCGCGGCACGACGGCCGGGTCACCGTCGAGAAGCTGAACCGCGGCGGGCTGCCGCTGGTGCTGTCGCAGACGTTCCGCGCGATCATCCACTCGCGGATGCGGGTCGGCATGGAGAAGTACCGGCAGCAGTATCCGAACGCGGACGTCGTGCTGTTCGAGCCCGACCGCGAGGACGCCGACATGTTCTTCGCCAACATCTTCAGCTACTCGCAGAGGAAGCGCCTGTGCGCGGCGGCGTACCGCAAGACGCGGCAGAACCTGATCGCCCGCGCCGACGTGCTCGCGCCGCAGCTCGCGCGGCACGGCGTGACGCTGCACCGGGAGCGGCTCGCCGACCACGCGCGCACCGTCGTCGACGCCTTGACCGACCCGCGGCCGCTGCACACCGACCGCACGGTCCCGGTCGACATCCGCCAGACGGCGCGGGACCTCGCGTTCGCGCTCGACCAGCTCGAGCGCTGGCTCGCCGGACACCGGGCCGCGGCCGGCCGCGGCTGACGCGGCAGCGCTGCGCCGCGCGCCCACGCAGCGCAATACCGCCACGCCGCCGCAGGTCGGCGGCCACGTGCCGTCGCATGCGGGCGGCAGCGCGTTTGCCACTGTGGCAGCCGGCCTCTACACTCGGGTGATCTCCAACCCCGGACCGATGCCGCGATGGCGGAAAAGAAGCGACCCCGACGAACGCGCGAGCGCATCCTCGAGACCAGCCTCGCGCTCCTGAACCGCGACGGCGTGTCGCACGTGACGACCGCCGACATCGCCGGCGAGATGAACATCAGCCCGGGGAACCTCTACTACCACTTCCGCAACAAGGACGAGATCGTCGCCGAGCTCTTCGCCGCCTACGAGGCGCGCGTGCAGCCGCTGCTGACGAACGTCCCCGCCCGCCGCGTCGACGTCGAGGACCTGTGGCTGCTGCTGCACCTGCTGTTCGAGCACATGTGGGCATACCGGTTCCTGTTCCGCGACCTGGTCGAGATCGCCACCAGCAATCGCCGGATCGGCACCCGCGTGGCCGCGCTGCTGCAGGCCTCCTGCGCGACGATGGCAGAATTGTTCCGCGGCATGGCGGCCGCCGGCTCGATGCGCGCGTCGGAGAGCGAGATGGTCGCGGTCGCGCGCAACGTGGTGCTGGTCGCGACCTACTGGATGTCGTTCCACCGGCTCTCCCACGCCGCGCGCGCCGACGCCGACGACATCGACGTCGGCCTCGGCGTCTACCAGGTGCTGGCGCTGATCGCGCCGTTCCTCGTCGGCGACGCCCGCGCGCTGCTCGACCGCCTCGGCCGCGACTACCTCTGACCCCCCTGATCCGACCTGGAGAATCCCGATGGCACGCAAGTGGACCCGGTTCCCGCATCCGGACAAGAGCTACGCCTACGACGAGGCGGGACTGAAGAAGCACTGGGCCCGGCTGCACAAGGGCGACCTCGAGGCGTACCCGAAGGACGCGGCGGTGCGCGACGCGTGGCGCGCGTACCACGCCGGCGACTTCGGCGCGGCGGTCGAGGCCGGCATCGCCGCCGGCGGCGCCGGCGTGAACGCCGCGGTGAAGGCGCAGATGATCTACGCGAACTACCTCGAGAAGTCGGAGAAGGCGAAGCTGGCGCTGCTCGAGGAGGCGGCGGCCTGGGCCGACGAGCGGCGCGCCGAGGCGCCGAAGGACCCGAACGGCCACTACTTCTACTCGTACGCGCTGGGCCGCTACAGCCAGGGCATCTCGATCGCGACGGCGCTCGCGCAGGGCCACATCGGCAAGATCGGCGAGGCGCAGCGCACGGCGCTGAAGCTCGCGCCGAAGCACGCCGACGCGCACATCGCGCACGGCGCCTACCACGCCGAGATCGTCGCCAAGGTCGGCGGCATCGTCGCCTCGCTCACCTACGGCGCGAAGAAGGACCTCGCGATCGAGAACTTCGAGACGGCGCTCACGCTCTTCCCCGAAGCGGCGATCGCGCACGTCGAATTCGCCGACGCGCTGCTGCTGCTGTTCGGCAGGAGCCGGCAGGCCGACGCGCAGAAGCTCTACCGCGAGGCGGCGGCGTGCAAGCCGATGGACGCGATGGAGCGGCTCGACGTCGAGCTGGCGAAGTCGAAGCTGGCGTAAGGCGCCCTCACCCTCGACCCTCTCCCGCGCGCGGGAGAGGGTGCCGCGCGAGCGGCGGGTGAGGGAGCGGCCGCGAAGCCCGGGCTCAACCCGCGCTGCGCCTGCGCCGGCGGACGGCCGCCTTCAGGCGCTCGAACTCCGGGCCGAAGCGCGCGCTGATCTCGCCGGGATCGGGGCACAGGCGCCGATCGGTCAGCATGCCGAACTGCACGTTGCCGTTGTACGACAGGATCGACACGCCCATGCCGATGTCGCCCGACTGCGGCACCCAGACCTGCAGGCTGTCGATCCGGCCGCCGGCGAGATAGAGCGGCTGCTGCGGCCCCGGCACGTTGGTCATCACCGCCGTCGCGTTGCGCGCCAGCGCGGCCAGCAGCTGGTCCTGCAGGATCTTCGGCCCGGCGCCCATCGCCGCCAGCAGGCCGAGCGACAGCACCGGCTGGTACGACGACTTCAGCGCGACCATGGTGGCGTGCACCGCGGCCACGCGCCGCACCGGGCTTTGGATGCCGATCGGCAGGTCGAGGAAGACCAGCCCGAACTGGTTGCCGAGCTCGAGCGCCTTCTCCAGCGGGCGCAGGTTGACCGGCACCAGCGCGCGGATGGTGACGCCGCGGACCGAATCGCCCTTGTCGACCAGGTAGCCGCGCAGCGCGCCGGCGACGCAGGACAGCAGCACGTCGTTGACCGAAGCCTTCATCGCCTTGCCGACGGCCTTGACCTCGGCGAGCGGAAGCGGCTCGGCCCACGCCACGCACTTGGCCACACCCGGCCGGCCCTTGAACCGCGTCGGCGAATCCTGCGTCATCAGCGCGAGCTTGCCGACCTCGGCGGCGATCGCCGTCCCCTGCCGGGCGAGCGCCAGCGCTTCCATCGGGTCCTGCCAGATCGCCACGCCCCGGTCGATCATCATCTCGCCGACCTTGAGCGCGAGCTTCATCACGTTGGGCAGCGAGCGGCGCAGCTCGGCCAGCCCCGCCGAGCCGTCGCCCGCGCGCGCCGTCGCCGAGGCCGCGGGCGCAGCCTGCGCCGCCGCCGACTTGCCGCGCGCGCCGCTGGTCATCGACAGCAGCACCTGCGTCAGCGCGATGCCGTCGGCGTAGCAGTGGTGGATGCGCATGATCACCGCGCTGCCGCCGTCGAAGTTCTCGACGAGGTGGAACTGCCAGAGCGGATGCGCCGGGTCGAGCGGCCGGCTCGCGAGCCGGCTCACCAGCGCCTGCAGCTGCCGGGTGCTGCCCTTCCCTCGCAGCCTGACCGGCACGATGTGGCGGTCGAGGTCGAATTCGCGGTCGGCTTCCCAGTAGGTGACGCCGTCGATCTCGACCGGGCGCTTGCGAAAGCGCGCATAGCGCAGGAAGCGGCGCCGGATCGTCGTGGCGAGCTTCTCGGGCGTGACCTTGTCGGCGAAGATCACGAGCCCGCAGATCACCATCAGGTTGTCCGGGCGGTCCATCCGCAGCCAGGCGGTGTCGACCGCCGACATCCTGTCGCGTCGTTTCGGGGTCATGGGCGGGCGGGGGTCGAAGGAGGCGGCGGGGAACGCGAGCCCCGGCGCCGCACCGCTGCGGCCGCCGGAACGCGCGCTCGGGTTGAACGCTTTTCCGGGTTCGCGCTAAAGTAGCACACGCCCGCGCGACGCGGGTAGACCCGACCGAGGAGTCCAGACCGCCATGGCCGCCGCACCGAAAAAAGACGATCTCAAGGCGAAATTCGAGGCGGCCGCAGCGGCGGCCAAGCAGACGAAGAAGAAGCCCGACAACGCGACGCTGCTGAAGCTCTACTCGTACTACAAGCAGGCGACCGAGGGCGACGTCGCGGGCAAGCGCCCCGGCGGCTTCGATTTCGTCGGCGGCGCCAAGTACGACGCCTGGGAGAAGCTCAAGGGCATGAGCGCGGACGAGGCGATGCAGAGCTACATCAAGCAGGTCGAGCGGCTCAACCGCGACTGACCCACCCCGCCCGGGTTGCGCCGGCGCGCAGCCCGGTGACCGAAGACGACTAGACGGCGCGCTTCGCGGCCCGCTTGGCCGCGGCCTTGGCGGCGGGCTTGGCCGCCGGCTTGGCGGGCGCCTTCGCCGCGGACTTCGCGGGCCGCCTGGCCTTGCGCGGCGCCGGCGCGATGCCCTGCGCGTGCAGCAGCTTGTTGACCGCTTCCGCCAGCTCGTCGACGCGCGTCGGCCAGCTTCTGGATGTCGTTCTGCGTGTAGACCCCGAGCTTCGACAGCGCGCGCTCGACGCGCTCCTCGAACACCTGCTCGAGCTTGTCGAGCGTGCCGCCGGCGATCTGCTGCATCTCGCGCGCCTTGGCCGCGGTGTCGGCGGCCGCCTCGCGCGTCTTCTGCTCGAGCCGCTGGCCCTGGCGGCGCAGGTTCTCGAACACCTTCGCGCCTTCCTGCTGCGCCTTCGCGAGCGCCCCCATGCCCACCGGCCAGCCGGCGCCCGGCGGCTTCGCCGGGGTCACGGGCTTGCGCCGTCGCATCGCGGCGGACGGCTTCGTTGCTGGTGCCTTCTTCGGCATGACGCTCTCCTTTCGTGCGATCTGCCCGCGGCAGGTTCCATCGAAAATTCTAGACCCCGCCGCTAGACGAGTCACTCTAAACGCTCGCCCCGGCCGGCGCGACCGCGCCGCGCCGGCCGGCGCGCGCCGCGGCCGCGGGCGCCGCTATAATGCGACCGCGACGCGCGAGGCCCGACGGGCAACCGTCGCCGGCGCCGGGATGCCGGCGCGCATCCGCCGATCGCCCCGCCCATCCGACAACAAACGCGGGCCGGCACCCCCATCCATCGCAAGGAGGAGTTCCATGGCGTACTTCGTCACCGGCGCGACCGGCTTCATCGGCCAGTTCCTCGTCGCCAACCTGTTGAAGCGCGGCGAGCCGGTCTACGTGCTCGTGCGCAAGTCCTCGCTGAAGAAGCTCGCCGAGCAGCGCGAGCGCTGGGGCGCCACCGACAAGCAGGTGATCGCGGTCGTCGGCGACATCGGGCAGAAGGGCCTCGGCATCCCCGACGCCGAGGCGAGGAAGCTCAAGGGCAAGGTCAGGCATTTCTTCCACCTCGCCGCCGTCTACGACGTCAGCGCCAGCGCCGAGGCGCAGCAGGTCGCCAACGTCGAGGGCACGCGCCACGCCGTGCAGTTCGCGGAGGCCGTCGCCGCCGGCTGCTTCCACCACGTGAGCTCGATCGCCGCCGCCGGCCTCTACGACGGCGTGTTCCGCGAGGACATGTTCGAGGAGGCCGAGGAGCTCGACCACCCGTACTTCCGGACCAAGCACGATTCCGAGGGGCTCGTCCGGCGCGAGTGCTCGCGCCCCTGGCGGATCTACCGGCCGGGCTTCGTCGTCGGCCACTCGCAGACCGGCTACATCGACAAGATCGACGGCCCGTACTACTTCTTCAAGGTGCTGCAGAAGCTGCGCGCGATCCTGCCGCCGTGGATGCCGATGGTCGGCGTCGAGGGCGGCCGCATCAACATCGTGCCGGTCGACTTCGTCGCCGACGCGCTCGACCACCTCGCGCACAAGCCGCGCCTCGACGGCAAGTGCTTCCACCTGACCGACCCGGCGCCGCGCCGCATCGGCGAGGTGCTGAACATCTTCGCGCGCGCCGGCCACGCGCCGCAGATGACGATGCGGCTCAACGCCCGGATGTTCGGGTTCATCCCCGCGCCGATCCTCTACGGCCTCGGCTCGCTCGCGCCGGTGCGGCGGATGGTCAAGGCGGTGCTGACCGACCTCGGCATCCCGCGCGACGTGTTCCAGTTCATCAACTGGCCGACGCGCTACGACAACCGCGAGGCGGCCAAGGCGCTGAAGGGCTCCGGCATCGCGGTGCCCGACCTCGACACCTACGCGGCGCGGCTGTGGGACTACTGGGAGCGCAACCTCGACCCGGACCTCTTCATCGACCGCAGCCTCTCGGGCAAGGTCAAGGGCCGCGTCGTCGTCGTGACCGGCGGCTCGTCGGGCATCGGCAAGGCGACCGCGGTGAAGCTCGCCGGCGCCGGCGCCAAGGTGATCCTGGTCGCGCGCGGCGAGGAGAAGCTCGTCGAGACGAAGAAGGAGATCGAGGCCGCCGGCGGCCACGCGTTCCTCTACACCTGCGACGTCTCGGACATGGCCTCCTGCGACGCGCTGGTCGCCCGCGTGCTGAAGGAGCACGGCCGCTGCGACTACCTCGTCAACAACGCCGGCCGCTCGATCCGCCGCGGCGTGATCAACTCGTTCGACCGCTTCCACGATTTCGAGCGGACGATGCAGCTCAACTACTTCGGCGCGCTGCGGCTGATCATGGGCTTCCTGCCGAAGATGATCGAGGGCAAGCGCGGCCACATCATCAACATCTCGTCGATCGGCGTGCTGTCGAACGCGCCGCGCTTCTCGGCCTACGTCGCGTCGAAGTCGGCGCTCGACTCGTTCTCGGCCTGCGCGTCGTCGGAGTTCCTCGACAAGGGGATCAACTTCACGACGATCAACATGCCGCTGGTGCGCACGCCGATGATCGCGCCGACCAAGATGTACGAGAACGTGCCCACGCTCTCGCCCGAGGAGGCGGCCGACCTCGTCGTCGAGGCGATCGTCTACAAGCCGGTGCGCATCGCGACGAGGCTCGGGATCTTCGGCGCCGTCTGCCACGCCGCCGCGCCCCGGCTCACGCAGATCATGCTGAACACGGCGTTCAACATGTTCCCCGATTCGGCGGCCGCGAAGGGGCAGAAGGAAGGCGAGGCGAAGCAGGAGCTCTCGCCCGAGCAGATGGCCTTCGCCGCGCTGACGCAGGGGATCCACTGGTAGGCGCCGCGGCGGCCTGCATCCCCCGCGCGTCCGACCGACTCGCCCCTTCCGAGGAGTCCCCGATGTACAACCCGTCGACCTTCCGCGAAGACCGCATCGAGGTCATGCACGAGCTGATCCGCGCGCACCCGCTCGCGCTCCTCGTCACCCACGGCGGCAGCGGGCTCGCGGCGTCGCCGATCCCGTTCCTGGTCTATCCGGACGAGGGCGCGAACGGCACGCTGCGCGCGCACGTCGCCCGCGCGAACCCGCACTGGAAGGAGCTGTCCGCCGCCGACGAGGCACTGGTCGTGTTCCAGGGGGCGGCGGGCTACGTGACGCCGTCGTGGTACGCGACCAAGGCGGCGACGCACAAGGTCGTGCCGACGTGGAACTACGCGACCGTGCACGCCTGGGGCAGGCCGGTCGTCGTCGACGATGCCGGGTGGCTCGCGCGGCAGCTCGCCGACCTCACGCGGTGCCAGGAGCAGCGGCGGCCGCGGCCCTGGGCCGTCGCCGACGCGCCGGCCGACTTCATCGCCACGCAGATGAAGGCGATCGTCGGCATCGAGATCCCGATCGCGCGCCTCGAGGGCAAGTGGAAGATGAGCCAGAACCGGGACGACGCCGACCGGGCGGGGGTCGTCGCGGGCATGCGCGCCGACGACGACCCGCACCGCAACGTGGCGGTCGCCGGCCTCGTCGAGAGCCGCAGGCGACCGACGTGACCGGCGTGCCGGCCGGCGGCCGCGGCTTCGTCGTCGGACGCACGCCGAGGGACAGCGCGACGGGCAGCGCGGCGTCCGTTGCATTGCCGCCGGGCTAGGTGCAACATCGGCAGCGGCGCGCCGGGCCTTGGCCCTCGCGCCGAACGCCTTTCCTCGAACGGAGCCACCCCATGGGCAATCGCGATCGCCAGCGCAAGGAACCGAAGAAACCCAAGCAGCCGAAGAAGCCGACCCCGGCCTCGCTGCGCTGACGCCGCCCCGGCCCCGCCGGGCGCCCGCCGCCGTCAGCGACCGCCGGCGGCGGCGGCCTCGATTTCCGCGGCGACGCGCTGCATGACCCGGGGGTCGGCGAGCAGCGCGTTGTGGCCGACGCCGGACAGCGCGAAGTTTTGCGCGCCCTCCAGGTCCGACGAGGTCTGCGGCGCGACCATCGTGTCGTGCCACGACCACAGCGAGACGATCGGCGGCAGGTCGGCGGCGGCAGGGCGTATCGAGCGCGGCGAGCCAGGGGCTGCGCGGACGCAGCTGCGACAGCGAGACGCCGGGGAACATGTACGCGAGCACGCTGCCGCGGTGCGGCGTGCCGATGGTGATGATGCAGCGGATCCGCTGACCGCCGTGGCGGCGCACGTAGGCGCGCGCGACCAGCCCCCCCATGCTGTGGCCGACGATCACGACCTGCGCCGCGCCCGTGGCCGCGAGGATCGCGTCGATCTTCGCGGCGACCTGGTCGGCGAAGAGGTCGATCGACGCGAGCGGCGGCCCGTACGACAGCGTGTAGACCGGCCCGATGCCGCGCGCCGCGAGATAGCGCTTGAGCGGCAGCCATACGCCGGCGTTGCACAGCACGCCGTGCAGCAGCAGCACCGGCAGGTGCGCCGGGGCCGGCGCCGGATCGGGCAGCAGCACGCGGTAGAGGATCATCCGCGGCACCGAGGACGCGATCGCCAGCAGCTCGCGCCAGCCGAGGCGAACGTATCCGGCGAGGGTGAGGCGCGCCGATTCGGGCCGCGGCGCGCCGAAGATCCACGTGACCGTGAACCAGATCGTCGTCAGCAGCGCCGGGATCGCCAGCGCCGCCACCGGGGCGCCGGCGATGAACCACAGCACGTTGACGCCACCCGCGACCTCGTGCGCCGCCCACAGCACGTAGGCGATCGTGCCGGCGAGCACGACGAACGACAGGCTGATCGCGGTGGTCATGCCGCTATCTTACCGATTGGCCGGGGGCGGGACCCGGCGACGCCTCAGCGCAGGCCGGAGGCCCCTTCGACGTGGCGAGCCGGCTCGGCACTGCGCTCGCGCCAGCCGGCGAGCGCCGCCAGCGTGCCCGCGAGGTCCGGGATCAGCACGACCCCGGGCAGCGTGCGGCGCACGCGCCGGGTCATCTCGCCGCCCGCCCACACGGTGACCGCCGGCGGCAGCTGACGGCGCAGCGTGGCGAGCCCTTCGCTCGCCTGCCGCACGGGAAACACCGTCGAGAACGACAGCGCGACGACGTCGGCCGCGTGCGCGAGCGCCGCGCGGCGGATGTCCTCGAGCGGCGTCTGGACGCCGAGCGAGATGCACTGCGCGCCTTCCGGCACCAGCAGCGCCTCGACCATCAGCAGGCCGAGCCCGTGCTGCTCGCCGGGAAACGTCGTCAGCAGCACGCGCGGCGCGCCCGACTGCCGCGGGAAGGCGTTGATCGCCGTCCGCAGCGCGACCTGCAGCTGCTCGGTGTACAGGTGCTCCTCGAAGATCTGCAGCTCGCCGCGCATCCAGGCGTCGCCGACGGCGCGGTTCAGCGGCATCATCGTCTCGAGGACGAAGCGCTGCAGCCCCTGCCGCATCAGCTCGCGGGCGAGCGCGTTCTGCAGCCCGGTCGCGTCGTGGCGACGCAGCAGCGCGACGAGGTCGTGCTCGATCGGCGGCGCCGCGGTGCCGGCCCGCGCGTCGATCCGCTGCAGGGCGAGGGCGTTCAGCTCCTCCTGCGTGCAGCCGACGATCCGGCCCGGCCGCATGCCGATGTCCATCAGCCGCTTGATCGCGCGCAGCTTGGCGACCTCCACGGCCGCGTACTGGCGCTCGCCGTTCTCGTCGCGCGCCGGCTTCGGGAAGCCGTAGCGCCGCTCCCACATCCGCAGGACGTCCTTGGACAACCCGGTTTCGCGCTCGACGCCGCTGATGTCGAGGACGATGCCCGAGGCGGATTCCGGTTCAATATTTGTCATGGACAAGGCATTGACATGAGGTCATCAAGCCCGTATTGTTGCAACAAATTTCCTGTTTGTCCATGACAATGATGATACAAAACATGACCTACCCCACCCAGACGTCCCCCAGCGGCCTCCTGGCCCCCGCCCCGGCCGCGCTGCGGCAGCTCGCCGGGTGCGCGCTCGGTGCCGCCGCACCGGCGCTCGCGTTGGCGGTGGCGCTCGCTCTGGCATTGGCGCTCGCGGCGCCGGCCCGCGCCGCCGACCCGGCGCCGAAGGCCGCCGCCGCCCGCGGCGACCGCGGCGCTCCCGCGCCCGCGCCGGCCGCCGACTGCCCCGAGCTGCTGCGCGTGACCTTCAACAGCCTGCAGACCGGCAAGCCGCAGTCGCTGTGCCAGTACAAGGGCAAGGTGCTGCTGGTCGTGAACACGGCCTCCTACTGCGGCTACACCGGCCAGTACGAGGGCCTCGAGGCGCTCTACCGCAAGTACCGCGACCGCGGCCTCGTCGTCGTCGGCTTCCCGTCCAACGACTACGGCGCGCAGGAGCCCGGCACCAACCAGGAGATCGCCGAGTTCTGCCGGACGACCTACGGCGTCGAGTTCCCGATGTTCGAGAAGGCCGCCGGCGTGCGCGTCGCCGCCAATCCGCTCTACGCGCAGCTGATCAAGAAGACCGGGCAGGCGCCGCAGTGGAACTTCCACAAGTACCTGGTGACCGCAGCGGCACGCGGATCGAGAGCTTCGCGAGCAGGGTCGAGCCGGGCTCGGCGGAGTTCACGGCGGCGCTCGAGAAGATGCTCGCGGAGAGGCCGGCATCATCGACCAGGCACCCCGCACGCATCGCCATCGTCGGCTCCGGCATCGCCGGCCTGGGCAGCGCCTGGCTGCTGCAGCGGCAGGGCCACGCGGTCACGCTGTTCGAGGCCGAGTCGCCGCCTCGGCGGCCACTCGCACACGGTCGACGTCACGCTCGACGGCGTCACCGCGCCGGTCGACACCGGCTTCCTCGTGTTCAACGACCGCACGTACCCGCGGCTGATCGCGCTGTTCGACGAGCTGGGCGTCGCGAGCACGGCGAGCGACATGTCGTTCTCGGTGCGCGTCGACGCCGCGCCGGCTCGAGTGGGCGGGCACCAGCCTCGGCGCGCTGTTCGCGCAGCCGGGCAACGCGCTGCGGCCCGGCGTTCTGGCGGATGCTCGCCGACATCGTGCGCTTCAACCGCGACGACGACGGCGATGATCGCGAAGGACGCCGTGTGGTCGATGTCGCTCGGCGAGTACCTCGACCACGGCGCCTACTCGGCGGCGTTCCGCGACTGGTACCTGCTGCCGATGGCGGCGGCGATCTGGTCGTCGCCGAAGCGCGACATCCTCGACTTCCCGCTGCCGACGTTCGTCCGCTTCTGCCACAACCACGGCCTGCTGCAGATCGCCGACCGGCCGCAGTGGCGCACCGTCGTCGGCGGCGCGCGCGACCTACGTCGCGAAGATCGCCGCCGAGCTCGCCGACGTGCGGCTCGCCACGCCGGTCGAGCGCGTCCGCCGCACGCCGCTGCGGCGTCGAGGTCGACCGCCGCGCGGCCGCGCCGAGCGCTTCGACGAGGTCGTCCTCGCCTGCCACAGCGACCAGGCCCTCCGCTGCTGGCCGACCCGTCGCCGCAGCGAGACGCGCCTGCTCGGCGCAGGTCCGCTACCAGCCCAACCGCGTCGTGCTGCACACCGACACGCGCCTGCTGCCGCGCTGCGCGCCGCGCGTGGGCGGCGTGGAACTACCTCGCCGCCGACGACGCCGCCGGCGAGCGGCCGGTCGCCGTCAGCTATCTGATCAACCGGCTGCAGCCGCTGCCGTTCGCGTACGCCGGTGATCGTCACGCTGAACCCGCCGTTCGAGCCCGACCGCGCGCAGGTGCTGCAGGAGTTCGAGTACGCGCACCCGCTGCTCGACGGCCGCGCGCTCGCCGCGCAGCGCGGGCTCGCGCCGCTGCAGGGCGCAGCGCCGCACGTGGTACGCCGGCGCCTGGCTGGGCTACGGCTTCCACGAGGACGGCCTCGCCTCGGCGCACGCGGTCGCCGACGGGATCGCCGACGCGTCGCGCGGGACGCGGCGCTCGCGCGCGAGCGCGCGCCGCCTGACGCGCCGCAGCGCGGAGCCCGCCGCATGGACCGCCTGTCGCGCAACCGCCCGCCGCGCACCGCGCCGCGCCGCGCGCACGCACGGCCGCCGCCGGCAGCCTCGCGGCCGGCCTCGGCGTCGTCGAGGGCGAGATCGCGCACGCGCGCCGGCGGCCGGCGGCGAACGCGTTCACCTACCCGGCGTTCTGCCTGCGCCTGCCGCTGTCGCAGCTCGCCGCGCTGCCCGCCGCCGGCATCGCGCTACAACCGCCGCGGCCCGCTCTCGTTCCACGACCGCGACCACGGCGCGCGCGACGGCACCCCGCTGCTGCCGTGGATCCGCGGCCTGCTCGCCGCCGAGGGCGTCGCCGCCGACGGCGAGGTCGTGCTGTACGCGTTCCCGCGGATGCTGGGCTACGTGTTCAACCCGGTCTCGTTCTGGGTCTGCCACGACGCGCGACGGCGCGCGTGCGCGCCGTGCTGTGCGAGGTCCGCAACACGTTCGGCGAGCGCCACAACTACCTGCTCGCGCACCCGCGACGGCCGGCCGCTCGCGTCGGGCGAGACGCTGACGCGCGCGCAAGGTGTTCCACGTGTCGCCGTTCTGCGCGGTGCGCGGGCCGCTACGCGTTCCGCTTCCACTTCGGCGACGGGCGCTGGCTCGCGCGGATCGACTACTTCGACGACGCCGCGGACGCGCGAGCCGCTGCTCGAGACGCGCATCTCCGGCCGCGTGGCGCCGCTCGACCGGCGCCGCGCGCGCGCGCTGCCGTGGCGCTACCGGCTGTTCACGCTCGGCGTCGTCGCCCGCATCCACTGGCAGGCGCTGCGGCTGTGGTCGAAGCGCGTGCCGTTCTTCCCCAAGCCCGCGCCGCCCGCATCGACCACGACCACCCGATGACGACCTGGACGACACGATCCATTCCCCGTGCCCGCGCCGCCGGCGCGGCCGCGCGCCCGGCGCGCCGCTCCGCCCGCCGGCGTCCGCCGTCGGCGCGGCTGCTGTTCGCGCTGCTCGCGCGCCTGCGCACGGCGACGCTGCACGCTGACGACGCCCGACGGCACGTGCACCGCTTCGGCGCCGCGGCGGTCCCGGCGCGCCGCGCGCCGAGCTCGTCGCTGCACGACTGGCGGATCGCGCGCGAGGTGCTGACCGGCGGCGACGTCGCGTTCGCCGAGGCCTACATGGACGGCCGCTGGGACACGCCCGACCTCACCGCGCTGCTCACGCGTGCTCGCGGCCAACCAGCCGGCGCTGGAGCGCGCGTTCTACGGCGACGCGCTGGCGGCGCGCGCTCTTCCGCCTGAAGCACTGGCTCAACGCCAACACGCGGCGGCAGGCGAAGCGCAACATCGTCGCCCACTACGACCTCGGCAACGACTTCTACCGGCTGTGGCTCGATCCGACGATGACGTACTCGTCGGCGCTGTTCGGCGGCCGATCGCGGCGCGCCGCTCGCCGCCGCGCAGCAGGCCAAGTACGAGCGCATCCTGTCCGAGCTCGCGCTGCCGCCGGGCGCGCACATCCTCGAGATCGGCTGCGGCTGGGGCGGCTTCGCCGAGACCGCCGCGCGCGCCGGCTACCGCGTGACCGGCCTGTCGCTGTCCGACGCGCAGACCGCGTACGCGCGCGAGCGCCTGCGCGCGCGCCGGCCTCGCCGACCGCGTCGACTTCCGCCTGCAGGACTACCGCGACGTCGCGCGGCCGCTTCGACGGCGTCGCGTCGATCGAGATGTTCGAGGCGGTCGGCGAGCGCTGGTGGCCGGCGTACTTCCGCGCCGTGCGCGACGCGCTCGCGCCCGGCGGCCGCGCGTGCATCCAGACGATCACCATCGCCGACGACGCGCTTCGAGCGCTACCGGACGCAGTCGGACTTCATCCAGCAGTACATCTTCCCGGGCGGCATGCTCGCGTCGCCGTCGCGCTTCGCCGCCGAGGCGCGGGCGCGCGGGCCTCGAGCCGCGCCGACGTCGCACGTCTTCGGCGCGCGACTACGCGGAGACGCTGCAGCGCTGGCTCGCCGCCTTCGACGCCAACGCCGACGCCGATCCGCGCGCAGGGCTTCGACGAGCGCTTCATGCGCTGCTGGCGCTTCTACCTCGCCTACTGCGCCGCCGGCTTCGCCAGCGGCTCCACCGATGTCGGCCAGTACACGCTCGTCGCGCGCTGAGCGCGCCGGCGGCGACCGCGCCGTCGCGCCGCCGCGGCTCGCGCGCGCGCTGGCGATCGGCTCTTCGCGCTGCGCTGCCGTCGGCGGCGCCGCGCACCACGCCGCCGTCGCCGCGCCGCCGCTGCCGCCGGCGGTCGCCGCGCTCGCGCCGGGCGCTCGAGCCGCAGGGCGGCGGCGAGATGCGCGTTCTTCGGCTTCCTCGTCTACGACGGCTGGTACTGGGCCGCCGGCCACGACTGGACGCTCGACGCGCCGTTCGCGCTCGACCTCGTCTACCACCGCAGCTCTCGCGGCGACGGCCATCGCCGAGCGCAGCGTCGAGGAGATCGCCGAGCTGGGCGTGGCACGCCCGCCGAGCTCGCGCGCTGGGGCGAGCGATGCGCGGCATCTTCCCCGACGTCGGCCCCGGCGACCGGCTGACCGGCCTCTCGCTGCCGCCGGGCGTGGTCGCGCTTCTTCGGCAACGGCAAGCCGATCGGCGAGATCGCGGATCCCGCGTTCGCGCGGGCGTTCTTCGGCATCTGGCTCGACCCGAAGACCTCGCGCGCCGACTTCCGGGCGCGGCTCCTCGGGCGGCCGTGAGCCCGATGGCCGCCCCGAGGGCGAGCACCGAGCGCGCAGCGCACGTTACCCGGTGCGCGACGTCCGACGCCCCGGCGGCTGCGCGGCGGCGCTCGCGCGCTACGGCATCTTCGGCGTGCCGCTCGCGATGGCGGCGCTGCCGGTCTACGTCCACCTGCCGAAGTTCTACGGCGGCACGCTCGGCGTCGACCTCGCGGTGCTGGGCGCGCTGCTGCTCGCGCTGCGGCTCGCCGACGGCGCGATCGACCCGCTGCTCGGCGCGTGGAGCGACCGCGCCCGCTCGCGCAAGGCGGCTGGTCGCGATCGCGGCGCCGTGCTGGCACTCGGCATGGTCGCGCTGTTCGCGCCGCTGCCGCGCGAGACCGGGGCGCTGCTCGCGTGGCTCGCCGGCTCGCTCGCGCTCGTCTACTTCGCGTTCAGCCTCGCGACGATCAACCACAACGCCTGGGGCGCCGAGCTCTCGGCGGACCCGGTCGAGCGCACGCGGATCACCGCGGTCGCGCGAAGGGCTCGCGCTCGTCGGCGTCGTCGCCGCGAGCGTCGCGCCCGCGCTGCTCGGCGCGCCGGGCGATCCCGGATTCGGGGCTCGCGACCTACGCGTGGGGCTATCGCCGCGCTGACGCTGGCTGCGCGGCGGCGATCCTGCTGCGCGCGCCCGAGCCGCCGCGCCCGGCGCGCGCCGAGGCGAGCGCCTGGTCCGGCGCGCGGATCGCCGCTCGCGCGACCCGCTGTTCCGGCGCCTGCTGGTCGTATTCGTCGCCAACGGCATCGCGTCGGCGATCCCGGCGACGCTGGTGCTGTTCTTCATCGCCGACGTGCTGCGCGAGCGAATCGCGGCAGGGGCTCTTTCTCGCGCTGTACTTCGTCGCCGGCGCGGCCGGCATGCCGCTGTGGGTGCGCGCTGTCCGCGCGCATCGGCAAGGTCCGCGCGTGGGCGCTCGGCATGGCCGCCGCGATCGCCGCCTTCGTCTGGGCGTACGGGCTCGGCGCCGGCGACGCCGGAGCCTACGCGGCGATCTGCATCCTGTCGGGCCTCGCGCTGGGCGCCGATCTCGCGCTGCCGCCGTCGCTGCTGGCCGACGTCATCGACCGCGCCGGGCACGCGCGAGCCACCGGCGCGTACTTCGGCCTGTGGACGCTCGCGACCAAGCTCAACCTCGCGCTCGCCGCGGGCGTCGCGCTGCCGCTGCTCGCGGCGCTGGGCTACGCGCCCGGCGGGCGCGACCCGGCGGCGCTGGCCGCGCTCGCCTTCGTCTACGCGGCGCTGCCCTGCCTGCTCAAGGCCGGCGCGATCGCCGCGCTGTTCCGCTTCCAATCCGCCGCAAGGAGACTCCCATGACCTGGACCACCACCGTGGCCGCGCTCGCCTTCGCCGGCCTCGCCGGCTGCACGACCGTCGACGTGGCCGAGTACCGCGCCGAGAAGCCGCGCGCTCGACCTCGCGCAATACTTCAACGGCACCATCGACGGCTGGGGCATGTTCCAGGATCGCTCGGGCAAGGTCGTCAAGCGCTTCCACGTGCGCATCGACGCGAAGTGGCAGGGCAACACCGGCACGCTCGACGAGCACTTCAAGTACTCCGACGGCGAGAAGCAGAACCGCGTCTGGACGCTCACCAAGGACGGCAACCGCTACCGCGGCACCGCCGCCGACGTCGTCGGCACCGCCGAGGGCAGGACCGAGGGCAACGCGCTGCACTGGCGCTACGTGCTGGCGCTGCCCGTCGACGGCAAGGTCTGGAACGTCGACATGGACGACTGGATGTATCTGTCGACGAGGGCACGCTGCTCAACCGGACGACGATGTCGAAGTTCGGCTTCCGCGCTGGGCGAGGTGACGCTGGCGTTCCGCCGGCAGTGACGTTTCGTCAATCGGCGCGCAGCAGTCCGGTCGCGCCGCGGATGAATGTTGATCTGCCGCAAGGGTCTTCTCGTGCGGTAGCGCAGCATGTTTTCTAGGCAGGGTCATCGAGTGTTCAGGGTTTCCCTCCGTGGAACAGCATCCATTGCGCTGAGTGAAACGGCGGGGGCGAGGCGGCCGAGCTCCGGCAGGGTCATTGCCACGCCAGTTGGTCATGGGGCCACAGTTGGCGTGCGCAGCGACCACCCGCTGCCCCGGGATCACTTCGGGATCGACGCATGAACCTGCTTACGACTCTACGATCAGCGCTGCTGGGCATCGCGCTGGCGGTTTCACTCCCGGCGCAGGCCACCAGCTACCAGGACATGTGGTGGAACCCGAACGAGTCGGGTTGGGGGCTGAACCTGACGCAACAGGGCGACACCATCTTCGCCATCTGGTTCGTCTACGACGCCACCAGGCGCGGCACCTGGTTCGTGAGCGATTGCCCGCTGGTCGATGATCGTACCTGCACGGGCATCCTTTACGCCAACACCGGGCCCGCCTACACCGCGCTCCGTGTTCAATCCCAAGGACGTCACGGAAACTCAGGTCGGGTCCGCCAGCTTCATCTTCACCGATGCCAACCACGCCACGCTGACCTACGTGGTCTCCGGCGCCCGCGTCACCAAGAGCATCGTTCGCTATACGTATGCCGCGCCGCCAATCGCCGGCACCTACTGGATCGCCGGCTCGGGCCTGGCCGCCCGGTGCGACGCGTCCGGCAGCTTCACCTACCGCTACGACAACGCCGGCATGGTGCTGGCCGTCACCGGTCCCCGGCTGGATCTGGTGTTCAAGCTCTACAACGAGGCTGACTGGGACGCCGCCTATTCGTGCACCGCCGGCGGGCCCTTCGCCCAATGGGGATCGCAGATCGCATTCTCGGCGCCGTATTCCTGCAGCGACGGCATTTCCGGAACGCTTGCGATTCCCGACTTGAGCATCAACGAGAGCGGGCTGGTGGGCAGGTTGGTGTGGACCCATGGCCCGTGCGTCGAGTCGGAGAATGTCGCCGGCGTGCGGCATCCGGTCACGCCAACCCCACGCCGGGCACCATCGCTCTTGGTGCCGCGAGCTATACGGCGGCCGAGGGTCCCGCCGTCGGCGTTGGTCACGGTGCTGCGCACCGGCGGCAGCAGTGGCACGGTCTCCGTTGGATATGTCACCTCCGACGGCACCGCCAAGGCGGGCGAAGACTACACCGCGCGATCGGCAACCTGACCTTCGGTGACGGTGACGCCACGCCCAAGACCATCACGATCCCGATCCTCGTCGATGCCGTTGCGGAGAGTGCGGAGTCGTTCACGCTGACGCTGACCTCGATCTCCGGCGGCGCGACCCTCGGGGCCCCATCGTCCGCCACCATCAATCTGATCGACACGACTGGGGATGGCACCGGGTGCGAATTCACGTGCTCGGCCAACGTGCCGGCTTTCGCACTGGCCGGGGCGCAGATCAGTTTCGGGTCCGACGTCACGAACGCGAACTGCCCGGGCACCCTGACCGCAATCCTGGGTCTTCGGCGACGGGACCGCCTCGGCCTCCCGAGTCCGTCCCGTTCCTACGGGGTCCCCGGCACCTACACTTGGAGTCTCACCGTTGCGCAGGGCGCGAGTCGATGCACGCGCTCGGGAACCATCCTGGTCGGCAACGCGGCCCCTGGCGGCGTGAGCGTCAGCCCGCGCGTCTGCGGCCCTCCATCCTTACGGCACTCGGACCTTCACCGCATCCGTCCCCGGCGATCCCTCCGCGGAGATCGTCTGGACGTGCAGGAAGGCGCCGGGGCTGACCGGCGGACTGATCAGGCAGGACGGAACGTACTCGGCTCCACCGAAACCGGGCACCTATCACGTGGTGGCCGTCAACCGCAAGAACCCGGCGCAGTGGGGATCGGCGACCGTGACATCGACCGACTCCACGGCGGCAGGTGAGACCAAGACCGGCGTCGTGGGTCCGTCCGGAGGTACGGTTGCCCTGGGCAACGGCATCGCGCTGGTGGTCCCCGCGGGGGCCGCGGCCGCAGGCGTCACGGCGACCCTCTCCCTGATCACGAACGACCCCCTTTTCGGCGACTCGCTCCACACCGTCGTGGGCCTCACCTTCTCGGGCGCCGTCACGGCGGCGAGGCTGGATGTCCCTGTGGCTCCGGGTGCCGTCGCGGAGCGGTACGCGGGAGCCCTCTACGATCCTGCGAATCCCGTCTTCAAATACCTGACGCCAACGGTGAACGGCTCGACGGTATCGCTGGATCTCGCCGCCGCCGATTCGGCCCCTGCCTCCGCCTCGACGTCGTGGCGCAAGGCTGCCGCTGCGGCGGGAGCGATTCCGCTCGCGGGACGAGTCGCGGTCGAGAAGGGGGTTGCCGACCCGGCAGGTACCGGCCCCGTCGGTCCCATCGCGATTCCCTACATGGAGCAGGGAACAGCGGAAGGCCCCTGCTGGGCCGCCGCCCTGGACATGTTCCACAAGGGCTACGAGAAAGACCCGGGTGTCTACAACACGATCCCCTGGATCTTTGCGTACTTCGGCGTGAGCAAGGACGCGGGCGTCGACTCCGAGGCCTTTCATTACCTCGTGAACGGGGGAACGTTCGCGCGGCTCGCGAGTCGCGTCACCGGACGCAGCCTCTCCAGGCAGATGAACCTGTCGTTCTACAACTTCGTCGCCTACGTCAAGGAGCAGACCAAGGCGGGGAAGCCCGTCCTGGCGAACCTCGTCTGGCACGCGGGGGTTTTCCTCGGCTACGAGGGGAATTATCTCTACTACCACGATCCGGCGAACGTCGTGCAGGGGGAGGCGGTCGCTGGCTACCGCCGATTCCCCTACACCCGTGTCGCCATCGAGGACCTGCGCCGGGAGTTCTTCCTGCGGAACTGGTACGACCACATCGCGTTGAATGCCTTCCAGAGCTGGGTGGCCGACATTCCACCACCGAGCCCCAACCTTCAGACGCTTGGTTTCCCGGATGCAGGCCCAGGCGACTTGTCGAAGACGTTCACGGGCATCGGATTCGAGGCCCCCAATTCCGCGGGGCGGCTGCAGATGCTCGACAAGGTCAGCTGGGACCACACGCAACGGTACGGCTACCGCCACCTCGTCCCCGAGGTGCCCCCGACGGTCGAGAACATCGTCATCAAGGACCTTCCGGTCTTCAACATGGACCGGAGCCACGAAGCCAAGGTGAAGATCAAGGTCCGGGTGGTGAGCTATGACCTCGGCTCCTGGAAGTCCCCGCCCCTCTGGCAGACGGAACTGGAAAAGACGCTCCCGGCGTTCCCGGCTTCGGACCCGGCATCCGCCCGCCAGAGCTATTCCGTGATCATTCCCTTCCAGGAGGTCGCCGCGAAGATCCTGCCGGACGACCAGAAGCTCTCACTGGTCTTCGAACTGTTCGACGGGCAAGGAACCCGCCTCGACCATTTCAATACCGACTTCACCCTCGGCGGCCCCTTCATCACTTCCATCTCGCCGGACCCCGCGGAGACGAACGGCATGGTCACCCTTGAAGGGTTCGGCTTCGGCGGCCCGGAGAACAAGGTCATGTTCTCCTCCGACGGCGGCCGCATCGCCGCCACGAGCATCGTCGGCTGGTCCGACAACAAGGTGAGCGTGAAGGTGCCGGTCGGCGCGAAGACGGGTCCGGTCACGGTCACGCGAGGCGCCACGACGAGCAACTCTGTCCCGCTCGCCGTCGAGGGGATCTGGAATCCGGACGCGAGGGCGGACGTCAGCTTCTATGTCACCAGGATCAACGGGTCGAGCAAGCAGGCCTGCCAGAACTTCACTATCCAGATATTCCGCGACGGCAATCCCGTGGAGAGCGGCTCGTCGGTCGCCCGGAACGGGTTGTTCGACACCACCCTCAAGATCGGCAGCGGCTATACCTACGTCATCGACGCCACGTATACGAATCCCCCTGAGACGAAGCGAATCTACGGCAGCGTGGTCGTCCTCGACCGGCTGAACTTCTTCGAGGTATCGACCTCCACGTCGACGGCGTCGGTCGCGATCTACCCGGCCTCGGTGACGCTGCCTCTCGGCGGAACGCAAACCTTCGCGGCGTCGGTCACCGCTGCGGGGACGTCGACGGACGTCTCCTGGAGCGTCCGGGAGAGCGGCGGAGGAACCGTCACCGCCCTCAATTCCAACCAGGGGGTGTACAAGGCCCCCGCCGTCGCCGGGACCTATCACGTCGTGGCGAGGGCGACAGCCGATTCGACGAAATCTGCCGAGGCCACCGTCACGGTGACCAACGTCGTGAAGGTGACCCTTACCCCTTCCGGCGGCGCCCTGGCCCCGGGTGGGTCGATATCCTTCACTGCCACCGTCACCGGCGCGACCAACGCAGGGGTTACCTGGAGCACCTCCGGGGGCTCGCTCGTTCCCGAGAGCGACGTGAAGGCCACCTTCACCGCACCGTCGGCAGCGGGGACCTACACGATCACCGCGACCGCCAAGGCAGACCCGGCCAAGAAGGCCGCGGCGATCGTCGTGGTCGTGACGGACACGACGAAGACCCTGAGCTTTGGGGGAAACTCGACGTTCTCGATGCCACTGGGCTCGATCGCGATTCCCGTCGCCTACCAGACTTCGGGGACCGTCACCGCTCCCGTCGTCGTGGGAGGGACCGGGCAGGCGATCGTCCCCGGCTGGTACGGCGGCGCGACGACGGGCGGCGTCTTCGGGGGCATGGTCCTCGTCGGCTGCGCACAGCAGCACGGCAATCCAGACCAGCCGGAACTATACGGCAACGGCCACAGGCGCCACATCCTACCGGGACGACGGACAATCTTCGGATCCCGTCTACACCGTCTACACGCTCAAGAAGATCCACTACGAAACCTGCCGCACCACGGATCAGATCATCGGGGGCTCAGGCCAGTCCGCGGGTTGGAAGTTGACCTGTGCCGAAACCGCAAGTCTGGACGCGACGCTCTCCTGCAGCGAAGGGGCCGCGGTCCTTTCACAGGCGCTGGGAGACGTCGAGGAGATCCGCTACCGGAAATCCGACAACGTCGAGGTCTCCCGCGGCCAGTACACCGTGAACCTTCCGGGCCCGGGAATCAGCATCGGCTTCTGACGACTGTCCGACCGCCACGAATGTCCAGACGAACAAACGAACTGTCGATCCGATGGCCAAGCGGGAATTTCCTCCAGGAAGGAATCACGTCATGATGGCATTGCGCGCAACGGCCATGGCCCTTTGCGGAACACTCTCGATCGGTGCCCATGCCGGCAGCTACCAGGACCTGTGGTGGAACCCGGACGAATCGGGCTGGGGGGTCAACATCATCCAGCAGGCGAACATCCTGGTGGCCACCTGGTTCATCTACGACACCGACGGCAAGCCGCTATGGCTGCTCGGCACCGCGGCCAGCTCCGGCGGAACCAGTTATGCCGGTGAGGTCTACAAGTACACCGGCCCACCTTACGCCGCCGCAAGCTTTGATGCCAACGCGGTGACCGAGACCGCGGTCGGCACGACCCAGCTCAACTTCGCCGACCTCGCGTCGGGCACCATCAGCTACACGGTGAACGGCGCGACGGTCACCAAGAACATCATCCGGCAGAGCTACGCCTATCCGAAGATCGCCGACACTTACGTCGTTTCGGCGATCCGCGTCCGCTCAGGTTGTTCCGACTCGAGTCAGAACGGAACGGTCTACCTCTACAACCATGCCTATGACTTCTACGCAGTGGGCAATACGCTCAGCATCAGCTACGGCAACGTCGACGCCGACGGTGTGTTCATGGGCGCGTGCAGCGCCGTCGGAACCATGGGAATCCACGGCTCGGTGGTCAGCTTCTCGGCGCCGTTCAATTGCGTGAACGGGACTGCCGGGACGCTCGCCATCTCCGACCTCAGGGTGACCGATTCGGGATTCTTGGGGAGCTTCATCTGGCAGTACGCCGCCGGGAGCTCCAGCTGCCGGTTCGCTGATTCGACCAGCGGAGCGCGTAAGCAAGCCGTTCCCCTGACTCTAGCCGGGCGGCAGCCTCCTGGCGTCATGAACCGGCGCCATGGGGCGAACCCCAACGTTGTGGCTGCGTCGGCGCGCAGTCTGGGCAGCGCGGGTCAGGCAAGGGTTCATCGGTGTCCGGTTTCCGAGGCAGGTCGACACCACCGGGCTACTCGCCGCGCAGCCGTGCTCGCCCGCTTGTCTGACCGCCCAGCGCCCCGAATCCCTTATACTTGCGCCCCTTGGCGAACTAGCTCAGCTGGTTAGAGCAGAGGAATCATAATCCTTTGGTCCGGGGTTCGAGTCCCTGGTTCGCCACCAAATAAATCAGCGGCTTGCCTTCGGGCAGGCCGTTTTTTTGCGCCGGTTCCGGACCGGGCCGGCCGGCCGCGCGGTTCAGGCGCCGGCGCGCTTCGCGACCGGCCAGTACATGTCGAGCACCTGCAGCCGCGTCGCCTGCAGCCGCTCCGACACCACACTCAGCAGGCGCAGCATCAGCGCATAGCCGAACGCCGTGTCCTGCTCGCACATCGCGCGCAGGTCGGCGCCGGCGAACACCAGCGCGTCGACCGGCTCCAGCGCGCGCGCCTGGAACAGCTTGCCCTTGTCCATCAGCACGGCCGACCAGCCGAGCTCGTCGCCCGCGGAGAGCGTCTCGACCCGGAACGCGTCCTGCGTCGAGGGCGCGATCTCGAGCGCCACCAGTCCCGAGAGGATCAGGTAGAAGTCGTAGCGTTCGTCGCCTTCGCGGAAAATCACCTGGTCGCGCTCGAAGTGCACGGCCTTCGCGAGCGAGGCGAGCTTGCGCACCTGCTCCGGCTGGAGCCCGCGGACGAAGGGCTGTTGGTCGAGCACGGGGTGCAGCGTGGATTCGGTCATGGGCGGCCCTCCTCTGGCGGTGATCCGGGCGATCGTGGCCACCTTCCGTGCTGCCGGAATGCGTGCGCGGCGCCGTCCCCGGATTCCGCCGGTGTACGCCGTTCGCCGCGTCGATGCAAGGGCGTGCCGCGGGCGCCGCATCGTACGCCGCGCCCGCCGTTGCCGGCGAGGCCCCCCTGTCAACGCAAAGTAGAGATGCCCCCGGCGAGCCCCCCTTGTGCCGAGCACCGTAACTGTGCATCCTTACGGGCCATGAAGACGCGCTCCCGCAGCCTCCTCCTCGCCCTGGTGCCCGCGTTGACGGTCGCCGTTCCCGCGCTCGCGCAGGAGCCGCCGGGCATCGTCCATTTCTCCGCCGGGAAGCCCGGCGGGCCGTTCCCTGCCGGCTGGGAAGTGGTGAAGATCACCGAGCAGAAGAAGCCGACCGAGTACAAGCTCGTCGACAACGGCGGCCGCACGGTGCTCGCCGCGAAGGCCGACGGCGCGGCGACCGGGCTCGCGCAGCGCCTGGCGATCGACGTGGCGAAATGGCCGGTCGTCGAGTGGCGCTGGAAGATCAGCCGGCTCATCGAGTCGGCGGACAACACCAAGCAGGGCAAGGAAGACGCCCCGGCGCGCCTCGTGTTCGAGTTCGACGGCGACAAGAAGAAGCTGTCGTTCGGCGACCGGGCGGGATTGTCGCTGGCCGAGACGATCTCGGGGCGCGAGGCGCCCTATGCCCAGCTGATCTACATCTGGTCGAACACGGCGCCCGTGGGCACGATCATCCCCAATCCGCGCACGGGCCGCGTGCAGATGGTGGTCGCCTCGACCGGCGCCGCGGGCGTCGGCGCCTGGCAGTCGCTCTCGCGCAACCTGCGCGACGACTTCAAGCGCGCCTACGGCGAGGAGCCGGGCAAGGTCACCGCCTACGGCGTGCTGACCGACACCGACAACACCGGCGAATCGGTCGAAGCCTGGTACGGCGACATCATCTTCAAGCCCGCCCCCTGACCGCGGCGGCGCCCATCCGCCGGCATTGCGCCGGCTTCCTGCAGCGCCCGCATCGCGGGACGATGTCCGCCAGGCTCCCCAAGGCGGAGACGGCGGTGATGCCGTGCCTCAGTACCGGCCGTGCTGCTTGTAGATGTAGTTCGACAATTCCATCTGGTGCATCGACAGCCGGCGCTGGATCTGGTGCACGACGCGGATGATCGCGCGCATCACGCGATAGACGATCAGCGGATCGGAGGTGAGGAGCGTCTCGAGCTTCTCGCGCTCGAGGCCGAGCACCCGGGACTCGCCCAGCGCGACCTTCGACGCATACGCGATCGTGCCGTCCATGAAGCTCATCTCGTCGACGAAATCGCCGGGGTTGAGCGTGTTGATCGTCAGCGCGTCGGGCGTGCCGGCCCCCTTGACGACGCCGAGGTGACCCGAAAGGATCACGTACAGGTGGTTGTCGACGGTGCCTTCCTTGAGGAGCACCTCGCCCTGCTTCAGGTCCTGCACCGTCACGAGCTGGGCGAGCTTCCGGCACTGCTCGTCGGTGAGCTCGGCGGCGAGCCGCGTCGGCCGCAGCGCGTCGAATTTCTCCTGTTCGGTCATCATCATTCGCTCCTGGTGGGATCCCCGCCGGCTGCGGCGGGGATGCTGGGTTCTGCGGGCGCGGTGCCCGGTGCGCCGCTCGGGGGCGGCACGGCGGCCTCGGCGGTCGAGTCCGGGGTCGTGCCCGGCGTGGGCCCGGTGGTCGGCGGCGGGCCGGGGCCGGCGCCGGCTCGCCCGCCGGCACCCCCGCGTAGACGCGGTCCGCGCGCTGGACGAACGCATCGACCATCGTGTTCGTGATGCGGTCGAACACGGGCCCGGCGAGCCGGCTGGTGATCGAGCGCTTGAACTCGTAGCGCAGCAGGAACTGCACGCGGCAGCCCTCGGTGCCCAGCGGCGTCAGCTGCCACTCGCCCTCGAAGTGGTGGAAGGGCCCGTGCTCGAGATGGATCGCCATCCATTCGGGTGCGCGCTTCGGGTTGCGCGTGCGGAAGTGGAAGCGCACGCCGTGGTAATCCACGGTCACGTCGGCGCGGACCACGCTGTCGTCGCGCTCGACGATGGTCGCGGCCGCGCACCACGGCAGGAAATCGGGGTAGTGCTCGGCCGCCTCGATCAGGTCGAACATCTGGCGGGCCGAGTGGGTGACGAGGACGGTCTTGCGCACTTCCATCGGCGTATTGTATTCGCGCCGGCACGCAAAATTAGCCTCGGCTCCCGCTTCGCATCCAGATCGCGTCCTCCTGCTCGAGCTCCTCCAGCCGGGTCTCGATGTCGTAGAGCGTGCGGTCGAGCTCGGGCAGCAGCACGTCCTGCAGCGCCCGCGCCCGGCGCACGGCGCGCCGGTATTCCTGCTCGAGGCGCGCGAGGTTGCCGGCGACGGCGGCGAGCGGCGCCGCCTGCGCGCTCAGGTGGCGGAACGCGCGCCGGCAGGCCTCCGCCTCCGGCGAGCGCTCGACCGAAGGCGGCACCGGCGACGGCGGCACCGTCAACTCGGCCTGCTGCAGCCGCACGCCCATCAGCGACCGCGGCGTGCGGTGGATGCCCGCCCCGCCGAGATCGGCCGCGGGATAGACGAGCAGGCCCTGCAGGCCGTGCCGCGCCACCGCCCGCTGCAGCGCCGTCAGCGCCGACTCCCAGGCCCTGAGGAAGACCCGCTGCAGCTCCGCGTAGTGCTCGAGCTCGCGCAGCATCTCCCCCGCCAGCAGCAGGCACTTCTCGTCGAGGAAGACGTAGCCCTCCTGCATCGCCCGGCGCTCGTCCTTCTGCTCCAGCACGACGCTGCGGGTAGGCGTGAAGTCGCTCATTCGGGCTCGAATTAATTAGGGTCAGACACTACTTCCGGCGATAAGTGGGGTCAGACACTACTTCCAGCACCAGGGATCGGCTTCGGCGCTCGATCGGGGCCCCCGGTCGACCGATAAGTAGTGTCTGACCCTACTTCCTGCGGCTCGGGCCCCAGGTGGGCGGCGATCTGGGCGTCGGACAGGCGGGTGAGCTCGCTCTTCGGCAGGCCGGCGAGGAGCTTCCAGCCGACGTCCATGCTCTGCTCGAGCGTGCGCGCGGCGCTCTGGCTGACGAGGTTGCGCTCGAAGGCCTCGCCGAACGCGAGGTAGCGGCGGTCGGTGTCGGCGAGGCCCTCCTCGCCGACGACGCTCGCGAGCACCCGCGCCTGCACGGCCCGCGCGTAGGCGGCGTAGAGCTGCGACGACAGCGCCGGGTGGTCGGGGTGCGTGTACTGCCCGCCGGTGCCGTCCTTCATCAGCCGCGACAGGCTCGGCAGCACGTTGACCGGCGGATAGACGCCGCGGCGGTCGAGGTCGCGCGACAGCACGATCTGGCCCTCGGTGATGTAGCCGGTGAGGTCGGGAATCGGGTGGCCGATGTCGTCGGCGGGCATCGTCAGGATGGAGAGCTGCGTCAGCGTGCCCTTCGCGTCGCGCAGGCAGCCCGCGCGCTCGAACAGCGTGGCCAGGTCCGAGTACATGTAGCCGGGGAAGCCCTTGCGGCTCGGGATCTCGCCCTTCGACGACGACACCTCGCGCAGCGCCTCGGCGTAGTTGGTCATGTCGGTGAGGATCACCAGCACGTGCTTGCCCTCGACGAAGGCGAGGTACTCGGCCGCCGTCAGCGCGAAGCGCGGCGTCAGCAGCCGCTGCGTCGACGAGTCGCTGGCGAGGTTGAGGAACAGCGCCGTGCGCTCCAGCGCGCCGCCCTGCTCCAGGCTGCGGCGGAAGAACTCGGCGCTGTCGTAGGGCACGCCGATGCCGGCGAACACGATCGCGAACTCGCCGGTGGCCGCCGCCGCGCCCGCCGCCGGCCGCAGCCGCGCGTGCCCGGCGATCTCGACCGCCAGCCGGTCGTGCGGCAGCCCGCCGCCGGAGAACAGCGGCAGCTTCTGCCCGCGCACGAGGCTGTTCATCAGGTCGAGCGTGGTGACGCCGGTCTCGATGAAGTCGCGCGGCATCGCCCGCGCGACCGGGTTGATCGGCAGGCCGTCGATCGGGTAGGAGGCGCGCGCCGCGATCGGCGGGCCGCCGTCGATCACCTGCCCGACGCCGTTGAACACGCGGCCGAGGATGCCGGGGGCGAGCCCGAACGACAGCGGCTCGCCGATGAAGCGCACGACGGTGCCCGCGAGCGAGAGCCCGGACGTCGACTCCAGCACCTCGATCGTCATCAGCTCGCGGTCGATCGCCGCCACGCGCCCGAGCCGCGCCCGGCCGTCCTTCCCGCGCACCTCGACCGCGTCGTAGAGCCCGACGTCGAGCGTGCGCTTGAGGAACAGCAGCGGCCCCTCGAGCCGGGTCGCCGCGCCTTCAACGGTCAGCCGCATCGCTGCCCTCGCTCTTCTCGGTCATCGCCGCGAACTCCGTCTCCATCGCCGCCTGCAGCTCGGCGAAGCGCTGCGATCTCGGCGTCGCCGATGTCCTCGCCCATCCGCTGCAGCGGGCGCAGGCACGCCATCCGCGCGATCCGCTCGGTGTGGATCCCGCCGGCGACCGTGGCCTCGGCGAGATCGATGAAGCGGCCGATCAGCCGCATCATCGCGCCCTGCCGCGCCGGGCCGCAGACGCGGTCGATCGCGGAGAACGCCGACTGCCGCAGGAACGCCTCGTTGACGAGCTCGGCGCACAGCAGCGTCAGCTGCTGGCGCACCGGCAGCGCGTCCTTGCCGATGATCCGCGCCATCCGCTCGAGGTGCGCCTCCTCGTCGAGCAGCGTCAGGAACCGCCGCCGCAGCGCGAGCCACTGGCTGTTGCCCTGCTCGGTCCACCACGGCGCGAACGTGGCGGCGTCCTCGGCGTAGGACTGCAGCGGGTGGATCGCCGGGTAGAACCGCGCCTGCGCGCGCTTGACGTCGAGCGCCCAGAACGCCTTGACGTAGCGCTTGGTGTGGCTCGTCACCGGCTCGGAGAAGTCGCCCGACGGCGGGCTGATCGCGCCGATGACGGTGACCGACCCGGTGCCGCCGGCGAGCGGCTCGACGATCGCCGCGCGCTCGTAGAAGTCGGCGAGCCGCGACGACAGGTACGCGGGATAGCCGCCCTCGCCGGGCAGCTCGCCGAAGCGGCCCGAGACCTCGCGCAGCGCCTCCGCCCAGCGGCTGGTCGAGTCGGCCATCAGCGCGACCGCGAGGCCCTGGTCGCGGAAGTACTCGGCGACGGTGATCGCCGAGTAGATCGACGCCTCGCGCGCGGCGACCGGCATGTTCGACGTGTTGGCGATGATGACCGTGCGCTCCATCAGCGGCCGCCCGGTCCTCGGGTCGTCGAGGCGCGGGAACTCGTCGAGCACGCCGGCCATCTCGTTGCCGCGCTCGCCGCAGCCGAGATAGACGATGACGTCGGCGTTGCAGCCCTTGGCCAGCGCCTCGAGCAGCACCGTCTTGCCGGTGCCGAAGCCGCCCGGCACCGCGGCCTTGCCGCCCTGCGCGACGGGGAACAGGCAGTCGATGATCCGCTGGCCGGTCAGCAGCGGCACGACCGCGGGCAGCCGGCGCAGGACGGGCCGCGGCTCGCGCACCGGCCAGTCGTGGCGCATCGACAGCTCGCGCAGCGTGCCGTCGGGCAGGCGCAGCGTGCAGACGGTCGCGTCCTCCGCGTGCTCGCCCGCGGCGACGACCGACACGACCTCGCCGGCGACGTCGGGCGGCGCCAGCACCGCCTGCGTGCGCTTCCCCGCAGCGGCCGCCTCGCCGATGATCGCGCCCGGGGCGAGCGCGTCGCCCGCCCGCAGCCGCGGCGTGAACGTGAACGTGCGCGCCGCCGCGTGGCGCATGCCCGGCTGCACGAAGCTCGACGCCGTGCCGGACAGCGGCCGCAGCAGGCCGTCGAAGATGTGGCCGAGGAGCCCCGGGCCCGAGCGGGATCGCGAGCGGCAGCCCGTCGCCCTCGACCTCGGTGCCCGGCCGCATGCCGGTCGTGTCCTCGTACACCTGCACGACGATCTCGTCGCCGTCGAGCCGGACGACCTCGCCCAGCAGCGCGCGCGGCCCGACGCGCACCGCCTCGCGCAGCGCGAACGGACCCTCGGCCACCGCGCGCAGCACGGGACCGCTGATCCAGCGAATCGATGCCCGGCTCACTTCTCGCTCTCCCCGGTCGGTGCGCCTTCGAGCAGGCGCAGCAGCTCGCCGCCGATCGCCGCGCGGTCGGCGGTGATGCCCGCGAGCGTGCTGTCGATGACGTTGCCGCCTGCGCCGCGACCTTCAGGCCCGCGCGCGACGGCCGGATCGGCGACGAACGCCGGCGGCGCGCCCAGCGCGGCGGCGAGCTCGCGCGCGAGCGCCGTCGCGCTCGGCGCGCCGGCCAGTCGGCGGCGTGCGTGATCGTCCAGCCGCGCTCGGCAGCAGGTCGCGGGCGCTGGCGACGACCGCGGCCGACCCACGCGGCCCGCGTCGCCGGCTCCCGCCAGCGCCGCGCGAGCTCGGCGGGCAGCTTGCGCCAGCCCTCGGCGAGCAGCGCCGCGGCCCGCCGCTGCAGCGCGAGGCGGCGGCGCGTCTGCAGGTTCGCCCGCGCCGCGGCGACGCGCTCGTCGCGGCGCTCGCGCTCCTCGCGGAACATGTCGCGCATCCGCCGGCGCGCGTCGGCGTGGGCCTCGGCCGAGCAGCGCGTCCGCGCGCGACCGCGCCTCGGCGAGGATCGCCTCGCACTTCCGCTCGCGGTCGGCTTCGACCAGCGCGAGCAGCGCCTGCGTCTGGCGGTCGATGGGCATGGGCTTGCTCAGGCCTCCAGCCCGAGCTGGCGCCGCAGCCGCGCCGCGACGTCGGGCACCGGCACCTCGCCCGCGAGGTCGGGCACGATCAGCGTCAGCGGCGCGAGCGCCGCCATCGCCGCGCGCAGGTCGCGCTCGGGAATCCGCGCCGCGACCGCCGCCGAGACCAGCACCAGCGGCGCGTCCGCGCGCGCGGCTGCGAGCGCCGCGGCCTCGGCGCCGGGCTCCGGCACCGTCACCCGCACGCCGGCCAGCCGATAGCCGGCGGCGCTGACTTCGTCGCCGAGGTAGAGCGGCGCCGCTCATCACGTACCAGCCGGTTGAGGATCAGGATCGAGACGATGAGGCCGTAGATCGCGATGCCTTCGGCCAGGCCGACGAAGATCAGCAGCCGGCCGAAGAGCTCGGGCTTCTCGGCCAGCGCGCCGATCGCCGCGGTGCCGACCTTGGCCACGGCGAAGCCGGCGCCGAGCGAGGACATCCCGGTCGCGAGCGCGGCGCCGAGGAGGCCCCAGCTCCACGCCTCGGCGCGCGAGGCTCGCCGGCCGGCGCGGCCCCGGCGGCGGCCAGCGCGGCCGGAGCGCCACAGCAGCAGGCCGGTGGCACCGAGGCGCGAGCACCGCCGCGAGCACGACGAGCGCGGCCACGAACTTGGTCGATGCGGTCATTCAGTTCTCCTGCGTGGTGGAAGGGGGAGCGGGCAGCGGGCGGAAGATCCGGCCCTCGGCCGTCAGGAAGCGGGTGAAGAACTCGAACAGCACGAGCCGCGTCGTCTGGATCGACACGACCATCGTCTCCAGCACCAGCACGATCACGTTGCCGAGCGACGAGCACGACCGCCGCGATGGCCACGTTGTCCGACGCGTGCATCGAGCGCGACGATCGCCGACGACAGCCCCGCGTGCGCGAGCGCGAACGCGCCGACGCGCGCGAACGACAGCGTGTTGATCAGGATCTGCAGCAGCCGCTCGACGAGCTCGGCGATCGCCCCCAGCGCGGCGGTCGCGCGCCGCGCGTGCCATGCGTGGCCGAGGCAGAACAGGGCCGCGCCGACGCCGGCGACGATGAAGCCCGCGCGGATGCAGGAAGCCCCACAGCACGCCGAGATAGGCGGCGACGTAGCCGGCATCGGTGGCGACCCACTGCGCGAACTCGCCGCGCCACCACGCCTCGAGCGCGTTGAGCGCGAGGCCCAGCGTCAGGAGCGCCGCGCCGCCGGCGAGCGGCACGATCAGGATCAGCGAGCGGATCGGCGAGCGGCTCGATCCAGCGCGCCGCAACGATGCCGTGCAGGCCGAACACGCTGCCGAAGAGGAAGCCGAAGACGACGGCCGCGAGGCCGCCGGCGATGAACAGCTGCGCGATCGGGAAGCGCTTGCGCAGGAAGAAGCCGGCGACCGCGATCGACGAGGCCCTGGCCGACGTCGCCGAACATGTAGCCGAACATCAGCGGCACGGCGATCGCGAGCAGCACGCGCGGATCGGCCTCGTTGCGCGACGGCATGCCCAGCGCCCGGCTGAAGATCTCGAACGGCTTCGCCCACAGCGGATTGGCGAGCAGCAGCGGCGCCCGCGCCTTCGGTGCCGGCGGCGGGAAGTGCAGCAGCGCGCGCGCGCCGGAACGCTCGAGGGCGAGCGCCGAGCGCGCGGCCCTCGAAGTCGCTGGTCCAGCCGGTGATCCAGCAGAAGAGGTCGCCCGACTCGAGCGCGCGGACGTTCTGGATCACCCACTGCAGCCGGTGCGCGTCGCCGAGCGCCGTGTAGAGGTCGTGCTTCGCGTGCAGCGTCTCCGAGCGACTGCTTCAGGCCCTCCTCCTCGAGGTCGAGCGCGGCGAGCCGCGGCGCGATGTAGCGCTCGGTCTCCTCGGCGTCGGCCTTGAGCCACGGCGGCGCGTCGTACACGCGGCCCTTCAGCATCGCCGCCTGCTGCGCCAGCGCCTGCACGTCGTCGGCCGCGCCGACGGTCAGCGCGCACAGCGCGCACACCATCGTGTGGTCGAGATCGACGGTGCGCGCGAGCGTGCCCGGCGGCAGCTCCGGCTCGCTGTCGGGCGGGAACACGAACAGCCGCGCGTGCAGCACCGGGCCCGCGCCGGCGAGGCGCGCGAAGTCGATGACGCTCTCGCCGATCGTGCTGCAGCACGCGGCGCCACAGCAGCAGCTCGGCGCGCTCGGCCTCGCAGCGCTGCAGCAGCTGGATCACCGGCTCCGCATCCTCGGCCCACGCCCGCAGGTGCGCGAGGCTGCGCGCCAGCGTCACCGCCGGCGGCTCGGGGAACGCCGACGGCGCGCCCTTCGCGTGCGGCCAGTAGGCGTGGTAGCGCGCCGACAGCTCGGCGAACTCGGAGAGCTGCGGGCGCAGGTCCGCGAGCGCCGCGGGCAGCACCGCGGACGGGCGCGCCTCGAGCTCGACGGCCCCGGTGGTCGCCAGCGCCTCGAGCACCAGCGTCGCGTCGTCGCGGGCGGCGAGGATCTCGAACCAGCGGGCGGGCTTGGGCCGGATCATCGCTGTCAGGCCAGACAGCGGCAGCCGCGGGAACGCGGCGCGGCGGGCAAGCTCGCCGCGCAGCCGCTCGAGATCGAGCGCCGCGAGCGCGAGGAAGATGAACGCCGCCGCGGGATCGAGCATCGCGCGGCGGAAGAGCAGCGTGAGCCGCGCCTCGCAGCGTCGCGGCGCAGCGGCCAGCCGTCGCGCGACCGCCGGATCGTGGAAGCCGGCGAAGTGCCGGACGAGCGCGTGCGCGAGCTCGTCGATCAGGCTCGTCTCGCCGTCGCCCGCCGCCGGCATCCGGCGCCGCCACTCGGCGCGCCACAGCGCTGCCGAGGCGCAGCGGCTCCGCCCACGCGGGCGCGAGCGGCGAGAACGTGCCGCCGACCGGCGCCGCGCCGAAGCCCGCGGCCTCGCGCTCGCACAGCTCGCGCAGGACCTCGTCGTCCTCCATCCACGGCAGCGGCGCGCCGCCGCGCGCGAGGTGCTGCGACCGCCGCGCAGATCGGCGACGACCGCGCACCAGCGGATCGCGGCCTGCCACTCGTCGGGCATCCACGCGGCGACCTCGGCGACCAGCGCGCGCCAGTGGCTCGCGCAGCACGCGCTCGATCTCGTGCGGCGGGCTCATCGGCCCGATGCCGGCGAGCCACGCGCCGACCGGCGAGGCCCGCGCCGCGTCGACCAGCGCCGGCAGCTCGCGCAGGTGCTCGATGCGGCGCCACGCGATCTCGTCGGGCCGCCGTCCGTAGCGGGCCGACAGTCGTGCCTGCGCGTATTCGAGGCTGCCCATCGCCGCGTCCCGGGGTTCAGGCCCCCGACTGCGTGAGCTTCGCCGCGAGCGCGGCGACCGCCGCGTCGACGCGAGGCGACCTCCGCCGGCGCGAGCTCGTGGACGAGGTCGGTGGCCGCGGCCTCGGCGTCGAGCGCCGCGACCTCGGCCGCGGCGCGCGCCTCGAACGTCGCGCGCACGCTCCGGATCCGCTGCTCGGTGCGCGTCGCGAGCGCGCGCGCGGTCGCCCGCGCTTCCTCCGTCATCGCCGCCGCCGCTCCTCGGCCTGCTCGACCGCCTCGCGCGCGGCGTGCTCGGCATCGAGGACGCGCGCGATCGCGGCCTCGACCGCATCGGCCGACCGCGCAAGGTCCGCGGCGCTCATCGCGGCCCCCCGAATCGGGTCAGGTCCAATTTCGCGCCGTCCGACGTCCGATCGCGGACGCGCGACGGTTCCGAACCGGACCCGACCCCATTTCGACGCCTGCTTCATTCGGGTGCACCTCCCCCATTGAAATACTGCTACCGGGCCGGTGGCGAAGGATTGATCTGCGTCAGCCGCGACGGATCGAATCGGCGCGCGACGCGCCGCGATCGGGAACCCGCCTGTTACGCCTGCCGTTACACGACGCGCCGGAAAAGGCGCCGGCGAGTGTTACGGCATCCGTTACACACGCGCGACGGAAATGCCCTGCCGAAACGGTCGGTTTTCCCTCTGGCGGCGAGCGCGCCGGCAGGCGCGCGCGAGTGTTGATCCACGTCAATGGCGGGCGCAGCGGCGAAGTTCCTAAATGGGAACGTTTTGTAGGTTCCTGCCGACCCTGTGCGCGTGTCGAAACGCGGGCGCAGCGAGGGGCTCTCTCTGGAGGGGCAAATGAAGGACACGTATTACGACTTGATGCGCAGGCAGGGAATCTCCCGCCGGAGCTTCCTCAAGTTCTGCAGTCTCACCGCCGCATCGCTCGGCCTCGGCGCCGGCGGCGCGGAGGCGATCGCGCAGGCGATGCAGACCAAGACCCGCACGCCGGTGATCTGGCTGCACGGCCTCGAGTGCACGTGCTGCACCGAGTCGTTCATCCGCTCGGCGCACCCGCTGGCGAAGGACGTCGTGCTGTCGATGATCTCGCTCGACTACGACGACACGCTGATGGCGGCCGCGGGCCACCAGGCGGAAGCGGTGCTCGAGGAGACGATCAAGAAGTACAAGGGCAACTACATCCTCGCCGTCGAGGGCAATCCGCCGCTCGCCGACGACGGCATCTACTGCATCCCCGGCGGCAGGCCGTTCGTCGAGAAGCTGCGCCACGTCGCCAAGGACGCGATGGCGATCGTGTCGTGGGGCTCGTGCGCGTCGTGGGGCTGCGTGCAGGCCGCGAAGCCGAACCCGACGCAGGCCACGCCGATCCACAAGGTCATCACCGACAAGCCGATCATCAAGGTGCCGGGCTGCCCGCCGATCGCCGAGGTGATGACGGGCGTGGTCACCTACATCCTGACCTTCGGCAAGCTGCCCGAGCTCGACGCGCAGGGCCGCCCGAAGATGTTCTACAGCCAGCGCATCCACGACAAGTGCTATCGCCGGCCGCACTTCGACGCCGGCCAGTTCGTCGAGAAGTTCGACGATGCGGGCGCGCGGATGGGCTACTGCCTGTACAAGGTCGGCTGCAAGGGACCGACGACGTACAACGCCTGCTCGGCGCTGCGCTGGAACGAGGGGCTGTCGTTCCCGATCCAGTCGGGCCACCCCTGCATCGGCTGCTCCGAGGACGCGTTCTGGGACAAGGGCTCGTTCTACGATCACCTGACGACGATCAAGGTGCCGGGCATCGACGGCGTCGAAGGCACGGCCGACCAGATCGGCCTGACCGCTCTGGCTGTCGCCGGCGCGGCCGTCGTGGCGCACGCCGCGGTCAGCGCGATCAAGCAGTCGCGCAGCCCCAGCCGCAATGACAAGGTCAGCGAGGTGGAGAAGTAATCATGGCGACCATCCAAACCCAAGGCTTCACGCTCGACAACAGCGGCCAGCGCATCGTCGTCGATCCGATCACCCGGATCGAGGGCCACCTGCGGATCGAGGTCAACGTCGACAAGAGCAACGTCATCCGCAACGCGGTGTCCACCGGCACGATGTGGCGCGGCCTCGAGGTCATCCTCAAGGGCCGCGACCCGCGCGACGCGTGGGCGTTCGTCGAGCGCATCTGCGGCGTGTGCACCGGCGTGCACGCGCTCGCCTCGGTGCGCTCGGTCGAGGACGCGCTGGGAATCCAGATTCCCAAGAACGCGAACATCATCCGCAACCTGATGCACGCGACGCTGTACGCGCAGGACCACCTCGTGCACTTCTACCACCTGCACGCGCTCGACTGGGTCGACGTCGTGTCGGCGCTGAAGGCCGACCCGAAGAAGACCTCGGAGATCCAGCAGAGCATCTCGCCGTGGCCGAACTCGTCGCCCGCGTACTTCCGCGACGTGCAGAGCCGGCTGAAGAAGTTCGTCGAGAGCGGCCAGCTCGGCATCTTCGCCGGCGGCTACTGGGGAAGCCCCGCGTACAAGCTGCCGCCGGAAGTGAACCTGCTGGCGACGACGCACTACCTCGAGGCGCTCGATTTCCAGAAGGAGATCGTCAAGATCCAGACGATCTTCGGCGGCAAGAACCCGCACCCGAACTGGCTGGTCGGCGGCGTGCCCAGCCCGATCAACGTCGACGGCGCGGGCGCGGTCGGCGCGGTGAACATGGCCTACCTCAACATGGTCAAGGACATCTGCGACCGCACGATCGAGTTCGTCGACCAGGTCTACATTCCCGACCTGCTCGCGATCGCGGGCTTCTACAAGGACTGGGCCGGCGATCGGCGGCGGGCTCGCGGGCCAGAACGTGATGTCCTACGGCGACTTCCCGGACATCCCGAACGACTACTCGAACAAGAGCCTGCTGCTGCCGCAGGGCGTGATCCTCGGCGGCGACCTGAAGAAGGTCTACGACGTCGACCTGAAGGCGGCCGACCAGGTGCAGGAATGGGTCACCCACTCCTGGTACAAGTACGGCGACGAGGCCAAGGGCCTGCACCCGTTCGACGGCGTGACCGATCCCAACTTCGTGCTCGGCCCGGGCACCAAGGGCAGTCGGACCAACATCGAGAACATCGACGAGAACGCCAAGTACTCGTGGGTCAAGTCGCCGCGCTGGAAGGGCAACGCGGTCGAGGTCGGCCCGCTCGCGCGCTACATCGTCGCCTACGCCCGCGGCCACAAGGAGATCCAGGAGCAGGTCAACGGCGCGCTGAAGGCGCTCGACGTGCCGATCACCGCGCTGTTCTCGACGCTCGGCCGCACCGCGGCCCGCGGGCTCGAGTGCCAGTGGGCGGCGCACAAGATGCGCTACTTCTACGACCAGCTGATCGCCAACGTCAAGGCGGGCGACCTCGCGACGGCCAACACCGACAAGTGGGAACCCTCGTCGTGGGCGGCCGAGTGCAAGGGCGTGGCGCCGGTCGAGGCCCCGCGCGGCGCGCTCGCGCACTGGGTGAAGATCAAGAACACCCGGATCGACAGCTACCAGTGCGTGGTGCCGACGACGTGGAACGCCGGGCCGCGGGATGCCAAGGGGCAGATCGGCGCGTACGAGGCTTCGCTGCTCAACACGCCGATGGCGAACCCGCAGCAGCCGCTCGAGATCCTGCGGACGATCCACAGCTTCGACCCGTGCCTCGCGTGCGCCACGCACGTGATGGGCCCCGACGGCGAGGAGCTCGTCTCGGTCAAGGTGCGCTAGGCCGTGCACACCCCAGGAAGCTCACTTCGCTCGCAGCCGGCCCGAGGGGGGCACTCAGTGCCCTCCGGGCGGCCGGGCGGGCACTGAAAGGAGGCTTGCATGCAAGTCGATCGTACAACCGGCCTGGTCGAAGGCGGACCGCTGGTGGATACGTATGTGTATGAAGCTCCGGTACGCCTGTGGCACTGGGTGACGATGCTCGCGATGATCGTGCTCGGCGTGACGGGCTACCTGATCGGCGCGCCGCTGCCGGCCATCGGCGGCGAGGCGACCGATCACTTCATGATGGGCTACATCAGGATGATCCACATGATCGCCGCGTGGATCTTCACGGTCGCGTTCCTGGTCCGCGTGTACTGGGCGTTCGCCGGCAACCACCACGCGCACGCGCTGTTCATCGTGCCGGTGTGGAGCGGCAAGTGGTGGGCGGGGCTGTTCAGCGACATCCGCTACTACCTGTTCATGAAGAAGCACGGCGACCTGTGGCTCGCGCACAACCCGCTCGCGCAGTTCGCGATGTTCTCGATGTTCATGCTGGGCGCGGTCGTGCTGATCGTGACGGGCTTCGGGCTGATGGCGCAGCAATGGGCGTGGGGCGTTTCCTACATGAAGTGGTTCGGGTGGGTGACCGTGCTCTTCGGCGAGCCGCAGGCGGTGCGCACCGTGCATCACCTGGCGATGTGGTACGTGCTGCTGTTCTCGCTGATCCACACGTACATGGTGTTCCGCGAGGACATCACCCGCGGCTCGACGGTCATCAGCACGATGATCAACGGCATCCGGATGTGGAAGGGCGAGCCGAGGGCCTGAGCGCAGGCGCAGTGCGGCTTCACGCAGGACCCGCCATGCTGGCGCGTGCGATCAACGCCCGGGCGAAGGCGGCCGAGGCATTCCGGCCGTCGGCGCTCGGGGTTTCCTCGCGCAAGCCGCCCAATCCGGGCCAGTTCCTCGAGTCGCGGTACCTGAAGCCGCTCGCGATCACGCAGACCGAGCTGGCCGGGGCGCTGGGCGTCTCGCGCCGGCGCGTCAACGAGCTGATCAACGGCCGGCGCGCGATCACGCCCGACACCGCCGTGCGGCTGGCCATGTACTTCGGCAACGACGCGGCGTTCTGGATGCACCTGCAGGTGGCCTGGGACATGCATGCCGCCGTGCGCAAGGCCGCGATCCCGCGCCGGCGCAAGTAGCGCCGCGCTCGGGGGCGGCCCGTGACGATCGCCACCGGCTACGCCGCCACCGAGCCCGCGCGCGCCGCCATCGACGCGCTCGAGGGCCCGGCGCTGGTCGAGTTCGGCAGCGAGTGGTGCGGACACTGCCGCGCCGCGCAGCCGCTGGTCGCGGCCGCGCTCGCCGGGCACCCGCGCGTCGCGCATTACCGGATCGCCGACGGCCGCGGCCGCCCGCTCGGCCGCTCGTTCGGCGTCAAGCTCTGGCCGACGCTGGTGTTCCTGTCCGACGGCCGCGAAGTCGCGCGCCTGGTGCGCCCCGCCGACGAGGCCGCGATCCGCGCCGCTCTGGCGCAGATCGACGGCGGGCCTGCGGCGCCGTAGCCCGCAGCCGGCCGGACGGGCGCTGAGCCGATGGACGGCGGGCGGCACCGGCGGCGACGCCGTCACGATCCGCCCGTACGCCGAGCGCGACTTCGCCGCGCTCGTGCGCGCTCTGGCACGAGACCAACCGCGCGAGCTACCCGTACGTCGCGCTGCAGCAGCGCCACACGCTCGACGAGGCGCGGGCATTCTTCCGGTCGGGCGTCCTCCCGCGCTGCCGCGTGGTCGTGGCCGAGGCGGCAGCCGGGCTCGCCGGCCTGGTCGCCGTCGAGGCGCCGTGGATCCGCCAGCTCGCCGTGTTCGCGCCGCACCGGCGCCGCGGCGTCGGAACGGCGCTGCTGCGAGAGGCGCGCGCGATCTCCCCGCTCGAGCTGCGGCTGCACACGTTCCGGCAGAATGCGCCGGCCCGCGCGTTCTACGCGCGCCACGGCTTCGTCGCCGTCGCCCTGGGCGTCAGTCCCGCGCCCGAGTGCGCGCCCGACGTCGAGTACCATTGGCGCCATGACGGTCCCGCCCCCGTGCCGATGACGCCCAGGCGAAACTGCGCCTGCCCGCTGTGCGGCGGCCCCAACGACTGCGCGCCGGCGCGCACCGGCTCGTTCGACGAGCCCTGCTGGTGCGCGTCGGTCGCCATCGACCCCGACGCGCTCGCGCGCATTCCCGAGGCCGCGCGCAACGAGGCGTGCCTGTGCCGCCGCTGCGCGACCGGCGGCGCCGGGGACCGGTAGGCCGGCCGCACCGCGCCGACGAGGGAGTAGATGTTCGACATCCAGAACTACGCGAGCTTCGTCGGCGCGATCGTCGTGTTCCAGCTGATCCCGGGGCCCGGGACGCTCGCCATCCTCAACGCCACCGCGCGCAACGGGATCGGGGCCGGCACCGGCGCCGTCCTCGGGACGCTCGTCGGCGACTTCGTCTACATGCTCGCGGCGGTGCTCGGCCTCGCCGCCGTGCTCGCCGCGACTCCGCAGGTGCTCGCCGCCGCGCAGTGGCTCGGCGTCGCCTACCTCGCCTGGCTGGGCATCGGGCTGCTGCGCGTGCCCGTCGGCGACGCGCCGGCGCCCGCGGAGCGATCCCGCGGCCCGCGCGTGTGGTTCCGGCAGGCGCTGGCGGTGAGCCTCACCAACCCCAAGGTCGTGATGTTCTTCATGGCCTTCTTCCCGCTGTTCCTGCGCGCGGATTCGCCGCCCGCCACGCTGGTCGCGATGATGCTGCACGTGACGCTGATCTCCTTCGCCTGGCAGATGGTGCTGGTGACGGCCGGCAACGCGGTCGCCCGTCGCCTCGCGCGCTGGCGCCAGGCGAGGCGGATCGCGACCCGCGCCGCCGGCGTCGCGCTGATCGGCTTCGCGGCACGGCTCGCGCTCGACGTCCGGTGAGGCTCCCGGTCCCCGGCGCCGGCGTCGCCCGTTTTGCGCCGGCGAGCCGCATCGCCCGCGCGACGAGACTCCTCGTCGCCGCCGCCGCGCTCGCCGGCGCGACGATGGTCCACGCGGCGGATCCGGCCAAGGTGCTGCGCGTCGCGCTGCCCGACATCGAGACGCTCGACCCGCACCAGTACAACGACGACCCGTCGTTCCAGGTCATGCGCGCGATCTTCGAGGGCCTGTACGAGTGGGACTACCTCGCCTCGCCGGCGCGGCTCGCGCCCAACACGGCGGTCGCGCTGCCGGAGATCGCCGACGGCGGCAGGCGGTGGACGATCCGGGTGAAGCCCGGCATCCGCTTCACCCCGGACCCCGCCTTCAAGGGCAAGCCGCGCGAGCTCACGGCCGAGGACTACGTCTACTCGCTGAAGCGCTGGCTCGACCCGAACCTGAAGCGCGGCGGCGCGCCGATCATCGCCGACCTCGTCGTCGGCGCGCGCGCGCTGGTCGACGCGGCGGCGCGTCCCGGCGGCCGGTTCGACTACGACCGGCCGCTCGAGGGCCTGCGCGCGCTCGACCGCTACACGCTGCAGCTTCGGCTGACCGAGCCCAACTACCCGATCATCGAGTCCTACCTCGTGCTCGGGGCGATCGCGCGCGAGGTGGTCGAGGACGCCGGCGGCGACGTGCGCACGCGGCCGGTCGGCACCGGCCCGTTCCGGCTGCGCGAGTGGAAGCGCGGCTCGCGCCTCGTCCTCGAAGCGAACCCCGATTACCGCGCGCTGCGCTTTCCCGGAGTCGGGCGATCCCGCGCACGCCGGGCTCGTGCGCGGCATGCGCGGCAAGGCGCTGCCGCAGATCGGCGTCGTCGAGGTGAGCTTCATCGAGGAGGACGTCACAAGGCTGCTCGAGTTCGACCGCGGCCGGCTCGACTACGTGATCCTGCGCGGCGAGACGGCGACGCGGCTCCTCGCCGGCGACCGGCTGCGGCCCGAGTTCGCGGCGCGCGGCATCCGGCGCGAGGTGCTGATCGAGCCGTTCCTGTTCTCGATCTACTTCAACATGAACGACCCGGTGCTGGGCGGCACGACGAACGAGCGGATCGCGCTGCGGCGGGCGATCGCGCTCGCCTTCGACGCCGCCAACCTGATCAAGGTCGTCTACGCGGGCCAGGCGCAGCCGGCCAACCAGCTCGTGCCGCCGCGCGTCGGCGGGCACGATCCGTCGCTGCCGCCGCGGCCTCCCGCCGATCCGGCGGCGGCGCGGGCGCTGCTCGATCGCGCCGGGTATGCGAAGCGCGACGCGGACGGCTTTCGCCTCGCGCCGGACGGCAGGCCGCTGACGCTCACGCTGTCGCTGCGCACCGGCGCCGTGTCGCGGGAAGTGCAGACGCAGTGGAAGAAGGACATGGACGCGCTCGGCCTGCGCCTCGACTTCCGGGTCGCCCCGTTCCAGGACATCATCAAGGAGCTCGACGCCGGCCGCTTCCAGATGTACTCCGGCGGCTACGGCGGCGAGCCGTCGGGCTACGCCGAATTGATCCAGCTCCACGGCAGGCAGCCGCCGACGGTCAACACGACGCGGTTCCGCAACGCCGACTACGACGCCGCGATGGCCGAGTTCCTGAGGAGCCCCGACGAGCCCGGGCAGCGCGGTGCCGCGCGCCGGATGTACGCCATCGCCCAGGCCTACGTGCCGCTGCTGCCGGTGCTGTTCCGCTTCGAGAGCTACTACCTGCAGCCGTGGGTCGAGGGCTTCGCGCCGCCGGCCTTCGACAACTACTGGAAGTACCTGGACCTCGGCCGGCGCCCGCCGGGCTGAGCTTCCGTTGACTTGCCTCAATACCGGCCCCCGGCAGAACGGTAGTCTTGCCGCTGTTACGGAGCAGGTTACAAGGGCGGTCATGGCGGAACGCATCGAAGCGCTGGTCCTCGGCATCGGCAACGTCCTCTGGGCGGACGAAGGCTTCGGCGTGCGCGCGGTCGAGGCGCTGCACGCGGCCTACGCGTTCCCGCCCGGCGTCGTGCTGCAGGACGGCGGCACGCTGGGGTTGTCGCTGTACGAGCCGGTGGCCTCGGCACGGCGCGTGCTGGTCTTCGACGCGATCGACTACGGCCTCGCGCCGGGGACGCTGAAAGTGCTGCGCGGCGACGAGGTCCCGGCGTGGGGTCGCACCAAGCTCTCCCCGCACCAGACCGGCTTCAACGACGTGCTGGCGCTGGCGCAGCTCAACAATCGCGCGCCGGAGACGATCGTGGCCATCGGCGTCCAGCCGGTCGAGCTGTCCGATTTCGGCGGCAGCCTGCGCCCGGAGGTCCGCGCACGCCTGCCCGAGGTCGTGGCGCTGGCGGCGCAGGAGCTCGCCGCGTGGGGATTCGCCGGCACGCCGCGCGCCGCGGGCGCGCCGGTCGAGCCGCTGAACGCGTCGTCGCTCGCGATCGACGCCTACGAGTCGGGGCGGCCGTCGGCCTCCGACGCCTGCCGCATCGGCGATCCCCGGCTGCTCGAGGGCGGCCCGGCGCCCGAGGGAACCTGACGTGTGCGTCGGCACCCCGATGCTGATCGTCGCCGCGGAGGCGACGGTCGCCGTCTGCGAAGGCCGCGGCCGGCGCGAGCAGATCGATCTCGCCCTCGTCGGCGAGCAGCCGGTCGGCACCTGGATCCTCGCCTACCAGGGCTCCGCCGTGCGCACGATGACCCCCGACGAGGCGGCGCAGACGAGCGCGGCGCTCGACGCGCTCGATGCGGTGCTCGCCGGCAGCGACAACGTCGACGCCTTCTTCGCCGACCTGATCGACCGCGAGCCGGAGCTGCCGCCGCATCTGAAGGGAAACCGTTGATGACGATTCCGATGCCCATCGCCGCGGGTGCCGACCCGCGATCCTATCCGCTGATCGCCGGCCTGTTCACGCGGCACGGCTACACCGAGGTCCGCCCGGACAACCTCGCGGCGTTCACGCAGCGGCCCGGCCACACGCTGCTGCTCTTCCTCGAGGACCCGGTGCGGTACAAGGAGACGCTCGACCTCGCGGTGATCGTGCCCGAGATCGCCAGTGCGTTCGCCGGCGCGTTCGCCGTCGGCGTGCTGCTGCCCGAGGCCGCGCGCGAGGTGCAGCCGCGCTACGGGTTCCGCCGCTGGCCCGCGTTCGTCATCCTGAAGGACGGCGAATACGTCGGCGCCGTCGACGGCCTGCGCAACTGGGACGAGTACGGGACCGAGGTGGCGCGCCTGCTGGCCGCGCCAGCCGTCGCGGCCGCCGACGATCGGCATCGCGGTCACGGGAACGGGCGACGGCGCCGGCCGGCGGCCACTGCTGACCAGCCCGATCACCAGACGAGTCATGGAGGAGGCAGCATGAAGGAGTTTCCGATTCCCGTGCGGATGGTCGGTCCCGGCTCGCAGCCGGAGGACGACGACGAGCTGCAGTACCTCGCGATGCCGCGCGAGATGAACACGTTCCGGATGCCGATGGTGCCCTCGGGCGTCGACGACGACGCGCTGGCGACCACGCGCGACCTCCTGGCGCAGTTCCTCGCCGCGATGAACGACTGGAATCCCGCCGCCGACCGCCACGGCCCGCAGCTCGGCCTCGCGGAGGTGCCGCCGGCCGCGCTGACGATCGCCAACCAGATGCTGGGCGAAGGCGAGGTCAGCATCCAGGTCGCCGGCACGCCGTCGTACCGGATCCAGGAGAGCGTGTTCACCGGCGTCTGGCGCGTCTGCCGGTTCGACGCCGACGGCCGGCAGACGGGCGACTGGATCGAGGCCGGCATGCTGCCGCGCGTCGCGCTGGACGTGGCGCGCGCCGCCGCGGCGCCGGCGCTGCCGCCGGTGGCGGTGCCCGAGGGGGCGATGAACGCGCCGGCACTGCTGCACGAGATCGCCGGCCAGATGCGCGACCGCCCGCCCGGAACGCCCGCGCACGTGATCAACCTGACGCTGTTCCCGATGGCGCCGGACGACCACGCGCTGCTCCACGCGGCGCTGCCGATCGGGCCGGTGGCGATGATGTCGCGCGGCTTCGGCAACTGCCGGATCACGTCCACCGGCGCCCGCGACGTCTGGCGCGTCCAGTACTTCAACAACATGAACACGCTGATCCTCAACACGATCGAGGTCGTCGACGTGCCCGAGGTCGCGCAGGCCGCGCTCGAGGATCTCGACGACAGCCGCGAGCCGGCTCGCCGAGCTGATCGAGTGGGTCTCCGAGTCCTGCGCCGAGCAGGCGTCGAACTGAACCGAAAGGAGCATGGCAGGGATGACGTTCGAGGGCTTCGGCAGCGACGCCAAGATCGGGCCGACGACGCGGATGGAGTGCAAGGTCTGCTGGACGATCTACGATCCCGCCGAGGGCGACGTCGTCTGGCAGATCCCCCCGGGCACGCCGTTCACGCAGCTGCCCCCGCACTGGACCTGCCCCAACTGCTCGGCGACCAAGGACCAGTTCCTGGTCCTCCCCGATGACGGAAATTAGGGTCAGACCCGATTTCCGCAGGAATTAGGGTCTGACCCGACTCCTTGTCCTGCTTTTCCGGCGGAGCGGGTCGAGGCGGTGTTCCGGGCCGCGGAGGCGCGGATGCGCGGGCTCGACGTCGTCAATCCGCGGCTCGCCGTCGAGGCGGTCGGCTTCGCGCCCTGGGACGGGCACTGGCTGGGCGTGCTGCTGACGCCGTGGTGCATGAACCTGATGCTGCTGCCGCGCGACCGCGGCGCTCTGGCAGCCGCTCGCCGACCGGCGCGAAGCGGCGCTACACGTTCCCGGCCGGCGAGTACGAATTCGTCGGCGCGCACGACGCGTCGCTCGGCGCCGTACGCCGTCTGCTCGCTGTTCTCGCCGGTGCTCCAGTTCGCCGACCAGGAGACCGCCGGCAGGTCGCGACGCTCGCGCGCGCGGCGCTGCTCGATCCGGCGAACGCCGAGGTGCCCGAGCTCCCGCCCGCGGCGGCCGACGCAACCGTCCCGCCGGCCGCGGCCGCCGGCGCCGAGGCCGCGCCCGGCCCGCTCGCGCAGATCGAGCGGAAGCTCGACGCGCCGATGTCCAAGCGCGACTTCCTGCGCGGGCGCTTCCTCGGCGCCGATCGTGACGATCGAGGGTGAGCTCACCGTGCGGCTCGCCTGGGACGGCGGTCGCGTGCGCGACGTCGCGATCGCCTCGTCGCGGCCGTTCGCGATCGCGCGCGTGCTGGCGGGACGCACGGCGGACGAGGCCGCCGCGATCGTGCCGCGGCTCTACAGCCTCTGCGCCGGCGCGCAGGGCGCCGCGGCGGCGACCGCGCTCGATGCGGCCGGCGCGCGCGACGCCGGATCCGGACCGGCTCGTCGCGCGCGAGACGACGGCGCTGCTCGAGATCGTGCAGGAGCACTTCTGGCGGCTGCTGATCGACTGGCCGAAGGCGATGGGCCGCGACGGCGCGACGGCGCCCGTCGCCGCCGCGCGCCGCGCGATCGCTCCGGCGCTGGCGCTGGCCGGCGCGGCAGCGACGCCCCGGTCGACGGGCGGACCGCTCGCGCCGCAGCTCGCCGCGCAGCTCGAGGCGCTCGCGGCCGAGCACGTCTACGGCGATGCCGCCGTCGGCCTGGCTGGCGCTCGCCGATGCGGGCGCGCTCGCGCGCTGGGCCGCGGCCGGCGACGACGCTGCCCGCGCGGCTGCTGCGCCGAGCTCCACGCCGAAGCGCCCGACGCTCGGCGTGAGCGACGTCGCGCTGATGCCGCCGGCGACGCCCGACGCTGCTGCGGACGGCGGTCGTCCCGGCGCTGCAGCGCGATCCGGCCTTCGCCCGCGCGCCGGAGTGGGACGGCGTCCCGGTCGAGACCGGCGCGCTGGCGCGCAGGCAGGCGCACCCGCTGGTCGCAGGCGCTGCGCGCGCGCGACGGCAACACCGCCGCCACCCGGATGGTCGCGCGGCTGGTCGACCTCGCGCTGCTGCTCGGGCAGCTTGCCGCCGGCATCGCGCCGACGCGGGAAGCGCGCGCGGTGCGCGGCCTGGCGCTGGGCGCCGGCGAGGGGCTGGCCGTGGCGGAAACCGCGCGCGGGCTGCTGCTGCACCGCGCGCGCGTCGTCGACGGCAAAGTGGCCGACTACGACATCGTCGCCCCGACCGAATGGAATTTCCATCCGCGGGGCGCGCTGGCGCGCAGGGCCTCGCGCGGACTCAGCGGCCCGCGACGAAGGCGCGCTGGTGCGCGCGGCGCGGATCGCCGTCCAGGCGCTCGATCCCTGCGTCGCCTGCCGGGTCGAGGTGGGCCGATGCATGAGATGGCGCTCGCCGAGGGCATGCTCGAGATCGTCGAGAACACGGCGCGCAGCCAACGGCGCGACGCAAGGTGAAGCGCGTGTGGCTGGAGATCGGCGCGCTGTCGCACGTCGCGCCCGACGCGCTGCGTGTTCTGCTTCGACGCGGTGACGCGGGGCAGCCTCGCCGAGGGCGCGACGCTCGAGATCGTCGCCACGCCCGGCGCGGCGTGGTGCATGCCCTGCGGCGAAACGGTGCCGCTCGCGCAGGCTGGGCGACCCCTGCCCGCGCTGCGGCAGCTACCAGCTGACCGTCACGCAGGGCGACGCGATGCGGGTCAAGGAAATCGAGATCGCGTGACGGCACGCGTCCCGGACGGCGCGCGCGGACGACGAACGAAGGAGCGACACCATGTGCACGACCTGCGGCTGCGGCGAAGGCGACACCCGGATCGACGGGCAAGCGCCGCACGACCGCCACGAGCATCCCCATCGCCACGCCGACGGCAGCGTCCACTCGCATCCGCACGCGCACGAGGGCGAGCATGCGCACCCGCACGACCGCACCCGGCGAGCACTGGCACGGCACGACGGCACGACAGCACGCGCACGCGCGCACGCGCACGCCGGACGGCACGCTGCACAGCCACGCCCACGGCGGCGGCAGCGTCCGCGGCGAGGTCCGCGCCCGGCCGCCGCGCTGCTCGACGCGGTCCACGCGGCGGGCGCGGCGCGCGAGCGCATCGTCCAGATCGAGCAGGACATCCTCGCCAAGAACGACGCGTACGCGCGCGAGAACCGCCGCCACTTCGCCGACCACGGCATCTTCGCGCTGAACCTCGTGTCGAGCCCGGGCTCGGGCAAGACCTCGCTGCTCGTGCGCACGATCGAGGCGTGGCAGGGCCGCACGCCGGTCGCGGTGATCGAGGGCGACCAGCAGACCTCGCTCGACGCCGACCGCATCCGCGCGACCGGCGCGCCGGCCGATCCAGATCAACACCGGCAAGGGCTGCCACCTCGACGCGCACATGGTCGGGCAGGCGCTCGAGCAGCTCGAGCCCGCCGACGGCGGCTGCTGCTGATCGAGAACGTCGGCAACCTCGTCTGCCCGGCGGCGTTCGACCTCGGCGAGGCGCACAAGGTCGTCATCCTGTCGGTGACCGAGGGCGAGGACAAGCCGCTCAAGTACCCCGACATGTTCCGCGCGGCCGACCTGATGCTGGTCAACAAGGCCGACCTGCTGCCGCTACCTGCGCTTCGACGTCGACGCGGCGATCGAGTACGCGCGCCGCGTGCGGCCCGGGCTCGACGGTGATCCTCGTCTCGGCCGAGACCGGGCAGGGCTTCGACGCGTGGCTCGCCTGGCTCGAGCGCGGCGCCGCGGCCGCGCGCGCGCGGCGCGACGAGAGCCTCGAGCGCGCTGCGCCGGCGCGTGGCCGAGCTCGAGGCCGAGCTCGCGCTGCGGTCCTCCCCGAGCGGCGCCGCGCCGTAGGCTTCGCCGGAACCCGATGGACGCCGCCGTCAGCCGCGCCGCGACGACCGTGCGCCGGCGCATCGAGGTGCGCGGCATCGTGCAGGGCGTGGGCTTTCGCCCGTTCGTCTACCGGCTCGCCTCCGAGCTGGCGCTCGCCGGCTGGGTGCGCAACGACGCGCGGCGGCGTCACCATCGAGGCGCAGGGCGACGCGCCGCGGGTCGACGCGCCTCGCGCGAGCGCGTGCGCGACGAGGCGCCGCGGCTCGCGCGCGTCGACGCGTCGCGGTCCGCCGACTGCGCGCCGGTCGCCGGCGCGACGGCGGCTTCGCGATCCTGGACAGCGGCGGCGGCGACGCGCAGCGACGGCGATCGGGCCCGACAGCGCGGTCTGCGACGACTGCCTCGCCGAGCTCTTCGACCCGGCCGACCGCCGCTACCGCTACGCGTTCATCAACTGCACGAACTGCGGCCCGCGCTACACGATCACGCGCGGCCTGCCCTACGACCGCGCGCTGACCAGCATGGCGGCGTTCGCGCAGTGCCCCGCGTGCCTCGCCGAGTACCGGCGCGCCGGCGCACCGGCGCTTCCACGCCGAGCCCAACGCCTGCCCCGCCTGCGGGCCGCAGCTCGCGCGTCCTCGACGCGCAGGGACGCGCGCATCGCCGGCGTCGACCCGATCGCCGAGGCGCTGTCGCCGCCTGCACGCGCGGCGAGATCGTCGCGCTCAAGGGCCTGGGCGGCTTTCACCTCGCGTGCGACGCGCGCAACGCGGCGGCCGTCGCCCGGCTGCGCGCGGCGCAAGGCGCGCGAGGAGAAGCCGTTCGCGGTGATGGTCGCCAACGTCGCGTCGATCGCGCGCGTGGGCCGAGGCCGGCGCGGCCGAGGCGCGCGCGAGCTCGCGTCGCCCGAGCGGCCGATCGTGCTGCTGCGGAAGCGCGCCGGCGCGCCGACGCGCGCGTTCGCCGGCGTCGCGCCCGGGCTCGCGTGGCTGGGCGTGATGCTGCCGTACACGCCGCTGCAGTACCTGCTGTTCCACGAGGCCGCGGGGCGGCCCGCGGGCACGCGCGTGGCTCGCGGCGCCGCAGGCGCTCGTGCTGGTGATGACCAGCGCCAATCCCGGCGGCGAGCCGCTGGTCACCGGCAACGACGAGGCGCTCGCGCGGCTCGCGGGCATCGCCGACGCGTACGTCGTGCACGACCGCGACATCGTCATCCGCTGCGACGACAGCGTGCGTGCGCGCTCGACCGGCGCGCACGCAGCGGCCGCGGCGTTCCAGTTCGTCCGCCGCGCCCGCGGCTACACGCCCCGCGCGATCCGGCTCGCGCGCGGCCGGACCGCCGATCGTCGCCGTCGGCGGCCACTTCAAGAACACCGTCTGCGTGACGCGCGGCGACGAGGCGTTCGTGTCGCAGCACATCGGCGAGCTCGACAACGCGCCGACCTGCGCCGCGCTCGACGAGGCGATCGCGCACCTCGTCGCGATCCTCGACGTCGAGCCGACGCTGGTCGCGCACGACCTGCATCCCGACTTCTACAGCACCCGCCACGCGGCGGAGCTCGCGGCAGCGCTGGCGCGTGCCCGCGCTGCGGCGTCCAGCACCACCACGCGCACATCGCCGCGGTCGTCGCCGAGCACCGGCATCGACGGCCCGGTGCTCGGCCTCGCGCTCGACGGCGTGGGGCTCGGCACCGACGGCAGCGGCCTGGGGCGGCGAGCTGCTGCGCGTCGACGGCGCGCCGTGCGAGCGCCTCGGCCGCCTCGCGCCGCTCGCGCTGCCCGGCGGCGACCGCGCCGCGCGCGAGCCGTGGCGGATGGCGGCGGCGGCGCTCGCGCGCTGCGGCCGCGCCGGCGAGATCGCGCGCCGCTTCGCCGACGAGCCGGCGGCGGCCACGCGTCGCGGCGATGCTCGAGCGCGGCCTCAACTGCGCCGCCGACGACCAGCCTCGGCCGCTGGTTCGACGCCGCCGCGGGCCTGCTCGGCGTGCACGCGGCGCATGGCGTTCGAGGGCCAGGCGGCGATGCTGCTCGAAGGCCTCGCCGAGCGCCACGGGCCGGTCGCCGCCGATGCCGTCGCTCTATCGGATCGGCGCCGGCAACGAGCTCGACCTCACGCCGCTCGCCGCGGCGCTCGCCGACGAGCGCGACGCCGGCCGCGGCGCCGCGCTGTTCCACGCGACGCTCGCCGCCGGCGCTCGCCGAGTGGGTCGGCGCGCGCCGCGCAGCGCGAGGGCATCGCCACCGTCGCCGGCGGCGGCGGCTGCTTCCTCAACGCCATCCTTGCCCGCGACCTGCGCGCCGCGCTCGCCGCGCGCGGCCTCGCGCTGCTGGAAGCGCGCGCCGTGCCGCCCAACGACGGCGGCCTTTCGCTCGGCCAGGCCTGGGTCGCGCGCTGCGCGCCGTGCAGCCCCTACGACTGATGCCCGAGGCGATAGCCTGACGCCATGTGCCTCGCCATTCCCGCCCGCGTGGTCGCGCTGACCGGCCCCGACACGGCCCGCATCGACCTCGGCGGCGTGCAGAAGGAGATCTCGACTCGCGCTGGTCGACGACGTCGCCGTCGGCGACTACGTGATCGTCCACGTCGGCTACGCGCTGACCAAGCTCGATCCCGGAGGAAGCGCAGCGCACGCTCGACACCTTCGCCGAGGCCGGCCTGCTGCCGGCCGCGGACGCCGCGCGCATGAAGTACATCGACGAATTCCGCGACGGCGCGCTCGCGCGGCAGCTCGCCGCGGCGATCGCGCGCGAGGCGAGGCCCGAGCGCAGCTACAGCCTGATGGAGTTCTGCGGCGGCCACACGCACGCGATCTCGCGCTACGGCCTGACCGACCTGCTGCCGCCGAACGTGCGGATGATCCACGGCCCCGGCTGCCCGGTGTGCGTGCTGCCGATCGGGCGCATCGACAACGCGATCGAGCTCGCGCGCCGGCCCGGCCTGATCCTGTGCACCTACGCCGACACGATGCGCGTGCCGGCGCTCGAAGGGCCTGTCGCTGCTGAAGGCCAAGGCGCGCGGCGCCGACATCCGCATGGTGTACTCGGCCGCCGACGCGCTCGCGCATCGCGCGCGAGCACCCGGAGCGCGAGGTCGTGTTCTTCGCCATCGGCTTCGAGACGACGACGCCGCCGACGGCGCTCGTGATCCGCGCAGGCGCGACGCGCGAGGCGCTCGCGAACTTCAGCGTGTTCTGCAACCACGTGCTCACGCCCGCCGGCGATCGCCAACATCCTCGAGTCGCCCGAGGTGCGCGAGCTGGGCACGGTGCCGCTCGACGGCTTCATCGGCCCGGCGCACGTGTCGACGGTCATCGGCAGCCAGCCCTACGAGTACTTCGCCGAGGAGTACCGGCGAGCCGGTCGTGATCGCCGGCTTCGAGCCGCTCGACGTGATGCAGGCGATCCTGATGCTGGTGCGGCAGCTCAACGAGGGCCGCGCCGAGGTCGAGAACGAGTTCACGCGCGCCGTCACGCGCGACGGCAACGTCAAGGCGCAGGCGCGTGGTCGCCGAGGTGTTCGAGCTGCGCCGGACGTTCGAGTGGCGCGGCCTGGGCGACGTGCCGTACAGCGCGCTGCGGATCAAGGAGCGCTACGCGGCGTTCGACGCCGAGGCGCCGCTACGGCATCGAGTACCGCTCGGTGCCCGACAACAAGGCCTGCGAGTGCGGCGCCATCCTGCGCGGCGTCAAGCGGCCGACCGACTGCAAGGTGTTCGGCACCGTCTGCACGCCGGAGAACCCGATCGGCTCGTGCATGGTGTCGTCCGAAGGCGCGTGCGCGGCGCACTACACGCTACGGCCGCTTCAAGGACATCGCCGTGACGACGGAGGCGCAGATGAGCACCGTCCGCAGCAACTACGTCCGCCCGATCGACTTCAAGCACGGCCGCGTCGACATGACGCACGGCGGCGGCGGCCGCGCGATGGCGCAGCTGATCGAGGAGCTGTTCCTCGCGCGCGTTCGACAACGAATGGCTGCGCGCAGGGCAACGACGGCGCGCGCTTCGCCGTCGCCGGCCGGGCGGCTGGTGATGGCCACCGACAGCCACGTCGTGTCGCCGCTGTTCTTTCCCGGCGGCGACATCGGCTGCCTGTCGGTGCACGGCACGATCAACGACGTCGCGATGATGGGCGCGCGGCCGCTCTACCTCGCGGCGAGCTTCATCCTCGAGGAAGGCTTCCCGCTCGCCGACCTGAAGCGCATCGTCGAGTCGATGGCGGCGGCGTCGCGCGAGGCCGGCGTGCCGGTCGTCACCGGCGACACCAAGGTCGTCGAGCAGGGCAAGGGCGACGGCGTGTTCATCACCACCACCGGCGTCGGCGTCGTGCCCGGAGGGCGTGGACGTCCGCGGCGACCGCGCGCGGCCGGGCGACCGCATCCTGGTGTCGCGGCACGCATCGGCGACCACGGCGTGGCGATCATGTCGCTGCGCGAGAACCTCACGTTCGAGACGACGATCGAGTCGGACACGGCGGCGCTGCACGGCCTGGTCGCGGCGATGCTCGACGGCCGTGCCCGGACCTGCACTGCCTGCGCGACCCGACGCGCGGCGGGCTCGCCACGACGCTGAACGAGATCGCCCGGCAGTCGGGCTGCGGCATGCTGCTCGCACGAGCGCGCCATCCCGGTGCAGCCGCAGGTGGCGGCGGCCTGCGAGTTCCTCGGCCTCGACCCGCTCTACGTCGCCAACGAAGGCAAGCTGATCGCGATCTGCGCGCCGGCGGACGCGCGACCGCCTGCTCGCGGCGATGCGCGCGCATCCGCTGGGCCGCGACGCGGCGATCATCGGCGAGGTCGACCGCCGACCCGCACCACTTCGTGCAGATGGAGACGGCGTTCGGCGGCCGGCGCGTCGTCGACTGGCTGACCGGCGAGCAGCTGCCCCGCATCTGCTGATGGGCACGTTCCCGCGCCGCCGCTGATCGGCCCCCTCCCGCGCGCCCGCTGATGCGAATCCTGTTCCTCGCGCACTCGTTCAACAGCCTGACGCAGCGGCTGTACGTCGAGCTGACCGGCGCCGGCCACGACGTCTCGGTGGAGTTCGACGTCAACGACCGGGTGACCGAGGAGGCGGTCGCGCTGTGGCGGCCCGACCTGATCGTGGCGCCGTTCCTGAAGCGCGCGATCCCCGAGTCGGTGTGGCGCCGCCACCGCTGCCTCGTCGTCCATCCGGGCATCCGCGGCGACCGCGGGCCCTCGGCGCTCGACTGGGCGATCGCCGGCGGCGAGCGCGACGTGGGGCGTCACCGTGCTCGAGGCGACCGGCGAGATGGACGCGGGCCCCGTCTGGGCGGACGGCGGAGTTTCCGATGCGCGAAGCGGCCAAGGGCAGCCTCTACCGCAACGAGGTCACGGCGGCGGCGGTGACGGCGGTCGGGCAGGCGCTCGCGCGGATCGCGGCGGGCGGCGACGCCGCGACGCCGCTCGCCGCCCGTCAACGTCGGCGCCGCGCGGCACGACCGCGGCCGCTGATGCGGCAGGCCGACCGCGCGATCGACTGGCACGCGCGACGACACGGCGACGGTGCTGCGCAAGATCCGCGCGGCCGACGGCTTCCCGGGCGTCGAGGACGAGGTCCGCGGCGTCGCCTGCCGCCTGTTCGACGCCCATCCCGAGGGCCGCCTGCGCGGCGGCGTCCCCGGGCGCGGTCATCGCGCAGCGCGACGGCGCGATCTGCCGCGCGACGACCGACGGCGCGGTGTGGATCACCCACCTGAAGCGCGAGCGTCGCCGGCGAGTCGACGTTCAAGCTGCCCGCCGCGCATGGTGCTCGGCGCGGCGCTCGCCGGCGTGCCCGAGGCGCCGCTCGCGCCCGACGGCGGTCGTCGACCATCCGACCTGGCGGCCGATCCGCTACGAGGAGGACGGCGACGTCGGCACGCTGCACTTCCCGTTCTACAACGGCGCGATGGGCACCGCGCAGTGCGCTCGCGCTGCGCGACGCGTACGTCGCGGCGCGCGCGCGGCCGACGCGCGTGCTCGTGCTCTGCGGCGGGCCCGACTTCTGGTCGAACGGCATCCACCTCAACCTGATCGAGGCCGTCGGAGCACCCGGCCGAGGAGTCGTGGCGCAACATCAACGCGATGAACGACCTCGTCCGCGAGATCCTGCTCACCGACAGCCAGCTGACGGTCGCCGCGCTGCAGGGCAACGCCGGCGCCGGCGGCGTGTTCCTGGCGCTCGCCGCCGACCGCGTGTTCGCGCGCGACGGCGTGATCCTCAATCCCGCACTACAAGGGCATGGGCAACCTCTACGGCTCCGAGTACTGGACCTACGTGCTGCCGCGGCGCGTGGCCGCGCGCGCCGGCCGCGGCGGTCACCGGCAACCGCCTGCCCGTCGGCGTGCGCGAGGCGGCGGCGCTCGGGCTGATCGACGCCCATTTCGGCGCCGACCCCGCCGCGTTCCGCGCCGAGGTCGGCGCGCGCGCCGCCGCGCTGGCCGCGGACCCGGGCTACGCCGCCCTGCTCGCGGCCAAGCGCGCCCGCCGGGACGCCGACGAGGCGCAAAAGCCGCTGGAACGCTACCGGGCCGAGGAGCTCGAGCGGATGAAGCTCAACTTCTTCGGCTTCGACCCGAGCTACCACGTCGCCCGCTACCACTTCGTCCACAAGCTGCCGCGCTCGCGCACCCCGCTCTGGCTCGCCCGGCACCGCCGGTAGCCGGCCACCGGCCCTCTTGCGCCAAGTCAAATCGCGCATCGGCGCCCTTTTGGGAGAATCGTCGAACGCGCGTTCGCGGCAGGCCTGGCCTGATGTTCGTCCGGAGCGCCGGAAACTTTCTACCGAGGAGTGCATATGAAGCGGATCGTGATTGCGATGATGGCGGCGGCCGGGCTGTGCGCGGCGGGTCTGGCGCAGGCGCAGGACGGCGCGGCCCTGGCCGAGAAGAACGGCTGCATGAAGTGCCACAAGATGGACGCCAAGGGCAAGGGCCCGGCGCTGAAGGAAGCGGGCGCCGCGCTCAAGGGCAAGCCGGTCGACCAGGTCGTCGCCGCGCTGAAGGAGTCGAAGGGGCACAAGAAGCTCGAGGCGTCCGACGCCGACCTCAAGGCCATCGCGGCCTGGCTGCAAACGCTGTAAACCGGTTCCAGGCAGGAAGGAATCCGCGGTTCCCCGCTTCCGGCGGGGCGCCGCGGTCAACGCATTGCGCTCCCGCGCGTTAGAATGTGCGGTCGCGTGCCGCGCTTGTGCGCGCACGCGGACGATCCGCCCGTGCCGCGAGCCGGGCATCCACCAAGAGGAGCGAGCATGAAAGCAATCGTTATGGCGGCCGTTGCGGCGGCAACCCTGATCTCGGCCGGCGTGGCGACCGCGGCGACCGAAGCCGACGCCGAGAAGGCCGGCTGCATGAAGTGCCACAAGATGGACGCGAAGGGCAAGGGCCCGTCCTTCAAGGAGTCGGCCGCCAAGTACAAGGGCAAGTCGGCCGACGACGTCGTCAAGGACATGAAGGAAATCAAGTCGCACACCAAGCTCGACCTGCCGGACGCGCAGCTCAAGGACCTCGCCGCCTGGGTGCTGACGGTCAAGTAAGCTTCCGCTGCCCGGAAGAAAGCCGGCGATCGCCGGCTTTTTTCTTTGGTAAGATCGCTCGCTCCACCCGATCCGCCCCGCCGTGCTCCCCATCGTCGTCAATGGCACGCCCCATGTCTGCCGCGACGCGGCGGTCACCGTCGCCGACCTCATCGGCGAGCTGGGCCTCGCCGGCAAGCGGATCGCCGTCGAGCGCAACGGCGAGATCGTGCCGCGCAGCCGCTACCCGGACGTCCGCCTGACCGCGGGCGACCGCTTCGAGATCATCGGCGCCGTCGGCGGCGGCTGACCGCATCGCCGCCCCCGCGCGCCCACCCGAGAACGCATGAACGCTCCGCACGAATCCCCCGCCGTCACCGCCGATCCGCTGCTGATCGGCGCCCGCAGCTTCCGGCTCGCGCCTGCTCATCGGGACCGGCAAGTACCGGGACTTCGGTGAGACGCGCGCCGCCGTCGACGCCTCCGGCGCCGAGATCGTGACGGTGGCGATCCGGCGCACGAACATCGGCCAGGACCCGGACGCGCCGTCGCTGCTCGACGCGCTGCCGCCGTCGGCGTTCACCTACCTGCCCAACACCGCCGGCTGCTACACCGCCGACGACGCGGTGCGCACGCTGCGCCTCGCCCGCGAGCTGCTCGACGGGCACGCGCTGGTGAAGCTCGAGGTGCTGGGCGACAAGGAGACGCTGTTCCCGAACGTCCGCGAGACGCTGAAGGCGGCCGAGGTGCTGGTGAAGGACGGCTTCGAGGTGATGGTCTACACGTCCGACGACCCGATCGCCGCGCGCGAGCTCGAGGCGATCGGCTGCGTGGCGGTCATGCCGCTCGCGTCGCTGATCGGATCGGGCATGGGCATCCTCAATCCGTGGAACCTGCGCCTGATCATCGACGCCGCCCGGTGCCGGTGATCGTCGACGCCGGCGTCGGCACGGCCTCGGACGCGGCGATCGCGATGGAGCTGGGCTGCGCCGGCGTGCTGATGAACACCGCCGTGGCGCACGCGCGCGACCCGGTGCGGATGGCGCGCGCGATGAAGCTCGCCGTCGAGGCCGGCCGCGAGGCGTTTCTCGCCGGCCGCATGCCGCGCAAGCTCTACGCCGCGAGCCCGAGCTCGCCGACGTCGGGCCTGATCGGGCAGTGAGCAGGGCGATGACGGCGAGCCGGCATCAACGGAGCCGGCGCGGCCTCGCCGGCGTGCTGGCGGCGATCGCGCTCGTCGCCGTCCGCATCGCGGCCGCGGCGCCCCTTTCCACCGAGGAGCTCGCGACCGCGTGCGCCGATGCCGACGGCACGGCGCACTGCGGCCGCCTGGTCGAGGAAGTGCAGCTGAAGCGCCTGCCCAAGCTCGCCACGCGCGACGGCGCGACGCTGAAGGTGCAGCTCTACCCCGCGGGGGTGGCCACGTTCACCGACACCGAGGCGGCGAACGGCGGGCGCTCGTACAGCCTGTGGGACTATCTCGACCCGATCAACGCCGTGCTGCTGTACACGACCGACGGCGACGCGGTGACGTTCACGCTGCTGCAGCGGACGAACGGGCGCAGGACCGAGCTGCCGACCGAGCCCAAGCTGTCGCCGGACCGGCAGCGGCTGGTCACCGCCGACTTCTGCGCGAAGCGGTGCGTCAACGAGCTCGCCGTCTGGCGCGTCACCCGCGAGGGCGTCGTCAAGGAAGCCGTCTGGACGCCCGCCGAGCCCTGGGCCGACGCGGGGGCGACCTGGCGCGACCCGGACACGATCGCCGTCGAGTACACGCCCGCCGGCGCCGCCCAGCCGGGCACGCTGGTGCGACGGCTCAACGACGCGGGCTGGCGGCGGCCGCCGCCGCCCTGAGCCCGCGTTGAGTGCCGCCTTGAATCCCGCTTTGGATCCGGATCCGCGCGCGGCCGGGCCCGACCCGGCCGATTCGCCGCCCCGCGAGCACCGCCCGATCCGCAGCTTCGTCCTCCGCCAGGGCCGGATGTCGCCGGCGCAGCAGCGCGCGCTCGACGCGCTGCTGCCGCGCTTCGGCCTGCCGTACGCCGCCGCGCCGCTCGATCTCGACCGGGTGTTCGGCCGCGCGGCGCCGCGGATCCTCGAGATCGGCTGCGGCATGGGCGAGACCACCGCGCAGATCGCGCTCGCCGCGCCCGGCCTCGACTTCATCGGCATCGAGGTGCACGCGCCGGGCGTGGGCAGCCTGCTGAAGCGCATCGAGGAGCTCGCGCTCGCCAACGTCCGGGTGATCCAGCACGACGCGGTCGAGGTCGTCGCGGACATGATCCCGCCCGCCTCGCTCGCCGGCATCCACGTGTTCTTCCCGGACCCGTGGCCGAAGAAGCGGCACCACAAGCGCCGGCTGCTGCAGCCGGCGTTCGTGCGCGAGCTCGCGCTGCGCCTCGCCCCGGGCGGCTACCTGCACGTCGCGACCGACTGGGAGGAGTACGCGCAGCAGATCCTCGCGACGCTCGCCGCGGAACCGCTGCTGGAGAACACCGGCCGACGGCTTCGCGCCGCGGCCCGCGTACCGGCCGCTGACCAAGTTCGAGGCGCGGGGCCTGAAGCTCGGGCACGGCGTGTGGGACGTCGTGTTCCGGCGCCGTCCGGGCTGACCGGTCCCGCCGCGGACGGGCGCCGCACCGGCCGCGCGCCGGCCGGTCAGGCCGCCTTCGAGACCCTGCCGCTGCCCGCGAGCGCGAGCAGCTTCTTCACCGCGCCGCGCGCGACGTCGCGCGAGAAGTGCCGGCGGATGTTCTCCCTGCCGCCGGCCGAGAGCCGGTTCCACAGCGCCTCGTCGCGGTAGAGGCGCACGATCGCGTCGGCGAAGCCCAGCGGATCCTCCGCGACCAGCACGTCGGCGCCGGGCTCGAGGTGCATGCCCTCGACCGACGCCGGCGTCGCGACCACGGGCAGGCCGTGGCTCATCGCCGAGTTGACCTTGCCCTTGACGCCCGCGCCGTAGCGCAGCGGCGCGATCGACACGCGGCAGCCGTTGAGGTACGGCGTGACGTCGGGCACGTAGCCGGTCACGACGACGTCCTCCGCCGCCAGCGCCTTCACCGCCTCGGTCACCTTGCTGCCGACGATGTAGGTCGTCACGCCCGGCAGCTGCGCGCGCACGCGCGGCAGGATCTCCTGCGCGTACCACAGCACCGCGTCCACGTTCGGCGGGTGCTGGAAGCCGCCGATGAACACCAGCCCGGCGCGCTCGGCGAACGGCCGGCCGCCGTCGACCGGCTCGTGGATGTTGGACAGGATCATCACCCGCGCCTCGGGCACGAGCTCCGCGAGCAGCGCCTTCTCCACCGGCGACACGACCAGCGTCACGTCGGACTTGCGGATCATCGCGAGCTCCTCCTCGCGCTTCGCCTGCGCCGTCGCCTTGCAGGAGCGCGCTGCCCTCGAGCTCGGCCTGGCGCTCCTCGCGCAGGAAGTGCAGGTCGACGGTGTCGAACACGACCAGCGCCTGCGGCGCGAACTGCCGCACGGCGGCGAGGTGCTGCGCGGCGATGTAGTGCCGCGCGATGATCACGACGTCGAATTCGCGTCCGCGCGCGGCGAGGAGGTCGGCGATCGAGGCGACGAACGGGTGGAACAGCACCTCGATGCCGCGCTGCTGCAGCTGCCCGACGTAGGGCTCGCGATACTCGAGGTTGTCGGCGACGAACGTCACCTTGCAGCGCGAGGCCGGTCAGGATCTCCAGCAGCGACTGCATGCGCACCGAGCCCGAGTCCTGGTCGGGCGTCAGCATGCACGCCTCGATCACCAGCACGCGCCTGCCCGCCCAGCGGTCGCGCTCGAGCTCGGGCGCGATGCCGTTGGCGCGGTGCCTCGCCAGCACCGTCGCCCACTTGCGCCGCGAACGTCGCCTGGTTGACGACCTGGTGCCGCTTCACTCCGGCCGTCTCGTCGGTGCCCGAGGTCTGGCCCTCGAGGTGGACGATGCGCGGCGCGCGGCTGGTAGAACACCTTGCGCCTCGCCGCGCGCACCGCGAACGCGAGGTCGGTGTCCTCGTAGTACGCCGGCGCGTAGCGCGGTGTCGAACGCCGCCCAGCTCCCGGAACAGCGCGGCGGGGATCGCGAGGCAGGCGCCCGAGCAGTAGTCGACCTGGCGCAGGTAGTTGTACTCGGGCTTGTCGGGGTCGTCGTTGCGGCCGTAGTTCCACGCCGAGCCGTCGCTTCCAGACGATGCCGCCGGCTTCCTGCAGGCGGCCGTCGGGATAGAGCAGCTTCGCGCCGACGAGGCCGGCGTCCGGGTGGTCGGCGAAGACCGCGAGCAGCGCGTCGAGCCAGCCCGGCAGCACCAGCGTGTCGTTGTTGAGGAAGACCAGCACCTCGCCGCGCGCGAGCCCGGCGGCGCGATTGCAGGTGCCGATGAAGCCGAGGTTCGTCGCGTTGCGCTCGATGCGGACCCCGGTCACGGCGGCGAGCGCCGGGGCGATCGGCTCGGGCGACGCGTCGTCCTGCACCAGCACCTCGTAGCTCGCCGGCGCGTCGTGTTCTCGAGCACGCTCTGCGAGGCAGTTCCACGTGAGCTCGGGCTTGCCGTAGACGGGGATGATGATCGTCGCCCGCGGCCGGCCGTCGGCGCCGCACTCGGCCGCAGGAAACGCGAGCGGCGCGAGCGGCGCCGGCGGCATGCCGGGCGCCGCGGGCTCGCGGGTGGCCGTCGGCGGCACGATCGGCGGCGCGGTCGGCACGAACCGGCGCCCGGCGAGAGCTTCGCGCGCACGCGCCGGACCAGCGCGCCCGGACCCTCGGTCTGCAGGATCGACCAGGCGAGGCCCAGCTGGCGCGGAATGCGGCGCCACGACACCAGCAGCGCGCGCAGCCGCGCGAGTCAGGATCTTGCCGCGATGCCCGATCCGCCGCACCGGCGCCATCATGCGCCAGGTCGTCGCCGTCTCGAGCTCGGCGATCCGCGCCCGCGCGCCCGCCAGCGCGCGGTCGAGGTGGTCGGTGTGCGCCTGCATCAGCGCCATCTGGTGCTCGATGTGCTCTGCATGCGCCTGCATCCGCGCGGCGTCGGCCTGCATCCGCGCGCCGTCGGCGTGCATGGTGGCGACCTGCGTCTGCATCCACTCGACCTGCGCCTGCAGGCCCTCGACCTGCGCCTGCACGCCGTCGACCTGCGGCTGCATCCGCTCGATCTCGGCCTGCACCTCGGTCGAAGCGCTGTCGATGTGGCCGAACTCCGACTGCATGCGCCCGACCTCGAGCAGGATCTGCCCGAGGTCGCGGTGCAGCCGCGACACCTCGCCCTGCGCCTGCTCGCCCCTGACCCGGGCGGCCAGGTACTCGGCCTGCGCCGCCTGCAGCTCGGCGGCCAGCCGCTCGCGCTCGTGCAGCGCCTGGTCGCGCAGGCTGCGGTACTGCTCGAGCTCGCCGATCCGGTGCTGCAGCGCGCCGGTGACCACCGCCACGCGGCGCTCGATCTGGCCGGCGACGATGTTGACCCGGCGCTTCAGCTCGGCGCGGGCCTCCGCGTGCCCGCACTCGACGCCGGCGGCGTAGAGCTGCGCCAGCGTGAGGTCGGGCGCTTCGACCGGGCGCGCCGGCTCGGGATAGAAGTGATGCGGGTCGAGCGCGGGAATCTCCGCCACCGGCGCGCTCGCGGCGCGCGGCGCGCCGGATGGGCGCCGCGTACCGGTCGAGGTAGCGCGCGGGATCGCTCACTGGACTACCTTCGCGCTGCGCGCTCCGGTGTTCGCTCTCGGGGCGGCCCTTCGGCGCTCACGGCGTGACGCGCCGCGGACAGCGGCGGGGCGGGCGACGCCGGTCGCGGCGGCCGGCGGCTCGGCGGCGGGCGCGACGTCGAGGCCCGCCGCCGCGAGCAGCGCCGCGTTCCACTCGCCCGGCAGCGCGTTCCAGCGCACGACCGCGGACTGCCGGTGCCCGGCGAGTCGCTCGGTCAGCGCGCCCAGCGCCGACGCGACGATCGGCACCCCCGAGGCCAATGCCACCGACAGCGTGTACGAGTACGTCTCCGGGACCTGCGCCGGGAAGAAGATCACGTCGGGCTTCTCGGCGGCGAGGAGCTGCGGCAATTCCCGGTCGTCGTACTGGCCGAAGATCGACAGCGGCACCTCGGGCGCCTGCGGCACCGGCTCGGTCGTCGCGCCCAGCACGCGGAACGTCAGCGGCAGCCCGCGCTGCTTCGCGTCCTGCGCGCAGGCGGCGACGACGCGCAGGCCCTTTTCCGGCGCGAGGTTGCCGAGGACGACGACCCGCGCCACGCGCGGCGGCGGCGGCGGCGGCAGCTCGGGATGCGGCCAGACGCTGATCGCGCGCTCGGGGAAGTAGCGGTGGATGCGCTTGGCGACGTCGGACGACGGCGCGATGACGCGATCGGCACGCCCGAGGAACTCGCCGAACGTCGCCCGCCACGCGGTGATGTCGAGGTTCCAGCGGTTGGGCCGCTGCGCGATGCACGCGGCGCAGCCGGCCGCGGCCGGCTCGCCGCAGTAGCGGCCGTCGGCGGTGACGAGGTGGTACTGCGGGCAGATCGCGTAGTAGTCGTGCAGCGTGCAGTCGTACGGCAGGCCCGTCGCCGCCGGCAGGTCGAGGATCGCCCGCGGCAGCAGGTGGACGTGGTGGTAGTGCAGCCGGACCACGCCCAGGCCCTGCAGCAGGCGCGCGAGCTCGGGCAGGTCCGCGGGCAGCGTGAACCACGCGGCGAACTCCTCGCCCGGACGCGCCCAGTACAGCCGCACGGTGTCGTCGACGGCGGGCTCGAGCCCCAGCACCTCGAACTTGCCGCGCGCGAGCGTCGCGAGGTCGTTCATGTGCCGGCGGATGCCGCCGCCCCACGCGTGCGAGATGAACACGACCAGCGGCAGCGGGCACTCGGCGAGCCGCAGCAGGTCGACGCGGCGGGCGAAGGCGCGCCCGGGCGCCTGCAGGCGCTGCCGCGCGTGCTGGCCCGGATAGTCGGGGTACAGCAGCGCGAGCGCCTCGGCGCCGCGCGCCGCCAGCGCCTCGGCCTCGGCGCCGAACGACGCGCCGCCCGCGTGCCCGACGTAGACGTCGCCGGCGAGATAGTGGTGGAAGCCCACGCTCCCGGCGCGCAGGCAGAAGTCGACCTCGACGCCCCAGTCGGAGCCGAGCGGGCCGGCGTCGAAATGGCCGACGGACGTCACGCACTCGCGGCGCAGGTACAGGCACGGCCCCCACGCGATCGGCAGGGCGACGCGCTGCCCCGCGTTCGCCCGCGCGAACTGGCGATCGAAGGCGGCGACGCCCGCGGCATCGGGAAGCGGATTCGGCGCCTCGGACAGCGGGTACGTCGCGGTGCCGCCGCTGCCGGTGAACGGCACGACGATGCCGGTGGCCGCGTCGCGCTGCGCGTGGGCCGCGAGGCGGTCGAGCCAGTCGTTGGCGACGATCGCGTCGCTGTGCAGCACGACCGCGTCGCGCTCGGGATGCAGCGCCAGTGCGCGATTGACGGCGGCGGCGAAGCCCGCGCGCTCGGGCTGCGCGAGCAGCGTCAGGCGGCCCGCGCGCGCGAGGTCGCCGAGCCACGCGCCGAGCGCCGGATCCGCGCTCGCATCGTCGACGACGACGAGCTCCAGCGGCCACGCGCTGCGGCGCCGCCAGCACGCTCTCGACGCACTGCCGCACGGCGGCGGCGGCGCCGTGCACGGGAACGATGACGTCGACGGCGCGCATGTCAGTGGCCGCCCGATCCGAGCTGCGTGCGCAGCCGCGCGAGCGGCCAGCGCAGCCAGCCGACGATCGTCTCGCGGTAGGCGAGCCGGGCCGCGACCTCGGCGAGCGCCGCGCCCTGCCGCGCGACGTCGGCCCGCGCGGCGGCGAGGTCGGCCTGCGTCCGGGCGAGCGCCGCCTGCGTGGCGCCGAGATCGGCCCGGGTCGCGTTGAGATCGGCCTGCGTGGCCGCGAGCAGCGCGCGGGTCGCGGCGAGGTCGGCCTCGGCGACGCGGTGCGCGTCCTCGAGCGTCGCCAGGCGCCCGGCGAGCGCGGCGGTCTTCTCGCGCTCGCTGGCGAGGCCGTTGACGACGGTGATCAGCTCGGCGAGGCGATCCTCGGCCACCTTGCGCGCGTCGAGCTCGGCCCAGGTCAGCTGCTTCTCGCGCAGCAGCGCGCGCTTGTAGTCCTCGTACAGCGACTGCCGGCCGTCGTCGAACAGCGAGAGCTCGGGCAGCGCCGGCAGCGCGACGCCCGCCGCCGCGCAGACGACGACGTAGTACATCGGCGGCGCCGGCTCGGTCGCCGCGGCGATCTCGTCGCCGGCGAGCGTCAGCAGCGAGCCCGCGCGCGTGGCCGCCGGATCGTCGCTCTCGGCCCACAGCGCCGAGTGCGCGACCACGCGCTGGCCGTACCAGCGCTGCTGCGGAAACGCCGGCGCGAGCAGCTCCGCGAGCTCATCGCGCGTCAGCTCCTTCACGTGGAATTCGTTGCCGCCGCCCGGCTCGGTGCCGGAGTACACGGGCTTGTTCGGCGAGGAGATCACCAGCACGCCGCCGGGAGCGAGCACGCGGCGGAACTCGGCGAGCATCTCGGCCTGCGCCGGCAGGTGCTCGATCGTCTCGAACGACACGATGCGGTCGACGCAGGCGTCGGCGAGCGGCAGCGCCGTGCAGGAGGCCTCGAGGTAGCGGAGGTTCGGCGCGGCGTACCGGCCGCGCGCGTGCGCGATCGCCTCGGCGGCGATGTCGATGCCGACGACCTCGCTCGCGGCGCCCGCCAGCAGGTAGCTGCCGTAGCCCTCGCCGCAGGCCGCGTCGAGCACGCGCAGGCCCCGCACCAGCGGCCGGACGACGCAGTAGCGGTGCCAGTGCTCGTGCCAGATGCTGCCGGCCACCTCGGGCGCGAAGCGCTCGCCGGTGAACGTCAGGGCGGGGGAGGCGGACGTGGGCACGGTGGGGGAGGTGGGGTCGCGCAGTGCGGGCGACCGGCGGATGCAGTCCACCGGGGCCGCGGACGACCGATTATTGTAGCCCGGGTTGAGTCGCCGACGAAATCCGGGCTACGCGAGCTCGAGGATCACCGGCTGGTGATCGGAGGCCTGCGTCTCGCGGTCCGAGCGCACGCCGCGCACGCGCGGTACGAGCTCGGCGCTGACGAAGAAGAAGTCGCAGTGCAGCTCCGGGTCGCCGGGCACCCACTTCTCGTGGACCTTGAACGTCGCCGGATACGGCACGCCGGGGTGCACGAGATCCCAGGCGTTGGCGAGCGGCGGCGTGCCGTCGGCGAACGGCGCCAGCATCCGCGCGTGCAGCGCGATTGTCGTACTCGAGGTTGAAGTCGCCGCAGACGACCGTCGCCGCCGGGCGCAGGTACGTGTGGAACGGCCCGCCGCTCGTCGTCGACGATCGAGCCAAGTCGCGCGTGGCCGTGGCCCTCGGCGTAGATGCGCGCGCAGCGCCTCGACCTGCGCGGTGCGCTGCCGGTCGGAGTACCACTCGAGGTGCGTGGTGACGACGCGCACGTCGCCGAACGGCGCGGCGACGACCGCCTCGACGGCGATCCGCGGCATGCCGTTGACGCCGGGATCGACCGGCGAGGGCAGCAGGTGCCGGTAGACCTGCCGCACCGGCAGCCGCGACAGGATCATGTTGCCGAAGCGCCGGCGCCCGCCGTCCTCGGCCGGGTGGTCGGCCGCCACGCCCGGCACCGCCGTGTAACCCGGGCAGCAGCGAGGCGATGACGCGCGAACTGGTCCTCGCCGCCGCTCCCGTAGAGCCGCGGATGCGGGTAGTTGTCGCCGATCTCCTGCAGGCACAGCACGTCGAAATCGGCGAGGCGCCGCGCCTCGGCGACGATCCGCGCCGGGTCGACGCGCTTGTCGATGCCGCATGCACCACTGCACGTTCCACGTCAGGATGATCATCCCGCTCTCCTCCCCCTCAGCGGATTCCCGCCCGCATGAACGACTGCACGAACTGCCGCTGGAACAGCAGGAACGCGACCAGCAGCGGCGCCGACGTCAGCAGCGTCGCCGCCGTGATGATCGACCAGTCGATGCCCTGGTCGGTCGACGAGAACACCTGCAGCCCCACCGTCAGCGGCCGCGACTCGACCGAGTTGGTGATGATCAGCGGCCAGAGGAAATTGTTCCAGTGGTAGCTGACGCTGACCAGCGCGTAGGCGAGGTAGACCGGGCGCGCGAGCGGCACGTAGACCTTCCACAGCACCGGCGAGCGGCCCGCAGCCCTCGACGCGCGCCGCCTCGTCGAGCTCCCGCGGCACCGTCTTGAACGTCTGGCGCAGCAGGAAGATGCCGAACGCGCTCGCCATGTACGGCAGCCCGATCGCGAGGATCGTGTCCTTGAGGCCGAGCGCGGCCATCGTCCGGTAGTTCTCGACGATCAGCACGTCGGGCATGATCATCAGCTGCACCAGCACCAGCGCGAACAGCACGCCGCGCCCCGGGAACTCGAAGCGCGCGAACGCGTAGGCGGCGAGCGTCACCAGCACGAGCTGCGCGGCGAGCACCATCGTCACCAGCAGGATGGTGTTGACGAAGTAGCGCGCGAACGGCGCCGCCTGCCAGGCCTTGACGAAGTTCTCCAGCGTCAGCGGGGCCGTCGGCACGAAGCGCGTCGAGAACTCGCCCGGATGGAACGCGGTCCAGACCGCGTAGACGAGCGGCAGCACCCACAGCAGGCCGAGCAGCCACGCGCCGGCCGTCTCCAGCGCGTGGGTGGCGCCGCGGGATTCGTAGACGCTGCTCATGATGCGCCCCTTGGCGCTGCGCGCCGTCCCCCGGGGGGAGCCATTCGCGCTTGGGGCGGCCCGGCGCGCTCATCGGTAATGCACCCGCCGCTCGAGGAAGCCGAACTGCGCGAGCGCGAGCAGGCCCAGCACCGCGAGCAGCACCATCGTCAGCGCCGCCGCGTAGGCCGAATCCCAGAAGCGGAAGCCGATCTCGTAGATGTAGTAGAGCAGCAGCGCCGTCGCGTTGTCCGGCCCGCCGCGCGTCATCACGACGATGTGGTCGACCAGCCGGAACGCGTTGATCACCGCGTTGACCAGCACGAACAGCGTCGTCGGCATCAGCAGCGGGAACGTGACGCGGCGGAAGAAGTGCCAGCGCGACGCGCCCTCGATCGCGGCGGCCTCGGCGAGGTTCGGCGACATCGACTGCAGCGCGGCGAGGTAGAAGATCATGAAGAAGCCGGCTTCCTTCCACACCGTCACGACCATCAGCGCCGGCAGCGCCGTGCTCTTGCTGCCGAGCCAGTTGTGCGTCGGCAGCCCCGAGCGCGCCGGTCAGCTGCTCGAGCAGGCCGTACTCGGGCGTGTAGAAGAAGAGCCAGATGTTCGCGACCGCGATCATCGGCAGGATCGTCGGCGTGAAGTAGGCGAGGCGCAGGAAGCCGCGGCCGGCGATCCTGCCGTTGACCCACGTCGCCATCAGCAGCGCCAGCGCGATCGAGGCCGGGATCGTGCCGACCGCGAACCAGAAGTTGTTCGACAGCGCCTGCCAGAAGATCGGGTCGTCGACGAGCTGCCGGTAGTTGTCGAGGCCCGACGAACACCGCCGGCCGCGCGCCCTTGGGCGTCGAGAGGAAGCTGTGCCACGCGGTGGCCACCGCCGGGTAGTGCGTGAACAGCGCGAGCAGCGCCGCCGCCGGCAGCAGCAGCAGCCAGGCGTAGATCCACTCGGCCTTGCGCGTCATGCGGCGGCACGTCCGCTCCGCTCTCCCCGCCTGCGGGGAGAGGGAGTGCGCAGGGTTGCGTTCGCACCAACCGGGCCGGACGGCCGAAGGCGGCGGACGTTACTTGTAGCTGCGCAGCAGCCGCTCGGCCTCGCGCTGCGCGTCCTTCATCGCCTGCTCGGGCGTCTTGGTGCCGGTCAGCGCGGCCTGCAGGCCGTCGTTCAGCGCCTTGGTCACGCGCTGGTTGTCGTGGGTCGAGAGCTCGGCCTTCGCGTACGGCAGCTGGTCGCGGGCGACGACGGCGGGCGGGAAGCCGGCCGACGTACTGCTTCATCGCCGGCGTGTCCCAGGCATCGGCGCGCACGGCGACGTAGCCGGTGTCGATGCCCCACTGCGCGGCGCGCTGCGGCGTGGTCACCCACTTGATGAACTTGAACGCGGCCTCGCGCTGCGCCGGCGTCGACTTCTTGAACAGGTAGAAGTTGCCGCCGCCGGTCGGGCTGCCGCGCTGCTTGCCCGCGGGCAGCATCGCGACGCCGAAGTCGAACTTGGCGTTGGTGCGCACGTTGGTCAGGTTGCCGGTGGTCGTCCACATCATCGCGACCTTCTTCTCGAAGAAGTCCTTCGGCGTCGTGCCCCACTCGACGATGCCTTCCGGATGCACCTTGTGCTTCTTCACGAGGTCGACCCAGTAGGTGCAGCGCCTCGATCACCTCCGGCTTGTCGTAGTAGGTCTGCGTGCCCGTGGCGTTCATCAGGTTGGTGCCGGCCTGGATGGCGAGGGCCTGGAACAGCCAGTACGGGAAGCCCGACGACGGGATCTGGATGCCCCACTGCGTGACCTTGCCCGAGGCGTCGCGCTTGGTCAGCTTCTGCGCGTACTCGACCTGCTCCTTCCAGTTCGCCGGCGGCTTGTTCGGGATCGAGGCCCGCCTCCTTGAACAGCTCCTTGTTGTAGTAGAGGACGATCGTCGAGCGCTGGAACGGGATGCCCCAGGTCTTGCCGCCGGTCTGGCTGTTCTCCATGAAGGCGGGGAAGAAGCTCTTCAGCCACGCCTGGTCGTCGGGCGACTTGATCAGGTCGTCGAAGGGAACGATCGCGTCCTCGTCGATCAGCGTGAACATGTCGGTCGACAGCAGGATCGACGTGACCGGCGCGTCGCCGCTCTTGACGGCGGTCAGCGCCTTGGTGATCGAGTCCTGGTAGGTGCCGGTGTAGATCGGCTTGAGCTTGATCCCGGGGTTCTCCTTCTCGAAGTCGGCGGCGAAGCCGTCGATGATCTTGGGATCGGGCCGCCGACGGCGATCGGGTAGTAGAACGACACTTCGACGGGCGCCTGCGCGAGCGCCGGAACGGCGGCCGCGGCAAGGGCGAGGACGAACCCGCGCAGGGCGCGGGCAAGGCGTGACACGATCATGTTTCCTCCCTGGTCAGAACAAGATTCCCCACGCTACGCGACGAGCGTTACGGGCGGTTGAAACGATTCCGCGGCGACGCGAACCCCGTCGCGGTCGAACACGTGCTGCGCGCCGGGCGCCCAGACGAGCCCCGTCGTCGAGCCGGCCGCGAGCGCGACGCTGCCCGCGACGCGGACCGCCGCGGTCGCGCTGCCGACCCGGCAGGTGACCAGCGAATCGGCGCCCAGGTACTCGACGCCCTCGACCAGCGCGGGCACGCCGCGCCCGTGCGCGAGCGCGATGTGCTCGGGCCGCACGCCCAGCGAGCCGCCGGCGAGGCCGGCGGGCACCACGACCGGGCCGTCGGTGCCTGCGATGACCGCGCCGCCGCTGCCGGCGACGAGCGGCAGCAGGTTCATCGGCGGCGTGCCGATGAAGCGGGCGACGAAGGTGTTGGCCGGATTCTCGTAGAGATCGACCGGCGCCGCGTTCTGCTCGATCCGGCCGCGGTTCAGCAGCACGATCCGGTCGGCCATCGACATCGCCTCGACCTGGTCGTGCGTGACGTAGACCATCGTGATGCCGAGCTTGCGCTGCAGGCCGCGGATCTCGGCGCGCATCTCCTGCCGCAGCTGGGCGTCGAGGTTGGACAGCGGCTCGTCCATCAGGCAGACCGGCGCCTCGTCGATGATCGCGCGGCCCAGCGCGACGCGCTGCTGCTGGCCGCCGGAGAGCTGCGACGGCTTGCGGTGGAGGAGCGGCGAGAGCCCGAGCATGTCGGCCACCTGCGCGAGGCGCCGCCCGACGTCCGCCGCCGGGACCTTGCGCACCTTCAGCCCGAACACGATGTTCTCGGCCACCGACAGGTGCGGGAACAGCGCGTAGGACTGGAACACCATCGAGATGTTGCGCTGCGCCGGCGGGCGTCCGGTGACGTCCTGGTCGGCGATCAGCACCCGGCCGCCGTCGGCCTGCTCGAGGCCCGCGATCAGCCGCAGCGTGGTCGACTTGCCGCAGCCCGAGGGCCCCAGCAGCACGTTGAGCGTGCCCTCGTCGAACGCGAACGACACGCGGTCGACGGCGCGCACGTCGCCGTCGGCGGTCGTCCAGTGCTTGCTGAGATTTTCGGCAACGATGGCCGACAACGGAGTCCCCTCGGCGACGCCGCGTCGCCACGGCAGCGCATGATAGCACCGGCGAGCGCGCCGCCCCGTGCGGCGGAAACTGGGGTCAGACACCATTTCCCGCGGGAAATGGTGTCTGACCCCGATTAACTGACCCCGGGCGTCCGCGGCGCGATCAGGCGAAGAGCGCGGCCAGCGCGGCCCCCGGATCCTCGGCGCGCATGAACGCCTCGCCGACGAGGAACGCGTGCACGCCGTGCGCGCGCATCGTCGCCACGTCCGCGGCGGCGAGGATGCCGCTCTCGGTGACGACCAGCCGATCGCCCGGGATGCGCGGCAGCAGCCCGAGCGTCGTGTCGAGCGAGACGTCGAACGTGCGCAGGTTGCGGTTGTTGATGCCGACGAGCGGCGTCGCGAGCCGCAGCGCGCGGTCGAGCTCGGCGGCGTCGTGGACCTCGACCAGCACGGCGAGGCCGAAGTCGCGCGCGCAGGCCTCGAGCGCCGCGAGGCGCGCGTCGTCGAGCGCGGCGACGATCAGCAGGATCGCATCGGCGTGAAGCGCCCGCGCTTCCGCGACCTGGTACTCGTCGACGATGAAGTCCTTGCGCAGCGCCGGCAGCGCGCAGGCATTGCGCGCGGCGGTCAGGAACTCCGGCGCGCCCTGGAAGTACTGGCGGTCGGTGAGCACCGACAGGCACGCGGCGCCGCCCGCCTCGTAGCTCTTCGCGATCGCGGGCGGGTCGAAGTCGGCGCGCAGCACGCCGCGGCTCGGGCTCGCCTTCTTGATCTCGGCGATCACCGCGGCGCGGCCCGCGGCGATCTTCGCTTCGAGCGCCCCGGCGAAGTCGCGCGGCGGCGGGGCCGCGCGCGCGGCGGCCGCGACGTCGGCGAACGAGCGCGCGCGCTTCGCCGCGGCGATCTCCTCGGCCTTGGTGGCGAGGATCTTCTGCAGGATGTCGGACATGGCCCTCGGGCCTGGCGCCGGCGCGTCGATGCGCCGGCGCTACGCGCCCAGCCGCTTCGTCGCCAGCACGAACTCGTCGAGCTTCGCCCGCGCGGCGCCCGAGGCGATCGCGTCGCGCGCGCGCTCGATGCCCTCGGCGATCGAGTCGACGACATCCGCCGCGTAGAGCGCGGCGCCGGCGTTGAGCGTGACGATCTCGCGCGGCGTGCCCTCGACGTTCTCCAGCGCCTCCAGCACCATCTCCTTCGATTCCTCGACCCCGGCCACCTTGAGCCCGCGGTTGCTGATCATCCGCAGGCCGAAGTCCTCCGGATGGATCTCGTACTCGCGGATCTCGCCGTCCTTCAGCTCGCCGACCATCGTCGCCGCGCCCAGCGAGACCTCGTCCATGCCGTCCTTGCCGTAGACGACCAGCACGTGCCGGCTGCCGAGCTGCTGCAGCACGCGCACCTGGATGCCGACGAGGTCGGGGTGGAACACGCCGAGCAGCTGGTTGGACGCGCCCGCCGGGTTGGTCAGCGGCCCCAGGATGTTGAAGATCGTGCGCACGCCGAGCTCCTTGCGCACCGGCGCCGCGTGCTTCATCGCGCTGTGGTGCGCCGGCGCGAACATGAAGCCGATGCCGGTCTCGGCGATCGACTGCGCGACCTGCCCGGGCGTCAGCATGATGTTGACGCCCAGCGCCTCCAGCACGTCGGCGCTGCCGGACTTCGACGACACCGAGCGCCCGCCGTGCTTGGCCACGCGCGCGCCCGCGGCGGCCGCGACGAACATCGACGCCGTCGAGATGTTGAACGTGTGCGACTGGTCGCCGCCGGTGCCGACGATGTCGACCAGGTGCTCGGCGGTCGGCCACCTCGACCCGGGTCGCGAACTCGCGCATCACCTGCGCCGCCGCCGCGATCTCGCCGATCGTCTCCTTCTTGACGCGCAGGCCGACGGTCAGCGCGGCGATCATCACCGGCGTCACCTCGCCGCTCATGATCCGCCGCATCAGCGACAGCATCTCGTCGTGGAAGATCTCGCGGTGCTCGATCGTGCGCTGCAGCGCCTCCTGAACCGTAATCGTCATGATGGATCCTTCGGAAGGGGTGTTCGAACGGGTTACCGGCGGCCGGCGAGGAAGTTGGACAGGAGCGCGTGCCCGTGCTCGGTCAGGATCGCCTCCGGGTGGAACTGCACGCCCTCGACCGCGAGCTCGCGGTGGCGCACGCCCATGATCTCGCCGTCCTCGGACGTGGCGGTGACCTCGAGGCAGGACGGGCAGCGTGGCGCGCTCGATCGCCAGCGAGTGGTAGCGCGTCACCGGGAACGGCGACGGCAGGCCGGTGAAGACGCCGCGCCCGTCGTGCGTGACCGCCGAGAGCTTGCCGTGCATCACCCGCTGCGCGCGGACGATGCGGCCGCCGAACGCCTGCCCGATCGCCTGGTGGCCGAGGCACACGCCGAGGATCGGGATCTTGCCCGGCGAACGCGCGTGATCGCCGCCACCGAGATGCCCGCCTCGCTCGGCGTGCAGGGCCCCGGCGAGATCACGAGGTGCGACGGCTGCCACGCGGCGATCTCGGCCACCGTCAGCGCGTCGTTGCGGTGGACGTGGACCTCGGCGCCCAGCTCGCCGAAGTACTGGGCGAGGTTGTAGGTGAACGAGTCGTAGTTGTCGATCAGGAGCAGCATGCGTCTCAGGCCTCCGCGTCCAGGCCCTGCTGCACCATGTCCGCGGCGCGCAGCACCGCGCGCGCCTTGTTGTTCGTCTCCTGCCACTCCGACTCGGGCACCGAATCGTGGACGATGCCGGCGCCCGCCTGCACGTACAGCGTGCCGTCCTTGATGACCGCGGTGCGGATCGCGATCGCCGTGTCCATGTCGTCGTGGAACGCAGAGGTAGCCGACCGCGCCGGAATAGACGCCGCGGCGCGTCGGCTCGAGCTCGTCGATGATCTCCATCGCGCGCACCTTGGGCGCGCCGCTGACGGTGCCGGCCGGGAACGCCGCGCGCAGCACGTCGAGGCTCCCGAGCCCGGGCTTCAGCCTGCCCTCGACGTTCGACACGATGTGCATCACGTGCGAGTAGCGCTCGACCTGCATGCGGTCGGTCACCTTGACGGTGCCCGTCTGCGCGACGCGGCCGACGTCGTTGCGGCCGAGGTCGACCAGCATCACGTGCTCGGCGATCTCCTTCGGGATCGGCGAGCAGCTCGGCGGCGAGCGCCTCGTCCGCCTCGCGCGTCGCGCCCCGCGGCCGCGTGCCGGCGATCGGCCGCAGCGTGATCGTCGAGCCTTCCTTGCGCACGAGGATCTCGGGCGAGGCGCCGACGACGTGGAAGTCGCCGAAGTCGTAATAGAACATGTACGGCGACGGGTTCAGCGAGCGCAGCGCGCGGTAGAGCGAAAGCGGCGGCGACGAGAACGGCCGGGTCAGCCGCTGCGAGAGCACGACCTGCATGATGTCGCCGGCGGCGATGTACTCCTTCGCCTTCTTCACCGCGGCCTGGAAGCCGTCGGCGCCGAACTCGCTCGTCGGCCTGCGTGACGGCGCTGCCGGTCGCGTAGGGGATCGCCACGGGCTCGCGCAGCTTCCTCCGCAGCTCCTGCAGGCGCTCGCAGCCCTTCCGGTACGCGTCGGGCAGCGCGGGATCGGCGTAGACGATCAGGTAGATCTTGCCGGCGAGGTTGTCGACGACCGCGAGCTCTTCCGTCAGCAGCAGCAGGATGTCCGGGACGTCGTCGATGCCCGAGGCCCCGGCGGGCCCCTTGCCGGCGAGCTTCTTCTCGATGTGGCGGACGGTGTCGTAGCCGAAGTAGCCGGCGAGCCCGCCGCAGAAGCGCGGCAGCCCGGCGCGCGGCGCGACGCGGTAGCGGCGCATGAACTCGCCGACGAACGCGAGCGGGTCGCCCTCGTGGCGCTCCTGCACGCCGGCGTCGGTCGCCACCTCGATCGCCGTGCCGCGGGCGCGGATGCGGGTGCGCGCGGGCAGGCCGATGAACGAGTAGCGGCCGAAGCGCTCGCCGCCGACGACGGACTCGAGCAGGAACGTGTAGCGCGCGTTCGCGAGCTTGACGTACAGCGAGAGCGGGGTGTCGAGGTCCGCGAACGACTCGAGGACGAGCGGGATGCGGTTATATCCTTGCGCGGCCAGCGCGCGGAATTCGGCTTCGGTCATGGCGCTTCGACAATCGATTCGACTGGGGCAACGGGAACGGCGCGGATTGTGGTGGCGTCGCCACTGCGGGCGCGCGACGCCGGGCGCGAACGGTCAGGGGCGCCAGCGACGCCAGCGGGACCAGGGGGTCGCGCCCGCGGCCCGCGCAGTGAAGGCGGTGACCGGGGCAGAGCCGTTGCGAAGGAGGGAAGCGAAGCTCACGCGATTCTTTCTAGGGTGCGTCGGCAGCCACGAACCGGACACGGTCGGCGACCGCGGCCAGCGTCGGAACTATACCATCGGCCTCGAGATTGTGCACCGGCTCGCCCTCGTTGTAGCCGTAGGGCAGCACCAGCACCGGGCAGCCGGCGGCGCGGGCCGCCGCGACGTCGTTGATCGAGTCGCCGACCATCAGCAGGCGCGAAGGCGCGATGCCGAACTCGGCGGCGACGTGCAGCAGCGGACCCGGGGCCGGCTTCCTCGTCGGCAGCGAGTCGCCGCCGATCGACGCAGCGCGAAGTGGCGGGCGATGCCCGCGTGCTCGAGGTGCGGCATGACGAACCGCGCCGCCTTGTTGGTCACGACCGCGAGCGGAAAGCCCATCGCGGTGAGGCGCTCGAGGCCCTCGACGATGCCCGGATAGGTCAGCGTCTCCCGGCCGAGGATCGCCGCGTAGTGCGCCTGGTAGCGCGGCAGCGCGGCGGCGACCGTCTCGTCGTCGACGCTGCCGGGCGGCACGCCGCGCGCCGACGCGAGCGCGCGCTGCACGAGGTTGGCCATGCCCTTGCCGACCATCGTCCGGATCTCGTCCTTCGGCAGCGGCGGCAGGCCGAGCTCGGCCAGCAGCGCGTTGACCGCCGTCGCGAGGTCGTGGATGGTGTCGAGCAGCGTGCCGTCGAGGTCGAGCGCGATCGCGCTGACTGCAAATGTCCGGGTCATCGATGCGTCGGTCGCGGCGACACCGCCTCACCGCCGCTGTCGCGGCCCCTCCGCGAGCGGCAGCGGGGGTGAGGGTCGGCGCGTGGCTCACCCTCACTTGACCTGCGCGAGCTCGGCGCGCATGCGCGCGATCGTCGCCACGTAGTCGGCCGTGCCGAAGATCGCCGAGCCGGCGACGAAGGTGTCGGCGCCGGCGGCGGCGATCGCGCCGATGTTGTCGATCTTCACGCCGCCGTCGACCTCGAGCAGGATCGAGCGCCCGGTGCGCTGCATCGCGGCGTCGACGCGCTCGCGCGCGGCGGCGAGCTTCGGCAGCGCCTCGCGGATGAACGACTGCCCGCCGTAGCCCGGGTTCACCGCCATGATCAGCACCAGGTCGAGCTTGTCGATCACGTGGTCGAGCCAGGCGAGCGGCGTGGCCGGATTGAACACGAGGCCCGCCTTGCAGCCGCAGTCGTGGATGAGCCCGATCGTGCGGTCGACGTGCTCGGACGCCTCGGGGTGGAAGCTGATCAGCGCCGCCCCCGCCTTGGCGAAGTCCGGCACGATGCGGTCGACCGGCTTCACCATCAGGTGCACGTCGATCGGCACCGTCGCGTGCGCCCGGATCGCGTCGCAGACCAGCGGCCCGATCGTCAGGTTCGGGACGTAATGGTTGTCCATCACGTCGAAGTGGATGAGGTCGGCGCCGGCGGCGATGACCGCGCGGACCTCCTCGCCCAGGCGCGCGAAGTCGGCGGACAGCAGCGACGGGGCGATCCGGTAGTCGGGCATGGCGCTATAATCCTCGCAAGTTTTTCACGACCCGCCCCCGATGGCCGAGAGCAAGAAATACGAGATCACCGTCGCGGCAGAAGCGGCCTACCTCGCGGACCAGTCCGATCCGTCGCGCAGCCAGTACGCGTTCGCGTACACGATCACGCTGACCAACACCGGCACGGTGGCGGCGCAGCTGCTGTCGCGCCAGTGGATCATCACGGACAGCGACCATCATGTCCAGGAAGTGAAGGGGATGGGCGTCGTCGGCCAGCAGCCGCGGCTGAAGCCCGGCGAGAGCTTCGAGTACACGAGCGGGGCGAGCATCGCCACGCCGGTGGGAACGATGCGCGGCGCGTACCAGATGGTGGCCGAGGACGGGCACGGCTTCGAGGCCGCGATTCCCGTGTTCACGCTGTCGGTGCCGCGCGTGCTGCATTGAGGCGACGTCAGCGCGGCGCGCCGCCGTCCGGCGGCGGGCGCTTCCGGGTCTTCGGACCCATGGTCCACACGACGATGGCGACGGCCAGCGCCAGCGCGCACGAGCGCCTCGAGCAAGATCCATCCCATCGCAGTCCACCGTTTTCCGTTGCCGCACCTTGCCCGCTGCCTCGCCCGTCGCCTGCCCCTCTGGCTCGCGGCCGGCGTGCTGCTTGCCGGCTGCGCCACCGCGCCGCCGCCCGTGCCGACGGTCGCTCCGCCGGCACCGCCCCCCGCCGCCGGCTCGCTGCCCGCCAGCTACCAGCCGGTGGCGTGGAGCGCGCTGCCCGGCTGGAGCGACGACCCGGTGCACGAGGCCTGGCTCGCGTTCCGCGCCGGCTGCGCCGCGCTCACCGCCTCGCCGTCGCGCCAGGCGACGTGGCAGGGCGTGTGCCGCGCCGCGGGCGACGTCGACGCCACCAGCACCGGCGCCGTGCGGGCGTTCTTCGAGGGCAATTTTATCCCATACCGGGTGCAGGGCGCCGACGGCCGGGACAGCGGCCTCGTCACCGGCTACTACGAGCCGCTGCTCGCCGGCAGCCGCGCGAAGTCCGCGCGCACGCCGGTGCCGCTGTACGCGGCGCCCGACGATCTCCTGACCGTCGATCTCGCCGCGCTGTACCCGGAGCTGAAGGACAAGCGCGTGCGCGGCCGCGTCGTCGGCAAGCGCGTCGTGCCCTACTGGTCGCGCGCCGACATCGAGGCCGGTCGCGCGCCGCTCGCCGACAAGGTGCTGCTCTGGGTCGACGATCCGGTCGAGGCGTTCTTCCTCGAGATCCAGGGCTCCGGCCGCATCCGGCTCGACGACGGCGGCATCGTCCGCGTCGGATACGCCGACCAGAACGGCCACCCGTACCGGTCGATCGGCCGCGTGCTGATCGACCGCGGCGAGCTCACCGCCGGCGAGGCGACGCTGCCGGGCATCCGCGACTGGGGCCGGCGCAACCCCGACAAGCTGCCGGCGCTGCTCGACGAGAACCCGAGCTACGTGTTCTTCCGCGAGGTCCCGCCGCCGCAGCCGGGCACGCTCTACGCGGCGATCGACGGGCCGTTCGGCGCGCTGGGCGTGCCGCTGCTGCGCGAGCGCGCGATCGCCGTCGACCCGCGGTCGATCCCGCTGGGCGCGCCGGTGTTCCTCGCGACGACCTACCCGCTGTCGGGACGGCCGCTGCAGCGCCTGGTGCTCGCGCAGGACACCGGCGGCGCGATCCGCGGCGCGGTGCGCGCCGACTTCTTCTGGGGCTTCGGCGACGACGCCGGCCGGCAGGCCGGCCGGATGCGGCAGGACGGCCGGATCTGGCTGCTGTGGCCGAAGGGCGTGCCCCTGCCGAAGCCCTGAAATCAGGAATAGGGTCAGACACCAATTACGCTGCCGCGGCCGCTTCCCGCCGCAGGAAGTAGGGTCAGACACTACTTAGTACTGGCTGCGGCCGCTGGCCGCCGGAAGTAGTGTCTGACCCTACTTCCTGACCGTCGGCGTATTACAGCTCTGACCCCGTCGTCACGCCCTCGGCCTGCTGGTCGGCGTGGTACGACGAGCGCACCAGCGCGCCGACCGCGGCGTGCCGGAAGCCCATCGCGACCGCCTCGCGCTCGAACATCGCGAACGTGTCCGGATGCACGTAGCGCAGCACCGGCAGGTGGCCGCCGGTGGGCTGCAGGTACTGGCCGATCGTCAGCATGTCGATGTCGTGCGCGCGCATGTCGCGCATCGTCGCGAGGATCTCGTCGTCGGTCTCGCCGAGCCCCACCATCAGCCCCGACTTGGTCGGGATGGCGGGAAAGCGCGCCTTGAACTCGGACAACAGCGCGCAGCGAGTGCGCGTAGTCGGCGCCGGGCCGCGCCTGCCTGTACAGCCGCGGCACCGTTTCGAGGTTGTGGTTCATCACGTCGGGCGGCGCCGCCGCCAGGACGTCGAGCGCGCGCTCGAGGCGGCCGCGGAAATCGGGCACCAGCACCTCGATCCGCGTCCGCGGCGAGTGCTCGCGCACCGCGCGGATGCAGTCGACGAAATGCTGCGCGCCGCCGTCGCGCAGGTCGTCGCGGTCCACGCTGGTGATGACGACGTAGGCGAGCTTCAGCGCCGCGATCGTGCGCGCGAGGTTCTCGGGCTCGTCGGGATCGAGCGGCAGCGGGCGGCCGTGCCCGACGTCGCAGAACGGGCAGCGGCGCGTGCAGATGTCGCCCATGACGATGAACGTCGCCGTGCCCTTGCTGAAGCACTCGCCGATGTTCGGGCACGAGGCTTCCTCGCACACCGTGTGCAGCCGGTGCTCGCGCAGGATGGCCTTGATCTCGTTGAACCGCGGCGACGACGCCGCGCGCACGCGGATCCAGTCGGGCTTCTTCAGCCGCTCGGTGGCGACGACCTTGATCGGGATGCGCGCGGTCTTGGAGTCGCCCTTGTGCTTGACGCCGGCGGCGTTGGCGGGCACGGCGGCGGACGGATCGGCGGGTACGGTCATCGTGGTCGGGCTCCGCTCAGTTTCCGCTCAGCTTTCGGCGAGCCGGCGCGCGAGGATCGGCGCGAGCTCGGCGCCGGCCTCGTCGACGGTCCGCGCGATGCCGAACGCGGCGAGCTGCGTGACGGCGAGGCCCGGATAGCCGCAGGGATCGATGTCGGCGAACGGCGCCAGGTCCATGTCGACGTTGACCGACAGGCCGTGGTACGTGCAGCCGTTCCTGCACCCTCAGGCCCAGCGCGGCGATCTTGGCCTCGACGGCGCCGGCGCGGACGTAGACGCCCGGGCGCGCTCTCCTTGCCCCACGCCTCGACGCCGAGCGAGGCGAGCCATTCTATCACCGCGCCCTCGATGTCCCGGACGAGGCTCCGGATGCCGCGGCGCGTGCGGCGCAGGTCGATCATCAGGTAGGCGACGAGCTGGCCCGGGCCGTGGTACGTGATCTGCCCGCCGCGGTCGACCTTGATCACCGGGATCGCCCCGGGCCGCAGCAGGTGCGCCGGCCGCCCGGCGAGGCCCAGCGTGTAGACCGGCGGGTGCTCGGTCAGCCAGATCTCGTCGGCGGTGTCCGTCGTGCGGGCCGACGTGAACGCCTGCATCGCGCGCCACGTGGGCTCGTAGTCGGTGCGGCCGAGGCGGCGGACGGTGATGGTCATGGGGTGGATGGCGGCGCGCGCGGGGCCGGGACCCGGGCGGGTACCCGGACCCCGGCGGGCGCCCGGCGTCAGAGCACGAGCTTGACCATCGGGTGCGACGACAGGTCGCGGTAGAGGTCGTCGAGCTGCGCGCGCGAGGTCGCGTTGATCGTGGCGGTCAGCGACAGGTAGTTGCCGCCGGACGACGCGCGCATCTCGAGCGTGGCCGCGTCGAAGTCGGGCGCGTGCCGCTGCACGACCAGCAGCACCGCCTGCGCGAAGCCGTCCTGCGTGCGCCCCATCACCTTGATCGGGAACGCGCAGGGAAAGGAGAGCGGCGAGTCGCCGGCGTCCGGACCGGAGCTCATCCGTACATGTACTCGCGCGTCAGCGGGTGCGGCAGGCTGCCGTCGGGGAGCGGCTTGCCGGCCAGCAGCTGCCACAACGACAGCCAGCCGCGCTCGAACGCGTGCGCGGAGCCGGCGAGATAGATCCGCCAGACGCGGTAGGTCTCCTCGGACACCTCGGCGCGCGCCGCCGCGGCGTTGCCCTCCAGCCGCTCGCACCAGTGCCACAGCGTCTTCGCGTAGTGCTCGCGCAGCGCCTCGGCGTCGACGAGCTCCAGGCCCTGCTCGGCCATGGCTTCGATCACCCTGGCGACGTGCGTCAGCTCGCCGCCGGGAAAGACGTAGTCGTCGACGAACGAGCCGATGCCGCTGCCGAGGCTGTCCGCGTGCAGCGGGTTGTGCGTGATCCCGTGGTTGAGCACGAAGCCGCCCGGCTTGAGCAGGCGCCGGATCTTGCCGAAGTACAGCGGGAAGCGGGCGACGCCGACGTGCTCGAACATCCCCACGCTCGCGATCTTGTCCCAGGCGGCGTCGTCGGGCAGGTCGAGGTAATCGGTGAGCTCGACCCGCACCCGCCCTTCGAGACCGCGCGCGGCGATCTCGGCGCGCACGTGGTCGTACTGGTTCCGCGACAGCGTGATCCCGGTCGCCTCGACGCCGTAGCGCTCGGCCGCGCGGAAGACGAGGCTGCCCCAGCCGCAGCCGATGTCGAGGAAGCGCTCGCCGGGGGCGAGGCGCAGCTTCCGGCAGACGTGGTCGAGCTTCTGCACCTGCGCGGCGTCGAGCGGGTCGTCGTCGCGGCGGAAGTACGCGCACGAGTAGACGAGGTTCGAGTCCAGCCACAGGCGGTAGAACGCGTTCGAGATGTCGTAGTGGCGGGAGATGTTCTCGCGGTTGCTGCGCCGCTGGTTGCGCCACAGCCGCCAGCGGGCGGCCAGCGAGTCGCGGCCGTGCTCGATCTCGCCGACCATGCCCTCGATGACCGCCGAGCATGTCGCGCGCGCTGCCGGTGAAGTCGAGGTCGTCGTGGACGTAGCCGCGGGCCAGCGCGCCCATCTCCGGCGCCGCGAGCGCCTTCAGCCCCATCCAGTTGCGGACGATGATGTCGACCTGCGTCGCGGGCGCGAGCGGAAGGCGATCGCCGTCCGGCAGCACCAGCGTCACCGGGAGGTTCCGGTCGCCGTAGCGGCTGGCGATGATCTTTTTCAGCGCTTCGGCCATCGTTGCGCCCGTCGCGAGTGTGCGGTCGATTCTAGCAAACCCCCTCCTCCGCGCGCAGCTTGGCAATTTTCCGGTTTGAGGCGTCCCCCGCCACTGCTACCATGCGGCATCGCCCGCACCGCCGCGCCCCGCCCGCCCGACCTTGTCCAAGCCCGCCGCCCATCCCGACCCTGCCGCCGCGACGGCCCCGCCGTTCACCGAGCGGCAGTTCCGCGATGCGATGGCGCAGTTCGCCACCGGCGTCACCGTGATCTGCACGCGCGGCGCGGACGGTCGCTTCGTCGGCTTCACGGCGAACTCGTTCAACTCGCTGTCGCTCGATCCGCCGCTGGTCGTCTGGAGCCTCGCCCACACCGGCAGCCACCTCGCCGCCTTCCGGGCCGCCGCCGGCTATTCGATCAACGTGCTCGCGCACGACCAGGTCGAGCTCGCGCGCCGCTTCTCGCGGCCGCATGCCGACCGCTTCGAGGGCGTCGGCCACGCGCTCGGCGCGACCGGCGCGCCGCTGCTCGACGGCTGCGTCGCCTGGTTCGAATGCCGGCACCACGCGCTGCAGGACGTCGGCGACCACGTGCTGTTCATCGGCCGCGTCGAGCGCTGCGGGCGCCGCAACGGCACCGGCCTCGTGTTCCACCACGGCCGCTACGGGACGACGCACCCGCTCTCCTGACCGAAAATGGGGTCGGCCCAATTCCCGAAAAGTAGGGTCAGACACTACTTCCCGCGCCATTCAGTGGCTTGGGGCAAGGACGGCCAGGAAAGTAGTGTCTGACCCTACTTTTCGCTGACCCCATTTTCTACGCCGGCTTCGGCTTGCGCTGCTGGAAGAGCTGCCAGACCTTGCGGAACACCGGCCCGGGAACGCCGCCGGCGAACGGCTGGCCGTCGACGGTCGTCACCGCGAGCACTTCCTTCGTCGACGAGGACAGCCACATCTCGTCGGCGGCGAGCGCCTCGTCCCGCGGCACCGGCCGCACCTCGAGCGCGAGCCCCGCGTCGCGCGCGAACTCGAGCGCGGCGTCGTAGGTGATGCCGGGCAGGATCAGGTTGTCCTTCGGCGGCGCGACGATCGTGCCGTCGCAGACGACGAGCACGTTGGACGCCGACGCCTCGGTCAGGTAGCCGTCGCGGAACATCACCGTCTCGATCGCGCCGGCATCGGCCGCCAGCTGGCGCATCAGCACGTTGCCGACGAGCGAGATCGTCTTCAGGTCGCAGCGGTGCCAGCGGTTGTCCTCGGCGGTGACGACGGCCACGCCGTTGGCGAACTGCTCGGCCGTCGGGGTGGCGAGCGGATTGCTCATCATGAACACCGTCTGCGGCGTCCCCTTGGGAAACGCGTGGTCGCGCTTCGCGACGCCGCGCGTCACCTGCAGGTAGACGCCCTGGTGGTCGAAGGGCTGCCGGCTGACGAGCTCGCCGATCAGCTCCTCCCACTCGGCGCCCGTGTGCGGATTGGCCAGCCGGATGCCGTCGAGGCTGTGCTGCAGCCGCGCGAGGTGCTGCCGCATCCGGAACGGCTGCCGGTGATAGACGGGGACGAGCTCGTAGACGCCGTCGCCGTAGATGAAGCCGCGGTCGAGCACGGAGATCTTCGCGTCCTCCAGCGGGAGGAACTGCCCATTGAGATAGACGGTCATGCAGTACCCCAGCGTGAAGCCTGGTCCGGGGACCGTGTGACGGTCGCGCGATTCCGGTGCTCCGCGAAACTACTTGAGCCAGAGCCGCACGGTGTCCCACGCGCGGCTGAAGACGTTGCCGGCGGGCACGTCGGCGAGCGCCACCAGCGGGAACTCGGCGACGGGCCGGCCCTCGAGCGCGACGTTGACGGTCCCCACGCGCTGGCCCTTGGCGACCGGGGCGATCAGCGGCTCGCTCGCCGTCATCGCCAGCTGGAGCTTGTCGGCCTTGCCCTTGGGCAGCGTCACGTACTGCGTCGCGAGCGTGCCGGCCGCCACTTCCTTCTCGGCGCCCTTCCAGACGCGCAGCGTCGAGATCGGCTTGTCCGGCGCGTACAGCAGCACGGTGTCGAACGCCTGGAAGCCGTAGTTGAGCAGCTTCTGGCTCTCGGTCGCGCGCGCCGCGTCGGACCCGGCGCCCAGGACGACCGACAGCAGCCTGCGCTCGCCGCGCTTCGCCGACGCGATCAGGCACCAGCCGGCGTTCTCGGTGTGCCCGGTCTTGACGCCGTCGACGTAGGGGTCGATCCACAGCAGCCGGTTGCGGTTCGGCTGCGTGATGTTGTTGTAGCGGTACTCCTTCAGCGCGTACAGCGGGTAGTCATCGGGAAAGTCGCGGATCAGCGCCGCGGCGAGCCGCGCCAGGTCGGCGGCCGACGCGTAGTGCTGCGGCTGCGACAGCCCGGTCGCGTTGGTGAAGTGGGTGTTGGCGAGGCCGAGCCGCTTCGCCTCGGCGTTCATCCGCTCGGCGAACGCCGCCTCGGAGCCGGCGATCAGCTCGGCGAGGGCGATCGACGCGTCGTTGCCCGACTGCACGATCATGCCGCGCAGCAGCTCGTCGACGGACACCGCCTTGCGCGGCTCGATGAACATCCGCGAGCCCTCGGCGCGCCACGCGGCTTCCGACACGGTGACCGCCTGCGACGGCGTGATCGCCTTGTCGCGCAGCGCGGCGAACGCGAGGTACGCGGTCATCAGCTTGGTCAGCGAGGCCGGGTCGCGCCGCTCGTCCGCGTTCTGCGCGACGATCATCTGGCCGCTGGTCACGTCGAGCAGCACGTAGGCGACCGCGGCGACCGTCGGCGCGGAGAACACCGTCGGCGCGACCCGCTGCGGGATCCCGGTGGGAGCGGCCGGCACCGCGCTCGGCTGCGCGAAGGCGGCCGCGGCGCAGGCGGCGAGCGCGAGGGCGCCGGCCAGGCGTAGGAAGGACATGGTCATCCGCGGAGAAGAGACGGCAATTATAGCGATTCGCCCCGGCGCGCCCTTGGCGCCGGCCGTCACCACGGATCGATCGGCAGCACGCCCAGCACGTCGCCGGACGCGGCGGCGACGATGACCGTCATGTCGCCGTGCCGCGCCGCGAGCGGCAGGTAGCGCAGCTCCGCCTCCGGCTTGCCGCTCGCGGCGACCCAGGCGTCGATGTCGGCGGCCTGCGCGGCGTTGCGGGTGCGCAGCTTCGCGATCGGCTGCCCGCGCGCGACCGCGTCGCGCGCGACCGTGGCGTAGGGGACGTAATGCTGCGGGAAGATGCCGATGCTGGCGCCCACCATCGCCGCCATCGCCAGCCGCTCGCGGTCCTGCGGGTTCGCCGGCAGCCGCGTGCCGACGACGCGCGGCCCGGTCAGCGGCAGCGAGCGGAACGCCGGCTTGGCGAGCTCGAGGTCGGCGGCCGCGATCGCATTCGCCTCGACCAGCTCGAACCGGTCGCCGGCGAAGGCGACGAACACCGGGCGCGCATTGAACATGATCGTCGCGCCGTAGACGAGCGCCGCGAGCTGCAGCGCGACGATCACCGCGAGGTCCATCTTCAGGTTCTTCTTCCGCGGATCGAACACGATCAGCGTCAGCAGCGGCCCGATGACGACGTCGACGCCGATCAGCAGCAGCAGCAGCTTCTGCCCGCCCGCCGCGTGGAAATACGGGTGCGGGTACCAGACGAGCAGCATCGCCGCGAACAGCGCCGTCGCGATGACGACGCTGATGCCGAAGTGGATGGACGCCGCCTTCCAGCGGCTGAAGCGCTCGAGCATCGGGTCAGCCTTCCGCGTACTCGGACATCGGCACGCAGCTGCAGAAGAGGTGGCGGTCGCCGTAGACGTTGTCGACGCGGCCGACCGGCGGCCAGTACTTGTGCGCGCGCTGGCCGGCGGCCGGGAACGCCGCCTGCTCGCGCCGGTACGCGTGCTTCCAGTCGTCGGCGACGACCGCGGCGGCCGTGTGCGGCGCGTGCTTCAGCGGATTGTCGGCGCGGTCGAGCGTGCCGGCGGCCACGGCCGCGATCTCGCCGTGGATCGCGATCATCGCGGCGACGAAGCGGTCGAGCTCGCCCTTGGGCTCCGACTCGGTCGGCTCGATCATCAGCGTGCCCGCCACCGGGAAGCTCATCGTCGGCGCGTGGAAGCCGTAGTCCATCAGCCGCTTGGCGACGTCGTCGACGGCGATGTCGCTGGTCTCCTTCAGCGGCCGCAGGTCGAGGATGCACTCGTGCGCGACCAGCCCCCCGGGGCCCGAGTACAGCACCGGGTAGTGGCCGGACAGCCGCCGCGCGACGTAGTTGGCGGCGAGGATCGCCGACTCGGTCGCCGCGGTGAGGCCCTCGCCGCCCATCATCGTGATGTACATCCACGAGATCGGCAGGATCGACGCGCTGCCGTAGGGCGCGGCCGACACGACGTGCGCGGCCGCGGCCGTCGTGCCGGCACCGGCGCGACCCGGCATGTAGCGGTGGCCGGGCAGGAACGGCGCCAGGTGCGCGCCGACGCCGATCGGGCCCACGCCCGGGCCGCCGCCGCCGTGCGGGATGCAGAACGTCTTGTGCAGGTTGAGGTGCGAGACGTCGGCGCCGAACTCGCCGGGGGCGGCGAGGCCGACCAGCGCGTTGAGGTTCGCGCCGTCGACGTAGACCTGGCCGCCGTGCGCGTGGACGATCTCGCACACCCGCCGGATGCCCGCCTCGAACACGCCGTGCGTCGACGGGTAGGTGGCCATGATCGCGGCCAGCTGCGCGCTGTGCGCCTGCGCCTTCGCCTCGAGGTCGGCGAGGTCGACGTTGCCGTCGTGGTCGCAGGCGACGACGACGACGGTGAGGCCCGCCATCTGCGCCGAGGCCGGATTGGTGCCGTGGGCGGAAGCCGGGATCAGGCACACGTCGCGGTGGCCCTCGCCGCGGCTCGCGTGGTACGCGCGGATCGCCAGCAGGCCCGCGTACTCGCCCTGCGAGCCGGCGTTCGGCTGCAGCGAGACCGCGGCGTAGCCGGTGATCGCGCACAGCATCCGCTCGAGGTCCGCCGCGAGCTCGCGGTAGCCCTCGGCCTGGTCCGCCGGCGCGAACGGGTGCAGGTTCGCGAACTCGGGCCAGGTGATCGGGATCATCTCGGCGGTCGCGTTCAGCTTCATCGTGCACGAGCCCAGCGGGATCATCGCGCGGTCGAGCGCGATGTCGCGGTCGGCCAGCCGGCGCAGGTAGCGCAGCATGTCCGTCTCGGAGCGGTAGCGCGTGAACGTCGGGTGGGTGAGGAACGCCGACGTGCGCGCGAGCGCCGCCGGCAGCGCCGACGGCGTCGCGGCGTCGAGGTCGCCGACGGTGAACGGCACCGCGGCGCCGGCGAAGGCCCGCCAGGCCGCTTCGACGTCGGCGCGCGTCGTCGTCTCGTCGACCGACAGGCCGATCGTGCGCGCGTCGACGCGGCGGAAATTGATGCCCGCCGCGACGCCGCGCGCGTGGATCGCCTCGGTGGCGTCGCCGGTGGCGACGACCAGGGTGTCGAAGAACGCCGCGGTCGGCACGGCGAAGCCCTGCCGCACGAGGCCCGCCTTCAGGATGCAGGCGAGGCGGTGCGTGCGCCGCGCGATTCCGCGCAGGCCCTCGGCGCCGTGGTAGACGGCGTACATGCTCGCGATCACCGCCAGCAGCACCTGCGCCGTGCAGATGTTCGACGTCGCCTTCTCGCGGCGGATGTGCTGCTCGCGCGTCTGCAGCGCGAGCCGGTACGCCGGGTCGCCGTGCGCGTCGACGGTGACGCCGACCAGCCGCCCGGGCATCGAGCGCTTGAAGTCGTCGCGGGTGGCGAGGTAGCCGGCGTGCGGGCCGCCGTAGCCCATCGGCACGCCGAAGCGCTGCGTCGAGCCGACGACGACGTCGGCGCCCCACTCGCCGGGCGGCACGAGCAGCGTCAGCGCGAGCACGTCGGCGGCGACGATGACGAGCCCGCCCTTGGCGTGGACGGCGTCGGCGAGCGCGCGGCAGTCGCGCACGTCGCCGTTCGCGCCCGGGTACTGCAGCAGCACCGCGTAGGCGTCGGCCGCGGCCGCCTCCGCCGCCGGGCCGGTGACGACCTCGAGGCCGAGCGGCTCGGCACGCGTGCGCACGACGTCCTGCGTCTGCGCGAACACGTCGTCGGCCACGAAGATGCGGTGGCTCGCGCTGCGGCTCATCCGCCGGCAGAGCGTCATCGCTTCGGCGGCGGCCGTCGCCTCGTCGAGCATCGACGCGTTGGCGATCGCCATGCCGGTCAGGTCGCAGACCATCGTCTGGAAATTGACCAGCGCCTCGAGCCGCCCCTGCGAGATCTCCGGCTGGTAGGGCGTGTACGCCGTGTACCACGCCGGGTTCTCGAGGATGTTGCGCAGGATGACGCCGGGCGTGTGCGTGCCGTAGTAGCCCTCGCCGATGAACGACTTCAGCACGCGGTTCTTGCCGGCGATCGCGCGCAGGCGGGCGAGCGCCTCGGTCTCGCCGACCGGGCCGGGCAGCGCGAGCGGCGCCGCGCGGCGGATCGAGGCCGGCACGATCGCGTCGATCAGCGCGGCGCGCGTCGGGTAGCCGAGCGCCGCGAGCATCGCGGCCTGGTCGTCCGGCGTCGTGCCGATGTGGCGGCCGGCGAAGGCGTCGGGCGCCTCGAGTGCGCGGAGCGTGCCGTCCGCCGGCACCGTGCTGTGGCTGTCGTTCATCGCTGTCACCCTCGCTGGCTCGCCCGGCCTGCCGGCCGCGCGGGAATCACTCGTCGCCCTCTTCGTTCCATCATCGCCGATCGACCAACGGCGCGTCGGGCGCCTCGGTCGCTCGCCGCGCACTCACCGTCGCCGATCGTCGCCTGGTACGCCGCCGCGTCGAGCAGCGCCTCGACCGCGGCCGGGTCGGCGGGCTTCAGCTTGAACAGCCACGCGGCGTAGGCGTCCTGGTTGACGACCTCGGGCGTCGCCGTGAGGTCGGCATTGACCGCCGTGACCTCGCCGGCCACCGGCGCGTAGATGTCGGAGGCGGCCTTCACCGATTCGACGACGGCGCAGGCTTCCTCGGCGGCGAGGGCGCGGCCGACGGCCGGCAGCTCGATGTAGACGAGATCGCCGAGCGCGGCCTGCGCGTGGTCGGTGATGCCGATCGTGACGGTGCCGTCGGCCTCGGTCTTCACCCACTCGTGGGTCGCCGTGTACTTGAGATCCTGCGGGACGTTCATGCGTTCTCCTCGTGGGGGTGGGGACTGTCGACGAAGGGGCCGGGCAACGTCAGGCGACGAGCGCCTTGCCGTTCCGGGCGAACGGCGGCTTGACGACGCGCGCCGCCAGCTGCCTGTCGCGCACGGCGACGCGGACGGTGTCGCCCGGGGCGACCGCGGCCGGCAGGCGCGCGAGCGCGATCGAGCGCCCGAGCGTCGGGCTGAACGTGCCGCTGGTGATCTCGCCGTCGCCGTGCGCGGTGTGCACGACCTGGTGCGCGCGCAGCACGCCGCCCTGGTCGACGAGCAGCAGCCCGGCGAGCTGCCGCGCCGGCGGCCGCGCGACGAGCGCCGCCTTGCCGACGAAGTCGCGCGGGCTCGCGAGATCGACGGTCCACGCGAGCCCCGACTCCAGCGGGCCGACGGACTCGTCCATGTCCTGCCCGTACAGGTTCATCCCGGCTTCGAGCCGCAGCGTGTCGCGCGCGCCGAGGCCGCAGGGCCGCACGCCGGCGGCCGCGAGCGCCGCCCACAGCGCGGCGGCGCGCGGCGCGGGCAGCATCACCTCGAAGCCGTCCTCGCCGGTGTAGCCGGTGCGCGCGATGAAGCTGTCACCCATCGCCGCGCCCATGAACGGCTTCAGCGCCGCGCTCGCCGCCTCGCTGCCCGGGAGCGCCTGCCAGACCTTCGCCCGCGCGTTCGGGCCCTGCACGGCGATCATCGCGAGGTCGGCGCGCGGCGTGAGCCGCAACTGCGGCGCGCGCTCATCGATCAGCGCGCGGAAGTGCGCGATGTCCTTGTCCGCGGTGCCCGCGTTGACGACGATGCGGAAGAAGTCCTCGCGCAGGAAGTAGACGATCAGGTCGTCGATGACGCCGCCGTCGGGGCGCAGCAGGCACGAATACAGCGCCTTGCCCGGCACCTGCAGCTTGTCGACGTTGTTGGCGAGGGCGTAGCGCAGGAAATCGCGCGCGCCGTCGCCTTCGAGGTCGACGACGCGCATGTGCGAGACGTCGAACATGCCGGCGTCGCGGCGGACCGCGTGGTGCTCGTCGATCTGCGAGCCGTAGTTGACCGGCATGTCCCAGCCGCCGAAATCGACCATGCGCGCGCCCGCGGCACGGTGAACGGCGTTGAGCGGCGTCTGTCTTGGCATCGGCTTTCCCCGGTTGGCGAACGAAAAAAGGGCGAAGCGGTGTTTCCGCTTCGCCCTGTCTGTCCTTTTACCTGAGAGATTGCGGCGCGCACGCCGACGGTCGGCGCGGCACCGGGTGCCCCTTCGGTGGACCGCCAACGGTGCCTTTGCCGGCGCCGCGCGGCCGCTCTCCAGAGTGTGCTTGCGTCCGCGCAGTCCCCTTTGCCTGAGCGGTTGCAGGAATTGCGCCTTCGGCGGCGACCGCTGCCCGCCACGGGCCCGGTCGCGCTCTCCTGCACGGACCAGCGAAGGTTACCGGCGCCGGATGCCGGTGTCAAAGCCGCCAATGGACCAGCCGCGAGCGGACGCGGGCGACCCCTGCCGGGCGCGCTCGCGGCGCGTCGACGCCGCCGCGGCCGGGGCTCTTTCCCGGCCGGCGCGGCGACCGGCGTTACTTCTTGGCGGGCGCGGCGGCGGGAGCGGCCGCGGCCGGCTTGAGCGCGAGGATCGCGGCGACCATCGTCTTGATGTCGGCGTCGGAGACCTGCGGGTTCGGCGGCATCGGCACCTGGCCCCAGACGCCGGTCCCGCCGGCCTTGACCTTGGTGGCGAGCTTGGCCGCGGCGCCGGCGTCGCCCTTGTACTTGGCGGCGACGTCCTGGTACGCCGGGCCGACGATCTTCTTGTCGACCGCGTGGCAGGCCACGCAGCCGTTCTTCTGCATCAGGGCGGTGAGGTCCTGGGCCTGGGCGGCGCCGGCGACGAGCACACCGGCGGCGAGGATGGCGAGCGTGGTCTTCATGCGGATTCTCCGTGGAAAGCTAGGGAAATTGTCGGAAAGCGGAAAAAAGCCCCGCATTTTACCCGATCGCACAAGAATTGGTCACGCCGCCCTTACCCGCCGCCGCTGCCGTCGATGGCCGGGGTTCGCGCGAGAGCGCGCTCGAGCTCCGGCAGCGCCGCGATCGGCGGCAGGCACTGCGTTCCCTGGCACACCCACGCGGTGGCGCGCCCGGGGTCCGGCGCGCCCTTGACCAGCGCCGGGGGGACCGCCTCGACGCCCGCCGAGATTGATGACCCGCGTCGCCGGGCGATGCGCCGCCTCCAGCGCCCGCTGCCACGCGGCGCAGGCGGCGGGCTCGCCGGCGAGCAGGACCGTCGCCGGCGGCCGCAGCGTGTCCTCCAGCGCCACCAGCAGCGTCGAGTAGCCGCCCGGCGACCGGGCGAGCGCGCCCGCGTACAGGCGCACGGCGCGCTCGCCGGCCTCGACCCAGCGGGGCTCGGCCGCGAGGTGGCCGAGCGCGATCAGCGCCTGCGCGGCGATGCCGTTGCCCGACGGCGTCGCGTTGTCGTGGCCGGGCTTCGGCCGATGGATCAGCTGCTCGTGGTCGTGGCTGGTGAAGAAGAAGCCGCCGTGTGCGCGGTCCTCGAAGCGCTCGAGCAGCAGGTCGGCGATCTCGCCGGCCCACGCGAAGTCGCGCGCGCGAAAGCGCGTCTGCATCAGCTCGAGCAGCGCCGAGAGCAGGAACGCGTGGTCGTCGAGATACGCGTTGAGGTGCGCGCGCTCGCCCCTGCGCGTCGCGAGCAGGCGGCCGTCGCGCCAGGCGGTGGCGCGGAGCGCATCGGCGGCGGCGAAAGCGAGGTCCGCGAACGCCGGCTCGTCGAGCGCGCGCGCCGCGCGGGCGAGGCCCGCGATCATCAGCGCGTTCCACGACGTCAGGACCTTGTCGTCGGTGCCCGGGCGCACGCGCGTCGAGCGGCGGGCGAACAGCGCCGCCTTCGCGGCCGCGAGGCGGGCCTCGGCCTCGGGCAGCGACAGCCCGAGCGTCGCGGCCGCGTCCGGCAGGGGGACGACGACGCGCAGGTTCCACGCGTGGCCCTCGAAGTTCGGCCGCCCGTCGAGTCCCCAGTGCGGCGCGGCGACCGCGTACTGCTCCGGCGGCAGCAGCGCGCGCACCTCGTCGGCCGTCCACACGTAGAACCTGCCCTCCTCGCCTTCGCTGTCGGCGTCGAGGCTCGAGCAGAACGCGCCGTCGGCGGTGCGCATCTCGCGCACCAGCCAGTCGACGATGCCGCGCGCGACGTCGCCGAAGCGCCGCTCGCCGGTGATCCGCGCGAGGTCCGCGTACAGGCCGAGCAGCGGGCCGTTGTCGTAGAGCATCTTCTCGAAGTGCGGGATGCTCCATTCCTCGTCGACGCTGTACCGGCAGAAGCCTCCGCCCAGCTGGTCGTGGATGCCGCCGTCGGCCATCCGCGCGAGCGTGTGCCGCGCCACGTGCAGCGCCTCGGCATCGCCATTGATCGCGTGCGCGCGCAGGCAGAACTCGAGCTCGGTCGGGTGCGGGAACTTGGGCGCGGCGCCGAAGCCGCCGTGGACGGGATCGAAGCTGCGCTTCAGCCCCGCGAGCGCCTCCCCCGGCGCGGCGGCCGGCAGCGGCTCGCCGCCGTCGCCGCCCGCCGCGGGCTCGATGCCCGCCAGCGCCGAGGCGAGCCAGGCGCGCTGCTCGGCGATCGCGTCGCCCTGCTCGCGGTACGCGGCGGCCACCCGCGGCAGCAGGTCGACGAACCCGGGCAGGCCGTAGCGCCCCTGCGGCGGAAAGTACGTCCCCGCGTGGAACGGGTCGCCGTCCGGGGTCGCGAAGATCGTCAGCGGCCAGCCGCCGGAGCGGCGCGTCAGCAGCGCGTGCGCGGCCTGGTAGATCTGGTCGAGGTCCGGCCGCTCCTCGCGGTCGACCTTGACGTTGACGAAGAGCTCGTTCATCACCGCCGCGACCGTCGGGATCCTCGAACGACTCGTGCGCCATCACGTGGCACCAGTGGCAGGCCGAGTAGCCGATCGAGACGAGCAGCGGCTTGCCCTCGCGCCGCGCGCGCTCCAGTGCCTCGGGGCCCCACGGGTACCAGTCGACCGGGTTGTCCGCGTGCTGCAGCAGGTAGGGGCTCGTTTCCCCCGCAAGGCGGTTCTTCATCGCGCGCTCCTCCCGTGAATTTTCTGCAATCGGCGCGCCGCAATCCTCCGGCGCGCGCGCCCTCGTGCTGCCGTATCGTGGGCTCATGAACACCGACAACGCCGCCCAGGTCCCCATGCCTCGATTCCGCGAGCCGTCACCCCGTTTCCTCCACCCCGCGCGGCGCGGCCGTACGCCGGCCGCCGCCGCCGGGCTTTTTTCCCCGCACCGGACCCAAACCGCCGAGGCGGGAAGCGAGGATGCCATGAACGATCGCCGCACCAACGCCAACCGCCCGAGCACCACGCGCCGGGCGCTCCTCGTCACCGGATCCATCCTCGCGTTCGCCGTCGGGGCGCAGTGGCTGCTCTACGAGGCGCCGCCGTCGCCCGAAGCGGTGGTCGCCGCCAGGGTCTGCTGCGCGAAGCCGCCGCCGGTCACCGCGCCGCACGCGCTGCCGGCGCGCTGATCAGACGAGGACCCGCTCGATGCCGCCGCTGTTGGCGCGGGCGACGTACTCCTGCATCCAGCCGGGACCGAGAATCCGCTTCGCCATCTCGACGACGATGTAGTCGGCCTCGGTGCCGGCGTCGGCGTCGAAGCGCGACAGGCCCTGCAGGCACGACGGGCACGACGTCAGGACCTTGACGTCGCCGTCGAAGCGGGCGCCGCCGCCCTCCGCGCGCAGCGCCTCGGCGCCCTTGCGCATCTCCTCCTCCTTGCGGAAGCGCACCTGCGTCGAGACGTCGGGCCGCGACACGGCGAGCGTTCCCGACTCGCCGCAGCAGCGCTCGTTCAGGGCCACCGGCTCGCCCATCAGCGCGTTGACGACCGCGAGCGGCTGGTAGATCTTCATCGGCGAGTGGCAGGGGTCGTGGTACATGTAGCGGACGCCGCCGACCCCTTCGAGCTTCACGCCCTTCTCCAGCAGGTACTCGTGGATGTCCATCAGCCGGCAGCCCGGGAAGATCTTCTCGAACTCGTACTTCTCGAGCTGGTCCATGCACGTGCCGCAGGACACGATCACCGTCCGGATGTCGAGGTAGTTGAGCGTGTTGGCCACGCGGTGGAACAGCACGCGGTTGTCGGTGATGATCTGGTGGCCGCGGTCCCGGTTGCCCGCGGCGACCTGCGGGTAGCCGCAGCACAGGTAGCCGGGCGGCAGCACCGTCTGCGCGCCGACGTGGTAGAGCATCGCCTGCGTCGCGAGCCCGACCTGCGAGAACAGGCGCTCCGAGCCGCAGCCCGGGAAGTAGAACACCGCCTCGGAGTCCTCGCTCGTCCGCGCCGGGTCGCGGATGATCGGCACGACCGCGTCGTCCTCGATGTCGAGCAGCGCGCGCGACGTGCGCTTCGGCAGGCCGCCCGGCATCGGCTTGTTGATGAAGTGGATGACCTGCGCCTTGAGCGCGGGCCTGCCGGTGGTCGCCGGCGGGCGCGCCGTCTGCGCCTGCACGAGGCCGAAGCGCTTCGCGAGCCCGTGCGCGAGGCGCTGCGCGCGGAAGCCCCAGTCGATCATCAGCTTCTTCGCGAGCTTGATCGTCGCCGGGTCGGTCGCGTTGAGGAAGAACATCGCCGCCGCGGTGCGCGGGTTGAACTTCTTCTTGCCCTGCTCGCGCAGCAGGTTGCGCATCGCGATCGAGACGTCGCCGAAGTCGATGTCGACCGGGCAGGGCTTCACGCACTTGTGGCAGACCGTGCAGTGGTCGGCGACGTCGGCGAACTCGTCGAAGTGGCGCAGGCTGACGCCGCGGCGCGTCTGCTCCTCGTACAGGAACGCCTCGATCAGCAGCGACGTCGCGAGGATCTTGTTGCGCGGCGAATAGAGCAGGTTCGCGCGCGGCACGTGCGTCGCGCACACCGGCTTGCACTTGCCGCAGCGCAGGCAGTCCTTGATCGAGTCGGAGATCCGGCCGACCTCGGAGGCCTCGAGGATCAGGCTCTCCGAGCCGATCAGCGAGAAGCTCGGCGTGTACGCGTTGGCGAGGTCGGCGCCGGCGAGCAGCTTGCCGGCGTTGAAGCGGCCGTCGGGGTCGACCCGCCGCTTGTACGCGGCGAACGGCGCCAGCTCGTCCGGCGTCAGGAACTCGAGCTTGGTGATGCCGATGCCGTGCTCGCCGGAGATGACGCCGCCCAGGCTCGCGCGCCAGCGCCATGATCCGCGCGACCGCGGCGTTGGCCTGCTGCAGCATCGCGTAGTCGTCGGAGTTGACCGGGATGTTCGTGTGCACGTTGCCGTCGCCGGCGTGCATGTGCAGCGCGACGAACACGCGGCTGCTTCAGGACCTCCCGGTGGATCGCCGTGCAGCGGGCGAGCACCGGCGCGAACGCGAGGCCGGCGAAGATCTCCTCGAGCGGCGCCTTCAGCTCCGCCTTCCACGACACGACGACCGAGTGGTCCTGCAGCGCGGGGAACGTCTCGTCGATGCGGTCGAGCGAGGTCCTGCCAGCGCGCGCGGACGGCGCGCGATCAGCGCGCGCGCCTCCTCGATCTTGGCGTCGATCGAGTCCTGCGCCGGCCGCGCCTCGTCGGTCGACGCCCCAGACGTGCGCGAGCGCGGGGCCGGCGAAGAAGGCGTCGAGCGCGCCGCGCAGCGCGAGCTTGTTCGCGATCGAGAGCTCGATGTTGATCCGCTCGATGCCGTCGGTGTAGTCGCCGAGGCGGTCGAGCGGGATGACGACGTCCTCGTTCATCTTGAACGCGTTGGTGTGCGCGCGATCGCCGCCGTGCGCGCGCGGTCGAGCCAGAACTTCTTGCGCGCCTCGGCCGAGACGGCGACGAAGCCCTCGGCGCCGCGCGCGTTGGCGATCCGGATCACCTCGGACGCCGCCTTCGCGACCGCGCATCGTCGCTGTCGCCGACGATGTCGCCGAACAGCACCATCTTCGGCCGCCCGTGGCGCTTCGCCTTGGTCGCGTAGCCGACCGCCTTCACGTAGCGCTCGTCCAGGTGCTCGAGCCCGGCGAGCAGCACGCGCGGCCCGGGCCGGGCGGCGAGGCCGTCGACGTAGCGCTTGATCTCGACGATCGCCGGCGTCGAGTCGCGCACCTGCCCGAAGAACTCGAGGCAGACCGTGCGGATCGCCGGCGGCATCCGGTGCAGCACGAAGCGCGCCGACGTGATGATGCCCGTCGCAGCCCTCCTTCTGCACGCCGGGCAGGCCCGCCAGGAACTTGTCGGTGACGTCCTTGCCGAGCCCCGCCTTGCGGAAGGCGGCGCCGGGGATCGCGAGCGTCTCGCGGCGCTCGACCGTCGTGGCCGTCGGCGCCGTACCAGGCGAGCTCGAACGTCGCGACCGCGGCGTCGTGGATCTTGCCGAGGTTGTGGTCGAGCCGCGTCACCTCGAGCCACCGCGCGTCGCGGCGTCACCATCCGCCACGAGACGAGGTTGTCGAGCGCGGTGCCCCACAGCACCGCCTTCTTGCCGCCGGCGTTGACCGCGACGTTGCCGCCGATGCACGACGCGTCGGCCGACGTCGGATCGACGGCGAAGACCAGCCCTGCGGCGTCGGCCGCGTCCATCACCCGCCGGGTGACGACGCCGGCGCCGCAGTCGATCGTCGGCGACGGGCTCGGTGCCGCCCGGGCAGCACGATGCGCTCGACCGCCGAGAGCCGGTCGAGCTTCTCCGTGTTGATGACGGCCGAGCGCGCGTCGAGCGGGATCGCGCCGCCGGTGTAGCCGGTGCCGCCGCCGCGCGGGATGATCGTGAGGCCCGAGCTCGATGCAGCCCTCGACCAGCGCCGCGCACCTCGTCCTCGGTGTCCGGATAGAGCACGACGAACGGGTACTCGACGCGCCAGTCGGTGGCGTCGGTCACGTGCGACGACGCGCGCGAAGCCGTCGAACGCGATGTTGTCCTTCGCCGTGTGCCGCGACAGCGCGCGCACCACCTTGCGCGCGCAGCGCCGCGGTCTCGTCGGAACGACGCGCGCGAACCGGTCGACGGCGGCGCGCGCCGCCGCGATCAGCCGCGCGACCTTGGCGCCGCGGTCGTCCTCGCGGTCGCCGTCGGCACGGCGCCGCTGGCCGCCTGCGCGATCGCGTGATGGAGCCGGCGCTTGTCGATCTCGTGCAGGCGGTGGCTGCAGCGCGTCGACCAGCAGCCGCCGGCGCTTCGGGTTGTCGAGCAGGTCGTCCTGCAGGTACGGATTGCGCTCGACGACCCAGATGTCGCCCAGCACCTCGAACAGCATCCGCGCCGAGCGGCCGGTGCGGCGCTCGCCGCGCAGCTCGTCCAGCAGCTGCCACATCTCGCGCCCGAGCAGGCGGATGACGATCTCGCGATCGGAGAACGACGTGTAGTTGTACGGGATCTCGCGCAGGCGCGGCGCGTCGGCCTGCGGCATTCTCGGCTTCAACCGCGAGTTCGGTGCGGGCGTCCATGGGAACCTGGCCAATTACCGCAGTGCAACATGACGCTCGCCGGGCGCTTACGCGCCGCCACCCGCCGACGGCCCTGGGCCGGCGCCCGCGAAGGCCAGCCGCGCCGCCAGGACGGCCGGAACCGGCGATAAGTAGTGTCTGACCCTACTTTATCGTCACGTCCAGTCGAGGATGACCTTGCCGGAGGCGCCGGAGAGCATCGCGTCGAAGCCGGCGACGTAGTCGTCGACGCGGAAGCGGTGCGTGATGATCGGCGAGAGGTCGAGCCCGCTCTGCAGCATCGCGACCATCTTGTACCAGGTCTCGAACATCTCGCGGCCGTAGATGCCCTTGATCTCGAGCCCCTTGAAGATCACCTGGTTCCAGTCGATCGGCGCGTCCGTCGGGCAGGATGCCGAGCAGCGCCACCTTGCCGCCGTGGTTCATGTGCGTCGAGCATCGACGAGAACGCCGCCGGCACGCCGGACATCTCCATGCCGACGTCGAAGCCCTCGGTCATGCCGAGCTCGGCCATGACGTCGCGCGAGGTGCTCGCGCCCGACGTTGACGGTGCGCGTCGCGCCCATCTTCCGCGCGAGCTCCAGCCGGTAGTCGTTGACGTCGGTGATGACGACGTGCCGCGCGCCGACGTGCCGCGCGATCGCGGCCGCCATGATGCCGATCGGGCCCGCGCCGGTGATCAGCACGTCCTCGCCGACGAGGTTGAACGACAGCGCCGTGTGCGTCGCGTTGCCGAACGGGTCGAAGATCGCGGCGAGCTCGTCGGGAATGTCGTCGGGGATCTTGAACGCGTTGAACGCCGGGATCACCAGGTAGTCGGCGAACGCGCCCTCGCGGTTGACGCCGACGCCCGACGGTGTTGCGGCACAGGTGCCGGCGCCCGGCGCGGCAGTTGCGGCAGAAGCCGCAGGTGACGTGCCCTTCGCCGGAGACGCGATCGCCGACGGCGAAGCCGCGCACCTCCTGGCCCATCTCGACGATCTCGCCGACGTACTCGTGGCCGACGTGCATCGGCACGGGGATCGTCTCCTGCGCCCAGTCGTCCCACTTCCAGATGTGGATGTCGGTGCCGCAGATCGCCGTCTTGCGGATCCGGATCATCACGTCGTTGTGGCCGACCTCCGGCTTCTTCACGCGGGTGAGCGTCAGCCCCGGCGCGCGTTCGAGTTTCGCGAGTGCCCTCATGTTCGCCGTCTCCGTGAGCTTCGGTCAGCCGATCGCGCCCAGCGCGCGACCGACGCGGGCGAACGCCGCCACGGCCTTCGCGATCTCGTCGCCGGTGTGCGCCGCGCTCATCTGCGTGCGGATGCGCGCCTTGCCCTTCGGCACCACCGGGTAGGAAAAGCCGATCACGTAGATGCCCTCGGCGAGCAGCGCGTCGGCCATCCTGGTCGCGAGCGCGGCGTCGCCCAGCATCACCGGGATGATCGGATGCTGCCCCGGCGGCAGCGTGAACCCGAGCGCCGCCATCTCGCGCCGGAACCGCTCGCCGTTGGCGGCGACGCGCCGCCGCAGCGCCGCGCCCTCGTCGCCGCGCAGGAGCTCCAGCACCGCGAGCGACGCCGCGACGATCGGCGGCGCCAGCGTGTTGGAGAAGAGATACGGCCGCGAGCGCTGGCGCAGCAGGTCGACGATCTCGGCGCGCGCGGCGGTGTAGCCGCCCGACGCCCCGCCCATCGCCTTGCCGAGCGTCCCGGTCAGGATGTCGACGCGCCCGTCGACGCCGCAGTGCTCGGGCGTGCCGCGCCCGCCCGCGCCGACGAAGCCGACGGCGTGCGAATCGTCGACCATCGTCAGCGCGCCGTGGCGCTCGGCGAGGTCGCAGATCGCCGGCAGGTTCGCGATCGTGCCGTCCATCGAGAACACGCCGTCGGTGGCGATCAGCTTGAAGCGCGCGCCGGCGGCGTCGGCTTCCGCGAGCTTCGCCGCGAGGTCGGCCATGTCGTTGTTGCGGTAGCGGTAGCGCTGCGCCTTGCACAGCCGGATGCCGTCGACGATGCTCGCGTGGTTCAGCTCGTCGCTGATCACCGCGTCCTCCTCGCCGAGCAGCGTCTCGAACAGGCCGCCGTTGGCGTCGAAGCAGCTGCCGTAGAGGATCGCGTCCTCCATCCCGAGGAACGACGCGAGCGCGCCCTCGAGCGTCTTGTGGATCGTCTGCGTCCCGCAGATGAAGCGCACCGACGCCATCCCGAAGCCGTGGCGGTCGAGGCCCTCCTTCGCCGCCTGCAGCAGCCGCGCGTCGTCGGCGAGGCCGAGGTAGTTGTTCGCGCAGAAGTTGACGACCTCGCGGCCGTCGGCGAGCGTGAGGCGGGGCGACTGCGGGCTCGCGATCACCCGCTCGGTCTTGTAGAAGCCGTCGGCGCGGATGCGCGTCGAGGGTCGCGCGGACGTGGTCCAGGTAGGGGGCGTGCATCGCGGGCCTCGCTGGCCGGGAGGGGTTCGGGATGAATTCGGGAGGGGGGTGCGCAGACGCTTGGCGTCCATGATAGCGGGAATGCCGCGGGGCCGGCCGCGTATACTTGCAGCCAGAATTCCCTCCGTTCCCGGCTTTCCGATGAAATTGCCCTTCTTTTCGCGTCTCGGGACGCGGCTGCTCGGCGCGCTCTGCCTCGCCGCCCTCGCGCCGTCGCCGGCCGCGGCGGCCGAGTACCCGGACCGGCCGATCCGGCTGGTCGTGCCGTTTCCCGCCGGGGGCGGCGCCGACACGCTGGCGCGCCTGATCATGCCCCGGGTCGGCCAGGCGCTCGGCACGGCGATCGTCATCGACAACAAGCCGGGCGCCGGCGGCAACGTCGGGGCCGAGCTGGTCGCCCGCGCCGCGCCCGACGGCTACACGCTGCTCTACGGCACCAACGGCACGCACGCGATCAACCAGAGCCTGTACGGCAGCCTGCGCTTCGACCCGGTCAAGGATTTCGCGCCGGTGTCGCGGATGACGATGATCGCGGCGATGCTGTTCGTGAACCCCGACCTGCCGGCGACCTCGACCGCGACGCTGATCCAGTACGCCAAGGCGCACCCGGGCAAGGTGAACTTCGCCTCCGCCGGCAACGGCACGACGTCGCACCTCGCCGGCGAGCTGTTCCGCACGATGGCCGGCATCGACATCGTCCACGTGCCCTACCGCGGCGGCGCCGCGGCCGCGGCGGACGTCATCGCCGGCCAGTGCCAGATGATGATCGACGTGATGCCCAACGCGTTCCCGCTGGTCAAGGGCGGCCGGGTGCGCGGCCTCGCCGTCTCGACGGCGCAGCGATTCCCCGGCGCCCTCGAGTACCCGACGATCGCCGAGTCCGGGCTGCCCGGCTTCGAGGTCGCCGCGTGGGACGGCGTCCTCGCGCCCGCCGGCACGCCGCCGGCCGTGATCGACCGCCTGAACGGGGCGATCCGGCAGGCGCTGGAGGACCCGCAGGTCCGCGACTCGCTGATCGCCCACGGCGCCGTGCCGGTCCCGGGATCGCCGGAGGCCTTCGCCCGCCACATCGCATCCGAGTCCGAGAAGTGGGCGCGGGTGGTCCGCCAGTCGGGCGCGAAGATCGATTAGACGACGGAGAGCACGATGCAAGCCCCAACCCTGCCGCCGGTGCCGGAGTGGACGCCGATCCTCGGCTACAAGGACATCATCTACGCGAAGGCCGCCGAGGGCATCGCCAAGATCACGATCAACCGGCCCGAGGTGCGCAACGCGTTCCGGCCGGAGACGGTGCTGGAGATGGAGGCGGCGTTCGCCGACGCGCGCAACGATCCCGACATCGGCGTCGTCATCCTGACCGGGCAGGGCAGGGAAGCCTTCTGCTCCGGCGGCGACCAGCGCGTGCGCGGCAAGGGCGGCTACGTCGGCAGCGACGGCGTGCCGCGGCTCAACGTGCTCGACCTGCAGCGCCAGATCCGCACGCTGCCGAAGCCCGTCGTCGCGATGGTCGCCGGCTACGCGGTCGGCGGCGGGCACGTGCTGCACATGATCTGCGACCTCACCATCGCCGCCGACAACGCGCGCTTCGGCCAGACCGGCCCGCGCGTCGGCAGCTTCGACGGCGGCTACGGCGCGTCGTACATGGCGCGCATCGTCGGCCAGAAGAAGGCGCGCGAGATCTGGTTCCTGTGCCGCCAGTACGACGCGAAGCAGGCGCTGGAGATGGGCCTCGTCAACTGCGTCGTGCCCTACGAGCAGCTGGAGGCGGAGACCGTGCAGTGGTGCCGCGAGATGCTGGCCAACAGCCCGATCGCGCTGCGCTGCCTCAAGGCCGCGCTCAACGCCGACTGCGACGGCCAGGCCGGCCTGCAGGAGCTCGCCGGCAACGCGACGCTGCTCTACTACCTGTCCGAAGAGGGCCAGGAAGGCAAGGAAGCCTACCTGCAGAAGCGGAAGCCCGACTTCAAGAAGTTCAAGCGCTTCCCCTGACTTCGCAGCGCGCCGTCGATGCATGAGTGAACGAAGGCCCGCCCTCACCCCGACCCTCTCCCGCGCGCGGGAGAGGGTGCCGCGACAGCGGCGGGTGAGGGCGGCGCCCGACCGGCCCACCCGATGACCGAGCGGCTGTCGATCTTCGCCGCGGCCCGCGAGGCCGGCGGCGCGCCGGGCCTGCGGATCGGCGCGCGCACCTACGCGTTCGCCGAGCTCGCGGCGCTGACCGCAGCGCGGCTGCCCGCGCTGCGGACCGAGACGTCGGGACGCGGCGCCGTATCCGGTCCTCGGGACCAACACGCTGGAGACCGTCGTCACGCTCTACGCGCTGTTCGAGCTCGGCGTGCCGGCGCTGCTGATCCATCCGCGCCTCACCGAGCCCGAGCGCGCCGACCTCACGGCGATCGCCGCGCGCTCGGGCCGTCCGCACGCCGGCGCCGCCGCGATCCTCTTCACCTCGGGCACGACCGGCAAGCCGCGCGGCGCCGTGCTGACGAAGGCGCGCGCTGCTCGCCTCGGCCGACGCGAGCGCCGCCGGCCTCGGCTGGCGGGACGACGACTGCTGGCTGCTGTGCATGCCGATCGCGCGCGTCGGCGGGCTGTCGATCCTCACCCGCTGCCTCGCCGCGCGGCGCTGCGTGGCGCTGGCCGCGGCCTTCGACGCGCAGGCCTTCCCGCGCTGGATCGACGAGCAGCGCGTCACGCTGGCGTCGGTCGTGCCGACGATGCTGACCCGCGTGCTCGACGCGCACCCGGCGTGGCGGTCGCCGCCGCAGCTGCGCGCCGTGCAGGTCGGCGGCGACACGGCGCCGCCGCGGCTCCTCGCCCGCGCCGCCGAGCGCGGACTGCCGATCGTCATCACCTACGGCCTCACCGAGAGCTGCTCGCAGGTCTGCCTGACGCCCTACGCGTCGCGCCACGCGCCGGGCGACTGCGGCGCCGGCACGCCGCTGCCGGGGGTCGAGCTGCGGACCAGCGCCGAGGGCCACATCGAGCTGCGCGGGCCGATGCTGATGGCCGGGCTACTGGGACGCGCCGCCGCGCAGTCCGGACGAATGGTTCGACACCGGCGACCTCGGCTCGCTCGACGAGCACGGCTGCCTGCACGTGCACGCCCGCCGGGCCGACCTGATCGTCACCGGCGGCGAGAACGCCTACCCCGCCGAGATCGAGCGCGTGCTCGAGGCCTTCCCCGGCATCGCCGAGGCCGGCGTCTTCGGCGTGCCCGACGAGGTCTGGGGGCAGCGGGTGGCGGCGGCGCTGGTGGCCGACGGCGCGCCGCCGTCGCACGCCGAGCTCCACGCGTACGTGCGCAGCCAGCTCGCGCCGCACAAGCGGCCGCGGTACATCGGCTGGATCGACCGCCTGCCGCGCACCCCCGCCGGCAAGCTCGACCGCCAGGCGCTCGCCGGCGCCGTGCGGGCGCTGGAGCCGCTGACCGGCGGTTAGGTCGCGCTGGCGCGGCGCGAGCGCGGGATGCAACCGCCCCGGTTCGCCACTCGAGCGCCGGATCACTGACAGGTCAATCAAGGCCGTAGCGGCGGTACGCGATCGCCTCCGCGACGTGCGCCGGCGCGATCGCCGGCAGCGCGTCGAGATCGGCGATCGTGCGCGCGACCTTGAGGATGCGATGGTACGCGCGCGCCGACAGCGACAGCCGCGCCATCGCCCGGCCGAGCAGGACGCCGCCCGCCTGGTCGAGGGCGCAGTGCGCCTCGACTTCGCGCGCGGCGAGGCGCGCGTTGGGCTTGCCCTGCCGGGCGAGCTGGCGGTCGCGGGCGAGCGCCACCCGGGCGCGCGCGTGCGCGCTCGAATCCGCCGCGTCGACATTTCCGGCGCGGCGCGAGGTCCCGCCCGCCAGCACCTCGGGCGCCACCGCGGGCACCTCGATCCGCAGGTCGATGCGGTCGATCAGCGGGCCCGAGACCCGCCCGCGGTAGCGTCCGACGCGATCGGGCGTGCACACGCAACGGCCGCTGTCGTGCCCCAGCCAGCCGCAGGGGCAGGGATTCATCGCCGCGACGAACTGGAACTCCGCCGGGAACGTGCATTGCCGCGCAGCGCGCGACACGTGGATCACGCCCGATTCGAGCGGCTCGCGCAGCACCTCGAGCACGCGCCGGTCCCACTCGGGCAGCTCGTCGAGGAACAGGACGCCGTGATGCGCCAGCGAGATCTCGCCCGGCCGCGGGTCGCCGCCGCCGCCGGTGAGCGCGACGCCGCTCGCCGTGTGGTGCGGCGCGCGGTAAGGCCGCACGCCCCAGGCCGCCGGCGAGAAGCGGCCGGCGAGCGACGCGATCGCCGCCGTCGCGAGCGCCTCGTCCTCGGTCGGCGGCGGCAGGATGCCGGGCAGGCGCTGCGCCAGCATCGACTTGCCGCTGCCCGGGGGGCCGATCATCAGCAGGCTGTGGGCGCCGGCTGCGGCGATGGTGAGCGCTCGCTTCGCGTGGTCCTGGCCGCGGACGTCGGCGAGGTCGGGCAAGGCCGTCGCGTCCGCGGCGGCCATGGGCGGCGACGCCTCCAGTGCGGCCAGCGGAGCGCGCCCCGTGATGTGCGCGCACACGGCCAGCAGGCTGCGCGCCGGATAGACGATCGCGTCGCGCACCAGCGCCGCCTCGGCCGCGCTCGCCTGCGGCAGCACGAAGGCGCGGCCGTCGCGCCGCGCGGCCAGCGCGATCGGCAGCGCGCCGCGGATCGGCCGCAACTCGCCGGTCAGCGCCAGCTCGCCGGCGAATTCGTGCGTCGCCAAGGGCCCCTGCGGCAATTGCCCGGTGGCGGCGAGGATGCCGAGCGCGATCGGCAGGTCGAAGCGGCCGGACTCCTTCGGCAGGTCCGCCGGCGCCAGGTTCACCGTGAACTTGCGCGGCGGGAAATCGAAGTTCGCGTTCTGCAGCGCGGCGCGCACGCGGTCGCGCGCCTCCTTGACCTCGGTCTCGGGCAGGCCGACGAGGTTGAATCCCGGCAGGCCGTTGCCCGCGTGGCACTCGACCGTGACCAGCGGCGCGTCGAGGCCGGCAAGACCGCGCGACAGGACGACGGCGAGCGACATGGACGGGCGCCTCGCGAACGCGCGCCGGAAGGAGTGGCTGGCAGCGCTGGGTGCAGGCTAACGCGAACCCGCACCGCGCCGCACTCGGCCAATTGGCGGAGGGAGGCGCAGAGCATCGCGCGCGCTGCACCCCAGGCGGCACGTCCCATGCAGGACGGCTCCAGCGCATTCCCCGTAGCGCCCGGACCGAATCCTGCCGGCGACGCCGACGCAGGCATCACCCCGCATCATCACCAACGGAGAGTCCGACCTGAGTTGCGCACGACCGTCCTCGGCGATGCCGATAGCGGACGCCGAACTGGAGCTTTCGGCGGCCCGTTGCAGCCTTTCGCACGCGAAGAAACCCGACGTTGGCGCGTCGCCTCCAGGGGCGGAACGCGCTCTCCGCGCTTCCCCAGGGGATCAGTCACCGCCTGGGAGTCGCGCAGATCGGCGCGCGCGAGGCTTCACGCCCGTCGGCGCTCGCTGCGGCGGGCTGCCAAGAAACGCGAATCATGCGCTCTTCACCCAGCACTGGGCGCTCGGTAACGGGCGCGGCGTGCCGATCGGCGACGCGCCGCCGATCTCAAGCCGGGGTCGGCTCCGAAATCCCGGAAAGCGCTTCCGCGGCGGGCTTGATATCGGCGCTGTCGACCGCGAAGTCGCCGAGCGCGACAATGCCCACCAGTCGCTTTTCATGATTCACCACGGGCAGGCGCCGAACCTGGTGTTCGCTCATCAGCTTGGCCGCGTGTTCCACGGTGTCGTCGTCGTAAGCCCAGTGAATGCCGGTGGACATGATTTCGCGCACTTTCGTGTCGGGACCCTTGCCTTCGCCGATGGCCCGGATCGCGATGTCGCGATCGGAAATTGCTCCGATCATGCGATCGTTTTCGCCTACGGGCAACATCCCGAAGTCGCCCTCGGACATCGTCCGCGCGGCATCCCTGATCGTCATGTCCGGGCTGATGACCTTGACGTCCGGGCTCATTACATCCTTGAGGTGATGAATCATCTCGATCTCCTGAAAAAGCGTGATTGCGTGAAATGCGTCGTCAAGCCCGGTCGCGCAGCTCGGTGACGCCTTCCTGCTCGGCGCAGTGATCGCAGCAGAACATGCGGCCGTCCTTCTCCAAGCCATGACCGACGATGCGGACGCCACAGTGTCCGCAGGCAGGCGCCAGCGCATGGATCGCGCATTCGAAACTGTCGAAAACATGAGTTTGTCCTCCCATCACGACCTCGAAGGACTTGTCGTACTCGTTGCCACAGCCGTCGCATTTCGCCATAGGTGCCTCCTGCAAGATGCCGGGACGTCGCATTCACCGGAAGCGCATGTGCAATCCCTGAGCGCGCATCCGGGCCGATGGTCGTGAACCCCGCCTCCATCGTTTGACGCGACGGAGATAGTTTCTGCGCCCCTCCTGCGCCGGTCTGTACGGTGACGCACACGACGGGCACGCACCGCAGGGTCGCTGGAACTTGTGTGCCCGGGCGCACGGACCGCCTGTTCCGGCAGAGGCCGGGCGCGAATCGGGGTGGATGGACGCGCTCCGGATGCGTGATTCGATGCCTATGCTCGCGGGACGGCGGCCCGCGCCGAGATCCGGGTGGGCGCAGGCGACGGCGACCGCGCGGGTCAGCGCGACGACGACGGGCAGGTGACTCGCTGCACCGAGGGCGCGGAGCGCAACCCCACCGGCGCGAGACTTGACCAGGAGCAATAACCCACGTTGCTCGAGTGGTAATCTTGACTTGCAGGGTTGGCGCCATCGCCCGAGGCCGCAGTGCGTGGCTTGCTCAGGCGGCGGCAGCCAGGACCGGTGCGGACGATGGCGCTCACCTTTCGCGCATCCGACCACCGCGGCGACCTTTGGCGAAGTTCACGCGGCGCTGACCGTGTGCCCGGCCTGCCCCCATCGAAGGTTCGACATCGTCAGATCCGGCGCCCATCCGGGCACGTGCCGGCGGATGCGGCCACGACTTCGTGACCGCCCCCTCATCTCTTGCACATTGCGTAAGGAGACGAACAATGAACAAGCTCCGAGTATTCAGGTTCCTGGCGCTCAGCCTGGCCACGCTCCTCCCGGTGTTGCACCCGGGAGTGTCCGTGGCACAGTCGCCGCCGCTCCCCACGCCGACGTGCGCGTGGCAATTCGCATGGACACCCTTCGGTCTCGGAAACTGGCTCTTCCCGGACACGGGGAACCGCTGGTGGTACATGCCCATCGATCCCAAGTGGCAGCGCGTGACGCTCAAGGGCTCCTACCCGAAGGCGCGCTTCTTCAGCCTCGCGGTCTACGACGACGCGCCGGTCTCCACCGGCCTTGCCGGCCGCCTCTACGACGCGAAGATCGTGCCCGATCCGGGCAGCGGCAATCCGTTCGCCGCGCCCAACCAGACGTACACGATCACCGTCGCGCGCAGCGACCGCCCGTCGGCCTCGCCGGCAACGTGCTGCCGCTGCACGCCCAGACGGGGTGGCTGGTCTACCGGCTGTACCTGCCGGATGCGGGCGGAACCGAGATGGGCGGGGTGCCGTTGCCCGACATCCGCGATCACCGACGCGAGCGGCAGCACGACGCCGCTGAAGACCTGCCAGTACATCAATCGGCAATCGGAGCTCGCGAAGCTGCAGCCGCAGATCGTCCCCGCGGAGCTCGAGACCCCGCCGGTGCTGCCGCCGGTCCCGGACCGGATCTGGTTCGGCCCGATCCCGAAGCCGCCCGTGCGCCTGCTGCCCAACCCCGACAACAAGTACATGGCCTCGTTCTTCATGCCCGAGTACGAGCCGGATCGCGTCATCGTCGTCCGGGGCAAGATGCCGGCGTATCCCGACACCTACCACGGGTCCTCGGTGTGGGATCCGGCGCCGGGATTCGACGAGGTGCAATTGCGCTTTTCGTCGATCTGCATGGCCGACGCGGTCTCGCCCCTGCCGGTCGAAGGATGCGCGGTCGACGCGGGCACGCCGCTCGATCGCTTCGGCTACTACACGATCGTGATCTCCAACGACGTGCTGCGGCCCGGCTGGCTGCCGGAGCAGGTCGTCTGGCTGCCGTGGGGAGACGAGCAGATGGTGCCGAAGCTCATCTTCGTGCGTCACCTGCTGCCCTCGCCCGACTTCAAGAACGCCGTGCAGAACGCGATCGACCAGGGTTGCGGAATGCCGTTCAATTTCCCGACCCCGCCCACCCAGAAGGAAGTCACCGACGCCGGGAAGTGCGCGCAGCAGGTGATGGGCGACTACTACCCGGTCGCCGCCTGGTGCGACGTGGACACGTTCCGAGCGGGAGGATGGCGCGCCTGCTTCCGCGCTGCGGGCGTGCAATAGCCGCTGCGGCTTCACGTCGGCGCCGGGATCCCTCGCGCGAGGATCGGCCTCGACGGCGCGCGTCCCGGCGCAACAACTCGACCATGGAGGTTTGAGCATGAACAGACTTGGCGGTCTGCTCGCACTCGCTGCCGTGGCGTTCCTCGCGACGGCCAGTCCCGACTTCGTCCACGCCCAGCCCGGGAAGGCGCCGCCGTCGGCGACGCCGATGGGAGGAGACGGGCGCGGCCGCCATCACGTCGACGCGCCGCAGGAGCTCGTCGTCTGCACCGGATGGCACGCGCTCTGCGCCTCGGCCACGGACTGCCGGGTGAAGGGCAACGATGCCGACTGCGACTGCGCGAGGGTCGACGAGAACCACATCGTGATGACGAACGAGATCCAGGACGCCGCGGTCAAGGCCCTGACGCAGGCCAGGTGCACCGACCGGCATCCCTGCGACGTGGACGAGGCTCCCGTCTGCACGGCCATCGCGCGCGGCAGGTACAAGGTGGACGGCATCCGCTACGACTGGGTGTCGACCTATTCGTATCGGGGCTGGTGCAGCCTGCTGCCGAAGTTCAGGGCCTGCGACCAGACTGCATCAGGCTATTCGGGCGATGCCATCTGGGCGATCTGCGATGCCGCGCCCTGCACCGAGAACCCCCATCCCTCCGATCCGGACAAGCCCTTGCTCTGCCAGTGCCGGGTGGTGCGGGACCAGGCGTTCGTGGGCACCAACGGCAGCTGCACCGGCGACCGCGGCGGGATCATGTCGAGCTTCCCGGTGTCGTCCTGGGATTTCGAGAACAATACGTACCCGGTTCCCGTGCCCGGCTACGAATGGGTGCGGGGCGCGTGCGCCGCGTACAAGTCCGATCCGCTGGAATAGCCGCGACGCGGGGCGCCCTGCGGCACGTGCGCCCCGAGCGGCAGCCGGTCGAGAATCCGTGTGCAGAGGGAACGGCTCATGAAGCGCTATTCCGACCTCCTCGCGGACGCGTTGCAGCGCGTGCGCGAGATCCAGCCGTGGGACCTGGACAAGCGGCTGGCGCGCGATCCGCCGCCGCTGGTGCTCGACATCCGCGAGCCGGCGGAGTTCGCCCTCGCACGGATTCCCGGCTCGATCAACGTCCCGCGGGGCGTGCTGGAACAGGCCTGCGAGTGGGACTTCGAGGAGACCGTGCCGGAGCTTGCCGCCCGCCACATCGGTCGATCGTGATCGTGTGCCGCTCCGGCAATCGCTCCATCCTCGCCGCCGACGTGATGCAGCAGATGGGCTTCGCCGACGTGGCGTCGCTCAAGACCGGCGTGCGCGGCTGGAACGACTTCGAGCAACCGCTGGTCGACGCCGACGGGCGCGCCGTGGACGGCGATGAGGCGGAGCTCAGGCTGATGCCGAGGGTGCGGCCGGAACAGCGCCGCCCGGGTTGAGGCCGCAGCGACCGATCAGGCGGCGGCGTCCGGCGGGGCGGCGCCGCGCGCGATCGCCAGCGCCTGCGTCGTCGTGCGGTACTTGGCGAGCATGCCGGGAACCTCCCAGTCGGGCAGCGCGCCGCGCTCGACGCAGGCGAGGAACCCCTGGGCGACCTGCGCGAAATGGGCCTCGTGGCCGACGTGGTACGCCGGCGGGACGACGACCTGCCAGGCGTCCCCCGGAGCGCTTCGCGTCGACGCCGGGATACGCCGCGCGCACCTCGCGCAGCGCGGCGTCCAGCGCCGACGCGAAATCGGCGGCCCCGCCGGCGACGGGCTCGATGTAGAGCACCGGCTGCCAGGCCTCGGCGGCGCCCTGGCGGATCACCAGGTTCGCCTTCGAGCCCCGCAGCACCGAGAAGTGCGTGTCCCCGGCGCCGTCGGGCGCGGCGAAATTCCAGACCACGGAGACCCGCGCGTGCACGCCCCTGACGACGTAGTCGATCTCCCCGTTGGCGTACGTGTGCAGGCTCCCGTCGGGCTGCACGTCCTTGCGCAGGAAGGCGGGAAAGCCCTGCAGCTGCGTCACCTGCGCGAACTGCGCCGGGCTGATGACGGTGGGCCAGCGCCGGGCGCCGAGAATCCGGATGTCGCGCGCGAAATCGAGGATCGCGCCGGGGAAGCACTCCCACTGCACGAGATCGACGAGGTGCGTCGAGATGTCGACCAGGCCCTCGCCCTGCTGCGCCACGTCGAAGTACCACGCCGGCCGCTTGACCGGCACGCCGGACACCAGCTTGGAGAAGTGGTGCACGCTCTCCTTGACGACGGCCGGATCCCCCGGAGAGCCCGGCAGCAGCTCGCCGAACACGGCCGGAATGCGCGAGAAGGCCTTCTGCAGCATCGTCGTGATCTCGTGGCGCTCGGTCATGATGTCGTAGAGCAGCACGCCCCGGGCCTTGGCGTCGGCGAACGCCCGCTGCAATGACTCGAAGCCCGCCGTGTCGATCGCCATCGGCTTGTCGGCGAGGACGTTCATGCCGGCGGCCACCGCGCGCGTCACGTATTCGGCCTTGCGCCGGTTGTTGCCCGCGATGACGACGACGTCGCCGGCCCGCTCCGCGCTGAACCGGTCGAGGAAGTCGGCGCCGGCATGGACCTCGGTGCGCCAGGACGTCGGGGACTCGGCCCGCGCGTTGTAGCCGGCGATCTTCTGCAGGTAGTCGGCGAGGTCCGGGCCTTCCTCGGCGTAGACGTGCACGGTCGGGTCGACGTTCGGGTACATCGACTTCTGCAGCAGCGCGGCGTGGAAGTGGCCGGGGTCGAGCACGACGAGCTTCATGATGGATTCCTTGGGGTCAGTCCTCGCGGCGGGCCCGCGAGAGGTTCGGCGACGTCACGCCGGCAACGCCGGGACGTCGACGAACCGCCGCTCCCGCCAGCTCTGCAGGCCGAGCTCGGCCAGCTGCACGCCCTTCGCGCCTTCGCGCAGGTTCCACTGGAACGGGCCGCCGTCGACGACGTGCCGCAGGAACAGCTCCCACTCGACCTTGAAGGCGTTGTCGTAGGCGCGGTTCGACGGGACGAGCTGCCAGGTGTCGAGGAAGTCGATCGCCTGCGGCACGTCCGGGTTCCACACCGGCCTCGGCGTCGCGGCGCGCGGCTGGATGCGGCAGTCGGTCAATCCGGCCACCGCCGAGCCGAGCGTGCCGTCGACGTGGAAGGTGACGAGGTCGTCGCGGCGCACGCGCGTGCACCACGAGCTGTTGACCTGCGCGACGACGCCGTCGGCGAGCTCGAAGGTCGCGTACGCGGCGTCGTCGGCGGTGGCCGCGTACGGCCTGCCGTTCTCGTCCCACCGCTTCGGGATGTGCGTGGCGCCCAGGCACATCACGCTCTTCACCGCGCCGAACAGGTTGTCGAGCACGTAGCGCCAGTGGCACAGCATGTCGACGATGATGCCGCCGTCGTCCTCCTTGCGGTAGTTCCACGACGGGCGCTGCGCGGGCTGCCAGTCGCCCTCGAAGACCCAGTAGCCGAACTCGCCGCGCACCGACAGGATGCGGCCGAAGAAGCCCGAATCGATCAGCACCTTGAGCTTCTGCAGCCCCGGGAGAAAGAGCTTGTCCTGGACCACGCCGTGCTTCACGCCGGCGGCCTCCGCGCGCCGGTAGAGGTCGAGCGCTTCGGCGAGCGTCGGCGCGACCGGCTTCTCGGTGTAGACGTGCTTGCCCGCCGCGATCGCCTTCCGGATGAGCTCCGGCCGCCCGCCGGTCGACGCGCTGTCGAAGTAGATCGCGTCGTCCTTGTCGGCGAGCGCCGCGTCGAGGTCGGTCGTGTGGCGCTCGATGCCGTGCGCCTGCGCGAGCGCGGCGACCTTGGCGGCGTCGCGGCCGACGAGGATCGGGTCCGGCATGATCCGCCGCCCCGGGCCGAGGACGATGCCGCCCTGGTTCCGGATCGCGAGAATCGAGCGGACGAGGTGCTGGTTCGTGCCCATGCGGCCGGTGACGCCGTTCATGATCACGCCGAGACGGATGGTTTCCACGCTGCGGTGCTCCGGTGTGTGTCGCGGTGAGGAATCGGGCGGCGCCGGCGCGCGTCAGCCGGCGCGCGGCGCCGCCCGCCCCCGGCGGGAGATCCTGCGGCTCACCGCCGGGATCTTGAACAGGATGACCAGCACGATCGTGATCCAGAGCACGGCGGAGATCGGCCGCACGAAGAACGGCGTGAGGTCGCCGTCGGACAGCACCAGCCCGCGCCGGAAGCCCTTCTCCATCAGGTCGCCGAGCACCATCCCCAGCACCAGCGGCGCGACCGGATACTGCAGCCGGCGCAGCGCGTAGCCCAGCACGCCGAAGCCCAGCATCACCCAGACGTCGAACAGCCGCTGCGAGATCGCGTACGAGCCGACGACGCAGAGCACGAAGATGATCGGCAGGATGATCGGCTTCGGCACCATCAGCACCTTGATCAGCAGCTTGGTGAGCGTGAGGCCGTAGATCAGGATCCCGATCGTCGCGAACATCATCATCGCGACGACGTCGTACACGAACGTCGGCGCCTCGATCATGATCATCGGGCCGGGCCGCACGCCGTGGATCAGCATCGCCGCCATCAGCACGGCGGCGGGCGCGGACCCCGGCACCGCGAGCGTGAGCACGGGGATCATGGCGCCCGGCACGCACGCGTTGTCGCCGGTCTCGGCGGCCATCAGCCCGTCGATCGAGCCCTTGCCGAACTTCTCCTTCTCCTTGCTGACGCGCTTGGCGGCGGCGTACGACGACCACGCCGCGACGTCCTCGCCCACGCCGGGCAGGATGCCGATGAACGTGCCGATGACGCCGGAGCGCAGGATCGTCCGCCAGTACTGCGCGACGTCGCGGAGCTTCGGGATGACCGAGTCGAACGGGTTGATCTTCACCGGCGCGGGCTCTCGCGCACGGCCATCAGCAGCTCCGCGAAGCCGAACGCGCCGACCAGCGCCGGGACGAGCTGGAGGCCGCCGGCGAGATCGCGGCTGCCGAAGGTGAACCGGTCGTACGCGTAGATGGCCTCCTGGCCGATCGTCGCGGTGAAGATGCCGACGAGGCCCGCGATCCAGCCCTTCAGCGGGTCGTCGCCGGTCAGCGTGCCGGCCACGATCACGCCGAAGAGCGCGAGCCAGAAGAACTCGTAGGCGCCGAACTTGAGCGCGAGGTTCCCGAGGATCGGCGTGAACAGCGCGAGGAAGAACATGCCGATCAGCGTGCCCAGCACCGAGCCCGAGGTCGCGATGCCCATCGCGCGGCCCGCGTGCCCCTGCTTGGCGAGCGCGTGCCCGTCGAGGCACGCCGCCGCCGAGGCCGGCGTGCCCGGGATGTTGAGCAGGATCGCCGAGCGCGAGCCGCCGTAGATCGCGCCGACGTACGTGCAGATCAGCACCAGCAGCGCCTGGCTCGACGGCATCTTGATCGTCAGCGTCGTCATCAGCGCGACGCCCATCGTCGCGGTGAGGCCCGGCAGCGCGCCGATGATGACGCCGACCAGCGACGACAGCAGGATGAGCCCGAGCGACAGCGGATCGCTGAAGCTCCAGATCGAGTGACCGAACGCGATGAGGCCGTCGAACATGGGGCGGGTCTTTCCGGCGGGGCCCTACGGCAGCCGGACGTAGAAGAGCTGCTCGAACAGCAGCGTGACGACGACCGCGGTGATCACGCCGCAGGCGAGCGCCACGACGAGGCCGCGGGCCACGTTGCCGGCGGTCCTGCGCTGCGCGTACTGGAACAGGAAGACGAAGGTCGTGACGAACAGCGCCGTGGCGAGCCAGAACGGCAGGCCGCGACCGACGAGCAGCAGCGCGTAGACGAAGAACATCGACGCGGCGAGGGCGAAGCTCGACCGCGGCGCGTAGTCGGTGTCGTCGGCCGCGGCCGAATCCCAGCCGATCAGTTGCGCGCGCCGCCACGACCGCAGCACCAGCACGCCGCCGAGCACGGCGAGCAGCGTGCCGACGATGCCCGGCCACAGGCCCGGCGCCGTGTGCAGCGTCGCGCCCTGCTGCGTCATCCGGTCCATCTGCCACGACAGCGCGACGATGACGCAGCCGAGCGCGGTCCAGACGACGCCGCCCTGCAGGTCGCGGCGCGGCGACGACGGGTGGACGTCAGCGGACATCGTGCGTACGGGGCCTCATGCAACCAAAGGCCGGCGCCCGCGAAGGCGCCGGCCCGGGGTTTCGCTGCGATTACGGCCGCGGGATGCCGAGCGTGTCCGGGGCGACCTTCGCCTTGCCGGTGTCGGCGGCGGCCCACGCGTTCGCCTGCACCGCCGGGAAGACGGCCTTCTGCGCGTCGGCTCCGGCATAGGGAGCGAACTGCGCGCCGCGGCTGGTCGCGTACTGCTTCAGCGCGGCCGAGTTGGCGATCTGCTCGGCCCAGACCTTCTCGACCGTGGCGATCACTTCCGGCGGCACGCCCTTGGGGATGAAGATGCCGAAGTAGTTGGCCGGCGACTTGAAGCCGGGCACCCACTTGGTCAGCGGCTCGATGATCCCGTAGCCGTCGAGCTCGACGGGCTTGTCGCCGATGACGGCGAGCGCGCGCAGCTTCTTGCCGCGGATCATCTCCGCCTGCTCGACGGTCAGCTGCGACGTCGCGTCGGTCTCGCCCGCGACGGTGGACACCACCGCCGGGTTGCCGCCGTCGTAGGTGACGTGCTTGTACTTGACGCCGGTCGCCTTGGCGATCGCTTCCATCGCGCTGTGGCCGCTGGAGTTGACGCCGGCCGTCGCCACGCTGATCGCGCCGGGCTTCGCCTTCATCGCGTCGATCAGCTCGGTCGGCGTCTTGTACGGCGTCGCCGGATTCACCGACAGCGTCGAGACGTTGGCGACGTTGAGGAAGAGCGCCCAGTCGCCGATCTTGGTGTCGAGCATGCCGAGGACGGCGTAGGTGCCGAGGTCCTGCGCGGCGCCGGCGGTCCACGTGTACCCGTCCTTCGGCGCCTCGAGCGCGTTCTTCGTGCCGATCGAGCCGGATGCGCCGGGCTGATTGACGACGACGACCTTCTGGCCGAGCGCCTTCTCGATTTCCGCCGCGGTGACGCGGGTGACCTGGTCGGTCGAGCCGCCCGCCGCCCACGGCACGATGATGGTGATCGGCTTCGTCGGCTTCCATTGCTGCGCCGCGGCCAGGGGAGACACCGTCAGCGCGACGAGCGCGGCGACTCCGGTGACCAACAACGTTCGCTTGCTGCGATCCATGCGTTCCTCCTGCGGGTTTGGGTGCGTCGTCGAAGGCGTGGCCGCGTCCGCGATGATGGCGCCCGACCCTCCCGGCCGGGACCTTGCGCAACGACGGCCAAACCTCAAAAGCATACTACCGATGGGGTGCGAATCCTTTGCTCTGGGTCATCGCCTCGTTTCGCCGCGGGGCGGGGAAGCGCCGTGGGCTTCAGCCGATCGGGATGCGCGCGGCGTTGGCGGCGAGCCACGCGTCGAACGACTGCAGCTGCGGATTGAGCGCGCGGGAGCTCGCGGGATCGCGGCTCTTCAGGAAGGCCTCGCCCGCGAGCTGCTGGAACTGGAACATGTTGCCGAGATCGTCCGCGCCGGGGAAGCCCAGGCCGCGGTAGACGTCGAACGGCACGTCCTGGAACGCGATCGCGCTGCCGAGCGCGCGTCCCATCTTCGCCGCCATCTCCGGGCCGGACAGGATCTCCCCCGACGACGCCGAAGCGCTGGCCCGCGGCGCCGGGACCGCGCCGGAAGATCCCGTGCGCGCACCGGCCGATGTCCTCGGCGGCGATGCCCGGCAGCTTCGCGCCCCCGAGCGGCAGCGCCAGCACCAGCGCGCCGTCGGCACCCTTGCGCGGCCCCATGCCGAAGTGGATGAAGTTCTCCCAGTAGAACGCGGCGAGCAGGTACGAGGTCGGCGCCGCCTCCGCCGCGAAGATCGCGTCCGCCTCGCCCTTGGCGTCGAAGTGCGGGACCTTGTACTTCCCCTGCAGCGTCGGCAGCCGGGGGTCGGAGAGCGGCACCGTCCTGCGGCTGTCCTCGAGCGTCGACCAGACGACGTGCGCGACGCCCGCCTTGCGGCTGGCCCGCGCCATCGCCGCCGCCTGCGCGCCCTCCCGCTCGGTCGAGAAATGCTCCCAGAAATTGGTGACGCAGAAGACGCCGTGGGCCCCGGCGAACGCCCGCTCCAGGCTCGGCGGATCGTCGGCGTCGCCGGCCACGACCTCGACGCCGAGCGCGGCCATCGCCTTCGCCTTGTCCGAGTCGGGCTTGCGCGTGATCGCCCGCGCGACGAACGGACCGTCGCGGTCGGCCGCGATCGAGCGGACCAGCCCGCCGCCCTGCGCGCCCATCGCTCCCACCACTGCGATTACCTTCTTGTCAGCCATCTGTCACCTCGTCTGGAGTGGAAAGAAACCGCGGTGCCGGGCCGACGGCCGGGCGCCCGCGCGAAAGGGGGCGCCCATTGTAACGAAGCGCCGCCGGCCGCGACGGCTATCGCCCGCGGGCGCCCGGCTGTGTTACGGTTTGCGCCGCCAACGAAGCGAAGGAACGCTCGGGATGCTGCGAAGCCGCGCCGGGCCGTGCGGGTCGAAAGGAGATCGGTGATGTCGTCTGTGTGGCTGTCGCGCCTGCCGGCGGGGCTCTTTGCGATGCCCGTCGGGCTGTTCGGGCTGGCCGCCGCGTGGCGGCGCGCGCGCGCCTTCGGCTGGCCGCTCGCCGAGCCCCTCGAGTCGCTGCTCGCGGGCGCGGGCGCCGCCCTGCTCGTCCTGCTGCTGCTGCTCTACGGAGCGAAGTGCCTGCGCCACCCGCAGGTCGTCGCCGCCGAGTTCGCCAACCCGGTGGCGGGCTCGCTGATGGCGCTCATCCCGCTGTCGCTGATGCTCGCGTCGGTGTGCTTCGGCGCCCCGGGCAGCGAGGCGTGGCTCGCGCTGGTGCTGGTGGCGCTGGCGCTGCAGGGCGTCGTCGCGATCCGCGTGGTCTCGATCCTCGCGACCGGAGCGCTGCCGGCCGCGGTCGTGACGCCGGCGCTGTACCTGCCGCCGGTCGCCGGCGGTCTCGTCGGCGCGATGGCGCTCTCCGCGCTCGCCTACCCCGGATGGGCCGCGCTGCTGTTCGGCATGGGGCTCGCGAGCTGGGCGCTGCTCGAGGTGCGCGTGCTGAACCGCCTGTTCGAGGGGCCGATGCCGGAAGCGCTGCGGCCGACGATCGGCGTCGAGCTCGCCCCGCCGTCGCTCGCGACGCTCGCGGCCGGCACGATCTGGCCCGAGCTGCCGGGCGAGGTGCTGATCGTCGGCCTCGGCATCGCCGCGGGGCCGGCGGTGGCGGTGATGGCGCGCTACAAGTGGTGGCACAACGTGCCGTTCTCGGTCGGCTTCTGGTCGTTCTCGTTCCCGCTCGCCGCGCTGGCGGGCGCCGTGGTCGAGGTCGTGCGCCGCGGCGGCTGGCCGCCGCTGGTGGGCGGGATCGCGCTGACGGCGGCGTCGACGGTGATCGCGATCCTCGCGGTCCGGACGCTCGCGCTGCTGGTGCGCGGGCGGCTGCTGCCGCCGGCGCCCAAGGCGTGAGCCCGACGGGCCGCCCCGAGGGCGAACTGCTCCCCCCCGGAGGGACGGCGCGCAGCGCCAAGGGTGCGCCAGTAGCCCCGGACCCCGGTCACGCCTCCGCGCGGCGCGGGTCGATGTCGCGGGCGAGCACGATGCGGTTGCGGCCGCCGCGCTTCGCGGCATAGAGCGCGCGATCGGCGTCGGCGATCGTCACCGCCACGCTGGTGCTCGTCGGTCCGGCGGCGACCCCGATCGACACCGTGACTTCGAGTCCGGCGGCGAGGTCGTCCCACGCGCACGCATCGACCGCCTCCTTCAGCCGGCGCATCACGACGCCGGCGCCGTCGAGATCCGCTCCCGTCAGCGCCACGAGGAACTCGTCGCCGCCGTAGCGCATCGGCAGGTCGTCGGCGCGGCACTGCGACGCGATCATCCGTCCGATCCGCTGCAGCACCGCATCGCCGACCGCGTGCGAGAAGTTGTCGTTGATCCCCTTGAAGTTGTCGACGTCGATCAGCGCGAACGCGAGCGGCGCGTCGGCCTCGCCGGTCGCCGCCAGCGCCGCGAATTTCGCATCGAACCCGCGGCGGTTGAGGAGCCCCGTCAACGGGTCCTGCTGCGACGCGGCGGTCAGCTCCAGCGTCTCCCTCGCCATCGCCTTCTGGTTCTCGGCGAGGCGCACCGCCTCGCGCGTCACCCGCTCGAAGTCGAGCATCAGCATCGCGCGCACCGCCTGGGCCCGCGCGTGCGCCAGCTCGGCGCCGCGCGCCGCGTCGTAGCGCTTGTACAGCGCCAGCGACGCCGCGGGATCGCCCCACTGCTCGAGGCGGGCCGAGTACGCCTTGCAGGCCTCGGCGAGCAGGTTCCTGGCCGTGATCCCCTCGGCCAGGCGGATGGCCTCCTCGAAATGGCGCTGCGCCGCGGGCCGGTCGTCCGCCGCGTGGAGCTCGCCCAGCTCCATGCAGGCCTCCGCCTGGATCGCCAGGTCGCCGAGCTCGCGCCCGATGTCGAGCGTCGCGGCGAGCGCGGCCGCCGCCTCCGCGCTGCGCCCGAGCCGCCGCAACAGCGCTCCGGAAATGCCGAGGCAGTGCGCCTCGTCGTAGCGGTTGAAGAGCCCGCGGGCGAGCGAGAGCGCCTCCTCGACCTCGGCGAGTGCGGCCTCGTACTCGCGGCGCGCGGTCGCGGGATCGGTCGCGTCGTCGCCGCGCCGCTGCGCCGTCAGCGCATCGTTGCCGAGCAGCTTGGTCAGCAGGTTGCGGTCGCCCTGCGCGCGGGCGAGCTCGATGCCCTGCGCCGCGTGGCTCGCGGCCTCGTCGAGGCGGCCGCCGGCGAGCGACACCGCCGCGAGCGAGTTGTGGATGTTGGTCTCCAGCGTCGCCATGCCCTGGCCGCGCGCCGCGTCGAGCGCGCGCCGCAGCGAGTCGAAGGCCTCGTCGTGCGCGCCCAGCCGGTCCTGGCACAGGCCGACTCCGGCCAGGACGGTCGCTTCGCTGGCGAGGTCGCCGGTCGCGTGGTAGAGCTGGGCGGCCTGCAGCAGGCCTTCCAGCGCGCGCAGGAAATCGGACAGGTAGAACCGGCAGCGGGCGAGCGTGTGGATGCACCCCGCCGTCAGGCCGGGGTCGGCGAGCGGCTGGGCCAGCGCCTGCGCCTCCTCCGCCACGCCGATCGCGCGCTGCGCCTGGCCGGTGCGCGAGAGCTCGTAGGCCAGTGCGTTCATCGCCCGCACGCGCTCGCGGACGTCGACGGCGGCGGCGACCTCGGCTTCGAGCTGCGCGATGCGGGAGAAGGCACCCATGATCGGGGCTATCCTAGCACCGCGCCGCCCCTTCGGCGGTGCCGCGCCGCGCTCAATGGGCGATGCAGATCTTGCCGAACTGCGTGCCGCCGCCGAGGCAGGCGAGCGCCTCCTTCAACTCCTCGAACGCGAACACGCGATCGACGACCGGCCGCAGCCGGTGCTGCGCGATCGCGCGCAGCATCGCCTCGAACCCGTCGCGGCTCCCGACGGTGATGCCCTGCAGCCGCACCTGCCGCGTCACGATCATCCCGAGCGAGGCGGTCATCGTGCCGCCCGACAGCACGCCGATCATCGCGATCGTGCCACCCGGCCGGATGCACTTCAGCGACTGCGGCAGCGTCCGCTCGCCGCCGAGCTCGAGGATGAGATCGTAGCCGGCGCCCCCCGTGATCTCGCGCGTTGCCTGCGCCCACTCGGGCACGGTACGGTAGTTGACGGCGGCGTCGGCGCCAAGCGTCCTCACCCGCGCGGCGCGCTCGTCGCTCGACGTGATCACCGTCACGTGCGCGCCGACGAGCCGTGCGAACGCGACCGCGAACAGCGCGACCCCGCCGCAGCCCTGCACCAGCACGCGGTCGCCGGGCCGGGTCACGCCGTGGGTCACGACCGCGCTCCACGCGGTCAGCGCGGCACAGGGGAGCGTCGCCGCCTCGATGTCGGTCAGATGGGCGGGGGCCCTGGCCACACCCTCCTCGGACAGGCACATGTACTCGGTCATCGTGCCGTCGATCGGACCGCCCAGCGAGCCCGTCAGGCGCTCGAGGCTCGCGTCGCCGGAGACCCAGTGCTGGAAGAACGTCGGGCAGACGCGATCGCCGACCGCCACGCGGCGCACGCCCGCTCCGACGGCGACCACCTCACCGACGCCGTCCGAGACCGGGATCAGCGGCAGCGTGCCGGTGCGGTTGCCGTAGCCGCGGTTGGGCACGACGAGGTCGCGATAGTTGAGCGACGACGCCTTCATCTTCAGCAGCACCTGGCCCGGGCCGGGCTCGGGCTGCGGCCGCGTCGACAGCCGCAGGTGGTCGAGTCCCCAGTCGCCTTCGATCTGGAATACGCGCATCGCTAGGACCGCTTCAGCGCCGTGACCTCGATCTCGATCCTGATCCGCGGATCGACGAGGCCGGCCGAGATCATCGTCGCGGCGGGGCGCGCGTCGCCGAAGCGCCGGCGCAGCACCGGCCAGCACGGCTCGAAGTCGGCGGGGTTCGGCAGGATGTAGGTGACGCGGACGACGTCGGCGAGGCCGGCGCCCGCTTCGGCGAGCGCCGCCTCGATGTTCGCGAGGCACTGCTCCGCCTGCTGCACGACGTCGTCGGCGATCGTCATCGTGCGGTAGTCGAAGCCGGTCGTGCCGGAGACGAACACCCAGTCGCCGGCCACGACCGCGCGCGAGTAGCCGATCCGCTCCTCGAAGGTGGAGCCGGAGCTGATCCGTCGGCGGTTCATTGCGCGGCAGGCACTCGGAGGACGGCGGGCGGTCGCCGGCCGCGCTCGGCCGGCAACCGGCGGCGCGATCAGTCGCCCGTCGTCGGGTCGATGATCTCGCGCACCTGCGAGACCCGGTTCGCCGGGAAACCGCCGAGCTTCGCGTGCTCGCGCACCATGTCCTCGTTCGGCGCGATGTAGACGCAGTAGACCTTGTCGTCGGTGACGTAGCTCTGGACCCACTGGATGGTCGGGCCCATCTTCTGCAGCACGCCGCAGGACTTGGCGGAGATGTCGTGCAGGTCGGCGGCCGACAGCTTGCCGGCACCGGGGATGTCGCGTTCGATCACGTACTTGGGCATGGTGGGCCTCCTGGGATTGGATGAATGCGAGCCACGACTGCGGACGCAGCCCCGGGTGGGCGGGCCGCAGCCGCACCGGCTGGCCTGGGCCCCTCGCTGGAAATTGGCCAGCCGCGCGCGAGGGGTCGCCGATGTTCCGCCCGCAGGCCGGACCAAGTCAAGGCGGCATGACCCTGCCCGCGTCAGGCCTTCGTCAGCACCGCCTGCAGGAACTCGCGCGTCCGCGCGTGCGGCGGGGCGGTCGAAGATCAGGCCCGGCGGGCCGGACTCGAGGATCACGCCGTGGTCCATCACGTCGACCTCGTCGGCGACCTCGCGGGCGAAGCCCATCTCGTGCGTGACGACCATCATCGTCATGCCGTCGCGCGCGAGGTCCTTCATCACCTGCAGCACCTCGCCGACGAGCTCCGGATCGAGCGCCGAGGTCGGCTCGTCGAACAGCATCACCGCGGGCTGCATCGCCAGCGCCCGCGCGATCGCCACCCGCTGCTTCTGCCCGCCCGAGAGCGTGGACGGGATACGCGTCGGCCTTGCTGGTGAGGCCGACCTTGGCCAGCAGCTCGTGCGCCTGCGCTTCGGCTTCCGCGCGCGACAGGCCCTTCAGCTTGCGCGGGCCGATCGTCAGGTTGTCGAGGACCTTCAGGTGGGGGAACAGGTTGAACGACTGGAACACCATGCCGACCTGCATGCGCAGGCGGTTGAGCTCCGCCTCGGCCAGCATCCGGCCCTGATCGACCAGCATCCGGCCGCAGATCTCCAGCGTGCCGCCGTCGGCCGCCTCCAGCCCGTTGCAGCAGCGCAGCAGCGTGCTCTTGCCCGAGCCGGAGGGCCCGATCACGACCTTCACCTCTCCCGGCATCACCTCGAAGTCGATGCCCTTCAGCACGGCCAGCGGGCCGAACGACTTGGTGACCCCGCGGGCGCGGATGATCGGCTGCGGTGCCTCGCTCATCGGCGGCCCCGCGTGGCGGTGCGCGAGCCCTCACCCGCCGCCTGCGCGGCTCCCTCTCCCGCGCGCGGGAGAGGGTCGAGGGTGAGGGTGGCGCGGCAGGCTCACTGCAGCGCTCCGCCGGCGCCCAGCCGGCGCTCGGCGACCCGCAGCGCCAGGCTCGGTGAGGTTGGTGAGCACCCAGTAGACGAGCGCGATCGCGAGATAGACCTCGAGCGAGCGGTACGACACGCTGATGATCTTCTGCCCCTCGTGCATCAGGTCGGTGATCGTCAGCAGCGACACCAGCGACGAGTTCTTGATCAGCGCGATGAACTCGTTGCCCAGCGGCGGGATCATGCGGATCACCGCCTGCGGCACGATGATCTGCACCATCGCCGTCCGGTAGGGCATGCCCAGCGAGCGCGCCGCCTCCATCTGGCCGCGGTCGATCGACTGGATCGCGCCGCGCACGATCTCGGACACGTACGCGCCGCTGTAGATGCCCATGCCGACGATGCCGCAGAAGAAGGCCGGCAGGTTGATGCCGAAGTGCGGCAGCCCGAAGAACCAGATGAAGAGCTGCACCAGCAGCGGCGTGCCGCGCACCACCGACACGTACGCGCTGCAGATGCCGTAGACGATCCGGTGCTGCGGCTGCAGCCGCCCGAGGCCGACGAGCAGGCCGAACAGGCAGCCGAGCAGGATCGAGCCCGTCGTCACCTCGATGGTGACGAACGCCCCGTGCGCGAGCTCCCGCCAGCCGCCCCAGACGGGCGAGAAATCGAAGTCCACGCCGGCCGCCGGGCGCGCGCCTACAGGTACTTGTCGACCAGCTTCTGGTACGTGCCGTCCGCCTGCAGCTTCTTCAGCGCGTCGTTGAACTGCTTGAGCAGCTCGGTGTCCTCCTTGCGGATCGCGTAGCCGTATTCCTCGACGGTCAGCTGCTTGTCGACGACCTGCAGCGTGCCGCGGGTGCGCGCGTAGACCTTGGCGGCCGGCTTGCCGGTCACCGCCGCGTCGGCGCGGCCGACTTCCACCAGCTGGAACATCTCCTGGTTCTTCTCGACCTCGACGCGCTCGACCGCCGGGAAGTTGTCCTTCAGGTAGCCGACCGACTTGGTGCCGACCTGCACGGTGACCTTCTTGCCCTTGAGGTCGTCGGGGCCCTTGATGCTCGTGTCGCCCTTCTTCGTCATGATGACGAGGCCGCCCGGGTAGTACGGGTCGGTGAAGGCGACGACCTTCTTGCGCTCGTCGGTGATGTAGATCGCCGAGGCGGCGACGTCGAAGCGCTTGGCGCAGCAGGCCCGGGACGAGGCCCTTGAAGTCGATGTCGATCCACTCGACCTTCTTGTTCATCGACTTGGCGATCGCCTCGATCAGCTCGACGTCGAAGCCGACGCGCTTGCCGTTCTCCGAATACTCGAACGGCGGGAACGTGGCGTCGGTGCCGACGCGGATCGTGTCCTGCGCGTGGGCGAGGCCTCCGAACCCGAGCGCGGCAGCCGCGGCCAGGGCCAGCAATTCACGACGAAGAAGATTCATCAGCGTTACCTCCGGGAGTGGGTGAGTGGTTGTGGCGATGCGTCGGTCGTCGGGACTCTCGCTCCCGGCAGCAGGCGGGAGAATCGCCACGGCGGTCCTGCCGCGACCCCGGAATGGTAAGGCATTGCGGGCCTGCACGAGCGCGAAATCGACGATCGCCTGCGCGGAGGCCGTCTCCAGGCGCTCTGTTCCGCCGGTTCAGTGCTCCCGCTCCGCCAGCACCTTCTCGATCCGCCGGTCGGGGACGAGCCACAGCAGCGCGACGAACACGTAGCCGGCCTGCGCCAGCCAGGGCGCGACGAACGCGGCCGGGATCGCCAGCGCGTAGACGACGAGCGACAGGTTGCCCTTGCGGTCGCCGCCGACCGCGCGGCCGAGCAGCGAGTCGCGCCCCTCGCCGGCGATCAGCACGCCGCTGCAGGATGAAGTAGGCGATCGCCGCCATCAGCAGCACGACGCCGTACAGCGCCGTCGGCAGCTCGGCGAAGTGGTTCTCCCCCATCCAGCCGGTGACGAACGGGAACAGCGACAGCCAGAACAGCAGGTGCAGGTTCGCCCACAGCACGCCGCCGCCGACGCGCTTCGCGGCGTGCAGCATGTGGTGGTGGTTGTTCCAGTAGATGCCGACGTAGACGAAGCGACAGCACGTAGCCGAGGAACACCGGCAGCAGCGGCCGGAGCGTCGCGAAGTCCTCGCCGTGCGGGATCTTCAGCTCCAGCACCAGGATCGTGATGATGATGGCGAGCACGCCGTCGCTGAACGCCTCGAGCCGGTTCTTGTTCATGGCTGGCCCGGCGTCCGGCGCTGCAGCCGCGCGAAGGCGAAGCTGCGACCCAGCCCCAGCTTGATCGCCATGTGGATCCAGGTCATCGCGAAGGGCTCGAGATAGCGCGCGGTCCTGAGGTCGCCGGCGGCGATCGCTTCGGCGGTGGTTCCCAGCCGCACGAGCTCGCCCAGCGCCTGCACGGCGCGCGGTACTTGGCGGGGTCGGGGACGCCGATGAAGACCCGCTCGCCCCGGCGCGCGAACGCCTGCGCCAGCGCTGGCCGACGTTGCCGGCCCCGATGATCGAGATGCTCATGCCGCTCTCCCTGGTTCGGTGGACGCATCGCGCGCGACGCCCTCGTCGCGCGGCAGGAAGTCCGCTGTTCCAGACGGCATTGTCGGTGAAATCCGCCTCGCGTTGGCGTCGCCAGGGCGCGCGCGGCGGACCGCGGTACGGCTCAGTGCCGCGCGGGCGGCGGCCCCGAGCGCGGCTGGCCGCGGGACTGCGCCTGCGCGTACGCCGCCTTGATCGCCTCGATGACGATCGCCTGCTGCGACGCGCCGAGGTTCGTGTAGAGCGCCAGCGTGTCGGCGTCGAGCTTCTTCGCCGCCGCGGCGTCGGCGTCGCGGGCGGCCGCGCGGGCGGTCTCGAGCAGCAGCAGGTCGGGCACGGCCTTCGCCATCTCGGCGGCGACGAGCGTGCGCACCGCCTCGTGCGACGCGCGCAGCTGCGCGTCGAGGTTCGCTTCGTCGGTGTCGAGGACGATCCACAGCGCTTCCTGCCCGGCCGACAGGCCGAGCTTCGCGTGCATGACGTCGTCGAGCAGCACCATCGTCAGCGGCGGCAGCCCGGGCGGCGGCGGGCCCATCGGCGCCTGCGCCTGCGCGGCGAACGGGAGGAACAGCAGCGCGGCGACGAGGGCGGCGCGGTGGACGATTGCGTTGACGGTACGGTTCATGATCGGGAGCCTCTCCAGGTTGATCGAGCGGTGCCGCGGCAGCGTGCGCCGCGGGCAGGTGTTGCGAAGAGCGTTGCCGCCCCCCGCAACCACCATGGTGGGCTCCCAATTCGCAGCCAATATGGAGAACCGATGGAGGCGCGCGCGCTGTCTTGCCTGCCCACGCCCGTCTACGGCAGCTTCGGGCCGCCGAAGGTGGCGCTTTCGAAGCAGCCGTCGGGCAGCCCGGTGGCGGTGTACCGGCCCTCGAGGCCCAGCGCCGTGCGCTTGATGTCGGTCACCTTCGCCGCGCCGCTGGTCTTGGTCACGCCGTCGTCGCAGGCGTAGGTGGCGCTCGCGATGACGTAATACTGCCCGTGCTGCGCGTACTTGCCGACGATCTCGCAGGCGAACCCGCTCCGGTACGCGAAGGCGAAGGTGGTGTTGCCCCCCGCGACTTCGGTGACGGTCAGCGTGTACGGGTCCGTGTAGGCGAAGTTGTTGGTCGCCGTCGCGCAGCCGGTGTATTCCCCGGCCTGCGCTCCGATGTAATTGCCGGCCGTCGCGATCGTGGTCAGGCTCTGGCGCTCGAGCGACTGGCTTGCCGAGCCCACGCCGGTGACCGTGTAGCTCAGCGTCCCCTGGTAGTTGTTGGCGGCGCTCGGCTTGAACGCCGCGGTCCCGACCTTGACGTTGGTCAGGTTCGCCGGAACCCACGGGACGGCGAAGAACGTGCCGGTGTTCGCGTAGACGTCGCCCGTGTAGCTGTCGACGCCGTTCCAGGTGGTCTCCGCCGTGTACCAGGTCGGCGCGCCGCTCGGCCCGTAGATGAAGAAGGTGACGAAGATGAAGCTGTCGCTCTGCACCAGGTTGTAGCCGTAGCCGGGCTGCGCCGGGTTGTACCAGATGTCGGTGTAGTCGACGGCGTCGGCGCGGATCGCGGCGGTCGCGAGCAGGACGGCAAGCAGGATTCGTTTCATTTCGGCCTCGTTGGGCGGAATTCTATCGGAGTGGCCACCGCGGCGGCGCTCAGGCGAGGGATGTCGGCGGGGCCGGCTCCGGCATCGCCGCGACCTCGTGGCGGCGCGGGATCGACGCCTGCGCGCCCGGGCGCGTCACGCACAGCGCCGCCGCGCGGATGCCCAGCGCGATCGCGGCGTCGAGCGCCATCCCCTCCGCGAGGCCGGCGCACAGCGCGCCGATGAAGGTGTCGCCGGCGGCCGTCGTGTCGACGGCCTCGACGGCGAGCGCGTGAAAGCGCCGGCAGCCCGCGGCGTCGGCCACGACCGCGCCGTCGCGGCCCAGCGTCACGACGACCCGCGCGGGGCCGCGGCGGCGCAGCGCGAGCGCCGCGTCGCGCGCCGCCGGGACGTCGTCGACGGCGGTGCCGGCGAGCATCGCGGCCTCCGTCTCGTTGACGACGAGGAGGTCGACGGTCGACCACAGCGCGTCCGGCAGCGCGCGCGCCGGCGCCGGGTTGAGCACGACGCTGCGGCCGGCGTCGCGGGCGATCCGCGCGGCGCGGACCACGGTCGGAAGCGGCACCTCGAACTGCAGCAGCAGCAGCGGCGCGGCGGCGATGTCGGCCGCGATCGCCTCGACGTCGGCGACGGCGAGGCGCGCATTCGCGCCGGCGACGATCGCGATGCGGTTCTCGCCCGCGTCGTCGACGGTGATGACCGCGATGCCGCTGGCGTCGCCCGCCGTCGCGACGTGGCGCACGTCGATGCCGTCGGCGGCGAGCGCACCGCGCAGCGCCTCGCCGAACGCGTCGCCGCCGACGCGGCCGACCATGCCGACGGCCGCGCCCAGCCGCGCGCAGGCGACGGCCTGGTTCGCGCCCTTGCCGCCGGGATTGGTCATGAATCCGTGCGCGGCGAGCGTCTCGCCGGCATCGGGCGCGCGCGGCACGCGCACGACCAGGTCCATGTTGAGACTGCCGAGCACCAGCACTTGCGGCGAAGGGGACGGGCGGTTCATCGGCAACGGGGCAGCGGCAGGATGGCGACGACGGGCAACGTCGAGGGCATGCGAAATGGGGTGGCCGTGTCGCCGAGCGCGTCGACGACGTGCCGCCAGTCTTGCACATTTCGTCGGCGCCGGACCGGCGGACCCGGCGCCCGGTCGGCGCGCTTGAACCGTGGCAGCGCTGCGGCGACAATCGGCGGGTCCGGCAGCGCGCGCAGGCGCGCGACCGACGCTGCGCGGACCGCACGCGGGGCGAGGCGACTTTGAGCATCCACGACGAACCCAAGATCGACTGCCACGTCCACGTCTTCGACCCGGTGCGCTTTGCGTACGCGGAGGACGCGCCGTACCGTCCCGCCGGCGCCGATCTCGGCACCCCGGCTCAGCTGCCGCAGGTGCTCGCGGCCTACGGCGTCCGGCACGCGCTCCTCGTCGGGCCGAACTCCGGCTACGGTCCCGACAACCGGTGCCTGCTCGACACGCTCGCGCACGACCGCGACCGGTACCGGGGCATCGCGATCGTGAAGAACGACGTCGCCCGCGACGAGCTTGCCGCGTTGAAGGCAGCCGGCGTGGTCGGCGTCTTCCTCGGGCCGGCGCAGCACGGCGTCGAGCGCTACGCCGACATTGCCCCGCTGCTGCAGCACCTCGCCGCCCTCGATCTGTTCGCGCAGGTCCAGGCGCGGGACGACCAGCTCGCGGTGCTGCGGCCGGCGCTCGAGCGCTCCGGCGCCAGGGTCGTCGTCGACCACTGCGGCCGGCCCGACCCGGCGGCCGGATTGGCTCAGCCCGGATTCCGCGCGCTGCTCGAGCTTGCGCGCAACGGTCGCACGGTCGTCAAGCTGTCCGGGCACTTCCGGTATTCGCGGCAGGCGTATCCGTACGCCGACACGCGGCCCTACGTCGACGCGCTGATCGAGGCGTTCACGCTCGACGCCTGCGTCTGGGCCTCCGACTGGCCGTTCCTGCGGCCGCCGGAGCGCATCGACTACGGGCCGCTGCTGAAGCTCGTCGAGAGGCAGCTGCCGGATGCCGCCGACCGGCGCCGCCTGTGGTGGGACACGCCGCGGCGGCTGTTCGGCTTCGGCGGCTGACGACAGGCGGCGCGACCGGGACCGGTCAGGAAGCCGGCGTCAGCCGCCGCCGCCGCCCGATCCGGGCGGCAGCACGCGCGCCTCGAGCTCGGCCAGGCGCTTTTCCAGCGCTTCGAGCTTCTCCCGCGTCTTCAGCAGCACCTGCGCCTGGACGTCGAACTCGGCGCGCGGGACGAGGTCGAGCCGCGTGAGGCTGGAGGCGAGCATCGCCTTCACGTTCTTCTCGACGTCCTTCACCGGGCTGTTCTCGATCGCCTGGCCGATCCGCGCGGCGATTTCATCGAAGGATTTGGGGTTCAGCATCGCTGGGCTCCGGCAGAAGTGATTGACGCGGCAGGACTGCCGTCGAGTCTAGCAAAGTTCCGCGACGCCCCAGTGCCGCCGCGCTCGCGGCGCGCCCAGGCCGAGCGGCGCGCGCCCCCATCCCAACGCCCGCCCCATCGCAGCGCAGCATTGCACCGTTTTCGTGCGCCCGGTTGTCCACGCAACTCGCGCGGTTGCGTGATCGAGCGTTCAAGTAGTTGTTTTTATGGATCTTGCTGCAGTGGCACACGAAATGCTGAGAGAGGGTTACGCATTTTCACCCGACCCATCTTTCACGCCCACCAAAGGAAACGATCATGGCTCGCCACACGACTCTCCCGTGCTCCCTAGTCGCCCTCGCGCTCGCCGCCACCGCCTCATCGGCCGTTCTCGGACAGACGACGCCGGCCGCCGCTCCGGCGCCGCACCGGCGCCCGCTCCGGCGCCCGACAACGTGCTGACGGCGAACGTGGGCCTGTTCAGCCAGTACATCTTCCGCGGCATTTCGCAGACGGCCGGCCAGCCCGCGGTGCAGGGCGGCTTCGACTACGCGCACTCGAGCGGCTTCTACCTCGGGACGTGGGCGTCGAACGCCAGCTGGCTCGAGGACTTCGGCGTGTACAACCGGTCGAGCCTCGAATGGGACTTCTACGGCGGCTTCAAGAGCACCTTCCCGGGCAGCGAGGACTGGACCTACGACGTCGGCCTCCTCTACTACTACTACCCGGGACGCCGCAACCCCGGCGCGACCAACGCCAACACGTTCGAGATGTATGGCGCGATCGGCTGGAAGTGGCTCTCGGCGAAGGCCAGCTACAACTTCCAGGACTATTTCGGTGCGCAGCCGACGGGACAGAAGACCAGCGGCACCTGGTACTTCGACTTCTCGGCCGCCTATCCGGTCGGCGATTCCGGCTTCACGCTGCTCGGCCACTACGGGATCCTCGACGTCCGAAACGACGGCAGCGGCAGCTCCAAGGTCGGCTACGACGACTGGAAGGTCGGCGCCTCGTACACGGTGCCGGACGGCTTCGTGAAGGGCCTCGAGATCGGCGCCTATTACACGGGCAACACCGCCGAGTCGGGCTTCTACACCGACCTGACGGGCTACAACACCGCCAAGGACGCCGGCGTCGTCTACGTCAAGAAGACATTCTGACGCCGCGGCTCATCGCTCACCGGGCTCAACCCTACGCGAGGACACCATGAAATTCGTTACCGCCATCATCAAGCCGTTCAAGCTCGACGAGGTCCGCGAGGCCCTGTCGGCGATCGGCGTGCAGGGCATCACCGTCACCGAGGTCAAGGGCTTCGGCCGCCAGAAGGGCCACACCGAGCTCTATCGCGGCGCCGAGTACGTCGTCGACTTCCTGCCCAAGGTGAAGATCGAAGCCGCCGTCGCGTCCGAGCTCCTCGATCGCGTCATCGAGGCGATCGAGCACGCCGCGAACACCGGCAAGATCGGCGACGGCAAGATCTTCGTGTTCGATCTCGAACAGGTCGTGCGCATCCGTACCGGCGAGACCGGCGCGGCCGCGCTGTAACGGAGCCACCCATGAAAAAGCTACTGCTCGTCCTCTCGCTCCTCGGCACCCTGGGTCTTGGCGCACCGCTGTTCGCGCAGGACAAGGCGGCGCCCGCTGCCGCGCCTGCGGCCGCGGCGGCTGAAGCGCCGGCAGCGGCCGCGCCCGCCGCGGCACCGGCTGCGGCGCCGGCTGCGGCACCCGCTGCCGCCGCACCGGCCGCGCACCGGCTGCTGCAGCGGCGGCCCCGGCCGCGGCCGAAGCCGCGCCTGCCGCCTCCCCCCCGACGCCCAACAAGGGCGACAACGCGTGGATGATCGTCGCCACGCTGCTCGTGATCATGATGTCGATCCCGGGCCTCGCGCTGTTCTACGGCGGCCTCGTCCGCTCGAAGAACATGCTGTCCGTGCTGATGCAGGTGTTCGTGATCTTCTCGCTGATCATCGTGCTCTGGACCGTCTACGGCTACAGCGTCGCCTTCACCGAGGGTGGTGAGTTCTTCGGCGGCATCGACCGGCTGTTCCTGAAGGGCATCTTCAGCATCAAGGACGGCGTGGGCACCTTCACGACGGCGGCGACGTTCAGCAAGGGCGTGGTGATCCCCGAGTACCTGTTCGTCGCGTTCCAGGCGACGTTCGCGGCGATCACCGTGGGCCTCATCGTCGGCGCGTTCGCCGAGCGGGCGAAGTTCTCCGCGGTGCTGCTGTTCGCCGTGCTGTGGTTCACGTTCGCCTACCTGCCGATCGCGCACATGGTCTGGTTCTGGCCGGGCCCGGACGGGATCAAGGACGCGGCCACGCTGGCGTCGGAATCGGCGAAGGCCGGCTGGCTGTGGCAGAAGGGCGCGCTCGACTTCGCGGGCGGCACCGTCGTCCACATCAACGCGGGCGTCGCGGGCCTCGTCGGCGCCTACGTGATGGGCAAGCGCGTCGGCTACGGCAAGGAGTCGATGGCCCCGCACAACCTGACGTTCACGATGGTCGGCGCCTCGCTGCTGTGGGTGGGCTGGTTCGGGTTCAATGCCGGCTCGGCGCTCGAAGCCGGCGATGCCGCCGCCCTCGCGTTCGTCAACACGCTGGTCGCCACCGCCGCCGCCGTGCTGTCCTGGATGGGCGCCGAGTGGGCGCTGAAGGGCAAGCCGTCGATGCTGGGCGCCGCGTCGGGCGCCGTCGCCGGCCTCGTCGCCGTCACCCCGGCGTGCGGATTCGTCGGTGTCGGCGGCGCGCTCGTCCTCGGCCTGCTGGCCGGCGTCGTGTGCCTCTGGGGCGTCAACGGGCTCAAGCGCCGGCTGGGCGCGGACGACGCGCTCGACGTGTTCGGCGTCCACGGCCTCGGCGGCATCCTGGGCGCGATGATGACCGCGGTGCTCGCCTCGCCGAGCCTCGGCGGGCAGGGCGTCTACGACTACGTCGCGAACAAGATCGGCTCCGAGTACTCGATCTACGACCAGCTCTTCGTCCAGGCGACCGCCGTGGGGACCACGATCATCTGGTCCGGCGTCGTCGCGTTCGTCTCGTACAAGATCGTCGACTTCGCGATCGGCCTGCGCGTGCCGGAAGAGGAAGAGCGCGAAGGTCTCGACATCAGCTCGCACGGCGAGTCGGCGTACCGCATGTAAGTCGCTTCAGAAGTTTCTCCTCCGTGGCCTTTCGGGGCGCCCCTCCAGGCGCCCCGTTTTTTTGTCCCGGTGCCGGACGACGCCTGTAAGGAATCGGGGGGCTGCCCCGACTAACGCTGATCAGGCAACGCATTCCGCCTGAATTGCAGCGCAGCCCCTCAACCCGCCCCAGGAGACACCCGTGAACAAGACCGTCACCGCCGCCTCGCTCGCTCTCGCCCTCGGCACCGCCCTGACCATTGCCGCCCTCCCCGCCGCCGCCCAGGACAAGGCCGCAAGGACAAGGAGAAGTGCTTCGGCGTCGCGCTCAAGGGCAAGAACGACTGCAAGGCCGGCGCCGGCACCACCTGCGCCGGCACGTCGAAGGTCGACCACCAGGGCAACGCGTGGTCGCTGGTGCCGAAGGGCACGTGCCAGAAGACCGCGTCGAAGACGTCGCCGACGGGCTTCGGGCAGCTCGCCGAGTTCAAGGACAAGAGCGCCTGACCGGGCGAGCGACGGCGACGGAGCGCCTGCCGTGCGCTGCGGGATCGGGCTGAAGCCGGAGCACTTCCGCGACATCCTCGCGGCGCCGCAGCGCATCGGCTTCTTCGAGATCCACGCCGAGAACTACATGGTCGCCGGCGGGCCGTTCCATCACTACCTGGAACGCATCCGCCGCGATCACCCGCTGTCGATCCACGGCGTCGGGCTGTCGATCGGCGGCGAAGGCCCCCTCGACGAGGACCACCTCGACCGGCTGGCGACGCTGCTGGAACGCCATCAGCCGCAATCGTTCTCCGAGCACCTGGCGTGGTCGAGCCACGGCGGCGTCTTCCTCAACGACCTGCTGCCGCTGCCTTACGACGCCCGGACGCTCGGGCGCGTGTGCGACCACGTCGACCGCGTGCAGGAGCGTCTCGGCCGCCGGATGCTGCTCGAGAATCCGGCGACCTACGTCGAGTTCGCGGCGTCGACGCTGACCGAATCCGAGTTCATCGGCGAAGTGGTGCGGCGCACCGGCTGCGGCCTGCTGCTCGACGTCAGCAACGCGCACGTCGCCTGCGTCAACCACGGGCGCGACCCGCGCGCCTACCTGCGCTCGCTGCCGCTCGCCGCGGTCGGGGAGATCCACCTGGCCGGCTTCGCCGCCGACGTCGACGCCGCCGGCGACGCGCTCCTGATCGACAGCCACGGCGCGCCGGTGGCGGAGGCGGTCTGGGAGCTCTACGCGTTCGCGCTGTCGCTGACCGGGCCGCAGCCGACGCTGATCGAGCGCGACAACGACCTTCCGGCGCTGCGCGTGCTGGCCGCCGAGGCGCACCGGGCCGACGCGATCATCGCCCGCTGCGCACGCGCCGGCGAGGCCCGCACGACCGACGAGGTGAGCGCGTGAGCCCGACGGGCCGCCCCGAGGGCGAACACCGGAGCGCGCAGCGCGAAGGTATGCCAAGCCCGACGGGCCGCCCCGAGGGCGAACCGCGCCCCCTCGGGGGGTGTGGGGGCCGTTCATGACCGCACAGCGTGTTCTCGCCGAGGCCTTGCTCGCCGAAGCCCCCGCCTGCCCGCCGGGACTGGTTGCCTGGAACGGCTCCGATCCCGGCCGGCGCTTCGCGATCCATCGCAACAACGTCGTCGTCTCGCTGGTGGATGCGGTCGCCGACGCCTACCCGGTGACGCAGGCCCTCGTCGGGGAGGAATTCTTCCGCGCGATGGCCCGCGACTTCGTGCGCGCCCGGCCGCCCCGCTCGCCGGTGCTCGCCTGGTACGGCGCCGGATTCGCGGAATTCGTCGAGGGCTTTGCTCCGGCCGCCGGTCTGCCGTACCTCGCCGACGTCGCGCGCCTCGAATGGCTGCGCGTCCTCTCGTGGCACGCAGCGGATGCGCAGCCGCTCGCGGCCGCCGACTTCGCCGCGCTGGCGGCCGATGCCGCGACGCTGCCCGGGGTGCGCTTCGCGCTGCATCCGGCGGCGAGTGTGGGCTGCTTCGCCCATCCCGCGGTCTCGTTGTGGGCGGCGCATCAGGCCGGGGACGCGGCGCCGCGGCTGGGCGAGATCGACCTCGCGGTCGGCGAGGCGGCGCTGGTGTCGCGCCCGGGGCTCGACGTTTCGATCCATCGCATCGAACGCGAGTCGGCGCGATTCGTCGGCCGGCTGCCGCCGGTCTTCACCCTCGGCGACGCGGCCGCGGCGGCGAACGCCGCGCCCGGCGCCTGCGATCCCGTGGCGACGCTCGCGCGGCTGATCGCGGCCGGCGCGATCGTTCGCGCGGCACCGCCGCGCGCCGCGGCATGAAGTCCGCCGCCGTCACGCTCGTGCGCGGCGCGATCGCGCTCTTCGATCGCGTTCCCGACGCGTGGATCGCGCTGCTCGGGCGCCTCTCGATCGCCGCGATCTTCTGGAAGTCCGGCCAGACCAAGGTCGAAGGCTTCGCGCTCGATCTCGTCGCCGGGGAATTCCATTTCGGCGTGCCGCGGCTTTCCGATTCGGCGGTCGCGCTGTTCCGCGACGAGTACCGGCTGCCGCTGCTCGCGCCCGAAGTCGCGGCGGTGATGGCGGCCTGTGCCGAGCACGTCTTTCCGGCGCTGCTCGTCGTCGGCCTCGCGACGCGCTTTTCCGCGCTCGCCCTGCTGGGGATGACGTTGACGATCCAGCTGCTCGTCTACCCCGATGCCTATCCCACGCACGGCGTCTGGGCGACGGTGCTGCTCTATCTCGTCGCCCGCGGCCCCGGTCCGTGGTCGCTTGACCAGCTGATCGCGCGCCGGACGGGCCGCGCTTCCTGAGGATCGTCGAGGCAGCGGCGCGGCGTTGGCAGGCGGCCGCGGGCGCGCGGGTCGGGCGTAAACTGGCGCGCATCGCCCTGTGGCGAATCGGGGAGTCCTGATGAGCGATGCGGCCGGACCCTTCGGTCCCGACGGCCAGTTCCTGGTGGAGATCCGGCGCGACATGCTTCGCTTTGCCAACCTGCAGCTGCGCGACGATCAATTGGCCGAGGACGTGGTCCAGGAAGCGATCGCGGCGGCGCTCGGCGCGCAGCAGGGTTTCGGCGGGCGTTCGGCGCTGAAGACGTGGGTGTTCACGATCCTGCGCAACAAGATCGTCGACGCGATCCGGCAGCGCAGCCGCACCGTCGGACTCGGCGGCGACGCGCCGGAGGACGAGGACCTGGACCAGGCGTTCGACGTGCTGTTCAAGGCGAACGGCCACTGGCGGCCCGACGAGCGGCCGGCGGATTGGGGCGACCCGGAAGCGACGCTGCACCAGAGGCAGTTCTGGGCCGTGTTCGAGGCCTGCCTCGAGCATCTGCCGGCCGGCACCGCGCGCGTGTTCATGATGCGCGAGTTCCTGGAGCTCGATACCGGCGAGATCTGCCGGGAGCTGCGGATCAGCGCCGGCAACTGCCACGTCATCCTGCATCGCGCGCGCAACGGCCTGCGGCGCTGCCTCGAGCGCAGCTGGTTCGCGGCGGGAGCCGCATCGTGCTGAACTGCCGGGACGTCACGCACCTGCTGTCCGAGGGGCAGGACCGCAGGCTCTCGCTGACCGAGCGCGTGATGCTCCAGGCGCACCTCGTGGTCTGCAAGGGCTGCGCGAACTTCTCGAAGCAGATGAGCTTCCTGCGCGCGGCGAGCCGGCGCTACGGGGCCGGGCTCGGGTCGGACGACGAGCCGCGCCCGTAGCGGCGATCGGGAGCGCGACGCCCTCGCCGCTAGCCGCGCTTCTTCTTCGCGCGCGGATGCGCGGCGTCGTAGACCTTGGCGAGCGCCTGGAAGTCGAGGTGCGTGTAGACCTGCGTGCTGGCGATGCTCGCGTGCCCGAGCATTTCCTGCACGGCGCGCAGGTCGCCGGAGGACTGCAGCACGTGCGACGCGAACGAGTGCCGGAGCATGTGCGGGTGGACGTGCTGCGGCAGCCCGCGCCTGATCGCCCAGTCGGCGAGCCGCCGCTCGATCGCGCGCACGCCGATCCGCGCCCCGCTGCGACCGACGAACAGCGCCGCGGCGTCGGCCTTGTCCATCGTCGCGCGCACGTCGAGCCAGGCACGGATGGCGTCGCGCGCGGCCGATCCGACCGGCACGATCCGCTCCTTCGCGCCCTTGCCCCAGACGCGCACCTCGCCGGAGTCGAGGTCCACGCGGTCGACGTCGAGGCCGGCGAGCTCCGACAGGCGCAGGCCGGACGAGTACGCGAGCTCGAACAGCGCCCGGTCGCGGATCGCGAGCGGATCGTCGCCGGTGATCGCGACGAGCTGCGCCGCCTGGTCGGGCGAGAGCACCGAGGGCAGCCGCCGCGCGGACTTCGGCGCCTTCAGCCCGGTGCAGGGGCTCTCCTGCAATGCCGGATGGCTGTCCACGGCGTAGCGGTAGAACGCGCGCCACGCCGAGAGCATCCGCGCGAGGCTGCGCCCGCCGAGGCCGCGGCCGTGCAGCTGCGCGAGGAACCGCCGCAGCTGCGGCGCCGCGAGCCGGGTCAGGTCGGTTTCGCCCGCGAGCTCCGCGAGCACCCGCACGTCGTGCAGGTAGGCCGCGCGCGTGTGCGCGGGACGTCCGGCGAGGCTCGTCGCGAACTGCGCGAGCCAGGCCGCGTTGGCGGGGCTGATCGGGGCGGCCGCTGCCGCGCCTTCATCGGCCGCGGCGTCGGGAGCCCCGGGGCGCCGCGCGGGGGCGGCGGCTTTGGCGACGGCGGATCGCTTCGTGATCGCCGCGGCTCCGGGTCAGACGAGCGGCAGGTAGCGCGCCGCCGCGACGCTCGCGAGCTCGGACAGGCGCGTCAGGTACGCCTTGCCCATGCCGGCCTGGAATCGCTGCGGATCGTCGCTCGCGAGCGCGACCAGGCCGAACATCCGCGTCGTGCGCAGGGGCAGCAGCGCGAAGGACGTGCAGGCCTCGGGCTCGGCGAACCAGCCGCGCACCTCGAGCGGCGCGATCCGCCCGCAATAGGGCACCCCGAGGCCCACGGTGTGGGTCTTCACCTCGTCGCTGACCGCGGCGAACTCGGGCAGCTCCGGCACGTCGTGCGTCCGCGGCCAGAGGCGCGCGGCGACCTGCGGCACGTCGAAATCCTCGCGCAGGCTCGCGTACAGGACGGCCAGCGTCGTCTCGAGGTCGCCGGCCGGGAACAGCGCCAGCGTGACGCGATGCAGCTTCTCGTCGATCGCGTCGTTTTCCCGGCCGTAGCGGATGAGCTCCGACAGCCGCCGCTCCAGTCCGGCGTTCTTCTCGCGCAGCGTGACGATCTGCCGCTCGGCGATCGGGATCGCGTGGCCGCCGTGCGGATGGGGGACGAAGATCTCGGCGAAGAGATCGGCGTACTCGGCGAAGAACTGCGGGTTGCGCCGGAGGTACTCGGCGACGTCCCGGGCGTCGATCGTTTGTTCCATGAAGTGGTCGCTGTTCCGCTGTCGTTGTCCGGCCGCCGGCGTGCCGGCTGCCGCGTCCGTTCGCTGCCCGCAGTGCCCCCCGCTCAACCGGCGGGCACTTCCCATTCACCCTCGAACACCGTCGCCGCGGGCCCGGTCATCGTCACCGGCGCGCCGGGTCCCGGCCACGCGATGTCCAGTGCGCCGCCGCGCGTCTCGACGCGCACCACCGGATCGAGCAGCCCCCGGCGGATGCCGGCGACGACGGCGGCGCAGGCGCCGGTGCCGCAGGCGAGCGTCTCGCCGGCGCCGCGCTCCCACACGCGCAGCCGAATGTTAGCGCGATCGCGCACCTGCATGTAGCCGGCGTTGACCCGCTGCGGGAAGCGCGGGTGCCGCTCGATCAACGGTCCCTGCGTCGTCACCGGCGCCGCGTCGACGTCGGCGACGACCTGCACGGCGTGCGGGTTGCCCATCGACACGACGCTGACCTCGACGGCCGTCCCGCCGACGTCGATGCGGTGGACGAGCGCCTCGCCGTCGGCGACGAACGGGATGTCCGCCGGCGCGAAGCGCGGCACGCCCATGTCGACGCTGACGACGGTGATCGCCCCTTCCTCGCGCAGCACCGGCGCGATCACGCCGCCGGCGGTCTCGACGCGGATCTCGCGCTTGTCCGTGAGCCCCTGGTCGCGGACGAACTTGACGAAGCAGCGCGCGCCGTTGCCGCACTGCTCGACCTCGCCGCCGTCGGCGTTGAAGATCCGGTAGCGGAAGTCGACGCCGTCGCGCGAGGCCTTCTCGACGACGAGCACCTGGTCGCAGCCGACGCCGAAGCGCCGGTCGGCGAGCCGGCGCAGCTGCGCCGGCGTCAGCGCCACCTGCTGGCGCACGCCGTCGAGCACGACGAAATCGTTGCCGAGGCCCTGCATCTTGGTGAAGCGGAGGCGCGTCATCGCCTCGGCGCCGCGAGGTCGAGCGCGGGCAGCTCGCCCGCGCGGCGGAATGGCCTAGACATTGAAGCGGAAGTGCATGACGTCGCCGTCGTGCACGACGTACTCCTTGCCCTCGAGCCGCATCTTGCCGGCCTCCTTCGCGCCGTGCTCGCCGTTGCACGCGACGAAGTCGGCGTAGGAGATGACCTCGGCCCGGATGAAGCCGTGCTCGAAGTCCGTGTGGATGACGCCGGCCGCCTTCGGCGCGGTGTCGCCGACGTGGATCGTCCACGCGCGCACTTCCTTCGGCCCGCAGGTGAAGTACGTCTGCAGGCCGAGGAGCTTGTAGCCCGAGTGGACGACGCGGTCGAGGCCCGGCTCGGCGAGGCCGAGGTCGGCGAGGAACGCGAGCTTGTCGTCGCCGTCGAGATCGGCGATCTCGGCCTCCATCGCCGCGCAGACGGGAACGACCGGCGCCTTCTCCTTCGCCGCGTGCGCCTCGACCGCCGCGAGCAGCGGGTTGTCGTGGAAGCCGCCCTCGGCGACGTTGGCGACGTACATCGCCGGCTTCATCGTCAGCAGGAAGAAGGGCTGCAGCAGCGCCTCCTCCTCGTGGTAGAGCTCCGCGGTGCGCGCGGGGCGGCCCTCGTTCAGCACCGCCTCGACCTTCTTCAGCACGGCGACGAGGCGCTGGGCCTCCTTGTCGCCGGCGCGCGCCGGCTTCTCGTACTTCGCGATCTGCTTGTCGACGGTCGCGAGGTCGGCCAGCGCCAGCTCGGTGTTGATCGTCTCGATGTCGGACACCGGGTTGACGCGGCCGGTGACGTGGACGACGTTCTCGTCCTCGAAGCAGCGCACGACGTGCGCGATCGCGTCGGTCTCGCGGATGTTGGCGAGGAACTTGTTGCCGAGGCCCTCGCCCTTGGACGCGCCCGCGACGAGGCCGGCGATGTCGACGAACTCGACGACCGCCGGCAGCACGCGCTCCGGACGGGCGATCGAGGCGAGGACCGCAAGGCGCGGGTCGGGCACCTCGACGATGCCGACGTTCGGCTCGATCGTGCAGAACGGATAGTTCTCGGCGGCGATGCCGGCCTTGGTCAGCGCGTTGAAGAGGGTCGACTTGCCGACGTTCGGCAGGCCGACGATGCCGCATTTGAGGCTCATTTTGGCTCCTGGTCCTTGCGCGTGTGCAGCGCCGTCATCGCGCGCTCCGTCTCGCCGGCGGCGATCGCCGGCCAGGCGTCGAGCGCGCGCGCGAGCGCATCCTCGATCGCCGCGAGCTCGTTCGCGCGCGGCGGCTGCAGTACGTAATCGGCGACGGGCTGCTGCGCGATCGCGGAGTCGCGCGGATGGCCGATGCCGATCCGCAGCCGCCAGAACTCCGGCCCGCCGAGGTGGAGGGCGATGTCGCGCAGCCCGTTGTGGCCGGCGGTTCCGCCGCCGAACTTGAGCTCGCGCCTCGCCGGGCGTGAGGTCGAGCTCGTCGTGGACGACGAGGATCTCGGCGGGCGCGATGCCGAAGAACTGCGCGACCGCGCCCACCGCGCGGCCCGACAGGTTCATGTAGGTCGCCGGGCTCCAGCAGCCGCAGGTCGCCGACGGCGCGCGCGATGCGGCCGTGGAACTTCGCCTCGCCGGCGAACGAGGCGCCCAGGCGCGCGGCGAGCGCGTCGACGAACCAGAACCCGGCGTTGTGCCGGGTCGCTTCGTACTGGCGGCCCGGGTTGCCGAGGCCGACGACGAGACGGACGGGGGTGCCCATGGGATGGTCGGTGCCGCGCCCGTCAACGAAAAAGGCCCGCCGCGAAAGAACCGGCGGGCCTTCGTGCCGAGGCGGATGCCCGGATTACTTCTTCTTCTCTTCCTTGGCCGGGGCCTTCTTCGCGGGCTCGGCCTTGGCCGCGGCTTCCGCCGCCGGGGCCGCGGCGCCTTCCGCCGCTGCCGCGGCTTCGGCTTCGGCCTCGACGTTGGCCTTGGGCACGACCGCGGCCGCCACGACCGGGTTGGCCTTGCCGCGCCGGACCACCGAGACGCCCGCCGGGAGCTTGAGGTCCGAGACGTGCATCGCGCGCTGCGTGGTCATCTCCGCCAGGTCGACCTCGATGAACTCGGGCAGGTCCTTCGGCAGGCAGGCGATCTCGACCTCGGTCGTGATGTGGCTGATCAGCGCGCCGGACAGCTTGAACGCGGGCGAGACCTCGGCGTTGGCGAAGTGCAGCGGCACGCGCATGTGGATGGCGCGGTTCTCGTCGACGCGCTGGAAGTCGACGTGCAGGATCTCGTTGCTTGAACGGATGCATCTGGACGTCGCGCAGCAGCACCTTGGTCACGGCGCCGTCGAGCGTCATCGTCAGGATCGACGCGTGGAACGCCTCGTTGCGCAGCGCGTGGAACAGCGCGTTGTGGTCGAGCTCGACCGGCTGCGGCGCGGTGGTGCCGCCGTAGACGATGGCGGGGGCGCGGCCCGAGCGACGCAGGCGGCGGCTGGCGCCGCGGCCTTCGCCGGTGCGCGGAAAGGCGGTGAATTCGAATTGCATGGTGGAGCTCCCGATGTCTGCGGCCTTCCTGGGGTGCGCGAGCGCGGCGCACGTCGCCGGTCGTCCGCGGTTGGCGACATCCCCGAGGTCGTCGGGGGAAAGCTTTGAATTATAACCGGAAAATCGTCGACCCCGCAAATCGGATAAGCGGTGACCTCTGCCAGCCGCGCAGCCGTTCGCGCCGCGGGAAGTGGTGTCTGACCCTACTTATTCGGTGAACAGCGAGCTCACCGACTCCTCGTTGGACACGCGCGTCATCGTCTCGGCGAGGAGCTGCGCGACCGACAGCGAGCGGATGCGCGGGCAGGCGCGCGCCTCGGCGGTCAGCGGGATCGTGTCGGTGACGACGATCTCGTCGAGCTCCGACGCCGCGATGCGGGCGACGGCGCCGCCGGAGAGCACCGGGTGCGTGCAGTACGCGAGCACCTTCTTCGCCCCGTGCTCCTTCAGCGCGGTGGCCGCCTTGCACAGCGTGTTCGCCGTGTCGACGATGTCGTCCATGATCACGCAGGTGCGGCCCTCGACGTCGCCGATGATGTTCATCACCTCGGAGTCGTTGGCGCGCGGGCGGCGCTTGTCGATGATCGCGAGGTCGGAGTCGAGGCGCTTGGCGATCGCGCGGGCGCGCACGACGCCGCCGACGTCCGGCGAGACGACGAGGAGGTCGTCGTAGTTCTGCTTCCACAGGTCGCCCAGCAGGATCGGCGTCGCGTAGATGTTGTCGACGGGGATGCTGAAGAAGCCCTGGATCTGGTCGGCGTGCAGGTCCATCGTCATCACGCGGTTGACGCCGACGGTGGTGATCATGTCGGCGACGACCTTGGCGCTGATCGGCACGCGCGCCGAGCGCGGGCGCCGGTCCTGCCGCGCGTAGCCGAGGTAGGGGATCGCCGCGGTGATGCGCCCGGCCGAGGCGCGCTTCAGCGCGTCGGCCATCACCATGATCTCCATCAGGTTGTCGTTCGTCGGCGCGCAGGTCGACTGCAGGATGAACACGTCGCGGCCGCGGACGTTCTCGAGCAGCTCGACCATCACCTCGCCGTCGGAGAACCGGCAGACGATGCAGCGGCCGAGGCCGGTGTGCAGGTGCGTGCACACCGCTTCGGCGAGCCGGGGGTTGGCGTTTCCGGTGAAGACCCTCATCCGTTCATGGGCCATGGCGATCCGCCCCGGGAGCCGGGCAGGAAGCCGGCGCGCGAGCGCGCCGGCCGGGAGAGGGAGTGGCTGGGGAGGTAGGGATCGAACCTACGAATGCCGGAATCAAAATCCGGTGCCTTACCACTTGGCGACTCCCCAGCGGTACAAACGGTCGGACCCTTGCGGGTCGATCGGGTCCCGAACGGCGGGACCCGTTCCGATGATCATGCAAAGGCCGCGAGAGGATGGCGCGACAGCGTCCGTGCGACGAAGCCACGCGCGCCCGGCACCGCGGCGGCGAGTCCCGCGAGCGCTGCCGCGGCCTCGGCTTCGGACGCAAACCTTGCGAACACGCAACCGCCGGATCCCGTCATCCGCGCCGTCGGCGACCGCTTTGCCAGGAAACGCGAGCGCCACGGCAATGTCCGGAAAACGTGCAACGGCGACTGCCTGCAGGTCATTCCGGCCATAACCTTCGGAAAAGACTTCCATTTTCGCCGACGGCGCCGCGCGTGTCAATTCCGGCGCGGCGAAGATCGTCGCGGTCGGCACGCTCACCGGGGGCGCGACGACCGCGACCCAGAACGGCGGCAGCGACAGCGCCGTCAGCCGCTCGCCGACGCCGCGCGCGAGCGCCGGCGCGCCGAAGACGAAGAACGGGCACGTCGGCGCCCAGCGCGAGGCCGATCTCCATCAGCGCCGCGCGGTCGAGGCCGAGGCCCCACAGGCGATTGAGCGCGAGCAGCACGCTCGCCGCGTCCGAGCTGCCGCCGCCCAGGCCGCCGCCCGCGGGAATGCGCTTGTCGACGGCGATCTCGACGCCGAACGGCGTCCCGGTCGCGCGCTGCAGCGCCCGCGCGGCGCGGACCGCGAGGTCGGCCTCGGCCGGGACGCCGGGCACGTCGGCGGTGCGCACGATCGCGCCGTCGTCGCGGCGCGTGAGCGTGACGGTGTCGCCGAAGTCGAGCGCGACGAACAGCGACTCGAGCGTGTGGTAGCCGTCGGGACGCCGCCCCGTCACGTGCAGGAAGAGGTTGAGCTTCGCCGGCGCCGGCACGACCAGCGACGCCGCGGAGCCGCCGCCGGGCACCGCCGCGGCGGTCGTGGCCGGGCGCGTCAGCGCCATCGGTCGATCACCACGCGGATCTCGAACTCGGGATAGGTGACCCGCACGCGCAGCGGCGCGCCGCGCGCCGGCGTCGGCGTAATCGTAGACGACCTCCCAGCCGTCCTGCCGCAGCACGGCGACGCGGCCCTCGGCGTCGGCTTCGACCGAGTATGCCGAGCCGCGGCGCGGCTCCGCGCGGATCCACGCGGCCAGCCCGGACACCGGCAGCGGAAACCCCAGCGCGCGCTCGGTCAGCGTCGGCCAGTCGGCGGCCTGCGTCGCGCCGGCCGTCGGCCATGCGCACCTCGACGCGGCCCGCGGCCGTGTCGCCCGACAGCTCGGCGACCGTCTGGCCGAGCGGCGTCGTGACGATCGAGCTCGTCGCGCGGCGGATCGTGGCGCCAGGCGAAGTGCACGGCGACGGCGTCGCCCGCGTGCCGGGCGGACAGCCTGCCGTCGACGGCGAACGGCGGGTCCGCGAACGCGAACTCGGGCGCCGGCCGGCGCGTTCCCGGCGGCGTGCCGGCGCAGGCCGCGACGAGGAGCGCGGCCATCGCGACGAGCGCGGTGCCGCGGCACCGTTCGCGCCACCGCGCGCGCGCCGTCGCCCCGGGCACAGCCGCGACGCGCACGGCGTCAGGGCGCAAGCCGTCGTACCGTGTCGAGCAGCACCGGGTTGTCCGGCGTCGACTTCAGCTGCGACTGCCAGACCTCCTTCGCCGACGCGCGATCGCCCTTCACCCACAGCACCTCGCCGAGGTGCGCGGCGATCTCCGCATCCGGCCGCTCGGCCATCGCGCGGCGCAGGTACGTCTCGGCGTCGTCGAGCTTGCCCATGCGATACAGCGCCCAGCCCATGCTGTCGAGGATGAACGGGTCGTCCGGCGAGAGCTTCAGCGCCTTCTCGATCAGCGCATGCCCTTCCTGCGTCCGCGTCGTGCGGTCGACCAGCGTGTAGCCCAGCGCGTTCAGCGCCTGCGCGTTGTCGGGAGAGAGCTCGATCAGGCGCTTCAGGCGCGCCTCCGCGACGTCGATCTTGTCGAGCTTCTCCGCGACCATCGCGGTGTCGTAGAGCAGGTCCGGGTTGTCGGGGAAGTCGTCCAGCGCCTGCGTCAGCAGCTTGTAGGCGGCGGCGTACTCGCCGGCGTCGCGCAGCAGCTGCGCCTCGGCCTGGCGCACCTGGACCTTCTCGTCGATCGTGACCGCCGGCAGCTCGCGCAGGTACTTCCGCGCCTCGTCGACGCGCTTCTGCTTGGCCATGACCGCGGCGATGCGCAGCCTGGCCCTGCCACTGCCGCTCGCCCTCGGGCACGGCGCGGTAGCGCTCGATCGCGAGGTCGTAGCGCCCCTGCTCCTCGGCGACCTGCGCGAGATAGAACTCGACGACGCCGTTCTCGCCGTAGCCCGCGCTCTTGAGGTCGAGCAGCAGCCGCTCGGCCGTCGCCCAGTCCTTCATCTGCACCGACAGCACGGCCGCGCCGAACTCGAACTCGCGCGCCGACTTGTCCTGCTCCCACAGCCGCTCGAACATCGCGCGCGCGTCGGCGTAGCGCTTCTGCTCGATGTAGAGCTGCGCGAGCGCCCCCGACAGCGGCTTGCGACGCGGGGTCGGCCTTGACGGCGCCCTCGAGGTACGCGATCGCCGCCGCCGGCGATTCGACGGCGAGGATCTCCGACTTCAGCACCACCGCCGCGCTCCCAGCCGGGCTTCAGCGCCAGCGCGCGATCGACGCTGCGCATCGCGTTCGCGCGCATGCCCATGTCCTTGAGGCCGGCGTGCAGCGCCGCCAGCGCGACCGCGTAGTGCGCCTCGGGAACCGTTCGGGTACGGCTCGGCGACGGCGGCGATGAGCTTGTACGTCGCCGCGCGATCGGCCTCCTGCGCCAGCAGGTTGTTGAGCTGGAGGAACGCCTCGGCGAGCGCCGCCGGCGAGGCCGCCGCCTGCGCCGCCAGCGCCTTTTCGAGCTGCGTCTTCAGCTCGTCGTCGCCCGCGTCGGCGCTCCGCGCGCCGCCGCCGCTGCCGGCGGTGGCGATCACCTGCTTCGGACGCTCGGCGGAGGGATCGAGCTCGCTCCACAGCTTGGCGGCCTCGACGGCCAGACCCTTCTGCCGCGCCATCAGGCCGATCTCGGTGGCGCGGCGCGCGAGCACGGGATCGCGCGCCTCCCGCGCCGCCTCGAAGTACGCCCGCGCCGCGACGGCCGGCTCGCCGCGCTGCATCGCGACGTCGCCGATCAGGATCCGGTACATGAGGTCGGCGGTGAGGCCGGACTTCACCGCGGGCGCACCGGCGCCCTTGGGTGCGCCGCCGTCATTGATCGCGCCGGGTGCGGGCGTCGGCGCCGGGGCTCGGCGGGCTTCACCGCCGGGGCGGCGTCGGCGTCGGGTCCGGCGCGGCAGCGGGCGCCACGGCGGGCGGCCGCTCCGCCTGCGCGAACGCGGCACCCGGCAGCGCGAGCGCGCAGGCGAGCGCCAGGAGAGCCGCGGCGACGACCGGTCGCGGACGAAGGGGAGGCGAAGCTTCGGACATCGTGTGAATCCCGAGGAGGGCGCGGGCCGCGGCGCGAACGCCGGCATCGATGCCGGCACGCCCGCGCCGCGGAAATGGCGGCCTTGGATGTTAGGGTATATTCGGCGGCGCAACAAATCGGCGGCGCCGTGCTTTGCCTGCGCCGCCCGTGCCTGTCCCACGCGCCCCGAGATTTCCCGCCGATGCCGGAACTGCCCGAAGTCGAGACCACGCGCCGCGGCCTCGTCGCGCACGTGCAGGGCCGCCGCATCGCGGCCTTGCGGGTCTATGACCCCCGGTTGCGCTGGCCGGTTCCCGCCGGACCTTGCGCGGCGGGCCGAGGGCCGCACGATCGATCGCGTCGATCGCCGCAGCAAGTACCTGCTCTTTCGCCTCGGCGAGGACACGCTGCTCGTCCACCTGGGCATGACGGGGAGCCTGCGCGCGTTCACGGCGGCGCCGCCGCGCCGGCCGCACGACCACGTCGACATCGTGCTCGACAGCGGCGTGACCGTGCGCTACCACGATCCGCGGCGCTTCGGCGCGATGCTGTGGGTGCCCGGGACGGGCGAGGCGCACCCGCTGCTCGCCCGGCTCGGGCCCGAGCCCTTCGACGCCGCGTTCGACGCCGACTACCTGTGGTCGGCGACGCGCCGGCGCGGCGCGGCGATCAAGCTCGCGCTGATGGACAACCACCTCGTCGTCGGCGTGGGGAACATCTACGCCAACGAGGCGCTGTTCCGCGCCGGCATCCGGCCGACGACGCCGGCGCACCGGCTGTCGCGGGCACGGCTCGACACGGCTCGTGCAGACGGTGCGGGAGACGCTGACCGACGCGATCGCCAAGGGCGGCTCGACGCTGCGCGACTACGTCGACAGCGACGGCGAGCCCGGCTACTTCCAGCTCGACTACTTCGTCTACGGCCGCGAGGGCGAGCCCTGCCGCGTCTGCGGCGCGCCGATCAGGATGAGGCGCCTGGGCGGGCGCGCGACGTCGTGGTGCCCGCGCTGCCAGCGCTGAGGTGATGCCCCCGAGCTCACTTCGTTCGCCTCCCCCCGAGCGGGCGCTCAGCGCCTCTCTTCGGGCGGCCGGGCGGGCGCTCAGGTGACCGCCCCCGATCACTTCGGGCGGCGGGGCGGGCGCCGAGGGGCCGCCGCGGCGTCAGTCCTTCTTCGCCGCCATCAGCGCCTCGTACTTGCGCTGCAGCTGGTCCTTCGTCTCGACGCGGTCCGGGTTCGACCGGGATGCAGTCGACCGGGCAGACCTCGACGCACTGCGGCGTGTCGAAGTGGCCCACGCACTCGGTGCACTTGTCCGGATCGATCTGGTAGATCTCCGGCCCCTGCGAGATCGCGTCGTTCGGGCACTCGGGCTCGCAGACGTCGCAGTTGATGCATTCGTCGGTGATCATCAGCGCCATGGCGCCAGTTCCCTCGTTGCGTTGATGTGGGTCGCGCCGCCGCGCGGCAGGCGCGCCTTCCTAGGCCGGCGCCGTCCCGTTGATCTCGGCGACCTTCGCCCGGAGCTTCGGCACCACGGCCGGCGGCACGAACTTCGAGACGTCGCCGCCGAAGCGGGCGATCTCGCGCACGATCGTCGCCGAGATGAACATGTGCTGCTCGGACGGCGTCAGGAACATCGTCTCGATCTCCGGGTGCAGGTTGCGGTTCATCCCCGCCATCTGGAACTCGTACTCGAAGTCCGACACGGCGCGCAGCCCCCGCAGGACGACGCGCGCCCCCTGGCGCGCGCGAAATCCATCAGCAGCGACGAGAACGACGTCACCTCGACGTTGGCGAGCGGCGCGAGCACCTCGCGCGCGATCTCCACCCGCTCGGCGACGGTGAAGAACGGCTGCTTCGCCTTGCTGTCGGCGATGCCGACGATGACCCGCCCGAACACGCTCGCGGCGCGGCGGACGATGTCCTCGTGGCCGTTGGTGAACGGATCGAAGGTGCCCGGATAGACGGCCGTGAGCATGGTGGGGGTCGGAGCTGTAATTCGACGCCGTGCAGGGGAGCGTACCGCAGCGTCAAAGCCCGCGTCGCATCACGGCTCTGACCCCATCGCGAAAAGATGATAATGCACGAGCCCCGCCTTGTCGCTGCGCCACGGCACGAGCGGGGGCGGCGGGACGAGCGGGCGCGGCGCCTCGGCATAGATGTACCCGCCCGGCGCGAGGCGCTCCGCGCACGCCGGCAGCAGCCAGTCCCACGGATCGTCGGCGAACGGCGGGTCGAGGAAGATCACGTCGAAGCTGCGGCGCTCGGCGCGCGAGGAACGCGCGCGCCTCGCGGCAGTGCGTCTCCAGCCCCTGCGCGCCCAGCGCGCGCCCGGTCTCCTCCAGCGCGGCGATCAGCCTGCGGTTGCGGTCGACGGCGACGGCGAGTCCCGCGCCGCGCGACAGCGCCTCGAGCGACAGCACGCCGCTGCCGGCGTAGAGGTCGAGGCAGCGAGAGCTCGAACAGGTCCTGGCCCAGCCAGTTGAACAGCGTCTCGCGCACCCGGTCGGGCGTGGGACGCAGGTCGGCCGAGGCCGGGAAAGTGCACCAGGCGGCGGCGCCAGCGGCCGCCGATGATGCGCACGCGATGGGGGGCGGCGCTCGGCAAGGAAGGTTCGTCCGGCGGGATGGAGGGGCGCCGTCCCGGGCGGGGCGGCGGGGCAGGGTAAAATTATAGCTTCGCCGTTCCGGTTCCGCCCCGGCTTTTCAGCGCGCCGACCCCGCCCATGTTCGACCTCTTCAAGCGCAAGTCCGCCACCGAGCCCGCCGAGGCCGGCGAGAGGAAGTCGTGGACCGAGCGGCTGAAGGACGGGCTCGCGCGCTCGCGCGAGAAGCTCGCCGGCGCGCTGTCGCGCCGCACGCTCGACGACGAGACGCTCGAGGAGCTCGAGACGGCGCTGATCACCGCCGACGTCGGCATGCCGGCGACGCGGGCACTGCTCGACGACCTGTCCGCGCGGTGGAAGCGCGCGGGAGGCGATGCCGAGCCGAAGACGCTGCTGAAGGCGGCGCTGCTCGACCTCCTCGCGCCGCTCGAGCAGCCGCTCGACGATCACCGACGCGCGGCCGTTCGTCATCATGATCGCCGGCGTCAACGGCGCCGGCAAGACGACCTCGATCGGCAAGCTCGCCAAGCACCTGCAGGCGCAGGGCCTGTCGGTGCTCCTCGCCGCCGGCGACACCTTCCGCGCGGCGGCGCGCGAGCAGCTGACCGTCTGGGGCGAGCGCAACAACGTCGCCGTCATCGCGCAGCAGAGCGGCGACCCGGCCGCCGTCATGTTCGACGCGATCGCCGCCGCCCGGGCGCGCGGCATCGACGTCGTCCTCGCCGACACCGCCGGCCGGCTGCCGACGCAGCTGCACCTGATGGAGGAGATCCGCAAGGTGCGGCGGGTGATCCAGAAGGCCGACCCGGCGGCGCCGCACGAGACGCTGCTGGTGCTCGACGCCAACACCGGCCAGAACGCGCTGGCCCAGGTCCAGGCGTTCGACGCAGGCGCTGTCGCTCACCGGCCTCGTCGTCACCAAGCTCGACGGCACGGCCAAGGGCGGCGTCCTCGCCGCCATCGCCAAGCAGCACCCGATCCCGCTCCGGTTCATCGGCGTCGGCGAAGGCCTGGACGACCTGAAGCCCTTCGTCGCGGCCGAGTTCGTCGAGGCGCTGGTCGGCTGAACGGGTCGGCGACGCGGTCTCGCCGGCACCGGGCCGGTTCGCGTAAGTGGGCGCTGACTCTCGTCACTCCCCTTGCCGGTCGTGGATCCGGCGCCCGGTTCGCGCGGGAATTTCCGGATCCGCCGGCGGTCGAAGACACGGTGGAGAACACGCAGGTCTGCAACCCGCCCGTTGTACCCGAGCATTGCAGTCGGGAACTTTCGGCCCCATTTAGCACTCTCATGCGCGTGAGTGCTAAGATAGGGCACGATGGTTGCTGACGTCGGGTTTCGGCCCGTGCCGAGCGACCGCCCGAGAATCAGGAGACGAACATGACCGGAGCCGCACTGTCCTTCCCGACCCCGGCCTCGCTGGGCAGCCTGGATCAGTACATCCAGGCGGTCAACCGCTTCCCGCTGCTGTCGGTGGAGCAGGAAGTCGAGCTCGGCCGCCGCCTGCAGAAGGATGGCGACATCGACGCCGCCCGCTCGCTGGTGCTGTCGCACCTGCGCCTCGTCGTCGCCGTGAGCCGCAAGTACGTCGGCTACGGCCTGCCGCAGGCCGACCTGATCCAGGAAGGCAACATCGGCCTGATGAAGGCCGTCCGCCGGTTCGACCCGGAGCGCGGCGTGCGCCTGTCAGCTTCGCGCTGCACTGGATCCGCGCCGAGATCCACGAGTACATCCTGCGCAACTGGCGGCTGGTCAAGATCGCCACGACCAAGGCGCAGCGCAAGCTCTTCTTCAACCTGCGCAGCATGAAGCCCGGCACGCACGCGCTGACGAAGTCCGAGGTGAAGGCGATCGCGAAGGAGCTCGGGGTCAAGCCCGAGGAGGTCGTCGAGATGGAGACGCGGCTGTCCGGCCAGGACGTCGCGCTCGATCCGCAGCCGGGCGACGACGGCGAGACGGTCACGCCGATCGCCTACCTGACCAACGCGGACGACGACCCGGCGCAGATCTACGAACGGGCCGAGACGGGCCGCAGCCGGACGCAGGGGCTGCAGCGCGCGCTCGAGCGGCTCGACGCGCGCAGCCGCCGGATCATCGAGGCGCGCTGGCTGCGCGAGGACGACGCCGCCACGCTGCAGGACCTCGCCGACGAGTACGGCGTGTCCGCCGAGCGCATCCGCCAGATCGAGAGCAAGGCGCTGCAGTCGATGCGCGGGCAGATCGCCGCCGGCTGACGCGACAGCGCTGCCCTCTCACCCCGACCCTCTCCCGCGCGCGGGAGAGGGTGCCGCGAAAGCGGCGGGTGAGGGCGGTCTTTCCTGCCTCCGTCAGAGCTCGACCTGCGTTCCCAGCTCGACCACGCGGTTGGTCGGGATGCGGAAGAAGTCGGTCGCCTTGACCGCGTTCCGCGACATCGAGACGAACAGCTTCTCGCGCCACAGCGCCATGCCCGGCGTCGCCGTGGCGATCAGCGTCTCGCGCGAGACGAAGAACGACGTGTCCATCATGTCGAACTCGAAGCCGTGGCGGTTGCAGGCCTCGAGCAGCGCCGGGCACGTCCGGCTCCTCGACGAAGCCGAAATCGGCGCGGATCTGCCAGAAGTTGCAGCCCAGGTCGTCGATCGCGACGCGCTCGGCCGGCCGCACGCGCGGGATGTCGCGCGTGACGATCGTCAGGAACACGACGCGCTCGTGCAGCACCTTGTTGTGCTTGAGGTTGTGCAGCAGCGCGTGCGGGACGCGGTCGGCCGTCGACGTGAGGAACACCGCGGTGCCGGGCACGCGCGTCGGCGGGCTGGTCGCGATGCTCTCGATGAAGATGTCGAGCGGCATCGTGTCCTCGTTCAGGCGCTCGAGCAGCACCGTGCGGCCCTTCTTCCACGTCGTCAGCAGCGTGAACACGACGGCGCCGATGGCGAGCGGGAACCAGCCGCCGTCGGGGATCTTGAGCGAATTCGACGCGAGGAAGGCGAAGTCGATCATCGCCAGCGGCACGACGACGCCGAAGGCCAGCGCCGGCGCCCAGCGCCAGATCCGCCGCATCACGAAGAAGATCAGCACCGAGTCGATCAGCATCGCGAGCGTCACCGCGATGCCGTACGCGCCGCCGAGGTTGTCCGAGCTCCGGAAGCCGAGGACCAGCAGGATGACCGCGACCAGCAGCGTCCAGTTGATGAACGGCACGTAGATCTGGCCGATCTCGCGCGCCGACGTGTGCATCAGCTTGAGCCGCGGGGCGTAGCCCATCTGGATCGCGGCGCGCGTCAGCGAGAAGGCGCCGGAGATCACCGCCTGCGACGCGATGATCGCCGCGCTGGTCGCGAGGATCACCAGCGGGACGAGCGCCCACGAGGGCGCCAGCAGGTAGAACGGATTCTTGATCGCCGCGGGGTCGTCGAGCAGCAGCGCGCCCTGGCCGAAGTAGTTGAGCACCAGCGCGGGGCCGACGAAGAAGAACCACGCGCGCCGGATCGGCTTCGCGCCGAAGTGGCCCATGTCGGCGTACAGCGCCTCGGTGCCGGTGACCGCCAGCACGACGGCGCCCAGGGCGAGGAACGCGAGCCACGGGTTCGCGAGCACGAAGCGCACCGCATAGACCGGGTTGACCGACGCCAGGATCTTCGGATGGCCGGCGATCTCGACCGCCCCGAGGACCGCGAGCACGATGAACCAGACGCACATCACCGGGCCGAACAGGCAGGCCCACGCTCGCGGTGCCGCGCTTCTGGATCGCGAACAGCCCGACGATGATCACGAGCGTCACCGGCACGATGAACGGGTGCAGCCGCGGCGTGATGATCTCGAGGCCCTCGACCGCGCCGAGCACCGAGATCGCCGGCGTGATCATGCCGTCGCCGTAGAACATCGCCGCGCCGAAGATGCCGAACCCGACCAGCCACCACCGGCGCTTCGTCCCGGGCTCGAGGCCGCGCGCGACCAGCGCCGTCAGCGCGAGGATGCCGCCCTCGCCGCGGTTGTCGGCGCGCATGATCAGGCTGATGTACTTCAGCGTGACGATGATCACCAGCGCCCAGAAGATGATCGACATGATGCCGAAGACGTTCTCGGCGGTGAGCGGCAGCTGGTGCGCGCCGGTGAAGCACTGGCGCAGCGTGTACAGCGGCGAGGTGCCGATGTCGCCGTAGACGACGCCGATCGCGCCGATCATCAGCGGCACGAGCGCCTTCTTCGAGTGGTCGGCCGGCGGCTCGGCCACGGCCACCCGGGCGTCGGCGTCGGAATCAGCCGGCGTTGTCATCGCCGCGCCGGGAAAAGCGGATGTTGAGCTGCTTCAGCTTCCGGTACAGGTGCGTGCGCTCGAGCCCGGCCTGTTCGGCGACCTTGCTCATGTTGCTCTGCTCGCGTCCCAGCAGCTGCTCGAAATAGATGCGCTCGAACGCCTCGCGCGCCTCGCGCAGCGGCAGGTCGAAGAAGCGCGCCGTGACCTCGGGCGCCACGCTGCGCGGCGGGGCGGCGGACTCGCCGAGCAGCCGCTTCACGTGCTCGGGCGTGATCTCGCCGGCCGTGCGCGACAGGTTGGCGACCACGCCCTGCAGGTGGTCGAGATTGCCCGGCCAGTACGCGCCGGCGAGCGCGTTGAGCGAGGCCGCGTCGAGCGCGCGGGCCGACGCGCGCGCCGGCGCCGGTGACGCCGACGGCGCGTCGGCGCCGGCGGCACCCCAGAACCGGTCGATCAGCGCCGGGATGTCCTCGCGCCGCGCGCGCAGCGGCGGCAGCAGCACGGCGCCGCCGGAGAGCGCCGACAGCAGCGCCGCGTCGAACTTGCCCTCGGCGGCGAGGTTGCCCAGCGGCTCGACGCTGGTGCAGACCAGCGTGACGTTGGCGCGCTCGAGCTTCGGCAGCAGGAACGCGAGGCCCTTCTGCTCGGAGCTTCGAGTACTGCCCGATCTCGGCGCAGTAGAGCGTTCCCTCGCGCGCCTCCTCGAGCAGCGACAGCGGATTGGCCGCGAGACGCGCGCCGCCCGACAGCTGGAGCCACGGCGTCTCGGGCAGGTGCAGCGCGCGCGCAGCGTCGTCGTGCCCGGTGCCGGGCTCGCCGAGGATCAGGATCGGCTTCTTCGCGGCGACGAGCTGCTCGAGCTGGCGCTCGACGTCGCGCACCGCCGGCGCCCGAGCCCAGCATCGCCAGCGACACGCGCTGCGGCTCCTTCGCCGACGCCGCCTTGAGCGCGCGCGACACGGTGCCGAGCAGCTTCTGCAGCCCGACCGGCTTCTCGAGAAAGTCGAACGCGCCGATCTTGGTCGCCTCGACCGCGGTCTCGATCGTGCCGTGGCCCGACATCATGACGACGGGCATCGTGAGCTGGCCCGCCGCCGCCCATTCGCGCAGCAGCGTGACGCCGTCGGTGTCGGGCATCCAGATGTCGAGCAGCACCAGCGCCGGCTGCGGCCCGCGCCCGGTACGCGCGCGCCGCCGTCGCGTTCTCGGCGAGGCTGACGCGATAGCCCTCGTCCTGCAGGATCTCGGAGAGCAGCTCGCGGATGCCGACTTCGTCGTCGACGATGAGGATTTCCTTGGCTTGAATCATCGGCCGTCCATACTATGCCAGTTTCTCGCCGGCGCGGGGAAAGATGAGCGTGACGCGCGCGCCGCGCGGCGCGCGGTTGGCGAGCTCGACGCGCCCGTGGTGCTCTTCGACGATCTTCTTCACGATCGCGAGGCCGAGCCCGGTCCCCTTCGCCTTCGTCGTCACGTAGGGGTCGAACGCCCGCTGCAGCACGTCGTCCGCGAACCCGGGGCCGGCGTCGCCGATCGCGAGCGTCACCGCGTCGTCCCGCGCCTCCAGCGTGATCTCGTAGCCCGGCTCGCGCCGCGTCGGCCTGCGCGTCGATGGCATTCTGCAGCAGGTTGTGGAGCACCTGGCGCAGGCGGGTCGGCTCGCCCTGGATGAACGACCGGCGCCGGCGCGATCGACTGCACGAGGTGCGGCCGCAGATTGTCGTACAGCGCGAGCACGTCGAGCAAGAGCGCCGCGAGGTCGACGGCCTGCATCGTTCCCGGGCGCGGCTGCCGCGCGTAGATCGCGAAATCGTCGACCATGTGCTTCATCGCGGCCACCTGCGCGATGATCGTCTGCGCGCCGCGATGGAGCGTCTCCTGGTCGGCGCTCGAGAGCTTCGCGGCGAGCTTGTGCTCGAGGCGCTCGGCCGACAGCTGGATCGGCGTCAGCGGATTCTTGATCTCGTGCGCGAGCCGGCGCGCGACCTCGCCCCAGGCCGCGTCGCGCTGCGCCTGCGCGAGGTCGGTGACGTCGTCGAACACGACCACGTAGCCCGCGACCGGCGTCACCGGCAGGCGCGAGCCGCGCAGCAGCAGCACGCGCGTGAGGTTCGCCACGGCGAGCTCCGCCTGCTGCTGCCAGTGGCCGTCGTGGCTCGCGCGAAAGCCCTCGGCGACGAGCTCCGCCGACCGGCGCGAGCGCCGGGCACGCGCGTGCCCCAGTCCGTCGAGCGCGACGCCGGTCAGCTCGGCGAGCGGCTGCTGCAGGATCACCGCGGCGCTCGCGTTGGCCGTGCGCAGCCGGTAGCGCGTCGTCGAACGCGAGCACGCCGGCCGAGAGGTTGCCGAGGATGCTCTCGAGGTACGCGCTCGTCGTCTCGATCGCGCGCCGGCTCTCCTCGGTCGCGTCGCTGCGCGTCGGCGAGCTGCGCGGTCATCGCGTTGAACGACTCGGTCAGCACGCCGAGCTCGTCGCGCGACGTGACCGGCTGGCGGCGCGTGAAGTCGCCCTGCGCGACGGCGCGCGTGCCCTCGGCGAGCAGGCCCAGCGGCGCGGCGAAGCGCTCGGACAGCACGACCGCGAGGCCGAGCGCGCGTCGTGAGCGCCAGCAGCAGCGTCAGCGTCAGCGTCAGCGCGTAGAGGCGCTTCAGCGCCTGGCGCGAGAACGAGATCTCCTGGTAGTCGCGCCAGCCGGCCTGCACCTTCTCGGCGTCGGCCGCGAGCGCCTTGCGGCACCGGCTCGACGACCTGCAGGACGCTTGAGCGGCTCCAGCCGGTCGTCGGTGTTGACCGGCGTCGACCACGCGCAGCACCAGCCCGCCGTCGGGCGCGGGCTCGATCGCCGAATACGCCTGCTGCAGCCGCGCGCGGCGCAGCGCCTGCGCGGGCGGCGGCTCGGGCGGCGCCGTCGAGCCGCCGATGCCCGCCGACCGCGAGCACGCTGCCGGTGGACGAGAACAGCGCCGCCTCGTAGATCGCCGGCCTGCTCGGCCGCGCGGTTGAGCGCGCGTGCCCGGCGTGCCGCCGCCGCCCTCGGACAGCGCCAGCGCCATCTGGTCCGCCTTGTTCGCCGCGTCTCCTTCAGCAGGTAGTCGAGCGAGCTGCGGCCGAGGTTGAGGCCGCCCTTCGAGCGCGCGGTCGACGCGCACGTCGAACCAGCTCTCGATGCTCTTGCCGAGGAACTGCACCGACACCGCGTAGACGAGCGCGCCCGGCAGCACGGCGACCAGCGCGAACAGCAGCACCAGCCGCACCGCGAGGCGCGAGCCGAACACGCCGCTTCTTCAGGTTGCGCCGCAGCCGCCAGAGCTGGTAGCCGACGAGCACCATCAGCAGCGCGACCATCGTCGCCGTTGAGCACGAGCAGCACGTCGTAGCTGCCGGCGAAGAGCTCGGTGTTGGCCGTCGCCGTCGCGAGCAGGAACAGCGAGATCGCGCCGAGGCAGGCCCCGACCAGCAGCAGCCAGCGCACGCCGCGGGTGCCGAGCGCCGCGTCATGAGGCCCCCACACCCGCCGATGGGGCACATTCCGCGCTCGGGACGGCAGGCGCTCGCTCATGCGCGAACGCCAGCGGTACCAGTCGGACTGCAGCGTCCACTCGCGCGAGGCGAGCGCGTTGACCTGGAACGGCTTGGGCAGCTGGTGACGTCGAGGCGCAGCCGCAGCGCCGCCTCGTAGCGCGCGCCCTTCTGCAGCTGGTCGCGGCGCGCGACGCGGCCGCGAGTTCACGCGCGACAGGAAGCGCTCGACCTCCTCCAGCGAGTAGAGCGTCTGCGCGAACAGGCCGCTCGACACGCGGTACTGCCGCGTCAGCGCGTTCCACGCGACCCGGTACTGCGACGGAGGCGTTGACGACCTTCTCGTCGAACCAGTACCAGCGCGGGCGCGCCACGCTCGAAGCTCGAGCACGAAGTACAGCGGCACGCCGCGGTGCAGCGCCTCCTCCAGCGTCGGGTTGAGCGACAGCTCGAACTCGGCGTTGAGGATGTAGTCGTCCTCGTCCTGCCGGACCTCGGCCGACTTGACGCCGATGGCGTCGGCCCGCGCGGGCGTGCTGACGCCGGCGGCCAGCGGCGCCGAGCACGGCCCCGGCCGCGAGCCCGGCGAGGCGCGGCAGCGCGCGGCGGCGACCGGGGGCGACAGGAGTCACGTCAGGTTCGGGCGGCATGCCGGGAAACGGCGCGGGGACCACGGCGCTTCGGTCCCCGGCGACGGCGCAGAGGCATCGGAGCGAAGCGTACTCGGCGCAGGGCGCGCACCGGAGGTTCCGGCGTCAGCCCTTGCGGAGCAACGCGTAGAAAAACCCGTCCTGATTGTGCTCTGCGCCCGGGAGCGAAGGCAAGAGTTGGCCGCCGCGTGTGGGCGACCCCCGGCGGGCAGGATGATGGGTTCGCGCAACGCGTCGGCGTGGCGCGCGCAGAACGCGGCCACGACGTCGTCGTTTTCGGCGCGGAAGACCGAGCAGGTCGCGTAGAGCAGCAGTCCGCCGCGGGCGAGGCAGGGCCACAGCGCGTCGAGCGATCCGCGCCTGCTCGGCGCGCGAAGCCGGCGACGTCGGACGCGCGGCGCAGCCACTTGCCGTCGGGATGCCGCCGCACGACGCCCGAGGCCGTGCAGGGCACGTCGGCGAGGATCCGATCGAACGGCCGGCCGTCCCACCACGTCGCCGGCGCGCGGGCATCGCCGGCGACGACCGTCACGTCGCGCGCCGCGAGCTGCAGCCGGGCGAGGTTCTCGCGGACCCGCTCGAGGCGCGCCGCGTCGCTGTCGAGCGCGACGAGCTCGAGCGTCGGCGAGCTCGAGCAGGTGCGTGGTCTTGCCGCCGGGCGCCGCGCAGGCGTCGAGCACGCGCATGCCGGCCGTCGGGCGCGAGCAGCGGCGCCGCGAGCTGCGCGCCGAGATCCTGCACGGAGAACGCGCCTTCGCGATAGCCGGGCAGCTCGGCGACCGGCCGCGGCGGGATCGACGATCACGCCGGCCGCGCCCGCGGCCGTCGCGCCGATCGACGCCGCCGCGCAGGCCGCGACGAAGGCCTCGCGCGTCGTCACCCGCGGCGTTCACGCGCAGCGACAGCGGCGGGCGCTCGTTGCCGGCGGCGAGCACCTCCTGCCAGCGTCGGGATAGTCGGCCTGCACGCGGTCGATCCACCATTGCGGGTGCGACCAGCGCGCGACCGGGTCCTGCCGGACCGCGGCGTGCAGCGCCTCGCGCTCGCGCAGGTAGCGGCGCAGCAGCGCGTTGACCAGCGCCTTGGCCGCCGGCCGCGCGATGGCGGCCGCGGCGTTCACCGCGTGATCGACGATCGCGAACGGCGGCGCGCGCGTGTGGTCGAGCTGGTAGAGCGCGACGGCGACCAGCGCGCCGAGCGCCGGGTCGGAGAACGGGCTTCGCGGCGAGCCGCCCGGTCAGCGCCTCAGCGTGCCCCAGTGCCGCAGCGTGCCGTAGGCGAGCTCCTGGACCAGCGCCCGGCGGCGCCCGGGATCGCCGCCGGCGCCGGCGCTGACGGCGGCGAGCGCCATCGGCAGCGCCGTGCCGTCGAGCACGCGGCGGACGACGAGCGCGGCCTGGCGTTGAGCTTCCTGCATCCTAGGCCGGCGCCGGCGTGACGTCGAAGCGCGCGCCGGCGGCAAGGCGCCGGCCGGCCACGTACGCGGCGGCGCTCATGCGCGCCTGCCCGCCGGCTGCAGCTCGGCGATCGCGAGCGCGCCTTCGCCGCAGGCGACGAGCAGCACGCCGCGCGTCGACGGCGAGCACCGTCGCCGGGCGCGCCGCGCCGGCGGGCGCCGGCGCGCGGCTCCGCGACCCACATCTTGACCGGCTCGCCGTCGCGCTGCGTGACGGCGCCGGGCGCCGGAGTCGAACGCGCGCACCTGCCGGTCGATGGCCGCCGCGCTCGCGCGCCAGTCGATCGCCGTGTCGGCACGGGTGATCTTCGCGGCGTAGGTCGCGCCTTCCGCCGGCTGCGGCGTGCCGGCGAGCCGGCCGTCGCGGGCGAGCTGCCCGAGCACGGCGACGAGCGCGCCCGCGCCGAGCTGCGCGAGCCGGTCGTGCAGCGTGCCGCCGGTGTCGCGCGGTCCGATCGGCATGCGCTCGATGCCGGTGCATCGGCCCGGTGTCGAGCCCCGCTTCCATCTGCATGATCGTCACGCCGGTCTCGGCGTCGCCGGCGAGCAGCGCGCGGTGGATCGGCGCCGCGCCGCGCCAGCGCGGCAGGAGCGACGCGTGGACGTTGATGCAGCCGTGGCGCGGCCAGGCGAGCACGGCCGGCGGCAGGATCAGCCCGTAGGCGGCGACGACCAGCACGTCGAGCGGCGACCGCGGAGAGCCGCGGCGAGAACGTCGCCGGACTTGAGCGTGGCGCGGCTGGAGCACAGGCAAGCCCGCGGGCCTCGGCGCAAGCACCTTGACCGGCGACGCCTGCTCACGCAGGCCGCGTCCGCCGGGTCGGTCCGGCTGCGTCAGCACCAGCGGAACCTCGAAGCCCGCGCCGAGCACCGCTTCGAGCGCCGGCACCGCAAACGCCGGCGTGCCGGCAAGACCGACGCGCAACGCTCAGGACGCCGCTAGCCCGCGAGCCGCTGCTTCTTGCGCAGCCGCGCGTTCAGCCGCGCGCGCTTGAGCAGCGACAGGTGGTCGACGAACACCTTGCCGGACAGGTGGTCCATCTCGTGCTGGATGCACACCGCGAGCAGCCCGTCGACGGTCAGCTCGAAGGGATTGCCCTCGCGATCCTGCGCCCGCACGGTGACCTTCTCGGCGCGCGCGACCTTGTCGTAGTAGCCGGGCACCGACAGGCAGCCTTCCTCGCAGATCACCTCGCCTTCGGCTGGCGACGATCTCGGGGTTGATGAACACGCGCAGGTCGTCCTTCGTTTCCGAGATGTCGATGACGATGACCCGCTTGTGGACGTCGACCTGGGTCGCCGCCAGCCCGACGCCCGGAGCCGCGTACATCGTCTCCGCCATGTCGCGGACGAGCCTGCGGATTTCCGGCGTCACGGCCGCCACGGGCGACGCAATCTTGCGCAGGCGCGGATCGGGATATTCGAGAATCGTGAGTAGCGCCATCGACGTCGGGCCGTGCTTGGCTTGCAAAATGCAGACTCGGGATGCAGAATTGCATCTAAGCCCTTATTTTGCGGCGGTTTAGGACGTTAGCAAGCCCCGCCCCCACCGGAAGAGGCTTTATGCGTCAGAAGTTTAGCATGGCGATGCGCCTGGCCGCGGTAGGCGCCGCGCTGCTCGTTCTCGCAACGGGGTTCGCGCGCGCGGACGACATCGCCCTGGCGCCGGGCGTGCCGGAGCGCTACACGGTGGTCAAAGGGCGACACGCTGTGGGGCATCGCGCAGAAGTTCCTGCAGCGACCCGTGGCGGTGGCCGGACATCTGGCGCCTCAACCGCGAGCAGATCAAGAACCCGCACTGGATCTACCCCGGGGACGTCGTCGTCCTCGTGCGCGGCAGCGCCCGGGCAGGCGCCGCAGCTGCGCCTCGAGCGCGAGACGGTCCGGCTGTCGCCGACGATCCGCTCGACGCCGATCGACGCGGAGGCGATCCCGAGCATCCCGCCGGGCGGACATCGAGCCCTACCTCAGCAAGCCGCTGGTCACCGGTTACGAAGGCCTCGTCAACGCCGCGCAGATCGTCGCCGGCCGCGACGCGCGGGTCATCCGCGGCGAGGGCGACCTGGTCTACGCGACCGGCATCGACCCCAAGGCCGGCGACCTCTGGTACATCTACCGGCCCGGGCGCACGCTCGTCTCCTGGACGCGACCCCAAGGACGTGCTGGGCTTCGAGTATCGCTATCTCGGCACGGCCAAGGTCGAGCGCTTCGGCGAGGTGGCGACGATCCGGATCGTCGGCGCGAGCGGAGGAGATCCTCGTCGGCGACCTGCTGATCCCGGCGCCGCGCGCAGCTGGTCGTCAACTACGTGCCGCACGCGCCGGACAGGCCGGTCGAACGGCCGGATCATCGACCTCGCCCGCGATGCGACCGAGGCGAGCCGCGGCTGGCTCGTGACCATCGACAAGGGCAGCGCCGACGGCATCGACGTCGGGACGGTGCTCGCGATCTACCGCGCGGTGCCGCCGATCCCCGATCCGCGGCCGTCGAAGGAGCCGGATCGCCTGTCGACGACGGACACCCAGCGAGACCAGACGACGTTCTACCAGCCGGAGCGCTACCTCAACATTCCCGACGAGCGCACCGGCCTGCTGTTCGTGTACCGCGTCTTCGACCGCGTCTCCTACGCCATCGTCATCAACACGACGGATCCCGTCTTCGCCGGCGACTTCGTCCGCAACCCGTAGGCAGGGTCGCGCTGCGCGCGGAGCGCGGCGCGCGAGCCCGACGGCCATGAACATCGACTCCCGCGCCGAAGCCTGGGTCGCGCTGCAGGTCGCGGGCGTCGCGCCGCGGGCGCTGCGTCGAGATGCTGCGGGCGTTCGGCAGCCCCGAGGCGGTGCTCGACGCGACCCCGGCGCAGCGCCGCGCGGCGGTCGCCTCCGCGTCGTCGCCGAAGCAGCCGCCGCGATCGCGCCCGATCCCGAGCGCGTCGCCGCACACGCTGCGCTGGCTCGCCGACACCCCCGACGCGTCGCTCGTCGCCTGGGACGACGCCGACTACCCGGCCGCGCTGCTCGAGATCGCCGACCCGCCGCCCGTCTTCTACTGCCGCGGCCGCCGCGAGCTGCTGTCGCGGCCGGCGCTCGCGATCGTCGGCAGCCGCAACGCGACGCCGCAGGGCTGCGCCGACGCCGAGGCCTTCGCCCGCGGCGCTCGCCGCCGGCGGGCTCACGATCGTCAGCGGCCTCGCGCTCGGCATCGACGCGGCGGCGCACCGGGGCGCGCTGGGCGAGCCGGGCGGCAGCATCGCCGTCATCGGCACCGGCCCCGACCGCGTCTATCCGGCGCGCAACCGCAGCCTCGCGCACGAGCTCGCCGCGCGCGGCGCGCTCGTGTCGGATTTCGCGCCCGGAACGCCGCCGCTGGCGGCGAACTTCCCCCGCCGCAACCGGCTGATCAGCGGCCTCGCCCGCGGCGTGCTGGTCGTCGAGGCGACGCTCGCGTCCGGCTCGCTGATCACCGCGCGGCTCGCCGCCGAGCAGGGACGCGAGGTGTTCGCGCTGCCCGGCTCGATCCACTCGCCGCTGTCCAAGGGCTGCCACCGGCTGATCCGCGAGGGCGCGAAGCTCGTCGAGACCGCGCAGGACATCCTCGACGAGCTGCGCTTTCCGGCCGTTGCCGGCGCGCCCGCGCCCGCGACCCCGGGCGCGCCGGACCCGGTCGGCGACGCGACCGCGGCCGCGGTGCTGGCGGCGCTCGGCCACGCCAGCGCCGACGTCGACACGCTGGTGGCGCGCAGCGGCCTCCCCGCCTCGGACGTGCTCGCCGCCCTCGTCGCGCTCGAGCTCGACGGGCGGGCGGCGCCGCTCCCCGGCGGGCTCTGGCAGCGCCTCGACTGAGCGAGCGGGGCCGCAGGCCAGGCCCGAAGGGCGCGTCCGCGAGTGACGGAGCGCGGCCGACCCCCGTGCGCATCGCGGCACAATGCGGGTGCGGAGGCCGCGGGCTGACCCGCCCCGCCGCTTTTTCCCCGCATTCCGGCCCGCGACGGCCCGTTTTCCGGCCGTCCCTCGGGCAAACGGCCGATTCCCTGCTCCTTGCCCCCGCGGCAAGTCCTTCGGTACTATCTGACGCCTCTCTCTCGCCCTTCCGGCGGAAACGCCGCCGCCGCCGCCGGGCCGCGACGCCAACCAGGGCCCCCTCCCGCCAATGACCAAAAGCCTCATCATCGCCGAAAAGCCGTCCGTCGCCGCCGACATCGCGAAGGCGCTGGGCGGCTTCACCCGCCACGACGACTACTTCGAGAGCGACCGCTACGTGCTGTCGTCGGCGGTCGGCCACCTGCTCGAGATCGGGATGCCCGAGGCGGAGGAGGTCAAGCGCGGCAAGTGGACGTTCGCGCACCTGCCGGCGATCCCGTCGCAGTTCGCGCTGAAGCCGATCGAGAAGAACGAGACCCGGCTGAAGACGCTGCTGAAGCTGATCAAGCGCAAGGACGTCGAGGCGCTGGTCAACGCCTGCGACGCCGGCCGCGAGGGCGAGCTGATCTTCCGCTACATCGTCCAGTACGCGAAGACGGCCAAGCCCATCCAGCGGCTGTGGCTGCAGTCGATGACGCCGGCCGCGATCCGCGACGGCTTCTCGCAGCTGCGCACCGGCGGGCAGATGCAGCCGCTCGCCGACGCCGCCGTCTGCCGCTCCGAGTCCGACTGGCTGGTCGGCATCAACGGCACCCGCGCGATGACGGCGTTCAACTCCAAGTCGGGCGGGTTCCAGCTGACGACCGTCGGCCGCGTGCAGACGCCCACGCTCGCGATCCTCGTCGAGCGCGAGGAGAAGATCCGCGCGTTCCGGGCCCGCCCCTACTGGGAGGTGCTGGCGACGTTCGGCGCCGCCGCCGGCAGCTACGACGGCCGCTGGTTCGACGAGAAGTTCCGGAAGGCCGACGACGACCCCGACGCCCGGGCGGAGCGGCTGTGGGACGAGGCCAGGGCGCGCGCGATCGCCGCCGCCTGCGCCGGCAAGCCCGGCGCGGTCACCGAGGAGTCGAAGCCGTCGACGCAGATCGCGCCGCTGCTCTACGACCTGACGACGCTGCAGCGCGAGGCCAACGGCCGCTTCGGCCTGTCGGCGCGCACGACGCTGTCGCTCGCGCAGGCGCTGTACGAGAAGCACAAGGCGCTCACCTACCCGCGGACCGACTCGCGCGCGCTGCCCGAGGACTACCTCGCGACGGTGACCGCGACGATGGAGGCGCTCGACGAGTCGAACGCCTACGGCGGCTTCGCGCGCCAGATCCTGAAGCAGAAGTGGGTGCGGCCGAACAAGCGGATCTTCGACAACACCAAGATCTCCGACCACTTCGCGATCATCCCCACGCTGGTCCAGCCGAAGCACCTGAACGAGCTCGAGGCGAAGCTCTACGATTTCGTCGTCAAGCGCTTCCTCGCCGCGTTCTATCCGCCGGCCGAGTTCACGCTCACGACGCGGATCACGCGGGTCGAGGGCGAGCCGTTCAAGTCCGAGGGCAAGGTGATGGTCGCGCCGGGCTGGCTCGCCGTCTACGGCAAGGAGATGCAGGCCGACGAGGGCACGCTGACGCCGGTCGCCCCGGGCGAGACCGTCGCGACCGAGAAGATCGAGGTCGCCGCCAAGGAAACGCGGCCGCCGGCGCGGTTCAACGAGGCGACGCTGCTGTCGGCGATGGAAGGCGCGGGCAAGCTGATCGACGACGAGGAGCTGCGCGAGGCGATGCGCGAGAAGGGCCTCGGCACGCCGGCGACGCGCGCGCAGATCATCGAGGGGCTGCTCACCGAGAAGTACATCCTGCGCGAGGGCAAGGAGCTGCAGCCCACCGCGAAGGCGTTCTCGCTGATCGCGCTGCTGCGGGGCCTCGGCGTGCCGGAGCTCTTCTCGCCCGAGCTCACCGCCGAGTGGGAGTTCAAGCTCGCGCAGATGGAGCACGGCCAGCTCGCGCGCGGCGACTTCATGCGCGAGATCGTCGCGATGACCGAGCACATCGTCGGGCAGGCGAAGGGCTTCGAGAGCGACACGATCCCCGGCGACTTCGCGACGCTGGCGGTGCCCTGCCCGAAGTGCGGCGGCGAGGTGCACGAGAACTACAAGAAGTTCCAGTGCCAGGCCTGCGAGTTCGGGTTCTGGAAGATCATGGGCGGCCGCCAGCTCGAGGCGGCCGAGGCCGAGACCCTGCTGCGGGAGCGCCGCGTCGGGCCGCTCGACGGCTTCCGCAGCCGCCTCGGACGGCCGTTCTCGGCGTCGATCAAGCTGTCCGACGCCAACGAGGTGTCGTTCGACTTCCCGGAGCGCGACGACGCCGAGAGCGACGAGGTCGTCGACTGGACCGGCAAGGAGCCGCTCGGGGCGTGCCCGAAATGCGGTTCACGGGTCTTCGAGACCGAGCGCGCGTACGTCTGCGAGAAGGCCACGGGCCCCGACAAGTCCTGCGACTTCCGCTCGGGCCGCGTGATCCTGCAGCGGCCGGTCGAGCGGGCGCAGATGGAGAAGCTGCTCGCCACCGGCAAGACCGACCTGCTCGAGTTCGTGTCGGCGCGCACGCGGCGCGGCTTCTCGGCGTTCCTCGTGCGCCAGCCCGACGGCAAGATCGGCTTCGAGTTCGAGGTGAAGGAAGGCGGGAAGGGCCGGGGCGCGCGGGGCGGCTCGTCCGCCTCGGCGCTGCGCGCGCTGGGCGCCCATCCGAAGGACGGCAAGCCGGTCGAGCTCCACGCCGGCCGCTACGGCCCGTACGTCAAGCACGGCACGACCAACGCGACGATCCCCGACCGCGACCAGGTCAACACGCTGACGCTCGAGGAGGCGGTCGCGCTGCTCGATGCGAAGGAAGCGCGCGGCAGCGACGGCATCGCGAAGGCGCCGCGGAAGACCGCGGCGCGCCCACGGGTGGCGAAGGAGCCGGCGCCGAAGGCGACCACGAAGACCGCGGTCCCGTCGGCCGAGGCGACGGCGAAGCGCACGCCGCCTCGCGCCGCCAAGGCGGCCGGCCGGACTGCCGCGACCGCCGCAGCTGCCAAGCCGGCATCCAAGGCCGCGCCGGCGGCCGCGGCGAAGCGGACGACCAAGCCTGCCGACGAAGGCGGCGACGCGGACCCCGGCCGCCGCCGCGGCACGCAAGACTCCCGCGGCGAAGGCTCCGGCCGCCAAGACCGCGAAGCGCGCGCGGCGCACCGGCGCCTGACGCGGCCGGTCCGCCGGCGCGGCCCCGCGCCGCGCGCCGGCAGCCGGATCAGGCCGGCTTGTAGGTGTCGAGGGCGATGCGCTCGCGCGCGAGCGCCGCGGCCACCGGCGGCGCCGCCATCACCCGCTCGACGTAGGCAAGGTAGCCGGGCAGCGACTTCGGGTCGATGCCGGCGAAGCCGCCCCAGCGCAGCAGCGTGAACGCGTAGGCGTCGTGCGGGCCGAGGTGCTCCCCGTTCCAGTACGGCGCCGCGGCGGCGACCCATCCCTGGATGCGCTCCAGGTGACGGCGCAGGCGCGCCGCCGCCATCGCTCGCACCTCCGCCTTCGCCGCATCGGACTCGGCGAACTCGCCGGCGCGGTAGACGTGGGTGAACGTCGGGTGCACGGTGTTGTTCATCCACGCGAACCGCGACATCGCCTGCGCGCGCGCCCAGGGCTCGGTCGGCAGCAGGCCCGCCTGCGGAAAGCTGCGGTCGAGGAAGTCGCAGATCGCGACGATCTGCGTCAGCGGCCTGCCGTCGACGACGAGCACCGGGACCTGGGCGTCGGGATTGATCGCCAGGTACTCCGGCGTCTTGTGCTCGTCCCGGTGCAGCTTGACGAGGCGCGGCTCGAAGTCCGTTCCCGTCGCGGCCCTGATCGCCTCGAGCGCCACGTGCGGAACGAACGAGCACGCGCCCGGGCCGAAATACAGTTCGAGTTTCATCCGGTGCTCCTCCCTGGTCGAATCGAAACGGGTCAGGCGGCGCGGGTCAGCTCGCCCGACTGGTAATCGCGGATGGCCTGCTCGATCTCCTCGCGCGTGTTCATCACGAACGGGCCGTACTGGACGACCGGCTCGCGCAGCGGGCGGCCGGCGAGCAGCAGCGCCCGCCCGCCTTCCGCGCCGCCGGCGATCTCGACATTATCGCCGTCCGACAGGAATCCGCTGCGATGCGTGCCGAGCGCGACGGCCGCGCTGCCGGCGCCGACGGCGACGCTGCCCTCGAACACGTACAGGAACGCGTTGCGGCCGGCGGCGATCGGGTGCGCGAAGCGGGCGCCCGCCGGCAGCGCGACGTCGAGGATCATCGGGTCGGTCGCCCCGCCGCGGATCGGGCCCGCCACCGGGCTCCCGCCGGCCTCGAGCGTTCCCGCGATCACCTTGACCCGGACGCCGCCGGCGAGATCGACGACCGGGATCTCCTCGCGCTCGATGTTGCGGTACGACGCGGGCTTCATCTTCTCGCGCGCCGGCAGGTTGATCCACAGCTGGAAGCCGCGCACGCGGCCCGCTTCCTGCTGCGGCATCTCGGAGTGGATGATGCCGCGGCCCGCGGTCATCCACTGCACGCCGCCGCTCTTCAGCTCGCCGACGTGGCCGAGGTGGTCCTCGTGCCGGAAGTGGCCGTCGATCATGTAGGTGACCGTCTCGAAGCCGCGGTGCGGATGCGCCGGGAATCCGGCGATGTAGTCGTTGGCGTCGTCGGACGAGAAGTGGTCGAGCATCAGGAACGGGTCGAGCCGCGCCCCCGGCGCCTGGCCCATGCCGCGGCGCAGCTTCACCCCCGCGCCGTCGGACGTGGGCAGGGCATCAAAGACGCGTTGCAGCGTGCGTGCGGTCATCGTCGGTCCTCCCGGGCTGGCGCGCGGTCCGCGGACGGCGGAGGCGCGCGACATGTTACGCCGCGACGGCGGCCGCCGTCGTCAGCTGCGCGATCGTGTCGTGCGCGTCGCGCAGCGCCGCGTCCTTGCGCTCGGCCCCCATGCCGAGGCCCTCGGCGTAGACGAAGTGCACGGACTCGATGCCGATGAAGCGCAGGAAGTCGCGGACGTACGTGGTCTGGCTGTCCTTCGGCGTGCCCGCGTAGAGCCCGCCGCGCGTCGCGAACACCACGGCCCGCTTGCCGGCGAGGAGCCCCACGGGTCCCGTTTCCGTGTAGCGGAAGGTGACGCCGGCGCGCGCGACGTGGTCGAAGTACGCCTTGAGCGCCGACGGCACGCCGAAGTTGTACATCGGCAGGCCGACGACGACGACGTCGGCGCGCTTCAGCTCGTCGATCAGCTGGTCGGACTGGGCGAGCGCTTCCCGCTGCGCGGCGGTGCGCTCCTCGGGCTTGGCGAGGAACGCGCCGAAGCGCTCGGCGGTGAGGTGCGGGACCGGCTCGCGGCCGAGGTCGCGGACGATCACGGAGGCGCCGGGGTGGTGCGCGCGCCAGCCGGCGACGAACCGGTCGGCGAGCCGCGTCGACTGGCTGCCGTCGGCGAAGATGCTGGCGTTGATCTGGAGCAGGGTTTTCATCGGGCGACTCCGGTGCGTGGGGAGAGGATGCCGCCATTGAATCATTGATCCATTCGATGAAAAAGCGGAAAATTTCGCTGATTTCAATCGAATGATTCGATCAATGATCAACGCACCGCGGGTGAGCCTCGACCAGTGGCGGGCGCTGGTCGCCGTCGTCGACGCCGGCGGCTACGCGCAGGCCGCGCAGGCGCTGAACCGGAGCCAGTCGGCGGTCAGCTACGCCGTGCAGAAGCTCGAGTCGCAGCTCGGCGTGCGGGCGTTCGAGATCGCCGGCCGCAAGGCGGTGCTGACGCCGACGGGCGCGATGCTCTACCGCCGCGGCCGCGCGCTGGTCGAGGAAGCCAACGGGGCCGAGCGGGCGGCGCGGTCGGTCTCCGCCGGCTGGGAGCCGCAGATCCGGCTCGCGGTCGAGATCCTGTTCCCCACGTGGGTGCTGCTCGCGTGCCTGGACCGCTTCGGCGGCGAGAGCCCCGACACGCGGATCGAGGTCATCGAATCGGTGCTGGGCGGCACCGGCGAAGCGCTGATGCAGGGCGAGGCCGATCTCGCGATCACGCCGCAGGTGCCGCCGGGATTCCTCGGCGACGCGCTGCTGCGCTTCCGGGCGGTCGCCGTCGCGCACCCCGACCATCCGCTGCACCGGCTGCGGCGGACGCTGACGCAGCGCGATCTCGCGGCGCACCGGCACGTCGTCGTCCGCGACTCGGGAAGCCGGCGCAGCGCGCGCTCGATGTCGGTGGAGGTTCCCCGGCGCTGGACGGTGAGCAGCATGGCGACGTCGATCCAGGCGGTGCAGGGCGGCTTCGGCTTCGCGTGGCTCCCCGAGGACAAGATCCGCGACGAGCTCGCCGCGGGCACGCTGAAGCCGCTGCCGCTCGCCGAGGGCGGCGAGCGCTACGGCGACCTCTACCTCGTCCTCGCCGACCCCGAGGCCACGGGCCCCGGCACCCGCCGGCTCGCCGCGATCCTGCGCGAGGAGGTCGCCGCAGCCTGCGCGAAGGCGCCCCGCCGGCGCGCCAAGGGCGCCTCGGCGGGCCGCCCGGCGTCGGACCGCGCGCGCGGCTGACGCCGGCCGCGGGGCGCCGGCGCGCGCGGCATAATGAACGCAGCCTTCTTTCACCGGGAGCATCGACCATGCTGAAGAACGCGGCGCTGCTGCGCCGGCACGGCTACATCGACGGGCGCTGGACGGCCGCCGACTCGGGCGCCACCTTCGACGTGCGCGATCCCGCCCGCGGGGTCGTCCTCGCCGCCGTCCCCGACATGGCCGCGGGCGAAACCGGAGCGCGCGATCGCCGCCGCGGCCGCCGCCTTCCCCGCGTGGTCCCGGCGGCCGGCGAAGGAGCGCTCGCAGATCCTGCGCCGCTGGTTCGACCTGATCGGCGCCAACGCCGACGATCTCGCGCTGCTCATCACCGGCGAGCAGGGCAAGCCGCTGGCCGAGGCGAAGGGCGAGATCGCCTACGCCGCCTCGTTCGTCGAGTGGTTCGCCGAGGAGGCGAAGCGCGTCTACGGCGACGTGATCCCGTCGCCGCAGGCCGACCGCCGGCTGGTGGCGATCAAGCAGCCGGTCGGGGTCGTCGCCTGCATCACGCCGTGGAACTTCCCCGCGGCGATGGTGACGCGCAAGGCCGCGCCCGCGCTGGCCGCCGGCTGCACGGTCGTGCTGAAGCCCGCCGAGCAGACGCCGCTGACCGCGCTGGCGCTGGCGGTACTCGCCGAGGAGGCCGGCCTGCCGGCCGGCGTGCTCAACGTCGTCACCGGCGACCCGGTCGCGATCGGCGGCGCGCTGATGGGCGAGCCCGTCGGTGCGCAAGCTCTCGTTCACCGGCTCGACCGAGGTCGGCCGCATCCTGATGGCGCAGTGCGCGCCGACGATCCGCAAGCTCTCGCTCGAGCTCGGCGGCAACGCGCCGTTCATCGTGTTCGACGACGCCGACCTCGACGCCGCGCTCGACGGCGCGGTGGCCTCGAAGTACCGCAACAGCGGCCAGACCTGCGTGTGCACGAACCGCTTCCTCGTGCAGGCCGGCATCTACGAGCGCTTCGTCGCCGGCCTCGCGCAGCGCGTCGCGGGGCTGAAGGTCGCCGACGGCCGCGAGCCCGGGGCGACGCAGGGGCCGCTGATCGACGCGGCCGCGCTCGCCAAGGTCGTCGCCCACGTCGACGACGCGCGCAGGAAGGGCGCCCGGGTCCTCGCCGGCGGGGCGCCGCACGCGCTCGGCGGGACGTTCTTCCAGCCGACCGTGCTCGCCGACGTCACGGCCGACATGCTGTGCGTGCAGGAGGAGACGTTCGGGCCGGTGGCGCCGGTCGTGCGCTTCGCGACCGAGGAGGACGCGATCCGGATGGCCAACGACACGGTGTTCGGCCTGGCCGCCTACTTCTACACGCGCGACCTCGCGCGGACGTGGCGCGTCGGCGAGCGCCTCGAGTACGGCATGGTCGGCGTCAACACCGGCATGATCTCCAACGAGGTCGCGCCCTTCGGCGGCGTCAAGCAGTCGGGCATGGGGCGCGAGGGCTCGAAGTACGGCATCGAGAGCTTCCTCGAGATCAAGTACCTCGCGTTCGCGGGACTCTGACGGCTCGGCGCCGGCCCCGCGGCTCCCGGGTGCGCCCGGGAGCCGCCGTATAATCGCGGCAGGCACTCCGCCGCACGGCGGACGTGCAACGTCCCCTCGCCGATGACCGTTCCCGTTCTGCTGGTAGCGACGGCGACGCGCTGGATCGGCACCGCCCGCATCCCCAGCGCGCTCGCCGCCGCAGGCTTCGAAGTCTCCCTGCTCACGCCACGCGGCGCGCTTGCGGAGAAGAGCCGCCACGTCCGGCGCCTCGGCTACCTGCCGGACGACGCCAATCCGATGCAGTGGACGTTTGCGCTGGCCGGCATGGCGGCGGCGACGGCGCCGCGGCTCGTGCTCCCCTGCGACGACATGGCGTTCCGGCTGCTGGCGACGCTGGCGCTCGCGCAGCCGCCCGGGATGCAGCCGGCGATGTGGCTGCAGCTCTCGTCGCTGATCCGGGAGTCGCTGGGCGACCCCGCGCACTATCACGCCAGCGTCGACAAGACCGCGCTGCCGCCGGTCGCCGAGGCGCTCGGCGTCCGCGTCCCCGCCTGGCGCCGGATCGCGAGCCTCGACGAGGCCGCCGACTTCCTCGCGGCGCACGGATTTCCCGTGGTGCTGAAGACGCCGCACGGCTTCGCCGGCCAGGGGGTCGCCGTGTGCGCCGACCGCGCCGCGCTCGACGAAGCCTGGGCGCGTTTCGCGGCGATGCCCCGGTTCGACCTCGGCGCCGGCGGACCGCACGAGTGCCTGCTGCAGGCGCACGTGCGCGGGCGCACGACCTACCACCAGATCGCGGCGTGGAAGGGGCGCCTCCTCGCCGGCTGGGCCGCCGAGAAGCTGCGCGCGAATCCCGAGCCCACGGGCCCGGGCACCGTTGCGCGCAACCACCGGTCGCCGCTGATTCGCACCGCCGTCGAGCGGCTCGTGGCCGGTCTCGGCATCAGCGGCCTCCTGGGCTCGGAGTTCATCGTCGACGAGCGCACCGGCGAGCCGTGCCTGCTCGAGCTCAACCGCCGGATCACGCCGTCGACGCACCGCGGGCGCCTGCTCGGAGTCGACCTGTGCGCGGCGCTGCGCGCGGCCGTCGACGGCACGCCGAACCCGTCGCGCGCCGAGCTCGACGACGGCGAGGAGTACGTCTACGCCCTGTTCCCGCAGGAGTGGCTGCGCGATCCCGACAGCGAGTACCTGCGCCGCGTCCCGGTCGATGTCCCGTGGGACGAGCCCGAGCTGATCGAGGCGATGCTCGCGTTGCGGCACGAGCGGTGAGCGTGTCGCGCGACCCTCACCCCCACCCTCACCCCTGCCCTCTCCCGCGAGCGGGAGAGGGTGCCGCGCGGCGCCGGCGCCGTCTTGCCTGCGCACTGGCAGCGCTCGCGATCTTCGCCCTGGGTCCGTCGGTGGCGGCCGCGGACGTCTTTCCGTCGCGCCCGCTGCGCCTGATCGTTCCGTTCGCCGCCGGAACGCAGGTCGACAACGTCGCCCGCACCGTCGCCGCGCCGCTGGCGGCGGAGCTCGGCCAGCCGGTGATCGTCGAGAACCGGCCGGGGGCGTCGGGCACCATCGCCGCCGATCTCGTCGCCCGGGCAATGCCCGACGGCCACACGCTGCTGCTCGCCGGCGTCACGCAGACGATCCAGCCCGGCATCCCCGGTGCGAACGCCGTCGATCCGACGACGGCGTTCGCGCCGATCATCAAGCTCTCGACCCAGCCCGTGCTGCTCGCGGCGCACCACGACTTCCCCGCGACGCGGCTGGCGGACGTCGTCGCGCTGTCCCGCCGGGAGCCGGGCACGATCGCGTATTCGACGGCCGGCGTCGGCTCCTCGGGCCACCTCGCGGCGACGATGTTCACGGCCGCGGCGCAGATCGACCTCCTCCACGTGCCCTACGCGACGACGAACGCGATCTGGCGCGACGCGGTCGCCGGCCTCGTCCCGCTGACCTTCAACCCGGTGTCGGGGGCGCTGCCCCACCTCGGCGCGGGCAAGTTGAAGCCCATCGCCGTCACCGGCAGCCGGCGCAGCCGCGCGCTGCCCGAGACGCCGACGTTCGCCGAATCGGGCTATCCCGGGGTCGACATCCACTCGTGGTACGGCATCCTCGCGCCGGCCGGCACGCCGCCCGAGACCGTCGCGCGGCTGCATCTCGCGCTCGCGGGCATCCTGCGGCAGCCTGACGTGCGGGCCCGGTTCACCGATTTCGGCCTGGAGATCGCCGGCACGCCGCCCGAGCAGCTGGCGGCCGAGATCAGGGCCGAGGTCGCCCGCTGGCGCCCGATCATCAAGGCGCTGGGCCTCGACGCCTCCGGCGAGGCGGGCCGACCGGCCCCGGCGCGCTGAGGATCCTGCGTTCGGCAACGGCCGCGGCCGGCGCAATCCCGTCGGCTCCGTCCGCGGCCGACCAGGTTCGTTCGTCGCGGGCGGCTATACTCCGAGGTTCGCCTCGACGCGCCCCCGCACACGCCGACACGCCGCTGCCGAATGCTCTCCGCCTACATCACCCACCCCTCCAGCCTGCTGCACGAGATGGGTCGCGAGCACCCCGAGTGTCCCGAGCGCGTCAGCGCGATCCACGACTACCTGCTGGCGCAGGGCCTGCTCGACTTCATGCTGCCGCAGACGGCGCCGGCGGCGACGCACGCGCAGGTCGAGCGCGTGCACGCGAGCCTCTACGTCGCCGAGCTCGTCGCGTCGGCGCCGAAGTCCGGCTACGTCCACATCGACCCCGACACGGCGATGAACCCGCACACGCTCGACGCCGCGTGGCACGCGGCGGGCGCCGTGGTCCTCGCGACCGAACTGGTGGCGCGCGGCGACGTGGCCACGGCGTTCTGCAACGTGCGCCCGGCCGGGCACCACGCCACGCGCGCCGCGGGCATGGGCTTCTGCTTCTTCAACAACGTCGCCGTGGGCATCGCCCACGCGCTCGAGGAATTCGGCCTCGAGCGCGTCGCCCTCGTCGACTTCGACGTGCACCACGGCAACGGCAGCGAGGACATCTTCGCCGGCGACGAGCGCGTGCTGATGGTGTCGACGTTCGAGCGCGGCCTCTACCCGTACAACGGCGAGGTCGCGACGGGGCCCAACCTGTGCAACGTGCCGCTCGAGCGCTACACGAGGAGCGACGCGCTGCGCGAGGCGGTGACGCAGCACTGGCTGCCGGCGCTGGAAGACTTCCGGCCGCAGATGATCTTCGTCTCGGCGGGCTTCGACGCGCACCGCGACGACGACATGAGCCGCCTCGGCTGGGTCGACAACGACTATGCGTGGATGACGCGCGAGATCGTCAAGGTCGCGCAGCGCCACGCGCAGGGGCGCGTCGTCTCGGTCCTCGAGGGCGGCTACGTCCTGCCGGTGCTCGCGCGCTGCGCGGCCGCCCACGTCCGGGTGCTGATCGGCGCCGACTGAAGCCCCGGCGTCGACACGCCCTCCCGATGGCCCTCAAGTCCACGATCCTCAAAGCCGAGCTGTCCGTCGCCGACATCGACCGCGGCTACTACCGCGACCACGTGCTGACGATCGCGCAGCACCCGTCGGAAACGGACGAGCGGATCATGGTCCGCCTGCTGGCGTTCGCGCTGCACGCCGACGACGCGCTCGCGTTCGGGCGGGGCTTGAGCACCGAGGACGAGGCCGACCTCGTGCGCTGCGACCTGACCGGCGCGATCGAGCAGTGGATCGACGTCGGGCTGCCGGACGAGCGGGAGGTGCGCAAGGCCTGCGGCCGCGCGCGCGAGGTCTTCGTCCTCGCCTACGGCGGGCGGGCGGTGGACCTGTGGTGGGCGGCCGCGCGCGACAGGCTCGAGCGCCAGGAGCGGCTCGACGTGCGCGAGGTGCCGCTCGAGGCGAGCCGCGCGCTCGCGCGGATGGCGGGGCGCACGATGCGGCTGCAGGTGACGATCCAGGAAGGGCACGTCTTCGTCGCCGACGGCGCGACGACGGTGCCGGTCGAGCTCGCCGTGCTGAAGGCCGCGCCCGGCCGCTGACGAGGGCCGCGTCAGGCCGGCCGCTGGCAGACGTCGACCCACTCGCCGCCGGTGACTTCGGCGAGCAGCGCCGGGCTGATCCGCACGGCGCTGTGGACGGCCCCGGCCGCGGGCAGCACCTCGTCGAAGTCCTGCAGCGATCGATCCAGGTAGATGGGCAGCGGCTGCGCGAGCCCGAACGGGCAGACGCCGCCGACCGGGTGCCCGGTCAGCGCGACGACCTCCTCCGGCGGCAGCATCTTGCCCCGGCCGAAGGCGTCCTTGAACCTGCGGTTGTCGATGCGGGCATCGCCGCGCGCGACCAGGATCACGGCGCGGCCGTCGCCCAGGCGAAACGCGAGCGTCTTGGCGATGCGGCCCGGCAGGACGCCGTGCGCCTGCGCCGCCAGCGCGACGGTCGCCGTGCTGACGTCGAGCTCGATGATCGGCAGGTCGAGCTTGCGGGACGCGAAGAAGTCGCGGACGGCGTCGAGGCCCATGGCGGCTTGCGGGCGGCGGGTCAGCGGTAGTGGCCGTGCCGCTCGAGCACCTCGATCTTGTAGCCGTCCGGATCCTGGACGAAGAAGTACCGGGCGATCAGCGAGCCGGACGCGTCCTTGAACTCCTTGACGTCGCCGGGCGCGCAGCCGAGCCGCGTGAGCCGCTCGCGCTCGCGCGGGACGTCGTCGACGCACACGGCGACGTGGCCGTAGCCGTCGCCGTGCGTGTAGGGCTCCTTCCGGTCCTTGTTGAGCGTGAACTCGATCTCGAAGTCGTTCTCCGCGTTCCGCGCGTAGACGAGCGCGAAGGTCGGGAAGTCGAGCCGGTGCACTTCCTCGAGGCCGAAGGCGTCGCGGTAGAAGGAGAGCGCCCGCTCGAGATCGAGCACGCGGATCATCGTGTGGATCACTTTGGCCATCGTGGGTCATCCTCTTCCAGGGTTCGCCGGGAATCCGGTCGGCAGCCCCGGCAGCCGGGCAACGACCGGCGAAACGATGCCGCGGCGCGGGCTCACGCCGGCGCGACTCCGACGCGCTTGCGCCACTGCAGGAACACGATCATCGCGACGGCGAGGCCGATCGCGTAGCCGATGATGCCCTCGACGACGCTGGCCGACGCGTGGTTCACCGTCGCGATCAGCAGCGCGAGCCCGGGATTGCGCATCGCGGCGGCGACGGCCGCGGCCGGCCGCACCTCGGCATCGCGGCCGGCGAAGGCGGCCCCGACGCCGAGCGCCGCGATCGTCATCGCGAACCCCGCGGCGCTCGGACCCCAGCCGACCTGGCCGATGATCGCGGGCAGGTCGACGAGCGCCATCGCGCCCAGTCCCAGCAGCAGCACGTTGCCGATCCGCGCCGCGCGCGGCTCGAGCGCTGCGGCGAGCGCGGGGCGCCAGCCGCGCAGCGCCGCGCCCAGCGCCAGCGGCAGCAGCTGCGCGAAGAACACCTGGCGGCCGATGTCGAACGGCGTCACCGTGAACTCCTTGTCGAAGATCCAGTCGAGGATCAGCACGCTGGCCGGGACGGTGACCACGGCGAGCAGCACGATCGCGAGATGCAGGGCCGGCGCGAACCGGCGATCGCCGCCCGCATCGAGCGCGCGGCGCAGCGCGACCGGCGCGCCCGGCGAGATCGCCATCAGCACGATGCCGGCCGCGACCGGCATCGGCGGCTGGAACAACTTGACGACGACGACCGCCAGCGCCGGGATCGGCACGACGACGGCGAAGATCACCGCCGTCAGCACGACGCGCCGCTCGAGGGCGGCCGCGATCTGCTCGCGCCCGAGCATCAGGCCGAGGGCGAACATCACGACGAACACCGTGACGATCGAGAACAGGCCGATCCACTGCAGGGGAATGAGCATCGCGCGTCCCGTCGGGATCCGGCCCTAGGATCGCGCGCGGCGGGCCGCGGGCCGCCGCGGCATCAGCGCGGCGAGCTCGGCGTCGTCGTCCGGCACGACCGGAAAGGCCGCGACGACCTCGGGCGGGATGCGGACCGGCCGGCCGCTGCGAAAGTCGACGAACACCCAGAGCGTCTCCGCCTTGGCGACGGCCACGCCGTCCTGCTCGCGCAGCACGAGGTAGCGGCGCGCCGACGTGCGTCCGGCCATGCCCTTCACCCACGTGTACAGCAGCAGCGCGTCGCCGGCGAACGCCGGCTGCAGGTACTCGATGAAGTGCGAGCGCACGAACCAGCCGGCGCCGGCGGCGAGATAGCGCTCGAGCGGCCAGCCCTGCGCGGCCGAATGCGCGGTGGCGGCGTCCTGCATCCAGTGCAGGTAGACGAGGTTGTTGACGTGCCGGTTGACGTCGATCGCGTCGTCGGCGACGGCCAGGCGATGGAGGTGGATCCGGGGCACGCCCGGATTATCGCCCAGCCGGTCGCGCCCCGTTCCCGTCGCCCCGCGTCCCGCCGAAGTCCCCGCGTCAGTAGCCCCAGTTCGGGTTGCTGCGATACGGATAGTTGCCGGAGATGCGCCGCCCCGACGAGATGCTGTGGTTCTGCCCTGCCGGCAGCCGCGGATAGTCGCCCGGCCCGTAGGTGTGGCAGTCGCCCTGGAAGTTCGCGTCGCTGCAGAAGATCCAGTACCCCGACTCGATCCGCAGCGAGCGCGCCCGGTCGTTGAAGCCGGTGCCGTCGAGATTCGGCATGCCCGAGGGGCTGACGACGAAGGCCTGGCCGGTGAGCTCGCGTCCGGAGAAGAGCACGGCGCGGGCGCCGGAACCCCAGTTGCCGTTGCCGCCCCAGTTGCCGCCGCCCGAGTTGCTGCCGCCGCTCCAGCCGCCGCCGCCGTCCGGCGTCCAGCCCAGCTCGCGCACCGACGAGACCTTGTCGTTGAGGCCCATCGACCGCAGCGACGGATACTCGCCCGGGCCGACCGTCTGGCAGCGCCCGGCGAAGTAGGCGTCCTCGCAGAGCTGCCAGCGGCCGCCGCGCACGACCACCGACGAGGCGCGGTCGTTGAATCCGAGGTCGTTGAGGTTCGACACGCTGTTCGAGGCGCGGAAGGTACGGCCGTTGTAGTTGTCGTTCTCGAAGAGCGTGATCTGCGCCCCGGCGACGTTGGCGGCGACGCACGCGGCGACCGCGACGGCACGGAGAAGGAATCGGGATGGTCATGGCGGGCTCCCTGATGTTCAGTACGGAAGGGACTTCAGTTTAGACCATGGCGGCGCCCGTGTCGGCCGCCACGGACGCCGATCCCCTCGGGGCCTTCGTTCCGGCCGCGGCGAACGATGCCGCTAAGGACGGCGTCGCGGCCCGGCCGCGATGACGTCCGGCGGGCAGTCCTCGGCGAACAGCTTGAAGTTCTCGACGAACCGCGCCGCCAGCGCGTCGTACTTGGCGTCGTACTCCGCGCGGCTCGGCCAGGTGCCCGCCGGGTCGAGGATGTCCGCCGGCACGCCCTCGCACTGCGTCGGCACGTCGAAGCCGAAGACGGCGTCCTTGCGGAACGGCACGTGCTGCAGCTTGCCGCCGAGCACCGCGTCGAGCAGCGTCCGCGTGTGGCGGATGCTGATGCGCTTGCCGACGCCGAAGGGCCCGCCGGTCCAGCCGGTGTTCACCAGCCAGCAGGTCGCGCCGTGCTTCAGCATCTTCGCCCGCAGCAGGTCGGCGTAGACCAGCGGCCGGTGGACCATGAACGGCGCGCCGAAGCACGTGGAGAACGCGATCTCCGGCTCGGTGCCGAGGCCCACCTCGGTCCCGGCGATCTTGCTCGTGTAGCCGGAGATGAAGTGATACATCGCCTGCTCCGGCGACAGCCGCGAGATCGGCGGCATCACGCCCGACGCGTCGCAGGTGAGGAAGATGACGTTCGCCGGGTGCCCGCCCATCTTCTCGGGCAGCGCATTGTCGATGAAGTGCAGCGGGTAGGCGCCGCGCGTGTTCTCGGTCACCGACGCGTCGTTGAGGTCGAGGCGCCGCGTCAGCGGGTCCATCGTCACGTTCTCGAGGATCGTGCCGAAGCGCCGCGTGCAGGCGTGGATCTGCGGCTCGGCCTCCGGCGAGAGCCGGATCACCTTGGCGTAGCAGCCGTCCTCGAAGTTGAAGATGCCGCTCTCGCTCCAGCCGTGCTCGTCGTCGCCGATCAGCCGCCGCGCGGGATCGGCGGACAGCGTCGTCTTGCCGGTGCCGGAGAGGCCGAAGAAGATCGCGACGTCGCCGCCCTCCCCGACGTTGGCCGAGCAGTGCATCGGCAGCACGCCGTCGAGCGGCAGCAGGTAGTTGAGCACGGTGAAGACCGTCTTCTTGATCTCGCCCGCGTACGCCGAGCCGCCGATGATCGCCAGCCGCTCGGCGAAGTTCACGATGATGAACGTCTGCGTGCGCGTGCTGTCGACCTGCGGGGAGGCGTGGAAGTCGGGCGCGCAGATCACGGTGAAGTCGGGGACGTGCTTCCGGTACGCGTCGAGGTTCTTCGGCTTGGCGAACATCGTCCGCGCGAACAGCGAGTGCCAGGCCTTCTCGGTGATGATGCGCACGGGCAGCTGGTGATCGGGGTCGGCGCCGGCGTAGCAGTCCTGCACGAACACGTCGCGTCCCTGCAGGTAGCCCTGCATCCGGGAAAGCAGCGCGCTGAAGTTCGGCGGCGTGAACGGGCGGTTGTGCTCGCCCCACCACACCTTCTGCGCGGACGTGTCCTCGCGCGTGACGAACTTGTCGGGGGCCGCGCGCGCCGTGTGCTTGCCGGTGCCGACGACGAACGGGCCGTCGGCGGCGACGTGTCCCTCGCGGCGGAAGATCGCCTCTTCGTAGAGCGCCGACTCGGGCAGGTTCCAGTAGATCCGGCGCAGGTGGACGAAGCCGTGGTTCTCGAGTCCGTAGACGCTCGCGGCGCGGCCGGCTTCGCGCTGCGCGGGGGTGGGGGTGGACAGGTCGCTCACAGCCAGTCCCTCACCAGCTTGCGCGAGCCCAGGAAGAGCTCGTTCGGCGCGTGCGGGTCGAGCGCCCACTGGATGCGCTCCACCCCTTCCTTGATCTCCTTCAGCGTGCCGCAGAAGGAGATGCGCAGGTGGCCTTCCATGCCGAACTCCTTGCCCGGCACGGTGACCACGCGCACCTTCTCGAGCAGGAACGCCGAGAGCTTCTGCGAGTCCTTCTCGTAGGCGCTGAAGTCCGGAAACGCGTAGAACGTGCCGCCCGGCTTCGTCACCTTGACTCCGGGGATCGCCGACAGCCGCGCCACCAGCACGTCGCGGTTGTTCTGCAGCGTGAGGCGCAGCGCGTCGATCGAATTCTGGACGCCGTTGAGCGCGCCGACCGCCGCCCACTGCGAGGGCGTGGCCGGCCCCGACGTCTGCTGCGACTGGATGTTGCCCATCGCCTTGACGAGGTCGCGGTTGCCGACGGCCCAGCCGAGGCGGAACCCGGTCATCGCGTACATCTTCGACACGCTGTTGACGATGACGAGCTTCGACGTGTCGACGTTCGCCTCGGTGTACGCGTAGGCGTTGACCGGATGGCGGCCGTCGAACACCAGGCGATTGTAGGTGTCGTCCATGATCAGCCAGAGGTCCTTCTGCTCGGCGAGCTCGACGACCTGGCGGATGAAGTCCTCCGAGTACACGGCGCCGCTGGGGTTGTTCGGGCTGTTGATCAGGATCGCCTTGGTGTACGGGCCGACCGCCTGGACGATGTCCTCGATCGTCGGCTCGAACGAGCCGTCCGCCGGGCGGACCGGCACCGGCACGCCGCCGGCCAGCTTGACCATCTCGGGGTAGCTGACCCAGTAGGGCACGGGCATGATCACCTCGTCCTTCGGGTCGAGCATCGCCTGCAGCGCCACCATGATCGACTGCTTGGCGCCGCTCGAGGCGATCACGTTCTCGGGCTTCACCACGCGGTCGTAGTGCTGCTCGGTGTAGCGGATGATCGCCTTCTTCAGCGCCGGGATCCCGTCGGCGGGGCTGTAGCGCACCTCGCCGGTGTTGAGGATCGACGTGCAGCTGACGATGGCGTCGATCGGGGCGCGGCTCTTCGGTTCGCCGCCTCCGAGGTGGATGACCGGCTCACCCTTGTCGCGCAGCAGCGCGGCCGTTTCGTTGAGCTTCAGGGTGGCCGATTCGGCGATCGACAAGGCGAGTTGGCTGAGCATGGGTGGCAGGCGGTCGTGTGGAAGGTGGACGAGGGGTACGGCACGCCCGCACGATCGGACTGCTGCCCCCCGCCGGGAACCTGCGGAAGGCTAGGTCAGCGCACGCGGGCAGTCGCTTTGTGCAACGCAACATCCCTGTTCGGCGTGGAGGACGCCAGAACATGCGAAGAAAATTGGTGCAGTGCAGTATACACCCGCCACCGGCGCCCTGCCTTGCTCCGGGCGCCGTGGAAGCTGCCGCAGCTGCGCGCCCGGATCAGGCGTGCGTGCGCGCCGCCAGCACGTCCATGCGCTTGCCGCGGGTGCTCATCTGCGAGCCGACCAGCGGGATGCGGCGGCCGGGCAGCAGCAGGTTCCAGTAGATCGGCTTGAACGCGAGCTTGCCGAGATGGTTCAGCCGCGATCTCCGCCAGCAGCGTCATCGGGCCGATCACCGGCAGCGGAAACTCGCCGGGCACGGGCTGGATGTCGTAGTTGAAGTCCACCAGGATCGCCTTGCCGAAGCCGGTCTCGATGAAGCAGTTGGCGTGGCCGTCGGCGAGGGGCTCCGCCGCCTCGCCGGCGATCTCGCGCAGCAGGTTGTGCACGACGACGTCGGCCTGGAAGTGCGCGACCGAGCCCGCCTTCGACGTCGGCACGTTGGTGTTGTCGCCGAGCAGGAACACGCGCTCGGCCTTCTTCGCCTTCAAGGTCTCCTTGTCCGTCAGCCCGAAGCCGAGGCCGTCGCCGAGGCCCGCGTCGTCGATCAGCTCCGAGCCTTCGTGCGGCGGGATCGCGACCAGCAGGTCGTAGGGCACGGTCTTGCCGTCGGGACAGGCGACCGTCTTGTCGGTCACGACCGCCAACGGCGCGTTCGCCACCACCTCGACGCCCTTGGCGACCAGCATGCCGGTCAGCATGTCGTTGCAGATCGGCTTGGTGAACGCGCCGCTCAGCGGCGTCATCAGCGTCAGCCGGGTGCGCTTGCGCAGGCCCCGGCGCGTCAGGAACTCGTCGACCAGGCAGACGAATTCCAGCGGCGCCACCGGGCACTTGATCGGCATCTCGGCGATGTCGACGACGAGGTCGCCGCCTTCGAACTTCTCCAGCGCATCGGCCAGCTTCAACGCGCTGTCCGGCGTGTAGAAGCCGTGCGCGCGCGTGCCCCAGCGCTCGGGCAGGCCCTCGATCTCGTCGACCACCGTGCGGCAACCGAGCGCCAGCACCAGCCAGTCGTAGCCGTGCCGGCCCTTGTCGGTCGTCACCGTGCGCGCCTGCGGGTCGATCGCGGTGATGGTCTCGCACAGGTACTCGACGCCCGGGCCGACGAAGTCCGCGTTCCGGCGCTGGATGTCGGCCAGCGTGCGGTAGCCCGGCTTGCGAAACGGCAGGAACAGCAGCCCCGGCTGGTAGGTGTGCAGCGGCGAGTTGCCGATCAGCCGCACGTTGACCGGCAGGTTCCTGCGCCGCGCCTGCTTCGCGAGCAGGTTGGAGACGACGAGGCCGCCGGTGCCGTCGCCGAGAACGAGTACGTTGCTGGCCATCGATGGTTCTCCGTCCGCGGCGAACCCGGTCGCGGTCTGCGCGGCCTTCGCGCAGCTTCGAACGATCTACGCGACGCAGATGTCGGGCACCGCGACCTTCTGGAACAGGTGCGGCGTCGCCACGACGGACGCCGGATAGCTCGAGAGCCGCGCCAGGAACTCGGGATTCGCGAACGCGGCGCGGAACGCGGCGGTCGACTCCCAGACCGCGTAGTTGAGGTAGGTCGGGCTCTCCCCGAGCGCGCGGTGCAGCTGGGTGGAGATGAAGCCCGGCTGCTGCTTCATGAACCGGGCATCCGCCTCCCACGCCCGGAGCGTCGCCTCCTCGTCGGCCGCGGCGAGCGTGAACACGTTGACCAGGACGATCGGGGAGGCTTCGACGGCGAGCTGGCGCTCGATCGGGAAGGCGGGGTCCATCGGGCGCAGGGAGAGCATGGGTGGCTCCTGGGTGGTTGATCACATGATTACATGGTTTGGGCTGACCCGCGCCCGCCGGCAGGTGCCGCTGGCCCCGGCGAAGCAACCCCCGCCTGCGGAAACGCGATGACGTGATCGACCGCCAGGCGGATTCCGATCCGTTCGCCGATGGCGTGGTCGTGGTGCGACGGCACCAGCGAGATCACCCGCGTTCCCGAGCCGAGCACCAGCGTGTACAGGAAGTCGGCGCCACGGAACGCCTTGGCGCGGACCTCGGCCCGCAGCGGGCTCAGGTCGTCGTGCACGACGTCGTCCGGGCGCAGCAGCACGTCGACCGGCGTGTCCGGGTCGGCGGCCACCGGACAGGTGCCGGGAATGTCGCCGAGCTCGGTGCGGATGCCCCCGCCGACCGTGGCGATCCCGGGCAGGAACACGCCCTGGCCGACGAAATCGGCGACGAAGCGCGTGCGCGGCTGGTGGTACAGGTCGTACGGCGTGTCCCATTGCTCGATCGCGCCGTTCCTCATGACGCCGATCTCGTCGGCGACCGCGAAGGCCTCGTGCTGGTCGTGCGTGACCAGGATCGCCGTCGTGCCGGCGGCCTTGAGGATCGCGCGGACTTCCATCGACAGCCGCTCGCGCATGTCGACGTCGAGATTGGAGAACGGCTCGTCGAGCAGCATCAGCCCCGGCGCCGGCGCGAGCGCCCGGGCGAGCGCCACCCGCTGCTGCTGGCCGCCGGAGAGCGTGTGGGGATAGGCATCGGCGGCATCGGCAAGACCGACCAGATCGAGCATCGCGCCGACGCGCGCGCGGGCCTCGGACGGGGGCCGCCGGCCGAGGCCGAACGCGATGTTGCCGGCGACGGTGAGGTGCGGAAACAACGCGTAATCCTGGAACACCATGCCGATGCCGCGCTGCTCGGGCGGCAGGTGCAGGCCGGGCCCCGACACCAGACGATCGCCGATCCGGATCTCGCCCCGCTGCGCCGGCTCGAAGCCGGCGATGCAGCGCAGGACCGTCGTCTTGCCGCAGCCCGACGGGCCGAGCAGGCAGCCGATGCGTTCCGGCGCGAGCTCGAAGCCGAGCTTGTCCACGACGCGTTTCTCGCCGTAGGCGTATTGGAGATCGGTGACGCGGAGGGAGGCAGCCATCGGGGGAGTGCGTGCTCGGTCGCCGCGCCGAGCGGGACGAGGCGACGCGCGCACTATAATCGATCGATGCAGCGTGCGGCCACCCATCCGCGTACCCGACCGCCGGCAAGTCGATAGCCGCCAGGACGATGCGCTCCCGACCGAGATCGCTCGTGGCCCTGACCGCCGCGCTGGCGCTGCTCGCCGCGCTGCCCGTCGCGGCGATCATCGCCCGTGGCCTCGCGCCCGGCTCGGGTGCGACCTGGGCGCACCTGGCGGCGACCGTGCTGCCGCAGTTCGTGGCCAACACGCTCGCGCTGGTCGTGCTGGTCGGATTGGGCGTCGCGTTCGGCGGCACGGCCGCGGGCTGGCTGATCGCGCGCAGGCGCTTCCCCGGCAGCGCCTTCCTCGAGTGGTCGCTGCTGCTCCCCCTCGCCATGCCGTCCTACGTGATGGCCTACGCCTACACCGATTTCCTCGACTACGCGGGGCCGGTGCAGACCGCGCTGCGCACGACGTTCCACTGGTCGCGCGGCGATTACTGGTTCCCGGACGTGCGCTCGCTGCCGGGGGCGGCGACGATGTTCGTGTTCACGCTGTACGCGTACGTCTACCTGCTCGCGCGCACGGCGTTCGTCGAGCGGCCGCCGGTGCTGATCGAGGCGGCGCGCACGCTGGGACTCGATCGGCGGCAGGCCTTCTGGCGGGTCGAGCTGCCGCTCGCGCGTCCGGCGATCGCGGGCGGCGTCGCGCTGGCGCTGATGGAGACCCTGGCCGACTACGGGACCGTGGCCTACTTCGCCGTCGACACGTTCACGACGGGCATCTATCGGGCATGGTTCTCGCTGGGGGACCGGGTGGCGGCGGCGCAGCTGGCCACGGCGCTGCTGGCCTTTGTCGTCGGCGCGGTCGCGCTCGAGCGCGCGTCGCGGGGTGCGATCCGCACCTACGGCGGCGCGAGGAGCCGGCAGGTCGCGCAGGCAGCGGAGATCCGGCTGACGGGCGCACGCGGGTGGGCGGCGACCGCCCTCTGCGCCATTCCGCTGCTCACCGGCTTCGTCATCCCGCTGGCATTGCTGCTTCGCCTCGCGTTCGGCGAGCCGGAGCTCGCGTTGACGGCGCGCTTCTTCGACTGGGCCTGGAACAGCGTGCGCGTTGCCGGGCTCGCGGCGGTGCTCGCCGTGCTGCTCGCGACGCTCGTCGCGTACGCGGTTCGCCTCGCCCCGGGGATCGTCAGCCGGGGCGGCAGCCGCGTGCTGACGCTGGGCTACGCGGTGCCCGGCACGGTGCTGGCGGTGGGCGTGCTGCTGCCGCTCGGAGCCGTCGACGCCTGGATCGTCGAGGTCGTTCGCGCGACGGGCGCCGGACATCCGGGGCTGCTGCTCACCGGCACCGTGTTCGCGCTCGTCTATGCGTACCTCGTGCGGTACTTCGCGGTGGCGTGGAACGGCATCGAGCCCGGATTCGCGCGCGTGACGCCGGCGATGGACGACGCCGCGCGCAGCCTGGGCTTCGGCGCGTGGCGCACGCTGGTTCGCGTGCATGCGCCGCTGCTCGGGCGCAGCGGGGCGGCGGCGCTGCTGCTCGTCTTCGTCGACGTGATGAAGGAGCTGCCGGCCACCCTGGTGCTGCGGCCGTTCAACTTCGACACGCTCGCGACCCAGACCTACCTGCTCGCCAAGGACGAGCGGCTGGCCGAGGCGTCGCTGCCGTCGCTCGCGATCGTCCTGGTGGGCCTGGTGCCGATCGCCGTGCTGGCGCGCATGGCCCGGCGCGGCTGAGCCGGGCGGCTCGCGGGCGGCCCGTCGGGCTCACTTCCAGCCGGCGCGATCGACGATCCTCTGCGCGGCCGCGGTGTTGCGGCCCAGCGTGGCAATCGGCAGCGGGTCGATCCTGAACGGCCCAAGCGCGTCGAGGGCGGGATTCCTGGCCTGCGCCGATTTCACGACCGGCCACTCGTTGTTGCCGTCGGCGAAGTAGATCTGCGCCTCGTCGCCCGCCAGGTACTCGAGGAACTTCACGGCGTTCTCCCGGTGCGGCGCGCTCTTCAGCACGCCGCCGCCGGCGACGTTGACGTGCGTGCCGTGCGTCGCCTGGTCGGGCAGGACGATGCCGGTCCGGGCGATGATCTCGCGGTCCTCCGGCTTGGTGGAGCGCCAGACGCGCGCATAGTAGTACGTGTTCACCAGCGCGACACCGCACTCGCCGGCGGCGACCGCCTTGATCTGGTCGGAATCGCCGCCGCGCGGGCTCCGCGCCATGTTGGCCACGACGCCCTTCGCCCAGGCCTCGGCCTTCGCTTCGCCGTCGTGCGCGATGATCGCGGCGACCAGCGACAGGTTGTACGGGTGCGAGCCCGAGCGGGCGCAGACCTTGCCCTTGTTCTTCGGATCGGCGAGCGCCTCGTAGGTCGATACGGCCGCGGCATCGACCGTGCCCTTGGCATAGACGAGCGCGCGGGCCCGGTAGGAGAAGCCGTACCAGTGGCCCTCCGGGTCGCGGAACGCCGGCGGGATGCGCTCGGCAAGCCTGGTCGATGTGACCGGCTGGAACAGGCCCATCTGCTGCGCCTGCCAGAGCCGCGCCGCATCGACGATCAACAGCACGTCGGCCGGGCTCGCGGCACCCTCGCCCTTGAGCCGCTCGACGAGCTGGTCGTCGCTCGCCTCGATCCGGTTGATCCTGATGCCGGTCGCCTTGGTGAAGTTGGCGTACAGCGCCTCGTCGGTCTGGTAGTGCCGGGCCGAGTACAGGTTCAGCACCGGCTCCTCGGCAGCGTGGACAGCGGCGGCGCCGAGCAGGCACGGGAGCAGGCATGCCCGCACAATGGTCAGGGCTTTCATCGAGAGTTCCTTGCAGATCAGAGAATTGGCGAGGTGGAAGCGTAATCTCGGTGCCCCCGCCGAGTCAATAGTAATAGGAATCATTCTTAATTGACGGGGTGAGCGCACCCTGCATTTCGTCCGCACCAACCTTCGTTGCCGGCAATGCCGGTCGCCCGGCTTCGCGGAATCGATGGACGCCAACCTCCCGCGAAGCTGCGTTGCGGATGCGCGAACCTAGAGCGTGAACGTTCCCGGGAAGACCCACAGCAGCGCCGCGGTCATCGTCACGTACCGGGCGAACTTGCCGATCGCCATGTAGGCGACGCACGGCCAGAACGGCAGCCGCAGCCAGCCGGCAACGGCGCACAACGGGTCGCCGACGATCGGCAGCCACGACAGCAGGCACGCCGGCGGCCCGAAGCGCTCGAGCCACGCGAGCGCGCGCGGATGCGCCGCCGCGGGGTTGTGCGACACCTTCTCGTACACGCGCTCGGCGCCGTAACCCATCCACCAGGTGATGACGCCGCCGGCCGTGTTGCCGAGCGTGGCCACGACCACCGCGGGCCAGAACAGGTCCGGGTTGAGCTTGACGAGCCCGAACACCGCCGGCTCCGAGCCCATCGGCAGCAGCGTCGCCGACACCAGGGCGACGACGAACACCGTGGACAGTCCGTACTGGGGCAGCGCCAGCGCCGCCAGCAGCGGCGCGATCCATGCATCCATGTCCGCCATCATACGAGAGGCGGCGTTCCGCGACCTACCGCATTCGCTGACGGCGGTTCCGCGACGGAATCCGGTACAGCCACGCCCCCACGCCGACGCCGACCGCGGCGAGCACCAGCTGCACGAGCGGATAGCGGGCGAGCAGCACGATCGACAGGCCGATGGTGATCGTCATCAGCACCAGGGCGACCACCTTCGTCCGATGCGGGATGCTGCGATGGCGCCGCCACTCGCGGATCGTCGGCCCGAACGCCGGGTTGCGCAGCAGCCACAGGTAGAAGCGCTCGGACGCGCGGGCGAAGCACGCGGCGGCCAGCAGCAGGAACGGCGTCGTCGGCAGCACCGGCAGGAAGATCCCCAGCACGCCGAGCGCCACGCAGACGGACCCGACGACGACCAGGAGGACGCGGACCGCGCGCGAGTCGTGCGGGCGCACGTCGGCGCCGTCGTCCTCGCCATCGTCTTCGCCGGCGCTCACGCCGCGCGCCCCGGCAGGACGCCGGCGCGCCGGCCCGCGTCGCGGAGTGCCGCGCCAGCGCCAGCGATTTACGTGCATCAACGACACAAGAAGCTGTGCGCACGGAGGTCATTTCGTCCTCATCGGGGAAGCGCCTGACCCAGCGGCGTCGATCATACCGGGGCGATGCGCGTTGTCAGCATTGCCTCCGAGCCCGCATCCTTCAGGGGACTGGCGTGTCGTACAAGAAGAATTGCAGCGCGCCGCCCAGGTGGCTCTGGCGATCGGTTGGCAATGGCGCGGCCGGCGACTCGGATCCCGGTACGAGCGCCTGGCAGGTGATGAACCAGACTGCTGCCGCGGTGACCAGGAACCGTCTTGGCCGCTGGCGGGAAAGGTCGACTGCGGCGTTCATGCCGCCCGTTCCGCGGCACGGGCGGGCCGGCCAGCGAATGCAGCGAGCCGGCCTCTGGCGGCGCGGAGGGTTTCGGGAGGAACGCCCCCGCCAGCCAGCGCGTCCAGCAGCGTCCGCGCCCACCTGGGCAGGCGTGCCAGACGGTAGTGCATCCAAGTCCCCTCGCGCCGCGACACGATCCAACCGCCGTCACGCAGCAGCGCCAGATGGCGCGACACGCTGGGCTGGACCTCCTCCAGCGCCGCGACGAACTCGCACACACAGACTTCACCTTCGACGGCCAGCAGGACCAGCATGCAGCGCCGGGTCGGATCGCCGATCAGATCGACATTGGGTTCCATGCGGCAAATATAACGGTGTTTGTATATATCCTGATCCTGGTCAACTTGATCTGCGTCAGGATTTGGCATGATCCGGGTCAGACCGTGAGCGCGGATGCGACCGCCATGCCGCGAGCCCCCGGATACGCGTCATGTCTCGCCGATTTCACCCGCGCCCGGCCACTCTGGCCGCAATTCCCTTGCTCCTGCTGCTGGGCGGATTCGGCTGGGCGCAATACGAATCCCGCCCTGCCCCACCGTCGCCGCAGCAGCGCGCCTCCATCGCACTGACCCAACGACTCGGGCTCACCGACCTCGTCCTCGTGACCGAAGCCCGGTACCTGCGGCACCCGGCGCTCGCCGATCGTCATTCGGCGTTTCAGGATCATCCTCTGGCGCTCGAGCACTTTCCGTCCGGCGCAGTGCTCGGCGTTCCCGCGCAGCTGCGGATGCCCGATCCTTTCGCGATCACCGATGCCCCCGCGATTCAATCGTCAAGCGCGGCTCGTTGACTACACGCTGCGGGCGCTGGCTCGCCATCGCGCGCGGAACCTCGGTCTGCTGACCGTCTACACGCTCGTCGTCTTCGTGCTGGCGTCCGTGATGCTGTTCACGCAGGGGCTGAAGAACGAGGCGGCGGCGATCCTGCGGCACAGCCCCGAGGTCCTGGTGCAACGGCTCTCCGCCGGACGGCACGCGCTGGTGACCGCTGCCGACCTGGCCAGCGTCGCTGATGTGCGCGGCGTGAGCGCGGCCACGGCCCGGTCATGGGGCTATTTCTACGACCCGGTGGCCGCGGCCAACTACACGCTGATGGTGCCCGCGGACTCGCCGCCCGCGCCGCGCCACGTCGTCATCGGGGAGGGCGTGGCCCGCGCTCGCGGACTGGTCGCCGGCAACCCGCTGTCGCTGCGCTCGCCGGCCGGCACGCTGCAACTGTTCACGGTCGCCGGCACGATCCCCGGCGCTTCCTCGCTGGTGAGCTCCGACCTGATCCTCATCGGAGAGGGTGACTATCGGGCGTTCTTCGACCTGCCTCCGGACGTCTACACCGATCTCGCGCTTTCCGTGACGAATCCCCAGGAAGTGCGCACCGTGGCGGCCAAGATCGCCGCGCGCCTGCCCGGGAGCCGGGTGATCCTGCGCGAGGAGCTGCTGCGAACCTACGAGTCGCTGTTCAGCTGGCGCGAAGGACTGCTGCTCACCATTGCCGCCATGTCCTCGTTCGCCTTCGTCATCCTGGCGTGGACGAAGGCGGCCGGGCTCTCGGCCGACGAACGGCGCGAGATCGGCATCCTCAAGGCCATCGGCTGGGACACCGCCGACGTGCTGCAGATGAAGCTGTGGGAGGGACTGCTGATTTCGGGACTCGCGTTCCTGGCCGGCTACGTCGCGGCGCACGTCCACGTCTTCCACCTCGGGGCGCCGTTGATCACGCCGGTCCTGAAGGGGTGGTCGACGCTCTATCCGCAATTCGCCCTCACGCCCACGGTCGACGGGCTGCAGCTGCTCAGCCTCGCCGTGCTCGCGATCCTGCCCTACACGCTGGCGACGCTGCTGCCGTCGTGGCGAGCCGCGATCGTCGATCCCGACGCCGCGATGCGCGGCACGGTCTGACATGGGCCGAATCGAGCTCCAGGGCGTGAGCAAGGTGTTCCACGAAGGCGAGCCGAACGCCTTCACGGCGCTCTCCGGCATCGATCTCGTCATCGAAGAGGGCCGCATCACCGTGCTGCAGGGGCCCTCCGGATCCGGCAAGACGACGCTGCTGACGCTCGCCGGCTGCCTCGCCCGCCCCACCGCGGGCCGGGTCCGGCTGGACGGCGAAGTGGTGTCGGCTCTGCCCGAGCGCTTCATGGCCGCGTTGCGCCGGCAGCGCTTCGGGTTCGTGTTTCAGCAGTTCAACCTGATCGCCGGCCTCACGGTGCGCGACAACGTGATGCTGCCCGCGTACCCGACCGGCATCGGGCAACGCGCGCTGGTGGCACGCGCCGACGCACTCCTCGCCCGGCTCGATCTTGCGCACCGTGCCAACGCCCCGGTCGAGTCGCTGTCGGGCGGCGAGCAGCAGCGGGTGGCGATCGCGCGGGCGCTGATCAACGACCCCCCGGTGTTCATCGCCGATGAACCGACCGCCAACCTCGACTCTTCGCTGTCGGCGGCGTTTCTCGACGTGGTGCGCGCGCTGCGCGACGAGGGCCGCACGGTGGTGCTTTCGAGCCACGACCCGCGCATTTGCGCGTCGCCGCTGATCGACCGCGTCGTGCGGCTCGCCGATGGGCGGGTGGTGACGTGATCCTGCACCACGCGATCCTGGCCATTCTCCTGGTCGGCGCCGCCGCGCTCGCGGGGCTCGCCGCGGCGGCGCCCCATGCCGTGGCCGTGCTGCGCCATTGGGATGCCGCCAGCGGCAGTGCGCGGCAGCTGCGGCTGGAGAGGCGCACGACGCTGGTGTCGGCATCGGTGGCGTTGATGCTCACGGCTCAGGTCGCTGCGCTGCTGCTGTTCGTGTTCAACGCCGACCGCATGGCGGTAACGTTCGTCGGGGCGATGTGCGCGGTCGGCACGTTGCGGGTGAACGCGTGGGGCTTTCCCGCGCTCTATGCGCAGATCGGCGTGTTCTTCCTTGCCAGCGCCTGGCTGACACTGAACGCAGTCGACACGCGCTCCCCGGATTACCCGCTGACCCGCGCCAAGCATGGGCTGCTGTTGTTCATCGTACCGGCATTGGCCGCGTCGTTCGCGCTGCAGCTTGCCTACTTCCTCGGACTCAAGGCCGATGTCATCACCTCCTGCTGCAGCAGCCTGTTCTCCACGTCGGCAGCGACCGCGTCGCGGGATCTTGGAGGTGCGCTCGCCGGCTGGCGGCCGCAGTGGGCGATACCGACCTTCTTCATCGGCATGGCGGCCGTCATCGCGCTCGCGGTCACCGTCGCCCGGAGCGGCCGCGGCGGCATGCTGCTGGGGGTGGCCGGCGGCGGCGCAATGGTGCTGTCGTTCGCCGCGATCGTTTCGTTCGTGTCGCCCTTCATCTACGAGGACCCGCACCACCACTGCCCGTTCTGCATCCTCAAGGAAGAGTATTCGTACCAGGGCTACGCCCTCTACGTGCCGCTGTTCGCCGCGACCGCGGCGGCGATGGGAGCGTTGGCGCTGGCACCGTTTGCGCGCCGGCCCGAACTGCGCGCCCGGGTGACCCGCGCCACGCGAGTCCTGGCCCGTGCTGCGGGAACGCTCTACCTCGTCTTCACGCTGGCAGTGGCGTGGATGATCGCGAACTCCGCCCTGATCCTCGTCGGCCATGTGGTTCGCTGACCTTCGGCGATGGCTGGGCACCTTCGTCATCGGAGGCGCCATCGCCTTGAGCGGCTGCGGCGACCCCGCGCCGCTCAATCGTGGCGACCTCGCTCCGGCCTTTGCGCTGGACGCCGTCGCCGGGCCGCCCGTGCACTTTGCGCCCGGCAGGGACGGCGTGCCGACGGTGATCCGGTTCTGGGCCGACTGGTGCGCCTACTGCTACCAGGAGATGAAGGACCTGGAGCCCGTGGCGCTGCGGCTGAGAGCCGAACGCCTGACTTTGCTTGCCGTCAACGTCGGTCAGGACCGGGCAACCGCGAAGGCGTTTGTCGCACGACTGGGCATCAGCTACCCGGCATTGGTGGACGAGTCGGCGGCCACCGCCAGGGCCTATGGCGTGACGGCGTTGCCGACCACGTTCTTCGTCGCCGCCAACGGTCGCATCCACAACAAGCTCGTCGGCGAGGCCGATGCCGCGACGTTCGAACGCCTCGCGCGCGAACTCCTGGATGCCGAGCCGCGCCGGAGCGCGCCATGAGCGACGCCGCGCCGCTGGGATTCGGTCTTGCCTTCCTCGCCGGCCTCCTGGGCAGCGGCCACTGCCTCGGCATGTGCGGCGGCCTCGTCTCCGGATGCTTCATGCGCCTGGGCGCCGCCGGGCGGCGACCGGCGGTTCTCGCCGCCTATCACGGCGCGCGTCTGGCCATCTACGCGCTGGCCGGCCTGATCGCGGCCGGACTGGGCCAGGTGCTGCTGCAGACCGGTCGCTTCGGTTTCGCCCAGGGCGTATTGCAGGTCGTCGCGGGCGTGGTGGTGGTCGTGCTGGGATTGGACATCCTCGGTCGGCTGCCGTTTGCGATCGGCGTCGGCTTTGCACCGGTGGCCTGGTCCCGGCGGCTCTTTGCGACGGCGCTGGAGCGCGATCCGGTCCGCGGTGCCGCTCTGGCCGGCGCGGCCAACGGCCTGATGCCCTGTTCGCTGACGATGGCGATGGCGTTCAAGGCGGCTGCGGCCGCCGATGCGCTGCACGGCGCCGCGCTGATGCTGGCTTTCGGGGCCGGCACGCTGCCGTCGATGCTCGCGGTCAGCGCATTGTTCGCGAAGCTGTCCGCCGCCGCGCGCTCGCGCCTGCTCGCCGCCGGCGCCGTGCTGGTGATCGGCATGGGCATCGCGCTCGTCATCCAGGGTCTCGGGTACACCCGGGTGATGGGCACACTTATCCGTTGACCCGCAGGAGGAAGCAAGTGAACCGTCGCAGCCTCATCAAGCTGTCGTTCGCCGGCATTGCCGCGGCGCCGTTGGCATCGATTCCGCGTGCGCAGGCGCAGGGTTCCCCCGCGAGGGCCCCTGGCGATGGAACGCCGGCACAGTTCCTGCCCAGAAACGCTCCGGACGCCCAGGCGCAGGAGAACGACCTCGCCAAGTTCCCCAAGTGCCCGTACTGCGGCATGGATCGTCGCCAGTACCATCACTCGCGCATGCTGATCCAGTACAGCAACGACGTGCCCGACGCGGTCTGCTCGATCCACTGTGCCGCCATCAGCCTCGCGCTCAACATCGACGCCGAGCCCAAGGCCATCTGGGTCGGTGACAACGCGGCCGCCGGCGAGCCGAAGCCGCTGGTGGACGTGGACCGGGCCGGCTTTGTGATCGGTGGCAGCGCCGCGGGAGTCATGACCCTGCGCAGCAAGGTTGCCTACGGCAGCGATGCGGCCGCCAGGTCGGCGCAGGCGGCCCAGGGTGGCGTCATCGGCGACTTCAACGCGGCACTGCTCGCCGCCTACACCGACATGTCGCGCGACGTTGCCCGTATCCGCCAGAACCGCGAAGAGCGCCGGCAGCGGACGCGCGCGATGCCGAAGGGCTGAGATGGATCGCCGTCGGGCCAGTGCTGCCCTGGTCGCGTTGGTCGCGGGGAGCGGCATGCGCGCCGCCGTAGGTACCGGCCAGCCCCTTGTCCCGGCGGCACCGGCCACCCTGCCGCAGCCCGGCCCGCGCGACCTGTGTCCGGTCTGCGGGATGCTGGTTGCGAAGTACCCGGCGTGGGTGGCCATCGCGCGCTATCGCGATGGCCACGCGCACTTCTTCGACGGCGCCAAGGACCTCTTCAAGTATCTCTTCAACGTTTCGCGGTACGCACCGGGACATCGGCGCGAGGACGTGGCCGACCTCTGGGTCACCGAGTACTACGGCCTGACGCGCGTGGACGCCAGGCTGGCACTCTACGTGATCGGGTCCGATGTCCTCGGCCCGATGGGGCACGAGTTCGTGCCGCTTGCCAGCGAGAGCGAGGCCGACGACTTCCTGCGCGATCACAAGGGCCGGCGCGTTCTTCGCTTCACGGAAATCACGGGGCAGAGGGCGGAAAGGCTGGATGAGGCGCGTTTTGACTAGAACAAGGATGCGCGCAGCCGGCGGCAACCGGCGCGCGACGGTTCGTTTGATCGAGATCAAGAGCGAATCACCTCGCTGTAACGGTCTGTTGCACAGCCGGACACGACACCGATTTCCGCGGTCAAATCATCAGAGCCGCAATGGATGCGGTTCGCCCCGGTCGATCGGGGTCCGTTGCGATTCGAAAGGAACTGATCATGACGAAGAAGCTGAGCCTGGCGGTTGGACTCGTCGCGGCAATGGCGGCATCGCTGGCGATGGCGCAAGCGGGTGGCGGATATGGTGCGGGTGCCGGCATGGGGCGCGGTTGCGGTGCCCAATGCGTCGACGGCTGCCCAGGCGGGGGGCCCGGTTATGGGCCGGGCAACGGCCGCTGCGGCGGCGCGGGGCCCGGCGGCGGCCAGGGCAAGGCCCTGCTGACGCCGGACGAGCGCGCCCAGTATCACGATGCGATGCACGCGGTGAAGACCGTCGATGAGTGCAATGCCCTCGTCGTGCAACACCGGCAGTTGCTGCAGGATCGCGCCAAGGAAGCGGGCGTCGCACCGCCCGCCGGCCCGCGCGGCAATCCCTGCGAACGGATGAAGGCACGAGGCTTCATCAGCTGAGAACGGAGGCGTCTACGCATTCCCATGATGGCGGCCGGCGCGTGCCGCTTTCCGCTGCGGGTCCCGTGAACCGGCGGTGACCCGGGTGCTGCTGGATCAGTGGCTGCACCGGGCGATTCGCGCCGCGCTCGCGGCGCCGCGGATATCGCATGCCGGCTCGCCGGGAGACCTCGGCCTGAAGTTCGAAGCTCTGCGCATTGCCACCGCCAATCAGCGAACCCTTCACGCGTGGCTCGTCGCGCCCCCTGACAGTTCCGTGCCGCCGCACCCGGCGGCGATCGTGATTCACGGTTGGGGCGGCAATTCGGCGATGATGTTGCCACTTGCCCGCCCGCTGCATGAGGCAGGCGTCGCGACGCTGTTCATCGACTCGCGCTGTCATGGCGCGAGCGATGACGACGACTTCGCCTCATTGCCGCGCTTTGCCGAGGACATCGAGAGCGCGCTCGACAACCTGCGGGCACGAGCGGAGATCGATGCAAAGCGCGTTGCGCTGATCGGACATTCGGTCGGGGCCGCTGCCGTCATACTCGCGGCATCCCGGCGCGCCGAGGTGGCAGCGGTCGTCAGTGTGGCTGCGTTTTCCCATCCCGCGGCCGTCATGAAGCGCTGGTTGGCGGCCAAGCACATACCGGAGCGCCCCGTCGGACGCTACATCCTGGAATACGTACAGCAGGCCATCGGCTCTCGATTCGACGACATCGCTCCGGTCAATACCATCGGCCAGGTGCAGTGCCCGGTGCTCCTGGTGCATGGTGCCGATGACTGCGTGGTGCCACTCGAAGAGGCTCGCCAGGTGTTTGCACGCCGGGCACACGAGGCGGTCGAGCTGCGGGTGGTTGACGGTGGTCATGACGCCTTCGCCGATCTTCCGCAGAACCTGGAGCTGCTCAGGACGTTCCTGCAGGATCGGCTGATTGGCGTTCGCGCCATGGCTCGAACCGGGATCGCCGCGGGATTGGCATCGAGCGAATCGAATGCGGCTGCCGGCGGTGCGGCCGCTCAACAACGGAGATCGAAATGAAGCTGCGTCAATTCGCCCTGGTTGCGCTGTTCCTCCTTGTCGCCGGCAGCGCAGTGGCGGCGCTCCCGGCGCTGTTGCAGGACAGCGCCGTGCTCGACCGGGCATACATCCCGGCGCTGATGCTTTCCAACGCCAAGAACCCTGCGAAGGCGCTCGCTGCCCACGAGACCTACCTGGCGGCGTGGGAAGTGTTTGCGGCCAGGCAGCGCAACGCGAGACCCGCGGATGCAGCCTGGGCGAAAATGTTCGGGAACATCGACAAGGCCAATGCCGAAGCCCGGGCGGCACTCACCGCCGGCAGGCTGGCCGATGCGCACATGGTTCAGGAGGAAGTGCGGCACGAGCTCTGGCGGCAGCGGCAGGCATTGGGCCTCGACTACCAACCCGACCGGCTCACGGCTTACCACGAAACGATGGAGGACCTGATTGCCTCGGTGCCGGGCAAGGAGCCCACCGCGATCGGGACGCCGCAGATCTCGGCCATGAAGGCAATGCTCGCGAAGGCGCGGACACAGTGGCTGGCAGTCAAGTCGGCACCGTGGGAGCCGGCCGATTACGGGCTCGAAGGCGCCCGGCTGGAGGCCTACCTCGCCGCAGTTGCCGCCGAGGACAGAGCGCTCGACGAGTTGGCGGCAGCGCTCGACGCCGGCGATGGGGTGCGCATCGCCAAGGCCGCGCCTGCGATCAAGCCGCCGTTCGCCAAGGCCTACGGCGCATTCGGGGTATTCCCGCAATAACCCGAGCACGATCAGCAGGAGATCGAACGGGTCAGGATCGATGGCAATGCTACCCTTGCAGCCGGAGGCCCGGTCCTGGTCTTTGCCCCGTGAACCATGACACTGAACGCTGACTTTGCCGCCCGTGTGGCGATCGATACCCTGACCGCCCCCTGGATCGCCTCGCCGCAGCCAGGCGTCGAGCGCAAGCTGCTCGACCGGATCGGTGACGAGGTGGCGCGCGCCACGAGCATCGTGCGGTACGGCCCCGGGTCGGCGTTTGCCTCCCACGAACACGCGCTCGGCGAGGAGTTTCTTGTCCTCTCCGGGACGTTTGCCGACGAGTACGGAGAGTATCCGATCGGCACCTACGTCCGGAATCCGCCGGGCTCCCGCCACCAGCCGTTTTCGTCGTCGGGCTGCGAGTTGTTCGTGAAACTGCGCCAATTCCAGCCTGACGATGCGTCGCGGGTCGTGATCGACACGCGGCGTGCCGAATGGCATCCGGGCCTGGTGCCGGGGCTGACCGTGCTCCCGCTCCACCAATACGGCAGCGAACATGTCGCGCTGGTCCGATGGGCCCCCGGAACCCGCTTTCAGGCGCACACGCACTGGGGTGGCGAGGAAATCCTGGTGCTCGAAGGCGTGTTCTCCGACGAACTGGGCGACTACCCGACGGGAACGTGGATCCGGAGCCCGCACCTCAGCCGGCATCAGCCGTTCAGCGATCCGGGCTGCCTGATCTACGTCAAGGTCGGCCATCTGTCCGCAGAGCAGGGCGCGCCGCTGCGGCCAGAATCCGCGAAGTGCTGAGGGATTGCGACGGCGCTGCAATCCCGCCGCGCGCTGCGATGGCGCACGCAGCTGACCGGCACTTGCGTCAAAGTCGGGCTTGGCCTTATTGCGTCGCAGGCTTCCACGCCCGCGCGAGCTTCCGTGCTTCAGCGATCTGCTGGGGCGTCATCACGCTCGCGGCATGTTCGCGTGCCTGCATGGCCTGGTCGCGCTCCATTGAATTGAGCCCCGGGATCGCCAGATCGAACCACATCAACGCCTCGACCGCGTCCTGCGTCACGCCTTGGCCGGTCTGGTACATCGAGCCCAGCCCGTACTTGGCCTCGGCGTTGCCGTGCTCGGCTGCGGCACGAAACCAACGCGCGGCCTCGGAGTAGTCCTGCGGCACGCCGTGGCCCCTGAAGTACATGTACCCAACGCCATATTGGGCGGCTGCGTAGCCCTGATCGGCAGCCAAGCGGAACCACTTCATGGCCCTGGTGTAGTCCTGAGCCACGCCCCGCCCTTTATAGTAATTGGCGCCAAGGTTGTACTGGGCCGCACAATATCCCTGCTCAGCAGCACTGCGGAACCACGTCGTGGCCAGGGTGTAATCCTGCAGCACACCCTGACCCTTTCCGTAGACGACGCCCAGCGCATAACGAGCTGCGGCGAGCCCTTGGTCGGCTGCCTTGCGATACCACGTCATCGCTTCGGCGTGGTCCTGGGGCATGCCCAATCCTTTGCTGTACATGACCGCGAGGTTGTACTGGGCCACAGGCATCCCGGCTTTCGCGAGCGGCAGATAGATTCGCACGGCCGCCGCGTAATCTCCACGCTTGCTTGCCGCCGCCGCATCATCGAACGTCCCGGCATGCAACGCACTGGCGAACGCAATCGCGGCGATGAACACGCCGAGAACCGGGCATCGCTCAGTGAGAAATTGCCACCTGGTGCCTGTCGCCACTTCCGCTGGTCGCTGCATGCTCATGCCCTCGCCACGCTTGCAAACCCGAAATATGCCAGGCTGCCGATTCCGATGTCGGCGGCCGATTGCTCTCGCTCGCCTCTCCCCCACCAGCATGTGCCGCGACGGCACCAGGCACCGCGGTCGGGCGGACCGGGTTTCTGGCAGACTATGATGCTACAGGCAGCAGCGGGCAACCCCGTTCCGGCGGCCGGATGCTGCCATTGCCACACCATGCCGAACTTCGCGGGGGCCGAATGATTACCGCCATTGCCACGTTCCGACTCCCAAAGCGTCTGACGGTCGATGAAGCCAGGTCCATCTTCGAGAGCACCGCGCCAAGGTACCAGTCCCAGCCCGGGCTGATCCGGAAATACTATGTGCTGTCGGAGGACGGGATGACCGCAGGTGGTGTCTATCTCTGGCAGTCCCGGCAGGCGGCTGATGCCCTCTACAGCGATGCCTGGCGAGCCTTCGTCACCGAGAGGTACGGTGCTCCTCCGCAGGTCGTATACATGGAGAGCCCCGTGATCGTCGACAACACGACGGGGCAAATCATTACCGAGTGAATTGGCCGACGATGCTCCGGGCGCCCCTGGCATCTGGGATTCATCAGTGGACTGCGGCCGCCGCCGCCGTTCGTTCGATCGTGAGAGAGCCAGGATCCTTCAGGGCGTTAGACACTCATCTCGGGAGCTCGACGTGCCAACCGCATTCCAGGACTACTATCCCGACAAGTTCAGCCACTGCTATGGATGCGGCAAGAGCAACCCGCATGGTCATCACCTGAAGAGCTACTGGGACGGTGAGGAAACTGTTGCGCGGTTCACGGTCCGTCCCGAATTCAGCGGTGGGGTGCCCGACCATGTATTCGGGGGGATGGTTGCATCCCTCCTGGATTGCCATGGAACGGCATCAGCGGCTGCCTTCGCCTATCGGGCGGCGGGCCGGGACATGGGCGACGACGGGGAGTTCATGAGATTCGTCACGGCGTCATTGAAAGTGGACTTTCTCCGCCCGACGCCGATCGGGGCAGAACTCCTCATCAAGGGTCGACTGCGTGGCATTGAAGGACGCAAGGTGCAGGTATCTCTCTTGCTGAGCGCGGGGGATGAACCGCGCGCGCGAGGAGAGATGCTGGCCGTCCAGTTTCGGTAATGACCCCAGCGCAAGTGCGGTCGCTTTCCGCACCCAGAACGCTTGCAGATCCGGGATGGGGGCCGGCCGTTACCGGCCGGCCCCGTCCCACACCACCCGGCATGCGGGTTCGCACCGGGCGGTTGGAGTCGTTGAGGTCACCGGGCTCGTATTGCTCCCGACCCGGGGCCTGAGGTGACGTGATGTCAGTTCGGGAACGCGGGTTTCTCGCTGCCGGGGCGCGTTGGGCTTCACCCTCGGCACCGGTTCGGCGAGCTTCGCTGGCGCGAACATCTGAGACATTCCGTCGTCGATGACCAACGCGCTTCCTCTCCGACTCCTTCGGCCCGGGTGCTCCGATCCGATCATAGAAATCGACTGAAGCCGCCGTTCAAGCTGCGGCAGCGAGGCACCGCCGCAGCGGTCGCCGCTCAGCTTCCGCGGCGGGTGAACCGGTCGGTGGCCACCCCGTAGCCGACAACCAGCGCGACGATGATCGCCGCGATGCCGATCATCTGCAGCCCGTCGTAGTCCTTCGGATCGAAGATGATGATCTTGCGGCCGATCGCGATCAGCGCCACGGTGAAGATCACCTTGAGCTCGATCGAGCCCTTCTCGAAATAGATCTTGATGGTGTCGAGGAGCTCGAGGCCGATCAGCACCAGCAGGAAGAATCCAAAGACCTCCAGGAGCTCGTCGACCTCGAGCAGCAGGCTCGGCGGCGACAGGATGTCCTTCAGCAGGATCCAGCCCAGTTCGACGGTCGACAACGCGACGACCACCGCAAGCATCGCGATCAGCGCGCCCACGATCACGCGCTCGTACTTCCTGAGCCATTGCGACATCTGCCGTTCTCCTTTGGACCGCGGCGCCGGATCGCCTCAGACGGGGCGCTCGACGGAAAGTGTAGCCGCATCGGGCGCCGGGGCCGGTTGACCGGACTTGACCGCGGCGCACGGCACTTCGCCCCGTGCGCACGAGTATAGCGGCCGGGTGGGCGTGGCGTGCTGCCGGCGTCCTCCGGAGTGCCGACGCGGCCGCCAGGTCACGCAAGACTTCCGCGGCGGCCGTGAACGACCGGAGCTGGTCGATCTCGACGTCTGCAAGTCAATGAGCGGGATCGACCCGGCGGCCGCTGCAATGACCTGCGCAACTGCCCATGCCTCCGCATTGTCGTCAGCGTGAATCCCCGGTGCCTCGGTCTTCAACCGCCGCGTGCGCCGTCGCGGTTGCGCTCACCGGCTCGTCAAGATCGCGCAGGCGATGCGATCAGGTTGTGCCTGGTACCAGGCGTTTACAATAGGAGTTCCGCGGTGTCCCGCTGGACGCAGGTGGCACGAATTGGCGGACAGTCACCTCTCAATCCGCCGCGTCGGCAGCTTCTCCCTGTACCGCGTGGAGGAACCTTCCATAGGACTGCGCGGGGGATGGGTGCGCGCTGCGTTTACCGGATGGGTTCAGGAGAGCCTTGAATGATGCCTATGCAGTTCGTCTGGTTCGTGGTCGGGCTCGTTCTATTGGTCGCCGGAGCCGAGGCGCTGGTGCGCGGGGCGTCGAAGATCGCGCTGTCGTTCGGCGTCTCGCCGCTGGTCATCGGGCTGACCATCGTGGCATTTGGCACGAGCGCGCCGGAGATCGCGGTGTCCGTCCAGGGTGCCCTGACCGGGCAGGTCGACATCGCCATCGGCAACGTCGTCGGCAGCAACATCTTCAACGTGTTGTTCATCCTCGGGGCTTCTGCATTGATCGCACCGCTGGTCGTCAACGCCCAGCTGATCCGCCAGGAAGTGCCGGTGATGATCGGCGCCTCGCTGCTCCTATGGGCGTTGGCCGCCGACGGCCGCATCAGCGGGCTGGACGGCGCGCTGCTGTTCGGCCTCGTCGTCGCGTACACCGCCTTTCTGGTGATCCAATCGCGGCGGGAAACCAAGGCGACCAAGCAGGAGTACGCCGATGAGTTCGTGTCGAAGGACGGCTGGGACAGTCATTGGGGCGTGCAGGTGCTGTTGGTGATGGCCGGCCTCGGGATGCTGGTGCTGGGGTCGACACTCCTGGTCGAGGCGGCGATCGCCGTTGCTCGGGCGATTGGGGTGTCGGAACTGGTCGTCGGGCTGACCATCGTCGCCGCCGGCACGTCGCTGCCGGAAGTCGCGACTTCCATCATGGCGACAATCCGTGGCGAGCGCGACATCGCCATCGGCAATGTCGTGGGCAGCAACACGTTCAACATCCTCGCCGTGCTGGGGGCGTCGAGTCTGGTCGCCCGTGAGCCGCTGGCGGTTGCCCCCTCGGTGCTGGCCTTCGATCTGCCGGTGATGACGGCGGTGGCCGTCGCGTGCCTCCCGGTGTTCTTTACCGGGCGGCAGATCGCGCGCTGGGAAGGCGTCGTCTTCCTCGGCTACTACGTTGCGTACACTGCGTATTTGATCCTGTCGGCGCAGCACCACGATGAGCTCCCGCTCCTGTCGATGACGATGCTCTATTTCGTCGTCCCGCTGACGCTGATCACACTGGTGGTCGGCCTGCAGCGCGAGGTGGGCAGCGGGCGTCGGGCGCGCAAGACCGGCACCTGACGCCCCTGCATCTGCCGCGATGTTCTACGCGCAGGAAGAACCCCGCGATGCGCATCTAGCCCTCGGGAATGGAGATCGCGAATACGCCGGCGCCGGCAATACGTTGCCACGCTGATGTAGCCGGCTGAGAGCAGCAGGCTCTCCCGCACGCCGGTCTCCGTGTCGTCGTTGTGCAGGACGCCGAGGTCGAAGGCCAGCAGCGCGACGACGATGCCGATGAAGGTGAGTCAGGCCCAGGCCGGCTTGCCCAGTCGGTCGGCCGCAAAGAAAGGGTGCCGAGGAGGAGAGGGTCGGTGTTCGGCTGTTCCGGGCTGCGGACGAGTCAGTGCCAGTGTGAGCGCAGGTTCGTATTTCCCGAGGTGCGCCCGTGCTCTGGTCAGCCCGCGGCTGCCGGCCTGCCGGAGGCGGCCGGACCCATGGACGCGCGACGGCGCAGCAGGGTGATCAGTCCGCTGAGCACCAAGCCCAGGACGATGAGGAGGATGCTGCCGATGCCCCAGACGGCCCAGACCGCCAACGACAGTCCGCCCGCCAATGCGGGGGCCTGGTTGAGCACGGCTTCAATGGCAGGAGTGAAAGCCGACAGCATCGAAGTGAACGCGAGAGCGAGCTCGGGTGGAATCCAGGGCGCGAGCCACGCCGGGACGTGCAAGCCCTCGAAGCCCCCCGAGCCACCCGCCAACACACCCGCATTCGAGACCGTCCATGTCGTGATCGAGTGGAACGCCCAGGCTGCGAGCGACCAAAGCGTGAGAAGGCTGAACACCGCAGACCAGCTGAGTGCGTAGAACATGATCGTTTCCTCGTTGTCGAGTACCAACGGGTATTCTTCGGCTGTTCGAGATTCGAAGAAAGCAGTGCCAGTCAGATGTAGACTTCTGTTTTTCCGCAGTGAGATCAGCATGCTGAACTACCGCCATCTGTACTACTTCTGGGTCGTCACCAAGGAAGGCGGCTTCGCCCGCGCGGCCGAGCGGCTCGACATGGCGGTGCAGACCATCAGCGCCCAGGTGCGGGAACTCGAGAAGGCGCTGGGCCACCAGTTGCTCAAGCCGGCCGGCCGCGGTGTGGCGATGACCGAGGCGGGCCAGGCCGCCTTCGCCCGCGCCGAGGAGATCTTTCAACTGGGCCAGGTGATCCCCGACGAAGTGCGCGAGGCGGCCAGTGGCAAGGTCGCCCGTTTGGCCGTCGGACTGTCGGACGGCATCTCCAAGCTGGCGGCGCACGCACTGCTGGAGCCGGTGCTGGCCACGCCATCACTGCGGCTGGTGTGCCACGAGGGTGAATTCGAGCAATTGCTGGCCGAACTGGCGCTGCACCACCTGGACTTGGTGCTGGCCGGGCAGCCGGCGCCGCGCAATCCGAATCTTCGCCTGACAAGCGAACGGCTGGTCGACTCGACGGTGGAGTGGTTCGGGCCCGCCGCGCACGTGCACAAGGCCGATGTGGACCAGTTTCCGCACTCGCTGAACCGGCTGCCGGTGCTGCTGCCCACCGGCCACTCGGCCTTGCGCCCCACCCTCGATCGCTGGTTCGAGGACAAGGGATTGCGGCCGCGCATCGTCGGCGAGTTCGAGGACAGCGCGCTGCTGGCGGTGTTCGCCGCGCGCGGACTGGGGGTGTTCCCGGTCTCCCGCCTCGGTGCCGACGACGTGGGCTTGATGCGCGGACTGCGACTGCTCGGGCGCTGCGACGACGTGAAGGAGGAAATCCACGCCATCCGCTCGCGCCGCGGGCAGCATCACCCGCTGGTGCTGCAGGTCATCGCCGCGGCGCGCGCCTGAGCGCTTCGCTCAGGTGGCCGGCGGGCCCGCAGCGAAGAGGCTGCCTGCCTCTGCTTCTCCACTGATCCCCCAATAGCGGCGAGCAGCCGCCAGGACCAGGGTTTCCCCGTCGGCAAGGTGTCGATCGGCGCGGGCGGCAGCTTGCGCCAGCCCCAGCACCTTGCGCTGAAGCGCCGGCTCGTCCACCTCGGCCATCAGCGCAGCCAAGGCGCTTTCGTCCACACCGCCCAGCATCGAACTGCTGCCGTGGTCGCCCATCAGCAGGTCTTCGCAAAGTGTCTGGACGATGCGCGGCAAGCCGTGGGATTCCAGTCCCAGTTCGCGCGGCCCGTCCAGATGGTTCAACACGTCGAACTCCGAGCGGCAGACGTGGCCGTCGGCGATGAGGACGAGTGCCACGATGCGTGCGGCGGCTTCCGGGCTGTTGCGAGGGTAGGAGCGCATGGCGGTGTTCTTTCGTGAATGGGTGGAAGCGAGGGTGATTCGCGCAGCGAGTTGCGGCCGAAAGTGAGACGGCGGCGGGACGACAGCGGCGCGGTCAATCGCGCCAGGTGCGTCGGTGCGGCTCGCGTGCGACACGCGGCTGCACAGCCCGGATCGGGATCAACGCCAGCGCCTCGGGTTGGCGGTCCACTGCCAGCAGCCGCCGAAGGTGCCGCAATGCCTGGCGCAGGCGTTCGACGCCGCGCTGCTGCCAGCGCACGATTCCGGAGTCCTTGCAACGGAAGTGAACCTTCATGGTCGGGCCTCGAAGAAGTTTGAACAGAGTCGAATGTGGGCTTGATGAGTCAGAGGAAAAAGCAGAGTTTCCGGAGCTGAGATTCGGGAAAGCCGAACCCCGAATGCCGGCGCCGCCGGTTGCGCAACATCCGCGTGAGCGGCAACTTGTCAGGCGGGTCCGACGCCTCGGAAACGCCACGGTGCCCGCCTTCATGCCCGGCTGGCTGCCGTCGCGCGCGCCAGCGTGGCGCCGGCCGCCCGCACCGCGGTTTCGATGACCTCGCGCGGGTGTCTGCATGCCGCTTCCCGCTGCCGCATTGATGACGAACTGGAGCGGCGACGCGGGGTCGACTTCAGGGCGACAGCCTGGCGCGGTCGCGACGGACCGGAGCGAGCGATCTCAATCGTGGCGCAGCAGGTCACCGAAGACGGTGTGCTCGCCCTCCTTGCGATCGGCGCCGGGCGCGTCGTACAGGACGAGCCAGCTCGGCTTGCTCCCCGACAACGCGGGTGGCAGGTCGCAGATCGCTTCGGCGCGGTTGGTGCCGCGTCCGTGGGGCAGCGAGACCGACTCGGTCAGTGCCGCGTCGAAACGCACCGGATCACGGTTCGTGGCCAACAACGGCCGGGCGGCAGGCCACTTGAAGACGCGGATTTCGCCGTTGAGCACCATCGTCGGACCGGCCAGGATGTAGAGGTCGTCGCCGGAGAAGTGCAGGTCCCGGATGCCCAGACCGTCGAGCTGCAGGAAATGCTTGCGGATCAGCGTACCGCTGTCGTCCGGTGGCACCAATTGCAGCTGATCGCCGCGGGGCTCGACCGCGATTTCGAGCAGCGCCGACCAGCCGCGCAGCACCGGGCCGCGCAGGCCGAGCAGCAGCCGGCGCCCGTCCACCGCCACGCCCTCGATGTCGAAGCCGTTGTCTTTGCCCGGGATCGCCATGTACGGGCCGAAGTGGGGGTCGTCGGCGAGCGCACGGGTGAGCAGGTTCGTTTGCGCATCACCCTTCAGGCGCAGCGCACGCCGGCCGTCCCGGGCCTGCCGCACCAGGCAGGGCGCGCCGCTGGCGTCGGGCTCGATGGGCAGGCAGGCCAGCAGCAGCCGATTGCCGTCGAGCGCCACTTTCGCCAGCCGCTTGGCGTTTTCAGCGTGGGCACGGCCCGGTTTGGCGTTCTTGCGCTTGAGGCCATGCGAGCCCACCACCCATAGAAGCCATCGGCTGCGGCCATGCCTTCCAGATCGGCCTCTTCCTCGGCCGTGACGGGCAGGTCCAGCAGATCGGCCAGCGGGAAATCGCGCACCTCGCCAAACCGCAAGACCTCGCGCCCCACGGGATCAAGCCGGCGCAGACGGTCCAGGCCGCAGGCTTCGTCGCCAGCCACCCACAGCCAATCGCCGGTGAAGGCCGCGCCCGAGAGGTTGGCGTGAACCAGGGAACCAGGCGCGAACTCCAGTCGGATGGCATTTGCGGTTCGAGTGTTGGGCATGGGGTTGGTTATCCGGTGGACGAAGTGCCAGGAAGTTCTGCGGATCGAATCTCGTACAAGCCGCGGCCGGCAAACGCCGAAGTCTGCGGCCGACGCCTCGTCTTGTGTTCAGGTTTTACCGATGTTGGCGTTCTCCAAAAGCTGCTTTCTCAAAACCGTCAAGGGGCCCACATTTCGACTGTCCCTCAACCGATGGAGATCCGTCATGCAGGTGCTTTTCAAGTCCCGCCATCCGCAAGCCACCGAACTGCGCGACCTGACCGAGCGCCGTGTGCGCTTCGTGTTGCGGCGCCTGAGTTGGCTCGTGCCACGGGCCGAGGTGCTTTTGTCCGACATGAACGGACCCCGTGGCGGGGTCGACAAACGCTGCCAGGTGGAACTGAAGACCGATCGTGCAGGGTCGGTCGTCGTCGTCTCCGTGGCGAAGGACTGGCGAACCGCGCTGGACAACGCGCTGGCGCGCGCTGCACGGTTCCTGATGCGTCTGTGGCGCCGCGGCGGTGACTCCCGCCGCTGCGCCAGCGCTTGATCAGTCTCGAACGCTGAACCCGAACGAACAAAGGACCCGACACCATGAACCCCATGACGCCCATCCCCTCTACCGCTCGCCCGGGCTCCGCAACCCCTTTTCCCGGTCGTCGTCGGCCCGGCAAGCCCGCCCAGCGCTATCGGCGCCAGCCGGGTGTTGCGCAACACGTATGCGCTGCTGTCGATGACGCTGCTGTTCAGCGCGGCCATCGCCGTCGCCAGCGTGGCCTTCAAGCTGCCGGCGCCGGGCCTCCTGCTGACGCTGGGCGGCTACTTCGGCCTGCTCTTCGCCGTCTACAAGTTCAAGAACAGCGGCTGGGCCCTGCCGGCGGTGTTCGCTCTGACGGGCTTCATGGGCTACTCGCTGGGACCGGTGCTGGCCAAGTCGCTGGCATTGCCCGGTGGTGCGCAGGTTGTGACGTTGGCCCTGGCGGCCACGGGTGCCACTTTCCTGGCCTTGTCGGCCTGGGTGCTGACGACGCGGCGCGACTTCAGCTTCATGGGCGGCTTTCTGTTCGCCGGCATGGTCATCGCGCTGATCGCGGGCCTGGGCGCGGTGTTCCTGCAGATGCCTGCGCTGGGCCTGGCCGTGGCCGCGATGGTCGCGTTGCTGTCTGCCGGCTTGATCCTCTTCGAGACCAGCCGCATCGTCAACGGTGGCGAAACCAACTACGTGCTGGCTACCGTGGGGCTGTACGTCTCGATCTTCAACCTGTTCACGAGCCTGCTCAGCCTGTTCGGCTTCGGCGGCACGGGTGAATGAACCCTCCCAAGGAGCGGGCCATCACATGTCACGGATGACTCCTGCTGGCCGGACTCGGTCACACGACCATTGCTGATCATCGCACCAGTAGCTTCCGGCGCTTCGTGAGAGCCTCTTGGGAAGAACCAAAGGCCCCGAACCAGGGCCTTTGTTCTGCGTCAGACCAGTGCCATCGGTGCGCCAGATGAATTGTGACTGCTTGGTCGCTCGCGCGCGGAAGGCGGTCCCACCAACGCAGGCGCGCGGGCGCAGCTAATTGCGTCGCAAATCTCAATAAGAGCGTCGCTCTACAAATCCGGGAACGTCTTCAGACGTCGAGATTCCGGACCCCCAGCGCATTGGTCTCGATGAACGCCCGCCGCGGCTCGACCAGCTCGCCCATCAGCGTCGAGAAGATCTCCTCGGAGCTGATCGCGTCGTCGATCTGCACGCGCAGCAGCCGGCGGGCGGCCGGGTCCATCGTCGTCTCCCACAGCTGCTCGGGGTTCATCTCGCCCAGTCCCTTGTAGCGCTGGATCGAGACGCTGCCGCGCGCCTCGTCGAGCAGCCAGTCGAGCGCCGCCTTGAACGAGTCGACCGCCCGGCTGTGCTCGCCGCGCTTGACCACGGCTCCCGGCTGGATCAGCCCCTGCAGCACCTCGGCGGCCGCGCGGATCTGCGCGTAGTCGCCGGAGGCGAGCAGGTCGCCGTCGATCGCCGTCGCGTGCGGCGTGCCGTGGTGCGTGCGGATGATGATGAGACGCCGCGTTTCCGTCGTCGCGTCGTAGCGCGCCTCGACGCGCACGTTCTCGTCGGCGGTCGCCTGCTGCAGCGCCTGCGCGCTGGCCTCCGCGGCGCCCTGGCCGGAGAGGTCGATGACGACGCCGGTCAGCAGCGCGTGCATCGCGGCCGGGTCGACGAGCCGCGCGAGGCGGTCGATCACCGCCTCGGCCAGCAGGTACTCGCGCGCGACGTGCTCGAAGGTCTCGACGGCGAGCGGCGCCCTGCCGGCGCCCGGCGTGAGCTCGGCGCCCTTCAGCGCGACCTTGAGCAGGTGCTGCTTCAGGTCGTGGTCGTCCTTGAGGTAGACCTCCTCGCGGCCGAGCTTCGCCTTGTACAGCGGCGGCTGCGCGATGTAGATGTAGCCGCGCTCGATCAGCTCGGGCATCTGCCGGTAGAAGAACGTCAGCAGCAGCGTGCGGATGTGCGAGCCGTCGACGTCCGCGTCGGTCATGATGATGATCCGGTGATAGCGCAGCTTGTCCGGGTTGTAGTCGTCCTTGTCGCTGTCCTTCTCGCCGTTGCTGCGGCCGATGCCGGTGCCCAGCGCGGTGATCAGCGTGACGATCTCCTGCGAGCCGATCAGCTTGTCGAAGCGCGCGCGCTCGACGTTGAGGATCTTGCCGCGCAGCGGGAGGATCGCCTGGAACTTGCGGTCGCGCCCCTGCTTGGCCGAGCCGCCGGCGGAATCGCCCTCGACGAGGTAGATCTCGCACAGCGCCGGGTCGCGCTCCTGGCAGTCGGCGAGCTTGCCCGGCAGGCCCATGCCGTCGAGCACGCCCTTGCGGCGGGTGAGCTCGCGGGCCTTGCGCGCGGCCTCGCGCGCCCGCGCCGCCTCGACGATCTTGCGTGCAGATGATCTTGGCGTCGGTCGGGTTCTCGAGCAGGAATTCCGCGAGCTTCGCCGACACGACCTCCTGCACGATCGGCAGCACCTCGGAGGACACGAGCTTGTCCTTGGTCTGCGACGAGAACTTGGGCTCGGGCACCTTCACCGACAGCACGCAGCACAGGCCCTCGCGCATGTCGTCGCCGGTCGTCTCGACCTTCGCCTTCTTCGCGATCTCCTGCTGCTCGATGTACTGGTTGAGCGTGCGCGTCATCGCCTGGCGCAGCCCGGTCAGGTGCGTGCCGCCGTCGCGCTGCGGGATGTTGTTGGTGAAGCACTGGACGTTCTCGGCGTACGAGTCGTTCCACTGCATCGAGACCTCGATGGTGAGGCCGTCCTTCTCGCCGATCGCGTAGAAGATCTTCGGGTGCAGCACCGACTTGCTGCGGTTCATGTACTCGACGAAGCCGCGGATGCCGCCCGAGTAGGCGAAGTTCTCGCTCTTGCCGTCGCGCTGGTCGACGAGCTCGATCTTGACGCCGTTGTTGAGGAACGAGAGCTCGCGGATGCGCCGCGCGAGGATGTCGTAGTGGTACTCGATGCGGCCGAAGGTCTCGGTCGCCGCCATGAAGTGGACCTCGGTCCCGCGGCGGTCGGTGGTGCCGACGACCGCGAGCGGCGCCACCGGCACGCCGTGGCGGAACTCCATCTGGTGGATGTGGCCGTTGCGCCAGATCTTGAGCTTCAGCCACTCCGACAGCGCGTTGACGACCGACACGCCGACGCCGTGCAGGCCGCCCGAGACCTTGTACGAGTTCTGGTCGAACTTGCCGCCCGCGTGCAGCTCGGTCATCACGATCTCGGCGGCGGAGCGCTTGAACTCGTCGTCGTCCTTGATGTCGGTCGGGATGCCGCGGCCGTTGTCGACGACCGACACCGAGTTGTCGGCGTGGATGACGACCTTGATGTCGTCGCAGTACCGGGCGAGCGCCTCGTCGATCGCGTTGTCGAGCACCTCGAACACCATGTGGTGCAGGCCGGTGCCGTCGGACGTGTCGCCGATGTACATGCCGGGGCGCTTCCTGACGGCCTCGAGGCCCTTCAGGATCTTGATGCTGGACGAGTCGTAGTCGTCGCCGTTGATCGTCGACGGGGAATTGGCTGGGATCATCGTTGCTTTCGGTTGACTTCCGTGATGCGCAAAATGCCGGCGCCGACCCTGCAGTCGGCGCCTCGGGGAATCGCCGGGCCGGGCGGCCCGACCGGTCCCGTCAGATCCGCATCGGCATCACGACGTACTTGTAATCGTCGGCGTCGGGCACGGTGACGAGCGCGCTCGAGTTGGCGTCGCCGAAGGCCAGGCGCACCTTCTCCTGCGACAGGTTCTGCAGGACGTCGAGCAGGTAGTTGATGTTGAAGCCGATGTCGAGGCCTTCGCCCTGGTAGTCGACCTCGAGCTCTTCCTCGGCCTCTTCCTGCTCGGTGTTCGTGCAGATGATCTTCATCGTGCCGGGCGCGAGCACGATGCGCACGCCGCGGAACTTCTCGTTGGAGAGGATCGCCGCGCGCTGCAGCGTCGCGAGGAGCTCGGTGCGCGTGAAGTCGAGGATCTTGCTCGTGCCCGGTCGGGATCACGCGGTTGTAGTCGGGGAACTTGCCGTCGACGACCTTGCTGACGAGCTCGACGTTGGCGAAGCGGAAGCGGATCTGCGTGGCGAGGATGTCGATGGTCACGAGGTCGTCGACCTCGGCGAGCAGCTTGCCGAGCTCGAGCACCGTCTTGCGCGGGAGGATCACCTCCTGCCGCTGGTAGTCGCCTTCGACCGCGAGGCTCGCCCACGACAGCCGGTGGCCGTCGGTGGCCACGGCCTGCAGCGTGCCCTTGTCGGCGACGAGCAGCATGCCGTTGAGGTAGTAGCGGATGTCCTGCTGCGCCATCGCGAACTCGGCGCGGCGCAGGAGGCTGCGCAACTCGCGCTGCGGCAGCGTCAGCGTCTGCAGCTGGTCCTGCCCGAGGCCGATGCGCGGATAGTCGGCCGCCGGCAGCGTCTGCAGGTTGAAGCGCGAGCGGCCGGCGCGCACCGTCATCTTCGCGCCCGACGCGTCGATGTTGAGCACGGCGTCGTCGGGCAGCGCGCGCAGCAGGTCCTGCATCTTGCGCGCGGCGACGGTGACCGCCTGGCTCTCGGTGCCGGGCCACTCCGAAAACGCGGTGATCTGCATCTCGAGGTCGGTCGCCGTCACGTAGAGCCGGCCGTCCTTCTGCTCGAACAGCACATTCGCCAGAATCGGCAGCGTATGGCGTCGTTCGACGATGCCGGACACCGCCTGCAACGGTTTCAACAGCGCATCACGGGCTATTTGCTTTAGTTGCATTGTTTAAACCGTATAACAGCTAATAGGAGCGGGGCCGGGCTTGGGACATCCGCCTTTGCCCCTTTGCTATCAGCGGGTTGGATTCACGGCAACCTTGTGGATAAGCCGGGGTCGCCACCGGGGTAATTTGGGAATTGTTTTGGGACCGCGGTCGAATTCCGTTTAACCCACAAATTATAGACTGAATGGGGGGGAGTTGTAGCCCACGTCGAGCCGCGCCGGAACCCGCGCCGAGGCGATCGGAACGGGGGTCGCCGGCGTGGTTTCGACCGTACGTTGGTGGGCGCTCACTTTCGCAGCACCTGCAGCAGGAAATTGACCTCGTGATTGAGCTCGGGCAGCGTGTCGCGCAGCTTCGCGATCTGCCGGCAGGCGTGCAGGACCGTCGTGTGGTCGCGGCCGCCGAAGTTGTTGCCGATCTCGGGCAGCGACAGCTGCGTGAGCTCCTTCGCCAGCGCCATCGCGACCTGCCGCGGCCGCGCGACCGCCCGCGACCGCTTCTTCGAGTGCATGTCCGAGATCCGGATCTTGTAGTAGTCGGCGACCGTCTTCTGGATGTTCTCGATCGAGACCTGCCGGTTCTGCACGGCGATCAGGTCGCGCAGCGCGTCCTTGGCCACGGTCAGCGTGATCTCGTGGCCGTGGAAGTCGGCGTACGCGATCACCCGCTTCAGCGCGCCCTCGAGCTCGCGGACGTTCGAGCGGATGTGCTTGGCGATGAAGAAGGCGACGTTCTCGTCGAGCGCGACGCGCGCCGACTGCGCCTTGGCCAGCAGGATCGCGACCCGCATCTCGAGCTCGGGCGGCTCGAGCGCGACGGTGAGGCCCCAGCCGAAGCGGGAGATCAGGCGCTCCTCCATGCCCGCGATCTCCTTCGGGAAGGTGTCGCAGGTGATGACGACCTGCTTGTGGCCCTCGATCAGCGTATTGAACAGGTAGAAGAACTCCTCCTGCGTCCGGTTCTTGCCGTTGAAGAACTGGATGTCGTCGATCAGCAGCAGGTCGAGCGAGCGGTAGTAGCGCTTGAAGTCGTCGAACGCCTTGTGCTGGTACGCGCGGACGACGTCCGACACGTAGGTCTCGGCGTGGATGTAGCGGATCTTGGCGGCGGGCTCGTGCTCGAGCAGCGCGTTGCCGATCGCCTGGATCAGGTGGGTCTTGCCGAGCCCGACGCCGCCGTAGACGAACAGCGGGTTGTACGACGTCGGATGATCGGCGACCTGCATCGCCGCGGCACGGGCGAGCTGGTTGGCCTTGCCCGAGACGAAGCTCGCGAAGGTGAACGACGGGTTGAGGCTCGACGGATCCTGGCGGCGCGCGGCGGGCGTGGCCGCGGCGCTGCGGCCGGCGAGGGCCGCGCTGCCGGCGGTCGGCGCCTCGGTGGGCACCGGTGGCGGCGGCGCGACCGGGGCGGCCGCTGCGGCGGGCGCCGCCATCGGGGAGACCGGCGTGCGCTCGCCCGAGGCCACGGCGCCGGGCTCGGCGAGCGCCAGCGTGACCGGGACCGCGGCGCCGTCGGGTCCGGCCGCGAGCTCGCCGATGCGGCCGGCGAAGCGTTCCTTGACCCACTGCAGGACGAACCGGTTGGGGGCGACGACCCGGTAACCCGCGCCGGTCGGCTCGACCGACAGGGGGCGGATCCAGGTATTGAACTGTTGCGGCGTCAGTTCCTCGCGGAAGGCGTCGAGGCAGCGTTGCCAGAACAGTGGAGCGGTGGTCATACGGCCAGGCCTCGGTGGGCGATCACGCCGGAGGAGCAATGCCCGCGGCCGCCCTTCCGGGCACCGCAGCGGTCATTCGCATCGGGTTTTTATGGGGGTAAGGCGGCTCGCCGGGGTCGGTGCTCTGGTCGGGGCCGGAAGGCCGCGGCGATCCTGACTCCACGCGCGAGCGCCGATTATAGACCCGGCGGGCGAAGTTATCCACAGGCCCGATGCCCGATCGGGCGCCCGGGCGGCCCCCGTGATCGTTGACAGAGGGTGTCATAACGCGCTCTAATGTAAGGCTTTTTCAAGCGAGGCCTCGATCATGAAACGCACGTATCAACCTTCCGTCGTCAAGCGCAAGCGCACGCACGGCTTTCGCGCCCGGATGAAGACCGTCGGCGGCCGCAAGGTGCTTTCGGCCCGGCGCGCCAAGGGCCGCGAGCGGCTCACGCCCTGACCCCTACGCCTGCGGCCGCTTCGGCGCGCAGCCGGGGTGCCCGCCGCTACCGTCTCACCGGCATTGGCGCGTTCGATGCGCTGTTTCGTGCCGGGAGCCGGGCCGAGGGCCAATGGCTGCAGCTCGTCGCCGCGCCGGCGCAGGGCGTTCCCGGTCGGGTCGGCTACGTCATCGGCAAGAAGGCGCTGCCCAATGCGGTCGACCGCAATCGCGTCCGCCGCGTGCTCCGGGTCGCCGTGGCCGCGGCGCGGCCGGCGGTCGAGGCCTTTGACGTGATCCTGCGGTTGAAGCGCGGCTGCGCGCGGCACGAGACGCCCGCCGTGGCGGCGGAGGCCGCCGTGCTCCTGGCGGCGCTGATCGCGCGGACGGGAAGCCCGGCACGATGAAGTTCCTGCTGCTCGCGCTGATTCGGATCTACCAGTATTTGTTCCGGCCGCTGCTCGGCGCCAACTGCCGGTTCTATCCCAGCTGCTCCGACTATGCGCGCGAGGCGGTCGAGCGCCACGGTGCGCTGAAGGGCAGCTGGCTGGCGACGCGCCGGATCTTGCGCTGTCACCCGTATCATCCCGGCGGATACGACCCGGTTCCCTGAGCCCCCGGCTCCGGTCTCCTCCCGTTCCCGCCGCTACCGCAGGCCCTCATGGATACGCAACGACTGATACTGTTCGTCATCTTCTCGTTCTCCGCGCTGTTCCTCTGGGAGGCCTGGCAGAAGGAGCAGCACCCGCCGGCGCCGCCGCAGACGACGGCCGCGAAGCCCACGGCGCCGGCCGACGTGCCGGTGCCGTCGGCGACGCCGCCGGTACCCGGCGCTGCACCGGGCGCTGCGCCGGGCGCGCCGCCGGCGGCCGGGGATGCCGGCGCGGTCCCGACGACGCCGCCGGTCGTCATCAAGACCGATCTCTTCACCGCCGAAATCGACCTGACCGGCGGCGTGATCTCGCGCGTGGCGCTCGCCCAGCACCGCGACATGGAGAAGGAAGATCAGCCGTACAGCGCGCTGATGCGCACGGCCGACCGCGTCTTCGTCGCGCAATCCGGGTTGCTCGGGTCCGGCATGCCGAATCACCGGACCGTCTGGGAAGCGCTGCCCGGGCCGCGCGAACTGGCGCCCGGCGCCGATCGCCTCGAGCTCAGGTTGCAGGCGACCGCAGCGAACGGCGACAAGGTCGTGCAGGTGCTGACCTTCCACCGCGGCAGCTACGTGATCGACGTCGCCTTCGACGTCACCAACGCCGGGCGCGGCGCCGATCGCGCCGTATGCCTATTTCCAGCTGATGCGCGACGGCAAGGTCCGGGGCGTCACGAGCTCGATGGCGCCGGCGTCGTTCACCGGCCCGGCGATCTACAACGAGACCGACAAGTACAAGAAGATCGAGTTCGCCGACATCGACAAGCTCGCCGCCGACCCGACCCGCAAGCTGCCGTACACGAAGAACACGGACAACGGCTGGGTCGGCATGATCGAGCACTACTTCGTCGCCGCGTGGCTGCCGTCCGACGAGAAGAAGACGCCGCGCGAGTTCTACACGCGCAAGCTCGACAACAACACCTACGCGGCCGGCGTCATCGTGCCGGTCGGCACCATCGCGCCGGGCGCCACCGGCGCGGTGACCGTGCCGCTGTACGTCGGGCCGCAGGAGCAGGAGGTCCTCGCGCAGCTCGCGAAGGGCCTCGACCTCGTCGTCGACTACGGCATCTTCACCGTCATCGCCGCGCCGCTGTTCTGGCTGCTGAAGTGGCTGTACTCGCTGCTGCACAACTGGGGCTGGGCGATCATCGCGCTCACCATCCTGATCAAGGGCGCGTTCTACCCGCTGAACCACGCGAGCGCGCGCTCGATGGCGAAGATGAAGGTCATCGCGCCGAAGATGAAGGCGCTGCAGGAGCGCTACGCGAACGACAAGCAGCAGCTGCAGGTCAAGATGATGGAGATGTACAAGGAGGAGAAGATCAACCCGCTCGGCGGGTGCCTCCCGATCCTCGTGCAGATTCCCGTGTTCATCGCGCTGTACTGGGTGCTGCTGTCGGCGGTCGAGCTGCGGCACGCGCCGTGGATACTCTGGATCCACGACCTGTCGGCGCCGGATCCCTGGTACGTGCTGCCGGTCATCTACGCCGTCACCGCGTACCTGCAGGTGCGGCTGTCGCCGACGCCGATCTCCGATCCGGTGCAGGCGAAGGTGATGCAGATCATGCCGGTCGCGTTCTCGGTGATGTTCCTGTTCTTCCCCTCGGGCCTCGTGCTCTACTGGCTGGTGAACAACCTCCTGCAGATCGGCCAGCAATGGCACATGAACAAGGTGCTCGAGCGCGAGGCGGCGGCGACGGCCGCGAAGCAGCGGCGGTAGGCGCCGCCCGGGGTCACCGCGCGCGGGGCGTGACATGACCCCATCGCCCGACACGATCGTCGCCGTCGCCACCCCGCCGGGTCACGGCGGGATCGGCGTCGTGCGCGTTGTCGGGAAGCGCCGTGCCGGCGATCGCCGCGGCGCTGGTCGCGAAGCCGCTGCCGCCGCGCGCGGCGACGTTGGCGACGTTCCGCGACGCCCGCGGCGAGCCGCTCGACCAGGGCCTCGCGCTCCACTTTCCCGCGCCGAATTCCTACACCGGCGAGCACGTGCTGGAGCTGCACGGCCACGGCGGCCCGGCCGTGCTGCGGCTGCTGCTCGCTCGCTGCGTCGAGCTCGGGGCGCGGCTCGCCGAGCCCGGCGAGTTCACGCAGCGCGCGTTCCTCAACGGCAAGCTCGACCTCGCCCAGGCCGAAGGCGTCGCCGACCTGATCGAGGCCGCGACGGCCACGGCGGCGCGGGCGGCCCTGCGCAGCCTGTCCGGCGCGTTCTCGGCCGAGATCGAGGCGCTGGTCGCCGCGCTGATCGAGCTGCGCACGCTGACCGAGGCGACGCTCGACTTCCCCGACGAGGACATCGATTTCCTGCGCGCGGCCGACGCGCGCGGCCGGCTGGCCGCCATCGAGGCGCGGCTTGCCGGCGTGCTGGCGCAGGCGCGGGCGGGGGCGCTGCTTGCGCGACGGCATCTCGGTCGTGCTGGTCGGCGAGCCCAACGTCGGCAAGTCGAGCCTGCTCAACCGCCTGGCCGGCGAGGAAGCCGCGATCGTCACGCCGATCCCCGGCACCACGCGCGACGCGATCGAGCGGCAGATCGAGATCGGCGGCATTCCGCTCACCGTCGTCGACACCGCGGGCCTGCGGCCGACCGACGATCCGATCGAGACGATCGGCATCGAGCGCACGTGGGCGGCGGTGGGGCGCGCGGACCTCGCGCTGGTGCTGGTCGACGCGCGGGCGGCGGACGGGGAGATCGGCGCGTCGGCCGGCGCGATCCTGGCGCAGCTGCCGGCGGCGCTGCCGCGGGTGCTCGTCCACAACAAGATCGACCTGACGGACGAGGCGGCGCGCGTCGAGCCGGCGGCGGCGGCCGCGAGCGCCGCGCCGGCGCAACGAGGTCCGTCGGTGTGGCTGTCGGCCAAGTCGGGCGAAGGGGTCGACGCGCTGCGCCGCGAGATCCTGGCGCTCGCCGGCGCGCACGCCGACATGGAAGGCAGCTTCCTGGCGCGCGAGCGGCACCTGGTCGCGCTGCGCGAGGCGGCCGCGCACGTCGCGGCCGCGGCGGATCACCTCGGCCGGGAGGCGCCGCCGCTCGAGCTCTTCGCCGAGGAGTTGCGCGAGGCGCAGCAGGCGCTCGCGGCGATCACCGGCGAGTTCACCGCCGACGACCTGCTCGGGGCGATCTTCTCGCGGTTCTGCATCGGGAAGTAGGCGCGGCGTCGTTTCGCGGCCGCTTCGAGCGCAACGGGAGCCGGTCCGATTCCGCGACTTCCATCAAACGCCGCCTCACAGCACCCTCCACCACGGCACGGCCAGCACGTCGGGGGTGAGCCACTCGACCGTGCGACCGGTGTGCAGCAGGAGCCCGGCGCGCGCCTTGCGCCCGTACTCCTGCCGGAAGGTGCGCAGGTGCGTGCAGTCGCCGAGGCGCGGCTTCGAGGTGGCCTTCACCTCGATGGGCAGCAGCTTGCCGCCGGCCTCGATCACGAAGTCCACCTCCTCGCCGATCGTCGTGCGCCAGTAGGCGAGCTCCACGCGATCCACCCGCGCATCGCGCCAGGCGAGCAGGTCGTGCAGCACCAGGTTCTCGAGGTGCGCGCCTCCAGGCGCCGAGGCGCCGAGGTGCAGCGCGACACCGGTGTCGCCCCAGAAGATCCGGGGCGACTTGATGAGTCGCTTGGTGCGGTTCACCGCGTAGGCCGGCAGGCGCACGAGCAGATACGAGGTCTCCAGCAGATTGAGCCAGCGGTGTACCGTCGGCTGCGGCAGGCCGACATCGCGGCCCAGCTCGGTCTGGTTGAGGAGTTGCCCCAGCCGCAGGCAGGCGGCCTGCATCAGGCGGCGGAAGTCGGGCAGCGCGCCGATCGAGGCGAGGTCCTGCAGGTCGCGCTCGAGATAGGTGCGCACGTAACCGTCGAACCAGATGGCGCGGTCGGCCGGCGTCGTGAGTTCCAGCGCCGGCGTGGGAAACCCCCCGCGCAGCGCGAGCGCCCGCCAGTCTTCCTCGGGGTCCTCCCCGGCCGCCAGCAGGTCGCGCCACTCGTTTTCGGGCACGACCAGCAGGTCGTCCCAACGCCCCGCGCGTGCCAGCCCGAGCTGCTCGCGCCGGGTCATGGGCCAGAGCGTGAGGTAGCTCGCACGGCCGGCCAGCGACTCCGACACCTGCCGCATCAGGAGCAGGTTGGCCGAGCCGGTGAGCAGGAAGCGGCCGGGTCGGCGGTCGCGGTCGATGGCCCGCTTCACCGCAGTCAGCAGGCCCGGCTCACGCTGGACCTCGTCGAGCGTGAGCGGATCGTCGCCTCCCAGCAGGGCCTCGGGGTCGCGGCGCGCCGCATCGCGCACGTCGAAGTCGTCCAGCGAGCGGTAGCGCCGTTCGCCCGGCACCAACTGCTCGACCAGGGTGCTCTTGCCGGTCTGCCGCGCACCGGTGAGCACCACGGCCGGCATCACGCGCAGCCGCTCGGCGAGTGCGTCATCCACGAGGCGGGGCAGAGTCTTCACGACATGGATGATATTCATTCACGCTGCGGATTGGCAAGTCCGGCGCGCGCGGAAACCGGCCTCATGCGATAGGCTGCCTTCAGGATGCGGGGAAGCCGCTCGGCTTGTTATAGGCTCCAGGGCTCCTCGGCGCGAACCCGAGGCGCATGCCGCATGAGAAGCTGATCTCGAGCACACGCATGAGTACACATTCGCCGCGACGAATCGGGAGAGGCTTGATTCACAAGCCTCCGCCGAGATTCGCGCGCTTCTGTATCGGGAAGTGGGCGGGATCGATGACCTGCCGGGAGCGCGGCCGTGCGTCGCCCCGCTGATTTCGGCCGGCGGATGATGCGCGGCGCTCCGGCGTGGCTCGCCGGACTCGGCGTCGGCGTCGCGGCGGGCTGGTTGTGCAGCCGGATCGGCACGCCGATTCCGTGGATGCTCGGGCCGCTCGTGGCGCTGGCCGCACTGCGCGTGTCCGGCGTGCCGGTGGCCGCGCCGCCGGGCGGACGGCAGGCCGGGCAATGGATCATCGGGACGGCGCTCGGGCTCTATTTCACGCCGCAGGTCGTCCACGAGATGGGCGGGTGGTGGCCGTGGCTCGTGGCCGGCGTCGCGTTCGCCATCGCGAGCGGCTACGCGAGCGGGCTGCTGCTCGCCCGGCTCGCCGGCATCGACCGCACGACGGCGATCTTCGCCAGCGTTCCCGGCGGCGCCTCGGAGATGGCGATCGTGGGGGAGCGCTTCGGCGCCCGCACCGACCGCGTCGCGGCGGCGCAGAGCGTGCGCATCCTGATCGTCGTGGTGGTGCTGCCGGCGGCGTTCACGCTGCTCGGCCTGCACGGCGGCGAGATGTACGTGCCGGGCGCGAAGGTGTTCGATCCGGGCGGATTCGCGCTGCTGATGGCGGCGACGGCGGCGGGCGGGGCGCTGATCCAGTGGCTGGGCGTGTCCAACGCCTTCGTGCTCGGGTCGCTCGCCGTGGCCATCCCGCTGACGGCGGGCGAGATCGACCTGTCGGCGGTGCCGGCCGTCGTGTCGAACGCCGGGCAATGCCTGCTCGGCTGCGCGCTGGGGGCGCGCTTCGAGCCGGCATTCCTGCGGGGCGCGCACCGCTTCATGGCGGCGATCGTGGCCACCGTGCTGGCCGCGATGGCGGCGGCCGCGGGGTTCGGCGTGCTCGTCGGCTGGATGTCCGGGCTCGGGCCGGCGACGGTCGTCCTCGGCACGGCGCCGGGCGGGTTCGCGGAGATGTGCATCACGGCGAAGGTGCTGCAGCTCGGCGTGCCGGTCGTCACCGCCTTCCACGTGGCGCGCGTCGTCGTCCTGCTGCTCGTGACCGCGCCGCTGTTCGCGGCGTTGCGCCGCCGGCGCGCGGGGGCGGGACGGCGCTGAGCCGGCGGCCTTGGAGGGAGGTCGGCCGGGCCGCCCGACCGGTCGCGACCGCCCAAGCGGCTTACGGCGGACGGCGGCTGCGTGGGATAATTGAAAGGGCCGCTTCCCTGCGACAACCGCCGCTCGGCAAGCTCTTCTTTCCCCACTTCACGCCGTCCCATCCCATGAGCCAAAACGAATCGCTTACCGCCCTGGCCGCCGCCGTTTCGGCTCCGGCCTACGTCCGTCACGCGCGCCTGCTCGCCTGGGTGCGCGAGGTCGCCGCGCTCACCAAGCCCGATCGGATCGTCTGGTGCGACGGCAGCGACGACGAGTACAACCGCCTTTGCCAGGAAATGGTCGCCAGCGGGACGATGCGGCGGCTCAACCCGGCGAAGCGCCCGAACAGCTACCTCGCGCTGTCCGACCCGTCCGACGTCGCGCGGGTCGAGGACCGCACGTTCATCTGCAGCCAGCGCGAGGAGGACGCCGGGCCGACCAACAACTGGGTCGCGCCGGCCGAGATGCGCACGACGCTGAACGGACTGTTCGACGGCTGCATGCGCGGCCGGCCGATGTACGTCGTGCCGTTCTCGATGGGCCCGCTCGGCAGCCACATCGCGCACATCGGCATCGAGCTCTCCGACAGCCCGTACGTCGTCGTCAACATGAACCTGATGACCCGGATGGGCCGCGCCGTCTACGACGTGCTCGGCGACGACGGCGTGTTCGTGCCCTGCGTGCACACGGTGGGGATGCCGCTCGCCGCGGGGCAGCCCGACGTGCCGTGGCCGTGCAACAAGGACACGAAGTACATCGTCCACTTCCCCGAGACGCGCGAGATCTGGAGCTTCGGCTCGGGCTACGGCGGCAACGCGCTGCTCGGGAAGAAGTGCTTCGCGCTGCGCATCGCGTCGGTGATGGGACGCGACCAGGGCTGGCTCGCCGAGCACATGCTGATCCTCGGCGTCACCGCGCCGACCGGCGAGAAGACCTACGTCGCGGCGGCGTTCCCGAGCGCCTGCGGCAAGACCAACTTCGCGATGGTGATCCCGCCCAAGGGCTTCGAGGGCTGGCAGGTCTCGACCGTCGGCGACGACATCGCGTGGATCAAGCCGCACGACGACGGCAAGTTCTACGCGATCAATCCCGAGGCCGGCTATTTCGGCGTCGCGCCCGGCACGTCGTACGACTCCAATCCGAACGCGATGGAGATGCTGAAGCACAACGTGATCTTCACCAACGTCGCGCTGACCGACGACGGCGACGTCTGGTGGGAAGGCATGACCAAGGAGGCGCCGGCGCACCTGACCGATTGGCAGGGGCAGTCGTGGACGCCGGGCTGCGGGCGCAAGGCCGCGCACCCGAACGCGCGCTTCACCGTGTCGTCGATCCAGTGCCCGTCGCTCGACCCGCACTGGGACAGCCCCGACGGCGTGCCGATCTCGGCGTTCATCTTCGGCGGGCGGCGCAGCGACACGCTGCCGCTGGTCGTCGAGGCGGCGTCGTGGGAGGAGGGCGTGTACAAGGCGGCGACGATGGGCTCGGAGACGACCGCGGCGGCGACCGGCAAGGTCGGCGAGGTGCGGCGCGACCCGTTCGCGATGCTGCCGTTCTGCGGCTACCACGTCGGCGACTACTTCAATCATTGGCTGAAGATGGGCAAGGCGGTCGCCCATCCGCCGAAGATCTTCAACGTCAACTGGTTCCGCACCGACGCCAACGGCAAGTTCGCGTGGCCGGGCTTCGGGCAGAACGTCCGGGTGCTGCAGTGGATCGTCGATCGCTGCCGCGGCCGCGGCAACGCGGTGGCCACGCCGCTCGGCTTCGAGCCGTCCTACGCGGACCTCAACTGGGCCGGCATCGACTTCCCGCCGGAGCGCTTCATCGAGGTCATGCAGGTCGACCAGGCGATGTGGAAGCGCGAGCTGGCCGCGCACGACGAGCTGTTCGCGAAGGTCGGCGCCAAGCAGCCCACGGCGCTCGTCGCCGAGCGGCAGCGGCTCGGGACGCGCTTGGCGGTGTAAGCGCACACTATCGCTGTTTGCCTTTGCCAGCGCGCTTTCAGCGCGCGGGGTGATTCACGCCGACACGGGGTCGGGGGCCGTTTCCAGCCATGGGAGCGGGACCCGGCCCCGACTTTTTGGCTTTTCGCGGTGATCGACGCGTGCTTCGCGCTGGCGTGGCGGGGGCCGCCGGGTGCGGGCTTCGAGTGCCGCCAATCGTGTCGGGTCGGCGCGAGTGGCACGGCCCGGGCGGCCAAACCACGGCCACCCGGACCGAGCCTCACGCGCCACCCCGACGGCGGCACAGGCGCCCGCACCCGGCGGCCCCCGCCACGCCGGGACGGTGGCGTGCGCGGATCGCAAACCGGCGTGACCGGCGATACCGGCGACAGACGTGACACCGGCGACACCGACGTCGATCGGTTGGTCGCGCGCAACGTGCCGCCGTCGTCCTGGTTGCCGCGATCGTCGTGATCATCGCCGTCGCGAAGGGGATCGTCCTCACGGTCGAGGCGCGCGTTCGGGTCTGCCACGCAGTTCGCTGACTCCGGCGTGGCGGGGGTCGGCGGGTGCGGGCGCCTGTGCCGCCGTCGTTGCGGCGCGTGCGGCTCGCCTCGGGTCGGCGTGGTTTGCCGGCCCGAGGCGATCGACACGCGCCGCAACGACACGCTTGGCGGCACCCGAAGCCCGCACCCGCCGGCCCCCGCCACGCCAGCGTGCACCGCGATCAATGGGCGGCACTCGAAGCCGCGCACCCCATCGGCCCCCGCCGCGCCAGCGCGAGGCACCGTCGACCCCGCCATCCGGCGGCGCGCCCTTCTCTTGACCGCGGCGCGGCGGCCGATGCTCAGCCGGCGGCGAGCAGCGCCTCGACCTCGCTGCGTACCGGCGCCCCGAGCCGCCCGCCGGCGCGCGTGCACTTGATCGCCGCCGCGGCGTTGGCGAACCGGGCCGCCGCCTCGATCGCGCGTCCTTCGCCCAGCGCCAGCGCGAACGCGCCGTGCCAGACGTCGCCGGCGGCCAGCGTGTCGACGGCGTCGACCACGGGCGCCGGCACGCGCCGCTCGGTGCCGCCGTCGAGCCACAGGAAGCCGGCCTCGCCCAGCGTCACGCCGACCACCGCCGTGAACTCGGCCGCGATCCGGCGCAGTCCCTCGCCGGGCGAGTCGGTTCCGGCCGTCAGCGCCAGACCGGGCTCGGAAAAGGCGACGTGCGTGGCGCGGCGGCAAAGATCCCGCGTCGCCGTCGGCGGGCCGACGTCGGCGTCGAGGACCGCCGGGATGCCGGCGGCGCGGGCGCGGTCGAGCACGGCGGCGGCGCCGGCCGGCCAGCGGACGTCGGCGAGGACCGCGGCGAACTGCGGCACGCGGTCGAGCGGCAGCCACGACGGATCGGGATCGAGCCGCGGATCGTTGTAGATGCAGATCAGCCGCTCGCCGCCAGGCGCGACCAGGATGGCCGCCGTCGGCGACGTCGCGCCGGCGATCCGGCGAACGGCGCGGGTGTCGACCCCCTCGGCGCCGAGCTGGGCGAGAATCCGGGTCCCGACGTCGTCGTCGCCGACCCGCCCCCAGTAATGCGCCCGCGCCGCCCAGCCGGGCGACGGCGACGCTGGCGTTGGCGGCCATGCCGCCGCCGGTTTCGGTGAAGCCGGTCGCCAGGACCTTGATCGGCGTCGTCGGGATCGCCGGCACCTCGTAGATCGCGTCGAGCGCCGAGTGGCCGAGGCAGAGGATGGGAGTCATCGGAGCGGAGTGGGGCGGGAGGCGGCGCCGGGCACGCGTGAGGGACGGAAGGGTCCGATTGTACGTGCGCGGCGCCGGATGTTCCACGTGAAACATCGCCTCGCGCGGCGGCGCTCGGCCACCGCCGGCGGGGTACGATGACGCCTGTTTCACGTGGAACATCCGGCGCCGCCCGTGCCGCGTGCAGGCTTTCCCCGGACCCCGGATTGCCGTATCATTCGCCCTCCCGCCCGGCGGTCCAGGCAAAACAGAAAACTCTTTTGTAATCATGAACTTCGAAACGCGCTTCGACGTCATCGTCGTCGGTGGCGGCCACGCCGGCACCGAGGCGGCGCTGGCCGCGGCGCGGATGGGCGCGAAGACGCTGCTGCTGACGCACAACATCGAGACGCTGGGCCAGATGTCGTGCAACCCGTCGATCGGCGGCATCGGCAAGGGGCACCTGGTCAAGGAGGTCGACGCGCTGGGCGGCGCGATGGCGATCGCCACCGACGAGGCCGGCATCCAGTTCCGCATGCTCAATTCGCAGCAAGGGGCCGGCGGTCCGGGCGACGCGCGCGCAGGCCGACCGGCTGCTGTACAAGCAGGCGATCCGCTCGCGGCTGGAGAAGCAGCCGAACCTGACGCTGTTCCAGCAGGCGGTCGACGACCTGACCCTCGACGGCGACGGCGCCGGCGCCCGCGTCACCGGCGTCGTCACCCAGCTCGGCTGCGGTTCGAGGCGCGGACCGTGGTGCTGACCACCGGCACCTTCCTGTCCGGCCTGATCCACGTCGGCCTCGCGAACTACGAGGCCGGCCGCGCCGGGGATCCGCCGGCGATCACGCTCGGGCGCCGGCTGCGCGAGCTGAAGCTCCCGGCGGGTCGGCTGAAGACCGGCACGCCGCCGCGGCTCGACGGCCGCACGATCGATTTCTCGGTCCTGGCCGTGCAGCCCGGCGACGATCCGGCGCCGGTGTTGTAGCTTCATGGGCACGCGGGCGATGCACCCGCGGCAGGTGCCCTGCTGGATCACGCACACCAACGAGCGCACGCACGAGATCATCCGCGGCGGCCTCGACCGCTCGCCGATGTTCACCGGCGTGATCGAGGGCGTCGGCCCGCGCTACTGCCCGTCGATCGAGGACAAGGTCACGCGCTTCGCCGACCGTCCGAGCCACCAGATCTTCCTCGAGCCGGAGGGGCTGACGACGCAGCGAGATCTACCCGAACGGCATCTCGACGTCGCTGCCGTTCGACGTCCAGCTCGCGCTGGTGCGGTCGATGGCGGGCTGCGAGCGACGCGCACATCCTGCGCCCCGGCTACGCGATCGAGTACGACTACTTCGATCCGCGGGCCCTGCAAGCTCGACGCTGGAAACCAAGGCGATCGGCGGGCTGTTCTTCGCCGGCCAGATCAACGGGACGACCGGCTACGAGGAGGCCGCCGCGCAGGGCCTGCTCGCCGGCATCAACGCCGGCCGGCAGGCGCGGGGCGAGGAGGGCTGGTGCCCGCGCCGCGACGAGGCCTACCTCGGCGTCCTCGTCGACGACCTGATCACCCGCGGCGTCAGCGAGCCCTACCGGATGTTCACCTCCCGCGCCGAGTACCGGCTGCAGCTGCGCGAGGACAACGCCGACCTGCGCCTGACCGAGACCGGCCGCCGGCTGGGCATCGTCGACGACGCGCGCTGGGATGCGTTCGCCCGCAAGCGCGACGCGATCGCGCGCGAGCGCGAGCGCCTCAAGTCGACCTACGTCAATCCGACGGTCGTGGCCGCGCACGAGGCGACGCGCGTGCTCGGCCAGCCGATCGAGCGCGACTACTCGCTCGCCGACCTGCTGCGCCGCCCCGGCGTCGGCTACGCGGCGCTGCTGACGCTGCCCGGCGCCGGCGAGGCGGTCGCCGACCCGATCGTCGCCGAGCAGGTCGAGATCGCGACCAAGTACGCGGGCTACATCGACCGGCAGCAGGACGAGATCGCCCGCCACCGGGCGCAGGAGGAGCAGCGGCTGCCGGCGGAGATCGACTACCGCAGCGTGCGCGGGCTGTCGGTCGAGGTCCAGCAGAAGCTCAACGCCCATCGCCCGGAGACGATCGGGCAGGCGGCGCGCATTTCCGGCATGACGCCGGCGGCGATCTCGCTGCTGCTCGTGCACCTGAAGCGCGGGTTCGCGGCGCCGGCGCCAGTGGATGCGACCGCGGCATCGGCCCGGCGGTTAGCATGATCGCGAAAGGCCACCGCTCACCGCAGCCCTCTCCCGCGCGCGGGAGAGGGTGCCGCGGAGCGGCGCGGAGGGCTGCATCGCAGCGTCAACGGGAACGTTCATGACGATCGCGGCCGATCTCGCGACGGGACTCGCCGCGCTCGCCCGCCTCGACCCGACCGGCGCGCCGCTGCCGGCCGCCGCGGCCGCCCGGCTCGTCGCGTACCTCGACGCTCCTGGTGAAGTGGAACCGCACGTACAACCTGACGGCGATCCGCGAGCCCGAGCGGATGGTCACGCACCACCTGCTCGACGCGCTGGCCGTGCTGCCGCACCTGCCGCGCCGGCCCGGGGCTGCGCGTGCTCGACGTCGGCAGCGGCGGCGGCGTCCCCGGCATCCCGCTGGCGATCGCGCGGCCCGACTGGCAGGTCGTCATGCTCGACAGCAGCCACAAGAAGGGCGCGTTCCTGCGCCAGGCGGTGATCGAGCTCGCGCTCCCCAACGCCGAGGCGGTGACCTCGCGCGCGTCGAGGATTACGTCCCCGCCGCGCCGTTCGACGTCGTGATCTCGCGCGCGTTCGCCGACCTCGCGACGTTCGCGGCCGGCTCGCGCCCGGCACCTCGCGCCGGACGGCCGGCTGTACGCGATGAAGGGCGTCCACCCCGACGACGAGATCGCCGAGCTGCCGCCGGGCATCGAGGTCGTCGCCGCGCACGCGCTCGCGGTGCCGGGGCTCGACGCGGCGCGCCACCTGATCGTGATCGGGCGCACGGCGGCTCCGGCGCCGGCCGACCGCGCCCGCGAGGAGACCCTCCGATGACCCGCATCATCGCCGTCGCCAACCAGAAGGGCGGCGTCGGCAAGACGACCACGGCGGTCAACCTCGCGGCCAGCCTCGCGGCGATGAAGCGCCGCGTGCTGCTGATCGACCTCGATCCGCAGGGCAACGCCACCACCGGCGCCGGGCTCGACAAGCGCGCGCTGCGCGAGACCGTCTACCAGGTGCTGCTCGGCGAGCGGCGGATCGGCGACGTGCGGGTGGCCTCGCCGACCGGCGGATTCGACGTCGTGCCCGCCAACCGCGAGCTCGCCGGCGCCGAGATCGAGCTGGTCGACCTGCCGGAGCGCGAGACGCGGCTCAAGGACGCGCTGGCCGAGGCGCTGCAGCAGATGCGCCTCGCGCTTTCGGCCGTCGCGCCCGAATACGACTTCATCCTGCTCGACTGCCCGCCGTCGCTGTCGCTGCTGACGCTGAACGGGCTCTGCGCCGCCGACTCGGTGCTGATCCCGATGCAGTGCGAGTACTACGCGCTCGAGGGCCTGTCCGACCTCGTGCAGACCGTGCAGAAGGTGCGCGCGCACCTCAACCCGCGGCTCGAGATCGAGGGGCTGCTGCGCACGATGTACGACCCGCGCAACACGCTGGCGCAGAACGTCGCCGCCGAGCTCGAGCGGCACTTCGGCGCCAAGCTCTACCGCACGGTGATCCCGCGCAACGTGCGGCTGGCCGAGGCGCCGTCGCACGGCATCCCGGCGCTCCATCTCGACAAGAGCTCGAAGGGCGCGCAGGCCTACCTGGCGCTCGCCGGCGAGATCCTGCGGCGGATGGAAGCCGCGGCGACCGGCACCGATGCGCCGGCGGCGACCGCCGCCGCCACGTCCGGTCCCGCCGCGACGTCCGATCGCGCCGCCACGGCGACCTCGCCCCCCTCGCCCCCCGGACCCGCATCCGAACACGAACCCGCTCCCGGAGACAGCCCCCGATGATCCGACCCAAAGGCCTCGGCCGCGGCCTCGACGCGCTGCTCGCGCGCACCGACGATCGCGGCGCCGGCGAATCGCTGCAGACGCTCGCGATCGACCGGATCCGCCCCGGCAAGTACCAGCCGCGCACCCGGATGGACGAGGCGTCGCTCGAGGAGCTCGCGCAGTCGATCCGCGAGCAGGGGATCATGCAGCCGATCCTGGTGCGGCCGGTCGACGGCGCGCGCTTCGAGATCATCGCCGGCGAGCGGCGCTGGCGCGCGGCGCAGCGCGCGGGCCTGCACCGACGTGCCGGCGCTGGTGCGCTCGGTGCCCGACCAGTCGGCGCTGGCGCTGGCGCTGATCGAGAACATCCAGCGCGAGGACCTGAACCCGCTCGAGGAAGCGGACGGGATCGAGCGGCTGATCGCCGAGTTCGGGCTGACGCACGAGGCGGCGGCGAAGGCGGTCGGCCGCTCGCGCAGCGCGGTCAGCAACCTGCTGCGGCTGCGCGAGCTCTCGAAGCCGGTGCAGGAGTACCTGATGGCCGGGCAGCTCGACATGGGGCACGCCCGCGCGCTCCTCGGCCTCTCCGCCGGGACGCAGGTCGCGGCGGCCGCGCGCATCGTCGCGCAGGGGCTGTCGGTGCGCGAGTCCGAGCGGCTCGCGCACACGCTCGGCCACCCGGCCCGGCGCAAGCCGAAGGCGGGAGCCCGGCGCGTCGACGCCGACCTCGCGCGGCTCACGGAAACGCTGGCCGAGGCGCTCGGCGCGAAGGTGGCGATCGAGCCGAAGAAGGGCGGCTCCGGCCGCGTCGTGATCAGCTACTCGAGCCTCGAGCAGCTCGACGGGATCATCGCCCGGCTGAGCTGAGGGAGAGCGCTGCGCTCACCCCGCTCAGCCCTCACCCCGGCCGTCACCCGCCGCTGTCGCGGCACCCTCTCCCGCGTGCGGGAGAGGGTTGGGGTGAGGGTGAGCGGTGACGGTCTAGCCGAGCTGCTTCAGCATCGTCTCCGCGTCGGAGACCTCGTACTTGCCCGGCGCCTCGAGGTTGAGGACCTTGACGACGCCGTTGTCGACGACCATCGAGAAGCGCTGGCAGCGCAGCCCCAGCCCCTTCGCGGTCAGGTCGAACTCGAGGCCGAGCGCCTTCGTGTAGTCGGCGCTGCCGTCGCCCATCATCCGGACCTTGCCGCCGGTCTTCTGGTGGCTGGCCCACGCGCCCATCACGAACGCGTCGTTGACCGACATGCAGATGACGTCGTCGATGCCCTTCGCCTTCAGCGCCTCGCGGTTGGCGACGTAGCTCGGCACGTGCTTCGCCGAGCAGGTCGGCGTGAACGCGCCGGGCAGGCCGAAGATCGCGACCTTCCTGCCCTTGGTCAGTTCGTCGATCGTCCAGTCCTTGGGCCCGATCGGGCAGCCCTCGGTCTCGACTTCGATGAATTCGGACAGCTTGCCTGCGGGCAGCTTGTCGCCGACTTTGATCGTCATGCTTGCTCCTTCCTGGGGTTGACCGGACGTGACCCTACAGAATCGCAGCCCTGCCCGCGGAATTCAACCCCGCGACTTGCCGGGAGATCGCGGCAGCGGTAGCGTGTCGCCCTTTCCCCGGCGCACGGAGGCAGCGCGATGGCGACACCGGCAGGCAGGAAATCAGGGGCGGCGTCGAGGGCACGCGCGAAGGGCGTGACGCTGCACATCGCCACCCGCAAGGGACTCTGGCAGCTCACCGGCGACGCGTCGCGCCGGGCGTGGGCGCTGAAGGGCCCGCACTTCCTCGGCCACATCGTCCACCACGCGGTGCTCGATCCGCGCGACGGGCGCACGCTGCTCGCCGCGGCGCGCACCGGACACCTGGGGCCGACGATCTTCCGCTCGGCCGACCGCGGCCGCACCTGGGCCGAGGCCGCGCGCCCGCCGGCGTTCGCGCGCGGACGCCGGGCGCACCGTCGACCACACGTTCTGGCTGACGCCGGGCCACGCCAGCCAGCCCGGCGTCTGGTTCGCCGGCACCTCGCCGCAGGGCCTCTTCCGGTCCGACGACGGCGGGCGCACGTGGTCGGGGGTCGAGGGCTTCAACGCGCATCCGCAGCGCAAGGCGTGGTGCGGCGGCGACCAGGACGGCACGCCCGACGGCCCGAAGCTGCACTCGATCCTGGTCGACCCGCGCGACCCCGCGCACCTGTACGTCGGCATGTCGAGCGGCGGCGTGTTCGAGTCGCTGGACGGCGGCGCCGACTGGCACCCGCTCAACGCCGGCGTCAGGGCCGACTTCCTGCCCGACCCGGACGCCGCCTACGGGCACGACCCGCACTGCGTGCGCCTGCACCCGCTGCACCCGGACCGGCTCTACCAGCAGAACCACACCGGGATCTTCCGGCTCGACCGGCCGGCCACGCGCTGGACCGACATCGGCGCCGGCATGCCCAAGTCCGTCGGGCCGATCGGATTCCCGCTGGTGCTGCACCCGCGCGATCCCGACCGGCTGTGGGTCTTCCCGATGGACGGCACCAGCGTCTGGCCGCGGGTGGCGCCGGGCGGGCGGCCGGCCGCCTACCGCTCGGTCAACGGCGGGCGCACCTGGCGCCGCCAGGCGACCGGGATGCCGGCCGCGCAGGCGTGGTGGACGGTCAAGCGCCAGGCAATGACGACGGACCGGATGGCGACAGTGGGCGTTTACTTCGGCACGACGAGCGGGGAGGTCTGGGGCAGCCGCGACGAGGGCGAGACCTGGCGCTGCCTCGCCGCCCACCTGCCGCACATCTACGCGCTCGAAGCGTCCTGACGGCGGTCGCGATGGCCGGACCCGCAGGTTGCCGTCGTGCGGGTGTCGGTGCTCGTCCCCGGGCTGCTGCGCTCGTACACGGCCGGCGCCGAGCGGGTGGAGCTGGCGCTCGCGGCGCCGGCGGACGCCGCGGCGCCGTGCGTCGGCGACGCGCTGGCGGCGCTGGATGCGCGCTTCCCGGGCCTGCGCTTCCGGATCGTCGACGAGCAGGGCCGGATTCGTCCGCACATCAAGCTCTTCGTCGACCGCACGCTGGCGCGCGAGCTGGCGGTGCCGCTGCCGGCGGCCGCGACGCTGATGATCGTCGGCGCCTTGTCGGGCGGCTGACGCCCGGCGACGCCAAGGCGTTGCGCTGCAGCAATTCCGTTGCGCGCAGGGGCCGTTGGCCGCTATAATTCCATGGTTTGATTTTGCCGGAGCTGCGCGATGTCGTTGCCCGTCTCGCGCGCCCGATTGATCCCCCCGCTCAGGACCAAACCCTTCCGCACCGTCCTCAAGTGGCAGCTCATCGCCACCGCGGCGGTCGCAGCAATCGCCGGCACGGTCGCCGGCATGCACGGGGCGCTGTCCGCGGCACTGGGCGGGTTCATCAATCTGGCGGCGGGGGTCGTCTACGCGCTGCTGCTCGGGCTCGGCCTCGGGAGTTCCGAAGTGCCGAGCGTGGGGACCTCGCTGGTCGCGATGTTCCGGGCGGAAGCCGGCAAGATCCTGCTGATCGTCGTCGGCTTGTGGGCCGTGCTCTCGGTGTACCGGGAGCTCGTGCCGGTGGCGTTCTTCTCCACCTTCGTGCTCACCGTCGTCATCTTCAGCATGGCGTTTTTCGTGCGTGACTGACTGACTGGATCTGGATCGAGGAATCGCGGATGTCTGCTGCCGGACACGAACTCACCCCCACGTCGTACATCCAGCATCACCTGACGTTCCTGACGACGGCCAAGGAGACGGGCGGCTTCTGGGCCGTGAACGTCGACACCGTCGTCACCTCGGTGATCCTCGGCGTCTTCGCCTTCGGCTTCCTGTGGATGGTGACGCGCAAGGCCACGGCCGGCGTGCCGACCAGGACGCAGGCCTTCGTCGAGCTCCTGATCGACTTCGTCAACGAGCAGGTCAAGGGCATCTTCCACGGCGAGATCAAGGTCATCGCGCCGCTGGCGCTGACGGTGTTCGTCTGGGTGCTGTTCATGAACTCGATGGACTTCCTGCCCGTCGACATCATGGCGCTGTTCTACGCGAACGTCCTGCACCAGGAGACCTGGCGCGGCGTGCCGACCGCCGACGTCAACACGACGTTCGCGCTGTCGCTGTCGGTGTTCGCGCTGATGATCTTCTACAGCATCAAGGTCGAAGGGCCTCGGCGGCTGGATCCACGAGCTCTTCTGCTCGCCGTTCGGCGTCAACCCGCTGCTGTGGGTGTTCAACCTGCTGTTCAACATCGTCGAGTACGTGTCGCAAGCCGCTGTCGCACTCGCTGCGGCTGTACGGCAACATGTACGCCGGCGAGATCATCTTCCTGCTGCTGGGCCTGTGGGCGGCCACCGGCGTCGTCGGCACGTTCTTCGGCGCTCTTCCTGAACCTCGGCTGGGCGATCTTCCACATCCTGATCGTCGCGCTGCAGGCCTACATTTTCATGATGCTGACCATCGTCTACGTGGCGATGGCGCACGAGCACCACTGAAGTCCCCACCCTTCCCTTCAACCTTTCACCCGTTCACCTAACAAAGGAAAAGTACAATGGACAAGATGCAATATCTGGCGCATGATCCAGGCCTACACCGGCATCGGGATCGGTCTCATCATCGGCCTCGGCGCCGCCGGCGCCTGTATCGGCGTGGGCATCATGTGCTCGCGCTTCCTCGAAGGCGCGGCGCGCCAGCCCGAGCTGATGCCGCAGCTGCAGGCGAAGGTGTTCCTGCTGCTCGGCCTGATCGACGCCTCGTTCATCATCGGCGTGGGCCTCGCGATGCTGTTCGCCTTCGGCAACCCGCTGCTCGCCGTCATCAAATAGCGGTCGGCGCTCCCGCGACCGACCGGCAGGAACTGCCATGGACATCAATTTCACGCTGGTGATGCAGGCCGTCGCGTTCGCGGCCTTCATCTGGTTCACGGCGAAATTCGTCTGGCCGCCGCTGATGGGCGCCATCGAGACCCGGCAGAAGCAGATCGCCGACGGCCTCGCCGCGGGCGAGGCAGGGCAAGCAGAGCCTCGCCAACGCCGAGCGCAGGATCGCCGACATGCTGACCGAGGCGAAGTGCGCGCTCGTCGGACATCATCGCGCAGGGCGAGAAGCTGAAGACCGAGACGGTCGAGGCGGCGAAGCTGGAAGCCAAGGCCGAGGCCGAGCGCATCCTGGCCGCGGCCCCGCTCGGAGATCCAGCAGGAGATCTCGCGCGCGAAGGAAGCGCTGCGCGACCAGGTCTCGGACCTCGCCGTCGCGGGCGCGACCAAGATCCTGCAGCGCGAAGTCGACGCCAAGGCGCACGCCGACCTCCTGGCCGCGATCCGGCAGCAGCTCTAGACGGGACGCGCCATGGCCGAACTGACCACGATCGCCCGACCCTACGCCGAAGCGGTGTTCCGGATCGCGCAGGGACAGAACGCGTTCCCGGCCTGGTCGCAGATGCGCTGCGCTTCTCAGCGCGGTCGCGGCGGACCGCGGTCGCCGCGGCGCTCGACGACCCGAAGCTCACGGCCGGCGACAAGGAAGCGCTGCTGCTGTCGATCTGCGGCGACAAGCTCGACCCGCTCGGCAGCAACTTCGTGCGCACGCTGGTCGAGGCCGACCGCGTGGCGGTGCTGCCGCAGATCGCCACGCTGTTCGACGGCCTGAAGGACGCGACGCGAGGGCG
>CAWHVP010000008.1:0-253310 GCA_963832705.1 uncultured beta proteobacterium | reverse complement strand
TGAGCGGCGGCTCGACGCTCTTCAGGACGAGGCTGTTCTCCGTCAGGCTGGGCGCGACCGCGAGGTCCGCGATCCTCGAGCCCGAGCGACGCCGCGGGTTGCGCGGCGACGAGGCAGTCGGCGTGATGCCGGCGCCGGCGCCCGGAACGGCGGCGCGCCCGCCCGGCATGTTCACGCCGAGCATCGGCAGGCCGAACAGCGTCGCCTCGAGCAGCGCCTTCTCGTGGATGCCCCGGATGTCGGGCGTCGTCGCCAGGTAATCGATCTTGGCCTTGACCAGCGCCTCGCCGACCGAGACCGTGCCCGTTCCCGCCGCGCAGCTGGCGCGCGAAATTGGCGTAGATCCGCTCGCTGTACTCGAGGAAGTCGGTGTCGCCGTACTGGTAGCCGGTGCCGGCGATCAGCGTGGCGCGCTTCTGCGCGAACGCCTGCGCCCAGTCGAGCGGGAGCGTGATGCCGGGGATCGCGGCGCGCGTCGACGAGGTTGTAGCCGGAGTGGCAGCCGGCGCTGAAGACGATCGAGTTGACCAAGTCCACCGACGACGGCGGCGAGGTCGGTCGTGATCAGGCTGGTGCTGAAGTCGGCCGCGAGCGCGCTGTTGGCGCTGAAGTGCCCGGCGAGGAAGATCACGTCGTGGCGGCTGCCGAACAGCTTGCCGCGCGAGATCGACGGCGGTCCACGACCGCGCGTCCTGCGGCGAGATGCCGTTCGCCGTCACCAGCCGGTCGACCGGCGCCGCCGGTGCCCTGCTGCAGCTCGGCGGTCACCGCGTCGGCGGCGTCGGCGAGGAAGTCGTATCCGGTGACGAGCGAGCTGCGCGGGACGACGACGCCGCCCGGCCGACGGTACGCGTCGATCATGCCGGCGATCTCCGCCGGCGTCTCGACCAGCCGGCCGACGGCGAGGCCCGGGACCGGGTAGTCGCTGGTCCGCAGCGACACCAGCGTGCCGGCGCCGTAGGCGTCCTGCGACGAGCATGTAGTTCAGGCGCAGGCTCGCCTCGGACGCCGAGTCGCTCTTCACCGGCGGCACGTAGCCGGACTCCTCGCCCAGCAGGCTCTGGTCGGGATAGCGGAAGAACGGGATCGCGTCGTCGTTGCCGGCGATCACCACGTAGCGCAGGCCCGGATTGTTCGTCCGGTACGAGTCGACGATGCCCTTGATCTCCTCGGCGACGAGGTTCGTCGCGTACGGGCACGCCGTGTTGCTTGCCGCCTGCGCCTTGAGCCACTGCACGCGCGGGTCGTTGGCGACGTCGACGACGGTGCCGGCGACTTCGGGCCTGGCGGCCAGCGCCGCCAGCCTGCCGGCGAGCGTGCCGCCGTCGGGAAGCCCGCGTCCAGCGCGACGTCCGGCGAGTCGGTGAGGATCACCGTGCCGACGCTCGCCGCCTTCGCGCGCGGCGCTCCAGTCGAGCCGGTGGTCGTGGAACGGCGACCTTCGGGTCGATGACGTTGGCGCAACCCGTTTCGCTGCGCTGGATGTCGACCTGGAACTGGCTGCCCGTCGAGTACGCGCCGCCGCGGCCGGCCACGCGGACGTAGAAGCTGCCGGTGTTGTTCCACGAGTTGACGACGACCGAGCTCGTCGCCGATGCCGGGCGTGGCCGAGACGCCGATGATGCTGCGCGTCTGCGCGCTCGAGAACGCCATCGCGAAATCGGTCGGGCTGAACGTCGACGGCGAGAACGTCGACGGCGAGAACGTCGACGGGCTGAACGTCGACGGGCTGAACGTCGAGGGCGAGAACGTCGACGGGCGAGAACGTCGAAGGCGAGAACGTCGACGGGCTGAACGTCGACGGCGAGAACGTCGACGGGCTGAACGTCGACGGCGAGAACACGCTCGGGCTGAACGTCGACGGCGCGAACGCCTCCGGCGCGTACGCATCGGGGCTGAACGTCGACGGACTGAACGTCGACGGGCTGAACGTCGACGGGCTGAACGTCGACGGCGCGTATTCGGCGGACAGCCGGGTGAGGTCGGCCGTCGTCCGCCAGGCCCAGCAGCTTGAGGAACGTCGCGCCGATGTCCTTGAAGACCGCGAGATCGTAGTCGGCAGGCAGCCCCGCCAGCGACACGCTGATCCGCTGGCCCGGCAGCACGTCGAACTTGTACCAGCGCGCGCGCCCGGGCGCGTCGAGGTAGTCGCGGGCGACCAGCGGGGTCGTCGGCGAGGCGCCGGCAACGCCCAGTTGCAGCGCCTTCGGCCAGTTGTCGTTGTCGCCGGAGCTCACCAGGCACGCGGACATCGGCGTCTGGTCGGGGCTCGTGATCCGCAGGGCCACGAACGCTCCCGGCGTCACGCCCGAGGCAAGCTGCGCGGAGAAGTAGCCGTAGCTGTCCGGCGTGAAGGCAAGCGTGCCGCCGACGGCCGTGCCACCCCCTTCGAGCTGCGCGTCGGTGCACCCGGACGCCGAATAGATCTGCAGCGTGCCGGCAATGCCGACGCCGCCATCGAGGCGGCCGACGACGTAGACGCCGCTGTCGCCGGTGGAAATCGCCCGGACCAGGACCGGCGTCGGGAACGGCGCCGGCAGCGTCACGCCGAACGGCGCGCTCGTCGCGTCGAAGTAGTTGTTGTCGCCGGCCTTGGTCGCGACCAGCGTGCAGGACGTGTTGCCCGCATCGGTCACCGTCACCGAGGTTCCGTCCACCGCGCAGCCGGTCGAGGTGCCCGCGCTGACGGCGAGCGCGCCGTTGCCGCTGCCGCCGGAGGTCGTGACGGTGCCCGGCGCGCCGTAGGCGAGGCTCGCCGGGCCGGTGATCGAAAGCGTCGCCTGGCTTGCCTTCAGCAGCGCGACGCTGGCCGTCGCGCTCGCGGCGAGGTAATTGCCGTCGCCGGCCTTGGTCGCGGTGATCGAGCACGTGCCGCTCGCATCGGTCACCGTGACGGTACGCGCGACGGCGTCGACCGCACAACCGGTCGACGCGCCGGCGCTGATCGCGACCGCGCCGGTGCCGCTGCCGCCGCTGACCGCGACGGTTCCCGTCGTCCCATAGGTCAGGCTGGCGGGCGCGGCGACGCTGAACGGCGCCTGACCCGCTTGACTGACGACGAAGCTGCCGTTCGCGGAGCCCTGGTAGTTCGCGTCGTTCACGGCCGCCGTCACCGCATAGGTGCCGGCCGCCGTCTGCGGCGCGTTGGTCCAGACGATGCTGAGATTCGGCGGCGTCGTGGCCGCCGTCGGCGTCAGCGCGCTGCCGGTGTAGGTCTGCGTCAGGTTGCCCAGCGTCACCGTCGCCGCGGCCTTGCCGATGACGAAGCTTCCACCGGCCGAGCCCTGGTAATTCGGGTCGTTCACCGTCGCGGTCACCGCATAGGTGCCGGCTGCGGTCTGCGGCGCGTTGGTCCAGGTGATGCCCAGGTTCGGCGGCGTCGTGGCCGACGTCGGCGTCAGCGCGCTGCCGGTGTAGGTCCGCGTCAGGCCGCTCAGCGTCACCACAGCCACCGCCTTGATAAGCGTCATACTGAACGGCGGGCTCGTTGCCGGGCCATAATTGTCGTCGTTCGCCTTGGTCGCGGTGAGGACGCACGTGCCGCTCGCGTTGATGACGGTGACGAGGCCCGAGTTGGCGTCGACCGTGCAGCCCGTCGACGTCCCGGCGCTGAAAGTCAGCGCGCCGGTGCTGCTGCCGCCGGAGGTCGTCACGGTGCCCGTGGCACCGTAGGCGAGGCTCAGCGGACCCGTGATGCTGAGGGGCGCCTGCGGTGGCAGCGGCGTGACGCTGACGCCGTCCAGCGCGACACCGTAGTTCTGGTTCTGGGGCGTGTCGGACGTGAACGACAGCGCCGAGGTCGCCGAGCCGGCCTGGACGACGCGCTCGACCAGTTGCCAGTTCATGTTGGACTTGGAGGACGCGCCGACCCAGGTGAACTGCTCGGAGTACGGAGATCCGCCCGCCGAGTTCCAGCGCACCGTCATCCTGGCGGGATTGCCGCCGAGGTCAGGGTGCCCCGAGAAGTAGAAGCGAAGCTTGTAGTACGTTCCCGCGGTCGTCCCGATGGACTGCGCGATCGAGCCGGCGCCGCTGCCGTTGAGATCGATCGACTGCGCGCCCTCCTGCGGCTGCCAGAACCCCCCGATCAAGGAGATCGAGTTGCCGCCGATCGTCCAGCCGGCAAGGGTGGTGTCGCCGGCGGCGAGCACCTGCGACTTCCCGCTGACCGCCGGCGCCTCGAATCCGCCGTTGGCGACGAGGTTGCCCGTCTGGGCGTTGGCCGTGCCGGAAAGTCCGGCGAGCCCCACTGCGACGACGAGGAGCAACCGGACCAAGTGTGCAAAGCCAGTACCGCGTCCACTGGACCATGAGGCCTCCTCTCGGTGAATCAAGGATGCTTTTTACACGGGTTCCCGTTGTCGGATCAATGAAAATGCGATTAATCCGCATTCGTGATGTCGAATAGTCACAGGGAGTCGACCGCGGCATTTCATGACATCAGCATGCCGCCACGGGCACTGCCGGACCGCGCCCACCGTGCAGGCAAGACGACGAACGCTGGCACGCAGCCGGCCGCCGACGGAAATGCAGGCTCCGCCGACGCGCTACGCCCGGACCGCCTCCATCCGCTCGCAGAGCGCGAGCGCGTGATCGATCGCGGCGGCGAGGTCGACGCGAACGCCCGCGGGCCCGGCATTGAGCGCTCTCCTCGTCGTACAGAGCGTCCACGGCCGGCGCGAGCTGCGCGTCGATCTCCTCCTGCGAGCGACGGCGCGCGCGGCGTGCCGATGGCCTCGCGCAGCGCGTCGGCGGCGCCGATCAGCTCGAGCGCCGACCGCGGATCGCCATCCAGCGCGGCGAGGATGCCGATGTCCTCGAGCAGGAACGCCAGCGCCCACTTGTCGTCGTAGTCGCGGTACGCGCGCAGGCTGTCGGCGTAGTGCCGGCGCGCCGCGTCGTAGTCGCCGAGCCCGCGGCGTCGCGTTGCCGAGGTTGTTGTGGCAGATGCGCGACCATCCACGCGTCGCCGACCTCGCGGTTGAGCAGCATCGACTTCTGGAACCAGTCGCGCGCCTCCGCGTAGCGCTTCTGCAGGACGGCGATCATGCCGAGGCTGTTCGTCGAGTTGCCGATGCCGCGGCGGTCGCCGATCTCGGTGCGCAGCGCGAGCGCGCGCTCGTGGAAGCCGCGCGAGCCGCTCGTAGTCGCCGCGATACTCGGCGATGATGCCGAGATTCGACAGCAGGCTGCGCCATGCTCGCCTTGTCGCCGGCGCGCTCGCGGATCGCGAGGCTCGCCTCGTAGTTCTCGACCGCCTTCGCGTAGTCGCCGCGCTGCGCCGCCACGGTGCCCGCGAGGTGCAGCACCCGCGCCGACGCCGCCCTCGTCGCCCAGCTCGCGGAACCCGCGCGCCGCGCGGTCGAGCCGCGCGACGGCTTCGTCGTAGCGTCCCTGCTTGCGCGCGACCTCGGCCAGCGCCGTCTCGCACGGCCGCGCGCCGCGGCGTCGCCGAGGCTCTCCGCCAGCGCCAGCGCCTCGCCGTCGACCTGCTCCGCGCGCGGCCAGTCGCCGACGAGCTCGAGCACCTTGCCGAGCTTCAGCAGCACGTCGACGCGCTCGCCCTGCTCGACCAGCGGCAGCAGCCGCTCGAAGTAGTCGATCGCGGCCGCGTTGGCGTACGCCGCCTGCGCCGCGTCGCCGGCGCGCCGCAGGTACTCGCGCTTCTTCGGCAGGTTCTCGCTGTGCCAGTAGTGGTGCGCGAGCAGGTCGAGGTTGCGCTCGATCGCGTCCGCCTCGGTGCGCTCGATGTAGCCGCCGACGCGCTCGTGCAGCATCGAGCGGAACGCGAACGGCATGCTCTCGTAGGCGACCTCCTGCGTGACGACGTGCTTGAACAGGTACGTCTCGTCGGCCTCCTGGTCGACGTTGACGAGGTCGACGCGCCGCCGAGCGTCTCGCAGGTGCTGCCGCACCGCGTCGAGCGCGCCGAGCTCGGGGTACACGCCGGGCAGCAGCGGCGCGCGGAACACGCGCCCGATGACGCTCGCCACCTTGAGCGTGCGCCGCGGCGCCTCGGCGAGCGTGTCGATGCGGGACAGGATCAGGCTGTGCAGGCTCTCGGGCAGCTCGAGCCGCTTCAACGCCGCCTCGTCCCGCAGGTCGACGCCCTGGCCGCGGATGAAGTTGAGCAGCTCCTCGATGTAGAACGGATTGCCCTGCGCGCGCGCGGTGACGAGCTCGACGAGCGCGGCCGGCGGCTCGGCGTCGGCGCCGAGCATCTGCGCGAGCTTCGACCGGATCAGCAGCGCCGCGTGCGTGTCGTCGAGCTCGGCGAGCGCGATCTCGCCGAAGTGCGGCAGGCTCCTCGATGCCGAGGCCGCCGCCGACGTCGGTGGCCGGCCGGTAGGCGAGCACGAGCAGCACCTGCAGGCTCGCCGCCGCGCGGCGCGAGCACCTCGAGCAGGTCGCGCGACAGCGGGTCGAGCCAGTGGCAGTCCTCGAGCACGAGCAGCACCGGCGCGGCGCTCGCGCGCGCCCGCAGGCACTCGACGAGCAGGCCCTTCGAGCGAGGTCTTGCGCAGCTTCGCGTCGAACTGCGCGGTGAGCTCGTTGTCGGGGATCGGCAGGTCGAGCAGCCCCGCGAGCAGCGGCGCGCGCGGCACGAGCGCAGGATCGATCGCCGCGAGCTCGGCCTCCAGCCACCACGTGCGCTCGTCCTCGGGCAGGCGTCGAGTCGAGGCGGCAGCAGCGTCGACCAGATGTCCCGCCAGACGAAGTAGCTCGTGTTCGTGCCGTACGACTGGCACTCGCCGTGCGCGACGACGATGCCGCGCTGCCCTCGGCAGTCGCGCGAACTCGGCGACGAGGCGCGACTTGCCCATGCCGGCCTCGGCGGAGACGCCGACGACGCGCCCCTGCCCGGCGAGCGCCTCGTCGAGCCTCGCCGACATCGTCTCGAGCTCGGCCCAGCGGCCGACCAGCGGGATCTCGTTGGCCGACTGCCGCCGCGACGCGCGACGCCTGGAGCCCGTCAGCGCGCACACCGCGATCGGCTCGGCCTTGCCCTTGACCATGATCGGCGCGAGGTCCTCCCAGTCGAAGGCGTCGCCGGCGGCGCGGCGCACGGGCTCGGACACGTAGATCTCGCCGGGCTGCGCCTTCGCCATCAGCCGCGCCGCGAGGTTGACGGCGTCGCCGAGGCAGGTGAACGCCCGCCGTCGCGCGTGCCCGTAGGTCGCTGCTGCGCACGCGGCCGTAGGTGAGCCCGACCTGCAGGCCGGTGGCCGCGGTCGTGCCCTCGAGCGTCGCGCAGCTCGAGCGCCGCCGCCGCCGCGCGCGCCGCGTCGTCCTCGTGCGCGAGCGGCGAGCCGAACACGGCGTAGAGGTACGCGCCCTTGTCGCCGAGCGTCAGGTGCAGCAGGTTGCCGCCGTAGGAGGTGACGATCCGCTGCACGTGGCGGATGAAGTCGTCGAGCTTGGCCGCGGCGTCGTCGGCGTCGTAGTCGATGCCGCCGAAGCGGACGAACAGCGGAAACGCCGGCCGCAGCTCGGCCAGGAACTCCCCGCGGCCCGTGGCGCAGCCGCTCGAAGACGGCCGGCAGCAGCCACTGCCGGACGACGTCGTCGGGCAGATCGGCAGCGGCCGCCGGTGCCGGCGCTTCGGCGACCGCTTCGGCGATCGCCGCGACGACGCCGCAAGTCGCGGCCGCTCGCCTCGTCGACCCGCGTGCTCGGTCGACCTCGACGCGGTCGCCGAGCGACTCCAGCGCCGACTGCTCGAGGACGACCTCGTCGCGGTTCGCGAGGTGCTCGGCGGCGGCCAGCAGGTCGATCAGGCGCCCGGCGAGGACGTCGATCCGCTGCACGTCCGGGTCGCCGACGAGGAAGCGCCGCGCCGCGCCGACGGCCACCGCGACCTTCATCGCCAGCCGCACCCTGGCGCCGCCGGGCGTGACGACCTCCTGCAGCCGCTGCTGCATCGTCTGCTGCATCGCCAGCGCGCAGGCGGTGGCGCGCGCGCCGTCGTCGCCGTCGATCCAGCAGGTGATCGCGTCGCCGCTGAAGTAGATGACGTTGCCGCCGTAGCGGTGCAGGTCCTCGATCAGCGCGTGGAAGACGCGGTCGAGGTTGGCGGTCAGCTCCTCGGCGCCGCGCTGGGCCCCAGCTCGTTCGCCAGCGCCTCGGTCAGCGGCGTGAAGCCGGAGATGTCGGCGAACAGCGCCGCGCCGCGGACGCGGTCGGGCATCTCGACGCCCGGCCGCGAGCGCGCGCCGCCGATCGCTCGGGATGTAGGCTTCCGGCCGGTCGAGCGCGTCGTCCCGCCCGGCCTCCGCCCCGCCTGCCGCGTCCGTTTCGTGCTCGATCACTCGTCCACCGTGGATGGCGCGCGCGCGCCGTGCCGCGCATCATCGTCCAAGCCGCCCGTTCAGGGAAGGGCCGCGCGATGGGCTCGCGCCCGTCCGGGAATCGCCGCCGCGAGAACGGCAGGACGGCGCCCGTGCCGCGGTCGCGCAGCGATCTTACCCGAAGGGCGGATCGCGGCGCGGGCAGCGCGCCGTCAGATCACGCGCGAATACCGCGCCCGCTCCTGCGCCTCGCGCAGGTAGCGGTCGAACTGCATGGCGACGGTGCGCACCAGCAGGCGTCCGCGCGGCGTGACCTTGATGCCCTGGGCGTCGATCTCGGCCAGGCCGTCGGCCGCGAGCGGCGCGAGCGCCGCGAGGTCGGGCGCGAAATACTCGGCGAAGCGGATGCCGTGCTTCGCCTCGACCGCGGCGAAGTCGAGGTCGAAGTCGCACATCAGCCGCTGGATGACGTCGCGGCGCAGCAGGTCGTCGGCGTTGAGCTCGATGCCGCGGAGCACCGGCAGCGCCTGCGCGTCGAGCCTGTCGTAGTACTCGTCGAGCGTGCGCACGTTCTGGATGTACGACGCGCCGACCTTGCCGATCGCCGAGATGCCGAACGCCAGCAGGTCGCAGTCGGGCTTGCGTCGAGTAGCCCTGGAAGTTGCGGTGCAGCTTGCGGTTCGCCTGCGCGATGGCGAGCTCGTCGGTCGGCTTGGCGAAGTGGTCCATGCCGATGTAGGTGTAGCCGGCCGCGCCCGAGCTTCTCGATCGCGAGCGCCAGGATCGCGAGCTTGGTCTCCGGCGCCGGGATGTCCGCCTCGGCGATGCGCCGCTGCGGCTTGAACAGGTGCGGCAGGTGCGCGTAGTTGTAGAGCGCGATGCGGTCGGGCGAGGCGTCGATCACCTTGTCGAGCGTCGCCGAGAAGCCGGCGACCGTCTGCTTGGGCAGGCCGTAGATCAGGTCGCAGTTGACCGAGACGAAGCCGTTGGCGCGCGACGAGTCGATGACGACGCGCGTCTCCTCCTCGGACTGGATCCGGTTGACCGCCTTCTGCACCTCGGGGTCGAAGTCCTGGACGCCGACCGAGATCCGGTTGAAGCCGAGCTGCCCGAGGAACGCCACCGTGTCGGCGTCGACCTTGCGCGGATCGACCTCGATCGAGATCTCGGCGTCGGGCGCGACGTTGAACGCGCCGCGCAGCATGCCCATCAGCGTCGTCATCTCGTCGCGGGCGAGGAACGTCGGCGTGCCGCCGCCCCAGTGCAGCTGCTCGACCACCGGGCCGCCCTCGATCATGCCGCCGACGATGTCGATCTCGCGGCCGACGTAGCGGATGTACTTGGCGCTGCGGCCGTGGTCCTTGGTGATGACCTTGTTGCAGCCGCAGTAGTAGCAGATCGTGTTGCAGAACGGCACGTGCACGTACAGCGACAGCGGCTGCGGGTGCACGGCGTGGCTTTCGTTGCGCCGGTGCAGCGCGTTGACGTAGTCCTCGGCCTTGAACCCGTTGTGGAAGCGGTCGGCGGTCGGGTAGGACGTGTACCGGGGGCCGAACAGGTCGTACTTCTTCACCAGTGCGGTGTCGAGCACCAGGTCGGCGGCAGCGAGGGTCGTGGTCATCGGATCGGGGACGGTTGCGGGGCGCGGCACCGGGAGCGCTGCGCATTGTTCCCGCCCACGTTACAGCCCGCATTGACCGAAATCAACCGGGCCCCAATCGTGGTTAAACAGCATAAATGGGGTCAGACACTACTTCCTGCCGGGAGGCTGGGCGGCGCAAGACAGGGGGCGGTCGACCCCACTTCCCCTCCAGCCCCGGCTGAATTGGCGGAAATCGCGGAAATGGCGCGGAAATGGTGTCCGACCCCGCTTCCCGCGGAAGTAGTGTCTGACCCTAATTATCGGGTCAGACGGTGAGGCAGGCGCGGACGCCGTCGGCCTCCATGTCGGCGCCGTTGCCGGACTTGATGACCTCGCCGCGCGACAGGACGACGTAGCGGTCGGCGAGCGAGCGGGCGAAGTCGTAGTACTGCTCGACCAGCAGGATCGCCATCTCGCCCTCCTCCGCCAGCCGCCGGATCGCGCGCTCGATGTCCTTGATGATCGACGGCTGGATGCCTTCGGTCGGCTCGTCGAGGATCAGCAGCTTCGGGCCCATCGCCAGCGCGCGGCCGATCGCGAGCTGCTGCTGCTGCCCGCCGGAGAGGTCGCCGCCGCGCCGCTGCAGCATGTCGGCGAGCACCGGGAACATCTCGAAGATCCGCGGCGGGATCGGCGTGCCGGCCGGCTTGGTCGCGAGCCCGAGCCGCAGGTTCTCCTCGACGGTGAGCCGCGGGAAGATCTCGCGCCCCTGCGGCACGTAGCCCAGCCCCAGCCGCGCGCGCTGGTGCGGCGGCAGGCGCGTGATGTCGGCGCCGTCGAACCCGATCGCCCCCGACCGCGCCGGCAGCAGGCCGGCGAGGCACTTCAGCAGCGTCGTCTTGCCGACGCCGTTGCGGCCGAGGATCGCCGTGACCGCTCCCGACGGCGCCTCGAACGCGACGTTGCGCAGCGTGTGGCTGCCGCCGTAGTACTGGTTGAGCGCGGAGACGGTCAGCATGCTAGCGCCCGAGGTAGACCTCGATCACGCGCGGGTCGGCCTGCACGTCGTCCATCGGCCCCTCGGCCAGCACGCTGCCCTCGTGCAGCACCGTGACCTTGCGCGCGATCCGGGCGATGAAGTCCATGTCGTGCTCGACGACGACGACCGAGTGGCGGCCGGCGAGCGACAGGCACAGCTCCGCGGTGCGCATCGTCTCCTCGTCGGTCATGCCGGCGACCGGCTCGTCGAGCAGCAGCAGGCGCGGCTCCTGCATCAGCAGCATCCCGATCTCCAGCCACTGCTTCTGCCCGTGCGACAGCAGTCCGGCCGGCCGGTGCACGTCGCCGGTCAGCTGGATCAGCTCCAGCGTCTCGCCGATGCGGTCGAGCTCGGCGCCCGCCGAGCCGCGCGCGCGCCGCGCGCCGCACGCGCTTGTCCGCCTTCATCGCGAGCTCGAGGTTCTCGAACACCGTGTGCTGCTCGAACACCGTCGGCTTCTGGAACTTGCGGCCGATGCCGGCGTGCGCGATCTCGGCCTCGCTGAGGCGCGTCAGGTCGATCGTCTGGCCGAAGAACACCGTGCCCGCGTCGGGCCGCGTCTTGCCGGTGATCACGTCCATCATCGTCGTCTTGCCGGCGCCGTTGGGCCCGATGATGCAGCGCAGCTCGCCGTCGTCGATGGTCAGCGACAGCTTGTTCAGCGCGCGTGAAGCCGTCGAAGCTGACCGTGACGTCCTCGAGATACAGGATCGGCCCGTGCGTGGTGTCGACGTCGGCGCCGGCGACGCGCATGCCGGCGCCGGCGAGCGCGCCGGCGCCGGACCGGCGTCGACGCCGATCGATCGCGGTCCGCGTCATGCCGCGTTCACGCGCAGCGGTCGCGCCACGCGCGCCGCAGCTGGCAGCAGCCCGATCACGCCCTGCGGCAGGAACAGCGTGACCAGGATGAACAGCAGGCCGAGGAAGAACAGCCAGTATTCGGGAAACGCCACGGTGAACCAGCTCTTGGCGCCGTTGACGATGAACGCGCCGAGGATCGCGCCGACCAGCGTGCCGCGGCCGCCGACCGCCACCCAGATCGCGATCTCGATCGAGTTGGCCGGCGACATTTCGCCGGGATTGATGATGCCCACCTGCGGCACGTAGAGCGCGCCGGCGATGCCGCACAGCACCGCCGACAGCGTCCAGATGAAGAGCTTGTAGTGCAGCGGGTTGTAGCCGGAGAACATCACGCGGCTCTCGGCGTCGCGGATCGCCGTCAGCACGCGGCCGAGCTTGCGACGTGACGATGCCGCGCGCGAGCAGGAACGCGCCGAGCAGCACGGCGCCGGTCAGCACGAACAGCGCCATCCGCGTCGTCGGCGTCGCGATCGGGAAGCCGAGGATGCGCTTGAAGTCGGTGAAGCCGTTGTTGCCGCCGAAGCCCGTGTCGTTGCGGAAGAACAGCAGCATGAACGCGAAGGTCAGCGCCTGCGTGATGATCGAGAAGTACACGCCCTTGATGCGCGAGCGGAACGCGAAGTAGCCGAACACGAAGCGCGAGCAGGCCCGGCACCAGCACGACCAGCAGCAGCGCGTACCAGAAGTGGTCGGTGAAGCTCCAGTACCAGGGGTAGGCCTTCCAGTCGAGGAACACCATGAAGTCGGGCAGGTCGCTCTGGTAGACGCCGTCGCGGCCGATCGAGCGCATCAGGTACATGCCCATCGCGTAGCCGCCCAGCGCGAAGAACAGGCCGTGCCCGAGCGACAGGATGCCGGTGTAGCCCCAGACCAGATCCATCGCCAGCGCGACGATCGCGTAGCACATGATCTTGCCGGCGAGCGTGACGAAGTAGTCGGACACGTGGAACAGGTGGCCCTCGGGCAGCGCACAGGTTCAGCGCCGGCACGAGCACGAACAGCAGGTAGCCGCGACGCGCCAGCGCCGCCCAGCCGCGGCGCGTGAGCAGCGGGTGCGGCGGCGCGCCAGCAGCGGCGCGTCCGGATCGCGCGTCGCCATTCATGGCCGGCGCGCCTGCGGACGCAGGCCGACGCCTGGCCGGCTGCGCGGAATGACGTCGAGGCAGTTCCATGTCAGCTGTCCGCCATCCGGCCCTTGAGCGCGAACAGGCCCTGCGGGCGCTTCTGGATGAAGACGATGATGAACACCAGCATGGCGATCTTGGCCAGCACCGCGCCCGACCAGGCCTCGAGGAACTTGTTCGACGATGCCCAGGCCCAGCGCCGCGTAGACCGTGCCGGCGAGCTGGCCGACGCCGCCCAGCACGACCACCATGAACGAGTCGACGATGTAGCTCTGGCCGAGGTCGGGGCCGACGTTGCCGATCTGCGACAGCGCGCAGCCGGCGAGCCCGGCGATGCCCGAGCCCAGCCCGAACGCGAGCGTGTCGACGCGCGCGGTCGGCACGCCGAGCGCAGCTCGCCATGCCGCGGTTCTGCGTGACGCCGCGCACGAACAGGCCCAGCCGCGTGCGCGTCAGCAGCAGCCAGACCGAGCAGCGAGCACCGCCGCGGCGAAGCCGATGATCACGATGCGGTTCCACGGCAGCACCACGTTGCGATGACAGTCGATGCCGCCCGACATCCACGCCGGGTTCTCGACCTGCACGTTCTGCGCGCCGAACAGCGTGCGCACCGCCTGGATCAGGATCAGGCTGATGCCCCAGGTGGCGAGCAGCGTTTCCAGCGGCCGGCCGTACAGGAAGCGGATCACGCTGCGCTCGAGCGCCATGCCGACCAGCGCGGAGGCGACGAACGCCACCGGCACCGCGGCGACGCAGATACCAGTCGAACGCGCCGGGCAGGTGGCTGCGGAACAGGTTCTGCACCACGTAGGTGCGCGTAGGCGCCGATCATGATCAGCTCGCCGTGCGCCATGTTGATCACGCCCATCAGGCCGTAGGTGATCGCGAGGCCGAGCGCGGCGAGCAGCAGGATGCAGCCGAGGCTGACGCCGCTGAACACCTGGCCGACCATCTCGCCGGTGGCGAGCCGGCCCTCGACCGCGCGTCAGCGACAGCTCTGCGCTGCGGCGCGCACGTCGCGCGTCCGGCTCGACGAACTCGCCGCCTTTCTTCTCCAGCAGCGGCGAGCAGCAGCGTCTTGGTGTTGGGGTCGCGGCTTTCGCGCGAGCGCGCGGATCGCCGCGATGCGCAGCGCGGCTTGTCGGCTGCTTCCGAGCTGCACGCGTCGCCTGCGTCAGCGTCGAGCAGCGCCTTGATCTCCGGATCCGGTCTCGCTGCGCCAGCGCGCTGCGCGATCAGCGGCAGCATCTCCTCGTCGGCGCCGTCTCTGCAGCGTCTTCGCCGCGGCGAGCCGCGTCGCGCGGTCGGGCGAGCTGAGCTTGAGCGCGCGCGATCGCGGTCGGCGAGCTCGCGCCGCACGCGGTTGTTGAGCGACGACGTCCTCGCGCGCGGCTCGGGCAGCGGCTCGACCTTCTCGCCGGTGACGGCGTCGACCGCCTTCGCCGTCCTTCGACGATGCAGCACGCGCTTGCTCGCCGGCGGTCTGCACCTCGCCGTCCAGCAGCGCCTGCAGGAAGCGCGAGCGCGCCGGCGTCGCCCGAGGCGACCAGCTCGCCCATCGCCTTGACCTGCGTCGTCGCTTTCGCCGAGCGCGCAGCATCGTCGGATGCAGCGCCCGGCCGGAATGCGGCGCAGCCGCCAGCGACGGCGCGCGAGGCCCAGCGCGATGCGCGAGCGCGGCGAGCGAGCATGGCAGAACGTCGAAGAATCTGCGGCACGGCGCAGGGGACGTGATCGCGGCCATGCAGCGGCTTGCGAGCAGTCGGCCGCGGTCGGCACGGCTGCGGGCCGGCGGCGCCTTCGCAACCGGCGGGCCGCCGGCGACCGCGCGACAGCGCCGCCACGTGCCGCGCTCACTTCTTCGTCGGGCTCGTCCTTCTTCTTGTCGTTGCCCGCGATGAACGGGCTCCAGGGCTGCGCGCTGGATCGGGCCCTTGGTCTTCCAGACGACGTTGAACTGGCCGTCGGCCTGCACTTCGCCGATGAACACCGGCTTGTGCAGGTGGTGGTTCTTCTCGTCCATCTTCGACGTGAAGCCCGACGGGCGCCTTGAAGGTCTGGCCGGCCATCGCCGCGATCGACCTTGTCGGCGTCGGTCGACTTGGCCTTCTCGACCGCCTGCTTCCACATGTGGATGCCGATGTAGGTGGCTTCCATCGGGTCGTTGGTGAGCGGCTTGTCGGCGCCCGGGCAGCTTCTTCGCCTTGGCGTAGGCGGCCCACTGCTTCTTGAACGCGTCGTTGGCCGGGTTCTTGAGCGACATGAAGTAGTTCCACGCCGCGAGGTGGCCGACCAGCGGCTTGGTGTCGACGCCGCGCAGCTCCTCTTCACCCACCGAGAACGCGACGACCGGCACGTCGGTCGCCTTCAGGCCCTGGTTGCCGAGTTCCTTGTAGAACGGCACGTTGGAGTCGCCGTTGATCGTCGAGACCACCGCGGTCTTGCCGCCGGCCGCGAACTTCTTGATGTCGGCGACGATCGTCTGGTAGTCGCTGTGGCCGAACGGCGTGTACTTCTCGTCGATGTCCTTGTCCTGCACGCCCTTCGACTTCAGGAACGCGCGCAGGATCTTGTTGGTCGTGCGCGGATAGACGTAGTCGGTGCCGAGCAGCACGAAGCGCTTGGCGCCGCCGCCTTCCTTGCTCATCAGGTATTCGACCGCGGGAATCGCCTGCTGGTTCGGCGCGGCGCCGGTGTAGAACACGTTCTTCGACAGCTCCTCGCCTTCGTACTGCACCGGGTAGAACAGCAGGCCGTTCAGCTCCTCGAACACCGGCAGCACCGACTTGCGCGACACCGAGGTCCAGCAGCCGAACACGACCGGCGACCTTGTCCTGCGAGATCAGCTGGCGCGCCTTCTCGGCGAACAGCGGCCAGTTCGAGGCCGGGTCGACGACCACCGGCTCGAGCTTCTTGCCGAGCACGCCGCCCTTGGCGTTGATCTCGTCGATCGCCATCAGCGCGACGTCCTTCAGCACGGTTTCGCTGATCGCCATCGTGCCGGACAGCGAGTGCAGCACGCCGACCTTGATGGTGTCGGCGGCGAGCACCGGGGACGCTGGCCGTCAATCCGGCGGCGGCGAGCGCGCCATAGAGGGCGAGGCGCTTGATAACGTTTCTGCGTTGCATGGAGGGTCCCCTGTCGACGAAGTGAAATGGGCGGTTGCCAGTTGCGACCGGCACCCCGCCGACGGCGCGGATTCCGGTCTCGCATACTGCGTTGCACAATCCATGCCAGGCGCGGGAACGTCGCACTCAAGCCACTGTTTGTCAACGATCTATTGCGGATCCCGCCGACCGCCGAGCCGGCCGGGCGCAGCGACGATGCGGCGCCGCATCCAAGTTGGTGCGGCCCGCGCGGCGATGCACTGAATTGGATTTCAGGCGGCGCGACGCGGGCGAAGCGCAGCCGGAGCCGCCTCACGCAGCGAAACGGGGTCAGACGCCGGATTCCCGCGGGAATCCGGCTCGGACCCCACTCAGTTACGACGTCGCGGCGCCGACCATGCCGCGCTCGAGCGACGAAGCGCACGACGGTGTCGAGGCCCTGGCCGGTCTTGAGGTTGGTGAACACGAACGGCCGCTCGCCGCGCATCTTCCGCGCGTCGCGGTCCATCACCTCGAGCGACGCGCCGACCATCGGCGCGAGGTCGATCTTGTTGATGACGAGCAGGTCCGAGCGCGTGATGCCGGGGCCGCCCTTGCGCGGGATCTTGTCGCCGGCGGCGACGTCGATCACGTAGATCGTCAGGTCGGAGAGCTCCGGCGAGAACGTCGCCGCGAGGTTGTCGCCGCCGCTTTCGACGAACACGATCTCGAGGTCGCCGAAGCGCTGCGACCAGGCGGTCGACCGCCTCGAGGTTGATCGACGCGTCCTCGCGGATCGCCGTGTGCGGGCAGCCGCCGGTCTCGACGCCGATGATGCGGTCCGGCGACAGCGCCTCGTTGCGCACGAGGAACTGCGCGTCCTCCTCGGTGTAGATGTCGTTGGTGACGACGGCGAGTTCGGTAGCGGTCGCGCAGCGCGCGGCACAGCGCGAGCGTCAGCGCGGTCTTGCCGGAGCCGACCGGGCCGCCGATGCCGACGCGCAGCGGTTGGGATGAGCGGTCATCGATTCAGTTCCTCGTGGTTCACGACCGGAACAGCCGCGTGTACTGCGTTTCGTGCCGGGCGGACGCGAGCGCGAGGCCCGGCGCGAACGTGGAGAGGTCGTCGTCGGCGAGCGCCGCGACGCTCGCGACGACGGCGGCGACGACGCTGCCCTGCGCCGCGCAGGATCCGCTGCCCGGCGACCTGGCCGAGCGGCACCAGCTTCATCGCCGCCAGCACCTGGTTCTCGACCCACGCCCACAGGTACGCGGCGAGCGCCGGGCTCGGGCGGGATCGCGAACCCGCGCGCGGCGAGCGCGAACGCCGCCGGCAGCGTGACCGGCGCGAGCCGCGGCGAGCACGGCGCGCGCGCCGGCGTCGAGAGACCGAGATCGACGGCGAGCCGCAGCAGCGAGTCCCCATCTGCAGGGTCTCGGCGCGCAGCTCGGCGGTCTCGCGCGACGCGCGGAACCAGGCGTTCCAGCGCACGAACGCATCCCAGTCGCGGCCCGCGCTGCGCGCAGAGCCGCCACAGGATCGGCGCTTCGCCGCGCGCCATCGACCAGCGTCAGGACGTCGCCGATCCACGCCTGCGCGCTCGCGGCGTCGCGACGATGCCGTCCTCCACCACGCGCTCGAGGCCCTGCGAGTAGCTGTACGCCCCGATCGGCAGCGCCGGGCTCGCGAGCTGCAGCAGCCGCACCAGCGGCAGCACGCCGAGACCGACTCCGGCAGGCGCGATGCGCGCGCGCGGCGCTGCGCCGTGCCCGCGCATTCAGCCGCGGCCGCCGACCTGGCGGGCGAAGTCGTGGATGATGCCCGCGCGTGCTCGCGCCGTCGCCGTCGCCGTGGCGCGTGATGGCCGGGCGCATAGGCGCCGGCCTCCGGCTCGAACGGCGCCGTGATCGGCGTCACCGTCGCGCCCAGCCCGCGCAGCATGTCGGCCAGCACGTCATCCGCCGCGAGCCGCAGCCAGTCCGCGCCGACCTGCACCGGCGCGTGCCGGTTGCCGAGGTGGTAGGCGGCGCGCGCCAGCGCCTGCGCGTCGGCGCAGCGGACCTCGAGCAGCTCCTCGTCGGCCGCGACGACGCGCACGACCCGGCCGTCGTCGGCCTGCAGGCAGTCGCCGCCGCGCAGCACGGTGCCGCGCTCGAGGAAGAGGCCGATCTCCTCGCCGCCGCGCACCGTCGTGCGCAGCCGGCTCTTCTGCCGCAGCTCGAACGGCAGCTCCAGCTCGGCATCGGACGCGCGGCCGCGGGGCGATGCGCGCTGCAGACGATCAGCAGCCGTCAGAACAGGAAGTACCGCTGCGCCATCGGCAGCACCGTGGCCGGCTCGCAGGTCAGCAGCTCGCCGTCGGCGCGCACCTCGTAGGTCTCCGGGTCGACCTCGATCCGCGGCATCGCGTCGTTGAGCTTCATGTCGCGCCTTGCCGATGCGGCGCGTGTTGCGTGACCGCGACCAGCGGCTTGGCGAGTCCGAGCGCCGCGACGGCGGCGTTCGTTCAGCGCCGCCTTCGACACGAACGTCACCGACGTCGCCGAGCGCCTTGCCGAACGCCGCCGAACATCGGCCGGTAGTGCACCGGCTGCGGCGTCGGGATCGACGCGTTCGGGTCGCCCATCGCCGCCGCGGCGATCATGCCGCCCTTGAGGATCAGCGACGGCTTCACGCCGAAGAACGCCGGCTTCCACAGCACGAGGTCGGCGAGCTTGCCGGGCTCGACCGAGCCGACCACGTGCGCGATGCCGTGCGCGATCGCCGGATTGATCGTGTACTTGGCGATGTAGCGCTTGACGCGGAGGTTGTCGTGCGCGGCCGGGTCGCCGGCCGAGCTTGCCGCGCTGCGGCTTCATCTTGTGCGCGGTCTGCCAGGTGCGCATGATCACCTCGCCGACGCGGCCCATCGCCTGCGAGTCCGACGAGATCATCGAGAACGCGCCGAGGTCGTGCAGGATGTCCTCGGCGGCGATCGTCTCGCGCCGGATGCGCGACTCGGCGAACGCGATGTCCTCGGCGATCGCCCGGGTCGAGGTGGTGGCACACCATCAGCATGTCGAGGTGCTCGTCGATGGTGTTGACCGTGTACGGCCGCGTCGGGTTCGTCGACGACGGCAGCACGTTCGGCTCGCCGCCATGCCGGATGATGTCGGGCGCGTGGCCGCCGCCGGCGCCCTCGGTGTGGTAGGTGTGGATCGTGCGGCCGTCGATCGCCGCGAGCGTGGCCTCGACGAAGCCCGACTCGTTCAGCGTGTCGGTGTGGATCGCGACCTGCACGTCCATCCGGTCGGCGACCTTCAGGCAGCGTCGATCGCCGCCGGCGTCGTGCCCCAGTCCTCGTGCAGCTTGAGGCCGATCGCGCCGGCCTGCACCTGCTCGATCAGCGGCGGCGCGAGGCTCGCGTTGCCCTTGCCGAGGAAGCCGAGGTTCATCGGCAACGCGTCGGCCGCCTCGAGCATCCGGTGGATGTGCCAGGGCCCGGGCGTGCAGGTCGTCGCGAACGTGCCGGTCGCCGGGCCGGTGCCGCCGCCGATCATCGTCGTGACGCCCGACATCAGCGCCTCGTCGATCTGCTGCGGGCAGATGAAGTGGATGTGCGAGTCGATGCCGCCGGCGGTGACGATCATGCCCTCGCCGGCGATGATCTCGGTGCCGGCGCCGATGACGATGTCGACGCCCGGCTGGATGTCCGGGTTGCCGGCCTTGCCGAGCCTCGCGATCCGCCCGTCCTTGATCCCGATGTCGCCCTTGACGATGCCCCAGTAGTCGATGACCAGCGCGTTGGTGATCACCGTGTCGGCGCAGTCCTTCGCCACGCGCTGGCTCTGGCCCATGCCGTCGCGGATCACCTTGCCGCCGCCGAACTTGACCTCCTCGCCGTAGACGGTGAGGTCGCGCTCGACCTCGATGACGAGCTCGGTGTCGGCGAGCCGCACGCGGTCGCCGGTCGTCGGCCCGAACATCTCCGCGTACGCGGCGCGGCGAGATCTTCATCGCGGCTTGCCCCGCTTCGCGTGCCGGTGCGCGGCCTTCGCTTTGGCCTGCGCGGTTGCGCCGCGCTCGCTCGTTCCCGCGCGCCTTCGGCGTCGCGCCGCCTTGCGGCTGCGCGTCGAGCGGCCCCATCACCGCGCCGGTGAAGCCGTAGACGATGCGCTCGCCGGCGAGCGCGACCAGCGTCGACCGTCCGCGTCTGGCCCGGCTCGAAGCGCACGGCGGTGCCGGCGGCGATGTCGAGCCGGAAGCCGCGCGCCGCGGCGCGGTCGAACGCGAGCGCCGCGTTGGTCTCGGCGAAGTGGTAGTGCGAGCCGACCTGGATCGGCCGGTCGCCGGTGTTCGCGACCTCGAGCGTGACCGTCGCGCGGCCGGCGTTGAGCTCGATGTCGCCGTCGCGGGGCAGGATCTCGCCGGGGATCATGGGATCGGGTGGTGCACGGTGACGAGCTTGGTGCCGTCGGGGAACGTCGCCTCGACCTGGATCTCGGGGATCATCTCGGGGACGCCCTCCATCACCTCGTCGCGCGCGAGCAGCGTCGCGCCGTGGCTCATCAGCTCGGCCACCGTCCGGCCGTCGCGCGCGCCCTCCATGATCGCCGCGCTGATGTAGGCGACGGCCTCCGGGTAGTTGAGCCGCAGGCCGCGCGCGAGGCGCCGCTCGGCGACGAGCGCCGCGGTGAAGAGCAGCAGCTTGTCCTTTTCTCGGGGGGTCAGTTCCACGGTGCGATGGTCCGGTTGCGGGCGGGAGATTCGGTTCAGGTGTTCCAGATGCGCGGCGGCACCGCCGCGCGGCCGCACAGCGCGGGCCGCACGACGGACCACAGCGCCGCGAACGCACTGCCGCGCGGCCCGGCGCCGAGCGGCCGCGGCAGCGCGCGACCAGCACGCCGTCCAGGCGCGTCACAGCACACTCCGTGCCATCGGGGGCGCTCGCCGCCGCGTGCCGGCACGCCGCGAGGAGATCGTCGCCGATCCCGGGCGCCGCGACGACGAACGTGCCAAACACCGGGCAACCGCCCAGGCCCACCGCCGACGCTGCGAGCGCGTCGCCGCCGGCGATGACGGCGCGCTCGGCCCAATTCAGTGCGCCGTCGCGCACCAATTCGACGCGCTGCGCGAAGCGGCCGCGCCCGAAGCGCTCGCCCGCCGCCGCTGCGGCCGAGGCAGACGACGTCCCAGCCGATGAAGACCGCGTCGCCGGCGAGGTCGATCGACGTCGCCTGCTCGGCGCAGCGCGCCGTCGAACACGATCGCCTCCTGCGGCAGCCACTCGAGCGTCGCGCCGGCGGCCACGCGCGCGTCGATCGTCTGCGTGCGCGCTCGCGCCGGCCGAGCGGTACCACTTGGCCGCGCCGGGCGTCGTGACCTGCGCGTGCGCGCCGGCCGCGACGTCGATGGCGATCGTCAGCCGATCGCCGCCGGCGATCCCGCCCGGCGGATGGACGACGATCGCCTGGCAGACGTCCGGCCCTTCGGGATGCAGCGTCTTCTGCACGACCAGCGGCCCGGTGTGCGCGCGCCGCGTCAGCAGGCAGCGCTCGTCCCGGCGCCCGAATTCCAGCGCCAGCCGCGCGTCCCACCCGGAAGTGGGGTCAGACACCAATTTCGGGGCGGCGGTCATCGGTTCGGGCGGGGCGATCGATCGGCAGGGCCGGAAGTCGTGTCTGACCCTACTTTCCGGAAAGCGCGAGGGCGCGGGCGTAGAGCGCGTCGCGCGGCGCGCCGGTCATCGCGGCGACGATGCGCGCGGCGCGCGACGGCGGCAGCTCGGCGACCAGCGCCGCGAGCCAGCGCAGCGCGTCCGGACTCGGCGCGGCGGCCTCGTCGCTCGCGGCGACCGCGGCGGGCGCGTCGACGAGCAGCACGAATTCGCCGCGCGTGCGGTTCGCGTCGGCGGCGAACCAGTCCGCGGCCGCCGCCAGCGGCATCCGGTCGATCGTCTCGAACTTCTTCGTGAGCTCGCGCGCGATGACGAGCTCGCGCTCGCCGCCCAGCGCCTCGGCGAGCGCGGCCACGCTCGCCCGGACGCGATGCGGCGCCTCGTAGATCGCGAGCGCGCAGGGCAGGCGCGGCGTAGCGGTCGAGCAGCTCGCGCCGCGCCTTGGCCGCGGCCGGCAGGAAGCCGAGGAAGACGAAGCGCTCGGCGACGAGGCCCGCCGCCGACAGCGCGGCGACGGCGGCGTTGGCGCCGGGGATCGGGACGACGCGGAAAGCCCGCGTCGCGCACCGCGCGCACGAGCCGCGCGCCGGGATCGCTGACGGCCGGCGTCCCCGCGTCGCTGCACAGCGCCACGCTGCGCCCCGCGGCGAGGTCGGCGACGATCCGCGCGACGCGCTGCGCCTCGTTGTGCTCGTGCAGCGACACCGGCCGCGTCGGCGATGCCGTAGCTGGCGCAGCAGCACCGCGGTCACGCGCGTGTCCTCGGCCGCGACCACGTCGGCGCTGCCGAGGATGTCGATGGCGCGCAGCGTGATGTCGGCGCAGATTACCGAGCGGCGTGGCAACCACATATAATGTCCGCGGCTCGGCGTGAAAGCGCGCCGTCTCCCCGTCCGCGGCCACCGCCGATCCGCACCCGCCGCCCTGCTCGATCCCGTGCACGTAAGGTCCCGCTCCTTCGCATGAAGGTCCGCCGCAGCGAGCAGGTGCCGCGGGGCCGCGCGCCGATGCCGGCGCTGCTCGCTGGCGTCGCTGCTCGCTGTCGCTGTCGCTGACGCTGCCCGCATTGTCGGCTGCGCAAACCGGCGCGGCAAGCGAAGCGAAGCCGGCGCCGCCAGCCGGCGCGCCCGGCGCCGCCTCCTACCTGCCGCCGGCACCACCTCCCGCCGCCGTGCCGGGTTCGCCGCCCCGCGCCGCGTCTCCGGCGTCGCCGTCCATGGCGCCGGGCACCGCCGCCGGCACGGTGTCCGGCGCTGCCGCACCCGGGCGTGCCGACGCCGATGCGAAGCCTGCCGCCACCGAGGCGCCCGTTGCCGCCGACCCGCCGCGCTCGCGCTCGTCCTGCCGCTCGACTCGCCGGTCTACGGCCGCGCGGCCGAAGCGGTGCGGGCGGGATTCGCCGCGGCGGCCGCGCGCCACGGACGTCCGCTACGCGGTCATTGCGCACGGCGACGGCGACGTCGCGCGGCGCATCGACCAGGCGCGAGCGCCGCCGGCGCGCGCGTCGTCGTCGGCCCGCTGGTGCGCGACGATCTCAAGGCGCTCGCCGGCGGCCGGCGGCGACGCCTGCCGCCGACGATCGCGCTCAACCAGCTCGACGAAGGCGGCACGCTGCCCCGGCGCGTCTACACGCTGGCGCTGGCCATCGAGAGCGAAGGCGCGCAGCTCGCGCGCCGCGCTGCCGCCGACGGCGCGCGCAGCGTCGCCATCGTCGGCGGCGACGCCCCGCTGCAGAAGCGCTTCGCCGCCGCCTTCACCGGCGAGTGGATCCTGCAGGGCGGCGGCCCGCCGGTCGTCTTCCGCTTCGACCGCGCGCCGGAGATGCTCGTCGCTGCTGCGACGCGAGTTGCAGAAGGTGCGCGCCCGACGCGGTGCTGCTCGCGCTCGACGGCGCAGGACGCCGCGCTGGTCAAGCCCTACCTCGGGCAGCGTCAGCGCCTACACGAGCAGCCAGGTCAACGACCGGCAGGCGCCCGAGTCGCTGCGCGACCTCGACGAGGTCCGCTTCGTCGAGATTCCGTGGCTCGCCGATCCGACCGGCCGCCGCGTTCGGCCAGCGTGCGGCGCCCCGACTACGGCAACGCCGACGCTCGATCGGCTCTACGCGCTCGGCATCGACGCGTTCCGCGTCGCGCAGGCCTTCGGCGACGGCCCGCCCGAGACGCTGGAGTTCGACGGCGCGACCGGGCACCTGGCGCTCGACCGGTCGCGCCACTTCCTGCGCGAAGGCGTGGCTGCTGCAGTTTCGCGACGGCGCGGTCGTCGCCGCCGGCCGCCGCTGACGGCGGCCCGGCGCGCGCATCGCCCATTCCGCGCATGGTCCCGCCGCGGTCATCGCCGCACGCTGCCGCGAGGCCGCCGCCGGCACGGCCGCCGAGGACCTCGCGGCGCGCTACCTGGCCGGGCAGGGGCTCGCGATCGTCGAGCGCAACTGGCGGCGTCGCTGCGGCGAGATCGACCTCGTCGCGCGCGACGGCGACACGCTGGTGTTCGTCGAGGTGCGGCTGCGCCGCGGCGGCGACTTCGGCGGCGCGGCGGCCAGCATCACCGCCGCCAAGCGCGCGCGCATCGTGGCCGCGGCGCAGCTCTACCTCGCGCGGCTCCCGCGCACGCCGCCCTGCCGCTTCGACGCGGTGCTGCTCGACGCGCTCGACCCGGCGCGCATCGAGTGGCTGCGCGACGTCATCGGCGGCTGACCTTCGCGGCACCGCCCGGCGCCGCGGGTCCGGCGCCAAACGGGCCGCTCGACGATTCTTGCTACAATCCGCCGTTCCATGGCGACCGGTGCAACGATGGATTCGATCAGCCGCATCCGCGCGCATTTCGCCGACAGCGCGCAGCTGAAGCTCGACGCCGTCGACGCGCTGGCGCCGGCAGATCGCGCGCGCCGCCGAGCCTGCTCACCGAATGCCTGCTGGCCGACGGCAAGATCCTCGCCTGCGGCAACGGCGGCTCGGCCGCCGACGCGCAGCACTTCGCCGCCGAGATGATCGGGCGCTTCGAGCGCGAGCGTCCCGAGCTGCCGGCGATCTCGCTGTCCACCGACACCTCGATCCTGACCGCGATCGCCAACGACTATTCGTTCGAGCAGGTGTTCGCCAAGCAGGTGCGCGCGCTCGGCGCCGAGCGGCGACGTGCTGCTCGCGATCTCGACCTCGGGCAACTCGGCCAACGTGATCGCCGCGATCGACGCCGCGCACGAGCGCGACATGCGCGTCGTGGCGCTGACCGGCAAGGGCGGCGGCCGGATCGGCGACATGCTTGCCGACGGCGACGTCCACATCTGGCGTTCCGCACGACCGGACCGCGCGCATCCAGGAGGTCCACCTGCTGATGATCCACTGCCTGTGCGACGCCATCGACAACGCGCTGCTGGGAGACGAGGAATGACCCGGGCGTCTGCCGCGGTTCCGCGGCACCGCGCTCGTCGCGGCGCTCTGCGCGGCGCTCGTCCTGCCGGCGCTGCCCGGCTGCGTGGGCGTGGCCGTCGTGCCGGCGTCGGCGCCGCGGCGATGGTCGCCACCGACCGCCGCACGACCGGCGCGCAGATCGACGACGAGTCGATCGAGCTCAAGATCGCGACGGCCGCCAGCTCGAGCTACGGCGACAACGAGGTCCACCTCAACGTGACCAGCTACAACGCCACGGTGCTGCTCACCGGCGAGGTGCCGAACGACACGGTTCGCAGGGACCTGGTCAAGGTCGCACGCGGGACCGAGCGCGTGAAGGCGGTCGAGGACTACATGGTCATCGGCCCGCCGTCCGATCTTGGCGCGCGCAGCAACGACAGCTACATCACGTCGAAGGTGAAGGCGCGCTTCGTCGAATCCGACAAGTTCTCGGGCAAGGACATCAAGGTCGTCACCGAGCGGTCGATCGTCTACCTGATGGGCATCGTCACGCGCGACGAAGGTGACGGCGGCCGCGCAAATCGCCGCGACGACCGCCGGCGTCGCGCGCGTCGTCAAGGTCTTCGAGTACACGGACTGATGCCTGCCGCAGCGGCCGGGACGGCGGGCGCCGGACCCGCGGCCACGGATCCCGCCGGGGTCGCCATCCCGGCGCCGCGCTACCCGGCGAAGATCGCGCGGCCGGCGGACGCGCTCGCGCGGATCGCGCGCGCTGCCGCGGCCGCTGGTGTTCACCAACGGCGTGTTCGACGTGCTGCATCGCGGGCACGTCACCTATCTCGAGCAGGCGCGCGGCCTCGGCGCCGCGCTGGTCGTCGCCGTCAACTCCGACGCCTCGGTGCAGGCGGCTGGGCAAGGGCGACGACCGGCCGCTCAACCCGCTCGAGGACCGGATGGCGGTGCTCGCCGCGCTCGCCGCCGTCGACCTCGTCGTGCCGTTCGACGACGACACGCCGCGCGCGCTGATCGTCGCCTGCCGCCCCGACGTGCTGGTCAAGGGCGGCGACTACTCGGCCGAGACCACCGCCGGCGCCGCCGAGGTCCTCGCGGGCGGCGGCCGGTTCGTCGCGATCCCGTTCGCGTTCGACCGCTCGACCACCGCGCTCGTCAACCGCATCAGGAAATGAAGCCGTCGACCGCACCCTCCCGCCGCAGCACCCGCCGGCGTCGTCGAATTGACCGCCGAGCGCTTCGCCGAGACGCATCAACGGCGCGTCGTTCGCGCTCGTCGATTTCTGGGCGCCGTGGTGCGGTCCCTGCCGCTCGTTCGCGCCGGTGTTCGCGGCCGCGGCCGAGCGCCATCCCGACCTCCTGTTCGCGAAGGTCAACACCGAGGAGGAGCAGGACCTCGCCGCGCAGTTCGGCATCCGCTCGATCCCGACGCTGATGGTCTTCCGCGACGACATCATCGTCTACGCCGAAGCCGGCGCGCTGCCGCCGCAGGCGCTCGAGCAGGTCATCGCCGCCGCGCGCGCGCTCGACATGGACGAGGTGCGCCGGCAGGTCGAGGCGCAGTCGGCGGCGCGCGCGCGGCGACCGCGCCCGCGAAGCGGCCGCTCGAGCGGACTTCCCCCTGAGACGTCGGCGCGCGGTGCCCGTGAGCGTCGCGCTCCTCCTGCTCCCGGATTTCCTGCTGATCGTCGCTCGGCGCGCTGCTCAGGCGCCGCAACGCGCTTCGACGCCTCGTTCTGGCCGGGCCTCGAGCGGCTCGTCTATTTCGTGCTGTTCCCGGCGCTGCTGTTCCGCTCGCTGGCGCCTCGCCGCTCGCGCTCGGCGACGCCGGCCGGATGATCGCCGTCGCCTACGCGTTCACGCTGGCCGGCATGCTGCTCTCGGCGCTGGCGACGGCCGCTGCTGCGCCTGCCGCAGCCGACCTTCGCCGCGTGCTTCCAGTGCGGCTTCCGCTTCAACACCTACGTCGCGCTGGCCGCGGCGAGCCGCGTCGGCGGCGACGCCGGCATCGCGCTGATCAGCCTCCTGATCGGCATGCTGGTGCCGCTGGTGAACTTCGCCGCCGTCGGGATGCTGGCGCGCGGCCGCGACCAGCGCGTGCTGTCGCAGCTCGCCCGCAATCCGCTGATCATCGCCTGCGTCGCCGGCTTCGGCTGGCAGCTCACCGGCGCTCCGCTGCCCGGCGTCGCCGATCACATCCTCGGGCTGCTCGCGGCCGCCGCGGTGCCGCTCGGCCTGCTGGCGGTCGGCGCCGGGCTGGTGCTGCGCCGCGGCACGCTGCCGCTGCCGGCGATCGCGTGGTGGAGCGGCGTCAAGCTCGTCGCGCATGCCCGCCATCGCGCTGCTGCTCGCGCAGCTGCTGGGCCTCGCGCCGCTGGAGCGGCAGATCGCGGTCATCATGGCGGCCGCCCCCACGGCGACGTCCGCCTACATCCTCGCGATGCAGATGAACGGCCACGGCGCGCCGGTCGCGCTGCTGATCTCCACCGGAACGCTGCTCGCCGCGCTGACGCTGCCGCTGTGGATCGCGCTCGTCGGGTCGCCGATCGGGCCCTGACGCGCCGCGGCGTCGACGGGTCGAGCGCACCGCGACGGCCGAGGAAATCGGTCACCATGCCGTTCTGGCTGCGGCTGATCGTCGGCGTCGATCGACGGGTCGGTCGGGTCGTACTGCTTCGCCCGGCGGAACGCGGTCACCGCGTCGCGGTACTGGCCGAGCCCCTGCAGCGCCAGGCCGAGCAGCGCCAGGCCTTCGCGTTGCCGAGGTCCATCTCCGCCCACTCCCGGCACAGCTCGGCCGCCGGCGGTACCGGTGCGCCTCCAGCAGCCGCGGCCCGTCGACCGAGCAGCAGCGCAATCCGCGGCGGCGCTGGGCGAACAGCGCCGCGACCTCCGGGTCGATCGGCTGCGACGCGGTGCCGACCCGGCGGCGCCCGCCGGCGACGGCGTGGCGCCGGGCGCCGGCGCGGATCCCGGCGCGGCGCGCGGTGGCGACCGGCCCGCTTCCCGCGCCCGTCCCTCGGCCGAGCGACAGCAGCGCATCCGGACGCAGCGACCGCAGCGACGGCGCCGACGGCGACCGCGGCGACGACCGCATCGCGCGCCGACGCGATCGACCGGACCGCCGGCTCGTGCCAGGCGATGCCGTAGAGCCACGTCATCGCCGCGAGGCCGGCGACGCCGGTCACCGCGTTGAGCCCCCCCACCGGGCCGTGGGTGACGAGGCCGTCGACGGCGCGGATCCCAGGGCGCTCCGGCTCGTCGGCCAGTCGCTCGTACGCGAGGGCCATCAGGATCGGCGCGACCAGCGGGACGCCGCAGCCCACGCCCTGCCACCAGACGCGCAGGGCGCGCCGCCGCGCGTGGCGAAAGTCCGATTGCCGGCTCGCGCTCGGCATACGCGTCGCTGATCGTCGAACTGCAGGTAGATGCCGAACAGCCACTTGCCCGGCGTCGAGCGAGTCAGCGCGACCAGCAGCGTCTCGACCGGCACCCACGTCGCCGCGATGACGACCGGGGCGACGAGCGGATGCGCGAGCCAGTCCGCGGCAGCCAGCGGGATCGCGCCGAGCGCACGCAGCTCGGCCAGCGGAACCGCGAGGATCATGCCCCAGAGCCCGTAGTCGAACAGGCGGGCGCCAGCCGATGCCAGGGTCGCGGCTCGCTGGTGCGGCCGAGCTTCGCCCGCTCGAGCTCGGCCATCCGCAGCTGGAATACCCAGCTCGCGTCCTCCTGCGGCTCGTTGGTGCCGAGAAACACCGTCTTGCGCCGCCGCCAGCTGAGGATCGCCAGATCGGCCTTCGGCTCCGCCACCGCGGCACCCGGGCTGCGTCGTCGCCGCAGCGCCACGTAGCCGTGCACGGCGGCGAAGACGGCGCCGACCGCCAGCAGCGCCGCGATGAGGAAGACCGCCACCTCCCGGCCGGTCGGCACGACGTCCGCCGGCGTGACGATCGCCACCGCGGCCGCGACGAGCAGGCCGAACAGCACGCACAGCGTCACGGCGAGGCCGGTCGGCTGGTGGGTCGGCACCGCCCGCTCGGTCAGGCCCGGGTGCTGCGCCGCCCGGCCGGCGGGCGCCGCGGGAGGGCGCCCCGGCTGCGTCGGAATCGAACGAATGCTGCGGATCTGCCGCCGCGGGCGACCGCCGAGTGCACGACGTGCGCGATGCGCTCGTCGACCGGCGCGTCGTTGGCGTCGAGGTCGTGGTCGTACTGCGCCCGCAGCTCCGGGTCGGTCAGTATGCGGCTGGCATGATTTATGAAGCGCAGCGCCTCTTCGACGGTCCCGTGGCCGTCGCGGGTCCTGGCGTAATGCTTGCGGATCTGCGCGCGCAGTGCGGCCTTCACCTCGTCGGCCGAGGCTTCCTTGGAGATGCCGAGAGCGTCGTACAGGGTGGCGCGCATCGCCCGCGATGAGTGCAGATGTGACGATTCCCGGCCATCTTCGGGGAAATCGCGGTCCGGGGCAAGCGATCCGCGCGCCGCGCAAAACGAAAGGGCAGCCCCGGAAGGCTGCCCTCTCTGCGGCGATTCGCCCGCGCGCCGCCGGCGGCGGCAGGCGGAGCGGCGAATCGCTACTCGGCCTTGGCCGCGCCCTTGACCGCCAGCTTTTCGCGGATCCGCGCCGACTTGCCGGAGCGGTCGCGCAGGAAGTAGAGCTTCGCCCGGCGGACGGCGCCGCGGCGCTTGACCTCGATCGAGGCCAGCAGCGGCGAATAGGTCTGGAACGTCCGCTCGACGCCTTCGCCGCTCGAGATCTTGCGCACGACGAACGACGAATTGAGGCCGCGGTTGCGCTTGGCGATGACGACGCCCTCGTAGGCCTGCACGCGCTTGCGCTCGCCTTCGACGACGGTCACGTTGACGACGACGGTGTCACCCGGCGCGAACGCGGGGATCGTCTTGCCCAGGCGGGCGATTTCTTCCTTCTCCAGCTGCTCGATGAGGTTCATGCTCGCGTTCTCCGATGGATGTCGATGGCCGTTGGCCTTCCGTGCAGCGCAGGGCGCCCCCTGATGCACGCGTTTCTGATGGTGACGGCGCCGGTCGCCCGATGCCGCCGCTGCTGCCTGCTGCTCCCTTGCCTGCTTCCACTGCAACTCACTGCTGCCCGCCCGCCTCGCGGTCCTGCCGGTACTCGGCGAGCAGCTTCCGTTCCTCGGCCGTGAACTTCCGGTCCCGCAGGAGCTCCGGCCGCCGCTCCCACGTCCTGCCCAGCGCCTGCTTCAGGCGCCAGCGGCGGATCGCCGCATGGTCGCCCGACAATAGCACGTCCGGCACCCGCACTCCGTACTGCTCCTCCGGCCGCGTGTAGTGCGGACAGTCGAGCAGGCCGTCGACGAACGACTCCTGCGCCGCCGACTCCGCGTCGTTCAGCACGCCCGGCCGATGCCGCACGATCGCGTCGATCAGCATCAGCGCCGGCAGCTCGCCGCCCGACACGACGAAATCGCCGATCGCGATCTCCTCGTCCACCTCGCGCGCCACCAGGCGCTCGTCGATCCCTTCGTACCGCCCCGCGAGCAGCACGTACGCCGTGGCGTCCGCGCCGGCCGCGAGCTCCGCCACCCGCCGGTGCGTCAACGGCCGCCCGGCCGGCGACAGGTAGATCGTGCGCGTGGCCGCGGCGCCCGCCGCGGCCTGCGCAGCCCGCGCCGACGCGATCGCCTGCGCCAGCGGCTCGCCCAGCATCACCATGCCCGGCCCGCCGCCGTACGGCCGGTCGTCGACCGTCCGGTGGTTGTCCGTCGCGTAATCGCGCGGATTCCACACCTCCAGCCGCCACAGCCCGCGCGCCAGCGCCCTGCCGGTGACGCCGAAGCGCGACGCGTGCTGCACGAGCTCCGGGAACAACGTGACGACGTCGATGCGCATCGCGTCCTGCTGCCCCGGCGGCCCTCGAACGCCGCCGCGCGCCTCAATAATCCGGTTGCCAGTCGACCTCGATCCGGCGCGCCGCCAGGTCGACCCGGTCCACGTGCGCCGCGACGAAGGGTATCAACCGCTCGCCCGGCGCCTTCGCCGGCGCTGCTTCCTCACCACCCGGCGTCACCCGCAGCAGCGGATGCGCGCCGAACTCCGCGACGCCCGCGACCCGCCCCAGCGTCACGCCTTCGCGGTTCACGACGTCGAGGCCGACGAGATCGGCCCAGTACACCTCGTCCGGACCGAGCGGCGGCAGCTCCGAGCGCGCCACGCCGATCTCCGCCCCCCGCAGCAGCATCGCCGCCTCGCGCGTCGGCACACCCTCGAACAGCGCGAGCACCGCACCCGAGTGGACTTTCCCGCCCGTGCGCGTCACCTCGCGCCAGGCTGCCGCTCCCTTGGGCCTCAACCACCAGCGACCGTAGCGCAGCAGCGCATCGGCCTCGCCGGAGAACACCTGGATCCTGAGCCAGCCGTGCACGCCGTAGGGCGCGGCCACGCGCCCCATGACGACGATGGCCTCGGCGGGCGGCGTCGCGGACACGACGACCGGCACCGGAGCCAGGCTGGCGAGCGCCGCCGACCGGGAGCTTAGGCGGCTGCCGCCGGCTCGGCCGCTGCCGCGGGCGCTTCCGCCGCCGGCTCGCCGGCCGCGCGCTGCCGGGCTCGCACCGTCCCGACGGGCGCCTTCTTCACCAGGTTGGCGACGGTCTCGGAGAGCTTCGCGCCCCGATCCTGCCAGTAGCTGATGCGGTCGAGCGACAGCCGCAGGCCTTCCTCGCTCGCGCCGGCGATCGGGTTGTAGAACCCGACGCGCTCGATGAAGCGGCCGTCGCGGCGATTGCGCGAGTCGGCGACGACGACGTTGAAAAACGGGCGCTTCTTGGCGCCACCACGGGCAAGTCGAATGACGACCATGAAAACTATCCGGTGAAATGGGAAAAGACGCTGATTATACGACGGAAAATGACGCCCGGGCAAGGCCGGCGAGCCGCCGCGTGGCGGCGGCGCCGCGGACCGTGCCGCCGCGGGCAGGCTTCGGGCGCCCGCCGCACCCTACCGCATGCCCGGCATCAGCCCCTTCATGCCGCGCATCATCTTCTGCATGCCGCCCTTGGCGACCATCTTCATCATCTTCTGCGTCTGCTCGAACTGGGCGAGCAGCTGGTTGACCTGCTGCACCGAGACGCCGGCGCCGGCGGCGATCCGCCGCTTGCGCGAGGCCTTCAGGATCTCCGGCCGGGCGCGCTCGGCCGGGGTCATCGAGTTGATGATGCCCTCGATCCGCGCGATCCGCTTCTCGTCCATGTTGGCGCCCTGTGCGGCGCGCGCGATCTCGGCCGGCAGCTTGTCGAGCATGCCGGCGATGCCGCCCATCTTGCGCATCTGGCCGATCTGCGCCTTGAAGTCCTCGAGGTCGAAGCCCTTGCCCGACTTGACCTTCTTCGCGAATTTCTGCGCCTCGTCGAGGTCGACGGTCTTGTGCGCCTCCTCGATCAGCGACAGCACGTCGCCCATGCCGAGGATCCGCGAGGCCATCCGCTCCGGATGGAACACCTCGAGGCCGTCGATCTTCTCCGACACGCCGACGAACTTGATCGGCGCGCCGGTGACGCTCTTCACCGACAGCGCCGCGCCGCCGCGCGCGTCGCCGTCGAGCTTGGTCAGCACGATGCCGGTCAGCGGCAGCGCCTCGCGGAACGCGCGCGCCGTGTTCACCGCGTCCTGGCCCTGCATCGCGTCGACGACGAACAGCGTCTCGATCGGCTTCACCGCGGCGTGGATCGCCGCGATCTCGCGCATCATCGCCTCGTCGATCGCGAGCCGGCCGGCGCTGTCGACGATCAGCACGTCGTGATAGTGCCGGCGCGCCCAGTCGAGCGCGTTCTGCGCGATCGCCACCGGCGCCTCGCCCGGCGCCGACGGGAAGAAGTCGACCTCGACCTGCGCCGCCAGCGTCTTCAGCTGCTCGATCGCCGCGGGGCGGTAGACGTCGGCGCTGACGACCAGCACCTTCTTCTTCGTGCCGTGCAGCAGCCGCGCGAGCTTCGCCGCGGTCGTCGTCTTGCCGGCGCCCTGCAGGCCGGCCAGCAGGATCACCGCCGGCGGCTGCGTGGCGAGATCGAGCGGCGCGGCGGCCGTGCCCATCAGCGCGGCCAGCTCGCGGTGGACGACGCCGACGAGCGCCTGCCCCGGCGTCAGCGAGCCGACGACGTCCGCGCCGAGCGCCTTCTCGCGCACGGCGGCGATGAAGTCCTTGACGACCGGCAGCGCGACGTCGGCCTCGAGCAGCGCGAGGCGGACCTCGCGCAGCGCGTCCTGGATGTTGGCGTCGGTGAGCCGCGCTTCGCCGCGCAGCTGCTTCATCACGCGGCCGAGCCGCTGGGTCAGGTTGTCGAGCATCGGGGGGCCGGAAGGCGGGAGCGCGCCGCGGGCGACGGACGACGTCGCGGCGCTGATGTAAACTCAATGACCGCGGCCCGAGAGCCGCAGCCGGAAGCCGATGATTTTACTCCACCTCGCCGTCGTCGCCCTGTACGCGCTCGCCGCGTGGGCGCTGTGGCCGGCGTCCTCTTCCGCCGCCGAGGCGGGATCGGCGGCGCGGCCCCGGGCGGCGCTGCGGCCGCCCGCCAGCCTGGCGACCTGGCTGCTGCCCGCGGCGATCGCCGTGCACGCGTGGATGCTCGCCCAGGAGCTCGTCACGCCGAGCGGCCTCGACCTCTCGCTCGACAACGCGCTCTCCGTCGTCGCCGGGCTGGTGGCGGCCGTCGCGTGGTTCTCCGGCCTGCTGCGCACGCTGCCGGCGATCGGCACCGTCGTGCTCCCGGTCGCGGCCGTCGCCTCGCTGCTGCCGGCGCTCACGTCGCGCCCGCACCCGTTCCCGTACGCGGCGGAGCCGTGGGCCGCGATCCACGTCGCCGTCGCGCTGATCGCCTACGCGCTGTTCCTGGTCGCCGCGCTGCAGGCGCTGGTGCTGATGGGCCTCGAGAAGCGGCTGCGCCACCGGCTGCCGGATCCCGGCTCCGACTCGCTGCCGCCGCTGCTGACGCTCGAGCGGTTCCTGTTCCGGCTGGTCGGCGCCGGATTCGTGCTCCTGACGTTCACGCTGGTCAGCGGCTTCCTGTTCTCCGAGCAGGTGTTCGGCCGCCCGGTCGTGTTCACGCACAAGAGCGTGCTCTCGCTGCTCGGCTGGCTGACCTTCGGCGGGCTCCTGTGGGGCCGCTGGCGCTACGGCTGGCGCGGGCGCGTCGCGCTGCGGTGGATCCTCGCGGGCACGCTGTTCATCTTCCTCGCCTACCTCGGCTACAAGTTCGTGCTCGAGGTCGTCCTCGGCAGGTAGCCTGTCCCGGCGCCGGCGCGGGGACGCAACCGAGGTGACCTGCCATGACGTGGACGACATCCCGCTAACCACCCTCGGCATCCTGCTCGCGGTCCTGCTCGTCGCGGCCGGCGTTCTTCTCGATCGCCGAGACCGCGATGATGGCGGCGAACCGCCACCGGCTGCGGCACCGCGCGCACCGCGGCGAGCGCGGCGCGAAGCAGGCGCTCGCGCTGCTGCGCGAGGTCGACCAGCTGCTCGGCGTCATCCTGCTCGGCAACAACCTGATCAACGCGGCGTCGGCGACGCTGACGGCCGTCATCACCAAGCGGCTGTTCGGCGAGGGGGAGCTCGCGCTGGCGATGGGCACGCTGGCGATCACGTTCGCGATCCTCGTGTTCTCCGAGATCTCGCCGAAGGTCGTCGGCGCCGCGCACGCCGACCGCATCGCGCCGGTGGTGAGCTACGCGCTCGCGCCGATGCTCCGGCTCACCGCCGCCGGTCATCTGGTTCGTCAACCTGTTCGTCCAGGCGCTGCTGAAGCTGCTGCGGATCGCGCCGGCGGCGGAAGCCGGCCCGACGCTGTCGCAGGAGGAGCTGCGCTCGCTGGTGCTCGAGAGCCAGTACTTCCGCGGCAAGCACCGCGCGATGATCGCCAACCTGCTCGACCTCGAGGAGCTCACCGTCGACGACGTGATGACGCCGCGCAACCAGATCCACTACCTCGACCTCACCGCCAAGCACGCGCAGCTCGCGCAGCAGCTCGCGACCTCGTACCACTCGCGGCTGCCGGCCTGCGAGGGCGGGCTGGAGAACATCGTCGGCGTCGTCCACCTGAAGCAGGTGCTGGCGCTGCAGCAGGCCGGCGAGGTCGATGCCGAGCACCTGCGCGCGCTGCTGCGCCCGCCGTACTTCGTCCCCGAGGGCACGCCGCTGCTCACCCAGCTGCAGCAGTTCCAGACCGACCGCCAGCGCCTCGGGCTTCGTCGTCGACGAGTACGGCGAGCTGCAGGGGCTCGTCGCGATCGAGGACATCATCGAGGAGATCGTCGGCGACTTCACGACGGCGGCCCCCGGCAGCGAGACCTTCGGCCGCGACGCCAGCGGCAGCGTCACCGTCGACGGCATGACGCCGCTGCGCCTGCTGAACCGGCGGCTGGGCACCGATTTCCCGCTCGAAGGCCCGAAGACGCTGAACGGGCTGATCGTCGAGCAGCTGGGAGAAATCCCCGACGCCGGCACCCGCGTGCGCGTCGCCGGCCAGGCGATGGAAATCCTGCAGACGCAGGACCGGGCGATCAAGGTCGTGCGCCTGCTCCCGCCGGTCGGTCGTGCCGCCGCGCCGCCTTTACAAAGCAACGACGTACGGGCATCATCGACCCGATAAGTTATATGCAGATGGAATAACGGCGGCCCGGCAGCCGGGGGCCCGGGCATCAGGCGCGCGCGGGCCGTCTCTCGCCGCCACCCGCCGCGCCTCGGGGCATGCCGCCGCGCACGACCGACAACGCCATGGCCACCCACGAAATCACGCGCAACATCAGCGGTCTTGCCCGTGCCCTCGTGCAGCAGGGGCTGATGACGGAAGCCGACGCCGAGTCGCTGCAGACGCAGGCGCACGGCGCCGGCGTGAGCTTCGTCGAGCAGGTGCTCGCGGCCAAGAAGATGACCTCGCTGCAGCTCGCGGTGTTCGCGTCGCGGGCGTTCGGCGTTCCGCTGCTCGACCTCGCGGCGTTCGACCTCGACCAGATCAACAAGGAATACGTCGACACCAGGATCGCGCTGGCGCGGCGGGTGCTGCCGCTGCACCGGCGCGGCAACCGGCTGTTCGTCGCGACCTCCGACCCCGCGAACCTGCAGGCGCTGGAGGAAGTCCGGTTCAAGACCAACCTGATCGTCGAGTCGGTCGTCGTCGAGGACGACAAGCTCGGGCAGGCGATCCGCAAGCTGGTCGAGGCGAGCGGGACGACGCTGCAGGAGCTCGCCAGCATGGACGAGCTCGAGGTCGACCTGGTCGAGGGCGGCGTCGCCTCGACCACCGACGAGGAATCGTCCGAGGTCGACGACGCGCCGGTCGTCCGCTACATCCAGAAGATCCTGCTCGACGCGATCAGCGCCGGCGCCTCCGACATCCACTTCGAGCCCTACGACAAGTACTACCGGATCCGCTACCGGCTCGACGGCGAGCTGATGGAGATCGCGCAGCCGCCGCTGGTGATCAAGGACAAGGTCGCGTCCCGGATCAAGATCATCTCCAAGCTCGACATCTCGGAAAAGCGCGTGCCGCAGGACGGCCGGATGAAGCTCGTGCTGTCGAAGACCAAGGCGATCGACTTCCGCGTCAGCACGCTGCCGACGCTGTTCGGCGAGAAGGTCGTGGTGCGGATCCTCGACTCGTCGTCGGCGATGATCGGCATCGATGCGCTGGGCTACGAGCCGGAGCAGCAGGCGGCGCTGATGTACGCGATCAACCGCCCGTACGGGATGGTGCTCGCCACCGGGCCCACCGGCAGCGGCAAGACGATCTCGCTGTACACCTGCCTCAACCTGCTGAACCAGCCGAACGTCAACATCTCGACCGCCGAGGATCCGGCGGAAATCCAGATGCCGGGCATCAACCAGGTCAACATCAACGAGAAGGCGGGGCTCACGTTCGCGGCGGCGCTGCGCTCGTTCCTGCGGCAGGACCCGGACATCATCATGGTCGGCGAAATCCGCGACCTCGAGACCGCCGAGATCGCGGTCAAGGCCGCGCAGACCGGCCACCTGCTGCTCTCCACGCTGCACACCAACGACGCGCCGTCGACGCTGATCCGGCTCGCCAACATGGGCGTGGCGCCGTTCAACGTCGCCTCGTCGGTGATCCTGATCATGGCGCAGCGGCTCGCGCGGCGGCTCTGCCCGAAGTGCAAGGCGCCCGAGGAGATCCCGCCCGAGGCGCTGCTGCACGCCGGGCTTCACCGAGGCCGACCTCGACGGCACCTGGCAGCCGTTCACGCACGTCGGCTGCGACGCCTGCCGCAACACCGGGTACAAGGGACGCGTGGGCATCTACGAGGTGATGACGATCTCCGACGAGATGCGGCAGCTGATCATGAGGAACGGCTCGGCCATCGACATCGCCGACCTCGCGCGGCGCGAGGGCATGACCGACCTCCGCCACTCCGGCCTGAAGAAGGTCAAGGCCGGCATCACGTCGCTCGAGGAAATCGAGGCCGTCACCAACGACTGACGCCAGGCAACGCGACACGAGGTTCACACATGGCCACCACCGCGACTGCACAGCGCGCGAACGTCAAGGAGTTCACCTACCAGTGGGTCGGGCTCGACCGCAACCGCCGCGAGGTGCGCGGCGAGGCGCGCGGCGGCGTCCGAGACGGTCGTCACGACCAACCTGCGGCGGCAGGGCATCCGCGTCACCAAGATCAAGCGCCAGGCGCTGCGCGGCGGGCGGTCGATCAGCCAGAAGGACATCACGTTCTTCACCCGCCAGCTCGCGACGATGCTGAAGGCCGGCGTGCCGATGCTGCAGGCGTTCGACATCGTCGCCCGCGGCCACGGCAACCCGCGCTTCGCCCGGCTGATGATGCAGATCAAGCAGAAGATCGAGTCGGGCTCGAGCCTGTCGCAGGCGTTCCGCGAGCATCCGCAGCATTTCGACGAGCTCTACTGCAACCTCGTGCACGCCGGCGAGACCTCGGGCACGATCGACGCCATCCTCGACCGGCTGGCGCTCTACCTCGAGAAGATCCTCGCGATCAAGAGCAAGATCAAGAGCGCGCTGTTCTACCCGATCTCGGTGATGGTCGTCGCCATCGTCGTCGTCTGGGTGATCATGGTCTGGGTGATCCCGGCGTTCAAGCAGGTGTTCTCGAGCTTCGGCGCCGACCTGCCGGCGCCGACGCTGATGGTCATCGCGATCTCCGACTTCGTCGTCGCGTGGTGGTGGCTCGTGTTCCTCGGCCGTCGGCCGGCGCCATCGTCGGCACCTTCGTCTTCTACCGCCGGTCCGCGCCGTTCCGCGTCGCCTGCGACCGGCTGCTGCTCAAGCTTCCCGTCGTCGGGCCGATCGTCCAGAAGGCGACGATCGCGCGCTGGACCCGGACGCTCGCCACGATGTTCACCGCCGGGGTCCCGCTGGTCGAGTCGCTCGACGCCGTGGCCGGCGCCTCGGGCAACGCCGTCTACGCGCAGGCGACCAAGCGGATCCAGACCGACGTCTCGACCGGCACCAGCCTCACCAACGCGATGGGCAACACGCTGATCTTCCCGACGATGGTGCTGCAGATGACGCAGATCGGCGAGGAGTCGGGCTCGCTCGACGGCATGCTGTCGAAGGTCGCCGACTTCTACGAGCGCGAGGTCGACGACGCGGTGGCGGCGCTGTCCAGCCTGCTCGAGCCGATCATCATCGTGTTCCTCGGCGTCGTGATCGGCGGCCTCGTCGTCGCGATGTACCTGCCGATCTTCAAGCTCGGCGCCGTCATTTGACGCTCGAACCGACCTTCGCGCTCGCGGCCGCCGCGGTCGTCGGGCTCTGCATCGGCAGCTTCCTCAACGTCGTCATCCACCGGCTGCCGAGGATGCTCGAGCGCGGCTGGGCGGCCCAGTGCGCCGAGATGCGCGGCGAGGAGCTGCCGGCGGAGCCGGCGTACAACCTGGTCGTGCCGCGCTCGCGGTGCCCGGCCTGCGGGCACGGGATCACCGCCCTCGAGAACATCCCCGTCGTGTCGTGGCTCGTGCTCGGCGGCAAGTGCTCCGCCTGCAAGGCGCCGATCTCCGTCCGCTACCCGGTCGTCGAGATCCTCGGCGGCGCGATCGCCGTCGCCGCGCTCCTCGCCTTCGGCCTCGGCGCCAAGGGCTTCGCCGCGGCGGGGCTGCTGTGGACGCTGCTGGCGCTGACCTGCATCGACTTCGACACGCAGCTCCTGCCCGACGACCTGACGCTGCCGCTGCTGTGGGCCGGCCTGCTCGTCAACCTGTCGGGCACGTTCGCGCCGCTGTCGTCCGCCGTCATCGGCGCCGCCGCGGGCTACCTGTCGCTGTGGTCGATCTACTGGCTGTTCAAGCTGATCCGCGGCAAGGAGGGCATGGGCTTCGGCGACTTCAAGCTGCTGGCGGCGCTGGGGGCGTGGCTGGGCTGGCAGATGCTGCCGGTCATCGTGCTGCTGTCGTCGGTCGTGGGCGCCGCCATCGGCATCAGCCTGATCGTGTTCAAGGGCCGCGACCACAACGTCCCGCTCGCGTTCGGGCCCTACCTCGCCATCGCCGGCGCGATCGGGCTGTTCTTCGGCCCGACGCTGGTCCATCTCTTACTTCCCCTACTGATCGTGCCCTGGTGCACGTCGTCGGCCTGACGGGCGGCATCGGCAGCGGCAAGTCGGCCGTCGCCGATGCGTTCGCCGCGCTCTCCGTCGACGTCACCGACACCGACCGCATCGCGCACGCGCTCACCGCCCCGGGTTCGGCCGGGCTGGCGGGAATCGTCGCCGCGTTCGGGCCCGACGTGCTGCGCGCCGACGGCACGCTCGACCGCGACCGCCTGCGCGAGCGCGTGTTCGCGGACGCCGCGGCCCGGCAGCGGCTGGAGGCGATCCTCCATCCGCTGATCCGCGCCGAGGCGGCGCGCGGAGGTCGCCCGGTGGAAGAGCCCGTACGGCCTCCTCGTCGTGCCGCTGCTGTTCGAGCGCGGCGGGCACCGTGACCTCGTGCGCCGGACGCTGGTCGTCGACTGCCCCGAGGAGATCCAGGTGCGCGCGCGTGACGGCGCGCAGCGGCCTCGCCGCCGCGCAGGTGCGCGCGATCATGGCCGCGCAGCTGCCGCGGGCCGAGCGCCTCGCCCGCGCCGACGACGTCCTCGACAACTCCGGCGGGCGCGAGGCCATCGCGCCGCAGGTCGCGGAGCTCGACCGCCGGTACCGGCGGCTGGCGGCGGAAGCGCCGGCCGGCTTATAACGCGCCCGCAGATCGGGCAGAATGTCAACCGCAGCCGCCAGCCACGCCGACCTCCTCCCGTGATCCGCTACGAGCACCCGCTGAACGAGCGCATCCGCACGCTGATGCGGCTGGAGGACCTGTACCAGCGCGCGCAGTACTTCGCGGGGCAGACGCACCCGCAGGACCATCACGCGGCGCTCGTGGCGCTGTTCGAGATCACCGACGTCGCCGCGCGCGCCGACCTGAAGACCGACATCCTGCAGGAGCTCGAGCGGCAGAAGCAGCTGCTCGCCCCGCTGCGCAGCAACCCCGCGATCGAGTCGCGCGTCCTCGAGCCGCTGCTCGCGGAGATCGACCGGGTCGGCGCCGAGCTCCTCGCGCAGGCCGGGAAGGTCGGCGGGCACCTGCGCGAGAACGAGTGGCTGATGACGATCAAGCAGCGCGCGGCGATCCCCGGCGGCGTTTCCGAGTTCGACCTGCCCGCGTACCACTACTGGCTCAACCTCCCCGAGTCGGCGCGGCAGCGCGACCTCGCCGGCTGGATCGAGCCGTTCCTGCCGATCTACAACGGCCTCGCGATCATCCTGCGGCTGCTGCGCGACAACGGCCGGGCCAGCCGCCACACCGCGTACCGGGGCGTGTTCCAGCTGATGCTGACGACGTCGAAGGTCGCGCAGCTGCTGCGGCTGACGGTCGGCAGGGACTCGCCCTGCGTGCCCGAGATCAGCGCCAACAAGTACGCGCTCAACATCCGCTTCATCGGCGTATCCGGCATGGACCGCGGCACCGTCTACGACGGCGACGTCGAGTTCGAGCTCGTGTTCTGCAATCTCTGAACGTCGGGGACGCCACGCGTGAGCGCAGCACGCTTCGTCCGCTGCCCGCAGTGCGGCCGCCCGGTCGAGTGGGCCGCCACGTCGCGCTGGCGCCCGTTCTGCTCGGCGCGCTGCAAGACGATCGACCTCGGCGCGTGGGCGAGCGAGTCCTACCGCGTGCCCGTCGTCGAGTCCGACGAGTCCGACGAGATTCCCGGCGACGCGCCTTCGGGCGGCGAGCGCGACGAGGGCTCCGCGCCGCGCTGACGGCGCCGGGGCCGGCGGGTGCGTCCGCCGCCTCGGACGGGCGACGCTACTTCTTGCGCGACGGCAGCCTGAGCGTCGGCCCGGACACGAAGAACTCGCCGCGGCCCCGATGGTGGATCGTGCGCGGATCCCTGCGCGCCGGGTCGACCCACGCCTTGACGACCTCGACGACGAAGAAGCAGTACTTCGGCACGCCCCGCGCGTCGACGACGCGGCACTCGAGGTTGGCCCAGCACTCGCCGACGAGCGGGGCCGCGACCTCGGCCGCCGGCAGCGGCGTGAGCCCGAAGCGCGCGAACTTGTCGACGCGCTTTCCCGACACGTTGCCGCAGCCGACGACCTCCCGCGCGATCTCGACCGTCGGGATCGCGATCACGCATTCGCGCGTCGCCTTCAGCGCGGCGAACGAGTGGTTGCGGTTGCTGACGACGCAGCCGATGAGCGGCGGCTCGAACTCGAGCATCGTGTGCCACGACATCGCCATCGCGTTGGCGCGCCCCCGGTGCGCGGTCGCGAGCAGCACGACCGGCCCCGGCTCGAGCAGGCGATAGACGCGGGACAGCGGCAGCGAGCGCAGCGGCATGCCTCCCATTCTAGAGGCACGCCCGGGCCGACGGCAGCCCGCGGCGGCCCGCAGCGGCTAACGCGGGTCCCGCGCCTCCCACGCGGCGCGCCGCATCGCGACGCCGTGCGCACCGCATTCGATCGCGCGGTCGACGTCCGCTCGGGCGAGCCCGCCCAGCGCGTACACCGGCAGCGTCGTCGCCGCCGCCAGCGCGGCGAAGCCATCCCAGCCGAGCGCCGCGGCCCCGGGATGCGTCGGCGTGGGCAGCACCGGCCCCAGCACGGCGAAATCGAGGCCGAGCGCGCCGGCCTTCGCCAGCTCGTCCGCCGTGTGGCACGACGCGGCGCACAGCAGGCCGTCGGGCCGGGCCGTCGCGGCCGCGAGCGTCGCCGCGGTCCAGTGGACGCCGTCGCAGCCCCAGGCGCGCGCGTTCCCGGCGTCGCCGTTGAGCAGCACCCGCGCGCCGTGCGGCGCGGCGAGCGAGAGCAGCGACTCGACCAGCGCGCGCTGGCGCGGCTCCGGCCAGTCCTTCTCGCGCACCTGGATCAGCGCGAGGCCGCGCTCGATCGCGGCGCGGGCGCGGTCGAGGAACGCGGCTTCGCCGAGCTCGCCCGCCATCGTGATCCCGCAGGTCGCCGGCAGCTGCAGCGCGCGCAGGACCATGGTGTTCGCCGGCAGCAGCGGCGCCACGTCGAAGCGCCCGGGCACCTGCCAGGCGAAGGCCTGGCCGTCGTGGCCGACCGGCTCGCCCTCCCACGCGTAGACGCGGAAGAAGTGGAGCTCGACGTGCGCGTGCGGATAGACGTAGCGCTGGATCGAGCCACGGCGCGGCGCGGCGGACCGCGAGGCCCAGTTCCTCGCGCAGTTCGCGCACCAGCGCGTCGTGCGGCGACTCGCCCGGCTCGAGCTTGCCGCCGGGGAACTCCCAGTAGCCGGCGTAGACCTTGCCCGGCGGGCGCTGCGCGAGCAGCACCTGCCCGTCGCCGCGCAGGATCACCGCCGCGGCGACGCGGACGATCGGCGCGGTCACCGCTTGCGCTGCGCGCCGCCCCCGTGGGGGAGCCTTCGCGCTGCGCCGGCGCTCACCGCCTGCGCTTCAGCATCGCCGCGCCCGCGTACCCCTTGGCGAACTGCCAGGCGACGCGGCCGCTGCGCGACCCGCGCTGCAGCGCGAACTGCAGCGCCTCGCGCGTGCGCTCCTCGGCCTCGCGCCGGCTTCGCGGCGCGGCGACGCCGAACGACTCGAGCCAGCCGGCGACGGCGGCGAGGTAGTCGTCCTGGCTGAACGGATAGAACGAGATCCACAGGCCGAAGCGCTCCGACAGCGAGATCTTCTCCTCGACCGATTCGCCGGGGTGGACCTCGTCGCCGACGTGCTTCGTCTCGAGGTTCTCGCTCATGTACTCGGGCAGCAGGTGCCGGCGGTTCGACGTCGCGTAGATCAGCATGTTCGGCGCCGCGGCGGCCACCGTGCCGTCGAGCATCACCTTCAGCGCCTTGTAGCCGGGCTCGCCGGCGTCGAAGGTCAGGTCGTCGCAGAACACGATGAAGCGCTCGCGGCGCCCCTCGACCAGGTCGGCGATGTCCGGCAGGTCGACGAGATCGCCCTTGTCGACCTCGATCAGCCGCAGCCCCTTCCCCGCGTACTTGACCAGCATCGCCTTCACCAGCGACGACTTGCCGGTCCCGCGCGAGCCGGTCAGCAGCACGTTGTTCGCCGGCGCGCCGGCGACGAACTGCCGCGTGTTGGCGTCGATCGCGCGCTTCTGCTCGTCGACGGCGACGAGGTCGTCGAGCCGGATCGCGTGCGGGTGGGCGACCGCCTGCAGGTAGCCGCGCCCGCCGCGCTTGCGCCAGCGGTACGCCGTCGCCTTCCAGTCGACCGGCTGCGGCGCCGGCGGCAGCACCGCCTCGATGCGCGCGAGGATGCCCTCGACGCGGCCGAGGGCCTGCGCCAGGCCTTCGAACGGATTGATGGCCACGGTCAGCTCCGGTAGTCGGCGTTGATGCTGACGTACTCGTGCGAGAAGTCGCAGGTCCACACGGTCGCGCGGGCGTCGCCCCGGCCGAGCGCGACGCGCACGGTGATCTCGTCCTGCTTCATCACGCGCTGGCCGTCCTCCTCGCGATACGACAGCGGCGCGGCCCCCGCGGTCGACGACCAGCACGTCGTCGAGCCAGAACGACACGCGCGCCCGGGTCGAGGTCGGCGGCGGCGGCGTTGCCGATCGCGCAGACGATGCGGCCGAGGTTCGGGTCGGAGGCGAAGAACGCCGTCTTGACCAGCGGCGAGTGGGCGATGCCGAGCGCGATCCTCCGGCACTCGGCGGCGTCGCGGCCGCCCTCGACGGCGATGGTGATGAACTTGGTCGCGCCCTCGCCGTCGCGGACGATCGCCTGCGCGAGCGTCGTGGCCACGTCGGTCAGCGCCGCGCGGATCGGGGCGAGCCGCGGGTCGTCGCGGCGCTCGATCGGCGCCAGCGGGGCCTTGCCGGTGGCGGCGACGACGAAGCTGTCGTTGGTCGACGTGTCGCCGTCGACGGTCGCGCAGTTGAACGACACGTCGGCGATCTCGCGCGCGAGCGTCGCGAGGACGTCGCCGGCCACGGCCGCGTCGGTCGCGACGAACGCGAGCATCGTCGCCATGTCCGGGTGGATCATGCCCGAGCCCTTGGCGATGCCGGTGACGGTCACCGGCACGCCGTCGACGGTGACGCGGCGGGACGCGCCCTTGGGCACGGTGTCGGTGGTCATGATCGCCGAGACCGCGGCGAACCAGCGGTCGGGGGCGAGCGCCGCCTTCGCCTGCGGCAGCGCCGCGACGATCTTCGCGACCGGCAGCGGCTCCATGATCACGCCGGTCGAGAACGGCAGCACCTCGCCGGCTGCGCAGCCGATCGCCTGCGCGACCGCCGCGCAGGTCGCGCGCGCGTCGTCGATCCCGGCGGCGCCGGTGCCGGCGTTCGCATTGCCGGCGTTGACGACCAGCGCGCGCAGGCCGTGGCCCGCGGCGAGGTGCTCGCGGCAGACGGTCACCGGCGCCGCGCAGAAGCGGTTTCGGGTGAACACGCCGGCCGCCGTCGTGCCCGGATCGAACACGGCGAGCAGCACGTCGTCGCGCTGCCAGTTCTTGATCCGCGCCGCGGCGGTGCCCAGCGCGACGCCCGGCACGGGCAGGAGTTCGGCGGGTTCGGGGGGCGTGTAGCGGACGGGCATGGGCTTGGCGGGCGCCCGTCCGGAAACTGGGGTCAGACACCCATTCCCGGCGCGCTGGCGCGGATTGGCAATGGTCGAACGAAAAGTAGTGTCTGACCCTACTTAACCCGGGAAATGGTGTCTGACCCTACTTTCTCAGATGCGGCCGTGGCACTGCTTGTACTTCTTGCCGGAGCCGCAGGGACAGGGGTCGTTGCGGCCGACCTTCTCGCTGGCGCGCACGAACGGCGCGACGGCGGGCTTCTGCGCCGCGGCCTCCTCGGCGGCGTTGGTCGCGAGCGCCTCCTCGTAGTCGGCGTGCTGGTACTTGACGTTGGTGACGGCGGGCGCCTCCTCGACGATCTCGACGTCCTCCTGCGAGCGCACCTGGACCGTCAGCACGATCTTGACGACCTCGGCCTTGATGCGGTCGAGCATGTCGGAGAAGAGCTCGAAGGACTCGCGCTTGTACTCCTGCTTCGGATTCTTCTGCGCGTAGCCGCGCAGGTGGATGCCCTGGCGCAGGTGGTCGAGCGCCGCGAGGTGGTCGCGCCATTGCGCGTCGAGCGTCTGCAGCATCAGGCTGCGCTCGAACTGCCGCATCAGCTCGGGACCGACCTGCTCCTCCTTCTGCGCGTACTGCGCGAGCGCCGCCGCCGCGAGCCGCTCGCGCAGCACGTGGTCGGTGAGCTCCGAGTCGTCCTTCATCCACTGCGCGACCGGGGACTGCAGCTGGAACTCGGCGAGCAGCGCGGTCTCGAGGCCGGGGATGTCCCACTGCTCCTCGACCGATTCCGGCGGCACGTAGCGCTTGACCGTCTCCTCGATCTGCCCGGCGATCATGCCGCGGATCGGTCTCGGAGATGTCGGCGCTCTCGAGCAGCTCGTTGCGCTGCTGGTAGATCACGCGGCGCTGGTCGTTGGCGACGTCGTCGTACTCGAGCAGCTGCTTGCGGATGTCGAAGTTGCGCGTCTCGACGCGGTTCTGCGCCTTGGCGATCGAGCGGTTGACGATCGGGTGCTCGATCGGCTCGCCCTCGGGCATCTTGAGCTTCTGCATGATCGCGCCCAGCCGCTCGCCGCCGAAGATGCGCAGCAGCGGGTCCTCGAGCGACAGGTAGAAGCGCGACGAGCCCGGGTCGCCCTGGCGCCCCGACCGGCCGCGCAGCTGGTTGTCGATCCGCCGCGACTCGTGCCGCTCGGTGCCGATGATGTGCAGGCCGCCGGCGGCGATCACGGCGTTGTGCCGCTCCTGCCACTCCGCGCGCATCGACGCGATCTGCGCGTCCTTCTGCTCGTCGGTGAGCGCGGGGTCGTCGCGCAGCTTCAGGATCAGCGGCTCGAGCGTGCCGCCCAGCACGATGTCGGTGCCGCGGCCGGCCATGTTGGTCGCGATGGTGATCATCTTCGGCCGGCCGGCCTGCGCGACGATCTCGGCCTCGCGCGCGTGCTGCTTGGCGTTGAGCACCTGGTGCGGCAGCTTCTCCTTCTCCAGGTACTGCGACAGCAGCTCCGAGTTCTCGATCGACGTCGTGCCGACCAGCACCGGCTGGCCCGCGCTCGTGGCAGTCCCGGATGTCGGCGATGATCGCGTCGACCTTCTCCTTGAACGTCCGGAAGACGAGGTCGTTCTCGTCCTTGCGGACCATCGGCTGGTGCGTCGGGATGACGACCGTCTCGAGGCTGTAGATCTGCTGGAACTCGAACGCCTCGGTGTCGGCGGTGCCGGTCATGCCGGCGAGCTTGCCGTACATCCGGAAGTAGTTCTGGAACGTGATCGACGCGAGCGTCTGGTTCTCGCGCTGGATCGGCACGCCTTCCTTCGCCTCGACCGCCTGGTGCAGGCCGTCGGACCAGCGCCGGCCCGGCATCAGCCGGCCGGTGAACTCGTCGACGATGATGATCTCGCCGTTCTGCACGACGTAGTGCTGGTCGCGGTGGAACAGCGAGTGCGCGCGCAGCGCCGCGTACAGGTGGTGCATCAGCGAGATGTTGTGCGCGTCGTACAGGCTCGAGCCGTGCGGCAGCAGCCCGGCGGCGGCGAGGATGTTCTCGGCGTGCTCGTGCCCCTCCTCGGACAGGAGCACCGTGTGCCCCTTCTCGTCGACCCAGTAGTCGCCCTTGCCCTGCTCCTCGGTCTGGCGGGCGAGCTTCGGCACGAGGTCGTTCAGGCGGTAGTACAGCGTGACGTCGTCCTCGGCCTGGCCCGAGATGATCAGCGGCGTGCGCGCCTCGTCGATCAGGATCGAGTCGACCTCGTCGACGATCGCGTAGCTGAGCGGCCGCTGCACGCGCTGCGTGTCCTGGTAGACCATGTTGTCGCGCAGGTAGTCGAAGCCGTACTCGTTGTTCGTGCCGTAGGTGATGTCGGCGGCGTAGGCGACCTGCTTCTGCTCGTGCGGCATCTGCGACAGGTTCACGCCGACGGTGAGGCCGAGGAAGCGGTAGATCCGCCCCATCCAGTCGGCGTCGCGCTGCGCGAGGTAGTCGTTGACCGTGACGACGTGGACGCCCTTGCCCGCCAGCGCATTGAGGTAGATGGGCAGCGTCGCGACCAGCGTCTTGCCCTCGCCGGTGCGCATTTCGGCGATCTTGCCGTTGTGCAGCACGATGCCGCCGATCAGCTGGACGTCGAAGTGGCGCATCTGCAGCGTGCGCTTGGAGGCCTCGCGGACGACGGCGAACGCCTCGGGCAGCAGCGCGTCGAGCGTCTCGCCGGCGGCGATCCGCTCCCGGAACGCGGGGGTCTTGGCCTGGAGCTCCGCGTCGGAGAGCGCGGCCATCGCGGGCTCCAGCGCGTTGATCTGCCGGACCGTCTGGCCGTACTGCTTCAGCAGCCGCTCGTTGCGGCTGCCGAAAATGCGGGTGAGGATGTTCGAGATCATCGTGGGATTGAGCTATGCGTACAGGCGCCGGAAAAGACAAGGGGTGAGGACCGCCTCACCCCTCTAGCCTTCGACGCCGCGCCGGGCGCGACGAACCGGCCTCAGCCTGGGGATTGCAGGAACCGCGCGGGATTTTGCGGGACACCGTTCAACCGGACCTCGAAGTGCAGGTGCGGCCCCGTCGAACGGCCGGTCGAGCCCACGGCACCCAGCTTCTGGCCCCGAACCACCAGGTCGCCGGGCTTGACCAGCAGCAGCGACGCGTGCGCGTAGCGGCTCAGCAGGCCATTGCCGTGATCGATCTCGATCATTTTACCATACTGGGGGTGCACCTCCGCCGCGACGACGGTGCCGCTGGCCGCCGCGACGATCGGCGTCCCGACGTCCGCCTGGAAGTCGACGCCCTCGTGGAACGAGTTCTGGCCGTTGAACGGGTCGATCCGGTAGCCGAAGTTCGACGTGAACCAGCCGTCGACGATCGGCGCCAGCGTCGGCAGGAACTTGCGGTTGGCGGAGGACTGCACCAGCAGCGCCTCCAGCACGCCGAGCTGGTCGGCGCGCTCGTCGACCTGGCGCGAGAGCCTCTCCAGCAGGTCGGTGAACTCGGGCACCGACAGCGGGCGCGAGGGCAGCGTCGACTCGGCCCCGCCGCGGCCGGGCGTCGTTCCCGGCTGCAGCGACGGCAGCTCCTGCGGCTTCAGGCCCGCGATGCGCGCGAGCCGCTCGCCCAGCCCGTCGAGGCGCATCATCTGCGCCTGCAGCTCGCCCAGGCGGATCGCCATCGCGTTGAGGTGGCCCTGGACGAGCTCCTGCGTGCGCAGCGCCTCCTGCCGCTGGTCGGCGAGCACGATCGCCTGCAGCCACGGGCTGTTCATCTGCGCGGCGTAGCGCAGCGTGATGAAATTGAAGAGCAGCGTGAAGGCGACGAACAGGCCCAGCAGCGCGAAGCTGCCGATCGCGAAGTGGCGCCAGTCGAGCGTGATCGTCCGCGCCCGAGCCGTGGCGCCCGATACGACTATGATGTTCAAATGCGTTTCCTCCCCGCGTGCCGGGCAGCCCTGCCCGCGCGCCCGAACCGGGACCACGACCATGGCGCGATCGCCGCAACCTCTTAGCCGCATCCTCGACGCCGATTCTGTGGTTGCCGGCTGGGATGCCCGTCGCCGCCGCGAAGAAGCGCTGACGCGCCTCGTCCGCCGACATCTGCCCCGTCCGCTGGCCGAGCGGATCCGCGTCGCCGATGGCACGGGGCAAGAGCTGCAGCTTGCGGCGGAGGCCGGAGCCGTCGCGGCGATCGTTCGCCAGCGCACGCCCGACCTCGTCGCTGCAATGCAGCGCGATGGCTGGCAATTTACTGGAATCCGGGTGCGCGTGCAAGTTCGGGTCGCAGCGCCTGCCGCGACCCAAAGTTGATATTAATCAACCGGATAAGGAATCGCTTCGACCGTTGGCCGAATTGGCCCGGGACTTGCCGGCGGGACCGCTGAAGGCCGCGCTGGCGCGCCTGGTCCGGCGCGTCGAGCGCTGAAGCCCCGAACTGGGCGTCAGAGCCGGAATTGCGCCCGACATGAATTGCGGCTCCGACCCGCAGTTCGCGGCTCACAGCATCGGCGCGATCAGCCGCTCGAAGAAGAACCCGATCAGCACCACCGCGAGCAGGATGATCGCGAACTTGATCACCTGGCCGATGAAGCGCAGGTAGCGGCGGTCGCGGGTGAAGAGGTACAGCAGGCCGGCCACCGCGATCGCGGCGAGCGCGAGGAAGAACAGCAGCCGGACGAGGATCACCAGGCCGGTGCGAGCTGCCAGCCCTGGAACGCGGACGGGACCTCTTCCGCCTTGGCGAAGCTCACGAGCTCGAAGGCCTCGGGCCGCGCGAGCAGCGCCCGCGCGAGCACGTTGTTGAGGCCGTGCCCCGACTTGAAGGCCGTGTACTGCCCGATCAGCGGCCGCCCGAGCAGGTAGAGGTCGCCGATCGCGTCGAGCACCTTGTGCTTGACGAACTCGTTGTCGTAGCGCAGCCCCTCGGCGTTCAGGACGCGGAACTCGTCGAGGACGATCGCGTTCTGCAGGCTGCCGCCCAGCGCCAGCCCCGCCGCGCGCATCGCCTCGACGTCCTGCATGAAGCCGAACGTGCGCGCGCGCGCCACCTCCTTCACGTACGAATGCTAGCGCGAAGTCGATGACGACGTGCCGGTTCTCGCTGCCGAAGACCGGGTGCGGGAAGTCGATCGTGAAGTCGAGCTTGAAGCCGTTGAACGGATCGAAGCGGGCCCACTTGTCGCCGTCCTTCACCTCGACCGGCGAGAGCACGCGCAGGAAGCGCTTCGGCGCGTCCTGCTCGACGATGCCCGCCGACTGCAGCAGGAACACGAACGGGCCGGCGCTGCCGTCCATGATCGGGATCTCGGGGCCGGCGACGTCGACGTGGAGGTTGTCGATGCCGAGCCCGGCGAGCGCCGACAGGATGTGCTCGACGGTCGAGACGCTGGCGCCGTCGTGCTTCAGCGTCGACGAAAGGCGCGTGTCGCCGACGTGCCGCGCGTCGGCCGGGATGGCGACCGGCGGCACGAGGTCGACGCGGTGGAACACGATGCCGGTGTCGATCGGCGGCCGGCCGCAGCGCGAGCTCGACCCGCACGCCGGTGTGGAGGCCCACGCCGGTCGTCTTGATCGGGGTTTCAGCGTCCGCTGGAAGAGCATCGCGCGCGTCGGGTCCTTGCGGTGCGGGACCACCCGGCCAGAGCTGGCCATGATCCCGTGCCGGCTCAATGGGTTACAGCCTCGAATCGTACCACATCGCGGCCCGTCCCGGGCGAGCCTGCGCCCGGGCCGGGCCCCTCCGCGGCGCCCTTCCCCGGCCCTCAGTCCGCCTGCTTGCGCAGGAACGCCGGGATCTCGGCCGCGTCGAAGGCCGGCGACCGACTGCGACCGCCGACGCCCCGGCCCGGCCGCGGCGCACGACCGCCGGCGCGTCGAGATCGTCGTAGTTGATCGTCTCGACCGTCATGCCGACGTTGTCGGTCCCGGTCGCGCACGATCGGCGGGTCGACCAGCGTGATGTTCGGCGTGCGCGGCCTTGGCCGCGGCCGCGCCGCCCAGGCCGGTCGCCACCATCGTCACCCGCAGCCGGTCCTCCATCGCGTCGTCGATCACGGTGCCGACGATGACCATCGCGTCCTCGGCGGTGAATTCCTTGATCGTGTTCATCACCTCGTGGTACTCGCGCATCTTCAGCGCCGCCGACGCGGTGATGTTGACCAGCACGCCGCGCGCGCCGAGCAGGTTGACGTCCTCGAGCAGCGGGCTCTTGACCGCCGCCTGCGCCGCGGTCCGCGCGCGCTCCGCGCCGGCCGCCGTCGCCGAGCCCATCATCGCCATCCCGACCTCGCCCATCACCGTCCGCACGTCGGCGAAGTCGACGTTGACGAGGCCGGCGTTGTTGATCACCTCGGCGATGCCCGGACACCGCGCTGTGCAGCACGTCGTTGGCGGCGGCGTAGGCGTCGAGCAGCGAGACGTCCTCGCCCAGCACCTCCATCAGCTTGTCGTTGGGGATGATGATCAGCGAGTCGACCTTCTTCGACAGCTCCTCGATCCCGGTCTGCGCGACGCGCTGGCGCTTGCCCTCGAACGCGAACGGGCGCGTGACGACGGCCACGGTCAGGATGTTCATCGTCTTCGCGATGTCGGCGATCACCGGCGCGGCGCCGGTGCCGGTGCCGCCGCCCATGCCGGCGGTGATGAACAGCATGTCCGCGCCCTCGATCATCTCGGCGATCCGGTCGCGGTCCTCGTTCGCCGCGTCGCGCCCGATCTCGGGCTTGGCGCCGGCGCCGAGGCCGCGGGTCAGGTTGCTGCCGAGCTGCAGCTGCAGGTTCGCGGTCGAGCGCTTCAGCGCCTGCGCGTCGGTGTTGGCGCAGATGAACTCGACGCCGGCCAGGCCCCTGCCGATCATGTGCTCGACGGCGTTGCCGCCGCAGCCGCCGACGCCGATGACCTTGATGACCGCGCCTTCCTGCGACGTCTGATCGATGATTTCAAACATGGTGTCTCCTTTTTCCTGTCCAGATGGTTGCCGTGCCGCGATTGATTGAATTGCGCCGCTGCCTGTCCGCTCTCTTCGCTCTCGTGTGTCCCTCAGAAATTCGCCTTGAACCACTGCTTCATCCGTTCCGCGACGCCGGTGATGCCGGCGGTCTGCTCGCGCGAGGCCTGCGCCCGCAGGTACTGGTCGCGGCCTTCGAGCAGCAGCCCGACGGCCGTCGCGTACCGCGGGTTGCGGACGACGTCGGCCAGCCCGCCGACGTACGCCGGCACGCCCACGCGCACCGGCAGGTGGAAGACCTCCTCGCCCAGCTCGGTCATGCCCTGCGAGCAGCGCGGTGCCGCCGGTCAGCACGATCCCCGAGGAGAGCATCTCCTCGAAGCCGCTCCGGCGCAGCTCGCCCTGCACCAGCGTGTAGAGCTCCTCGATGCGCGGCTCGACCACCTCGGCCAGCGTCTGCCGCGAGAGCTTCCGCGGCGGCCGGTCGCCGACGCCGGGGACCTCGACGACGTCCTTCGGGTCGGCGAGCTGGCGCAGCGCGCAGCCGTGGCGGACCTTGAGCTCCTCGGCCTCCTTGGTCGGCGTGCGCAGCGTCATCGCGATGTCGTTGGTCACCTGGTCGCCGGCGATCGGGATCACCGCGGTGTGCCGGATCGCGCCGCCGGCGAACACCGCGACGTCGGTCGTGCCGCCGCCGATGTCGATCAGGCACACGCCCAGCTCCTTCTCGTCGTCGTTCAGCACCGCGATCGCCGAGGCGAGCGGCTGCAGGATGATGTCCTTGACCTCGAGCCCGCAGCGGCGCACGCACTTGGTGATGTTCTCGACCGCGGACACGGCGCCGGTGACGATGTGCACCTTCACCTCGAGCCGCACGCCGCTCATGCCCAGCGGCTCGCGCACGTCCTCCTGCCCGTCGATGATGAATTCCTGCGGCAGGATGTGCAGGATCTGCTGGTCGTTGGGGATCGCGATCGCCTTCGCCGTCTCGACGACGCGGTCGATGTCCGCCTGCGTGACCTCCTTCTCCTTGATCGCGACCATGCCGCTGGAGTTGAGGCTCCGGATGTGGCTGCCGGCGATCCCCGTGTACACCTCGGTGATCCGGCAGTCGGCCATCAGCTCGGCCTCCTCCAGCACGCGCTGGATCGAGGCCATCGTCGCCTCGATGTTGACGACGACGCCCTTCTTCAGCCCCCGCGAGGGCTGCGTGCCGAGGCCGATGATGTTGAGGCCGCCCTCGGGCGAGACCTCGGCGACGATCGCGACGATCTTCGACGTCCCGATGTCGAGCCCGACGATCAGATTCTTGTTTTCCTTCACCATCCCTTCACCGTCCCTTTGCCATCCCCGGCGCCCGCGCGCGGGAACGTCAGGCCGCCTTCTTCGGCGGTCGCTCCTTGAACCCCGGCACGCGCGCCGCGAAGCCGTTGCGGTAGCGCAGGTCCACGTATTCGATCGGCGTGCCGCTCCGCGCCAGCACGCCGACCGTCCGTCCGTACGCGGCGATGAACCGCTCCAGCCGCGCCTGCGGCTCGTCGCGGCCGATCTCGATCGTCAGCGGCGCGCCCTCGCGCGCGGCCGTCAGCCCGCCACCCGCCGCGCGGCGACAGCTCGAGGCCGCGCACGGCGAGCCCCAGCGGCGCCAGCGCCCCGCCCCACTCGCGGTAGCGCGCGGCGACGTCCCGCGCGCGGCCGTCCGGCCCCGCGAACTGCGGCAGCTCGCCGTCGTAGTCGGCGACGAACACCTCGCCCTCGCTGTTGACCAGCGCGTTGTCGTTCCACCGCGCGAACGGCACGTGCTCCTCGATGTCCACCTCGAGCCGGCTGCGGCCACTGCCGGCGCAGCGCGACCTTGCGCACCCACGGCACGCGCGGCGAGCGCGGCGCGCGCCCGGTCGAGGTCCATCGTGAAGAACGTGCCGGCGAGCTCGTCGCGGACGACCGCCTCGACGTGCGCGGGGCGCACCCGGCCGAGCGGGCTGCCGACGACGACCTCGCGCCACGCGAACGCCGGCTGGCGGACGAGCCACGCGGCGACAGCCCGCGCCGAGCAGCGCGAGCGGCGAGCACGACGAAGGTCGCCGCCAGCGCGTTCATCCGCCGCGGGTCATCCCACATGCGCGCCCCGCAGGATCTCGACGCAGAGGTCCGGGAACGCGATCCCCGCCTGCCGCGCCGCCATCGGCACCAGCGAGTGCCCGGTCATGCCCGGCGACGTGTTCACCTCGAGGAACGCGAACGTGCCGTCGGCGCGCAGGATGAGGTCGAGCCGGCCCCAGCCGCTGCAGCCGACGACGCGGAAGGCCTCGAGCGAGCGCGCCTGGATCTCGCGCTCCTTCGCCTCGGGCAGGCCCGACGGGCAGTAGTACTTCGTCTCGTCGGAGAAGTACTTGTTGTGGTAGTCGTAGTTGCCCTGCGGCGCCTCGATCCGGATCGACGGCAGCGCGCGGTCGTCGACGATCGCGACGGTGAGCTCGGCGCCGGTGACGAACTCCTCGACCAGCACCAGCGGGTCGTGCCGCGCCGCGTCCGCGTACGCGCTGCGCGAGCGCGGCGGGGTCGCCGGTCGTGACCTTGGCGAGGCCGATCGTCGAGCCTTCGCGCGCGGGCTTCACGATCAGCGGCAGCCCGAGCTCGGCGATGACGCCCGCCCAGTCGGTCCGCGCGTCGACGATGCGGTAGCGCGGCGTCGGGATCCCGCTCGCGAGCCAGACGAGCTTGGTGCGCCACTTGTCCATCGCCAGCGCCGAGGCCATCACGCCGCTGCCGGTGTACGGGATGCCCATCACCTCCAGCGCGCCCTGCACGGTGCCGTCCTCGCCGAAGCGGCCGTGCAGCGCGATGAACGCGCGCTCGAAGCCCTCGGCGGCGAGCGCGTACAGCGGCCGCTCCTGCGGGTCGAACGCGTGCGCGTCGACGCCCCGTTCCTTCAGCGCCGCGAGCACCGCGTTGCCGGACAGGAACGAGATCTCCCGCTCCGACGACGGGCCGCCCATCAGCACGGCCACCTTGCCGAATTCGCTCATCGGTATGCCCCCTTGGCGCTGCGCGTCGCCCTCACGCCCGACCCTCTCCCGCGCGCGGGAGCAGGGAGGCTCGCGCAGCGGCGGGAAAGCGGCGGCCCGGCGCGCTCATTCCACGGCCTCCCCGATGATCTCCACCTCGGGGCGCAGATCGACGCCGGTCCGCGCGCGGACGACCTCGCGCACGTGCCCGATCGATCGCCTCGATGTCCGCGGCCCGCGCGCGCCCTTCGGGATTGACGATGAAGTTCGCGTGCTTCTCCGACACCCGCGCCCCGCCGACGGCGTAGCCCTTGAGGCCGCAGCTCTCGATCAGCCGGGCGGCGTGGTCGTTCTCGGGGTTGCGGAACACGCTGCCCGCGTTCGGCAGGGAGAGCGGCTGCGTGGCGATCCGCCGCTCGAGCAGCTGCCTGATCCGCGCCAGCGCGGCCTCGGTCACGCCGGGCGGAAACGCGAACCACGCCGCGGTGAAGATCGCCGGCTGCGCGTGCGGGGCGGCGTCGCGGACCGACCGGTAGCCGATCGAGTACTCGGACGGCAGCCGCCGCTCGAAGCCTCCGGCGCGCGTCAGGACCTCGACGCGCGCGACGTAGCGCCAGGTCTCGCCGCCGTAGCAGCCCGCGTTCATCGCCAGCGCGCCGCCGGTCGTGCCCGGGATGCCGGCGAGGAACTCGGCCTCGGCCAGGCCGTGCCGGGCGGCGAAGCGCGCGACCTTGGGGCTCGCGACACCGGCCTCCGCGTAGACGAGGCCCTCGCGCATCTCGAGCACGTTGAGCGCGGCGTGCAGCACGACGACGGTGCCGCGGATGCCGCCGTCGCGGATCAGCACGTTGCTGCCGAGCCCCAGCACCGTCAGCGGCTCGCCGGGCGGCAGCTGCCGCAGCAGCGCGGCCAGGTCTTCGCGGTCGGCGGGCACGTACAGCCGGTCGGCCGGCCCGCCGCAGCGCCAGCTCGTGTGGCGGGCGAGCGGCACGTCGTGCGCCAGACTGGCCGCGCAGGCCGGAGAATCTCAGCGTCGGCGTGGCGTCGGCGATCATGGCTGCTCCAGCTGCGCGGGCACCTGCCCGATCGAGCCGGCGCCCATCGTCACGACGACGTCGCCGTCGCGGACGACGGCGCGGATCGCCGGCGCGACGCCGCCGATGTCGTCGACGAACACGGGCTCGACCTTGCCGGCGACGCGCACGGCGCGCGCGAGCGCCCGCCCGTCGGCGGCGACCAGCGGCGCCTCGCCCGCCGGATACACGTCGGCCAGCACCAGCGCGTCGACGGTCGACAGGACGCGCACGAAGTCCTCGAACAGGTCGCGCGTGCGGGTGTAGCGGTGCGGCTGGAAGGCGAGCACCAGCCGCCGGCCGGGGAAGCTCGCGCGGGCCGCGGCGAGCGTCGCCGCCATCTCGGCCGGGTGATGGCCGTAGTCGTCGATCAGCGTGAACGTGCCGCCGCCCTCGATCGGCGACGTCGGGATGGCGCTGGAACCGGCGCGCCACGCCGCGGAACTCGGCGAGCGCGCGGGCGATCGCCGCGTCGGCGACGCCCGCCTCGCGGCCGACGGCGATCGCGGCCAGCGCGTTCTGGACGTTGTGCACGCCGGGCAGGTTGAGCTCGACGGCGAGGTCGGCGTGGCCGGCGGAGCGCGCGGTGAAGCGCATCCGGCCGCCGACGTTGGCGACGTCGATCGCGCGCAGCTGCGCGTCCTCGGCGAGGCCGTAGGTGACGATCGGCTTGGCGATCGCGGGCACGATGCCGCGCACGTTGGCGTCGTCGATGCACAGCACGGCGACGCCGTAGAACGGCAGCCGCTGCGCGAAGTCGACGAACGCCCGCGTCAGCCGCGCGAAGTCGTGGCCGTAGGTCTCCATGTGGTCGGCGTCGATGTTGGTGATGACGGCGAGCACCGGCTGCAGGTAGAGGAACGACGCGTCGGACTCGTCGGCCTCGGCGACGAGGAAGTCGCCCTTGCCGAGCCGCGCGTTGGCGTCGGCCGACAGCAGGCGCCCGCCGATGACGAACGTCGGGTCGAGGCCGCCCTCGGCCAGCACCGAGGCGACGAGGCTGGTCGTCGTCGTCTTGCCGTGCGTGCCGGCCACCGCGATGCCCTGCTTCAGGCGCATCAGCTCGGCCAGCATCAGCGCGCGCGGCACGACCGGGATGCCCTTCTCCCGCGCCGCGACGACCTCGGGGTTGTCGGCGGCGACCGCGGTCGACACGACGACCGCGTCGGCGCCGGCGATGTTCGCGGCCGCGTGGCCGATCGTCACGGCGATGCCCAGGCCCGCGAGCCGCCGCGTCACGGCGCCCGCGGCGAGGTCCGAGCCGGACACCTGGTAGCCCTGCGTGGCCAGCACCTCGGCGATGCCGCTCATCCCGGCCCCGCCGATGCCGACGAAGTGCACGCGCTTGACCTTGTGCTTCATCGCTTCCTCATCAGTGCGATGCAGGCGTCGGCGACGCGGTCGCAGGCGTCGCTCTTCGCGACCTTCCGCGCCGCGACCGCCATCGCCAGCAGGCGCTCGCGCGCGAGCCCGCCGAGCACCTCGGCGAGCCGCTCCGGCGTGAGCTCGGACTGCGGGATCATCTGCGCCGCGCCGGCCGCGACCAGGAACGCGCCGTTCGCGCTCTGCTCGTCGGCGATCGCCCCGGGCAGCGGGACGATGATCGCGCCGACGCCGGCCGCGGCGAGCTCGGCGACGGTGATCGCGCCGCCGCGGCAGACGACGACGTCGGCGCGCGCGTACTCGGCCGCCATGTCGGCGATGAACGGCACGCACTCGGCCGCCACGCCGGCGGCCGCGTAGGCCGCCCGCAGCGCGTCGATGTGCCGCTCGCCGGCCTGGTGGACGACCCGCGGCCGCGCCGCCTCCGGGAGCCGCGCGAGCGCGGCCGGGACGCGCTCGTTCAGCGCGGTCGCGCCCAGGCTGCCGCCGACGACGAGCAGCCGCAGCGCTCCGGTGCGCCCGGCGAAGCGCGCCTCGGGCGGCGGCAGGCTGCCGATCGACTCGCGCAGCGGGTTGCCGGTCCACTCGACGCGCTTCCGGTGCCTGCCGCCGAACGCGTCGGGAAAGCCGACGAGGATGCGGTCGGCCCCGTGGGCGAGCACGCGGTTCGCGAGCCCCGCGACGGCGTTCGCTTCGTGCAGGACGAGCGGGCGGCCGGTGGCGACGCCCATCAGCGCGCCCGGGAACGACGCGAATCCGCCGAAGCCCAGCACGACGTCGGGCTTGCGCCGGCGGAGGATGCCAAGGCTCGCGAAGCACGCGGCGAGCAGCGCATAGGGTCCGAGCAGCAGCGTCTTCAGCCCCTTGCCGCGCACGCCCGCGAACGGGATGCCCTCGAACTCGATGCCGTGCTTCGGGACCAGCGTGGATTCCATGCCGGTCCGGGTGCCGAGCCAGAACACGGAAACGCCGCGCGCGACCAGCTTCGCCGCGACGGCGAGGCCCGGGAACACGTGGCCGCCGGTGCCGCCGGTCGTGATCATCACCGTGCCGGTCACCGTGCCCCTTGGCGCTGCGCGCCATCCCCCCGAGGGGGACCGATTCGCGCTCGGGGCAGCCCGTCGCGCATGCGCGGCCTCATACGGTGAACCCTCGGAGCAGCCGGCGATTCTCGTAATCGACGCGCATGACGATCGCGAGCGCGATGCAGTTGGCGACGATGCCGCTGCCGCCGAACGACAGCAGCGGCAGCGTCAGGCCCTTGGTCGGCAGCACGCCCATGTTGACGCCGATGTTGATGAACGCCTGGATGCCGATCCAGATGCCGATCCCGTGCGCGGTCAGCGCGGCGAACGGGCGCTCGAGGCGCGCGGCCTGCCGGCCGATCGCGTAGCAGCGGTAGAGCAGCCACACGAGCAGCGCGATCACGCAGACGCACGCCGGCGAAGCCCAGCTCCTCGGCGATCACCGCGAGCAGGAAGTCGGTGTGCGCCTCGGGCAGGTAGAGGAGCTTCTCGACGGACGAGCCCAGGCCGACGCCGAGCCACTCGCCGCGGCCGAAGGCGATCAGCGAGTGCGAGAGCTGGTAGCCCTTGCCGAACGGGTCGGACCACGGGTCGAGGAAGGCGACGCAGCCGCTGCAGCCGGTACGGCGCCGCGACCAGCACGCCGGCGAGCGCCACCGGCAGCAGCAGCGCGCAGCCCGAAGAAGAGCCGCCAGTCGAGCCCGCCGATGAACAGGATGCCGAAGGCGATCGCGACGATGACGACCAGCGCGCCGAAGTCGGGCTCCAGCAGCAGCAGGCCGCCGGTGCAGACCATCACCGCGAACAGCGGCGCGAAGCCGCGCAGCAGCGTTTCCTTGAGCGGCTGCCGCCCGTGCAGCGAACCCGCCTTGCGCACCGCGTAGCTCGCCGCGTAGAGGACGACGGCGAGCTTCATGAACTCGGACGGCTGCAGGTTGATGAAGACGAGCGACAGCCAGCGCCGCGAGCCGTTCACCGACTTGCCGATCCCCGGAATGAGCACCAGCACCAGCAGCACGAAGCCGACGGCGAACAGCCACGGCGCGTAGCGCTGCCAGGCCTTCATCGGCACCTCGAACGCGACCATCGCGGCGAGGAGGCCGATGCCGAGGAAGAGGCTGTGGCGGACGAGGAAGTACCACGGCCGGTAGCCGGTGTGCGCGGACGCCTCCGCCATCGCGATCGACGCCGAGTAGACCATGACGAGCCCGATCGCGAGCAGCAGCAGCGTCGACCACGCGAGCGTCGCGTCGTAGGCGAGCATCGTCCGCGGGTGGCGCGGCAGCGCGCCGATCGAGCGCGGGCCCCGCGCGATCCCCGGCGCGGGCAGCGTGGCGGTGGCGGCGATGTCCTTACGCATGGGCCTGCTGCCGGCGGACGTGGGCGCGCACCTGCGTGGCGAAGCGCTCGCCGCGCTCGACGTAGTTCGAGAACTGGTCGAGGCTCGCGCAGGCCGGCGACAGCACGACCGCGTCGCCCGGCCGCGCCAGCGCGACCGCGCGCGCGACGGCGCGATCGAGCGTCGCCGACGCTCTCCACCGGGACCGCGACGCCCGCGAGCGCCGCCGCGATCGCCGGCGCGTCGCGCCCGATCAGCAGGACCGCGCGGCAGTGCGCGGCGACGAGCCCGGAGCAGCGGCGCGAAGTCCTGCCCCTTGCCGTCGCCGCCGGCGATCAGCACGACCGGCCGCCCGAGGCCCTCGAGCGCGACCCGCGTCGCGGCGATCGTCGTGCCCTTCGAGTCGTTGACGTACAGCACGCCGCCGTGCTCGGCGATCCGCTGCATCCGGTGCGGCAGGCCCTCGAAGCGCGTCAGCGCCGCCAGCACGGGCGCGAGATCTTGGCGACGGCGGACGTGAGCGCCAGCGCCGCCAGCGCGTTGAGCGCGTTGTGGCGGCCGAGCAGCGCGAGGTCGGCCGCCGGCACGAGCAGCGCGCCGCCGCGCGCGAGCCAGACGTCGCCGCCGCGGCCGCCGCGGGAGACGAGCCCCCACTCGTTCTCGCCTTCCGGGACGCCCGCGCCGAAGGTCTCGACGGCCCGGCCGTCGATGCGCATGGCGAGCGAGCGCGGATCGTCGCGGTTGAGCACCTGCAGGCCGCCGCCGGCGAAGATGCGCGCCTTGGCCGCCGCGTAGTCGTCGATGTCCCGGTAGCGGTCGAGGTGGTTGTCGGTGACGTTGAGCACGGTCGCGGCGACCGGCCGCAGGCTCTGCGTGGTCTCCAGCTGGAAGCTCGAGAGCTCGAGCACGAACACGTCGGGCCAGGCGTTGCGGCCGGCCGCGTCCTCGCGCTCGCGCTCCGCGAGCACGTCGAGCACCGCGTCGCCGATGTTGCCGGCGACGATCGTCGACAGCCCGGCGGCGCGGGCCAGCGCGCCGGTCAGCGCGGTGACGGTCGTCTTGCCGTTCGAGCCGGTGATCGCCAGCAGCTTCTGCCCGGGCGGCAGCGCCCGCGCGAAGAGCTCGACGTCGCCGACGAGCTCGGCGCCGCGCGCGACCGCCGCGGCGACGGCCGGCTGGTCCTTCGGCGACCCCGGGGCTGATCGCGATCAGGTCGGCGCCCGCGAGCGTCGCCGGCGCGAGCGGCCCGGCCAGCACGGGAACGCGCGGCAGCGCCGCGCGCAGCGCCTCGGCGTACGGGGGCACGGAGCGCGTGTCGGCGACCGTCACCTCGGCGCCCCCGGCGGCGAGATGCCGCGCGAGCGAGAACCCGGTGAGCCCGAGGCCCAGCACGATCGCCTTGCGTCCGGAGTATCGCGTCGACATCAGCGCAGCTTCAGCGTCGAGAGGCCGAACAGGACGAGCAGCATCGTGATGATCCAGAAGCGGACGACGACCTGGTTCTCCTTCCAGCCCTTCAGCTCGTAGTGGTGGTGGATCGGCGCCATCCGGAACACGCGCTTTCCGGTCAGCTTGAACGACGCGACCTGCACGATCACCGACAGCGTCTCGACGACGAACACGCCGCCCATGATGAACAGCACGATCTCCTGGCGGACGATGACGGCGATCGTGCCGAGCGTCGCGCCCAGCGCCAGCGCCCCGACGTCGCCCATGAACACCTCGGCCGGGTACGCGTTGAACCACAGGAAGCCGAGGCCGGCGCCGGCGAGCGCGCCGCAGATGACCGCGAGCTCGCCGGCGCCCGGGATGTACGGGAACTGCAGGTAGCGCGCGAAGATCACGTTGCCGCTGGTGTAGGCGAAGATGCCGAGCGCCCCGGCGATCATCACCGTCGGCATGATCGCGAGGCCGTCGAGGCCGTCGGTCAGGTTGACGGCGTTGCTGGTGCCGACGATCACGCAGAAGGTCAGCGCGATGAAGCCCCAGACGCCCAGCGGATACGTCACCGTCTTGAAGAACGGCACGATCAGGTCGGCCTTCGGCGGCAGGTCGAGGTTGAAGCCGCTGCCCACCCACGAGGCGAACAGCTGGAAGAAGCGCGTGTTGTCGGGCGCCGAGACCGAGAACGCGAGGTAGACGGCGGCGACGAGCCCGATCACCGACTGCCACCCGAACTTCGCGCGCGCCGACAGGCCCTTCGGATTCCGGTAGACGACCTTCCGGTAGTCGTCGACCCAGCCGACGGCGCCGAAGCCCGCGGTCACCAGCAGCACGACCCAGACGAAGCGGTTGCCGAGATCGCCCCACAGCAGCGTCGTCACGACGATCGACACCAGGATCAGCGCGCCGCCCATCGTCGGCGTGCCGGCCTTGGTCAGGTGCGTCTGCGGGCCGTCGTCGCGGACCGACTGGCCGATCTTCATCCGCGTGAGCCACGTGATCATCTTCGGGCCGACGACGAACGAGATGACCAGCGCCGTCATCGTCGCCAGCACCGCGCGCAGCGTGATGTAGCCGAAGACGTTGAACGCGCGGATGTCCTTGGCGAGGAGGTCGGCGAGCCAGAGCAGCATCAGTGCGTCCCCTCGACCGCGGGCTGCCCCGCGACCGCGCCGACGAGCGCCGCGACGACGCGCTCCATCCGCATGAAGCGCGAGCCCTTGACCAGCACCGTCGCGCGCCGCGGCGGGTCGTCGGCGAGCCGCCGCAGCAGCGCCTCGACGCTCGCGTGGGCTTCCGCTCCCGCGCCGAACGCCGCGGCGCTGTCGCCCGCCGCCGCGCCGGCGGCCAGCAGCGCGTCGATGCCGCGGGCCTTCGCGTACGCGCCGACCTCGCGATGGAAGGCCGGGCCCGCGGCGCCGACCTCGCCCATGTCGCCCAGCACCAGCCACCTCGGTCCCGGCATCGACGCGAGCACGTCGATCGCCGCCCGCACCGAGTCCGGGTTCGCGTTGTACGTGTCGTCGATGACGGTGACGTCCCCGGGCGCGGCGCGCGTGACGAGGCGGCCGGCGACCGGGCGGAACGCCTCGAGGCCGCGCACGACCGCCGCGAGCGGAACGCCGACGGCGATCGCCGCGGCGGCGGCGGCGAGCGCGTTGGCCGCGTTGTGGCGCCCGGGCGCGGCGAGGCGGACCGTCGCCGTGCCCGTCGCGGTCGCGACGTCGACGACGCCGCCGCCGGGGGCCGGCGCGTGGCGGCCGGTCACGGCGGCGTCGTGATCGAGCCCGAAGTCCACGACGCGGCAGCCGGCGGCGCGCGCGGCGGCGCGCCAGACGTCGACGTGCGCGTCGTCGGCGTTGAGCACCGCCGTGCCGGTGGCGGGCAGCGCGCGGACGAGCGCCGCGTGCTCCTCGGCGACGTCGGCGATGCTGCGCATGAATTCCTGGTGCTCGCGCTGCGCGTTGTTGACGAGCGCCACCGTCGGCTGCGCGATGGCCGCGAGCGTCGCCGTCTCGCCGGGATGGTTCATCCCCAGCTCGATCGCGGCGGCGCGGTGCCGCTCGGTGAGTCCCAGCAGCGTCAGCGGCAGCCCGATCGCGTTGTTGAGGTTGCCGCGCGTCGCGAGCACGCCCTCGTCGCCGAAGTGCGCGCGCAGGATCGACGCCAGCATCTCCTTCACCGTCGTCTTGCCGTTGCTGCCGACGACGACGATCACGGGCAGCGCGAACCGCGACCGCCAGTGCGCCGCGAGGCGTCCGAGCGCGGCCAGCGGGTCGGCGACCACGACGAGACGGCCGGAGAGCCCCGCCGCGCGATCCTCCGCGACCAGCGCCGCCGCGGCGCCCTGCGCGAGCGCGGCGGCGACGAAGTCGTGGCCGTCCCAGCGCTCGCCCTTCAGCGCGACGAAGAGATCGCCGGGGGCGAGCAGGCGGGTGTCGGTGGTCACGCGCAGGAAGTCCACGCTGCCGCCGACGACGCGGCCGTCGACGACGCGGGCGGCGGTCGCCGTGTCCATCATGCGCCGCTCCATTCGGCCAGCGCCGCGGCCGCGACCTGCGCGTCCGAGAAGTGGTGTCTGACCCCACTTATTTCCTGGTAGTCCTCGTGGCCCTTGCCGGCGACGAGCACGACGTCGCCGGGGCGGGCGGCGGCGATCGCGGCGTGGATCGCGCGCGCGCGGTCGGGCTCGACGCTCCAGCGCCGGTTGGCCGTGCCGCGGATGCCGCTGACGATCGCGCTGGCGATCGCGGCCGGGTCCTCGCTGCGGGGGTTGTCGCTGGTGACGACGGGGCGGTCGGCGAGGCGCCCGGCGACCTCGCCCATCTGCGCCCGCTTGCCGCGGTCGCGGTCGCCGCCGCAGCCGAACACGCAGACGAGCTCGTGCCCCGGCCTGACCGCGGGCCGCAGCGCCAGCAGGACCTTCTCCAGCGAGTCCGGCGAGTGCGCGTAGTCGACGACGACCAGGGGCAGCGCGCCGCCGCCCAGCCGCTGCATCCGGCCGGCCGGGGCCTCGATCCGCGACAGCGCGGTCAGCGCCGCCGAGAACGTCGTGCCGCTCGCGAGCAGCACGCCCAGCACGCCCATCAGGTTCACCGCGTTGAACGCGCCGGTGACCGGCGCGCGGATCTCGCCCTTGCCCCAGGGCGTGACCACGCTCATCGCGAGGCCGGCGGAGGTCATCTCGACGTCGGTCGCGTGGATGTCCGCACCCGCGGAGCCGTACGTGAGCGCGCGGCCGCCGTTGGCGCGCACGAGATCGACGAGGCTCTGGCCGAACGGGTCGTCGGCGTTGATCACCGCCGTCCGCAGCCCGGGCCAGGCGAAGAGCTTCGCCTTCGCCGCGCCGTACGCCGCCATCGTGCCGTGGTAGTCGAGGTGGTCGCGCGTCAGGTTGGTGAACAGCGCCACGTCGAACCCGACCGCGTTGACGCGGCCCTGGTCGAGGCCGTGCGACGACGCCTCCATCGCGACCGCGCTCGCGCCGGCGTCGCGGAACTCGGCGAGCAGCTCGTGCACGCGCGCGGCGTCGGGCGTCGTGCCCTCGGCCGGGACGAGCGCGCCGACGAGGCCGTGGCCCAGCGTGCCGATCACCGCCGCGCGCCGGCCGCAGGCGGCAAAGCACTGCGCGATCCACTGCGAGCACGACGTCTTGCCGTTGGTCCCGGTCACGCCGACGATCCACAGCGAGTGCGACGGGTGGCCGTGGATCGCGTCCGCGATCGCGCCCAGCTTGGCGGCGAGCCCCTCGACGGCGACCTGCGCGACGTGCCACGCGGGGTTCCAGGCGAAGCCCGGGAACTCCCAGAGCACGAGCCCGGCCCCGGCGCGGATCGCGTCGGGAATGAACGCGCGACCGTCGGCCTTCATGCCCGGAAACGCGGCGAACGCGTCGCCGGCGCGCACGCGGCGGCTGTCGGCGGTGATGCCCTTCGGCAGCGCGCCGATCCGCGCGAGCAGCGCGGCGACGTCGCGGTCCGGGGCGATCGTCGCGCCCATCACGTTTCCTCGCCGATCTCGGCGCCGGGCGGCGGCAGGATCACGTTGCCGACCGGCGCGTCGTTGGGCACGCCCAGCATGCGCAGCGCCGAGCCCATCACCGTCGAGAACACCGGCGCCGCGACGGTGCCGCCGTAGTACTGGCCCGCGGTGGGCTCGTCGATCATCACGGCGACGACCAGGCGCGGGCGCGAGGCCGGCGCGAAGCCCACGAACGACGACACGTACTTGTTGCCGTAGCCGCGGCCCTCGAGCTTGTGCGCGGTGCCGGTCTTGCCGCCGACGCGGTAGCCGGCGACCTGCGCGCGCGGCGCCGTGCCGCCCGCCTGCACGGCGAGCTCGAGCATGCGCCGCACCGCGAGCGCGGTCTCGGGCCGGACCACGCGCATGCCCGCCACCGGAGCGCCGACCTTGAACAGCGTCACCGGCTTCAGCTCGCCGGGCGTCGCGAACACCGTGTAGGCGCGCGCGAGCTGCACGAGGTTGACCGACAGGCCGTGACCGTAGGCCATCGTCGCCTGCTCGATCGGCTTCCACGTCTTCGGCGAGCGCAGGCGGCCCGCGACCTCGCCCGGGAAGCCGGTCCGCGGCGGCGTGCCGATGCCCGCTTCCGACAGCGTCTTCCACATCGTCTCGGGCGGCAGCGACAGCGCGATCTTGGCGGCGCCGACGTTCGACGACTTCTGGATCACCTGCTCGACCGTCAGCGCGCCCGGCGGCGTGCGCGTCGTGGATGGTGTTGGGGCCGATCGTCAGGCGTCCGGGCGCCGTGTCGATGATCGTCTCCGGACCGCACCTTGCCGACGTCGAGCGCGCAGGCGATGGTGAACGGCTTCATCGTCGAGCCCGGCTCGAAGACGTCGGTCAGCGCGCGGTTGCGCATCTTCTCGCGCGCCACCTTGTTGCGGGCGTTCGGGTTGTACGTCGGCCAGTTGGCGAGCGCGAGGATCTCGCCGGTGTCGACGTCGAGGATCACGAGGCCGCCCGCCTTCGCCTTGTTGACCTCGATCGCGGCCTTCAGCTCGCGGAACGCGAGGTACTGCAGCCGGCTGTCGATCGCCAGCGCGAGGTCGTGCCCGGCCTGCGGCGCGCGGATCGCGGCGACGTCCTCGACCGCGTCGCCGCGGCGGTTGATGATGACGCGCCGGCTGCCCGGCTTGCCGCCCAGCCACTCCTGCTGCGCGAGCTCGATGCCTTCCTGCCCGGCGTCGCGGTCGCCGGTGAAGCCCAGCACCTGCGCCAGCGTCTCGCCGCCCGGGTAGAAGCGCCGGTACTCGTTCTGGTCGTTGATGCCCTGGATCTTGAGGCGCGCGACGCGGTCGGCCACCTCGGGCGGGAGCTGCCGGGCGAGATAGACGAACTCGCCGGCGTCGGCCAGCCGCTTCTCCAGCGCCTGCGGCGTCGTCTCCAGCGCCTTCGCGAGCGCCGCGAGCTGCTCCGGCGTCGCTTCGACCTTCGCCGGGAACGCCCAGATCGACTTCACCGGCGTCGAGATCGCCAGCGGATCGCCGTTGCGGTCGAGGATGCGCCCGCGGTGCGCGGGAATCTCGATCTCGCGGCTGTAGCGCGAGCTGCCCTGCTCCTGCAGGAACTCGTTGTCGACCCACTGCAGGTACAGCGAGCGCGCGACGAGGCCGACGAACAGCAGCGCGATCGCGCCGAACAGCAGCGGCGCGCGGAAGCGCGGCAGCGCCGGCAGCGCGGGCGCGCCGCCCGGCGCGCGCCGGCCCGGAACGCCCGCGGCGGGCCGCGTCGCTGGCTTCATCGTCGCGCGGCGCCTCCGCCGACGACCTCGACCCGGCCGGGCCCCGGCGACTGCATCTTCAGCTGCTCGCGCGCGATCTTCTCCACGCGCCCCGGCATCGCCCACGTCGACTGCTCGAGCTGCAGCTGGCCGTACTCGGTCTCGTAGCCGCGCGCCGCCGCCTTCTCGCGCTCGAGCTCGACGAAGAGCTTGCGCGCCTGGTGGCGCGACGTCACCAGCGACAGCGCGCAGGCCACGAGCGCGGCGAGGAGCAGGACGTTGAGGCGGACCATCGCGGCGCGGGTGGCGGGGTCAGGCCGCGACCGAGGCCGTCGCGAATCCCGGCGGCACCGGGTGCGCGGTGCGCTCGGCGACGCGCAGCATCGCGCTGCGGGCGCGCGGGTTGGCGGCGGTCTCCTCCGCCGACGCGCGGATCGCGCGGCCGACCAGCGCGAGCGGCGCGCCCGGCAGCGCCGACTCGCGGATCGCGAGGCGCGCCAGCCGCGGATCGCCGCCGAACGGCTGCGACGCGTGCGCGAAGAACCGCTTGACGATCCGGTCCTCGAGCGAGTGGAAGCTGATCACGGCGAGGCGCCCGCCTTCGTTGAGCAGCGGCACGATGCGCGGCAGCACCTGCGACAGCTCGGTGAGCTCGCGGTTCACGAGAATCCGGAGAGCCTGGAAGGTCCGCGTGGCCGGATCCTGACCCCAATCACCCCGCGGGCGCGAGCCGACGGCTTGGGCCACGATCGCCGCAAGCTGGCGCGTCCGGACGATGGGTGCGAGCGCGCGAGCAGCAACAATCGCTCTTGCAATCGATTGAGCAAACCGTTCTTCACCATAGTCGCGTAGCACCTCCGTCAGTTCGCGCGCGTCGGCGCGCGCGAGATATTCGGCCGCCGACTCGCCGCGCGCCGGATCCATCCGCATGTCGAGCGGACCGTCGGTGCGAAACGAGAAGCCGCGCTCCGGGTCGTCGATCTGCGGCGACGACACGCCGAGGTCGAGCAGCACGCCGTCGACCGCGGCGATGCCGAGCCCCGCGAGCACGGCGGGCAGCTCCGAGAACCACGCGCGGCGGAACGTGAAGCGCGGGTCGGCGATTCCCGAGGCGGCCGCTTCGGCGGCAGGATCGCGATCGATCGCCACGACGCCGCGCGGCGCGTCCGGATGCGTCCAGGATCGCGCGGCTGTGCCCGCCCCGGCCGAACGTGCCGTCGACGTAGATGCCTCCGGTCCGGATCGAGAGCGCGGCAACGGCTTCGGCGAGGAGGACGGGGACGTGGCGACCATCGCCCATCAAAGCGAGAAGCCGTCCAGCTCCGGCGGCAAGGCGCCGGCGGCGAAGGTGATCGTCTGCGCCGTCTGCTCCTGCCAGCGCGGCTCGTCCCACAGCTCGAACTTGTTGCCCTGGCCGACGAGGACGACGCGGTGGCCGAGCCCCGCGTAGGCGCGCAGTTCCGACGACACGAGGATGCGGCCGGCGGCATCGAGATCGACGTCCTCCGCGTAGCCGACGAGCAGGCGCTGCAGGCGGCGGATCGGCTCGTTGAACGACGACAGGCCCATCAGCCGCGCCTGGATCGGCTCCCACGCCGCGCGCGGGTAGAGCAGCAGGCAGCGGCTGGGATCGACGGTGAGGACGAGGGCGCCGGAAGGTTCCGCGGCCGGTTCAGGCGCGACCGGCGGCGGGACCAGCGCATCGCGGTACTTCGCGGGAATCGCGACGCGGCCCTTCGCGTCGAGCGCGAGATGCGACACGCCCCGGAAAACCGGGCCATTGGCCGCCAAACCCGCCGCTCCCTGCGTCACTGCGATCCCCCTCGCCCCGGCGTCGTGAGTGCTTGTTCACGTCCCGCGTGCGCCCGCGCTGCGCACCCTCGTGATCACCCACTTTTACCCACTTCCTACCACTTCGGCGAACTATAAGGGAATCCGCGATGGCCGGTCAACGGTTTTTTGTTGTTCCATCAAGGACTTAGAGGCGATGTTGCAAGGGCATTGTATCCCATTATAAACAGAGACTTAGAAGGAAAATCGAAAGTAAGACGCGAAGAACGGGCGCGTTTTCCGGGGCGACGTCGTACGATCGTTCGATCGCGGGACCGACCGGCGTTCGGCCGGCCGTGTCGACGGAGGGAAACCACCATCCAGGACGGATCTCGCCGCCGGTGGCCGACCCGGGCGACGGGCGGCCTCGGCACGATCGACGATAATCGCCCCTGTGCCCGCCGTCACCCCGCCCCGCTCACGCCACCCGCGCGCCCGCCGCCTCGGCCGGGCGCTCGCGGTCGCGCTCGCCGCGGGTCTTTGCGCGGCGCAGGCGGCGCGCGCGGCGGACGCTGCGCCCGACGCGCCCGCTGCCCCCGGCGCGACCCCGACGGCGGCGGCTCCGGCCTACCGCGTCGTCGTCGCCGCGCCCGACGCGCTGAAGGCGATCCTCGTGCGCGACGTCGGCCTCGTGCGCTGGCAGGGCTACGCCGACATGACCGACGACCTGCGCGACCGGCTGATGCTGGAGGCCGTCGACCAGACGCGCAACGCGGCGGCCGCCGAGGGATTCTTCTCGGCGCAGATCGCGGTGACGATCGACCGCGACGCGACGCCGCCCGTCGTGACGCTCTCGGTCGCGCCCGGCGAGCCGACGACGATCGCGTCGGTCGCGATCGCCGTCACCGGTCCCGCCGCCGGCGACGTACCGCGCGGGACCGACGCGATCGCCAAGGTGAAGGCCGACTGGGGGCTGCCCGTCGGCGCGGTCTTCCGGCAGGCGGACTGGAGCGCCGCCAAGGTCGGTGCCCTCGCGACGCTGGCGGCCGCCCCCTACCCCGCCGCGAGGATCGCCGGCAGCGAAGCGGCGATCGATCCCGAGCGCCGCAGCGGCGACCTCTCCATCGAGATCGACAGCGGCCCCGCGTTTCGCTTCGGCCACCTCGAGATCTCCGGGCTCGTCCGCTATCCGCCGTCGCTGGCGAAGAACTTCAGCACCATCGAGCCGGGCACGCCCTACAGCCAGCGCGAGCTCGACCGGTACGTTCGCCGGCTCAATGCGTCCGGCTATTTCGCCAGCGTGCAGGCCGCGGTCGATCCGGACACGACGCATCCCGACGATGCGACGATCAACGTCGCGGTCATCGAGGGACCGACGCAGCACTTCGAGGGCGGCTTGAGCTACTCGACCGACGTCCAGTTCGGCGCCAACGCGAGCTACCGCGACGTCAACGTCGACCGCCGCGGCACGCAGATGCACGCCGACGTGCGCCTCGAGTCGAAGGTGCAGACCGGGTCGCTGCGCTTCGTGCTGCCGCCGAACGGCGCGCGCTGGATCGGCAGCGCGACCGGCGGCGTGGCGCGCACCGACATCGAGGGTCTCGTCACCCGGACGACGTACGCCGGAACGCGCTGGCATACGGTCGAGGAGCTCGACACGCTCGCGCTCGCGCTGACGTTCTACCTCGACGACCAGGAGCCCTCCGGCGCCGAGGCGTCGTCGTCGCACGCGCTCTATGCCGAGGCGGCGCGCTACTGGCGCCGCGTCGACAACCTGCTCGCGCCGACCACCGGATGGATGGCCTCGGTGCAGGCGGGTGCCGGCATCCCGGGCGCGTCGTCGCGCGGCTTCGGCCGCCTCGTCGGACAGAGCTCGGCGTGGCTGCCGCTCGCGCGCGACGTCGGGCTGCAGCTGCGCGCGGAAGCCGGCGCGGTCCTCTCGTCGACGCGCGACGGCATTCCTTCGCCGCTCCTGTTCCGCACCGGCGGCGACACCACGGTCCGCGGCTACGCGTTCGACAGCCTCGGCGTGCGCCTCGCGCGACGCGACCGTGCCCGGACGCTACTACGCGCTCGCCAGCGCCGACGTCACGCGCTGGATCACGCAGTGGTGGGGCCTCGCCGCGTTCGTCGACGCGGGCAACGCGACCGACTCGCTCTCGGGCTTCCGCGCGGCGCTGGGCTACGGCATCGGCGCCCGCGTGCGCACGCCCGTCGGTCCGTTCCGTTTCGACATCGCCTACGGCCAGGACGAGCGCAAGGTCCGGGCGCACATCTCGATGGGCCTCACGTTCTGACGCGATGAGCGACACGCCGACCCGCGAAGCTTCCGCCGGCCCGGAGCGGACGCCCGCTCCCCGCCCCGGGCGTCGAGGCGCTCGCGTGCCCCGACGGCTCGCGCGCGCGGTGACGCTCGCGAGCGCCGCCGCGACGCTGCTCGCCGTCGTCGCCGTCGCGGCCGGCTACGCGTTCCTCGCGAGCGACGCCGGCGTCGCGTTCGCGCTGCGCGAGCTCGCGGCCCGCAGCGGCGGCCGCCTGATCGTCGAGGGCGCGACCGGCTCGCTGCTCGACGCCGTCCACGCGCGGCGCATCGCATGGCAGGGACCGGCGGCGCGCTTCGCGGCGACCGACGTCGTGCTGACCTGGAGCCCGACGGCGCTGTGGTCGCGCGGCATCGTCGTGCACACGCTCGGCGCGCAGCGGATCGAGCTCGACGTCGAGCCGTCGGGCACCGACGTCGCGCCGCCGGAGAGCCTCGCGCTGCCCTTCGAGATCGCCGTCGACCGGCTTGCCGTCGAGAAGCTCGACTGGCGCGTCGGTCCGAACCGCGGCACGCTCTCGAAGTTCGTCCTGCGCTATGCCGGCGGTGCCGCCGGCACCGGGTGACGGACCTGGCCCTCGGCGGCGACGCCTGGAGCCTCGCCGGCCGCGCGTCGATCGGCGCCGCGGCGCCGTTCCCGGTCGCGGGCGAGCTCGCGCTCGCGGGCGCCGACCGCTACGCCGGCGTCGCGTCCAGGTTCAGCCTCTCCGGCACGCTGGCGGCGCTGGTCGTCGACGGCAGCGGAGACGCCAACGGCACGCGCTTCGAGCTGCACGCGGCGCTGGCGCCGCTCACCGCCGTGCCGTTCTCGGCCGTCGCGCTCGACGCCTCCGGACTCGACCTCCGGGCCTGGGACGAGGCGCTGCCCGCCTCGCGGCTCGGCGTCGTCGTGCGCGCGCAGCCCGCGGGCGGCGGCATCGCCGGGACGCTCGCGTTGACCAACGATCTCGCCGGCACGCTCGACGCGGGCAGGATCCCGGTGCGCACGCTCGCCGCGCGCTTCGCGTGGCAGGAGAGCGTGCTGGTGCTCGACGCGATCGACGCGGGCATCGCCGGCGGCGGCAGCGCGCGGGGCAGCGCCCGCATTCCGCTTGCCGCCGGCGCCGGCGCGTGGACGCTTGCGCTGGCCGGCGTCGATCTCTCCGCGCTGTACGCGCCGCTCGCCGCCACGCGCCTGTCCGGCCGCGTCGACGCCGACCTCGCGCGCGACCGGCAGACGATCCGCGGCGAGATCGCCGACCAGGCGCTCGCCGGCGGCATCCGGATCGACTTCGCCGCCGCCGTCGCCGCGTCGACGCTGACCGTCGAGCGCCTGCGCGCGCGCGCCGGCGACGGTACCGTCGAAGGCCGCGGCCGCGTCGGCCTCGCCGGCGAGCGCGCGTTCGCGCTCGACGCGACCGCGACGCGCCTCGACCCGGCGCGCTTCGGCGCGTTTCCCGCCGGCGCGCTCGACGGGCAGGTCGTCGCCTCGGGCACCGCCGCCGGCGCGTGGCGCGCCGACGTCGCGCTCGACCTCGCCGCGGGCAGCAAGCTCTCCGGCGTCGCGCTTTCCGGCAAGCTCACCGGCGGCTTCAGCCGCGATGCCGTGCGCAACGCGAGCCTCGTCGCCGACGTCGGCGGCGCGAAGCTCGCCGCGAACGGCAGCGCCGGCGCGCCCGGCGACGTCCTCGCGGCGACGCTCGATGCGCCGCGCCTCGCCGGCCTGGTGCCGCTGCTCCCGGCCGCGGTGCCGCGCACGCTGACCGGGTCGCTCGCCGCCAGGATGCAGTGGCGCGGTCCGCTCGCGGGCGGCGGCATCGAGCTCCACGCGAGCGGCAGCGCGCTGGCGGCGGGACAGGAATTCGCCGCGCGCACGCTCGACCTCGACCTGACGCTCGCCGCGGCCGCCGGCCGCCCCGGCGGCGACGATTTCGCGACCCGCGAGCTCCGGCTCGACGCGCGCGCCGCCGACCTCCGCGCGCCGCCGGGAACGTTCCGCACCGCCCGGGCGAGCCTCGCCGGCACGCTCGCCCGGCACACGCTCGCCGTCGACTTCGACGCCGAGGACATCGCGCTCGCGGCCGCGGCCGGCGGCGGCTTCGTCCAGGGCGCCGCGTCCACGCCCGGCGCCGGCTGGCGCTGGTCCGGCACGCTCGACAAGCTCGACGGCAAGGGCCCGCTCGCGCTGTCGCTCACGGCGCCGGCGGGCATCGAGCTCGCGCCGCACCGCGTCCGCATCGGCGAGACCCGCCTCGCGATCGCCGACGGCACGATGCGCATCGCCGACTTCACGTGGGAAGAGGGCCGGATCACGACGCACGGCAGCGTCAAGGCGGTCCCGCTCGCGACCGTGGCGCGCATCGCCGGCAGGCCGCTGCCGGCGATCTCGACGCTGACCTTCGGCGGCGAGTGGTCGGTCGCGGCCACGCCGCGCCTCAACGGCACGATCAGCCTGCGGCGCGAAGGCGGCGACCTCGTGCTCGAGGGCGGGGCGCAGGGCGGCACGCCGGTGCGGCAGGCGCTGGGCATCACGACGCTGGAGCTCGTCGCGCGCCTGACCGACGACGCCGTGGCCGCGGAGGCGAAGCTGGTCGCGAAGGACGCCGGCTCGGCGACGGCGAGCCTGACGCTGGGCGTGGCGCCGGGGGCGCCTCCCGGCCGCATCGGTGCCGATGCCCCGCTGACGCTGTCGGCGACCGCGGACCTGCCGACGCTGCAGCTGCTGCAGCCTTGGATCGGCACCACCGCCGTCGTCGGCGGCCGCGCGCGCGTCGAGCTCGCGGCCGGCGGCACGCGCGGCCGGATGGCGCTCACCGGGACCGTCGCCGGCGACGCGCTGCGCGTCGACGCGCCGCAGTACGGCGTGCACTTCAAGGACGGCCGCATCCGCGCGCGCTTCGCCGAGGGCCGGCTGTCGCTCGAGGAATTCGTGCTCGGCGCCGGTGCCGGGGAATTCCGCGCGTCCGGGACCGCCGTGGCGGCGGCCGCCGGCGCGCCGACCGACGCGCGGATCGGCTGGCGCGCGACGCGGTTCCGCCTGTTCAACCGGCCCGACCTGAACCTCGTCGTCGACGGCGAAGGCACGCTCGCGCTGGCGAAAGGCAAGCTCGTGCTCAACGGCAATCTCCGGGCCGACGAGGGGCACATCGTCTACGCCTCCGACGCGGAGGCGACGCTTGGCAGCGACGTCGTCGTCAAGGGCTGGCCGCCCCCCGCCCCGTCGGCACTGCGCTCGGCGGACCTGCCGCTCGTCGTGGACCTCGAGCTCGATTTCGGGGAGCGCCTGCACTTCGAGAGCGAAGGCCTCGTCACCGGTCTGGAGGGGACGGTGCGGGTCACCACCAGTGCGCGCGGCTTCGTCGGCAAGGGCACGATCCGCTCGGTCAACGGCACCTACCGCGCCTTCGGCCAGAAGCTCGTCATCGATCCCGGCCGGCTGGTGTTCGACGGCCCGCTCGACAATCCCGGGCTCGACATCATCGCGCTGCGCCGGAACCTCGCCGTCGAGGCGGGCGTGGCGGTGACCGGCACCGTGCGCGTGCCGATCATCCAGCTCACGTCGAATCCGCCGGTGTCCGATTCCGAAAGGCTCGCCTGGCTGGTCCTGGGACACGGCCTCGACCGCACGTCGGGATCCGAGCTGTCCGCGCTGCAGGCGGCGTCGTCGCTCCTGATGGGCCGCAACAGCAAGCCGATCGGGTCCGCGATCGCGGAGTCCGTCGGCGTCGACGAGATCGCCTTCAGGACGGCGGCCTCGTCCTCGCGCAGCAGCGCCCGCGGCGCCAGCGATGCGGAGAGCGGCGTCATCGCCGTCGGCAAGCGGCTGACCGACCGCCTGACGCTGGTCTACGAGCAGGGGCTGTCGGTGGCCAACAGCGCGCTGAGGATCGAATACGCGCTGACGCGCAACCTGAGGCTCTCGGCCTCGACCGGCGTGGTCACCGGCATCGGGATCCAGTACAGCAAGTCGTGGGACTGAACGTCGGGGCGCGCGCGCAGAGGCGCCGCCGAAGCCGCTCCCGCAGCGGGAGCCAGCGGGGCCGATCGGGGTCCGATCGCGGCGGCGCGGCGCCGGCCGCCGGCTTGACCGGCATCAACGGCGCCCGCGGCGCTTCCGTCGTATGATGCGAAAGCGGCGGAAGCGGGCCGCAATCGGGCGCGCCGGAGGCCCTGCTCCCGCCCGCGCTCCGGCAGACGGGGCCGCGGCCCGCGGCCCCGGCCCCGCACAGGATTCCCAACCAAAGGTAGAGCAATGTCGATTCGCGAGATCTGCAATCGCAACGTCGTCTGCGCGACGGCCGACGCGACCGCCGTCGAGGCGGCCCGGCTGATGCGCCAGCACCACATCGGCAACGTCATCGTCGTCGACCAGCTCGACGGCCCGCGCACGCCGCTCGGCGTCGTCACCGACCGCGACCTCGTGATCGAGGTCGTGGCCGCGGGCGTCGATCCCGACCTGCTGAAGCTCGGCGACATGCTGACCGGGCGGCTGGTCACCGTCGACGAGGCGACGAGCATCACCGAGACGATCCGGACGATGGCGCTGCACGGCGTGCGCCGGCTGCCCGTCGTCGACTCGGCGGGCCGGCTGGCCGGCGTCATCAGCGTCGACGACATCCTGCCGCAGCTGGCCTCGCCGCTCGCCGCAATGGCGGACCTCGCCGGGCGCTCCCGCCGCTACGAGATGCAGACGCGCAAGTAGGTGCGACGGATGAAGCGCGACGATCCCCAGTCCACCCGGCCGAAGGCCTTCGCCGCCCTTCCGCCGCAGTCGATCTCGACCGAGGTCCTGCTCGAGAAGTACGCGAAGGGCAGCGAGGACGGCATCGCGGCCGTGCAGCGCCGCGTCGCGCGCGCGCTCGCCGCGGTCGAGGCCCCCGAGCGGCGCGAGCACTGGGAGCACGCGTTCTTCCAGGCGCAGGCCAACGGCTTCATCGCCGGCGGGCGCATCAACTCCGCGGCCGGCACCGACCTCAAGGCGACGCTGATCAACTGCTTCGTGCAGCCGATCGGCGACAGCATCTCGGGCGACGAGCACGGCGTGGGCATCTACGTCGCGCTGAACGAGGCCGCGGAGACGATGCGCCGCGGCGGCGGCGTCGGCTACGACTTCTCGCCGATCCGCCCGCAGGGCGCGCACGTGCGCGGCACGAACAGCCGGGCGAGCGGCCCGCTGTCGTACATGCGCGTGTTCGACCAGAGCTGCGCGACCGTCGAGTCGGCGGGCTCGCGCCGCGGCGCGCAGATGGGCATCCTGCGCTGCGACCACCCGGACATCGAGGCGTTCATCCACGCCAAGGACGACGGCAGCTTCACCAACTTCAACCTGTCGGTCGCGGTGACCGACGCCTTCGTCGAGGCCGTGCGCGACAACGGCGACTGGGACCTCGTGCACCAGGCCCCGCCGGCCCCCGACCTGCTCGACGCCGGCGCGCACCAGCGCGAGGACGACCTGTGGGTCTACCGCACCGTGCGCGCCCGCGCGCTGTGGGACCAGATCATGCTGTCGACGTACGACCACGCCGAGCCCGGCGTGGTGTTCATCGACATGATGAACCGCGACAACAACCTGTCGTACTGCGAGACGATCGACGGCCTGCAATCCCTGCGTCACCGCCGACACCTGGGTGCTGACCGCGACGGTCCGCGCCGGGTCGCGGAGCTGGTCGGCGTGCCGTTTCATGGCCGTGGTCGACGGCAGGACGCATCCGAGCGGGCCGGACGGGTTCTTCCTGACCGGCACCAAACCGGTCCTGAGATTGACGCACGCGTCGAGGGTCACTCGCTGCGCCTCACGCCGACCACCGGGTGCGGCGCGTTGCGCGCCTGACGCCCCATGTGCGCGACACCGAGTGGGTTCCCGCCAGCGCACCTCGGGCCGGCGACCGCGTGGTGCTGCACGACCACACGGCCTTCGCGGGGTGGACCGGCACGTACGGTGCCGACGAAGGCTACCTGATGGGGCTTCTCGTCGGCGACGGGGTGCTGAAGGGCGATCGAGCGGTGCTCTCGGTATGGGACCCGGACCTGCGACGCGAGTCGAATGGCGGATGGATCTTTTCGCACGGGTGCGGCCGGCATCATGGCGGCGGGACAGAGGCCGATGCGAAGTTCCCTCGCGCGCGCCGACCACCGCGGCTGGTGCGCCCCGATCGCCGGCCGCAACGAGATGCGGCTCAACTCCCGGCGCTGCACGGCTCGCCGACACGCCTCGGGCTGACCCCGGGCAACAAGCGCATCACCCCGGACATCGAGCGCTGCTCGTCCGATTTCACCCGCGCCTTCCTGCGCGGGCTCTTCGACGCCGACGGGTCGGTGCAGGGCACCCAGGCCAAGGGCGTCAGCGTTCGGCTTGCGCAGTGCGACCTCGGCAACCTCGAAGCCGTGCAGCGCATGCTGCAGCGCCTCGGCATCGTCTCGACGATCTACAAGTACGCGTCGTCGCGCGGGAGCGAGGCTGATGCCTGACGGCAACGGGCGGCTCCAAGCTCTACGCCGCATCGGGCCGACCACGAACTGGTCGTTCCGCGGCGCAACCTTGCCCGCTACGCCGAGCTGATCGGCTTTGCCGACACCGAGAAGAGCGAGCGGCTGGCGCTCGCCCTCGGGAACTACAGCCGTGCGCTCAACCGCGAGCGCTACGTGGCAACCGTCGAATCCTTGATGCCGACGGCATCGAGGACGTGTACGACGTGAACGTTCCCGGGGTCCACGCGTTCGACGCCAACGGCCTCTACGTCCACAACTGCGGCGAGCAGCCCCTGCCCCCGTACGGCTGCTGCGACCTGGGCAGCATCGACCTCACGCGCTTCGTCGACGCGCCGTTCCTGCCGGACGCGGGCTTCGACTTCGACGCGTTCGCCGCGACGGTGGCGGTCGCCGTGCGCGCGCTGGACAACGTGCTGGAGATCACCGCCTGGCCGCTGCCGCAGCAGCACCGGGAGGCGATGAACAAGCGGCGCGTCGGGCTGGGGTTCACGGGCCTCGGCGACGCGCTGATCGCGCTCAACCTGCGCTACGACAGCGCCGAGGCCAGGGCGATGGCGGGCCGCATCGCGGAGGCGATGCGCGACGCCGCCTACCTCGCCTCGGTCGACATCGCGAAGGAGAAGGGGGCGTTCCCGCTGCTCGACGTCGAGCAGCACCTCGCGCCGCCCCGCTTCGCGTCGCGGCTGCCCGAGCCGATCAAGGCGGCGATCCGCGCGCACGGCATCCGCAACAGCCACCTGCTGTCGATCGCGCCGACCGGCACGATCTCGCTCGCCTTCGCCGACAACGCGAGCAACGGCATCGAGCCGGCGTTCAGCTGGTTCTACACGCGCAGGAAGCGGATGCCCGACGACACGATGAAGGAGTACCGCGTCGAGGACCACGCGTACCGGCTGTTCAAGCACATCCACGGCCTCGACGACGACGTCGTGCTGCAGCCGTTCGACGCCGCGCAGCAGCACGCTCCCGGGACCGTGTGGACCGCGGCCGACGGCCGGCGCCACGCGATGCTCGCGCCCGCGTTCGTCAACGCGCTGGAGATGAGCGCGGCCGACCACATGGCGATGAACGTGGCCGTGCAGCCCTACGTCGACACCGCGATCAGCAAGACGGTCAACGTGCCCGAGGACTACCCGTTCGACGCGTTCAAGGACCTCTACTACGAGGCCTGGAAGGCGGGGCTGAAGGGCATCGCCACCTACCGCCCGAACAAGGTTCTGGGCGCGGTGCTCGAGGTCGCCGCGCCGACGACGCCGGCGGGCCCGGCGGCGGGGCCGCAGGACTTCGACACCGCCGACCCCGACCGGCGCATCCGTCTCGACCGCGAGCTGCAGCCCACGCTCGCCAGCCTGCGCTGGCCGGGCCGGCCGGAGCTCCCCAGCGGCAATCCGTGCTGGACGTACGTCGTGCGCCACCCGCTCGGCGACTTCGCCGTGTTCATCGGCCACATCGAGGACGGGCACTCGTATCCGTTCGAGGTCTGGATCAACGGCGCCGAGCAGCCGCGCGGCCTGGGCGCGATCGCCAAGACGCTGTCGATGGACATGCGCACCGACGATCGCGCGTGGCTCGACATGAAGCTCTCGTCGCTGCAGAAGGCGGGCGGCGACGACGGCTTCGAGATGGCGATGCCGCCCGACGGCCGCAAGGTCCGCGTGCCGAGCCTCGTGTCGGGCTTCGCGCAGCTGATCCGCTACCGCTGCACCGAGCTGGGCGCCTTCGCCGGCGAGACCGGAAGCAGGACGCCGGTCATCGACGCGCTGATGGGGCCGAAGGAGCCGAAGACCGGGCCCGACGGCACGCTGTCGTGGACCGTCGACGTCGCCAACCACGCCTGCGGCGACGACTTCGTGCTGTTCCTGAAGGAGCTGGTGATGCCCGACGGGCAGCGGCGGCCCTACTCGATGTGGCTGTCCGGCGAGTACCCGCGCGTCCTCGACGGCCTGTGCAAGGCGCTGTCGCTCGACATGCGCGTCTACGATCCGGCGTGGATCGGCATGAAGCTGCGCAAGCTCCTCAACTACGGCGAGCCCAACGCGTCGTTCCTCGCGCGCATCCCGGGTTCGGCCAAGTCGCAGGTCTACCCGTCGACGATCGCCTACCTCGCGCAGCTGATGATCCACCGCTACGCGATGCTGGGCATCCTGACCGAGGCGGGCTATCCGGTCGAGCACGCCGGCATCCTCGCCGTGCCGCCGACCGAGCTCGCGCACGGCGGCGAACTGAAGACGCTGCCGGGGAAGAAGTGCCCGGAATGCGGCAACAAGGCGCTGATCCGCAGGGACGGCTGCGACTTCTGCTCGACCTGCGGCTACACCGGCGCCTGCGGCTGAGGCTGCGGCCGCGGCGCCGGGCGGGACGTTTCCACAACGAAAGGGGGAGGATGAGATGCTCTACCTGCTGGATTTCCGCGTCGAGTACCCGGCCACGATGAGCCAGAAGGACCTGTTCGCCATCTGGGCGCAGGAGGCGGACGCCGCCCTCGGCGCGAAGAAGGCGGGCGCCGTCGTCGACCTGTGGAAGTGCGTGGGCCAGCGCCGCATCGTGGCCGTGGTGAACGTCGACGGTCCCGACACGCTGGACCGGATCCTGCTCGACCTGCCGATCATGAAGATGCACGGGCAGCACGTGCAGGTCGACGTCACGCCGCTGCGCCGGTACGAGGACTTCGCGGCGGACGTGAAGGCGCGCCTCTAGCCGCAGGCCGGGCGCGCCCGCGGGCGATCGCGGGCGGCCCGCCGGCACGCACGCGCGCCGCTCAGGGCGCCTGCAGCGAGTCCATCAGCGACGCGCCCTGCCAGAGCACGAGGCCGGTGCACAGCGCGACGACCGACGCCCGGCTCGCCGCCTGCATGTGCGCGATCTCGGCGTCCTGGCGGCCGAAGGCCTTCACCGCCCGCACCGAGCCCAGGCCCTCCTCGACGACCGCGACGACCTCGCTCTGCCGCACGCGCACCTCGCGCGTGACCTCCTTCACCGCCGTCTTCAGCCGCGACACGAACAGCAGCAGGAACGGCATCGCGCCGATCGCGATCAGCGTGTAGTCCCAGTCCAGCCAGAACATCAGCGCGAGCATGAAGACGATCGTCAGCATGTCGACGACGATGTCGAGCGTCGACGACGAGGCGAAGCTCTGCACGGTCCCGACGTCGCTGGTGATCGTCGACATCAGCGCGCCGCTCTTCGCCGTGTCGTAGTAGGCGAGCGACAGCCGCTGCATGTGCCCGTAGATCCGCAGGCGCAGGTCGTTGGCCACCCACTGCCCGATGCTCGCCGTGTAGTAGTTGTCGACGTACGCGGCGATCGCGCCGACCGCCGCGATCAGGACGGTGGCGACGCCGGCGAACGCGGCCACGCCCAGCGTGTGCCGGCCGAACCCCCAGTCGTGCGCCCAGGCGAGCCAGTCGGGCAGGTGCCGGTTGACCAGTTCGCGTCGCTCGAAGTACTTGGTGCCCGACACGGTGATCGTGGCGGCGAGCCCGGTGTTGGTGATCTGGTACAGTAGACGCCCGGCGCCACCGCGGCCGCGCCGCTGAACATCGCCCCCTGGCCGCCCGCCGCCTGCCGGGTCACCCGCGAGGCGGGCGGCAAGAAAAGGGCCGGGAACCGCTTGCGCGGTGCCCGGCCCGGGATCAGGTCTGGCGCGCCCGACAGGAGTCGAACCTGTGACCTTTGGCTTCGGAAACCAACACTCTATCCAACTGAGCTACGGGCGCCCTAGCTCGGCATTCTAGCGCGCCGGTCGAACGAGCGTCCAGTTGCGGTTCCGAGGCCCTTTGCGGCACGGTATAATTGATCGGTTTTGCCGGTGCTGCCACAGGCCGCCGGCGACCGCCCCGCAACGATCGAACTCGCCCGCCCCGGACCAGGAACGCCCATGAGCGACCAGCACGAATCCCCGATCAAGACTCCCCGCCAGCTCATCATCATCGTCGTGCTCGCGTTCGTCATCCCGATCGCGCTGATCCTGCTCGTCGCGCAGCTCGTGACCAGCGGCGGGAAGGGCAGGAACGACAGCCAGGAGGCCATCCTCGCGCGCATCCAGCCCGTCGGCACCGTGGTGATCGCCGCCGGCGCGGGCGCCCCGGGCGCCGCTGGCGGCGCGGGCACCCCCGCCGCCGCGGGCGGCAAGCCCGACGGCAAGAAGGTCTACGACACCGTCTGCATGGCGTGCCACACGCCGGGGGCCGCCGGCGCGCCGAAGCTCGGCGACAAGGCGGCGTGGGCACCGCGGATCAAGACCGGCATGGACGCGCTGTACGCGAGCGCGCTCAAGGGCAAGAACGCGATGCCGCCGAAGGGCGGGAATGCCGCGCTCCCCGACGCCGACGTGAAGGCCGCGGTCGACTACCTGGTCGCCGCCGGCAAGTAGCGGCGCGCGCGGCGGCGCCGCGCGAATCTCAGGAATCCGCGCCGATCGATTCGGCCGCGTCCGCCTCGAGCATGTCCGCGGCGGCCTCGCCGCGCTGCGCGTCGCGCTCCTCGGCGAGGTGCGACAGGTAGTCGGCGGTGACGTCCCCGGTGATGTACCGGCCGTCGAAGCAGGACGCCTCGAACTCGGTCAGCCCCGGGTTCGCCTCGCGCACCGCCGTCTTCAGCGCGTCGAGATCCTGGTAGATCAGGAGGTCCGCGCCGATCTCGCGCGCGACCTCGGCGTCGGTGCGGCCGGTGGCGACGAGCTCGTGCAGGTTCGGCATGTCGATGCCGTAGACGTTCGGATAGCGGACCGGCGGGCTCGCCGACGCGAAGTAGACCTTGCGGGCGCCGGACTCGCGCGCCATCTGCACGATCTCGCGCGAGGTCGTCCCGCGGACGATCGAGTCGTCGACGAGCAGCACGACCTTGTCCTTGAACTCGATGCCGCAGGGATTGAGCTTCTGGCGCACGCTCTTCCGGCGCATCGCCTGCCCCGGCATGATGAACGTCCGGCCGACGTAGCGGTTCTTGACGAAGCCCTCGCGGTACATGAGCCCGAGGTTGTTCGCGAGCTCGAGCGCCGACGGGCGGCTCGAGTCGGGGATCGGAATGACGACGTCGATGTCCTGCGCCTCGGGAATGCCGCGGATCTTGCGCGCGAGCTGCTCGCCCATCCGCAGCCGCGACTCGTACACCGACGTGCCGTCGATCATCGAATCGGGCCGCGCCAGGTACACGTACTCGAAGATGCAGGGCGAGAGCACGGGATCCGCCGCGCACTGGCGGGCGTGGAACTCGCCGGTCTGGTCGATGAAGATCGCCTCGCCCGGCGCCACGTCGCGCAGCACGTCGAAGCCCAGCACGTCGAGTGCCACCGACTCGCTGGCGACCAGGTACTCGGTCCCGCCCATCGCCTCGTTGACGCCGACGATCAGCGGGCGGATGCCGAAGGGATCGCGGAACGCCAGCATGCCGTAGCCGGCGATCATCGCCACGATCGCGTATGCGCCGCGGCAGCGCCGGTGGACGCCGGCGACCGCCTTGAAGATCGCTTCCGGGTCGAGGCGCGCGTGATGCGCGGCGCGCTCGAGCTCGAGCGCCAGCACGTTGAGCAGGACCTCGGAATCGCTGTTGGTGTTGACGTGGCGGAAGTCGAGCTGGAAGAGCTCGCGCTTCAGCGCCTCGCTGTTGGTCAGGTTGCCGTTGTGCGCCAGCGTGATGCCGAACGGCGAGTTCACGTAGAACGGCTGCGACTCGAGCTCCGACGAGGCGGAGCCCGCGGTCGGGTAGCGGCAGTGGCCGATGCCCAGGTTGCCGGACAGCTCGCGCATGTTCCGCGTCCGGAACACGTCGCGCACGTAGCCGGGTCCCTTGTGCATGTGGAACATCGCCCCCTGGCTGGTGACGATGCCCGCGGCGTCCTGACCGCGGTGCTGCAGCACCAGCAGCCCGTCGTAGAGCAGCTGGTTCACCGGCGTGTGCGCGACGACGCCTATGATTCCGCACATCGTTCAGCTTCTCCTGTCGGCGCCGCGGCCGCGGCGGCGCCGGGGCGGACGGGTTTGCGGCCGGCCCGCGAGTAGTCGAGACGCTCGGCCCACGTCGCGGGCAGCCACGGCCGCAGCGAAAGCGCCGCGGTCGCCAGCGCCGGCGCCAGCAACGCATTTTGCCACCAATCCTGACGCGGCAGCGCGGTGAGTCCCGCGACCAGCACGAACAGCAGTACAAGCGCGATCCCGCGTGCCGCGCCGAAGACGGCGCCGAGAAAGCGGTCGACGAAGCCCAGGCCGATCGCCCGTATCGCCTTCGCGAGCGCGAGCGCGGCGAGCGCGCCGGCCACCAGCACGATGCCGAAGATGAGCGCGTAAGCGAGCACCGGCCGCGCCGCCGGAGCCGCCTCGAACTGCGGCAGCAGCGCCGTGACCCGATCGCCGTACGCGAACACCAGCACGAACGCGATGACCCAGCTCGCGAGCGCGATCGCCTCGCGCACGATGCCCCGCACGAACGCGAGCACCGTCGAGAGCGCGAGCACCGCGAGCACCCCGACGTCGAGGCCCGTCATCCGAGGGCGGCACGGCAGGCGAACGGCGCGTCCGCGCGCCGCCCGCACGCGGACTCACCTCGCGGGGACGACCCGGCCATCCTGGCCTTCGGCCTTGAGCTTGTTGAGCGCCTCGGTGGCCGCCGGCCGGGTCGGGTAGCCGCCGACGCGCACCCGCCACAGCTTGCCGCGCTTGGACTCGACCGGCTCGGTGTACGCGGGATAGCCGGCCTTCTTCAGCTTCGCGGCCAGCGCATTGGCGCCGTAGTTGTCGGTGAATGCCCCGAGCTGCACGACGAAGCCTTCGGCCTTCGGCGCGGGCGACGCCTCGGCGTCGGATTTCGCCTCGGGCGCGGCGGACGGGGCGTCGGACCTGGCGCCGCTGGCGGCGTCGGACAGCGTGGCCGTCGAAGCGAGCGGCGGCGACGGCGTCGTGCCGGCCGCTGCGGCGGCGGGCGCGCTGGCGGCGGGAGCGCTGGCGGCGGGAGCGCTGGCGGCCGGAGGGCTGGCGGCCGGGGCCGCCGGCGGGGCGGCGGGCGGCGGCGCGGCGGGCGCGGTCTTCGGGGGCGTGGCTGGCGTCGCCGGGGTGGCCACCTTCGGCGCCGCAGGTGGACTCGATCCCGCCGGCGGACTCGATGGTGCGGGCTTCGCGGCGGCAGGCGACGGCGCGGCGGCGATGGCCGGAGCAGCCGATGGTGCCGCCGGCGCGCTTCCGGCCTTCGGTACCGCCTCGGGCGGTGGCGACGAGGCCGGCGCCGGCGGGGGCGCCGTCGCGGCCGCCGGCTTTTCCGGGGTCGGCGGCGGGGAGACGGCCGGCGTGGCGGTCGGGGCGGACGACGCGGCTTCGGGCCCGCCGATCCGGCCCCGGTCGGCCGGCAGCTTCGACACGAACTTGCCGCTGTCGACCGGCGGAATCTGCACGGAAACGTCGTCGCCGAGCGGCTTTTGCTCCTGCTCGAGCAGCAGGGGGAGCAGCGTCGCGGCGGCGAGCGCCAGCACGACCGCGCCGACGAGCCGCCGGCGCGCCTTGCGCTTCAGGTCCTCGACCGCGAAATCCGCATTGTCAGCGATTGGTTCAGCCATGCCGGGGCGCGTGCGGCGTTTCCGATCACGTGACCGCGAGCGCGGCGGCCACCGTCAGGAAGGATCCGAAAACGATGATTCTATCAGCTTCACCCGCGCTCTCCCGCGCCGCGGCATAGGCCGCCGCGACGTCGTCGAAGCGGCGGATGGCCTCCGGCGCGATGCCGCCGGCGCGGAGCACCGCGGCGAGCGCCTCGCCGCTCGCGCCGCGCGGCCCGGGCAGCGTCGCGACGTGCCAGCGGTCGACGGCCCCGCGCAGCACCGCGACGACGCCGGCGATGTCCTTGTCGGCGAGCATGCCGAACACCGCCGTGGTTTCGCGGTGGTAGCCCATCGTCGCGAGCGCCGCCGCGAGCACGCCGGCCGCGTGCGGGTTGTGGGCGACGTCGAGCACGACCGTCGGGCGCCCGGGCAGCACCTGGAAGCGCCCCGGCAGCGAGACGCTGACGAGCCCCTCGCGCACGGCGCCGCCGCTGACCGGCAGGCGGTCGCGGACGAGGTCGAGCGCGGCGAGCGCCGTCGCCGCGTTGCCGAGCTGGTGCGCGCCGCGCAGCGCGGGATGCGGCAGGCCGAAGCGGCGCCCGCCCGGCCCGCGGTACTGCCACTGCGTCGCCTCCCGCTCGTAGCCGAAATCGCGGCCCATCAGCGTGAGCGGCGCGCCGATCGCGGCGGCGTGATCGACGAGCGAGCGCGGCGGATCGGGGTCGCCGCAGACCGCCGCCCGGCCCGCGCGGAAGATGCCCGCCTTCTCCCGCCCGATCGCCTCGCGCGTCGGACCGAGATAGTCCATGTGATCGAGGTCGACGGTGGTGACGACGGCGGCGTCGGCGTCGACGATGTTGACCGCGTCGAGGCGCCCGCCGAGCCCGACCTCGAGGATCGCGACGTCGAGCCCGGCGCGCGCGAACAGCCACAGCGCCGCCAGCGTGCCGGACTCGAAGTACGTGAGCGGCGTCGGCGCGCCGCCCGCGGCCGCCGGTGCCGTCCGCGCGTCCTCGACGGCGTCGAGCGCCGCGACGAGCTCGGCGTCGGTGGCCTCGCGCGCGTCGATGCGCACGCGCTCGTTGTAGCGGATGAGGTGCGGCGACGTGTACAGGCCGACGCGGTAGCCGGCGGCGCGCAGCATCGCCTCGAGCAGCGCGCAGGTCGAGCCCTTGCCGTTGGTGCCGGCCACGGTGATCACCGGGCAGGCAAGCGCGGTGCCCATCCGCGCGTGCACCGCCTGCACGCGGTCGAGCCCCATGGCGATCGCCCTGGGGTGCAGCGTTTCGAGGTACGCGAGCCAGGCGGGAAGCGTCGTCGGCCGGCTCATCGTCGCAGGAAGGAGGTCAACCCGTCGGCGCGGGCTGCCGGGTCAACAGCACCAGCAGGGCAGCCAGCTCGTCGCGCAGCTGGCGGCGATCGATGATCAGGTCGATCGCGCCCTTCTCCAGCAGGAACTCGGCGCGCTGGAAGCCCTCCGGCAGCTTCTCGCGGACCGTCTGCTCGATGACGCGCGGGCCGGCGAAGCCGATCAGCGCGCCCGGCTCGGCGAGCACGAGGTCGGCGACGAACGCGAACGACGCGGACACGCCGCCCATCGTCGGATCGGTGAGGATCGACACGAACGGGAGCCGCGCCTTGGTCAGCTCCTGCAGCACCGCCGTCGTCTTGGCCATCTGGAACAGCGAGCTCACGCCTTCCTGCATCCGCGCGCCGCCCGAGGCCGCGATGGAGACGAAGGGCACGCGGCTCTCGCAGGCGACGCGCACGCCGCGGACGAAGCGCTCGCCGACGACCGAGCCCATCGAGCCGCCCATGAAGTCGAACTCGAACGCGGCCACGACCAGCGGCACGCTCCTGACGCTGCCCTGCATCACCACCAGCGCGTCGGTCTCGCCGGTCTCCTCGAGCGCGGCGGCGAGCCGCTCCGGGTACTTGCGCGTGTCCTTGAACTTGAGGCTGTCGACCGGCACGACCTCCGAGCCGATCTCGAAGCGCCCTTCCGGATCGAGCAGCTGGTCGATGCGCGTGCGCGCGTCGACGCGCGAGTGGTGCGCGCACTTCGGGCAGACGTGGAGGTTCTTCTCGAGGTCGGTCCGGTACAGCACCGCCTCGCAGGCGGTGCACTTGACCCACAGCCCCTCGGGCACCGCGGCCCGGCGGCCGCCGGCGGCGGGCGCCTTGATGCGCGGCGGCAGCAGCTTCTGGAGCCAGCTCATCGTTGCGTTCCCTCCTGCCCGCTCGTCGCGGCGGCCGCCGGCGCGAACCGCGGCGGCAGCGCATCGAGCGCGGCGCGGATGCCGGCGAGCCACCGCCCCGCCCGCTGCGGCGCCTCCGCCGCCGAGCCCGCCTCGATCTCCTGGATGATGCGGCTGCCGATGACGACGGCGTCGGCGCTGGCGGCGATCGCCTGCGCGCTCGCGGCGTCGCGGATGCCGAAGCCCACGCCGACGGGGATCGTGATGTGGCGGCGGATCGCGGTGAGCTTCTCCGCCACCTCGGCGGTGTCGATATGGCCCGCGCCGGTCACGCCCTTCAGCGACACGTAGTAGACGTAGCCGCGGGCGACCGCGCCGATCGTCGCGATCCGCGCTTCGGGTGTCGTCGGCGACACCAGGAAGATCGGCGCGAGGCCGCGCGCGTCGAGCAGCGCGGCGAATTCGACCGCTTCCTCCGGCGGATAGTCGACGACCAGCACGCCGTCGACGCCCGCGTCGCGCGCGCGGCCGGCGAAGGCTTCGACGCCCATCGCCTCGATCGGGTTCGCGTAGCCCATCAGCACGACCGGCGTCTTCGCATCGGTGCGGCGGAAGTCGGCGACCATCGCCAGCACGTCGGCGAGGCCCACGTGCTGCGCCAGCGCGCGCTCGGAGGCGCGCTGGATCACCGGCCCGTCGGCCATCGGATCGGAGAACGGCACGCCGAGCTCGACGACGTCGGCGCCGGCGGCGACGAGGCTGTGCATGATCGGCACCGTCGTCGCGGGGCCGGGGTCGCCGGCCGTGACGTACGGGATCAGCGCCGTGCGGCCGGCGGCGCGGAGCGCGGCGAACGTCGCGTCGATGCGGTTCGGTTCGCGGCCCAAGGCGCCTACCCCCGCCGCGCCGGATCGCACTCGGGCCGGCAGTAGAACTTGAGGCCCGAGCGCTCGGCGACGGTGTTCATGTCCTTGTCGCCGCGGCCGGAGAGGTTGACGAGCAGCACGCGGTCGCGGTCCATCGTCGCCGCGAGCTTCGCCGCGTAGGCGAGCGCGTGCGACGACTCGAGCGCGGGAATGATGCCCTCGATCCGGCAGCACTCGTGGAACGCGGCGAGCGCCTCGTCGTCGGTGATCGACACGTACTCGGCGCGGCCGCTGTCCTTCAGCCACGCGTGCTCGGGACCGACGCCCGGGTAGTCGAGGCCCGCCGACACCGAATGCGTCTCGATGATCTGGCCGTCGGCGTCCTGCAGCAGGTACGTGCGGTTGCCGTGCAGCACGCCGGGCCGGCCCGCGGTGAGCGACGCCGAGTGCCGGCCGGTGGCGATGCCCTCGCCGGCGGCTTCCACGCCGATGAGGCGCACGCCTTCGTGCGGGATGTACGGGTGGAAGATGCCCATCGCGTTCGAGCCGCCGCCGACGCACGCGATCACCGCGTCGGGCTGCCGGCCGACGGCCTCGGGCATCTGCACGAGGCACTCCTTGCCGATGACGCTCTGGAAGTCGCGGACCATCATCGGGTACGGGTGCGGCCCGGCGACGGTGCCGATGATGTAGAACGTCGACTCGACGTTGGTGACCCAGTCGCGCATCGCCTCGTTCAGCGCGTCCTTCAGCGTCTTCGAGCCCGACTCGACCGGCACGACGGTCGCGCCGAGGAGCTTCATCCGGAACACGTTCTGCGCCTGGCGCTTGACGTCCTCCGAGCCCATGTAGACGACGCACTCCATGCCGAAGCGCGCGGCCACCGTCGCCGTCGCGACGCCGTGCTGGCCGGCGCCGGTCTCGGCGATGACGCGCGGCTTGCCGAGGCGGCGCGCGAGCAGCGCCTGGCCGATGCAGTTGTTGATCTTGTGCGCGCCGGTGTGGTTCAGGTCCTCGCGCTTCAGCCAGATCTGCGCGCCGCCGAGCATCGAAGACAGGCGGCGCGCGTGGTAGACGGGCGACGGGCGGCCCACGTAGTGCGCGAGCTCGTCCTCGAACTCGGCGATGAACTCGGGATCGTGCTGGTAGCGCGCGTACTGTTCGCGCAGCTCGTCGAGCGCGTGGACCAGCGTCTCGGCGACGAACACCCCGCCGTAGGGGCCGAAGTGGCCGCGGGAGTCAGGCAGATCGTACATCTGCATTGCGCACTTCCTCGATGAAGGCGGCGATCCGCCGGGGGTCCTTGCTGCCCTTCACGGCGCGGCCGTCGGGCCCCGTGACCTCGACCCCGCTCGACACGTCGACCGCCCACGGCCGCACGGCGCGCACGGCCTCGGCGACGTTGCCGGGAGAAAGCCCTCCGGACAGCACGATCGGCCGCGGGATGCGGGCGGCGAGCGCCGCGAGCAGGCCCCAGTCGAACGTGCGGCCCGTGCCGCCCGGCAATCCGTCCACCGGCGGCGCGTCGAACAGCAGGCCGGCCGCGTCGCCGTAGCGCCGCGCGTATTCTAGCAAACCGTCGGCGCCCGCTTCCGGCCGCACGCCGATCGCCTTCAGGTACGGGCGGCCGAACGCGCGGCAGAGCTCCGGCGCCTCAAAGCCGTGGAACTGCAGCAGGTCGAGCGGCACCGCCGCCTGCACCGCGCGCACCTCGTCCGGGTCGGGATCGACGAACAGCCCGACGGTGGTCACGAACGGCGGCAGCGCCGCGGCGATCGCGGCGGCGCGCTCGATCGTCACCTTTCGCGGCGTTCCGGCCCAGAACACGAGCCCGATCGCGTCGGCGCCCTCGCCGGCCGCGGCGAGGCCGTGGTCGGGATCGGTGATCCCGCAGATCTTGACGCGGGTGCGGTGGGGAATCATGGCCACTCCGGCACCGGAACCTGCACCGGCCGCCGCGTGGGCGGCAGGCCGAAGCGCGGGTCGTAGTCGGCGCCGGTGAGGTAGAGGCCGTCGGGCGCGAACGTGGCCGCCCCGCGCGTGCGGTCGCGGCCGGCGAGCAGCTCGGCGATCCAGTCCGGCGGCGCCTTGCCGGCGCCGACGCGGACGAGGGCGCCGACGATGTTGCGGATCATGTGGTGCAGGAACGCATTGGCCGAGAAGTCGAAGCGCAGGCACGCGCCGGCCGCGTCGATCCTGGCCGTCGCCAGCGTCTTCACCGGCGACTTCGCCTGGCAGAGGGCGGCGCGAAACGCGCTGAAGTCGTGCGTCCCGACGAGGGTCGCGGCGGCGACGCGCATCGCGTCGACGTCGAGCGGACGATGGTACCAGCCCACGCGCCCGGCGACGAGCGCCGGCCGCACCGGCCGATTGACGAGCAGGTACGTGTAGTGTCGCGCCGACGCCGCGAAGCGCGCGTGGAAGTCGTCGGCGACCGGGTGCGACCAGAGCACGGCGATCGCGTCGGGCAGGTGCGCATTGGTGCCGCGCACCCACGCCGTGTCCGGCCGCGCGACCGCGGTGTCGAAGTGCACGACCTGCGATGTCGCGTGCACGCCGGCGTCGGTGCGGCCGGCCGCGTGGACGCGGATCGCCTCGCCGGCGATCGTCGCGAGCGCGCGCTCCACCGCGTCCTGCACGCCGCGCCCGTCGGGCTGCGACTGCCAGCCGGTGAACGCGGTGCCTGCGTACTCGAGGCCGAGGGCGATGCGCATGTCGGGAATCGATCGACGCCGGAGCGGCGCTGGGTCGGCCCGCGATGTCGGGAGCGGGCCCCTCGAAAACGCAGCGGGCGGCGGAGGTCTCCGTCGCCCGCGTCCCGCGCCGCCCCGAGTCAGCCGAGCTTCGCGACGAGCGCGGCCGCTTCCGCCTTCTGCGCTTCGTCGCCTTCGCGCAGCACTTCCTGCAGGATCTCGCGCGCGCCTTCGACGTCGCCCATCTCCTGGTAGGCCTTGGCGAGGTCGAGCTTGGTCGCGGCATCGTGCCACTGGCCGGAGAGCGCGGACCCCGCCCCGACCGGTTCCGGCCCGCCGGCGCCGTCGAACGTCAACCCGAAGCTGTCGAGGTCGAGGCTCGGCGCCGCGGCCGGTGCGGCCGGTTCCGCGGCTGCCGGTTCCGTCGCCGCGGACGGTGCGAAGGGCTCCGGCTTGGCCGCGCGGTCGAGCTCGAATTCGAGGTCCGCGCCCGCCCGGGCGAGGTCGATCCTGCCGCCGGCGGCCGCCGCCTGGACTTCGGCCGCGAGGTCCGCTGGAGGCCGCGCTGGGAACCGCGATCTCCGGCCCGCCGACGGCCGCCTCGGGGACGGGCGGCGACGGCGACCGGATCGGCGACCCGGCGGAGATGGCGAGGTCGTCGTCGAGGCGGGCGTCGAAGATCGTTTCGGCGGCGGCGCCCGCGGCGAAGCCGGCAGCCGCGGCGGCCGGCGCCGCACGCCCTGGACGTCGCCGCGCCCTGCCCTTCGGCGGCGAACAGCGGATTCTTCGGATCGAGCTGGCGTCCCAGCGCCGCCGCCTTCTGCCAGGCCTCGCCCTTGCCGCCCGACACGGTGAACAGATCGGCGGCCACGGCCTCGAACGCCGACGGCTTGTTGTGCTGCGCCTGGATCTCGAGCAGCTTGACGTAGATCTCCTGCCGCTGCGGGTCCTTGCGCAGCGCGTGCCGCAGGATTTCCTCCGCCTGGGCGTCGCGGCCGTAGGCGAGGTACACCTCGGCCTCGGCGATCGGGTCGACCTCGTCGGCATCGATCGTGCCGACGCCGTCGCGGGAGAAACCGCCCCCGAGCGAGTGCTCGCCCGTGTTGACGACGCCGCCGCCGGTGGAGCCGAACACCGTCTTGGTCTTGATGTCGCTGTCGTCGGCGATGCTGTTCTCGAAGGCGGTCGTGCGGCGCCGGCGTGCCAGCAGGATCGCCGCGAGGCCGGCCAGCACCGCCAGCGCGCCGCCGCCGATCGCCCACGTCGGCGTGTTCGCCGCCAGCGCCTCGAGGAACGAGGGTTGCGGCTTGGGTGCCGGCGCCGGCGCCTTGGGCGCCGCCTGCGGCGCTTCGCCGACCTTCGCCGGCGCAGCGGCCGGGGGCGGCTCCGCGGCCTTCGGCGGCGCGGCGGCCGGGGGCACCTCCGCGGCCTTCGGCGGCTCGGCGGCCTTCGGCGCTTCGGCCGGCTTCGGCGGCTCGGTCTTCGCGCTCTCCGCGACCTTCAACTCCGGCGCCTTCACCGGCTCGGGCGCCTTCGCCGGCGGGGCCTTGCCGGCATCCGCCTGCGCCTGCATCTGGGCCATCGACTGGTTCTTGAGCTCGACGGCCCGCTTCAGCTCGTTGAGCGTCTTCTCCAGCTCGGCGATGCGGACCTGCGCTTCGCGGATCTGGCGTTCGCGCGCGACGATGTCCTCGGTCGCGCCGCCGACCTGCTTGCCGGACGCGGCCTCGCGCGAAACCTTCAGCTGGTCCCGGCCGGGCGGCGCCAGCGGCGGCGTCTCGACGACCGCGGCGCCGATGCGGCCGCCGGCGGAGCGCGTGCCTTCACCCGCGCTGGTCGGGGCGGCGCCGGCGACGCGATCGCGGTAGTTGCGCCACTCCGACGCCTGCATGCGGACGACCTGCGCCGCTTCCTGCGGCGGCATCGCCGCGGCGACCTCGGCGCTCGGAATGGTGACGATCGATCCGGCGCGCAGCCGGTTGATGTTGTTGGCTTCGAACGCGCCCTGGTTGGTGTTGAACAGCGCGACCAGCATCTGCTCGAGCGTCACGCTCGGCGGCTTGTTGTCGGTGGCGATCTTCGACAGCGTGTCGCCGCGCTGGACCTGGTAGCGCTCGCCGCCGGCGGCGGCCGCGCGCGGCGCCGGCCCGGCAGCCGGGGCGCCCGGCACCGCCGGCACGGCGGGCGCCGCGGCAGGGGCGCGCGCCGGGGCGACGCCCACCCGCACCGGAGCGACCGGCTCCACCGGCGGCGACACCACGCCGGGCGGATCGAGCAGGAACGTGTATTCGCGCACAAGGCGCCCCGCCGCCCAGTTCGCTTCGACCATCAGGTCGAGGTAGGGCTCGTTGACGGCGCCCATCGTCACGATCTTCAGGTAGGCACCGTCCGCCCCGCGCTCGAGCGAGACGCGCGCCCGGCCGAGCACGCTGTTGTACGCGAGGTTGTTCTGGCGGTAGAGGGTCGGATCGGCGATCCTGACCGCCAGCGAATCGAGCTCCTGCGGGGAGGCCGCGGTGATCTCGATCCGCGCCGACAGCGGTTGGCCGATCGACGACTGCACGGTCAGCTTGCCGAGACCGAGCGCACCCGCGGTGACCGGGAGCATAAGCACGCCCGCGGCCATGCTCAGGGTCAGGATCGGGTTTGCTCTCATGCGGTCCTCGTCCGGAAAGTCGCGTCTGGCACAGGCTAACTTAACATCGCGGTATGACACTGGCAAGTTAAGCCGGCGGAACCCGGCCGCCTGCGGTCAGCGCTCGAGCAGGATGCGGACCATGCGGCGCAGCGGCTCGGCCGCGCCCCACAGCAGCTGGTCGCCGACGGTGAACGCCGACAGGTACTCGCCGCCCATCGCGAGCTTGCGCAGCCGTCCGACCGGCACCTCCAGCGTGCCGGTCACCGCGGCCGGCGTCAGCTGCCGGATGCTCGCGTCGCGGGTGTTCGGGATGACGCGCACCCACGGGTTGGCCGTCGCCAGCATCTGCTCGATCTCGGCGAGCGGGAGGTCGCGCTTCAGCTTCATCGTGATCGCCTGGCTGTGGCAGCGCATCGCGCCCACGCGCACGCAGATCGAGTCGACGGGGATCGCCGCCTTGCCGCCGGCGACGCCGCGGCCGAGGATCTTGTTGGTCTCGGCGCCGCCCTTCCACTCCTCGCGCGACATGCCGTTGCCGAGGTCCTTGTCGATCCAGGGGATCAGGCTGCCGGCGAGCGGGACGCCGAAGTTCGCCGTCGGGAACTTGTCGTCGCGCAGCACGCCGGCCACTTCGCGGTCGATCTCGAGGATCGCCGAGTCGGGATCGGCGAGCAGGTCCTTCGCGGCGAGGTGCGCCTCGCCCATCTGCAGCAGCAGCTCGCGCATGTTCTGCGCGCCGGCGCCCGAGGCCGCCTGGTAGGTCATGCAGGTCATCCACTCGATCAGGTCGTTGCGGAACAGGCCCGCCAGCGCCATCAGCATCAGGCTGACCGTGCAGTTGCCGCCGACGTAGTTCTTCACGCCCTTCGCCAGCGCGGCGTCGATGACGTCGCGGTTGACCGGGTCGAGGATGATGACCGCGTCGTCCTTCATCCGCAGCGCGCTCGCGGCGTCGACCCAGTAGCCGTTCCAGCCGGCCGCGCGGAGCTTCGGGAACACGTCGTTCGAGTAGTCGCCGCCCTGGCAGGTGACGATGACGTCCATCGCCGAGAGCGCCGCGATGTCCTGCGCGCTCTTCAGCGGCCTCGCCGGCCCGCCGATCGCCGGCCCCAGGCCGCCGGCCTGCGACGTCGAGAAGAACACCGGATCGATGAGGTCGAAGTCCTTCTCCGCCTGCATCCGCTCCAGCAGCACCGATCCCACCATCCCCCGCCAACCGACAAATCCGACTTTCATGATCGCTCTCTTTCGCTCTCTACCGTTGACCAACCGATGCCTTCCGAAATCCTCGCGTCACAGCGCCGCGACGACCGCGTCGCCCATCGCCTTCGTGCCGACCACGCGCTCGCCCGGGAGCGCGATGTCGCCGGTGCGCACGCCGGCGGCGAGCACCGCCCGCACCGCCTTCTCGATCCGGTCGGCGACGTCGGCGCGCGCGAACGTGTAGCGGAACATCATCGCGACCGACAGGATCGTCGCCAGCGGGTTCGCGAGGTCCCGCCCGGCGATGTCCGGGGCCGAGCCGTGGATCGGCTCGTACAGGCCCTTGCCCTTCGCGTCGAGCGACGCCGACGGCAGCATGCCGATCGAGCCGGCGAGCATCGACGCCTCGTCCGACAGGATGTCGCCGAAGATGTTGCCGGTGACGATGACGTCGAACTGCTTCGGGTTGCGCACGAGCTGCATCGCCGCGTTGTCGACGTACATGTGCGACAGCGCGACGTCGGGATAGTCGGCGGCCATCGCCGACACCACCTCGCGCCACAGGATGCTGGTGTCGAGCACGTTGGCCTTGTCGACCGAGCACAGGCGCTTGCCGCGCTTCCTCGCCGTCTCGAAGCCGACGGCGGCGATGCGGCGGATCTCCGACTCGCTGTAGAGCATCGTGTCGAAGCCCTCGGCCTCGCCGGCGGCGTTGGTGCGGCGCCCGCGCGGCTGGCCGAAGTAGATGTCGCCGGTCAGCTCGCGGATGATCATCAGGTCGAGCCCCGCGACGACCTCGGGCTTCAGCGACGACGACGCGGCGAGCTCCGGATACAGCAGCGCCGGACGCAGGTTGGCGAACAGCGACAGCGCCTTGCGGATGCCGAGGATGCCCTGCTCGGGCCGCAGCGGGCGCGGCAGCGTGTCGTACTGCGGCCCGCCGACGGCGCCCAGCAGCACGGCGTCGGCCGCGCGCGCGATCTCGAGCGTGGCGTCCGGCAGCGGGTGGCCGGCCGCATCGTAGCCGGCGCCGCCGATCGGCGCGGTCGCGGTCTCGATCGGCAGGCCGTCCTTCCTCAGCACGTCGAGCACGCGCACGGCCTCGCGCACGATCTCCGTGCCGATGCCGTCGCCGGGCAGGATCGCGATCTTCATCGTGCGCCCCCTTGGCCCTTCGCGCGAGCGTACGACCCCACCCCCGAGGGGGCGCAATTCGCGCTCGGGGCGGCCCTTCGCGCTCATGCCAGCCACGGCTGCGCTCCCAGGCGCCGCGCCTCGAACTCGCGGATCGCGTCCGCGTGCTGCAGCGTGAGGCCGATGTCGTCGAGGCCGTGCAGCAGGCAGTGCTTGCGGAACGGCTCGATGTCGAAGTGAAAGCTCATCGCGCCGTCCGCCGTGCCGACCATCTGCCGGTGCAGGTCGACGGTCAGCTGGAATCCCGGGAACGCGTGGACCGCGTCGAACAGGCGGGCGACGTGGGCCTCCGACAGCACGATCGGCAGCAGGCCGTTCTTGAAGCAGTTGTTGAAGAAGATGTCGGCGTACGACGGCGCGATCAGCGCGCGGAAGCCGTAGTCGATCAGCGCCCACGGCGCGTGCTCGCGCGAGCTGCCGCAGCCGAAATTGCGCCGCGCGAGCAGGATCTGCGCGCCCTTGTAGCGCGCGTGGTTCAGCACGAAATCGGCGTTGTGCCGGCGCGTCGAGTGATCCATGCCCGGCTCGCCGGGATCGTGGTAGCGCCAGGCGTCGAACAGGTTCGGGCCGAAGCCCGACCGCTGGATCGACTTCAGGAACTGCTTCGGGATGATGGCGTCGGTGTCGACGTTCGCGCGATCGAGCGGAACGACGAGTCCGGTCAGGCGGGTGAAGGGTTCCATGACGCGGTCAGTAGAGCTTGTTCTTGGCGGCGGCCTTCTCGACCGAGCTGCCGGCGGCCTTCACGTCCTTGCCGACGCCCTCGATCGTGTTGCAGCCGGCGGCGAGCGTGGCCGCGGCGAAGATCGCCAGCAGGGCAAAGAGTCGTTTCGTCATGTCGGTGCCTCCTCGTGGGTTCAGCCGAGCCGGCGCACGTCGACGAAGTGGCCGGCGATCGCCGCCGCCGCGGCCGTCGCCGGGCTGACGAGGTGCGTGCGGCTGCCGGCGCCCTGCCGGCCCTCGAAATTGCGGTTCGACGTCGACGCGCAGCGCTCGCCCGGCTCCAGCCGGTCGTCGTTCATCGCGAGGCACATCGAGCAGCCCGGCTCGCGCCACTCGAAGCCCGCGTCGCGGAACACGCGGTCGAGGCCCTCGCGCTCGGCCTGCGCCTTGACGAGCCCGGAGCCCGGGACCGCCAGCGCGAGCCGGACGTTCGCCGCGATCCGCCGGCCGCGCACGACCGCGGCCGCGACGCGGAGGTCCTCGATCCGCGAGTTCGTGCACGAGCCGATGAAGACCTTGTCGATGCGGATGTCGGTGATCGGCGTGTTCGGCGCGAGGCCCATGTACGCGAGCGCGCGCTCGATGCCTTCGCGCCGCGCGGCGTCCTTCTCCTTGTCGGGATCGGGCACGCGGCCGTCGACCGGCAGCACCATCTCCGGCGACGTGCCCCAGGTCACCTGCGGCGACAGCGTCGACGCGTCGAGCGTGACGACGGTGTCGAAGGCCGCGCCCTCGTCGGTGGTCAGCGTGCGCCAGTGGGCGACGGCGCGGTCCCAGAGCTCGCCCGCCGGCGCGAACGGCCGGCCGCGCAGGTAGTCGATCGTCGTGTCGTCGACGCCGATGATCCCGGAGCGCGCGCCCGCCTCGATCGCCATGTTGCAGACGGTCATCCGCCCTTCCATCGACAGCGCGCGGATGGCGCTGCCGGCGAACTCGATCGCGTGGCCGGTGCCGCCCGCGGTGCCGATCCGGCCGATGACCGCCAGCACGAGGTCCTTCGCCGTGACCCCCGCGGGAAGCCGGCCGTCGGCGCGGACCAGCATCGTCTTCGCCTTCTTCATCAGCAGGCACTGCGTGGCCAGCACGTGCTCGACCTCGGAGGTGCCGATGCCGAACGCGAGCGCGGCGAACGCGCCGTGCGTGCTGGTGTGCGAGTCGCCGCAGACGACGGTCATGCCCGGCAGCGTCGCGCCCTGCTCCGGCCCGATCACGTGGACGATGCCCTGGCGCCGGTCGCGGAACGGGAAGTAGGCCTTGGCGCCGAACGCCGCGATGTTGGCGTCGAGCGTCTCGACCTGCGTGCGCGAGATCGGGTCGCGGATGCCGGCGTCCCAGTCCTTGGTCGGCGTGTTGTGGTCGGCGGTGGCGACGATCGAATCGATGCGCCACGGCTTGCGGCCGGCGAGCCGCAGGCCCTCGTAGGCCTGCGGGCTCGTCACCTCGTGGACGAGGTGGCGGTCGATGTACAGCAGCGCCGTGCCGTCCGCTTCGGTGCGGACGACGTGGCTGTCCCAGAGCTTGTCGTACAACGATCGGGCGAGCGCGGCCATGAGCTTAGGAGCGCCGGAAGACGCGGACAGTTCGATGGAGCCGTGCATTATCGCATAGCAGCAAAACCCTCGGCCTCAAGCCGCGCGAATGCCCTCCCGGACGAGCAGCGCGGCGACGGCATCGAGGAGGTCGCCGCGCCTCCGCGTCGAAGGCCGTCGCCGGCAGCGCGCGCAGCCAGGTGAACTGCCGCTTCGCCAGCTGCCGCGTCGCGGCGATGCCCTGCTCGCGCAGCGCCGGCGCGTCGATCGCGCCGTCGAGGAAGGCCCAGGCCTGCCGGTAGCCGACGCAGCGCATCGACGGCAGGTCGGGGGTGAGCAGGAAGCGATGACGCAGTGCAGCAAGCTCGGCGACGAGCCCGGCCGCCAGCATGGCGTCGAAGCGCTCGGCGATGCGCCGGTGCAGCCGCGCCCGGTCGGGCGGCAGCAGCGCCACGGGAATCGTCGCGCCCAGCGCCGGGTCGGGAGCGCGCGCCCCCTGCAGGCGCGACAGCGGCGTGCCGGTCAGCGCGTGCACCTCCAGCGCGCGCTGGATCCGCTGCGCGTCGGTGGGGGCGAGCCGCGCCGCGGTTTCGGGATCGACGCGCGCCAGCTCGGCGTGCAGCGCGGGCCACCCGGCGGCCGCCGCGCGCGCGTCGAGCTCGGCGCGCACCGCGGGATCCGCCGGCGGCAGGTCGGACAGGCCCGCGGCCAGCGCCTTGAAGTACAGCATCGTGCCGCCGACGAGCAGCGGCACGCGGCCGCGCGCGCGGATCGCCGCGATCGCCGCCAGCGCGTCGGCCCGGAACCGCGCCGCCGAGTACGCCTCGGTCGGATCGATGACGTCGATCAGGTGGTGGGGGACGCGGGCGAGGGTCGCGGCGTCGGGCTTGGCCGTGCCGATGTCCATGCCGCGGTAGACCTGCGCCGAGTCGACGCTGACGATCTCGACGGGGAAGCGCCCGGCGAGCGCGAGCGCGAGCGCGCTCTTGCCCGACGCCGTCGGGCCCATCAGCAGGACGGCGGGTGCCGCGCTGCGGCGCCCTCACCCGCCGCTGCGCGGCACCCTCTCCCGCTCGCGGGAGAGGGATGGGGTGAGGGCCCTCGTCGACCCTCATCGTCCGCGCAGGAACAGCCGGTCGAGATCGGCGAGCGACAGCTGGTACCACGTCGGGCGGCCGTGGTTGCACTGGCCGGCGCGCTCGGTCGCCTCCATCTCGCGCAGCAGCGCGTTCATCTCGGGGACGGTCAGCGCGCGGTTCGCGCGCACGGAGCCGTGGCAGGCCATCGTCGACAGCAGCTCGTCGCGGTGCGCGGTCAGCACCTCGCTGCCGCCGTACTCGGAGAGCTCGTGCAGCACCGCGTGCGCCAGCGCGGCCGCGTCGGCGTCGCCGAGCGCGGCGGGAATCCCGCGCACGGCCAGCGTCGCCGGCCCCAGCGCGCCGATGGCGAAGCCCAGGCGGTCGAGCACGCCCGCGTGCTCGTCGGCCGCGGCCACCTCGAGCGGCGACGCGGCGAAGGTCGCGGGAATCAGCAGCGGCTGGACCGGCACGCGCGTGGCGAGCGCCGCCTTCAGGCGCTCGTAGACGATCCGCTCGTGCGCCGCGTGCATGTCGACCAGCACGAGGCCCGCGCGGTTCTGCGCGAGCACGTAGATGCCGTGCAGCTGCGCGAGCGCGAAGCCGAGCGGGTGCTCGTCGCCGGTGGCGGGCAGGCCGGGACCCGTCGACGGCGGCGCGGGCTCGGCGGCGCGCGGGCCGAACAGCCGCTGGTAGAACGACGCCGGGTCGGCCGAGCCGAGCGGCATCGCGCGCTGCTGGAACGACGGGCCCCCGGACGGCGCGCCGAACCGCGCGCGGCCGCCCGCCGCATCCGGCGGCGGCGCCTCGGGCAGCGACGCGGCGACGGCCGCCGCCGAGCCGGCCCGCGGCCGACACCGCCGGCTGCGCGGCGCCGGTATCGGAGAGCGCGCGCTCGATCGCCTGCCGCACGGCCTGGTGCACGGCGCCCGAGTCGCGGAAGCGCACCTCGGTCTTCTGCGGGTGCACGTTGACGTCGACGAGCCGCGGGTCGAGGGCGATCCACAGCGCGTACGACGGCTGCCGCTCGTGGTGCAGCACGTCGCGATACGCGTCGCGCACCGCGTGCGCGATGACGCGGTCGCGGACGAAGCGGCCGTTGACGAACACGTACTGCGCCGCCGTCGGCGTCGAATGCGCCGGGCGCAGGGCGAAGCCGGCGATCGCGAGCGGGCCGGCCTGCGTGTCGACCTCGGCCGCGCCGGCGGCGAAGGCCGCGCCGAGCAGCGCCGCGACCCGCGCGCGGCGGTCCTGCACGGGCAGCCGGTGGACGGCGCGCCCGTTGTGCTGCAGCGTGAAGCCGACGTCCGGATGCGCGAGCGCGATGCGGCGGAACGCCTCCTCGCAGTGGCCCCACTCGGTGCCCTCGGTGCGCAGGAACTTCCGGCGCGCCGGCGTGTTGAAGTAGAGCTCGTGCACGGCGACCGTCGTCCCCGCCGCGAGCGCCGCCGGCGCGACCGCGCCGACGCTGCCGCCGTCGACCTCGAGCCGCCACGCGTGCGGCGCGTCCGCCGCCCGCGACGTCAGCGCGAAGCGCGAGACGGCGGCGATCGACGCCAGCGCCTCGCCGCGAAAGCCCAGCGTCGCGATCGCCGCCAGGTCGTCGACGCTGGCGAGCTTGGACGTCGCGTGGCGCGCGACGGCGAGGCCCAGGTCCGCGCGCGCGATGCCCGCGCCGTTGTCGGCGACGCGGATCCGCTCGCGGCCGCCGGCGCCCAAGTCGACGTCGATCTGCGTCGCGCCGGCGTCGAGCGCGTTCTCCAGCAGCTCCTTCAGCGCCGAGGCCGGCCGCTCGACGACCTCGCCCGCGGCGATCTGGTTGATCAGGTGGTCGGAGAGCGCGTGGATCGCGGCCATGCCCGATGTCCTCCCGGCCCCTCAGCCGCGCAGCCCGCGCGCCCAGCGCGCGTACGCATCGTCGGCGACGGCATTGAGCGCGGCGACGCGGGCGTCGACGTCGCGCGCGATGTCCGCGGCGCTCTGCATCGCCGGCGTCGACGCCGCCGGCAGCGCGGCCGCGTCGCTGGCGAGCCACGTGGCGACGAGATCGCTCGTCATCTCGACGTGGCACTGCAGGCCGAGGTGCCGGTCGTCGAGCACGTAGCCCTGGTTGCCGTTGAAGCCGTTGGTCAGCACGCGCGTCGCGGAGGGCGGCAGCGCGAACGCGTCGTAGTGCCACTGGAACGTCGTGAACCGGGCGCGGCCGCCGAACCACTCGCGCGCCGCTTCGCCCGGCTCGACGTCGACGTCGATCCAGCCGATCTCGGCCGCGTCCGCGCGGGTCACCGCGGCGCCCATCGCCTTCGCCAGCAGCTGCCCGCCCAGGCAGTGGCCGAGGACGGGAACGCCGGCGGCCACGGCGTCGCGCAGCAGCGCGCAGACCGGCTCGATCCACGGCAGCGGATCGTTGACGCTCATCGGGCCGCCCATCAGCGCGATGCCGGCGAACTCGCGGGCATGCTGCGGGACCGCGGCGCCGGCGTCGAGCGGCAGCAGGCGCCAGGGAATCCGCCGCGCGTCGAGCCAGTCGGCGAGGTGGCCCGGCCCCTCGGTCGGCGAGAAACGCACGACGGCGACGTCGCGCATCGGGGTTGCGGGGGCGGCAGAGGGTGCCCCGGATCGGGGCGCGGGGTCAGAGCCCCCGGCTGATCCGCGCGTACGCCGAGTGATTGTGGATCGACTCGAAGTTCTCGGCCTCGACGCTGTAGCCTTCGAGCCGCGGGTCGGCCTGCAGCCGGGCGGCGATGCCGCGCACCAGGTCCTCGACGAACTTGGGGTTGTCGTAGGCGCGCTCGGTCACGTACTTCTCGTCGGCGCGCTTCAGCAGGCCGTAGAGCTCGCAGGAGGCTTCCTCTTCGGCGATGCGGATGATCTCGGTCAGCCAGACCGGCTTGCCCGCGCCGGCCGCGGCGGTGATCGTCACCACCGAGCGCTGGTTGTGCGCGCCGTACTCGGAGATCTCCTTCGAGCACGGGCACAGCGAGGTCACCGGCACGGCGACCGACACGACCTGGCGGTAGCGGCCGTCGACGTGCTCGCCGACGATCCGCGCCTGGTAGTCGAGCCGGCTCGCCACGCCCGACACCGGCGCGGTCTTGCGGATGAACAGCGGGAACGCGACCTCGATCCGCCCGCCCGGCGCCTCGAGCAGCGCGAGCAGCTCGTCCATCAGGCCGGCGAAGTTGGCGACGGTCAGCGGCGGCGCGCCGGGGTCGCTGCGCGACTCCAGCAGCGCGACCAGGCGCGACATGTGCGTGCCCTTGCGATCGGCCGGCAGCGCCACGTAGACGTTGCAGTCGGCGACCGTCGGCTGCGCGACGCCGTCGCTGTCGGCGATCGCCAGCGGGTAGCGCAGCCCCTTGATGCCGACCAGGTCGATCGGGATCTCGCGCTCGTCGCGCGCGGACTGGACATCGGCGATCGGAAACAGCATCTGCGGGAGGTCGGGACGGTTCACGGCAGCGATTCTAACCGAGATCGGCGGCGGGCCGCGCCGCCGGGATTGACTACGCGGCGGGCTTGGCCAGCGGGAACGGCAGCCGCCGCGGGAAGCGCCCGTGCACCGCCGCCGCGATGCCGGCGGCGTCGAGGCCGCATTCGGCGATGACCGCGGCCGGCTCGCCGTGCTCGAGGAAGCGGTCGGGCAGCCCGAGGTGCAGCAGCGGCACGTCGACCCCCGCCGCGGCCAGCGCCTCGGCGACCGCGCCGCCGGCGCCGCCGGCGACGACGTTCTCCTCGACGGTCACCAGCGCGTCGTGGTCGCGGGCGAGCGCCAGGACGAGCTCGACGTCGAGCGGCTTGACGAAGCGCATGTCGGCGACCGTCGCGTCGAGCTCCTCGGCCGCCGCCAGCGCCGCCTGCAGCACGCCGCCGAACGCGAGGATCGCGACGTGGCGGTCGCGGCTCCTGCTCTCGCGCCGGATCACGCCCTTGCCCACCGGCAGCGCCGCCATGTCCGCGCGCGGCACGACCCCGGGCCCCGCGCCGCGCGGGTAGCGGACCGCGGCGGGGGAATCCAGCGTGCACGCGGTGTAGAGCATCTGCCGGCACTCGTCCTCGTCGGACGGCGCCATCACCGTCATGTTCGGCACGCAGCGCAGGTACGACAGGTCGAAGGCGCCGGTGTGCGTCGCGCCGTCGGCGCCGACGACGCCGGCGCGGTCGACGGCGAACACCACCGGCAGGTTCTGCAGCGCGACGTCGTGGATCAGCTGGTCGTACGCGCGCTGCAGGAACGTCGAGTAGATCGCGACGACCGGCTTCATGCCCTCGCAGGCCATGCCCGCCGGCGAACGTCACCGCGTGCTGCTCGGCGATGCCGACGTCGAAGTAGCGGTCCGGGTGCTCCTGCGAGAAGCGGACGAGGCCGGAGCCCTCGCGCATCGCGGGCGTGATCGCGACGACGCGCGGATCGCGCGCCGCCATGTCGCACAGCCAGTCGCCGAACACCTGCGTGTACGCGGGCTTTGCCGCGGGCTTCTCGACGACCCCCGCCGCCGGGTCGAACTTCGACACGCCGTGGTAGAGGATCGGGTCGGCCTCGGCGCGCGAGTAGCCGTAGCCCTTGCGGGTGATGACGTGCAGCAGCTGCGGCCCGGAGAGCTCGCGGACGTTGGCGAGCGTGGCCGTCAGCGTGTCGAGGTCGTGGCCGTCGATCGGGCCGATGTAGTTGAAGCCCAGCTCCTCGAACATCGTGCCGGGCAGCACCATGCCCTTCATGTGCTCTTCCCACCGCTTCGCCAGCGCCTGGACCGGCGGCAGGCGCGCGAGCACCTCCTTGCTGCCGCGGCGCAGCCGGTTGTAGGCGGATCCCGACAGCAGGCGCGCGAGGTAGTTGTTGAAGGCCCCGACCGGCTCCGAGATCGACATCTCGTTGTCGTTCAGCACGACCAGCAGGTCGGCGTCGGCGGTGCCGGCGTTGTTCAGCGCCTCGAACGCCATGCCGGCGCTCATCGCGCCGTCGCCGATCACCGCGACGACCCGGCGCTCCTCGCCCTTGCGCGCGGCCGCGATCGCCATGCCCAGCGCGGCGGAGATCGACGTCGACGAGTGCGCGGTCCCGAAGGTGTCGTACTCGCTCTCGGAGCGCCGCGGAAAGCCCGACGGCCCGCCGGCCATCCGCAGCCGGGCCATCGCCTGCCGCCGGCCGGTGAGGATCTTGTGCGCGTAGGTCTGGTGGCCGACGTCCCAGACGATGCGGTCGTGCGGCGTGTCGAACATGTAGTGCAGCGCGATCGTCAGCTCGACGGTGCCGAGGTTCGACGCGAGGTGCCCGCCGGTGCGCGCGACCGTGTCGAGCAGGTAGGCGCGCAGCTCGCGCGCGAGCTGCGGCAGCGCGGCGCGGTCGAGCCGGCGCAGGCTCGCGGGTTCGTCGATCGTGTCGAGCAAGGGGGTGATCATGAGCGGCGCAGCACGATCCAGTCGGCGAGCTCGGCCAGCCGCCGCCCCGCGCCCCCGAGCGGCGAAAGCGCCGCGTGCGCCTCGCGGCGCAGGCCCTCGGCGCGCGCCTTGGCGCCGGCGAGCCCGAGCAGCGACACGAACGTCGGCTTGCCCTGCTGCGCGTCCTTGCCGGCCGACTTGCCCAGCGTCGCCGCCGAGCCCTCGACGTCGAGCACGTCGTCGACGACCTGGAACGCGAGCCCGGCGGCGCGCGCGTAGGCGTCGAGCGCCGCGGCCCGCGCGTCCGGCAGCGGCGCGCCGCACGCGGCCCCGAGCAGCACCGCGGCGCGGATCATCGCGCCGGTCTTCATCCGATGCATCGTCTCGAGCCGCGCGAGGTCGAGCGTCGTGCCGACGGCGCCGAGGTCGATCGCCTGCCCGCCGGCCATGCCCGTCACGCCCGAGGCCGCGGCGAGCAGCGCGCAGGCGCGGCCCGGGTCCGGCAGCCCGCCGCGCGCCAGCACCTCGAACGCCAGCGCCTGCAGCGCGTCGCCCGCGAGCAGCGCGATCGCCTCGCCGAACGCCACGTGGCAGGTCGGCCGGCCGCGCCGCAGCGTGTCGTCGTCCATGCAGGGCAGGTCGTCGTGGACCAGCGAGTAGCCGTGCACCAGCTCGACCGCGGCCGCGGCCGCGTCGACGACCGCGGGATCGGCGGCGGCGACTTCGCCGGCGGCGTAGGCGAGCAGCGGGCGCACGCGCTTGCCTCCCCCCAGCGTGGCGTAGCGCATCGCCCGGTGCAGCGACGGCGCGTCGGGCTCGTCCGGCGGCAGCTGCGCGGCGAGCACGCCCTCGATGCGCTGCTGGCGCTCCTGCGCCCAGGCAGCCCAGGCGGGATCAGGGCTCATCGTCGTCGGCCGCGGCGCTCCTGCCGGCGGCATCGAAGGCCTTCAGCACGCCCTTCTCCAGCACCTCGACCTGCAGCTGCGCATCCTCGAGCGCCTTCTGGCAGAACTGCAGCAGCAGCGCGCCGCGGCGGTAGGCCGCCAGCGACTCCTGCAGCGGCAGCGAGCCCCCTTCCATCTTCGCGACGATCTCCTCGAGCTCGGCGAGGGCGGCTTCGAAACTGGCGGGGGCGTCGTTCGGCGCGGCCATGGCAGGGAGGGGAGGTGGTTGGGAAGTGATCGGGCCGCCGGAGACCCTGTTCCGGACGCGTACAATTGTCCGAAACCGCCCGGAACGCGCCAGTTCGCGCGACAGTGCCGAAAAGGCGCGGTGTCGGCGAGTTTGACCCGATATGACGCGGGCCGCTATAATAGCACGTTTTCCTTTTCCGGCCTGAGCGGAGGTTTCGCGCGGCCGACTTGGCAGAGCGGTCCGGGGCGGCCTGGAATTGCATTCGAGCGCCGTAATCGTCCCGGGTTGTTGGGTTGGGTTGGTGGGGGGGCTCCCCCTGGACGCGACGAAACGGAGGGCCGATGTCCAATCTCGCCACTGCAGTCCATCTGCAGCGCGCCACCTCGCAGCTGCCGGTACGGTGGTACTGCGATCCCGATGTGTTCGCCGCCGAGCAGCGCCTGCTGTTCGCGCCGGGCCCCGGCTACGTCGGGCACGAGCAGATGGTCCCGAACGCCGGCGACTACTACGCGCTCGAATGGCGCGACAACGCGCAGGTGCTGGTGCGCAACGGCGGCGAGGTCGAGCTGCTGTCCAACGTCTGCCGCCACCGCCAGGCGGTGATGCTGACCGGCCGCGGCAACGCGCCCAACATCGTCTGCCCGATCCACCGCTGGACCTACGACCTCTCGGGCCAGCTGCTCGGCGCGCCGCACTTCGCCGAGAAGCCCTGCCTCAACCTGCTGCGCACGCCGCTGCAGAAGTGGAACGGCCTGCTGTTCGACGGACCGCGCAACGTCGCCCGCGACCTCGCCGGCGTCGCGCTGCTCGACCAGCTCGACTTCTCGGGCTACCTGCTCGACCGCGTCGAGGTCCACGAGTGCAACTACAACTGGAAGAGCTTCGTCGAGGTCTACCTCGAGGACTACCACGTCCAGCCGTTCCATCCGGGCCTCGGCCACTTCGTCAGCTGCGACGACCTGAAGTGGCACTTCGGCGAGTGGCAGTCGGTGCAGTCGGTGGGCATCAACAAGGGGCTGGCGAAGGCCGGCAGCAAGACCTACGAGCGCTGGCACAAGGCGGTGCTCGACTACTACCGCGGCGAGATGCCGCCGTACGGCGCGATCTGGATGATGTACTACCCGAACGTCATGGTCGAGTGGTACCCGCACGTGCTGATCGTCAGCACGCTGATCCCGCGCGCGCTCGACCGCACGACCAACGTCGTCGAGTTCTACTACCCGGAGGACATCGCGCTGTTCGAGCGCGAGTTCGTCGAGGCGGAGCAGGCGGCGTACATGGAGACCGCGATCGAGGACGACGAGATCGCCGAGCGGATGGACGCCGGCCGCCGCGCGCTCTACCGCGCCGGGCGCAGCGAGGAAGGGCCCTACCAGTCGCCGATGGAAGACGGCATGCAGCACTTCCACGAGTTCCTGCGGCGGCAGCTCGACGCGCACGTCGTGCCGCGCTGACGCGCTCCCGGCCGCCGCGACCATGACCTTCACCACGATCGTCTCCGCCGCCGACCTCGCGTCGCAGCTGGGCTCGCCCGGGCTCGTGCTCGTCGACGTCCGCCACGACCTCGCGCAGCCCGACGCCTGGGGCGAGGCGCAGTACCGCGCCGCGCACATCCCCGGCGCGGTGTTCGCGCACCTCGACCGCGACCTGTCGGCGGCGAAGACCGGCCGGAACGGCCGCCATCCGCTGCCGTCGCCCGAGGCCGCCGCGGCGGCGTTCGGCCGCCTCGGCATCGACGCGGGCAAGCAGGTCGTCGCCTACGACCAGGGCGGCGGCATGTTCGCGTCGCGCCTGTGGTGGATGCTGCGCTGGCTCGGGCACGAGCGGGTCGCGGTGCTCGACGGCGGGTTCGACGCGTGGGTGCGCGACGGCCGGCCGGTGGAGGCCGCCGTCCCCGCCGTCCGCGCAGCGACGTTCGTTCCCCGCCCGGCGCCGATCGCCGTCGATGCCGCGTTCCTGCTCGCGCGCCTCTCCGACCCGTCGCTGTTGGTGCTCGACGCCCGCGCGCCCGAACGCTTTCGCGGCGACGTCGAGCCGCTCGACCCGGTGGCCGGGCACATACCCGGCGCGGTCAACCGGCCGTTCGGCCGCAACCTCGGTCCCGACGGCAGGTTCAAGCCGGCGGAGGCGCTGCGCGCCGAATTCGCCGCGGTGCTCGGCGCCCTCCCGCCCGCCGCGGTCGTCCACCAGTGCGGCTCGGGCGTCACCGCCTGCCACAACGCGCTGGCGATGGAAATCGCCGGCCTCCCCGGCGCCCGGCTCTATCCGGGCTCGTGGAGCGAGTGGTGCGCCGACCCGGCGCGGCCGGTGGCGCGCGGCGACTGACGCTCCGGGGTCGTCAACCTCCGACCAGCCACGCCCGCGCCGCGGCCACCGCGGCGTCGTAGGGCAGCGCGCGACCGGCGGCCTCGGCCGCCGCGGCGCGCGCCTCGCCCAGTTCCCCGCGCGCCCGCTCGACGTGCGGCATCAGGAAGGCTGCGTCGGTCGGGTCGCGCTGGTAGCCGGTCTGCGCCGACAGCGCCTCGGCCGCGCCGAAGAACCGCACGGCGGCCTCGGCGTCGCCCAGCGCGGCGCACAGCCCCGCGCAGACGTCGAGCGCACTCTGCCCGGTGCGCAGCAGCCCGGTGTCCCCGGCGATCTTCAGGGCCTCGACGAGCATCGGGCGCGTGCGATCGGCGGTGCCGCGGTCGATCGCCACCATCGCGAGGTTGAGGAGGCCGATCGCCACCGTCTCGCCGTCGCCGAGCTCGCGCGCCAGCGCGATGGCGTCGACGTAGAACCGCTCGGCCGCGTCCGCCTCGCCCTGCACGCGGCAGACCTGCGCGAGGTTCATCAGCGCGGCGGCGACCTGCCGCGCCTGCCCGCCCTGCCGCGCCAGCGCCAGCGCCTCCTCCGAGTGGGCGCGCGCGGTCGCCGCGTCGCCCAGCCCGAGCGAAGCGAGCGCCAGCGGCTGCAGCACCGCGGCGACCTGTCCGGTGTCGCCGTTCTCGCGCGCGATCGCGAGGCTCTCCTCGAGGTTCGCGCGGGCTTCCGCGTAGCGGCCCATGCAGCAGCCGAGCCAGCCGGCGCCGAAGAGCACCCGGCAGCGCATCGGGTCGCGCGCCTGCGCGCCCGGACGCGCGAGCGCCTCGGCCGTCACCCGGTGGCCGAGCCCCAGCACGCCACGGATGATCCAGTAGCTCCGGACGGCGTCGACCAGCCGCAGGCCGAGCTGCGGCGCGGTCGTCGCGTCGTCGCACCACGCGTGCGCGGCGAGCAGGTTCTCGCGCTCGAGGTCGAGGCGCGCGAGCCAGCTCGCCTGCTGCGGCCCGACGAGCTGCGGCCTCGCCTGCTCGGCCAGCCCCAGGTAGAACGCGAGATGACGGGCGCGCGCGTCGTTGCTTTCGCCGGCTTCGACCAGCCGCTCCTGCGCGTACTGGCGCACGGTGTCGAGCAGGCGGTAGCGCTCGCCGTTGGCGTCGGTGACGACCAGCGACTTGTCGACCAGGTGCCCGAGCAGGTCGAGCACGTCGGCCGCGCCGATCTCGCCGCCGGCGCCGACCGCCTCCGCCGCCTCGAGCGTCCAGCCGCCGGCGAACACCGCGAGGCGCCGCAGCAGCGCGCGCTCGGGCTCGGTCAGCAGGTCGTAGCTCCAGTCGATCAGCGCGCGCAGCGTCTGCTGCCGCGGCAGCGCCGTCCGGCTGCCGCCGGTCAGCAGGTGGAAGCGGTCGTTCAGCCGCGCGGCGATCTTGTCCGGCGAGAGCATGCGCACGCGGGCCGCCGCCAGCTCGAGCGCGAGCGGGATCCCGTCGAGGCGCCGGCAGATCTCGGCCACGGCAGGCGCGTTCTCCGCCGTCACGCGGAAGGCCGGCTGCACCGCCATCGCCCGGTCGACGAACAGGCGCACCGACTCGAAGCCGCCGAGCGCCTCCGGCGTCGTCGCCGCCTGCGCGTCGGGGACGCCGAGCGGCGGGACGTGGTAGGTCGTCTCGCCGGGCACGCGCAGCGGCTCGCGGCTGGACGCGAGGATGCGCACGTTCGGGCCCGAGCGCAGCAGCGTCCCGGCGAGCTCGGCGCAGGCCTGCAGCAGGTGCTCCGAGTTGTCGAGGATCAGCAGCGCCCGGCGGTCCTTCGCGTACCGCTGCAGCGCCTCGACGACCGGGCGGCCGGCCTCCTCGGTCACGCCGAGCGCCGACGCGACCGCCTGCGGCACGAGATGCGGGTCGGTCAGCGCGGCCAGCTCGACGAACCAGACGCCGTCGGGGTAGTCGTCCATCGATTCGACGGCCGCCTGCAGCGACAGCCGCGTCTTGCCGAGGCCGCCGATGCCGAGCAGCGTGAGCATCCGCGTCTGCCCGAGCAGGGCCTTGACCTCGCCGAGCTCGCGCTCGCGGCCGACGAACGACGTCACCTGCTGCGGCAGGTTGTTGGGCGTGGCCTCGAGCGAGCGCAGCGCGGGGAAATCCCGGCGCAGCGCCGGGTGCACGACCTGGTACAGGCGCTCGGGCTGCGCCAGGTCGCGCAGGCGCACGGCGCCGAGATCGCGCAGCGTCACCGCCTCGGGCAGGCGGCCGTCGACGGCCGCGGCGACGGCGCCCGACAGCAGCACCTGCCCGCCGTGGGCCGTGGACATGATGCGCGCGGCGCGGTTGACCGTGGTGCCGTAGTAATCGCCGTCGCGGCGCTGCACCGCGCCGACGTGCAGGCCGCAGCGGATGGAGATGGGCAGGCCGCCGGTCGCCTGCGGATCGGCGAGCGAGCGCAGCAGGTCGATCGTCGCGGCGACGCCGCCCAGCGGATCGTCGAAGACGGCGTGGATGCCGTCGCCGGTGGTCTTCACGACGGTCCCGCCGTGCGTCGACACGGCGTCGCGCGCCAGCGCGTCGTGCCGCGCGAGCGCGACCTTCATCCGCTCGGGCTCCTGCTCCCAGAGCCGGGTGCTGCCCTCGATGTCGGTGAACAGGAACGTCGTCACCGCGGACGGTTCTTGCACGCGTGATCCCCCGGAGCCGGCATGGTCGGCCCCCCGCACTTTAAGGCAACGGCCGCGCCGCGGGTAGCCCGGTGTGCCGCCCGGCGCGGCGCGCAGCGAGGCCCGGGCTACCGGTCCGGGATCGCCGCGGCCGGTCCCGACAGCGGCCAGGCGTCGACCTCGCGGTAGCGCGGTCCGGCGGGCAGCGTGTCGGACGCCATCAGCACCAGCCGGTCGACGCGCCACGACAGCGGTGCGGGCGCGATGCCCTCCGGTGCGCGCGTGCCGCGCCGCGCCAGCGTCACGTGCGGGTGAAACGGCCGGCGCTCGACCGGCAGCCCGGCGGCGGCGAGGCCGTCGTTGAGCGCCGCGACGAGCTGCAGCAGCTCCGGCGGCGCGCGATCGGCGCCGGCCCAGGCGATGCCGGCGCCGCGAAAGGCGCCGACGCGGTCCAGCGTCAGCAGGAACGGCGGCGCCGCCGCGGCGGCCGCCGACCCGATCGCCGCGAGGGCGGCGCGCCGGTCCGCGTTCACCTGGCCCAGGAAGGCGAGCGTCAGGTGCAGGTTCTCCGCCGGCGGTGGACGGCCCCGCACGGCCTGCGCGACGTCGCGCGCGAGCGCGGCCAGCGCCGCGCGGGCCCCGGCGTCGGGCACGACCGCGAAGAAGAGCCGCAGCGAGCCGTCGCCGGCGCCGTTCTGCGGATCGGCCGCCGCGCCGCCCCGGTCACCCGCCGGTCGCAATCGTCCGCCCTCCCGAAAACAACGAGGCCGCGCCCCGGTGCGGGTGCGCGGCCTCGCTCGAGCCTGTTGCCGCCGTGATCAGGCGGCAGCCTTGCCCGGCGCCTTCTCGTCGAAGAACTGCTCGTCCTCGGTCGAGTGCGACAGCGCCGTCGTCGACGCCTGGCTGCCCTGCACCGTCGTGGTGACGGCGTCGAAGTAGCCGGTGCCGACTTCGCGCTGGTGCCGCACCGCGGTGAAGCCCTTCTCGGCCGCCGCGAACTCGGCTTCCTGCAGCTCGACGAACGCCGACATGTTGTTGCGGGCGTAGCCGTGCGCGAGGTTGAACATCGAGTAGTTGAGGCTGTGGAAGCCCGCCAGCGTGATGAACTGGAACTTGTAGCCCATCGCGCCCAGCTCGCGCTGGAACTTCGCGATCGTCGCGTCGTCGAGGTTCTTCTTCCAGTTGAACGACGGCGAGCAGTTGTAGGCGAGCATCTTGCCCGGGAACTTCGCCTGGATCGCCTCGGCGAAGGCCTTGGCGAACGCGAGGTCCGGCTTGCCGGTCTCGCACCAGATGAGGTCCGCGTACGGCGCGTAGGCGAGGCCGCGGGAGACCGCCTGGTCGAGCCCGTTGCGGGTCCGGTAGAAGCCCTCGATCGTGCGCTCGCCGGTGCAGAACTCGCGGTCGATCGGGTCGACGTCGGACGTCACGAGGTCGGCGGCCTCGGCGTCGGTGCGCGCGAGCAGGATCGTCGGCACGCCCATGCAGTCGGCGGCGAGCCGCGCGGCGACCAGCTTCTCGACGGCCTCGCGCGTCGGCACCAGCACCTTGCCGCCCATGTGGCCGCACTTCTTGACCGCGGCGAGCTGGTCCTCGAAGTGGACGCCCGCGGCGCCGGCGTCGATCATCGCCTTCATCAGCTCGAACGCGTTCAGCACGCCGCCGAAGCCGGCTTCCGCATCGGCGACGATCGGCGCGAAGAAGTCGATGTCGTCGTGCTTGCCTTCCATGTGGTGGATCTGGTCGGCGCGGATGAACGTGTTGTTGATCCGGCGCACGACGTGCGGCACCGAGTTGACCGGGTACAGCGACTGGTCCGGGTACATCTCGCCGGCGATGTTCGCGTCGGCGGCCACCTGCCAGCCGGAGAGGTAGATCGCCTTCAGGCCGGCCTTCACCTGCTGCAGCGCCTGGTTGCCGGTCATCGCGCCGAGCGTGTTGACGAACGGCTCCTCGTTGATCATCTTCCAGAGCTTCTCGGCGCCGCGGCGCGCGAGCGTGTGCTCGATCTGGATCGAGCCGCGCAACCGCACGACGTCCTCGGCCGAGTAGCCGCGCTTGATGCCCTTCCAGCGGGGATTTTCCGCCCAGTCCTTCTTGAGCCTTGCTGCTTCGAGATCGTAGTTCATCGCTGCTCCCATCATCTGCGTCATGGCCAATCCAGCGGCATCCGCGTTTCACGAGCGAAGACCGGCCGGAACCTTGGTCAGCGGCCCGACGAGCGCCTCTCGGCACGCGCAGGACACCGCGTTGCGTGGCAGGAGGCGAACCCAGTCGCCAGCGCCCCGCTGCACGGACCGGCGAGGGTCGCTCGCTCGATCTGGCGGGCATGGATGGGGTGTAGACGCTACCCAGGCCCTGGAATCCGGCTCTGGCCGAGGTCGGCCGGAACCGGTCGTGATGGGTTCACATTAGCAAACTTGCCGCGCGCTGACAAGCCGGTTTACTGCGGCGCAATAGAAAAAAACACAATAAAAATCATGCAGTTAAAATGCCATTCCGAAGGACGGAATCGTTTTGGAGATTCTGGTGCTGCATCGCGGGATCCTGCCGCCGCGCCGACGCCCGGAGGTCGCCGTCCGGACTTCGCTAACTCCATGATTCGACAGCACAGGCGCCCGGGCCGGCGGCAGCGCGCCGCCGGCCGGTCGCGGACCATGGGCTGAAAATCAATTCCGCATCGTGGAAAACGATCGATTCGACGGCGCGCCGCCGCCGGTGCCGGGCTCAGTCCGCGGCCTCCGCGCGGCCGTCATGACGCGACCGCCCGGCTGTCGGCCGCGCTCCATCGCTCGCGGACGCGCCCTTCGGGCCTGGCCTTCGGCCCCGCTCACTCAGTCGATCCGGACGCAGTCGCCCTGCCGCGGCACCGTCACGTCCGACCAGCCGAAGCGCGTGCGCACGAGGTCGGCAAAGCCCAGCGCCGTCCCCAGCTCGCCGTGGACGACGCAGGTGCGCCGCGGCGCCCGGCGGAACCCGGCGAGCCAGCCGAGCAGCGCGCCCTGGTCGCCGTGCGCCGACAGCCCGCCGATCGTGTGCACCGATGCGCGGACCGGAACGTCCTCGCGGAACAGCCGCACGTGCGAGGCGCCGTCGACGATCTGCCGGCCGAGCGTCCCGCCGGCCTGGAAGCCGGTGAACACGATCGCCGATTCGGCGCGCGGCAGGTTGCGCCGCAGGTGGTGGCGGATGCGCCCCCCCTCGCACATGCCGCTCGCCGCGACGATCACCGCCCCGGCCGTGATGCTGTTGATCGCCATCGAGTCCTGCGGCGTCTCGGTGAAGCGGATCTGCACGCGCTCGCGGTGCCGGGCGAGCCACGCGCCGACGTCGCGGCTCTCGCGGTCGAGCACCGACGCGTACTTGGCGGTGATCTCGGTCGCCCGCGTGGCGAGCGGCGAATCGACGAAGATCGAGAGGTCGGGCGCGCGGCCGGTGCGCACGAGGTCGGCCAGCACGTGCAGCACCTCCTGCGTGCGCCCGACGGCGAACGAGGGGATCAGCACGTTGCCGCGCCGCAGCGTCGTCGTCAGCACGGCGGAGAGCTCGTCGTAGGTGGACGCCAGCGAGCGGTGCAGGCGATCGCCGTAGGTCGATTCGACGACCAGCACGTCGGCCTCGGCGATCGGCGTCGGATCGGCGAGGATCGGCCGCCCGGGCTGGCCGAGGTCGCCGGAGAACACCAGCTTGCGCTCGCCGCCGCCGGCGGCGACCCACACCTCGGCGATCGCCGAGCCCAGGATGTGGCCGGAGTCGCGCAGGCAGACCCGCACGCCGGGGCGCGGCGCGAGCACCCGGCCGTAAGGCAGCGGCCGCAGCTGCCGCAGCGACGCCTCGGCCTCCGCGACCGTGTACAGCGGCTCCGTGCGCTCGTCGTTGTTCGGATGCGGCGCCGACGCCTGCGGATGGCGGTTGGGGCCCTCGCGCGCGGCGCGCTCGCGCGCCCACTCGGCGTCCTTCTCCTGGATGTGCGCGCTGTCCGGCAGCATCACGCCGAGGAGATCGATCGTCGCCGGCGTGGCGAGGATCGGCCCGCGAAAGCCGCGGGCGACGAGCCGGGGCACGAGTCCGGAGTGATCGATGTGCGCGTGCGTGAGGACGACGAAGTCGAGCGTCGAGACGTCGAAGGCGAGCGCGGCCGCGTTCCGCGCGTCGGCGTCGCGTCCGCCCTGGAACATGCCGCAGTCGACGAGGAAGTGCGCGCCGCCGGCGCGCACGCGAAAGCACGAGCCGGTCACCTCGCCGGCCGCCCCGAGAAAATCGATCTGCGCGCTCATCGACGACCCCCACACCCCCCGAGGGGGCGCAATTCGCACTCGGGGCGGCCCGTCGCGCTCATCGCGGCGTCCTCCTGCCTCGCTCCACCCCGTACCGCCTTCCAGTCTAGCCGAATCCGGGCGCACGTTCGGGCGCGCCCGCCGCCGCCGCCCGCCGCCGCCCCCCTCGCCAGTTGACAGCGGCGGCCGGGAATGCAAGGGTTGCGGCGCGTGCCGCCGGGACTTCGGCGCGACGCAAAAAAACAAGGAGGAGGAACGCATGCGCATCACGACGCTGTCCATCGCCGCCGCCGCCGCCCTCGGCGCCGGCGCCGCGGCCGCCCAGAGCCAGGATCCGAACCTGGGCCGCAACCTCGCCGCGACCTGCGCGAACTGCCACGGCACCAACGGCGTGAGCGCCGGCGGCACCGAGACCCTCGCCGGCGCGGCGAAGGACGAGCTCGTGCGCAAGCTCGCCGGGTACAAGTCCGGCGGGAGGCCCGGGACGATCATGCCGCAGCTGGCGAAGGGCTACACCGACGCCCAGATCGAGCTCGTCGCCGCGTGGTTCGCGGCGCAGAAGCCGGAACGCTGAGGAGGCCGACATGCGCATGCAACGACGCGATTTCCTGTTGACGCTCGGCGCGGCCTCCGCGGCGGCGGCGCTGCCCGGCTGCGCGACCCCCGGCGGCGGCGCGCAGGGCAAGGTGGTGGTGGTCGGCGGCGGCTACGGCGGCGCGACCGCCGCGAAGTACCTCCGGATGTGGAGCGGCGGCAGGGTCGACGTCACGCTCGTCGAGCCGGCCACCGAGTTCATCTCCTGCCCGCTGTCGAACCTCGTGATCGGCGGCTCGAAGCAGCTCGCCGACGTCACCGTCAGCTACGACAACCTCTCGCGGCGCCACGGCATCCGGCTCGTGCGCGACACGGCGAGCGCCGTCGATCCCGACCGGCGCGTCGTCAGGCTCGCCGGCGGCGGCGAGCTGCCCTACGACCGCCTGATCCTCTCGCCCGGCATCGAATTCATGTGGGACCGGGTTCCCGGGCTCGGCACGGCCGAGGCGCAGGACCGGATCCTGCATTCGTGGAAGGCGGGCCCGCAGACGGTCGCGCTGCGCCGGCAGCTCGAGGCGATGCCCGACGGCGGCGTCTACGCGCTGTCGATCCCGCTCGCGCCGTATCGCTGCCCGCCGGGGCCCTACGAGCGCGCGTGCCAGGTCGCGTGGTACTTCAAGCGCGCCAAGCCGCGGTCGAAGGTGCTGATCCTCGACGCCAACGGCGACGTGACCTCGAAGCCGGGCCTGTTCAAGAAGGCGTGGGCCGAGGAGTACAAGGGCATCGTCGAGTACCTGCCGAACCACGTGCTGACCGGCGTCGACGCGCGCACGCTCACCGCGAAGCTCGAGACGCACGACGACGTCCAGGCCGCCGTGCTCAACGTCGTGCCGCCGCAGCGCGCGAACGCGATCGCGCGGGCGGCGGGCGTCGTGACGGCGAACGATCGCTGGTGCGACGTCGACTTCCTGACGTTCGAGTCGGTCAAGGTGAAGAACGTCCACGTGCTCGGCGACGCGATCCAGGTCGCGCCGGGAATGCCCAAGTCCGGCCACATGGCGAACCAGCACGCGAAGGTCTGCGCGGCGGCGGTCGTGGCGCTGCTGGCCGGCCAGGCGCCGAGCCCGACGCCGGTGGTGACCAACACCTGCTACAGCTTCATCACCGACACCGACGTCGTCCACGTCGCCTCGGTGCACCAGTACGACGCGGAGAAGAAGACGCTTGGTCGCGGTGCCGGGCGCGGGCGGCATTTCGCCGGCGATGAGCGCGGTCGAGGGCGTGTACGCGCTCGCGCTGGGCGAAGAACATCTGGGCGGACACGCTCGGCTGACGCCCGCGGCAGCGCGCGGCCGCAACGAGAAACGGCGCCCTCGGGCGCCGTTTTCCTCCTGCCTCGCCCGGCGCGAGCCGCGCCGGTCAGGCGACCGGCTCCGGCTCCTTGTCGGTCGCTTCCGCGAACTCGAGGCGGATCTTGTCGTCGGGGCCGATGTCGATGACGACCTTGCCGCCGCCGGTGAGCCGCCCGAACAGCAGCTCGTCGGCGAGCGCCTTGCGGATCGTGTCCTGGATGAGGCGCGCCATCGGGCGCGCGCCCATCTGCGGATCGAAGCCCTTCTTCGCGAGGAACGCCTTCAGCGCCGGCGTGAACGACGCCTCGACCTTCTTCTCGTGCAGCTGGTTCTCGAGCTCCAGCAGGAACTTGTCGACGACCATCAGGATCACCTCCTCGTCGAGCTGCGAGAACGAGATCACCGCGTCGAGCCGGTTGCGGAACTCGGGCGTGAACAGGCGCTTGATCTCGCCCATCTCGTCGCCCGCCTCCTTCGACGTCGTGAAGCCCATCGTCCCCTTCGCCAGCGCCTCGGCGCCCGCGTTGGTCGTCATGATGATCGTCACGTTGCGGAAGTCGGCCTTGCGGCCGTTGTTGTCGGTCAGCGTCCCGTGGTCCATCACCTGCAGCAGGATGTTGAAGATGTCCGGGTGCGCCTTCTCGATCTCGTCCATCAGCAGCACGCTGTACGGGTGCTTGGTGATCGCCTCGGTGAGCTGGCCGCCCTGGTCGAAGCCGACGTAGCCGGGCGGCGCGCCGATCAGCCGCGACACCGCGTGCCGCTCCATGTACTCGGACATGTCGAAGCGGATCAGCTCGACGCCGAGGCAGTACGCGAGCTGCCGCGCGACCTCGGTCTTGCCGACGCCCGTCGGCCCGCTGAACAGGAAGCTGCCGATCGGCTTGCGCGGATTGCCGAGCCCCGAGCGCGCCATCCGGATCGCCGCCGTCAGCGCGTCGATCGCCTTCGCCTGCCCGAACACGACGTTCTTCAGGTCGCGGTCGAGCGTCTTCAGCGCGTTGCGGTCGTCCGACGACACGTTCTTCGCCGGGATGCGCGCGATCTTGGCGACGATGTCCTCGATCTCCGCCTTGTTGATGACCTTCTTCTGCTTCGACTTGGGCAGGATCTTCTGCGCGGCGCCGGCCTCGTCGATGACGTCGATCGCCTTGTCCGGCAGGTGGCGGTCGTTGATGAACCGCGCCGACAGCTCGGCGGCCGTCGTCAGCGCCGCCGGCGAGTACTTGACGCCGTGATGCTCCTCGAAGCGCGACTTCAGCCCCTTCAGGATCTCGACGGTCTCGGCGATCGAGGGCTCGGGCACGTCGACCTTCTGGAAGCGCCGCGACAGCGCGTGGTCCTTCTCGAAGATCTGCCGGTACTCGTTGTACGTGGTCGCGCCGATGCACTTCAGCGCGCCGGTGGACAGCGCGGGCTTCAGCAGGTTCGACGCGTCGAGCGTCCCGCCCGAGGCGGCGCCGGCGCCGATGATCGTGTGGATCTCGTCGATGAACAGGATCGACTTCGGGTTGTCCGCGAGCTGCTTCAGCACCGCCTTCAGCCGCTGCTCGAAGTCGCCGCGGTACTTGGTGCCGGCGAGCAGCGCGCCCATGTCGAGCGAATAGACCTGGTACTCGTGCAGCAGCTCCGGGACCTCGCCTGTCGTTGATCCGCCGCGCGAGGCCCTCGGCGATGGCCGTCTTGCCGACGCCGGCCTCGCCGACGAGCAGCGGGTTGTTCTTGCGCCGGCGGCAGAGCACCTGGATCACGCGCTCGAGCTCGTGCGCGCGGCCGATCAGCGGGTCGGTCTTGCCGGCCTTCGCCATCTGGTTGAGGTTGACCGTGTAGGCCTCGAGCGCGCCCTGGCCCTCGCGCGGCGCCCTCGGACTCCTCCTTGGCCTCGCTCTTCTCCGGCTTCTGCGGCGCGCCCTTGCCGATGCCGTGCGCGATGTAGTTGACGACGTCGAGGCGCGTGACGCCGCGCTGGTTCAGGAAGTAGACGGCGTGCGACTCCTTCTCGCCGAAGATCGCGACCAGCACGTTGGCGCCGGTGACCTCCTTCTTGCCGGACGACTGCACGTGCAGGATCGCGCGCTGGATCACGCGCTGGAAGCCCTGCGTCGGCTGCGTGTCGGCGTCCGAGTGCGGCGACAGCCGCGGCGTGTGCTCGCTGATGAAGTCGGCGAGCACGCCGCGCAGCTCCTCGAGGTCGACGCCGCAGGCCTTCAGCACCTCGGCCGCGGACGGGTTGTCCAGCATCGCGAGCAGCAGGTGCTCGACGGTGATGAACTCGTGCTGCTTCTGCCGGGCCTCGACAAAAGCCATGTGGAGGGATACTTCAAGTTCCTGCGCGATCATCGTGTGTGCCTCTCGCCACGCCGGTCCGCCGGGCCGCGGATTGCGGCGCCGCCGGTTGACTGCCCGAACCCCACGCTCAAGCCTCCTCCATCGTGCACTGCAGCGGATGCTGGTGCTTCCGCGCGATGCTCGATCACCTGCTCCACCTTCGCGGTCGCCACCTCCCGCGTGTACGTGCCGCAGACGCCCATCCCCTCCCGGTGCACCTGCAGCATCACCTGCGTGGCCTTCTCCCGGCTCATCGCGAACACAGTCTGCAACACGACGACCACGAAGTCCATCGGCGTGTAGTCGTCGTTCAGCAGCAGCACCTTGTACAGCGGCGGCGGCTTGAGCCGGGTTTTCTCGGCCTCGAGTAGGCTGCCGTCCTGCCGCTGGTTCGCCATTTCCGTTGCGACACGAGGTATGTGACGAGGCTATGTTTGATGATTGCAACAGATTTTTCAAGTGGGCGCGGAAAAACGCCGGCCGCCGGCTTGACGCCCGTGCGACTTAACGCGTAGAAAAAGCGCTGTTTGGCTCCTAAGTGGCTGCTGTTCCGGTTCGCCGTAAGCCTCAAGCTGCCGCGTCTGCCGCACGTAGTACTTGCTGTCCAAACACCACAACATCGTTCATTCTGGAAGGAAGTAGCACTATGGCAACCGGAACCGTCAAGTGGTTCAACGACGCAAAGGGCTTTGGCTTCATCACGCCGGACGGCGGCGGCGAGGACCTCTTCGCCCATTTCTCGGCGATCAACATGCCGGGCTTCAAGACGCTGAAGGAAGGCCAGAAGGTCAGCTTCGAAGTGACCCAGGGCCCGAAGGGCAAGCAGGCCTCGAACATCCAGGCCGTCTGACGCCGCGCGCAAGCGCCTGCCGCGCCGTCACCGGCGCGGCTCAGCGCAGAAGAGCGCCGCTCCGGCGGGCTTTTTGCGTTGTCGCGCCTGCTTCGCGGGGGCCGCGCGCCACCCGGATCGCGGCGCCGGCGCCCGTGACGCGGCGGCACGTGGCGTGCCGGCGCCGGCCGCGGCCGCTACATCCGCTCGATCATCGCCTTGCCGAAGCCCGAGCACGACACCTGCGTCGCGCCGGCCATCAGGCGCGCGAAGTCGTAGGTGACGACCTTGTCGGCGATCGCCTTCTCGAGGCTCGACACGATCAGCGCGGCGGCTTCCTTCCAGCCCATGTGCACGAGCATCATCTCGGCCGACAGGATCTCGGAGCCCGGGTTGACGTAGTCCTTGCCGGCGTACTTCGGCGCGGTGCCGTGCGTCGCCTCGAACATCGCGACGGTGTCCGACAGGTTCGCGCCGGGCGCGATGCCGATGCCGCCGACCTGCGCCGCCAGCGCGTCGGAGATGTAGTCGCCGTTGAGGTTCAGCGTCGCGATCACGCTGTACTCGGCCGGGCGCAGCAGGATCTGCTGCAGGAAGGCGTCGGCGATCACGTCCTTGATGACGATGCTCGCGGCCGGTCTTCGGGTTCTTGAACGTCACCACGGCCCGCCGTCGATCAGCTTCGCGCCGAACTCCTTCTGCGCGAGCGCGTAGCCCCAGTCGCGGAACGCGCCCTCGGTGAACTTCTGATGTTGCCCTTGTGCACGAGCGTCACCGACGGCTTGTCGTTGTCGATCGCGTACTGGATCGCCTTGCGCACGAGGCGCTCGTGCCCTCGCGCGAGACCGGCTTGATGCCGATGCCGGAGGTCGCCGGGAAGCGGATCTTCTTGACGCCCATCTCGTTGATCAGGAAGTCGATGACCTTCTTCGCCTGCGTCGGACTCGGCCGCCCACTCGATGCCGGCGTAGATGTCCTCGGAGTTCTCGCGGAAGATCACCATGTCGGTCTTCTCCGGCTCCTTCACCGGGCTGGGCACGCCCTTGAACCAGCGCACCGGGCGCAGGCACACGTAGAGGTCGAGCTCCTGGCGCAGCGCGACGTTCAGCGAGCGGATGCCGCCGCCGACCGGCGTGGTCAGCGGGCCCTTGATCGAGACGACGTAGTCCTTGAGGATCGAGAGCGTCTCCTCGGGCAGCCACACGTCGGGACCGTAGACCTTCGTCGACTTCTCGCCGGCGTAGATCTCCATCCAGTGGATCTTGCGCTTGCCGCCGTAGGCCTTCGCGACCGCCGCGTCGACGACCTTGATCATCACCGGCGTGATGTCGAAGCCCGTGCCGTCGCCCTCGATGTACGGGATGATCGGCTGGTCCGGAACGTTGAGGCTAAAATCCTGGTTGACGGTGATCTTCTGGCCGCCGGCCGGAACGTTGACGTGCTGGTAGCTGGGCATGGGTTCTCCTTGGATATTCGCCGCGTTCGGCCGTCGTCCGGCCGCTTCGCTCGCCGCGGCGTGCGCGCGTGGTGCTCTCGCGGGGGTGACAGTACGAATGGTGCCAGCCGTCGGATTATCCGCCGTTTTCGATGAAGCCTGCCACGGCGAAACCGGCACCCGGCGCGGCGCGCGCCGGTCCGCGCGCGGCGGCACGCCGGCCGCCGCGGCGCCCGCACGGTCGTGCTGCTCAACAAGCCGTACGGCGTGCTGTGCCAGTTCTCCGCCGACGGCAGCGGCAAGCCGACGCTCGCCGACTTCGTCCGGGTGCCGGGCGTCTACCCGGCAGGCCGGCTGGACGCCGACAGCGAGGGCCTGGTCGTGCTGACCGCCGACGGCGCCCTGCAGGCGCGGATCGCCGACCCGCGAGCACAAGCTCGCCAAGGTCTACTGGGCGCAGGTCGAGGGCATCCCGACGCCCGCGCAGCTCGCCGCGCTGGAGGCGGGCGTCGACCTCGGCGACTTCGTCACGCGGCCCGGCGCGGTGCGCGCGATCGCCCGAGCCGGACGGGCTGTGGCCGCGCGACCCGCCGATCCGCCGGCGCAAGGCGATCCCGACGGCTGGCTGGAGCTGACGCTCACCGAGGGGCGCAACCGCCAGGTGCGCCGGATGACCGCCGCCGTCGGCCTGCCGACGCTGCGCCTCGTCCGCCGGGCGGTCGGCGCGTGGACGGTCGACGGCCTGCCGCCGGGCGCCTCGTCGCGTCGAATCGGCGCCGGGGCGCGTGCTATCATCGGCAACCGAACGCTGACGGGCCCGGACGCTCGCGCCGCCACGCCCGACCCGCGCCACGCCACTTCGGCCCGCCCTTGCCCGCATCCGTTCCGGCCGCCTCGCGCCGTCCCGCCCTCCCGATGATCCGTCGCCTGATCGAGCGCCTGCTGCCAGGCAAGGGCAAGGGCTCGGCCCCGCGTCTACGGCCGCGACGACCACCCGGTCCGGCAGACGCAGATCAGCCCGGGCGCGCTGCAGGTCACGCGGCGCCTGCACGAGGCCGGCTTCAAGGCGTTCGTCGTCGGCGGCGCCGTGCGCGACCTGATGCTCGGCTTCGAGCCCAAGGACTTCGACATCGCGACCGACGCCCACCCCGAGGACGTCAAGCCGCTGTTCCGCCGCGCCTACCTGATCGGCCGGCGGTTCCGCCTCGTCCACGTGCACGTCGGCGCCGAGACGATCGAGGTGTCGACGTTCCGCGCCCCGCAGACGGGCGACGACGCGACCGACGAGCACGGGCGCCTGATCACCGACAACGTCTACGGCACGCAGGCCGAGGATGCCGCGCGCCGCGACTTCACGATCAACGCGCTGTACTTCGATCCCGCCACCGAGGAGGTCTGGGACTTCGTCGGCGGCGTCGCCGACATCCGCGCCCGGCGGCTGAAGCTGATCGGCCCCCCGACGACGCGCTACCGCGAGGATCCGGTGCGCATGCTGCGCGCCGTGCGGCTCGCGGCGAAGCTCGGGATCGCGATCGAGGCGAAGACCGCGGCGCCGATCCCGAAGCTCGCCGACCTGCTCGCCAACGTCCCGCCGGCGCGGCTCTTCGACGAGATGCAGAAGCTGCTGCTGTCCGGCCACGCCGTCGAGACGGTCAAGAGCCTGCGCGCGCACGGCCTGCACCACGGCCTGCTGCCGATGCTCGACGTGATCGTCGAGCAGCCGCTCGGCCACCGCTTCATCGACCTCGCGCTCGCCAACACCGACGAGCGCGTGCGCCAGGAGCGCGGGGTCTCGCCGGCCTTCCTGTTCGCGACGCTGCTGTGGCACGAGGTGCTGGCGGCGTGGAACGCCGCGACGGCGCGCGGCGACAAGCCGATCCCCGCGCTGTTCGACGCGATGGACGACGTGCTCGAGCGCGCAGGCGAAGCAGATCGCGATCCCGCGCCGCTTCGAGGCGACGATCAAGGAGATCTGGTCGCTGCAGCCGCGCTTCCTGCAGCGCTCGGGGCAGCGGCCGTTCCGGCTGCTCGAGCATCCGCGCTTCCGCGCCGCGTGGGATTTCCTCGCCTGCGCTGCCAGAGCGGCGAGCTCGAGGGCGACCTGGCCGACCTCGCCGACTGGTGGGACGCGCTTCGCCGACGCGGCGCACGCCGAGCGCGAGGCGATGCTGCGCCCGGACGAGGGCCCGAAGAAGAAGCGCCGGTCGCGCGGCCGCGGGCGCGGCCGCCGCGCCGACGAGGCCCCCGGCGACCCCGGCGCGGAGCCGCTGGCAGTGAGCGCGCCGGGCCGCCCCAAGCGCGAACCGCGCCCCCTCGGGGAGTGTGGGGGCCGTTGGTGAGCTGCACGCTGGTGTACATCGGCCTCGGCAGCAACCTCGGTCACCCGCGGCGCCAGCTCGCCCGCGCCGTCGCCGCGCTCGCCCGGCTGCCGCGGCACTCGGTCGTCGGCGTGTCCGCGAACTACGCCAGCGCGCCGGTCGGCTGCGCCGTGCCGCAGCCCGACTACGTGAACGCCGTCGCCGCCGCGCGCACGACGCTGTCGCCGCGCGCGCTGCTCGCCGCGCTGCACGCGATCGAGCGGGCGCAGCGGCGCGACCGCTCGCGCGAGGCGGGCCGCAACGCGCCGCGCACGCTGGATCTCGACCTGCTCCTCTACGGGCGGCGGCGGATCGCGGCGCCGGGCTCGTCGTGCCGCACCCGCGGATGCACGAGCGCGCGTTCGTGCTGCGCCCGCTCGCCGACCTCGCCCCCGCCGCCGTCATCCCCGGGCGCGGGCTCGCGCGGCCGTTCCTGCGCGCGGTCGGCAGCCAGCGCATCGTGCGCACCCGCGCGCACGCGCTGCGCTGACGCGAAGCGCCCCGCCATGGACCTCGAGCGCTGCCGCTACGTCGTCGTCGAAGGCCCGATCGGCGCCGGCAAGACGAGCCTCGCCCGGCAGATCGCCGCGCGGCTGTCCGGCGACACGCTGCTCGAGCGCCCGGAGGACAACCCGTTCCTCGCCCGCTTCTACGAGGACATGGCGCGCTTCGCGCTGCCGACGCAGCTCACGTTCCTGTTCCAGCGCGTCGACCAGCTGCGCGGCGTCGGGCAGCTCGACATGTTCCGGCGCGCGACCGTCGGCGACTTCATGCTGGACAAGGACCCGCTGTTCGCCCGCCTCAACCTGTCGGACGCCGAGTACCGGCTCTACGAGAAGGTCTACGCGCACGTGAAGCCGGAGGCGCCGACGCCGGACCTCGTCATCTACCTGCAGGCGCCGGTCGAGACGCTCGTCGAGCGCGTGAAGGAGCGCGGCGTCGAGTACGAGCGCACGATCTCGGCGCACTACCTCGCGCGGCTGGCCGACGCCTACAGCCGCTACTTCTACCAGTACGAGGACGCGCCGCTCCTGATCGTCAACAGCGAGCGGCTCAACTTCGTCGCCAACCCCGAGCACCTGTCGCTGCTGCTCGCGCGCATCGGCTCGATGCGCGGCCGGCGCGAGTTCTTCAACCTCGGGCAGAGCGCGTAGCGGGGCATGAGCGCGAAGGGCCGCCCCGAGCGCGAATTGCGCCCCCTCGGGGGCGTGGGGGTCCACTGCCGGCGGTGGTACCCTACGCGCGTTTGCCCCGACCAATCACCGCCGACCGGAACCCCGCATGAAGATCGCCCAGACCGCTGCCGAGCTGTCCGAGTGCCTCGCCGGCGCCGACCGCGTCGCCTTCGTCCCGACGATGGGCAACCTGCACCAGGGCCACCTGTCGCTGATGGACATCGCGCGCAGCAACGGCGACGCGGTCGTCGCCAGCATCTTCGTCAACCGGCTGCAGTTCGGGCCCAACGAGGACTTCGACCGCTATCCGCGCACGATCGACGCCGATCGCAGCGGGCTGGAGGAGATCGGCGTCGACGTGCTGTTCCTGCCGCTCGAGCACGAGATGTACCCGACGCCGCAGGTCTACCGCGTGCAGCCGCCGCCGCTGGCCGAGGAGCTCGAGGGCGCGTCGCGGCCCGGCTTCTTCAACGGCGTGTGCACGGTCGTGCTGAAGCTCTTCAACCTCGTCCAGCCCGACGTCGCCGTGTTCGGCAAGAAGGACCGGCAGCAGCTGAAGATCGTCCGCGGCATGGTCCAGCAGTTCAACATGCCGATCCAGATCGTGCCCGCCGAGACGGTGCGCGCGCCCGACGGCCTGGCGCTGTCGTCGCGCAACGGCTACCTGACGGCCGACGAGCGCGCCGAGGCGCCGAACCTCTACCGCGTGCTGCGCGGCATCGCCGACGAGATCGTGCTCGGCCGCCACGACTACGCGAACCTGGAGATCGCCGGGCGCGCCGAGCTCGCGCGGCGCGGCTGGAAGGTCGACTACATCGCGATCCGCCACGGCCTCGGCATGCGCATCCCGCACCCGGAAGGCTACGACCACCCGAACCTGCTGATCGTGCTGGGCGCGGCGACGCTGGGCTCGACGCGGCTGATCGACAACGTCGACGTGATCCCCAAGGAAGGCGAGGACTGACCGCCCCGCCACCCGCCCCGAACCAACGCCTCCGCCGCCGCCATGCGTCATCTCCTTCGCCTCGCCGCCTGCGCGCTGCTCTGCGCGCTGGCGCTGCCCGCCCTCGCCCAGGCCCCCGCCTACCCGTCGCGGCCGATCCGGCTGATCGTCCCCTTCCCGCCCGGCGCCGGCACCGACACCGTCGCCCGGCTGGTCGCGCAGAAGCTCGGCGAGGCGATGGGCGCGACGATCGTCGCCGACAACCGCGTCGGCGCGGGCGGCGCGATCGGCGCGGTCGAAGCCGCCCGCGCGGACCCGGACGGCTACACGCTGCTCTTCGTCGCCGGCCCGTTCACGACCGTGGCCGCGTCGTCGAAGAACGCCGGCTACGACCCGGTGACGCAGTTCGCGCCGGTGGCGCCGATCGCGTCGGGTCCGCTCGCGTTCGTCGTCAACCCGGCGGTCCCGGCCGCGACGATGAAGGAGTTCCTGGCGCTCGCGAAGCAGAAGCCGGGCACGCTCAACTACGGCTCCGCCGGCGTCGGCAGCATCAACCACCTGGCGCTCGAGCTCCTCAACGTGCGGGCGGGCGTCGACATCGTCCACGTGCCGTACAAGGGCATCGCGCCCGCGACCGTCGACCTCCTGGCCGGCCGCATCGACGCGATGACGGCGTCGATCCCGGCGACGCTGCCGCAGCTCAAGGAAGGCAAGGTCCGGGTGCTGGCCGTGACGGGCAGGAAGCGCGCGAAGCTGCTGCCCGACGTGCCGTCGTGGGCCGAAGCGGGCGTCGCCAACGCCGAGGTCATCAACTACTGGGGCATCGTCGCGCCGGCCGGCACGCCGCCCGAGATCGTCGCCCGGCTCAACGCCGAGACGCAGAAGGTGCTGGCGCAGCCCGACGTGCGCGAGCGCCTCGAGAGGGAAGGCGCCGAGCTGATCCCCGGCCCGCCGCGCGACCTCGGCGCGATCATCGAGGCCGACCTCAGGGCCTGGAAGAAGCTGATCGCCGACGCGCGCCTGCAGCTGACGGACTAGCACGTCGGGACACGGGACAGACCACGTTTTCCCGCACGGGAAACGGTGGTCTGTCCCCACTTCTACGCGGCGCGCAGCGCGTCGACGATCTTCATCCGCGCCGCGCGCGCGGCCGGCAGGAACCCGCCGACGAAGCCCATCGCCAGCGCGAACGCGAGCGCCGACGCGACGATCGCCGGCGTCAGCGCGAACGTGAACGCGAGCTCGGCGAACGTCTGGAAGTTGGTCGTCGAGATCGTCAGCGCCTGCATGAACGACGCGGCAACGAGCCCGGCCACGCCGCCGGCGAGCCCGAGCAGCAGCGCCTCCGCCAGGAACGCGACCAGGATCGCCCCGCGCGGGAAGCCGATGGCGCGCAGCGTGCCGATCTCGGCCGTGCGCGAGGCCACGCTCGCGTACATCGTGATCATCGCGCCGATGATCGCGCCGATCGAGAAGATCACCGAGATCGTCGTGCCGAGGATGCCGATGAACCGCGACAGCGACTCGGACTGCTCGGCGTAGAAGCGCCGCTCGCGCTTGGCCTCCAGCGTGAGCCGCGGGTCGGACTCGATGGCGGCCTTGACCGCGTCGAAGCGCGCGGGGTCGGCGAGCCGGAAGATCAGCGACGAGTACCCCGCGCGCCGGAACGCCTGCAGCATCTGCTCGGCGTCGCCCCAGATCTCGGAATCGAAGCCGGTGCGCCCGGCGTCGAACATGCCGACGATCGTCCAGTCGCGCGAGGCGAAGCGCAGCGTCTCGCCGATGCCCGTCCCCTGGAAGCCCTGCCCGATCGATCGTCCGACGACGATCTCGGACGTGCCCGGGCGGAACATCCGGCCCTCGGCGAGGCGCACCTGCGGCCGCAGCCCGAGCCCGGCCGCGGTCACGCCGCGGATCACGACGTTGGCCGGCTTCGCGCGGTCGCGCTTCTGGAGGCTGATGAGGACGACCGGTTCCTTCGACACCAGGCGCTGGCCGTCCTGCGCCGGTCGCGACGTCGGGCAGGCTCTCGACGATGCCCGCCTGCCTGCGGTCGATGCCGCTCTGGACCTCGGACTGCGCCGAGCGCCGGATCACGACCACGTTGTCGTCCTGCCCGGTGTCGACCAGCGTCTGCTCCAGCCCCGCGCGCAGCATCAGCACCGTCGCGAACACGTAGACGACCAGCGCCATGCCGCCCGCGGTCAGGACCGTCGTCAGCCGGCGGGCGTAGAGGTTGCGCACGACGTAGGCGAACGGGACCGTCATTCCGGCGCCTCCCTCAGCCGATCGCGCGCAGGCCGTCGACGATGCGCGTGCGCATCACGCGCCACGCCGGCAGCGCCGCGGCCACGGCGCCGATGACGAGCGCCGCCGCCGCCTGCAGCGCGACGGTCGCGCCGCTCACCGCGACCGCCGGGAACATCGACCCCACCGTCGCCGCGAACGCGTCGGACAGCGGGAACGTCAGCGCGATCCCGAGCGCGCCGCCCGCGCCGGCGATCGCGAGCGACTCGGCGAAGATCAGCCCCGCGACGAAGCCGCCGGAGAAGCCCAGCGCCTTGAGCGTCGCGTACTCGGCGCTGCGCTCGCGCGCCGTCATCGCCATCGTGTTCGCCATCACCGCCATGATGATCAGGATGACGACGTAGCTGACCGCCTCGATCGCGAGCAGGATCGCGTCGGCCATCGCGACGAACGACAGCTGGAACGCCTTCTCGGTCTCGGTCAGCGTCTCGGCGAGCGAGTTCCTGAACGTCGCGTCGATCGCCGTCGACACCTCGGCCGCCTGCTCGCGGGTCGCGCGAGCCGCTCGATGAAGACGCCGGTCTGGTCGCCGCGGCGCGGATAGATCCGCTTGATCGTCTCGTTGAGCAGGCTCCAGTGGAAGTACATCGTCGAGGTGTCGGTCGCCGGCTCCCCCGCGTCGTAGATGCCGCGCAGCGTGAAGGTCCAGGTGCCCGGATAGATCGTGCCCCGCAGCGGGATCGTGTCGCCCACCTTCCAGCCGTACCGGTCGGCGAGCTTGCGCCCGACGATCGCGCCCCTGCGGTCGGCGATGAACGCCTTGCGCTCCTCGTCCGGCAGCAGGAACTCCGGGTACAGGTCGAGGTAGGTAGGCCGCGTCGACGGCGAACTGCGGAAAGAAGTTGCGCTCGGAGATGTAGACGCCGCCGAACCAGTTGGCCCAGGAGACCCCGGTCACCCCGGGCACCTGGCGCAGCTTCGCCGCGTAGGTGAGCGGCAGCGGGAACACCAGCGAGATCGAGCTCCGCGTGACCAGCCGCGCGCTGGAGCTGCCGTTCGCGCTCGCGTACCAGGCGTCGACGACCGTGCGCAGCAGCCCGAACGCGGTGATCGCGACGACGATGCCGACGACCGTCAGCGACGTGCGCAACGTGTGCCGGAACGCGTTCTTGACGACGAGGCGGGGCAGGAACAAGGCGGGCGCTGGCCGCGGCGCCGCGGGGTCGCGGCGGCCGGGCGTTACGGACCGGTAACCGGGCGAGTTTAACCCACGCCGGCGACCGGCCTCGACCCCGGTTGATCCTGCTACACTAATGCGCCCGCCGCGCGACTGCCCGACGGCCGGACAACAAGACAAATGACGACAGCCACGGTCCCGCCCGACGCGCCCTTCGCTCGCGGCCCCCGCGTCCGGTTCGCCCGGCGCGGGCGCGCAATGGTTCGCGCGCTGGCGGCGCCGATGCTCGTCGCTGCCGGCCTCGCGCAGGCGGTGGGCCTGGGCGAGGTCACGCAGCAGTCGGCGCTGGGATCGGCGCTGCGCATCGTCGTGCCGATCATCGTCGGTCCGGGCGAGAACATGGCCGGCGAATGCCTGCGGCTCGTGCCGTCCGGGCGCAGCAGCGACGGCATCCCCGAGGTGACGACGGCGCGGGTCGCGTTCGAGCGCACGGCCGACGGCGCCCGCGCGGTCGTGACCTCGCCCCGCGCGGCCGTCGATCCGGTGCTGCGGCTGACGCTGCAGGCCGGCTGCGACAGCACGGTCCGCCGCGAGTACACGCTGCTGATGGATCCGCCGGTGATCGGCGCGCCGGTCGCCGCGCCGCCGGAAGCGCCCGTCCCGGCGTCGCGCGTCCTGACGGCGCCGTCGTCGGCGCCCGCGCCGCGGCGACGAGGGGCCCCCGCCGCCGGGGCCGGCACCGGCGCTGCGGCCGCGCCCAAGGCCCGACCGGCGCCACGCCGGCGCGCCGCGACGACCGTGGCGGCCGCCCCTGGCGTGCCCGCCACGGCGATCGCGGGTGCGGCGGCAGCACCCGCAGCCGCACCCAAGGCCGAAGCGGCCCCGGCGCGACGCGCCCCGGCGCCGGCGGCCGCCGCCCGCGCACCCGCTCCGGCGGTGGTGCCGGCGCCGCAGCCCAAGCTCACCGTGTCGTCGGCCGCCCCGGCCGGCGAAGCCGCGGCGCCCGGCAAGGGCCAGGCGCCGATTCCCGTCGAGCGCGGCCCTGCCGCGCGCGCGGGCTCGCCCACGGCGGAAACAGCCGCGGCGCTCGATGCCGAGGCGGCCGCGCTGCAGCAGCGCGTGGTCGAGCTGACCGCGCTGGTCGACAAGATGCAGGCCGAGATGAAGGAGGCCGAGACGAAGCAGGCGGCGCAGGCCGCCGCGTCTCGCCGCCGAGAAGGCCGCGCGCGATGCGCCGATGGCGGTGATCGGCCGCTGGTGGGGCGAGAACTGGCCGTTCCTCGTCGCGGTCGTCGGCGTCGCCGTGCTGCTCGCGGCACTCCTGCTCGCGCGGCGGCGCCGCGCCGCCGACGCCGGCCTGGGTGGCGGCCGCCGCGAACACGGCGCGCACCACCACCATTCCGCCCCCCGGTCGCGGCCCCGCATCCGGGATCGGCGCCGCGGCGCTCAAGGCCGCCGAGGCGGTTGGCGCGAAGCTGCACACCACCTTCGGCCAGGGCGCGACGGCGAAGCCGACCGAGGTCGACGTCACCGAGCTCTCGCACGTCACCGAGGAGGCCGGCGTCTACCTCGCGTTCAATCGCCCGGACCGCGCGATCGACGTGCTGCGCGAGCACATCCAGACCAAGCCCAATTCGCTGCCGGCCGCCTGGCTGATGCTGCTCGACCTGTACCACGACGCAGAAGCGCGAGCAGGAATTCCGTGCGCTCGCCGACGAGTTCCACGCCCGGTTCAACGCCCAGACGCCCGCGTGGGAAGCGTACAAGCAGCGCGCGCAGGGCGACCGCGGGCTCGAGGGCTTCCCGCACGTCATCCGGCAGCTGATCGTGCTGTGGGGCAAGCCCGAGTGCCGCGAGTTCCTCGACCACCTGCTGCACGAGAATCGCGACGGCCGCCGCGGCGGCTTCTCGCTGGCGGCCTACGAGGACATCCTGTTCCTGCGCCACCTCGCGGACACGCTCGGCGCGGACAGCGACGCGGCGCGCAGGAAGCGGGCGCAGGCCGCCGCCGCGCCGGGACCCGCCGCCCGGATGCCGCCGCCCGCGCCGAAGCGCCAGCCGACGCTCGACCTCGAGCTGGCGCTCGACGAGGACATGCTGGAGTCGGGCCAGGAATCCGTCCGGCGCGCCGCCGGCGAAGTCGTAACTGCCGGCCACGGCCGGATCAGCCGGCCAGCACGCCCTTCTCGAGGTGCGCCACCCGGTGCGCCTTCTCGGCCGCCTTCGGGTCGTGCGTCACCATGACGATCGTCTTGCCGAGCTCGCGATTCAGCCGCTCGAGCAGCCCCAGGATCTCCTCGGCCGTCGTCCGGTCGAGATCGCCGGTCGGCTCGTCGGCGACGATCAGCGTCGGGTCCGAGATCAGCGCACGGGCGATCGCGACGCGCTGCTGCTGGCCGCCGGAGAGCTCGTTCGGGTAGTGCTCCTGGCGGTCGGTGAGCCCGACCAGCGCGAGCGCCGTGGCGACGCGCTCGCGGCGCTCGCGGCGCGACAGCGCCGTCAGCAGCAGCGGCAGCTCGATGTTGTCGAACGCCGACAGCACCGGCATCAGGTTGTAGAACTGGAAGATGAAGCCGATGTTCGCCGCGCGCCACGCGGCGAGCTCGGCGTCGGAGAGCCGCGCGATGTCGACGCCGGCGACCCGGATCGCGCCCGAGCTCGGCTTGTCGATGCCGGCGATCAGGTTGAGCAGCGTCGACTTGCCCGAGCCCGACGGCCCCATCAGCGCGAGGTACTCGCCGGCCGCGATGTCGAGGTTGATGTCGACGAGCACCGGGATGACCTGCTCGCCGCGAACGTAGTACTTGGTCAGTCGCTCGACGACGACCAGCGGCGCAGTCACGTTGCGCACGCTGGCGCTGCGCGCCTTCCCTGCGGAGGGCAGTTCGCGCTCGGGACGGCCCGTCGGGCTCACTTCGGGCGACCTTGACCGGCGCGCCGCCGGCGAGATCCGGCGGCGGGTTCTTCACGACGCTTGTCGCCGGAGCGCACCGCGCCGGTGATCGCCGTGAGCTCGCCGACCTTCGGGCCCGGGGTCACCGGCACCTCGACCGCGACGTCGTCGCGGACGGCGAACACGACGCTGCGGCCCCCGCGCTGCGCCAGCGCGTCGGCGCTGACGGCGACGATCGGCTTCTCCTCCTCGGGCGTCACCTCCTGCGACAGGAACGACACCTTCGCGCTCATCTCCGGCAGCACGCGCGGATCGATCCGCTCGAACCGCACCTTGGTCATCACCGTCGCCTTCGCCCGGTCGACCGTCGGCACCATCCGGCTGATGCGGCCGCGAAAGCGCGTGTCGGGCAGCGCGTCGAGCGTGATCTCGCAGGGCTGGCCGACCTTCACCTTCGACAGGCTCGACTCGGAGACGTCGGCCTCGACCTCGAGCGTGCTCATGTCGGCCATCGTGACCACCGCGCCCTTCGAGTCCGTCGCCGACGAGAACGGCGTCACCAGGTCGCCGACGTTGGCGCTCTTCGACAGGATCACGCCGTCGAACGGCGCGCGGATCTGCGTGTAGTCGACGGCGATCTGCGCATTGCGCGCGTTGGCTTCGGCGACGGCGATCGCCGCCTGCGCGCTGGCGACGCCCCCCGCCGCGCGGTCGGTGCGCCACTTCGCCGTGTCGAGCGACGCCTGCGACACGAAGCCCTGCGCGACGAGGTCCTCGCTGCGCTTCTGCTGGACCCGCGCGTCGCGCAGCTCGGCCTCGGCCTGCGTCAGGCCCGCCTTCGCCGCGCGCACCGCCGCCTGCGCGCTCGCCTCCTGCGCGACGACGTCGCGGCTGTCGATGCGCGCGATGACCTCGCCCGCCTTCACCCGCGAGCCCTCGGCCACGCCCAGCCACTCGAGGCGGCCGGTCGCCTTCGACGCGATCGCCGCCTTGCGCTGCGCGACCACGTAGCCGGTCGCGTTCAGCACGACGAACTGCTGCGCCGGGTAGGTCGTGACCACCGGCGTCGTCTGCACGGCGCCGGGCGCGCGGCACCGCGAACTGCCAGGCCAGGGCGGCGGCGACGATCGCGACCGCCAGCGCGGCCCACCACCAGCGGCGCCGGCGGCGGCGCGGCACCGGGGCGAGGCTGCGGTCGATCGTGAGGGAGGAAAGGTCGGGCGGCGCCGGAGGCGGCATCGGGGCGGACATCACGTCAGGTGCCGGCCGAAGGGCCGGCAACCGCTCATTTTACGTTCTTCGCGATGTTGGGGTATCGATCGTGCTGCGCGCCGGCGCGGCGGTGGCTCGGCGGGTGCGGTGCTTCGAGTGGCGCCGAGTCGCCGTGCGCGCTGGCGTGGCGGGGGCCGGCGGGTACGGGCTTCGAGTGCCGCCAAGCTTGTCGTTGCGGCGCGTGTCGATCGCCCCGGGTCGGCAACCCACGCCGACCCGAGGCGAGCCGCACGCGCCGCAACGACGGCGGCACAGGCGCCCGCACCCGCCGGCCCCCGCCACGCCGGAGTCAGTGGACTGCGTTGGCACACCCGACCGCGCGACTTGGCCGTGAGTCTCGACCGTGACGACCATCACTTCGTGACCGCGTTGATCACGGTGATCGCGGCAACCACGAACGACGCCGGCACGTCGCGCGCAATCGACCGACCGATCGACACCGGTGTCGCCGTTCACGCCGGCTTGCAATCCCCGCACGCCACCGTCCCGGCGTGGCGGGGGCCGCCGGGTGCGGGCGCCTGTGCCGCCGTCGGGGTGGCGCGTGAGGCTCGGTCCGGGTGGCCGTGTTTTGGCCGCCCGGGCCGTGCCACTCGCGCCGACCCGACACGCCTGGCGGCACTCGAAGCCCGCACCCGGCGGCCCCCGCCACGCCAGCGCACGCCGGCGCACGGTACGGCACGGCGCAGCGCGCCGATCGCCGGCACAGGCCGTGCCTTCAGCTGCCCTCGATCAGCGGCGGCTCCGCCGCGTCGCGCCGGCCCTCGCGGCTCGCCTGCCACGCGCGCAGCGAGACCAGCAGCAGTCCGGCGCCGAGACAGCGCGATCCCCGACCACTCGAGCGGGGTCAGGCGCTCGCCGAAGAACAGCATCGACGACACGAGCGCGATCACCGGGATCGCGAGCATGTTGAGCGACGCCGCGCCCGCGGTGAGCCAGCGCAGGACCGCGATCCACAGCATGAAGCCGCCCGCCGTCGAGACCGCGCCGGTGTAGAGCAGCAGCAGCGTATACGTCGCGTCCCACTCGGGCGGCCGCGTCGGATAGACGAGCGCGATCGGCAGCACCGGCAGCATGCCCAGCAGCATCTGCCAGGCCATGAAGTTCAGCATGTCGAAGCTGCGCTCGCGCTGGAAGTACTTGATCGGCGACGGTGCCCGCCGCCCAGCCGAAGCCGGACAGCACGGCCCAGAGCTTCGGCGCGAGGTCGCCCTGCCAGTTCCACGGCTCGACGACCAGCGTGAGCCCGGCGAAGGCCAGCGCGACGGCGAGCCACTGCAGGCCCTTCAGCCGCTCGCCCAGCACCGGCCACGCGATCAGGATCGTCCAGAACGGCATCGTGAACACCAGCACCGACGTGCGCCCCGCGCCGCCCCCGGCGAGCGCCATCGTCGTCGCGGTGAGGTTCAGCGTCGTCTGGAAGAAGCCGGTGACGACGACGGCGAGCCACGATCTCCGGGAGCAGCCGGCGGCGCTGCCAGAGCAGCACCGCGAACAGCGCGGCGATCGCGACGAACGTGCGATGGATGTTGTAGGTGACGGGATCGGCGCGGGCCAGCGCCAGCTTCATGACCGCCCAGTTGTTGCCCCAGACCAGCGTCAGCACGACGAGCGCGACGTAGGCGGCCTTGCGGGAATCGATGGCGAAGCGCTTCACGGGGCGGGATCGGGGCGAAGCGCGCTGCCCGGGCGGCCGTCGCGGCGCCCGTTCGGCGATGGCGCTCGCGTCACGGGTCACTCGGCGGCGAGCGCCCCGAGGAAGGACTCGATCGCGGCCGCCACCGCGGCCGGCTGGTCGTGGTGCAGCATGTGGCCCGCGTCGGCGATCGTCACCAGGCGGCCGTTCGGCACGTGCGCGAAGCGGCGCCGCACGCCGGCGAGGTTGTCGGCGCCGGCCTCGCCCTCCGGATGATCGTTCAGCCACTTCGGAATGTCGGACTCGGCCGCGGCGACCCACAGGACCGGCGCGGTGATGCCGCGCCAGACCGCCTGCACCTCGTCCATCCGGTAGACGGTCGGGAACGGCAGCTTGTGCCGCGGGTCGGCGCGCAGCCGCGCGCTGCCGTCCGCCAGCACCTCGGCCCAGCACGCCGCGAGGAACAGCGCGCGCTCGCGCGGCAGCCGGTGATTGTTCGCCTGCAGCCGGTCGGCGACGGCCTCGAGGCTCGCGTAGGGCTTGAAGCCCGCGGGCTCGCGCAGCGCATCGAGCCAGCGCGCGATCTTCTTCGGCGCCTTCTCCGCGCTCTCGGCCGGGATGCCGAAGCCGTCGAGCGAGACCAGCGCGCGCACGCGCTGCGGCCGCACGCCCGCGTACTGCATGACGACGTTGCCGCCGAGGCTGTGCCCGACGAGGGTCGACCCGCTCGCCGGGCGCGAAGTGATCGAGCAGCGCCTCGAGATCGGCGACGTAGTCGGCGAACCAGTAGCCCTGCGGCTGCCAGTCGCTCTCGCCGAAGCCGCGCAGGTCCGGCGCGATCACGTGCCAGTCGCGCTCGAGGGCGTCGACGAGGAACTGGAACGACGCGGCGACGTCCATCCAGCCGTGCAGCAGGAAGAGCTTCGGCGCGCGCCGGATCGCCCCAGGTCAGCACGCGGTGATCGAGCCCGCGCAGCGGGACGCGGTGCGAAACATGGGGCTTCATCGGCGGGAGCGACGCGGCGGCGACGGGGGAACGCGCGCGGCGCCGGCCTAGCGCTCGGCCGCAGATCGCGCGGCCGTCCTGCCAGCCGGTCCGGTAGTTGCCGTCCGCGGCGAAGCGCTCGGCGTCCTTGCGCTCGCTGCCGCCGGCGCTCGCGCAGCCGTCGGCGTAGCCCTGCCGATACGGCAGCGGGAAGCCCGAGAGGTTCACGTTGGCGGGCGGCGGCTCGACGTTCGCGGCCGGCGGCGACGCTGCCGCTGCCGGCGCGCCGGGCGTGGTCGCGCAGCCGGTCGCGCAGCAGCAGCGCGACAACGACGAGCGTGCCGGCGAAAGGCCGCCGCACGCGCGCGACAAGCGGGGTCGCAGGCACGGATTCGGGACGAGGTCGACCGGATGAACGGAGTAAAATTCTAGCACCTCCGATCCGCCCCCATGACCTCGCCCCGCTTCGTCCACCTGCGCCTGCACAGCGAGTTCTCGATCGCCGACGGCACCGTGCGCATCGACGACGCGGTGGCGGCGGCGGCGGCGGACGGGATGCCGGCGCTGGCGCTCACCGACCTCGCCAACGCGTTCGGGCTGATCAAGTTCTACAAGGCCGCGCGCAGCGGCGGCGTGAAGCCGATCTTCGGCTGCGACGTCCGGGTGACGCACGAGGCGCGAGCGCGACCAGCCGTTCCGGATGCTGCTGCTGGCGCAGTCGCGCGCCGGCTACCTGCAGGCTCGCCGACTGGCTGTCGCGCGCCTACCGCAGCAACCAGCACCGCGGCCACGCGGAGCTCCGGCGCGAGTGGTTCGCCGAGGGCACCGACCGGCCTGATCGCGCTGTCCGGCGGCCGCGACGGGGACGTCGGCGCCGCGCTCGCGCAGGGCAACGCCGCCGGCGCGGCGAAGGCCGCGCGCGAGTGGGCCGCGCTGTTTCCCGGACCGCTACTACCTCGAGGTGCAGCGCGCCGGCCACGCCGACGACGACGCGCTGGTCGCCGCCACCGTGCACCTGGCCGGCGAGACGGGCCTGCCGGTGGTCGCGACGCACCCGGTGCAGTTCCTGCGGCGCGACGACTTCCGCGCGCACGAGGCGCGCGTGTGCATCGCCGAGGGCTACGTGCTGGCCGACGCGCGCCGGCCGAAGCTGTTCACGCCGGACCAGTACTTCAAGACGCAGGCCGAGATGGCGGCGGCGTTCGCCGACCTGCCGGAGGCGCTCGCGAACTCGGTCGCGATCGCGCAGCGCTGCAACCTCACGATCCCGCTGGGCAAGAACTACCTGCCCGACTTCCCGACGCCCGACGGCGTCACGCTCGACGCGCACCTGCGCGCCGAAGCCGCGGCCGGCCTCGAGCGGCGCCTGGCGCAGCTCTACCCGGACCCCGCGGAGCGCGAGCGCCGGCGGCCCGAGTACGTCGCGAGGCTCGAGTTCGAGACGCAGACCATCGTCCAGATGGGCTTCGCCGGCTACTTCCTGATCGTCGCCGACTTCATCAACTGGGCGAAGCGCAACGGCGTCCCGGTCGGGCCGGGGCGCGGCTCGGGCGCGGGCTCGCTCGTCGCCTACTCGCTGGGCATCACCGACCTCGACCCGCTGCGCTACGCGCTGCTGTTCGAGCGCTTCCTCAACCCGGAGCGCGTGTCGATGCCCGACTTCGACATCGACTTCTGCCAGGACGGCCGCGACCGCGTCATCGACTACGTGAAGGGCAAGTACGGCGCCGACTCGGTCGTCGCAGATCGCGACCTTCGGCACGATGGCCGCGAAGGCCGCGGTGCGCGACGTCGGGCGCGTGCTCGACCTCGGCTACAACTTCTGCGACGCCATCGCCAAGCTGATCCCGTTCCAGCCGGGCAAGCTCGTCACGCTGAAGGATGCGCGCGCGATGGAGCCGCTGCTGGCCGAGCGCGAGCAGAAGGAGGAGGAGGTCCGCGAGCTCCTCGCGCTCGCCGAGGCGCTCGAGGGCCTGACCCGCAACGTCGGCATGCACGCGGGCGGCGTGCTGATCGCGCCGGGCAAGCTCACCGACTTCTGCCCGCTGTACACGCAGCCCGGCGCCGACGCGATCGTCTCGCAGTTCGACAAGGACGACGTCGAGGCGGTGGGGCTCGTCAAGTTCGACTTCCTCGGCCTCACGACGCTGACGATCCTCGACTGGACGCTGCGCTACGTGAAGCGCCTCGACCCCGCCTCGACGCTGACGCTCGAGACGATCCCGCTCGAGGACAAGGCGCGCCTACGACATCCTGCGCACGGCGAACACGACCGCGGTGTTCCAGTTCGAATCGCGCGGCATGCGCGACACGCTGAAGCAGGCGCCGCCGACGCGCTTCGAGGACGTCATCGCGCTGATCGCGCTCTACCGCCCGGGGCCGATGGACCTGATCCCCGAGTTCACCGCGCGCAAGGCCGGCCGCGAGCGCGTCGACTACCTCGACCCGCGGCTCGAGCCGATCCTGGGACCGACCTACGGCATCATGGTCTACCAGGAGCAGGTGATGCAGATCGCGCAGGTGATCGGCGGCTACACGCTGGGCGGCGCCGACCTGCTGCGCCGGGCGATGGGCAAGAAGAAGGTCGAGGAGATGGCCGAGCAGCGCGCCATCTTCACCGCCGGCGCGATGAAGAACGGCCTGTCGGCGGGAAAGGCGACGCAGCTCTTCGACCTGATGGAGAAGTTCGCCGGCTACGGCTTCAACAAGTCGCACGCCGCCGCCTACGCGCTGGTCGCCTTCCAGACCGCGTACTTCAAGGCGCACCACCCGGCCGCGTTCATGGCGGCCAACATGTCGCTGGTGATGGACGACACCGACAAGGTGCGCCAGTTCCGCGACGACGCGATCGCGCTCGGCCTCGAGGTGCTGCCGCCCGACGTCAACGCGTCGAACTACCGCTTCGAGCCGATCGACGCGAAGCGGATCCGCTACGGCCTGGGCGGCATCAAGGGCACCGGCGAGCAGGCGATCGAGGCGATCGTCGCGGCGCGCGCGGCGGGCGGGCCGTTCCGCGACCTCTTCGACTTCTGCGGCCGCGTCGACAAGCGCCTGGTCAACCGCCGCGCCGTCGAGGCCCTGATCCGCGCCGGCGCGTTCGACGCCGTCGACGCGCGGCGCGCGACGCTGTTCGCCTCGGTCGCCGTCGCGCTGGCCGAGGCCGAGCGCGCCGCCGCGTCGACGGCGCAGGTGTCGCTGTTCGGCGAGGAGCAGCAGGCGGGCGGCGCTGCCGCTGGTCAACGTGCGCGAATGGACCGAGGCCGAGCGCCTCGCGCACGAGAAGGCGGCGCTGGGCTTCTACGTGTCCGGGCACCCGTACGCGGCGTACGCGGACGAGCTCGCGCAGATCGTCCGCCAGCCGCTGTCCGCGCTGCAGCCGAAGCGCGAGACGACGCTGATCGCCGGCATCGTCACCGCGATGCGGATGCAGACCGGGCGCCGCGGCAAGATGGCGTTCGTCACGCTCGACGACGGCGGCGGCTCGGCGGAGATGACCGTCTACAGCGAGGTCCTCGACGCCGCGCGCACGCTGCTGCGCGAGGACCAGCTCGTCATCGCCGAGGTGAAGGTCGGGCCGCGCCAGACCGACGACGGCCAGGTGCAGGGCCTGCGGATCATCGCGGAGGCGATCTTCGATCTCGCGGCGATCCGCAAGCGCCACGCCAAGGGGCTGCGCGTCGCCTGCAACGGCAAGGCCGACCGTCGACCGGCTGTTCGAGCTGCTCGCGCCGTTCCGCGACGGGAGCTGCCCGATCGTCGTCGAGTACAGCAACCGCGGCATCCAGGGCGAGATCGAGCTGCCCCCGACCTGGCGCGTCAACCTCGACGAGCCGCTGCTGGTCGGCCTCGCCGAGTGGCTGTCGCCGGCGAGCGTGCGCGTCGTCTACTGACCCGCGGCGACGATCGAGCGCGCCGCCGGACCGCGCGCCGGCGCGAACGATCGGCCGATCGCACATCCGCTAGAATTCCCGCAGCCACGCCTCCTGGAACCGCCATGACGATCCCCGCGAAGCTTCCCGCCACGATGCGCTACATCGCCGCCCGCGAGCCCGGGCCGCCGGACGTGCTCACGCTCGCCGAAGGGCCGGTGCCGACGCCGAAGCCCGGCGAGGTGCTGGTCGCGGTCAGCTACGCCGGCGTCAATCGCCCCGACTGCCTGCAGCGCGCCGGCGCCTATCCGCCGCCGGCCGACGCCTCGCCGATCATCGGCCTCGAGGTCGCCGGCACGATCGTCGCGTGCGGCGCAGGACGTGACCGCGCTGGACGGTCGGCGACCGCGTCTGCGCGCTGACGCCGGGCGGCGGCTACGCCGAGTACTGCACGACGCCCGCCGACTACTGCCTGCCGATCCCCGAGGGGCTGTCCGAGCTGGAGGCCGCGAGCCTGCCCGAGAACTACTTCACCGTCTGGAACAACGTGTTCGACCGCGGCCGCCTCGTCGCGCGGCGAGACGGCGCTCTTCCACGGCGGCTCCTGCGGCATCGGGCTCACCGCGATCCAGCTCGCCAAGCGCTTCGGCGCGACCGTCATCACCACGGTCGGCAGCGACGACAAGGCCGCAGTTCTGCCGCGACATCGGCGCCGACCACGCGATCAACTACCGGACGCAGGATTTCGTCGCCGAGGTGCGCGCATCACCGGACAAGCGCGGCGTCGACCTGATCCTCGACATGGTCGGCGGCGACTACATCCCGAAGAACCTGAAGTGCCTCGCCATCGAGGGCCGCCTGGTGTTCATCGGCTTCATGCAGGGCGGGCGCGCCGAGATCGACTGGCGGCACATCATGATGAAGCGGCTGACGATCACCGGCTCGACGCTGCGCGCGAGCCCGCACGCGCGCAAGGCCGAGATCGCGCGGTCGCTGCGCGCGAAGGTGTGGCCGCTGTTCGCGCGCGGCGAGCTGAAGCCGGTGATCCACCGCGTGTTCCCGCTCGCCGAGGCCGCCGCCGCGCACGCGCTGATGGAGTCCTCCCAGCACATCGGCAAGATCATGCTGGAGGTGCGCGCCGTGAGGCTACGCGAGCGGGCGGCCGGTCGGCCCCGCGCGACCGGAATGGGGTACTGCCGGATCGCGCGGGGCCGACCGACCGCCCGCCCGCGACTAGTACGTCGCGCGCCCGCCCGACAGGTCGAACACCGCGCCGGTCGAGAACGAGCACTCCTCGCTCGCGAGCCAGCACACCAGCGCGGCGATCTCGTCGACGCCGCCGAAGCGCGCCATCGGGATCTTCGACAGCATGAAGTCGATGTGCTGCTGCGAGATCTGGTCGAAGATCGCCGTGCGCACCGCGGCGGGCGTCACGCAGTTGACGCGGATGCCGGTCTTCGCGAGCTCCTTGCCGAGCGACTTGGTGAGGCCGATCACCGCCGCCTTCGACGCGCTGTAGGCCGACGCGTTCGGATTGCCCTCCTTGCCGGCGATCGACGCGATGTTGACGATGCGGCCGTAGTCGTCCTTCAGCATCAGCGGCACGATCGCGCGGTTGCAGTAGAAGAGCCCGTTGAGGTTGACGTCGATCACCTGCCGCCACGCGTCGAGCGGGTACTCCCACGTCGTGTGGTTGGGGCCGGCGATGCCCGCCGAGCAGACGAGCACGTCGATGCGGCCCAGCGCCGCTCGGTGGCCGCCGCGGCGCGCGCCACCGCGTTCGCGTCGGCGACGTCGAGCGCCTGGACGACCGTGCCGTCGGCCGAGCGCTGCCTTCGCCTTCGCCAGCGCCGCGGCGTCGCGGTCCCACAGCGCGACGCGCGCGCCGCTCGCCGCGAGGCGCTGCGCGATCGCGAAGCCGATGCCGGCGGCGCCGCCGGTGACGACCGCGGTGCGGCCGTGGAAGTCGAGCTGGTTCATGGTTCCTCCATGGTGGCTGGTGCCGGATGTCCGAATCGAACGGACGACCTACCGCTTACAAGGCGGTTGCTCTACCCCTGAGCTAATCCGGCGAAACGGGGGCAGTGCGTGCCGCGCGGCCGGCTCGCGGCCGGGCGCCCGGCTACTTGATGACCTGCAGGTGCGACGGCCGGGACTTCGGCTTGTCGTCGGCCCTGGCGTCGCCTGCCGCCGCCGTCCGCCTCGCGCAGGGGCTCCGGCGGCGCCTCGGCCGCGCCCGCCGTCGCGGCGGCCTCCGGCTGCGCCCCGACGACGAACGCGAAGCCGTAGCCCGTCTCCTTGGCGAAGATGCCGGACACCTGGCTCATCGGCACCGCGACCTCCTGCGACGCGCCGTTGAAGCGCGCGTTGAACTGCACGAAGTCGTTGTCGATCGTCAGCCGCCGCGTGGCCGTCGTCGAGATGTTGAGCACGATCTCGCCGTTCTTCACGAACGACGCGGGAACGCGCGTGCGCCCGTCGACCTTGACCGCGAGATAGGGCGTCAGGCCGTTGTCGGCGCACCATTCGCAGATCGCGCGAACGAGGTACGGCTTGGCGGATTGCTCGGACATCGGGTCAGAATATCACGCGCATCGGCAGCCCCCGCGGGCGCCTACTTGCGCATGCCCCGCTCGGCCGAGGTCAGCGCCTCGGAGAACGCCGGCCGCGCGAACAGCCGCTCGGCGTACTTCATCAGCGCCGCGGCCTGCTTCGGCATCGCGATGCCGTAGTAGTCGAGGCGCCACAGCAGCGGCGCGATCGCGACGTCGAGCATCGAGTAGTCGTCGCCCAGCATGTACTTGTGCTTGGCGAACACCGGGGCGATCTGCAGCAGGTTGTCGCGCACGAGGTTGCGCGCCTTCTCCAGCTGCTTCTGGTTGTTGCCCTCGAGCGCGTCGATGTGCGAGAACAGCTCCTTCTCGAACCGGTGCAGGAACAGCCGCGCGCGCGCGCGCATCACCGGGTCCGCCGGCATCAGCTGCGGGTGCGGGAAGCGCTCGTCGATGTACTCGTTGATGATGTTGGACTCGTGCAGCACGAGGTCCCGCTCGACCAGGACCGGCACCTGGTTGTACGGGTTCATCACCGCGAGATCCTCGGGCTTGTGGTCGGGGTCGACGTCGATGATCTGGAAGTCCATCCCCTTCTCGTGCAGCACGATGCGGCAGCGCTGGCTGAAGGGATCGGTCGTCCCCGAATAGAGCGTCATCATGGCGGTAATCCTCCCGGTGGCGGGCCCGGCGAAAGAATCAGGGTCAGGAATTGCGGACAGACCCCAATTGCCGGAACCAGGCAATTGGGGTCTGTCCCCATTCTGTGGCGGAAGGCCGCAGCTGACCCCGGCTGCTGCGTTCAGTGGACGTCCTTCCAGTACTCGCGCTTCATCAGGTACGCGAACACGAACAGCACGCTGAAGAAGATCACCATGATGATGCCGATGGTGTGGGCTCTTCGTCTTGTTCGGCTCGGCCACGAAGTCCAGGAAGTTGACGAGGTCCGCGGCCATCTGCCGGTACTCGGCCGGGCTCATCGTCCCGGGCTCGTCGACGACGAGCGTCTCGACGACGTACTTGTGGTCCTTGCCCGGCGCGATCTGGACCAGGCCCTTGGCGGCGATCGCCGCGGCCGTGGCCGCCTCGTGGTCCTTGTACTCGGTCCTGACCAGCCGGTAGACGCCGCCCTGCTTGTACAGCACGTGCGGCATGCCGACGTTCGGGAACACCATGTTGTTCCAGCCGGTGGCCGAGGCGTCGTCCTTGTAGAAGCCGAGGAAGTAGTTGTACAGCCACTCGTTGCCGCGCACGCGCGACTCGACCGAGAGGTCGGGCGGCGGCGCGCCGAACCACGCCTTGGCGTCCTTCGCCGTCATCGCGATCGACATCGTGTCGCCGATCCGGTCGGTCGTGAACATCAGGTTGTCGCGGATCATCTCCGGCGTGAGGCCGATGTCGGTGAGCCGGTTGTAGCGCATGTACTTCGCGCTGTGGCAGTTGAGGCAGTAGTTGACGAACGTCCGCGCGCCGCGCTGCAGCGACGCGGCGTCGAGGCGGTCGACCGGCGCCGGCTCCATGCGGATGTCGGCGCCGCCCGAGGCGGCGGCGGGACCGGCGACGCCGGCCGTGGCGACGAACAGCGCCGCGAGGATCGCGGTGAGCGTGGATCTCATCAGGTCACCCTTTCCGGAACGGGCTTGGTCTTTTCGTTCGCGGTGTACCAAGGCATCAGGAAGAAGAACAGCAGGTAGACGACGGTCAGGACCCGCGAAACGATCGTCGCCTTGTCGACGCCGCCGATCACCGGCATGCCGTCGGGGAACTGGCCCCAGACCGTCGCCGGGACGACGCCGAGGTAGCCGAGGATCAGGAAGCTCGCCACCATCGCGAACAGCCACGCCTTGTACGTCGTGCTGCGGTAGCGGATCGACCGGACCTTCCCGCGATCGAGCCAGGGCAGCGCGAAGATGATCGTCTGCGCGATGCCCATGACCAGCACGCCCCAGATCTGCGTGCCCAGGAACGAGGGAACCGCGCGCAGCATCGCGTAGAACGGCGTGAAGTACCAGACCGGGGCGATGTGGATCGGCGTCTTCAGCGGATCGGCCGGGATGAAGTTGTTCGCCTCGAGGAAGTACCCGCCCATGTCCGGCACGAAGAACATCACGGCGCAGAAGATCACGCAGAATCCCGCGACCCCCATGATGTCCTTGACCGAGTAGTACGGGTGCGAGTTGATCCCGTCGAGGTAGATGCCGGTCTTCGGGTCCTTCGGCTGCTGCTTGATCTCGATGCCGTCGGGGTTGTTCGAGCCCGTCTCGTGCAGCGCCATCAGGTGCGCGACGATCAGGCCGCACAGCAGCAGCGGCACCGCGATCACGTGGAAGGCGAAGAAGCGGTTCAGCGTGACGTCCGAGACCGTGTAGTCGCCGCGGATCAGGATCCCCAGGTCCTCGCCGATGACCGGCACCGCCGAGAACAGGTTGACGATCACCTGCGCGCCCCAGTACGACATCTGGCCCCACGGCAGCAGGTAGCCGAAGAACGCCTCGGCGCAGAGCGTGAGGTAGATGAGGCAGCCGAAGATCCAGGTCAGCTCGCGCGGCTTCTGGTAGCTGCCGTACATCAGCCCGCGGAACATGTGCAGGTAGACGACGATGAAGAACGCCGACGCGCCCGTCGAGTGCATGTAGCGGATGATCCAGCCGCCGTTGACGTCGCGCATGATGTACTCGACCGACTCGAACGCCGTGGCCGCGCCGGGCTTGTAGTTCGTCGTCAGGAAGATGCCGGTGACGATCTGGATCACCAGCACGAACATCGCCAGCGAGCCGAAGAGGTACCAGAAGTTCATGTTCTTCGGCGCGACGTACTTGCCCCACTGGCTTTCCCACAGCGGCGTGAGCGGGAAGCGGGCGTCGATCCAGTTCAGGAAACTTTTCATGACCGCGCTCCCGTCAAGCCGACTTGGCGTCTTCGCCGATGAGTACCTTGGTGTCCGACAGGTACTTGTGCGGCGGGATCACGAGGTTGGTCGGTGCCGGCATCCCCTTGTAGACGCGGCCGGCGAGGTCGAACTTCGACTGGTGGCAGGGGCAGAAGAAGCCGCCGAGCCAGTCCGGGCCGAGGTCGGCCGGCGCCGCTTCCGGGCGAAAGGTCGGCGAGCAGCCGAGGTGCGTGCAGATGCCGGTGGCGATCCACATCGCGTCCTTGATCGACCGGTGCGGGTTCTTGCAGTAGGCCGGCTGCTGCGGCTGCTCGGAGTTCGGATCGGCGAGGCGGGGGTCGAGCTTGGGCAGCGACTCCAGCATCTGCGGCGTCCGGTTGACGAGCCAGACGACCTTGCCGCGCCACTCGACGTCGATCTTCTGGCCGGGCTCGATCTTGCTGATGTCGACCTCGACCGGCGCCCCGGCCGCCTTCGCGCGCTCGCTCGGCCACAGCGACATCACGAACGGCGTCGCGGCAGCGGCGACGCCGATTCCGCCCAGCACGCTCGTCGCGCCGACCAGGAATCGGCGCTTTCCGTTGTTTATGCTTTGGTCCATTGCCGCTCCACCGGATCCCCCGTCGCATTCCTCCGCGTTCGGGTTTCGCAGGAGCGCTCCGCTTGCACGGCGCCCCTTTTCCCAAACCCCTCAATTATAGGGGATTCGGGGCCCTCGCCGGAACCCCGAACGTGGGCCGGACTGCGAAAGTTGCGCGGAATCATGCGATTGCAACGGCCGCACGGCAGCCCGGCCCAGGGGCGGCGTGCGCTCCGGTAGCCGCCGGAGCGCCTTTCCCGCGCCGAAGAGCGGCCGGCCGTGGCTATAATCCCCGCATCTCACGGGGGAAACCTTCGCTTGTTGCGCAAGATCTGGCTCGTTTTCGCGCAGGCCTGCACGGTGTGCCTTGCCGCGCTGTTCGTCGTCTCGACGCTGCGCCCGGACCTGCTGCCGCAGTCCGTCGGCCGGGGCGGGAACGTCGTCCTCTTCCAGGAGACGGCGACCCCGGTCGCCGCCGAGAAGGTCGCCACCTACGCCGACGCCGCGAAGAAGGCGATGCCCGCGGTCGTCAACATCTACACGAGCAAGGAGATGCGCCAGCGCAGCCCGCTGTCCGACGACCCGGTGCTGCGCCGGTACTTCCCCGATCTCGGCGACAGGCTGCCGCGGCAGCGCGCGACCTCGCTGGGCTCCGGCGTCATCGTCTCCGCGGACGGCTACGTGCTGACCAACCACCACGTGATCGAGGGCGCCGACGACATCCAGGTCGTGCTCGCCGACGGCCGCCGGCTGAAGGCGCGCATCCGCGGCACCGATCCCGAGTCCGATCTCGCGGTGCTGAAGACCGACGGCGAGAGCCTGCCGGCGATCACGCTGGGCAGCGTCGACACCGTCCACGTCGGCGACATCGTGCTCGCGATCGGCAACCCGTTCGGGTTCGGCAACACGGTCACGATGGGCATCGTCAGCGCGCTCGGCCGCAGCCACCTCGGCATCAACCGCTTCGAGGACTTCATCCAGACCGACGCCGCGATCAACCCGGGCAGCTCCGGCGGCGCGCTGGTCGACACCGCGGGCAACCTGATCGGCGTCAACAGCACGATCTACTCGCAGTCCGGCGGCTCGCTCGGCATCGGCTTCGCGATCCCGGTCTCGCTCGCGCGGGCGGTGATGGAGCAGCTGATCCAGGACGGCGAGGTGACGCGCGGGTGGCTGGGCATCGAGCCGCAGGAGCTCACGGCGGACCTGGCTCAGGCGCTCGGGCCCGACGGCGGCGGCGTGCTGATCCGCTCGCGTGGTGCCGGGCGGCCCCGCCGACAAGGCCGGCATCCTGCCGAAGGACGTCGTCACCGAGATCGACGGCAAGGCGGTGCGCGACACGCCGGCGCTGCTCGCCCGCATCGCCGAGCTCTCGCCCGGGGCCGCGACCAAGGTGACCGTCTGGCGCGAGCGGAAGACGGTCACCGCCGAGGTGGTCGTCGGCCGGCGGCCGAAGGCGCAGTGAGAAATGCGGGTCAGAGCCAAGTTCCGTCGAGAAACCCGGCTCTGACCCCGGTCTCACGTCTGCTCCGCGGCCTCCTCGGCGGGCGGGACGACGAAGCGCGCGAGCAGGATCCCCAGCTCGTAGAGCAGCCACAGCGGGATCGCGAGCAGCAGCTGCGACACGACGTCGGGCGGCGTGAACATCGCGCCGACGACGAACGCGCCGACGACCACGTACGAGCGGATCGCGCGCAGCTTCTCCAGCGTGACGATCCGCAGCCGCACCAGCACGATGACGATCACCGGCATCTCGAAGGTGACGCCGAAGGCGATGAACATCGTCAGCACGAACGACAGGTACTTGTCGATGTCGGTCATCATCTGCACGCCGACCGGCGTGTAGCCGGCGAAGAAGCCGAACGCGACCGGGAACACGAAGAAGTACGCGAACGACATCCCGACCAGGAAGAACAGGAAGCTCGACACCAGCACCGGCACCGCGAGCCTCTTCTCGTGGTGGTAGAGCCCGGGCGCGACGAACGCCCACATCTGCCACAGCACGTAGGGCAGCGCGATCAGGAACGCCGCCATCAGCGTGACCTTGAGCGGCACGAGGAACGTGCCGGTGACGTCGGTCGCGATCATCGTCGCGCCCGCCGGCAGCACCTTCAGCAGCGGCGCCGCGAGCGCCGCGTAGATGTCCTTGGCGAAGGGCACGAGGCACAGCAGGACGACGACGACGGCGATGATCGCGCGCAGCAGCCGGTCGCGCAGCTCGACCAGGTGCGAGATGAACGTCTCCTGCGGGTCTTCCGGCGATGGAGTGGGGTTGCTCATCCGGGATCGGAACAGCGGCACGCGTCAGCCGCGCTCGAAGCCGGGCAGCGCGGCCTGGCGCGCCGGCTCGGGTTCCGGGACGGCCGCGGCGGACGCCTTGCGCGGCGCGCGGGTCCGGCCGCCGGTTCCGCAACGGGCGCGGCAGGCGGCGCGGCTTTCCCGGCGGCGTCCGCGGCGGTCGCCGGCGGGGTCGCGGCGGCGGCGGGCTCGGCCGCGAGCGCCGGCGCGGCGGACGTCCCGGCCTCGCCGGCGCCGGCCGCATTGAGGTCCGACTCGACCGCGCGCAGGCTCGTTTCGACCCCTGCGTGGCCTGCGTGACCGACGTCTCGATGTCCTTCGCCGCCGACTGCACCTGCTGCTGCAGCTTGCGCAGCTCGTCGAGCTCGATCTCGCGGCTGATGTCGGCCTTGACGTCGCTGACGTAGCGCTGCAGCCGCCCGAACAGGAGGCCCAGCGTGCGCGCGGTCTTCGGCAGCTTCTCCGGGCCGATGACGATCAGCGCCACGACGGCGATGACGACGATCTCGGAGAAGCCGATGTCGAACATGGGGAAGCGGGCGGCCGGCGGCGCGCGTGCGGGCGGCGCCTGGGGACGACGCGGCCGGGTGACGCGAGGGAGGCTAGACGGCCTTGTCCTTCCGCGCCTCGGCGTCGATCGTCGCGCCCGGAGATCTGCTGCGCCGGCGCCGTCGGCGCGGTCTTGGCCGGCGTCGGCCTCGGTCTCGGCGCCCTTCATGCCTTCCTTGAAGCCCTTGACCGCGCCGCCCAGGTCCTGCCCGATGTTGCGCAGCTTCTTGGTGCCGAAGATCAGCACGACGACCACCAGTACGATCAGCCAGTGCCAGATGCTCAATCCGCCCATGTCGTTCTCCTTGATCTCGTGAGTCAGTTCGCGCGGCAGCATGCGCCCGAACGGGTTCCGGCCCGCCGAGGACGTGCATGTGCAGGTGCATGACGTCCTGCCGCCCGACGCGGCCGGTGTTGATGACCGTCCGGAAGCCGTCCGGCGAGCCCTGCTCGCGCGCGAGCGCGGCCGGTGAGGGCCAGATCCGGCCCAGCACCGCGGCGTCGTCCGGCGTCGCCGCGGCGAGCGACGCGATGTGCCGCTTGGGGATCAGCATGAAATGCACCGGCGCCTGCGGGTGGATGTCGTGGAACGCGAGCACGTCGTCGTCCTCGTACACCTTCCGCGCCGGGATCTCGCCGCGCACGATCCTGCAGAAAATGCAGTCCTGCACCGTGCTTCGATGCTCATCTCGTTCCCTCGTCTTCCGGCCCTGCCGGACAGCCCGTGCGGCGGCGCCCGCCGCGGACCCGGGCCTCTCGCGGCCCTACTTCCCGCGCGCCGCCTTCTCGGCGATGCCCGAGACGCCTTCGCGCCGCGCGAGCTCGGCCGCGCACGTCGGCGGGACCGAGGCCGTGCCGCGCGAGCAGCACCAGGCAGTGGAACCACAGGTCGGCGACCTCCGCCGCAATGCGCAGTTTATCACCGTCCTTCGCGGCCATGACCGTCTCGGTCGCCTCCTCGCCGATCTTCTTCAGGATCGCGTCCTCGCCCTTGGCGAACAGCGACGCGACGTAGGACGTGGCGGGATCGGCGCCCCTGCGCGCCGCGATGGCCGCCGCGACGCGCGTCGAGCACGTCGAGCGGTCCGCGGCGCCGCGCGCGGGCTCAGTCATGGCCGTAGATCGCCTGCGGGTCCTTCAGCACCGGGTCGGTCTCGACCCAGCGCTCGCCGTCGAGCCGCTGGAAGAAGCAGCGCTCGCGGCCGGTGTGGCAGCTGATGCCGCCGACCTGCTCGACGACGAGCAGGATCGCGTCGCTGTCGCAGTCGAGCCGCATCTCGCGCACCTTCTGCACGTGCCCCGACGATTCGCCCTTGCGCCACAGCGCCCGGCGCGAGCGCGACCAGTAGTGCGCCTCGCCGGTGGCCGCCGTGCGCGCGAGCGCCTCGCGGTTCATCCAGGCGAGCGTCAGCACGCGGCCGCGTCGCCGCGTCCTGCGCGATCGCCGGCACGAGCCCGTCGGCCGACCACTTGACGGCGTCGAGCCAGGCCGTCAGGTCGCGCCACTGCGGCGTACGGCGCTGTCGACTCGGAGCGTTCGCCTCGTCGATCCCACGCGTCGCGCGCCTCGCCGGGTGGCTCATCGCGCACCTCGATCCCCGCCGCCGCCATCGCGGCCTTGGCCTCGCGGATCGTGAATTCGCCGTAGTGGAAGATCGACGCCGCGAGCACGGCGTCGGCGCCGCCCTCGATGATGCCCTCGACCAGGTGCTCGAGCGTCCCGACGCCCCCGGACGCGATCACCGGGACGTCGACGGCGTCGGCGACGGCGCGCGTCAGCGCGAGATCGAAGCCGGTCCGCGCGCCGTCGCGGTCCATGCTGGTGAGCAGGATCTCGCCGGCGCCGCGGGCGACGACCTCGCGCGCCCACTCGATCGCGTCGATGCCGGTCGGCGTGCGCCCGCCGTGGGTGAACACCTCCCAGAACTCGGGCGCCGTCTGCTTCGCGTCGATCGCGGCGACGATGCACTGCGAGCCGAAGTGCCCGGCGCGCCTCGTCGAACAGGCGCGGGTTCTTCGACGCCGGCCGGTGTTGATGCTGACCTTGTCGGCGCCGGCGTTGAGCAGCGCGCGGATGTCGGCGACCGCGTTGACGCCGCCGCCGACGGTCAGCGGAATGAACACCTGGTCGGCGACCGCCTCGATCATCGCGTAGAGCAGGCCGCGCGTCTCGATGCTCGCGCGGATGTCGAGGAACGCGATCTCGTCGGCGCCCTCGGCGTCGTAGCGGCGCGCGACCTCGACCGGGTCGCCGGCGTCGCGCAGGTTGACGAAATTGACGCCCTTGACGACGCGGCCGGCGGCGACGTCGAGGCAGGGAATGATGCGCTTGGCGAGCATGGCAGGGCGCCTGCCCCGAAAGTGGTCGCCGGACCCTACTTCCCGGCCCTGGCGGCCTTGAGCGCCGCCTTGAAGTCGAGCTTGCCCTCGTAGAGCGCGCAGGCCGGCGATCGCGCCGACGATGCCGTCGCTCTCGTGCTTGACGAGCTCGGCGATGCAGTCGATGCGAGGCGAGGCCGCCGGAGGCGATCACCGGGATCTTGAGCTCGCGGGCGAGCCGCACCGTCGCCTCGACGTTGATGCCCGTGAGCATGCCGTCGCGGCCGATGTCGGTGTAGACGACCGCCTCGACGCCGTAGTCCTCGAACTTCTTCGCGAGGTCGACGACGTCGTGGCCGGTCATCTTCGACCAGCCGTCGGTCGCGACCTTGCCGTCGCGCGCGTCGAGCCCGACGATGATGTGGCCGGGAAACGCGGAGCAGGCGTCGTGCAGGAACCCGGGGTTCTTGACGGCGGCGGTGCCGATGATCACGTAGGTGATGCCGTCGTCGAGGTAGCGCTCGATCGTCTCGAGGTCGCGGATGCCGCCGCCCAGCTGGATCGGGATCTCCTCGCCGATCACGCTGACGATCTCGCGGATCGCGAGCTCGTTCTTCGGCACGCCGGCGACGGCGCCGTTGAGGTCGACGATGTGCAGCCGCTCGGCGCCCTGCTCGAGCCAGTGCTGCGCCATCGCGGCGGGATCCTCGGAGAACACGGTGGCCGAGTGCATCTCGCCCTGCTTCAGGCGGACGCAATGGCCGTCCTTGATGTCGATCGCGGGAATGATCTGCATGGTGGCAGGAGAGGTCCGATGGACGGCGGGACGACGGGGAACGCGGGCCGGGGGAGGCGGCGTGGATGCGGGTCTAGCTGGTTCCGTCCCAGACTACGAAATTGGCGAGAAGTTGCAGGCCGGCGCGCTGGCTTTTCTCGGGATGGAACTGGGTGGCGAAGATATTAGCCCGGGCAATCGCGCAAGTAAACGGCAGCGGATAATCGGTCGTGCCGGCGATCACCGCGGGGTCGGCGGGCTCCGGATGGTAGCTGTGCGCGAAGTAGAACCGGGTGCCGTCGGCGATGCCCGCCCACAGCGGGTGCGGCCGCGCCTGGCGCACGGGGCTCCAGCCCATGTGCGGCACCTTGAGCCGCTCGCCGCCGCGGGAGCGCCATCGCCGCGTCGCGGAAGCGCACGACGCTGCCCGGGAAGACGCGCGAGGCACGGCGTGGGCCCCTCCTCGCTCGCGTCGAACAGCATCTGCAGGCCGAGGCAGATGCCGAGGAACGGGCGCGTCGCGCGCCGCCTCGAGCACGACCTCGCGCAGCCCGCTGCGTCGAGGCAGCGCGATGCAGTCGGGCATCGCGCTCTGGCCCGGCAGCACGACGTGCGCGGCGGCGCGGATCACCGCCGGGTCGGCGGTGACGACGATGCTGCGCTCCGGCGCGACGTGCGTCAGCGCCTTCGCCACCGAGCGCAGGTTGCCCATGCCGTAGTCGACGACGGCGATGTCGGTCATGGCAGAGAGCTCTACAGCGCCCCCTTCGTCGACGGGACGACGCCGGCGGCGCGCGGATCCGCCGCGACGGCCATCCGCAGCGCGCGGGCGAACGCCTTGAACACCGTCTCCGCCTGGTGGTGCGCGTTGTCGCCGCGCAGGTTGTCGACGTGCAGCGTCACGAGCGCGTGGTTGACGAAGCCCTGGAAGAACTCGTGCGTGAGGTCGACGTCGAACGCGCCGATCATCGCGCGCGTGAACGGCACGTGGAACTCGAGCCCGGGACGGCCCGACAGGTCGATCGACGACGCGCGACAGCGCCTCGTCGAGCGGCACGTAGGCGTGGCCGTAGCGCGCGAGCCCCTTCTTGTCGCCCAGCGCCTGCCGGACCGCCTGGCCGAGCGTGATGCCGATGTCCTCGACCGTGTGGTGGGCGTCGATGTGCAGGTCGCCCTCGGCGCGCACGACGAGGTCGACCATCCCGTGCCGCGCCACCTGGTCGAGCATGTGGTCGAGGAACGGCACGCCGGTGGCGAGCTCGGCGCGGCCGGTGCCGTCGAGATTCGACCTCGACGGCGATCCGCGTCTCGGCGGTGTTGCGCTCGACGCGCGCGGTGCGCGGCGGCGGCGCCTGGGTCGATGCGGCGTTTGCGTTCATGCGATAGTCTCCAGCGCCGCGAGCAGCGCGTCGTTCTCGGCCGGCGTGCCGACGGTGATGCGCAGGCAGTGCGCGAGCAGCGGATGCGCCGCCGTGCAGGTTCTTGACCAGGATGCCGGCCGCCGCGCAGCCGCTCGAACCACGCCGGCGCGTCGGGCACGCGCGCCAGCACGAAGTTGGCGTCGCGTCGGGAAGACCGCGCACGCCGGGAAGCGCGGCGAGCCCCGCCGCGAGCCGCGCGCGCTCGGCGACGATCGTCGCGACCTGCTGCGCGAGCACCGCCCGCTTCGGCGAGCAGCACCCGCGCCGCCGCCTGCGTCAGCGCGTTGAGGTTGTACGGCTGGCGCACCTTGTTCAGCTCGGCGATCCACTCCGGCGCCGCCACCGCGTAGCCGAGCCGCAGCGCCGCCATGCCGACCTTCGACAGCGTGCGCAGCACGAGCAGGTTCGGGAACTCCGCCGACGCGCGGCAGGAACGTCTCGCCCGGCGAACGCCGAGTACGCCTCGTCGAGGACGACGAGCCCGGGCGCCGCGCGCACGATGCGCGCGACCTGTCCGCGATCGGTACTGGATGCCGGTCGGGTTGTTGGGCGAGGCGAGGAAGACCAGCGCCGGGCGCTCGCGCTCGATCGCCGCGAGCATCGCGTCGACGTCGAGCGTCGAGGTCCGCGGCGAGCGGCACGCCGACGAAGCGCATGCCGGCGTAGAGCGCGTTCATCCGGTACATGACGAACGTCGGCTCCGGCGCGAGCATCACGGCGCCCGGGCGCGCGAGCGTCGAGGTGATGATCTCGATCAGCTCGTCGGAGCCGTTGCCGAGCAGCATCCCGAGCGACGTCCGGAACCTGCTCGGCGCTGCGCGCAGCGCGGCGATCACCGCATCGGCGCCGCCGTCGGGATAGCGGTTGAACGGCGTTCGCGGCGACCGCGGCGGCGATCCGCGCGCGCAGCGCCGTCGGGCATCGGGAACGGGTTCTCGTTGGCGTCGAGCTTGATCGAAGTCCTCGGCCTTGGCGACCGCGTACGCGGTCAGCGCGCGGATCTCCGGCCGGACCGACGGCCGCGACGACGTCGGCGGCAGAGCGCGTCGTACCGGCGGCTGCGGGCATGCGGTCGTTCATGGCGCGTCCACGCCGGTAGCGCGCGCTCTGCGCGTGCGCCGGCAGGCCCTCGCCGTCGGCGAGCGTCGCCGCGACCTGCCCCAGCACCTCGGCCGCCGCGGCCGGCACGCCGAGCACGCTCGAGCGCTTCTGGAAATCGTAGACGCCGAGCGGCGACGAGAAGCGCGCCGTGCGGCCGGTCGGCAGCACGTGGTTCGGCCCGGCGCAGTAGTCGCCGAGCGCCTCCGACGCGTGGTGGCCCATGAAGATCGCGCCGGCGTGGCGGATCTTCGGCAGCAGCGCGGCCGGGTCGGCGACGGCGAGCTCGAGGTGCTCGGGCGCGACGCGGTTCGCGACGCGCGCAGGCCTCGTCGAGGTCGCGCACGCGGACCAGCGCGCCGCGGTTGGCGAACGACGCCGCGATGATCGCCCGCCGCGGCATCGCGGCGATCTGCCGCTGCGCGCTCGCCGCCACCGCGTCGAGCAGCGCCGCATCGGGCGACAGCAGGATCGCCTGCGCGAGCTCGTCGTGCTCGGCCTGCGAGAAGAGGTCCATCGCGACCCAGTCCGGATTCGCGCTCGCCGTCGGCGATGACGAGGATCTCCGACACGCCGGCCACCATGTCGATGCCGACGGCGCCGAACACGCGCCGCTTGGCCGCGGCGACGTAGGCGTTGCCGGGGCCGCAGATCTTGTCGACCGGCGGGCACCGTCGCCGTGCCGTAGGCGAGCGCCGCGATCGCCTGCGCGCCGCCGATCGTGAACACGCGTCCGACGCCGGCGAGGTGCGCGGCGGCGAGCACCAGCGGATTGCGCACGCCGTCGGGCGTGGGCACGACCATCACGATCTCGGCCACGCCGGCGACGTGCGCGGGAATCGCGTTCATCAGCACCGACGACGGATACGCGGCCTTGCCGCCCGGGCACGTAGAGGCCGACGCGGTCGAGCGGCGTCACCTGCTGCGCCGAGCTCGCAGCCCGTCTCGTCGCGGTACGTCCACGACGCCATCTTCTGCCGCTCGTGGAACGCGCGGATGCGCGCGGCGGCGGCCTCGAGCGCCGTCGCGCTGGTCCGGCGGGCAGCGACGTCGAACGCGCTGCCGCAGCTCGGCCGCGGAGATCTCCAGCGCCGACGCCGACGCCGCCTGCGAGCCGGTCGAACTGCGCCGTGTACTCGAGCAGCGCCGCGTCGCCGCGCGCGCGGACGTCGGCGATGATCCGCGCGACCGTCGCGTCGACCGCGGGATCCTGCGCGGCCTCGAACGCGATCAGCGCCGCGAGCTCGCGCGTCGAAGCCGGGCGCCGCGCTGTCGAGCCGGCGGACCGTCGAGCGCGTCGCCGCTCATGCCGCTCCGCCTCGCCGCGACGGCCGCCGCCAGCGCGGCGAGCAGCGGCTGCACGCGGTCGCGCTTCAGCTTCAGCGCCGCCGGGTTGACGATCAGCCGCGACGAGATCGGCATGATCTCCTCGACGACGACGAGGTCGTTGCGCCTTCAGCGTGTTGCCGGTGCTGACGAGGTCGACGATCACGTCGGCGAGCCCGCACAGCGGCGCGAGCTCCATCGAGCCGTACAGCTTGATCAGGTCGACGTGCATGCCCTTGGCCGCGAAGTGCTCGCGCGCCGTCGTCACGTACTTGGTCGCCACGCGGATGCGGGCGCCGCGCTGCACGCTGCCTGCCCAGTCGAAGCCGCGCCGCGTCGCCACCGCCATCCGGCAGCGGGCGATCTCGAGGTCGAGCGGCTGGTAGAGGCCCGTCGCCGCCGTGCTCGAGCAGCACGTCCTTGCCGGCGACGCCGAGGTCGGCGGCGCCGTACTGCACGTAGGTCGGCACGTCGGACGCGCGGACGATCACCAGCGCGACGCCGGGATCGCTGGTCCCGAGGATCAGCTTGCGCGAGGTCGCCGGATCCTCGCGCGGCACGATGCCGGCCGCGGCGAGCAGCGGCAGCGTTTCGTCGAAGATGCGCCCCTTCGACAGGGCGAGCGTGAGCGGTGGACACGGGCGAGCCGGGGCTGGGAAAACGATCATTCTACCGGAGCGCGCCGCGAGGCCCCGCCCGGGGCTTGCCGCCGGGGACGGCGCGGCGCCGCCGCGGCGCGCCGCTACTGCCGCGCGGTGCGGACGTTGGCCGCGGGCGGCGAGTACCCGTTGGCGCGGAACGGATTGATGTCGATCCCGCCGCGCCGGGTGAAGCGCGCGTACACGGCCAGCGCCTGCGGCGCGCAGCGCCGCCAGACGTCGACGAAGATCCGCTCGACGCACTGCTCGTGGAACCCGGGGTGGCGGCGGAACGACACCAGGTACGCGAGCAGGCCGGCCGCGTCGATCTGCGGGCCCCGGTAGCGGACCTGCACGCTCGCGTAGTCGGGCTGGCCGGTCACCGGGCACACCGAGCGGAACAGCCGCGTGCACAGCGTCTCCTCCACCACGGCGCCGCCGGCGACGAGCCGCTGCGGCGCCGGCGCCTCGTCGTGGAACGCGAGCGGCATGCGGTCGAGCCAGTCCCCGGCGAGCTCGCCGTGCGGCATGTCGCCGAACGCCGCGGGCTCGGTGAGCGTCACCTCGACCGCCGCGCCGGTCGCCGCCGCCAGGTCGCGCCCGATCGTCTGCGCGACGTCGGCCGGCGCGGCGAAGCGCGTCTGGTTGAACGCGGTCAGGTAGAGCTTCACCGACTTCGACTCGACGATGCAGGGCGAATCGGCCGGCACGACGAAGGTCGCGATCGCGACCTGCGGCTTGCCCGTGGCGTCGAGCCACGACAGCTCGTACGCGGTCCAGAGGTCGGCGCCGCCGAAGGGCAGGTCCGCGGCCAGCCCCAGCTCCGCGCGCTGCGGCGCGCGCTCGACCGGAAAGAGCAGCCGCGGGTCGTACGCGTCGGCGTACGTCGTCGCGTGGCCGAGCGGCGAGGCGTTGAGGTCCGTCATGAAATGCGCCGGATGGTCGCACCCAGCGCCGAGAGCTTGTCCTCGATCCGCTCGTAGCCGCGGTCGAGGTGGTAGATGCGGTCGATCGTGGTCTCGCCCGACGCGATCAGGCCGGCGATGACGAGGCAGGCGGAGGCGCGCAGGTCGGTCGCCATCACGCTCGCGCCCGCGAGCGCGGGGACGCCCTTGACGATCGCCGTGTTGCCCTCGACCTCGATGTCGGCGCCCAGCCGCCGCAGCTCCTGCACGTGCATCATCCGGTTCTCGAAGATCGTCTCGGTGATGACGGCCGTGCCCCGGGCGCAGGTCGCGAGCGCCATCATCTGCGCCTGCATGTCGGTCGGAAAGCCCGGGTACGGCGCGGTGCGGACGTTCACCGCGGCGAGCGGCCCGTCGCGGCGCACGCGGATCGTGTCGGCGCCGACGTCGATCACGGCGCCCGCCTCGCGCAGCTTCTCGACGACGGCGTCGAGCGTGCCGGCCTGCGTGCCCGTCAGCGTCGCGTCGCCGCCGGTCGCGGCCACCGCCGCGAGGAACGTGCCGGTCTCGATGCGGTCGGGCATGATCGCGTGCGTCGCGCCGTGCAGCCGGGGGACGCCGGTGATCGTGATCCGCGACGTGCCCGCGCCCTCGATGCGCGCGCCCATCGCGACGAGGCAGCGCGCGAGGTCGACGACCTCGGGCTCGCAGGCGGCGTTCTCGAGCGTGGTCACGCCGTCGGCCAGCGTGGCCGCCATCATCAGGTTCTCGGTGCCGGTGACGGTGACGAGGTCGAACACGAACCGCGCGCCCTTCAGGCGCGACGCGCGGGCGTTGACGTAGCCGTTCTCGAGGTCGATCTCGACGCCCATCGCCGCGAGCCCCTTGACGTGCTGGTCGACGGGCCGCTGCCCGATCGCGCAGCCGCCCGGCAGCGACACCCGGGCCTCGCCGCAGCGGGCGACGAGCGGCCCCAGCGCGAGGATCGACGCCCGCATCGTCTTGACGAGCTCGTAGGGGGCGAGCGGCCAGTCGATCGTCGCGCCGTCGAGCACGAGGCTCCCCGGCGCGGGGGCGTCGATGCGCACGCCCATCTGCGCGAGCAGCTTCTGCATCGTCCGCACGTCGTTCAGGCGCGCGACGTTGGTGAGCACCAGCGGCTCGGGCGAGAGCAGCGCGGCGCAGAGGATCGGCAGCGCCGCGTTCTTGGCGCCGGAGACGCGGACCTCGCCGGCGAGCGGCCGGCCGCCCTCGATGACAAGCTTGTCCATCAGTGCCCGCCCGGCGCCCGAAGGGCACTGATCGCCCCCTCGGGGGGCAGCGAACATCGTGAGCGTGGGGGCGCACCATCTTAGAGGGTCTTCTTCAGCTCTTCCCACTGCGCCGGGGTGAGCGTGGTCATCGACAGCGCGTGGATCTCCTCGCGCATCCGGTCGCCCAGCGCCTTGTAGACGAGCTGGTGCTGGCGCACGCGCGAGAGCCCCTCGAAGGCCCGGCAGACGATCAGCGCCTCCCAGTGGTGGCCGTCGCCGGAGACCTGCAGGTGCGCGCAGTCGAGACCGGCGGCGATCGATTGTTCGATGGATTCGGCAGTGGCCATGGTGCGGGATTCCGGTGGTCAGGGACGGTGGTCAGGGGCGCAGCCGCCACCCGCGGTGGAGCAGCGTGAGCGTGAACGCCATCAGCGCGAGGCAGCAGCCGCCCACGATCGCGAGGCTCATGGCGGGAGGCACGTCGGACAGGCCGAGGAAGCCGTAGCGAAACCCGTCGATCATATAGAAGAACGGATTGACGTGCGACGCCGCCTGCCAGAACGGCGGCAGCGACTGGATCGAGTAGAACACGCCGGAAAGGAACGTCAGCGGCACGATGATGAAGTTCTGGAAGGCCGAGACCTGGTCGAACTTCTCGGCCGCGATGGCGGCGATGAGCCCCAGCGTGCCGAGGATCGCGCTGCCGAGCAGGGCGAAGGCGAGCGCCCAGAACGGATGCGGCATCGCCAGCAGCGCCGGCGCGAAGAACAGCGTCACCAGGTACACGCCGAGGCCGACGACGAGGCCGCGCACCATCGCGCCGCCGATGTAGGCGACGTACAGGTCGAGCGGCGACAGCGGCGGCAGCAGGATGAAGATGAGGTTGCCGTTCATCTTCGACTGCATCAGCGACGACGAGGTGTTGGCGAACGCGTTCTGCAGCACCGACATCATGACGAGGCCGGGGACCAGGAACTCGGTGTAGCGCACGCGCCCGTCGAACACCGCGACGTTCCTCTCCAGCACGTGCGAGAAGATCAGCAGGTACAGGAGCGCCGTCAGCACCGGCGCGGCGATCGTCTGGAAGCTCACCTTCCAGAAGCGCAGCAGCTCCTTGTAGAGCAGCGTGGGCCAGCCGGCGTTGGCAAATGGCCCCCCTTGGCGCTGCGCGCCTTCCCCCCGGGGGGGGGCCTGTTCGCGCTCGGGACGGCCCTTCACGCTCACGATCCCGCCCCGGCGGCGCTCTCCGCCATGATCCGCAGGAACACCTGCTCGAGGTCGACCTCCTGCAGCGCGAGCTCGGCGATCGCGATGCCCTCGGTGCGCAGCGCCGCCAGCAGCCCCTCGAGGTCGGCGTAGCGGTCGAGCCCGAGGAAGAAGACGCCGCCCTCCTGCCGCAGCACGCGCGGCTGCCAGGCTTCGGGCACGCGCTCGGCCGCGAGGCGCACGGTGAGCCCGGCGAAGCGCGACAGCAGCGCCTGCTTGGTGTCGAGCGCGACGACCCGGCCGGCCTTCAGCATCGCGATGCGGCCGCACAGCGCCTCGGCCTCCTCGAGGTAGTGCGTCGTCAGGATGATCGTGTGGCCGTCGTGGTTCAGCTTGCGGATGAAGCCCCACAGGCTCTGCCGCAGCTCGACGTCGACGCCGGCGGTCGGCTCGTCGAGGATGATGACCGGCGGCCGGTGCACCAGCGCCTGCCCGACCAGCACGCGCCGCTTCATGCCGCCCGACAGCGAGCGCATGTTGGCGTTGGCCTTGTGCGTGAGGTCGAGGTGGTGGAGGATCTCGTCGATCCACGCGTCGTTGGCGCGCAGGCCAAAGTACCCGGACTGGATCGCGAGCGTCTCGCGCACGGTGAAGAACGGGTCGAACACGAGCTCCTGCGGGACCACGCCCAGCTTCCGGCGCGCGTTGCGGTAGTCCGAGACGACGTCGTGGCCGAGCACGCGCGCCGTGCCGGTGTCGGCGCGGACGAGGCCGGCGACGATCGAGATCAGCGTCGTCTTGCCGGCGCCGTTCGGCCCCAGCAGGCCGAAGAACTCGCCCTCGGCCACCTCGAGGTCGATGCCCGCGAGCGCCTGCACGCTGCCGAAGCGGCGCGTGATGTTGACGGCTTCGACGGCGGCGGGCATGGGCGTTCGGGTGGCGCGGACGGTGACTGCGCGCCGGGCGGGGGCCGCGCCCGGCGCCGGGCTTCAGGTTTCGAGGATGCCGTCGACGCCGTAGAGGTCGGCGAGCTTGGCGAGCGCCGGCGGCGCGTCGACGAAGGCCAGCGCGGCCCCCGCCTCGTCGGCGCGGCGCTTGAGCGCGAGCAGCACGGCGACCGCCGCCGAGTCGACGGCGGCGATGCCCGCGCAGGCGATGACGCCCGCCGACGGCAGCGGCAGCGCCTGCGACAGCGCCAGCGCCGGGCCGGCGTTGGCGAACGTCAGCGCGCCCTCGGCGATCCAGCGCGCGCCGTCGTCCGCAACGCGGAAGACGGCGCCGTCCGCGCGCGGCGCGGCGGGCGGTGCCGCGGTCGGCCGGTCGGCGGTCACTTGGCCGGAGCGCCCTTGTTCTTGTCGACGAGCACCTTGATCAGGCCGTCGACGCCGCCGCTCTTGACCTGCTCGTTGAACTCGTCGCGGTAGTTGGTCACGAGCGACACGCCGGCGACGACGACGTCGTAGGCCTTCCATCCGCCCGGCGTCTTCGCCATGCTGTAGTCGATCTGCACCGGCTGGCCGCCGGGCTTCTGCACGGCGGTGCGCACGGTGACGTCGGTGTCGCCGGGATTCATCCGCAGCGGCTTGTAATCGATCTTCTCGTCGCGGTACTTGTTCAGCGCGCCGGAGTACGTGCGCACCAGCAGCGTCCGGAACTCCTCGACGAGCCGCTGCTGCTGCTCGGGGGTCGCGGCGCGCCAGTTCTTGCCCATCGCCAGCGCGGTCATCCGCCCGAAGTCGAAGTTCGGCAGCAGCTTGGTCTCGATGACCTCCTGGATGCGCTTCTGGTTGCCGGCCTGGATCAGCGGATCGGCGCGGATCGTCGCGAGGACGTCCTCCGCCACGCGCTTGACCAGCGCGTCGGGCTCTTCCTGCGCCTGCGCGGCGCCCGCCCCCAGCGCGAGCAGGGTGAACACTGCCGCCGCGGCGAAGTGCCGCAGCGCCTGATGGAATCTCTGCATCATTCTTCCTCTTTTTCGGGCGGCGGCTTGCCGTCGTAGAGCAGGTACTGCCGCCGCTGCAGGTAGGCGTCGCGGATGAAACGGTACTTGTCGAGCGCGGCCGTCTCGGCGATCGACAGCGCGTCCGACGCCCCGGCGCGGATGTCGACGGCGCCGATACCCCACAGCGAGTTGCGCACCGCGACGTCGGGGATCCAGTTGGCGGGCCCGGTGTAGATCCGCACGATCAGCCCGGTGCCGTCGCGGACCGTCGTCGGCCCGACGAAGGGCACGAACAGGTACGGCCCCTGCGGGAAGCCCCAGACCCCGAAGGTCTGGCCGAAGTCCTCGCCGCCGCGCTCGATCCCGAGGTCGGACGCGACGTCGAAGAGCCCGCCCATGACGAAGGTGTTGAGCAGCACGCGGCCGAAGTCGTTGCCGGCCTTGTCGGTCTTGCCCTGCAGCAGCGCGTTCACGCCCGAGAACAGGTCGTCGATGTTGTTGAAGACGTTGGACACGCCGGTGCGGATGAGCTGCGGCACGACGGCGACGTAGGCGTCGGCGACCGGCTTCATCACCCACTTGTCGGCGACCTCGTTGACCTCGAACATCGCGCGGTTCACCGGCTCCAGCGGATCGACCGGCGAGCGCATCGTCGCGCAGCCGGACAGCAGCGCCAGCGCGCCGATCGCCGCGGCGCGCAGCGCGCGGGCGTACGGTCCGCAGCCGTGGCGCAGTCCGGCTCGCATCACTTGCCGTTGCCCCCGGCGGCCGCCTTGTCGTACAGGAACTGGCCGATCAGCTTCTCCAGCACGACGGCGGACTGCGTCTTCATGATCTTCCCGCCGTCGGCGAGCATCTTCGGGTCGCCGCCGGCGTCGAGCCCGATGTAGACCTCGCCCAGCAGGCCCGAGGTGAGGATCGACGCGATGGTGTCGGCGGTGAACTGGTGGCCCTCGTCGATCTTCAGCGTGACGACCGCCTGGTAGGTCACCGGGTCGAGCCGCACGCCCTCGACGCGCCCGACGACGATGCCCGCCGCCTTGACCGGCGCGCGCAGCTTGAGGCCGCCGATGTTGTCGAAGCGCGCCTCGATCCGGTAGCCCGGCGGCGAGCCGAAGGAGACGAGGTTGCCGACCTTGAGGGCCAGGAACAGGATGCCGCCGATGCCGATGGCGACGAAGATGCCGACCCAGAGGTCGATCGCGGTGCGGTTCATGCAAAGGCCTCCGTGGCCCCGTGGGTGCCGGTGTGCAAACTGCCCCCTTGGCGCTGCGCGCCGTCCCCCCGAGGGGGAGCCAATTCGCGCTTGGGGCGGCCCGTCGCGCTCATCTCGTTACCTCACGCCGTGGAACATGAACACGGTCAGCACGAAGTCGAGCGCGAGGATCGTCAGCGAGCTCTCGACGACGGTCCGCGTCGTCGCGCTGGACACGCCCTCGGCGGTCGGCTTCGCGTCGTAGCCCTCGAACACCGCGATCAGGCTGACCGCCGCTCCGAAAACGAAGCTCTTGATGATCCCGTTGACGATGTCCTCGCGGAAATCGACGGCCGCCTGCATGTTGCCCCAGAACGCGCCGGCGTCGATGCCGATCAGCTTGACGCCGACGATGTAGGCGCCGAACACGCCCAGCGTCGAGAACAGCGCGGCCAGCAGCGGCATCGACACGACGCCGCCCCAGAAGCGCGGCGCGACGACGCGGGCGAGCGGATCGACCGCCATCATCTCCATCGCCGAGAGCTGCTCGGTCGCCTTCATCAGCCCGATCTCGGCGGTGATCGCGCTGCCGGCGCGGCTCGCGAACAGCAGGCCGGCGACCACGGGCCCCAGCTCGCGCACCAGCGACAGCGAGACCAGCACGCCGAGCGACTCGTCGGCGCCGTAGCGCGTCAGCACGTCGTAGCCCTGCAGCGCCAGCACCATGCCGACGAACAGGCCCGACACCAGGATGATGATCAGCGACAGCACGCCCGAGAAGTAGATCTCGCGCAGCGTCAGCTGCAGCCGGCGGAACGCCGACGGCGAATGGAGCACGACGGCGACGCAGAACCGCGCGGCGAAGCCGAGGCGGGAGATCCCCTCGATGGTGGCCGCGCCCAGCCGGCGCACCGTCGAGAGCGTCGTGCCGACGACCCCGTTAGGCATGGGCGAGCAGCTCCTCGCGATAGGCGCGCGCCGGATAGTGGAACGGCACCGGGCCGTCGGCCAGGCCGTCGACGAACTGGCGCACGAACGCCTCGCCCGACGCGCGCACCTCGTCCGCCGTGCCCTCGGCGACGATCCTGCCGTCGGAGACGAAGTACAGGTAGTCGACGATCTTCAGCGACTCGTAGACGTCGTGCGTGACGACGACCGACGTGATGCCCAGCGCGTCGTTCAGCCGGCGGATCAGCTGGCCGACGATGCCCAGCGAGATCGGGTCGAGGCCGGCGAACGGCTCGTCGTACATGACGAGCATCGGGTCGAGCGCGATCGCGCGGGCGAGCGCGACGCGCCGCGCCATCCCGCCCGACAGCTCCGAGGGCATCAGCTGCGCGGCGCCGCGCAGGCCCACCGCGTGCAGCTTCATCAGCACGAGGGCGCGGACGAGCTCCTCCGGCAGGTCGGTGTGCTCGCGGATCGCGAAGGCGACGTTCTCGTAGACCGACATGTCGGTGAACAGCGCGCCGAACTGGAACAGCATCCCGAACTTGCGGCGCAGCGCGAACAGCGCGTCGCGGTCGAGGTCGGGGACCGACTGGCCGCCGACGAGGACGCGCCCCGCCTGCGGCGCGATCTGCCCGCCGATCAGCCGCAGGATCGTCGTCTTGCCGCAGCCCGAGCCGCCCATGATCGCGACGACCTTGCCGCGCGGGATCCGCATCGTGATCTGGTCGAGCACGGTCCGCGCGTCGTACCCGAAGGTGACGCGGTCGAGCTCGACGGCAAAATCGGGGGCGGCGGCGGACGGCGAAGCGGCGTCCCCGGCGACGGCGTGGGGCATCGAGGGCGGGTCAGGGCAAAGAGGAGCGCAATTGTAGCCCCCTTGCCGTTCGGTCGACAATGACCGGCGGTCATTTAGCGTTCCGCGACCGGACCCGAGGGGCCGCGGGCGTCGCGAGCCCCGGGCCTCAGCGCCGCAGCAGCTGCTGCTCGGCCAGCGCCAGCTGCTCGGGCAGGCCCAGCAGCACGACGACGTCGCCCGCCTCGAACACCCAGCCGGGCTCCGGCGCGTGCGACCGCGTGCCCCGCCGCCGCACGCCGGTGACCTCCACCGACGCGGGCAGGTCGAGGTCGGCCAGGCGCCGCCCGATGGCGCGCGCGCGATCGGGCAGCAGCACCGAGTGCAGCCGCGGCTGCAGGTTGTCGGCGGCGTCGGCCGCGTCGCTCGCGCCGTGGAAGAAGCCGCGGAACAGGCTGTAGCGCTCCTCGCGGATCGCGCGGATGCGGGCGAGCACGCGGTTGAGCGGCACGCCGACCAGCAGCAGCGCGTGCGAGGCGAGCATCAGGCTGCCCTCCTGCACCTCCGGCACGACCTCGGCGGCGCCCGCCTTGAGCAGGCGCTCGATGTCGGCGTCGTCGATCGTGCGGACGATGACCGGCAGCTCGGGCCGGATCTCGCCGACGTGATGCAGGATCTTGAGCGCCATCGCCGTGTCGGCGAAGGTGATCGCCAGCGCGCGCGCCTTCTGCACGCCCGCCGCCAGCAGCGCCTCGCGCCGCCCGGCGTCGCCGTAGACGACGTTGCCGGAGAAGCCCGCCGCCTCCCGCACGCGCTGCGGGTCGGCGTCGAGCGCGATGAACGGGATGTCCTCGCGGTCGAGCAGGCGCGCGAGGTTCTGCCCGCTGCGCCCGAAGCCGCAGATGATGATGTGGTCCTGCCGCGCCATCGTCGTCGCCGCGATCGCCGTCAGCTGCGCCGCGCGGGCGAGCCAGTCGTTGGCGGTGAAGCGCCGGACGATGGGGTCGGCGAAGTGGATGACGAGCGGCGCCGCGAGCATCGACAGCACCATCGCGGCCAGCACCAGCTGCCCCAGGTGCGGCGCGACGATCCCGCGGTCCACCGTCAGCGCCAGCATCACCAGCGCGAACTCGCCGGCCTGCGCGAGGTAGAAGCCGGTGCGCAGCGCCGAGCCCAGCGTCGCGCCGAACACGCGCGCCAGCGCGGCGATCAGCGCGAGCTTCACCAGCACGACGACGACCAGCAGCAGCAGCACCCAGACGACGTAGTCGGCGACCAGCGCGAGGTTGAGCGCCATCCCGACGGTGACGAAGAACAGGCCCAGGAAGACGTCGCGGAACGGCTTGATGTCGTCCTCGACCTGGTAGCGGTATTCGGTCTCGGCGATCAGCATGCCGGCGAGGAACGCGCCGAGCGCCATCGACAGCCCCGCGAGCGCCGTCAGGTGCGCGAGCCCGAGCGTGACCAGCAGCACGTTGAGCATGAAGAGCTCCGGCGAGCGCGCGCGCGCGACGAAGTGGAACCACGCGCGCATCGGCTGCTGCCCGAAGAACAGGATCAGCGCCAGCGCGAGGGCCGCCTTGGTGCCGGCGACCGCCAGCGTCCACGCGAGGCCGGCGCCGGTCATCCCGAGCGACGGCAGCACGATCAGGAACGCGACGACCGCGAGGTCCTGGAACAGCAGGATGCCCATGACGTCGCGGCCGTGCGGCGCCGCGAGCTCCATCCGCTCGGCGAGCATCTTCGACACGATCGCCGTCGAGCTCATCGCCAGCGCCCCGCCCAGCGCGAAGCCCGCCTGCCAGGTGAAGCCCGCCAGCGGCAGCACGACCGTCGCCACCGCGGTGGTGATCGCCACCTGCGCGAGGCCGAGGCCGAACACCGCGCGGCGCATGGCCTTCAGCGCCGGCAGGCTGAACTCCAGGCCGATCGAGAACATCAGGAACACGATGCCGAACTCGGCGAGGCCGCTCGCCTCGACGCTCTCGGGCACCCAGGCGAGCGCGTGCGGACCGACCGCGATGCCGACGAGGAGGTAGCCCAGGATCGGCGGCAGGTGGAACGCGCGGCACGCGGCGACGACGACCACCGCGCATCCGAGCAGGACCAGGATCAGCTGCAGCGTCTGCGGCATCGGCGGCGCACGGGGTGTTGCGGATGACGAGCCGACTGTAGCACAGCGGTCCCGCCGCCGAAGCGGCGACCCGCAGGATGCCGGGGTTATACTTCCCCGGATGAGTGCCGCCGCAACCGGCAGCGCGTCCACGGCCGCGACCGCCTCCCATTCCACCACCGCCGTGCCCGCCGCGGCGACCGACGCGCCCTCGTCCCGGTCCGCGCCCCCCGCGCCGGATGCCGCGCGCATCCTCGCCCTCGCGCGCGACGTGCTCGCGACCGAAGCCAACGCGATCACCGCGCTCGCCGCGCGCCTCGCCGCGCCCTTCGTCGCCGCCGTCGCGCTGATCCTGCACTGCAAGGGCCGCGTCGTCGTGTCCGGCATCGGCAAGTCCGGGCACATCGCGCGCAAGCTCGCGGCCACGCTCGCGTCGACGGGCACGCCGGCGTTCTTCCTGCACCCGGCCGAGGCGAGCCACGGCGACCTCGGCATGGTCGCGCCGGGCGACGTCGTGATCATGCTGTCGAACTCGGGCGAGACCGACGAGCTCGTGCTGCTGACGCCGCACTTCAAGCGCCAGGGGGCGAAGCTCGTGGCGCTGACGGGCGACGAGCAGTCGTCGCTGGCGCAGGCGGCCGACGTCCACCTCGACGCGGCCGTCGACGTCGAGGCCTGCCCGCTGGGCCTCGCGCCGACGGCGAGCACGACGGCGGCGCTGGCGCTGGGCGACGCGCTGGCGCTGGCGCTGCTCGACGCGCGGGGGTTCTCGATCGAGGACTTCGCCCGCTCGCATCCCGGCGGATCGCTGGGCCGGCGGCTGCTGACGCGCGTGCGCGACGTCATGCGCAGCGGCGCCGAGCTGCCGATCGTCGGCAGCGACGCGAGCCTCGGGCAGGCGGTCGTCGAGATGAGCGGCAAGGGCATGGGCATGACGGCGATCGTCGACGCCGCGGGCCGCGTCGAGGGCATCTTCACCGACGGCGACCTGCGCCGCTGCCTCGACCGCGCGCGCGACGTCGCGACGGTCCGGGTCGCCGACGTGATGACGCGCGCGCCGAAGGCGATCGCGCCGGACCGCCTCGCGATCGACTGCGTCGAGCTGATGGAGACGGCGCCGAAGGTCACGGTGCTGCTCGTGACCGACGCCGGCGGCCGGCTCGTCGGCGCCGTGCACCTGCACGACCTCTTCCGGGCGCGGATCGTATGACCCGGGAGCCGGCGACCGGCCTGCCCGCCGCCGCGCCGCTGGCGGAGCGGATGCGCGGGCTGCGCCTCGTCACCTTCGACGTCGACGGCGTGCTGACCGACGCGCGCATCTACGTCGACGACCACGGCCACGAGTTCAAGGCCTACTCGGCGCAGGACGGGCAGGGCATGAAGATGCTGCTGCGCGCCGGCATCGAGGTCGGGCTGATCACCGGCAGCAAGGCGCCCGGCGTCACCCACCGCGCGCGCCAGCTCGGCATCCGCCACGTGGTCATGGGCGCCGAGGACAAGCTGACGCCGTGGGAGCGGCTGCGCGCCGAGCTCGGCCTGCCGGCCGCGGCCTGCGCGCACGTCGGCGACGACCTGCCCGACGTCGCGCTGTTCAACGCCTGCGGCTTCGCCGTGGCGGTCCCGCACGCGCCCGAGGCGGTCCGCGCGCGCGCGCACTACGTGACCCGCGGCGACGGCGGCCGCGGCGCGGTGCGCGAGCTCTGCGACATGATCCTCGCCGCGCAGGGCGTGCTCGCGGCGCAGCACGCGGCGTACGGGGCATGAGCGCATGAGCGCGAAGGGCCGTCCATGAAGCGCGGGGCGCCGGCTCTTCCTCGACCGGCTGACCTCGTGGTCGCCGGTGCTGCTGCTCGGCGGTCTCGCCGCGCTGACCTTCTGGCTCGACGCGCAGGTGCAGAGCCAGGGGCCGCGCCGCGACGGCACGACGCGGCACGATCCCGATCTCTTCGTCGAGCAGGTCCGGGCCGTCACCTACGACGCCGACGGCCGCGTCCAGCAGTCGCTCGCGGCCGCGCGGGTCGAGCATTTCCCCGACAACGACGCCATCGAGTTCGTGTCCCCGGCGATCGCGCTGACCGAACCCGGCAAGCCCCGGTTCGCGGTGACCGCCGATCGCGGGTCGCTGACCGGGAACCGGGAGATCGTCACGTTCAACGGCAACGTCAGGGCGACGCGCGACGCGCAGGCGGCGGCGCCGGCGGGCACGCCCCCGCCCGCGGCCGCCGCCAAGGGCAAGGGCAAGCCGGCGAAGCCGGTCGCGCCGGCCGGGGATGCGACCGGCCCGATCACCGTGACCACCGAGATGCTGCGCGTCTACCCCAAGACGGCGCGCGCGGAGACGACCGAGGCCGTGACGATCGAGGAGCCGCGTGGAATAATCCGGGCCGTCGGCATGGAATTCGACAACCAGGCCCGGACGCTGAAGCTCAAGTCCAACGTCCGCGGCACGCTGCAGCCACCATCCCCCGCGAAGTGAACATCGACCCCGTGACCGCCTTGCGCGCCCGCCGCCCTGCCGCCGCCCGGCCCGGCCGCCGCGCCGCCCGCACCATCGCATTCGTCGCGCTGTCGGCGCTGGCCGCGTGGGCGGCGCCGGCGCACGCCGAGAAGGCCGACAGGGAAAAGCCCGTCAACTACAGCGCCGACACCGGCGACGTCAACTACCAGACGAAGGTCGGGACGCTGACGGGCAACGTCGTCGTCACGCAGGGAACGATGACGATCCACGCCGACCGGATCGTCATCCGGCAGAATCCCGACAACTCGGTCTCGGTCAGCGCGACCGGCAATCCGATCACGTTCCGGCAGAAGCGCGACGGCGTCGACGAGTATTTCGACGGCTACGCGCAGCGCGCCGAGTACGACGGCTCGAAGGAGCAGCTCGAGCTCTTCGACCGCGCGATCCTGCGCCGCGGCCAGGACGAGATCCGCAGCAACTACATCAGCTACAACACCGCCACCGAGATGTTCAAGGCGGAAGGCCGCGCGGGCAGCCCGACGGCGCCGACCGAGGGCAGCCCGGGCACCCGCGTGCGCGGCGTGTTCCAGCCGAAGTCGGAGGCGACGGCCAAGGACGCGGCGAAGGGCGGGGCCAAGGGCGCGCCGAAGGATGCGGCGAAGGACGCGCCGAAGGGGCCGCCGGTCGCGCTGACCCCCGCGCCCGACATCGCGGCGCCGGCAGAATGAGCGCGCCGGGCCGAAATGACCGAGCCGGCCGTCCCGCCGGCGAGCGAGCTCAGGGCCGAGAAGCTCGAGAAGCGCTACAAGGCGCGCACCGTCGTCCACGACGTCTCGCTCGACGTCGCCAGCGGCGAGGTCGTCGGCCTCCTCGGCCCCAACGGCGCCGGCAAGACCACCTGCTTCTACATGATCGTCGGGCTCGTCGCGGCCGACGGCGGGCGCATCACGCTGGACGGCCGCGACCTGTCGCGGCTCCCCATCCACTCGCGCGCGCGGCTGGGGCTGTCCTACCTGCCGCAGGAGGCGTCGATCTTCCGCAAGCTGACCGTGGCCGAGAACGTGCGCGCGATCCTCGAGCTGCAGGACCTCGATGCCGACACGCTGTCGAACCGGCTCGACGCGCTGCTCGAGGACCTGTCGATCTCGCACCTCGCCGACGCCACCGCGCTGTCGCTGTCCGGCGGCGAGCGGCGGCGCGTCGAGATCGCGCGGGCGCTGGCGACGCGGCCGCGCTTCATCCTGCTCGACGAGCCGTTCGCCGGCATCGACCCGATCGCGGTGATCGACATCCAGAAGATCATCGGCTTCCTCAAGGGCCGCGGCATCGGCGTGCTGATCACCGACCACAACGTCCGCGAGACGCTCGGCATCTGCGACCGCGCGTACATCATCAACGAGGGCCGCGTGCTCGCGTCCGGGGCGCCGGGGGAACTTGTCTATAATGAGGCGGTCCGGAAGGTCTATCTCGGGGAGCATTTCCGTCTCTGAACCCGCCGCATGAAGCAGACCCTCCAACTCAGGCTCGGCCAGCACCTGACGCTGACGCCGCAGCTGCAGCAGTCGATCCGCCTGCTCCAGCTGTCCACGCTCGAGCTCAACGCCGAGGTGGAGCGGATGCTGCAGGAGAACCCGCTGCTGGAGCGGGCCGAGGGCGAGGAGGACGCGCGCGGCGTCGAGCTTCCGCTCGCGGGCCCGGCGCGCGCGGCCGACGCCGAGCCCGGCGCCAACGGCAGCGACCTCGCGGCGGGCCCCCCGAACGAAGCGGGCGCCACGTCCGAGACCCACGCGTTCGACGAGGGTGACGGCGACGACTACGCGGCCGGCGGCTCCGACTGGGGCGGCGGCGGCACCGGCGCCTCCGACGACGACGACGACGGCATGTTCCCGCAGCGTGCGGTCGTGCCCACGCTGCGCGACCACCTGTACGACCAGCTGTCGGTGCTCAACCTCCCGCTGCGCGACCGGCAGATCGTCGCGGCGCTGATCGACGCGGTCGACGAGGACGGCTACCTCGCCGCGTCGCCGGAGGAGCTCGCCGAGCTCTTCCCCGAGGATTTCGCGATCGAGCCCGACGAGATCGCGATCGGGCTCAAGTTCCTGAAGAGCTTCGAGCCCGCCGGCGTCGGCGCGCGCGACCCGGCCGAGTGCCTCGCGCTGCAGTTGAAGGCGCTGCCCGAGTCGACGCCGTACCGCGCCGAGGCGATCCGCGTCGCCACCGAGCACCTGCCGCTCCTCGCCGCGCGCGACTTCACGCGGCTCAAGCGCCTGCTGCACACCGACGACGAGGGCATGCGCGCGATCCGCGCGCTCGTCACGGGCCTCAATCCGCGGCCGGGCTCGGCCTTCTCGGCCGACGCGGCCAACTACGTCATCCCCGACGTCATCGTGCGCAAGCACCGCGGGCGCTGGATCGTCACGCTGAACGAGGCGGCGATGCCCAAGCTGCGGCTGAACCGCATCTACGCCGACATCCTGACGCGCCACCGCGAGGCCTCGAACGCGCAGCTCGCGGCGCAGCTGCAGGAGGCCAAGTGGATGATCCGCAACGTCGCCCAGCGCTTCGAGACGATCCTGCGGGTGTCGCAGGCGATCGTCGAGCGGCAGCGGCACTTCTTCGAGCACGGCGAGGTCGCGATGCGGCCGATGGTGCTGCGCGAGATCGCCGACATGCTGGGGCTGCACGAGTCGACGATCTCGCGCGTGACGACGCAGAAGTACATGCTGACGCCGCGCGGCACCTACGAGCTCAAGTATTTCTTCGGGAGCCACGTCGCCACCGACACCGGCGGCGCGTGCTCGGCGACGGCGATCCGGGCGCTGATCCGGCAGCTGATCGGCGCCGAGAACCCGAGCGCGCCGCTGACCGACAGCCGGATCGCCGACCTGCTCGGCGACCAGGGCATCGTCGTGGCCCGGCGCACGATCGCGAAATACCGGGAGGCGCTGTCGATCCCTCCCGTCAACCAGCGCAAGGCCATCTAGCGGCCTGCAACGGCCGCGAGGCCGCCGGCGCGAAGACCGCAGCACGACGAGGAGCCCGCATGAACCTGAATCTCACCGGCCACCAGCTGACGATCACCCCCGCGATCCGCGACTACGTGGGCTCCAAGCTCACGCGCGTGACGCGGCACTTCGACCACGTGATCGACGTCAACGTCGTGATGTCGGTCGAGAAGCTGCGGCACAAGATCGAGGCGAACCTGCACACGCGGGGCAAGGACATCCACGTCGAGGCCGTCGAGCCCGACATGTACGCGGCGATCGACGCGCTCGCCGACAAGCTGGACCGCCAGGTGCTGCGGCACAAGGAGAAGCTCGCCGTGCACCGGCACGACGGCGCGGCGATCAAGCGCGACGTCGCCGGCACCGGGAGCGCCGCGGCGCCGGCGCCGGACGAGCCGGGCGCCGCGCGCAAGCCCTGACGCCGGCGCCGCCCGCCCCGACCCGAGCGTATAATCGCCCGATGCCTGCCGGCGCACCGTCAGCGAGCTGACCGTCCGCCGGCATTGTTTCGTCAGCCGCCCCCGCCCCTCCTCGCGCTCCCGATGAACAAGATCGCGGAACTCCTGCCGGCCACGAACGTCCGCCTCGATCTCGAGGCGGCGTCCAAGGCGGCGCTCTTCGACGCCGTCGGCGCGCTGTTCGCCGAGACCCACGGGCTTTCCGCCCGCGTCGTCGTCGGCAGCCTGGTCGCGCGCGAGAAGCTGGGCTCCACCGGGCTCGGCCAGGGCGTCGCCATCCCGCACGGGCGGATCAAGGGGCTGGCCGAGGCGAAGGGCGCCTTCGTCGGCCTCGCCGACCCGATCGATTTCGACGCGCCCGACGGCAAGCCCGTCTCGCAGGTGTTCGTGCTGCTGGTGCCCGAGCAGGCGACCGAGCAGCACCTGCAGCTCCTGTCCGAGCTCGCCCAGATGTTCAGCGACCGCGGCTTCCGCGATCGTCTTGCCGGCGCCGCCGACGCCGCCGCCGTGCACGCGCTTGTTCCGGGACTGGCGAGCCCACGAGCGTGATCGTGCGGACCGCCGCACGCGTGGGAGAGCCTCATGACCGCGCAGAGCGGGATGATGCGGCAGGTCACGGTCGCCAAGCTGTTCGCGGAGAACGAGGCGCGCCTCGGCATGAGCTGGCTCGCCGGCGGCCAGGGCGGCAACAAGGTCCTGACCGGGGAATCGGCGCTGAAGCCGACGATCGGCCAGGTCGGCCACATGAACTTCATCCACCCGTTCCGGATCCAGATCCTGGGCGCGGCGGAGACGGCCTACCTGTCGGGCCTCGGCCCCAGCCGAGCAGAACTCGATCATCGACCGCCTGTTCTCGACCGAGCTCGCGCTGATCGTCGTCGCCAACGGCGAGCCGGTGCTGCCCTACCTCGCCAGCAGCTGCAACGCCCACCACATCGCGCTGTTCACGTCGCCGCAGCCGTCGCCGCACGTCGTCGACGTGTTCCGGCTCTACCTGTCGCGCGTGCTCGCCGAGTCGACGACGCTGCACGGCGTGTTCCTCGACGTGCTGGAGATGGGCGTGCTGATCACCGGCGCCTCGGCGATCGGCAAGAGCGAGCTCGCGCTGGAGCTGATCTCGCGCGGCAACGGGCTCGTCGCCGACGACATCGTCGAGCTCTACCGGATCTCGCCCGACACGCTCGAGGGCCGCTGCCCCGGCGTGCTGCGCGACTTCCTCGAAGTGCGCGGCATCGGCATCCTCAACATCCGCACGATCTTCGGCGAGACCGCCGTGCGGCCGCGGAAGCTCCTGAAGCTGATCGTCCACCTCGAGGACCACAGCCACGAGGCGTTCTCCGAGCTCGACCGCCTGCAGGTCAACGCGACCTACCAGGAGATCCTCGGCGTGCCGATCCGCAAGGTCACGATCCCCGTCGCCGCCGGCCGCAACCTCGCCGTGCTGGTCGAGGCCGCCGTGCGCAACTTCGTGCTGAACCAGCGCGGCATCGACAGCACCAAGGAATTCATCGACCGGCAGCAGAAGCTGATGGAGGACGGCGACTGAAAATGGGGTCAGGAGCCGAATGCGCGACGATGACCGGCACGATCCCCGTTCGCCGCGCGATCCGCGAATTGCGGCTCTGACCCACATGGACCTGCTGCTGATCGGCGGCGTATCGGGCTCGGGCAAGAGCGTCGCGCTGGCGGCGCTCGAGGACTCCGGCTACTACGCGGTCAACAACCTGCCGCTGCCGCTGCTCGCGGAGACCGCGCGCTACCTGCAGCGCGCGGGCCAGCGGACCGTGGCGATCGGCCTCGACGCCAAGACCGAGCCGGGCCTCGCGACGCTGCCGGCGATGATCGACGAGCTGCGCGGGGCGGGGTTCTCGGTGCGCTTCCTCTACCTCGACGCGCGGACCGACACGCTGGTCAAGCGCTACTCCGAGACCCGCCGGCGGCACCCGTTCACCAGCGACACGCGGACGCTGACCGAGGCGATCGACTTCGAGCGCGAGCTGATCGCCGACGTGCGGCCGCTCGCGATCGTGTTCGACACCAGCCAGACCTCGGCGGCGATGCTGCGCAGCTGGATCAAGGACTTCGCCAGCATCGACGCGGCCCGGCTCACCGTGCAGATCGAGTCGTTCGGCTTCAAGCACGGCGTGCCGCTCGACGCCGACCTCGTGTTCGACGTCCGCTGCCTGCCGAACCCGCACTACGAGCCGGAGCTCGCACCGCTGACCGGCCGCGACGCCCCGGTCATCGCGTTCCTCGAGGCGCACCCGGAGGTCGAGCGGATGTACGCCGACATCCGCGGCTTCGTCGCGCGCTGGCTGCCCGAGTACGCGCGCGACAACCGCAACTACCTGACGATCGCGATCGGCTGCACCGGCGGCAGGCACCGCTCGGTGTACCTCGTCGAGCGCCTCGCGCGCTCGCTCTCGCCCGAGCAGCAGGTGCAGGTCCGCCACCGCGAGCTGGGGTAGGCCCTTCCCCGCCGCCGCGCGCGGCGAAGCCGGCGGCCCCGCCCCCGCCGGTTATAATTTCCGTTTCCGCATCGCAGCGACACCGGAGCGCGTATGGCTGGCCACAGCAAGTGGGCGAACATCAAGCACAAGAAGGCCGCCACCGACGCCAAGCGCGGCAAGATCTTCACGCGCCTCATCAAGGAAATCACCGTCGCCGCGCGCATGGGCGGCGCCGACGCGTCGATGAACCCGCGGCTGCGCCTCGCGATCGACAAGGCGTACGCCAACAACATGCCGAAGGACACGATCGAGCGCGCGGCCAAGCGCGGCGCCGGCGAGCTCGAGGGCGTCGCCTACGAGGAGATCCGCTACGAGGGCTACGGCATCAACGGCGCCGCGATCATCGTCGACTGCATGACCGACAACCGCACGCGCACCGTCGCCGACGTCCGCCACGCGTTCTCCAAGCACGGCGGCAACCTCGGCACCGACGGCTCGGTCGCGTTCCTGTTCAAGCACTGCGGGCAGATCCTGTTCGCGCCCGGCACCGACGAGAACGCGCTGCTCGAGGCGGCGCTCGACGCCGGCGCCGAGGACGTCGTCACCAACGACGACGGCAGCCTCGAGGTCATCACCGGTCCCTACGACTTCCTCGCGGTCAAGGACGCGCTCGCCAAGGCCGGGTTCAAGCCCGAGTTCGCCGAGGTGACGATGAAGCCGACGACCGAGACGGCGATGACCGGCGACGACGCCGCGCGGATGCAGAAGCTGCTCGACGCGCTCGAGTCGCTCGACGACGTGCAGGATGTCTACACCACCGCCGTCCTCGACGAGTAGGCGGCGGGCGCCGCCCCCCGGGCCGGCGGCGGCGCCCGGGGCCGAGCGCCGGATCCTCGGCATCGATCCGGGCCTGCGCGTGACCGGCTTCGGCGTCGTCGCCGTCGCCGGCTCGCGCCTCACCTACGTCACCTGCGGCTGCATCCGGAGCGACGCGAAGGACGGGCTGCCCGAGCGCCTCGCGGTGATCGTCGCCGACCTCGCGCAGGTCATCGCCCGCGAGCGCCCGACCGAGGTCGCCGTCGAGAAGGTGTTCGTCAACGTCAACCCGCAGTCGACGCTGCTGCTCGGGCAGGCGCGCGGCGCCGCGATCGCGGCCGCCGTGCAGGCGGGCCTGCCCGTCGCCGAATACACGGCGCTGCAGGTCAAGCAGGCGGTCGTCGGCCACGGCAAGGCGGCCAAGGAGCAGGTGCAGGAGATGGTGAAGCGCCTCCTCGGCCTCCCCGCCGCGCCGTCGACCGACGCCGCCGACGCGCTCGCCTGCGCGATCGCCCACGCGCACGGCGCCGTCGGCTACGGCGGCCTCGCCCGCTCCGGCTACCGCGTGCGCGGCGGCCGCCTGGTCTGATGGACCCGGCGCGCGCGCCGCTGCCGCCGTCCCGCGCCCGGCGCGCGCGGCGAAGGCCGCTGGCCGTGATCTTCGACATGGACGGCCTGCTGCTCGACACCGAGCCGCTCGCCGCGCGGGCGTGGACCGACGCCGCGGCGAGCCTCGGCGTCGCCTTCGACCACGCGGTGACGCCGGCGCCTCGTCGGCCGCAACCACCGCGACTGCACCGAGCTGATCCGCGCGCACCACGGCGCCGGCTTCCCGGTCGAGGACGTGATGGGCGCCTGGCACGGCGCCTACGAGGCGATCGTCGAGCGCGAGGGCATCGTGGTCAAGCCCGGCGTCTTCGCGCTGCTCGACTGGCTCGAGGCGGAGGCGATCCCGCGCGCGGTCGCGACGTCGACGCGCCGGTCGCGCGCCGAATCGAAGCTCGCCCGGACGAACCTCCTCGACCGCTTCGACGCGCTGGTGGGCGGCGACGAGATCGCGCGCGGCAAGCCGGCGCCCGACATCGTCATCGAGGCCGCGGCGCGGCTCGCGGTGGCCGTCGCCGACTGCGTCGTGCTCGAGGATTCCGAGCCCGGCGTCACCGCGGCGCTCGCCGCCGGCGCGATGCCGATGATGGTGCCCGACCTCGGCGAGCCGTCGGCCGCGCTGCTCGCGCGCGCGCCGCCGATCTTCGCGTCGCTGCTCGAAGTCCACGCGCACCTCGCCGCGCTGCCCCCCGCGACCCGCGTGCGATAATCGGCGCCACCGCCCGCCCTACGCCCATGATCGGCCGCCTCATCGGCATCCTCGTCGAGAAGAACCCGCCGCAGCTGCTGCTCGACGTGCAGGGCGTCGGCTACGAGGTCGACGTGCCGATGAGCACGTTCTACAACCTGCCCGCGACCGGCGAGCGCGTCGTGCTGTTCACGCACCTCGTCGTCCGCGAGGACGCGCACCTGCTCTACGGCTTCGGCAGCGAGTCCGAGCGCCGCGCGTTCCGCCAGCTGCTGAAGATCACCGGCATCGGCGCGCGCACCGCGCTGTCGGTGCTCTCCGGGCTGTCGGTGGCCGAGCTCGCGCAGGCGGTGACGATGCAGGAGACCGGCCGCCTGACCAAGGTTCCCGGCATCGGCAAGAAGACCGCGGAGCGGCTGCTGCTCGAGCTGAAGGACAAGCTCGGCGTCGAGCTCGGCGCGGTCGTCGGCGTCAGCCGCGCCGCCCCGGTGATGGCCGACGTCCTCAACGCGCTCTCGTCGCTCGGCTACAGCGACAAGGAAGCGCTCGCGGTGGTCAAGCAGCTGCCGGACGGTCTCGCCGTCGGCGATGCGATCCGGCAGGCGCTGAAGCTCCTCGCGAAGGTCTGAGGGCTCGGCGGCATGCCCCGGTGCGGCGGGCGGGGCCGCGGCCGGGCTTCGGGTGCCGCGTCACTCCAGGAAGAAGACCAGGACGTTCTTGGCGATGAACCCGAGCATCCCGAACGCGAGCACGAAGAACAGCACGAACGTGCCCAGCTTGCCCGCGCCCGACTGCCTGGCGAGGTTGCCGATGATGAACAGCATGAACAGCATGAACGCGCCCAGGCCGAACGTGAGCCCGAACTCGGAGATCTGCTGCTCGGTGAAGCCGAACATGGTGGAAAGGCGGGGTTGCCGCCGTCCTCAGAAGCGCAGCGGCGCCGACGACGTGTCGACGAGGTCGCGGTAGGCGTGCCAGGTGGCGTGGCCGAGCACCGGGATCGCGATGACGAAGCCCAGCATCCACGTCGCGATCGACAGCGCGGTCGCCGCCATGATGACGACCGCCCACAGTCCCATCGCGACCGGATTCTCGCCGACGGCGCGCACGCTGGTCGAGGATCGCGCACCTGCAACGCCACGACGCGGCCGAGCAGCAGCGGCGGCGAGACGACCGTCGTCGCGAACACGACGGCGGCGAGCAGCGCGCCGCCCGCGAGCCACAGCGCGAACAGGCCGTGCCCCTGGACCTGCACCGCGTAGCGCAGGAAGCTCTTCAGCCCCACGATCGGCTCGGTGACGAACAGCGCGAACAGGCCCGCGGACAGCAGCACCCACAGCGTGCCCGCCGCCCCCAGCAGCAGCCCCAGCGCGACCAGCGGCCGCGTGCCGCGGCGCCACGCGTGGATCGCGTCGGCGAGCCCGGGGCGCCCGCCGCGGGACAGCAGCCGCGACAGCTCGTAGAGCCCGGTGACGAGGATCGGCCCCACCAGCACGAAGCCGGAGAACGCGCCGACCAGCAGGTACGGGTTCGACTGCCCGAGCGCCAGCGTGGCGAGGCCGGCGGCGGCGACGAGGAGGCCGTGCAGCAGCCCGGGCCCCGGCACGTGCCGGAAATCGCGCCATCCGAGCGCGAGCCAGCGCAGCGGGCGCAGCGCCGGAACCCGGCGCACCGGAAGGCAGCCGATCCCGCGTCGGGGTCGGTATCGTGGGCGCGGTCATCGTGGCGCCCATGATAATCGATCGCGCGATCGGCGCCCCGCTCGGCGGGCGGGTCGCTTTGCGGTAGCATGCGCGATGGACCTCGCGCTCGCGCCGCCCTCCCCCGCCCCCTCCGCCCGCACGCCCCGATGATCGAGAACGAAGAACTCAACCGCCTCGTCGGCGCCAAGGTGACCGGCGTGCAGGAGGAGGTCGTCGAGCGGGCGCTGCGTCCCCGCGCGCTCGACGAGTACGTCGGCCAGGAGAAGATCCGCGGCCAGCTGTCGATCTTCATCGAGGCGGCGAGGAAGCGCGGCGAGGCGCTCGACCACGTGCTGCTGTTCGGGCCGCCCGGGCTCGGCAAGACGACGCTGTCGCACATCATCGCGCACGAGCTCGGCGTCAACCTGCGCCAGACCTCGGGGCCGGTGCTCGAGCGCCCCGGCGACCTCGCGGCGCTGCTCACCAACCTCGAGCCCAACGACGTGCTGTTCATCGACGAGATCCACCGCCTGTCGCCGGTCGTCGAGGAGATCCTCTACCCGGCGCTCGAGGACTTCCAGATCGACATCATGATCGGCGAGGGGCCGGCGGCGCGCAGCGTCAAGCTCGACCTGAAGCCGTTCACGCTGGTCGGCGCGACGACGCGCGCCGGCATGCTGACCAATCCGCTGCGCGACCGCTTCGGCATCGTCGCGCGGCTCGAGTTCTACACGCGCGGCCGAGCTCGCGCGCATCGTCACCCGCTCGGCGGGCCTGCTCGACATCGCGATCGATCCCGACGGCGCGAACGAGATCGCGCGCCGCTCGCGCGGCACGCCGCGGATCGCCAACCGGCTGCTGCGCCGCGTGCGCGACTACGCCGAGGTGCGCGCCGACGGCGAGATCACGCGCGCGGTCGCCGACGCGGCGCTCGCGATGCTCGACGTCGACGCCGGCGGCCTCGACGTGATGGACCGCAAGCTGCTGTCGACGGTGCTCGAGAAGTTCGCCGGCGGCCCGGTCGGCGTCGACAACCTCGCGGCCGCGATCGGCGAGGAGCGCGACACCATCGAGGACGTGCTCGAGCCCTACCTGATCCAGCAGGGCTTCCTGCAGCGGACCTCGCGCGGCCGGATCGCGACCGCGCTGTCGTACCGCCACTTCGGCCTCGCGCCGCCCACGCCCGGCGCCGCGGCGACTGTTCCGGCGAATGAGCGACCGGCCGCCGGCCCGCAGCGCGTCGGCGAGCGATTGAGCGCGCGACAGCGCGTGCATGCCCACCTGGCGTGCGGAGCCGCGTGTCGAGCCCTTCCGCTTCCCGGTGCGCGTCTACTACGAGGACACCGACGCCGCCGGCGTCGTGTACTACGCGAACTACCTGCGCTTCATGGAGCGCGCGCGCACCGAGTGGCTGTCCGCGCTCGGCTTCGAGCTCGCCGCGCTGGAGCGGGAACACGGCGTCGTATTCGTGGTCCATCACGTGGACATCCGCTTCCACCAGCCGGCGCGGCTCGGCGACCGGCTCGACGTGACGGTCGCGCCGACGGCGCACGGCCGCGCGCGGCTCGCGCTCGACCAGCAGGTGCGGCGCGGCGCCGAGGTGCTGACCGACGCCCGCGTCACGCTCGCCTGCCTCGACCGCGGCCTCTGGCGGCCGGCGCGCATCCCCGCGCCGCTCGCCCACGCATGGAGAATCCCGCTTGAACGTGCATCCGGACCTCTCGTTCATCACGCTGATCGCGAACGCGTCGATCGTCGTCCAGGCGGTGCTCGCGCTGCTGGTCGGACTGTCGCTGTGGTCGTGGTGGCGGATCTTCCTCAAGCTCTTCCAGCTGAAGCGGGCGCCCGCGCAACACCGCGACGTTCGAGGACGACTTCTGGAAGGGCGGCGACCTGATCGAGCTCTTACCAGCGGGCGAGCCAGTCGCGCGCGGGCAGCAGCCTCGAGCACATCTTCACCGCCGGCTTCCGCGAGTACTCGAAGCACCGCAAGCAGGGCAGCGACGCGGCGGTGACGCTCGACAGCGCGCGCCGCGCGATGCGCGCCGCGTACCAGCGCGAGATCGACATGCTCGAGGGCCACCTGTCGGGGCTCGCGACCGTCGGCTCGATCAGCCCGTACATCGGCCTCTTCGGCACCGTGTGGGGGATCATGAACGCGTTCCGCGGGCTCGCCAACGTCAGCCAGGCCACGCTCGCGCAGGTCGCGCCCGGCATCGCCGAGGCGCTGATCGCCACGGCGATCGGCCTCTTCGCCGCGATCCCCGCGGTCATCGCCTACAACCGCTACACGCACGACGTCGACCGCCTCGCCGTGCGCTACGAGACGTTCATCGAGGAATTCTCGAACATCCTGCAGCGGCAGGCCTGAAACCCGAGCGCCGCGCCTCCCGGATCCCGTCCCATGCGCCGCCCGCGCAAGTCGATCAACCAGATCAACGTCGTGCCCTACATCGACGTGATGCTGGTGCTGCTCGTGATCTTCATGGTCACGGCGCCGCTGATCAGCCCCGGCGAGATCGAGCTGCCGTCGGTCGGCCGCTCGCTGGCGGCGCCGGTGACCCGCTGAAGGTCACGCTCAACACCGACGGCACGCTGTCGCTGGCCGATGCCCGCGCCGGCGGCGGCGCGGTCCGCGTCTCGCGCGACGAGCTCGTCGCGCGCATCCGCGCGCAGCAGGCGAAGTCGCCCGAGCAGCCGGTCGCGATCGAGGCGGGCAAGGACGCGCGCTACCAGGACGTGCTCGACGTGCTCGACCTCCTGCAGCGCAACGACGTGAAGCGGGTCGGGCTGCTCGCGCGTCCGCGGGCCAACTATGGCCGTGGCAGGCGGCTAGCCGTGCCGGCCCGGATGGATCGTCCGCCGAAGCCCGGGCCCACCCCGGGCCGGGGGCTCGCGCTCGCGCTGGCGGTCGCCGTGCACGTCGTGTTCATCGCCGTGCTGGTGTTCTCGATGCGCTGGCAGACCCGGCAGCCCGAGGCGGTGATGGCCGAGCTCTTGCGCCGGCGAGCCCGGCCCCCGCCGTTCCCGCCGCCGCGCCGGAAACGCCGCCGCCGGCGCCGGCGCCGCAGCCGGAGCCGCAACCGCAGCCCAAGCCGCCGGAACCGGCCCCCGCGCCGCCGCCGGCTCCGGCGCCGAAGCCGGTCCCCGCGCCGCCGCCCAAGCCGGCACCGGTTGCGGAGAAGCCCGATCCCCGCGCCGCGGACATCGCGCTCAAGGCGAAGGCGGAGGCCGAGCAGAAGCAGCGCGAGCAGGCCGAGCGCGACCGGCGCGCGCGCGAAGCCGAGACAGGAGAGCGGCGCAGCGCGAGGCCGAGCGGAAGAAGCAGGAGGAGCAGAAGCGGCTGGCCGAAGCGCGCGAGCGCCAGGCGAAGGAGGCCGAGGCGCTGAAGGCGCAGGCCGTGCGCGAGCGGCAGGCGCGCGAGGCCGAGGCCCTGAAGGCGCAGGCCGCACGCGAGCGCCAGACCCGCGAGGCCGAGGCGCTGAAGGCGCAGGCGGCGCGGGAGGCGCAGGACCGCAGCCAGCAGCAGCAGCAGGCGGCCGAGAACGACCGCGCGGGCAAGGAGTACGTGGCCCGGATCACCGCCAAGGTGAAGGGCAACATCAACGAGCCGGGAAGCATCGCCGGCAATCCCGAGGCGGTCTTCGGCGTCGTCCAGCTGCCGACCGGCGAGATCATCGACGTCCGGCGCGTGAAGTCGAGCGGCAACGCCGCCTACGACGAAGCGGTGCAGCGCGCGATCTGGAAGTCGTCGCCGCTGCCGCTGCCGCCGGCCGATCGCGCGTACCTGTGGCAGCGCAACCTGGAGCTGCGCGTCAGGCCGCGCGACTAGGACCCGTTCGCCCCCCTGGCGCTCAGCCGCGGGGCGAGCGGCCGACGACGTCGAACGTCGCCCACGTCCACTCCGGCTGCCGCTCGAGCGCCGAGCGCAGCGCGACCGTGTAGACGGTGCGCAGCGTGACCAGCATCAGCTGCCGGCCGGACGCGTACTCGGAGGTGGGGATGACGAGCGAGCGGGCGTCCAGCGGGCGCTCGGGCCGCGCCGGCGACGGCAGGTAGAGCGCGTCGAAGCGCTCGCCGATCGTCGAGACGTCGACGCCGTCGACGGTGAAGCCCATGTCGTCGCGCGAGCGCCGCTTGGCGTGCAGCGGCACCGCGAACACCCGCGCCGACAGGATCGACACGCCGATCTCGACGCGCTCGGTCATCGGCCGCGTCACGCGCCGGACGACGCCCAGCACCCAGCCGCGCTCGCTCGGCTCGCGCACGGCGACGAGCCCGCCCAGCGCCAGGCGGTGCCCGGTGCCGACCGGGCCGACGATGCGCAACCCGGTGTCGCTGCGGTTGTCGATGTGCCAGAGCGGCTCGCCCGGCGGCGCCCCGACCAGGAACGCCTCGGCGTCGCCCGCCTCCGCGGCCGGCGCGTCGAGGACGAGGTTGCGCGCCTCGGACGGGCGCGAGCTCGCGGCAGATCTCGGCCAGTCCGACGCGCACCTGCGCCAGCACGCTCACCTTGACGCGCGGATCGCGCGGGAGCGCGGGCGGCGCTTCCGGGCACAGCGCCGGCCGCAGCTTCTCCAGGATCGCGATCCGCTGGAGGGCGCTCGCGCGGTCGGCCTGCGGCGCGGTGGCGGCGCGCTCCCGCAGCGCCGCCAGCGCGCGGTCGAGCTGCAGCGTCAGGGGCGTCGTGTCGAGGTGGCGCAGCGATCGCCGACGGCGGCTGGTTCGCCGCGCACGAGCCCGGCCTTGCCGGCGATGTCGACGCAGAACCCCCGATCGGCCCGGCCCGACGCGCGCAGCTCGAGGCCGGCCGACCAGATGCCGATCTCGGCGGCGGCCCAGTCGATCTCGGCGGGCGAGAGCGTCCCCGTGTTGAGCTGGTGGGTCAGCAGCACCGCGACGTATTCCTGCTCGATCGTCGGGCGCGCCCGACTCCTTTCGCCTCCCGGGCCCGCGAGCGGCACGCGCGCGATCGCGAGTTCGAGCGCGCGCTGGTACAGCCGGTGGAGCTCCATCCACTTGGCGGGAATCCAGGGCTCGCTCTTCAGCACGCGCAGCTTGGCGTCGGTGCCGTAGAAGTGGATCAGCCGCGCCAGCAGCCGCGGGATCGCCTCGCGCCAGCGCGGCTCCTGCGCCCGGCCGAGCGCGTGCTCGTACAGCGCCTGGTAGGCGACGATGAAGCCCTGGCAGAGGTCGTAGGCGGCCTGCCAGATCCGGTTCGCCGCCGCGGCCGAGCCCTGCGCGTGCTCGACGTACTGCGTGATCAGCCGGCCGCGGTCGGCGGCGAGCTCGGCGTCGAGGTGCTCGATCGCGGCCATCCGGTCGAACGTCAGGTTCGCGTCGACCGCGCAGGCGTCGGTGATCGCCCGCATGACCGTCTGCTGGCGGCCGATGCCGTCGACCGGCGGCAGCGTGCGGAACCACGCGGCGGCGCTCCTGGGCGTCTGCAGCGGATCGGGGGGCTTCGGCGGGGACGACGACCGGAATCGGAATAGGGGCATCGATGGGTTCATTTTAAGCGTTTCGCCCGGCGACCGGCGCAATCGGTTTCGCGGACTCCGTTACAATTCATGGTTTGCCCCGCCCGGTCGCCGCGACAGCCTGCGCGCCGGGCGCCGGCATCGTTCCCTTCCTTCGACACGAGGTCCCCATGGTCCAACGCTTCTCCCCGCGCCGCGTGCTGCCGCTCGGCGCATCCGCCGTCGTCGCGCTCGCCTTCGCCGCCGCGGTCGGCCAGAGCGCGGCGCAATCGCCGGCCGCCGCCGCACCCGCCGCATCCCTTTCCAGCACAGTCGGAGCCAACGTGACAGAACTCAAGAAGATCGACAGCAAGCAGGGCGCCGGGGCCGAAGCGGTCGCCGGCAAGGTCGTCATCGTCCACTACACGGGCTGGCTCTACGACCCGAACGTGCCGGACGGCCACGGCAAGAAGTTCGACAGCTCGGTCGACCGCGGCCAGCCGTTCGATTTCCCGCTCGGCGGCGGCCGCGTGATCAAGGGCTGGGACGAGGGCGTGGCCGGCATGAAGGTCGGCGGCAAGCGCACGCTGGTGATCCCGCCGGAGATGGGCTACGGCGCGCGCGGCGCGGGCGGCGTGATCCCGCCGAACGCGACGCTGGTGTTCGACGTCGAGCTGCTCGAAGTCAAGGGCTGATGGACGGGCCGGCGCGGGCCGGCGCCGCGGCGCCGCGCGCCGTCCGCCGTCTCGACTACCGCCCGCCCGACTATCTCGTCGACACGGTCGAGCTCAGGTTCGAGCTCGACCCGTCGGCGACCTTCGTCACCGCCGCGCTCGCGTTCCGCCGCAACCCGGCGGCGGCGACTGCCGACGAGGTTCCGCCGCCGCTGGTGCTCGACGGCGAGGAGCAGTACGACGTCGCGTTCACCGCTCGACGGCGGCGACGCTGCCCGCCGGCGCGTACACGCTGGGGCCGGCCGCGCTGACCGTGCACGCCCCGCCGGCACCGGGCCGGCTGGACGATCCGCTCGCGCATCGACCCCGTCCGCCAACGCCGCGCTCGACGGCCTGTACCTGTCGTCCGGCGTGTTCTGCACGCAGTGCGAGGCCGAAGGCTTCCGCCGGATCACCTACTTCCCCGACCGCCCCGACGTGCTCACGCGTCTACACGGTCACGATCGTCGCCGACCGCGACGCGCTGCCCGGTGCTGCTGTCCAACGGCAACCGGGTCGACGCGGGCGACGCTGCCCGGCGGCCGCCACTTCGCCCGCTGGCACGACCCTTTCCCGAAGCCCTCGTACCTGTTCGCGCTGGTCGCCGGCGACATCGCCGCGCTCGAGGACGCGTTCACGACGATGTCCGGCCGGCGCGTCGCGCTCGCGATCTACTCGACGCCGGCGAACCTCGACGCGCTGCCGCCACGCGATGGACGTCGCTGCAAGCGCGCGATGCGCTGGGACGAGGAGCGCTTCGGCCGCGAGTACGACCTCGACACGTTCATGATCTTCTGCGCCGACGACTTCAACATGGGCGCGATGGAGAACAAGGGCCTCAACATCTTCAACAGCAAGCTGGTGCTCGCGCGGCCGGACACGGCGACCGACGACGACTACGCAGGCGATCGAGGCCGTGATCGGCGCACGAGTACTTCCACAACTGGACCGGCAACCGCATCACCTGCCGCGACTGGTTCCAGCTGTCGCTGAAGGAAGGGCTCACCGTCTTCCGCGACCAGGAGTTCTCGGCCGACATGGGCTCGCGCGCCGTCGAGCGCATCGCGGCCGTCGACTTCCTGCGCACGCACCAGTTCGCCGAGGACGCGGGGCCGATGGCGCACCCGGTGCGCCCCGACGAGTACCTCGAGATCAACAACTTCTACACGGACACCGTCTACGAGAAGGGCGCCGAGGTGATCCGGATGCTGCACACGCTGCTCGGGCCCGAGCGCTTCCGCCGCGGCATGGACCTCTACTTCGCGCGGCACGACGGGCAGGCGGTCACCTGCGACGACTTCGTGCAGGCGATGCAGGACGCGGCGCGCGGGGCCGACGGCGCGGATCCGACCTCGCGCAGTTCCGGCGCTGGTACGCGCAGGCCGGCACGCCGGTCCTCGACGTCAGCGGCCGCTACGACGCCGCGGCGCGGCGCTACACGCTCGACGTCGCGCAGCGCTGCCCGCCGACGCCGCGGCCAGCCCGACGAAGGCGCCGTTCCACATCCCGCTGGCGGTCGGCCTGCGTCGGCCCCGACGGGCGCGACCTGCCGCTGCGTCGTCGCCGGCGCCGCGGGCGGCCGACGGCGGCACGACCCGCGTGCTGCACGTGACGGCGGCGCGCGCAGAGTTCTGCTTCGACGACGTCGCGGTGCCGCCGGTGCCGTCGCTGCTGCGCGGCTTCTCCGCGCCCGTCACGCTGGAGTTCGACTACCCGCGCGACGCGCTGGCGCTGCTCGCCGCGCACGACAGCGATCCGTACTGCCGCTGGGACGCGGCGCAGCGCAGCTTCGCGCACGCGATGCTCGATGCCGCGCGGCAGCACGCGCAGCGGCGGCCGCTCGCGCTCGATCCCGCGCGCCGTCGCCGTCGCCCGGCAGCTCCTCGCCGACGGCGGCACGCGACCCGGCGCTGCGCGCGCTCGCGCTCGCGCCGCCCGACTTCGCGTACCTCGCGAGCCGCGTCGACGCGATCGACATCGACGCGCTGGCCGCCGCCCGCGCCTTCGTGACCGGCGAGCTCGCCCGCGCGCTGCGCGAGCCGCTCTCGCGCCTGCACGCGGACCTGCGCGCGCGCGGGCCCGTACGCGTACACGCCGGCGCAGGCCGGCGCGCGCGCGCTCGCCAACCGCTGCCTCGCCTACCTGTGCGCCGCTCGACGACGCGGCGGCGCGCGCGCTCGCCGTGGCGCAGTACGACGCGGCCGACAACATGACCGACGCGATCGCCGCGCTGGCCGCGGTCGCGCACAGCGCCGGCGCCGGAGCGCGAGGCGCTGTTCGCGCGCTTCGAGGCGAAGTGGCGCGACGAGCCGCTGGTGCTCGACAAGTGGTTCGCGCTGCAGGCGACGTCGCGGCGCGCGGACACGCTCGCGCGGGTGCGGATGCTGCTCTCGCATCCGAAGTTCAACGCCCGCAATCCGAACCGCGTGCGCTCGCTGGTCGGGGCGTTCGCGCTGCCAACTGGCCCGTCTTCCACGCCGCGGACGGCAGCGGCTACGCGTTCGTCGCCGACCAGGTGCTGGCGCTCGACCGCGTGCAATCCGCACGTGTCGTCGATGCTGGCCGGGGCGTTCGCCCGGTGGCGCCGGTTCCCCGAGCCGCGCCGCTCGCTGCAGCGCGCCGCGCTCGCCCGGATCGCCGCCGCGCGCTCGCTGTCGGCCGACGCGCGCGAGATCGTCGCGAGCAGCCTCGACGGGTGATCGGCAGGCCGGGCGGTCCCGGACGCGGCGCAGCCCGGTTCCGGCCGGGCCGCCGGGCTCACCAGTACGTCTCGACGGTGATCTGCCCCGGCTCGCGTCGCCGGTGCCGGCGCATGCCCCGCGCCTCCAGCACCTTCTGCGTGTCCTCGACCATCGCCGGATTGCCGCACAGCATCACCTGCGCGTTCTCGGCCGCCAGCGCCACGCCCGCACGCGCCTCCAGCCGCCCGTCGGCGATCAGCGCGGGAATCCGCCCGGGCAGCGCGTCGGGCGCGCTGCCGCGGCTGACGACGCTGATCGCGGTGAACGCGCCCGGGTGCGCGGCGGCGATCGCCCCGATCACGTCGCGATAGGTGAGCTCCTCCGGAAACCGGACCGCGTGGACGAGCACGATCCGCTCGAACTTCTCCCACGGCTCCGCGGTGCGCAGGATCGACAGGAACGGGCCGAGGCCGGTCCCGGTCGCGAGGCACCACAGCACGTCGGCCGCCTGGACCTCCGCCACCGAGAAGAAGCCGTTGGCGCGCGGCAGCAGCCAGACCGGGTCCCCGGGCGACAGCGCGGCGAGCCGCGGCGTCAGCGGCCCGTCGGGCACGGTGATGAAGTAGAACTCGTGCGGCCCCGTTCCCGGGGCGTTCACGAACGAGTAGGGGCGCCCGACCATGTCCTCGGGCGATCCCGGCGGCGCGGGCAGCGCCAGCCGTCCGAACTGGCCGGCGACGAACGTCACCTCCGGCGCGTCGACCTGCAGCGAGACGAGCCGGTCGGTCCACTGCCGCCTGCCCACGACCTTTCCCTGCACCCACTTGCTCATCGCATGCGCCGCCGTTGCTAAAATCGCCATTATGCCAACCGCAGCGCCGGACTCGACGCTGGAGACGCGACGCCGGGGCGCGCGCGTCTACGTGCGCCCTCCGCGCGGCAGCGATGCCGGGGCGTTCGCCGCCGCCGTGGCCGCGGGCCGCGCGTTCCATCGACCCTGGGTGCAGCCGCCCGCCACCCCGGCGCATTTCCGCGCCTACGTCGCGCGCTTCGCCGGGAAGCTGTCGCGCGATCCGGGGCAGGCGACGCACGTGGGCCTCCTCGTCTGCCGCGTCGACGACGACGCGCTGGTCGGCGTCGTCAATTTCAGCGAGATCGTCCGCGGCGGCCTGCAGAGCGCGTACATGGGCTACTACGCGCTGCCCCCGCACGCCGGCCAGGGCTACATGAGCGAAGGCCTGGCCCTCGCGCTCGCGGTCGCGTTCCGCAAGCTGAAGCTGCACCGGGTCGAGGCCAACATCCAGCCGGCCAACGCCCGCTCGCTCGCGCTCGTCCGCCGGGCGGGCTTCCGCCACGAGGGCTATTCGCGCCGCTACGTGAAGATCGCCGGCCGCTGGCGCGACCACGAGCGCTGGGCGCTGCTGGCCGAGGACTGGCGCGCGCGTCCGGCGGAGCCTTCATGACGGCGAGGTGCTCCCCTCACCCCAGCCCTCTCCCGCGCGCGGGAGAGGGTGCCGCGCAGCGGCGGGTGAGGGCCGCGCCGGCGGCGTGCCTCGCGGCCATCGCCGTCCTCGGCAGCGGCTGCACGTCGGCGCCGCTGCAGCCCGGCGAGGCGAAGATCGTGCGCGAGGAGCCGCTCGCCCCCTACGACGCGCGCGAGGAGTGCCTGCGCCTGGTCGTCGGCGACCGGCTGGACTACGAGTGGACGGCGACGCGGCCGGTGAGCTTCAACATCTACTACCGTGAAGGCAACGCGGTGCTGGCGCCGATCGTGCGCGAGCGCGTGACCGCGGACCTCGGCGTGTTCGTCCCGCCGATGCCGCAGGACTACTGCCTGCAGTGGGAGGCGGGGCCCGGCGGCGCGCTGCTCGACTACCGGATCCGGCTGCGGGCGGTGCCGCGCTGACGCCGCGGGTGCCGCCGCGGCGGCACCGGAAGGCCGGATCCCTAGCGCTGGCTGCCGAGCGACATGAAGATCACGACGGCGACGAGCACCGCCAGCACCAGCGCCGCGATCTTCCACGGGCTCTTCGGGTACTCGCCGTCGATCGCGCCGGTCACGCCGTTGATCGCGCACTGGTAGGCCTTGCGGCCGAACGTGTACGACAGCAGCCACACCGGCGCGAGGATGTGCTTGAACGTCTGGCCCGAGTAGTCGGCGTCGACGGCGAGGTTGCGATAGGTGTCGCCGGGAATCTGCTGCGCGCACAGCGCCTGCAGCTTCGCGTCCATCGCCGTCGCGCGCGCGCTGCGCGGCGGCGACGAGGTCGATCTGGTAGCGCTCGACGACCCAGCCGGCGACGTAGCCGGCGTCGTAGGGCTTGAGGTCCGCCGTCGGGAACGGCTCGATGCCGCGCAGCAGTCGCGGGTGGACGCCGACCGACGCGCAGACGAGATCGTCGTCGAAGAAGTGCTGCACGCGCCCGGCGGCCGGCTCCCAGCGCACGTGCTGCACCTGCCGCGTGCGCGTCTGCCCGTTCTCGACGTAGGTCTCGGTCGTGTAGTAGTAGTGCCCGGCCTCGGCGGTCCACGTCGCGTCGACCTGCGCGTCGAACGTCCAGTACGGCAGGTAGACGCCGCGCACCGTGTCGGTCAGCGCCTGCTTCTTGAGCCGGTTGGGCGCGAGCCACAGCTTGCCGTACCACGCGCGGATCCGGTCGCGCGCCTGCGGCTCGCTCACCGTGAACGGCAGCACGCTCTCGGGCCGGAAGCCGGGCTTCGTCTCCTCGTAGGGGACGAGCTGCGCCGAGCCGCAGAACTCGCAGTTCTGCGCCTGGCGCGCGGGATCGAGCACCGAGATCGCGTTGCAGCTCTGGCACTTGACCTGCCGCTGTCGGCCTGCCAGCCGCGGCGCTCGTCGCCGATGCCCGCGCAGCGCCGCGACGAGGTCGTGCTCGACGATGCCGCGCCGCCGCGTCGAGCTTCGCCGGCGACTCGGTGCCGCAGAACGGGCAGACGAGCTTCTGCTTCGCGGGATTCCAGTTCGCCTCGCCGCCGCAGGCGGGGCAGGCGAACTTCGGAGAGGGCGACGGTCTCCGTGGCCATCGGCGGCGCCCGCTCTCCGCCGTCAGGACGCGAGGAAGGCGTCGACCGCGGCGCGCGTGACGCGCCACTGCGTGCCGATCTTCTTGCCCTTCAGGTCGCCGGACTCGAGGCTCGCCAGCACGTCGGCCTCGCCCACGCCCAGCGCCTCGGCGACCTGCGCCGGCGTGAGCAGCGCGCGGGAGCGCGGCATTCGCCGCCGGCGCCGCGGCGGGCGCGGCGATGCCCGCCGTCGCCTGCTGCGTGAACCCGCCGGTCTCCTTCATCATCTGCTGCGCGAGCGCCATGCCGACCGCCATCTCCGCCGCCATGCCGCCGGCGCCGCCGCCCCCGCCCGCCGCCATGCCCTGCGCCATCTGGAACTTGACGTAGTCGTTGAGGTTGCCGACGGCGGCCATCGACGAGCGCTTGTCGATCGCCTGCTCGACCTCCGGCGGCACCGAGACGTTCTCGACGACGAACGTCGTCATCTCGAGGCCGTAGCGCTCGTCGATGATCGGGTTGATCAGCGGCAGCAGCGCCTCGCCCAGCTCCGAGTAGCGCTGCGCGACGTCGAGCGCCGGGATCTTCGCTTCGGCCAGCGCCTCGGAGAACACGCTGACGATCCGCGAGCGCATCGTGTCGGCGAACTCGTCCAGCCGGAAGTGGTCGTCGGTGCCGGCGACCTCCTTCAGGAACTTCTTCACGTCGACGATCCGGAAGTCGAAGGTGCCGAAGGCGCGCAGCCGGACGATGCCGAAGTCGGCGTCGCGCATCATCACCGGGTTCGCCGTGCCCCACTTGTTGCCGGTGAAGAGCGCGGGTGACGACGTAGTAGACGTCGGCCTTGAACGGGCTCTCGAGCGCGTACTTCCAGCTCTTGAGGTTGGTGAGGATCGGGATGTTGTCGGTGGTCAGCGTGTGCTTGCCCGGGCCGAAGGTGTCGCCGAACTCGCCGAGGTAGACGAACTGCGCGACCTGCGACTCGCGGACGATCAGCTGCGCGCCGTTCTTGATCTCCTTGTCCTCGTCGGGGAACCGGATACGACAGCGTGTCGCGCGAGTCGTCGGTCCACTCGATGATGTCGATGAACTGCTTCTTCAGGAAATCGATGATCGCCATCGTGGCTCCTCGTGCAGGGGGGGGCGGTGGGGCGCGGTCGCGGGGCCGGGGCCGCGCTGCTACTTCTTCGCCGGCGCGGCGGCGCCCGGCTTCCGCGGCCGCCTTGAGCAACTCGGCCTCGATCCGGTCCTTCGGCAGCGCGCCGGGGACGATCGAGCCGTCGGCGAAGACCAGCGTCGGCGTCGCGTTGACCTTGAGCTTCTGGCCGAGCGTCTGCAGCGTCGCGATCGGCGTCTCGCAGTCGCCCTTGTTGTCCGGCAGCTTGCCCGACGCGTAGAAGTCGTCCCAGGCCTTGAGCCGGTCGGGCGCGCACCAGATGATCTTCGACTTCCGCGCCGCGTCGGGGTGCAGCTGGTCGATCGGGTACAGGAACGTGTAGATCGGTGACGTCGTCGACGCCCTTCAGCTCCTTCTCGAGCCGCGCGCAGAACGGGCAGTCGGCGTCGGAGAAGACGACGAGCTTGCGCGCGCCGTTGCCCTTGACCCGCTTGATCGCGAGATCGAGCGGCAGGCTGTCCCAGGCCACGCGGTTCAGCTTGCGCAGCCGGTCCTCGGTCAGGTTCTGCTTGGTCGTCGCGTCGTAGATCGAGCCGACGAGGACGTAGGAGACCTTCGCGTCGGTGTAGATCAGCTGGTCGTCGAACTGGACCTCGTAGAGCCCGAAGTAGGGGCTCTTCTGGACGCCCTTGATCGGTGCGCCGGGGAATTTCTGCTCGACCTGCTTCTTCACGGCCGCGGCCTCCGCGGTCAGCGGGCGCCCGCATCGGCGGATGCCGCCGCCGCGCGGCGGCGGGCTTCGCACCCGTCTGCGCGGCGGCCGGCGCCGTCGCCAGGACGCCGGCGGCGGCGATCGCCGCGGTGATGCGCAGTGCGCGCTCGAGGGTGGCAAACATCGTCTTCTCCATCAGGGGGTTGGGCCGCGATCGTGCGGCGGCCGTGAGCGCTACCTCAGCGCGGATTGTGCCAGCAGGTGCTTGGCCAGCGGCAGCCGGTCGACGGCGGCGAGGCCGAGATTGCGCGCCGTCCGCAGCCACGGCGCCTCGGCGCCGAAAAGCTGCCACAGGCCGTCGGTCATCGCCTGCATCGCGCGCACGGGTTCGACCCTGCGCCGCGCATATCGTTCGAGCAGCACGGGAGCGCCGACGTCCGCGACCGGGCCGCGCTCGCGCAGCACCGCCGCGAGCGCCTCGGCGTCGCCGAAACCGAGGTTCACGCCCTGCCCCGCCAGCGGGTGCACGCCGTGCGCCGCGTCGCCCGCCAGCGCCAGCCGGTGCCCGATGGTCGTCGGCAGCCGCAGCAGCTGCAGCGGAAACCCGGCCGCCGGCGTGATGCAGTCGAAGGCGCCGAGCGCGTGGCCGCCGGCCGCCGCCGCCCGCGCGGCGAGCGCCGCGGGGGCGAGGCCCAGCAGCTCGCGCGCGAGCGCCTCGGGCGCCGACCAGACGATCGAGACCCGGCGGCCGGGCAGCGGCAGCCAGGCGAGGATCCCGCCGTCGGCGCAGAACCACTGCCGCGCGCGGCCGCGGTGCGCGCGCTCGCAGGCGAAGTTGGCGACGACCGCGGTCTGGCCGTAGGGTCGAACGGTCGCGGCGATGCCCGCCGCGCCGCGGACCCACGAGCGCAGCCCGTCGGCGGCGACGACGAGCCTCGCGGTCGCCGCCGTGCCGTCGTCGAACCGGACCTCCGCCTGCTGGGGTGACCACGCGAGCGCTTCGATCGTCCGCGGCGCGAGCAGCGTCACGCCGGCGGCGTGCAGCCGCGGCACCAGCGCCGCGCGCAGCGCGCGCTCCTCGACGATCCACGCCAGCGCCCGCTCGCCGAGGTCGTACGCGGAGAAGCCCAGCGCGCCGCCGTCGTCGCCGGCGATCGCCATCGCCTCGACCGGCGCGACGCGCCCCGGCGCCAGCTCGTGCCACGCGCCGACCGCGCGCAGGAACGCCGCGCTGCCCGGGCTGATCGCGTAGACGCGCGCGTCCCAGTCGTCGTCCGCGGGGTCCGGCGGCATCGCGACCGGCGCCCGGTCGACCAGCGCGACCGAGAGCCCGAGCCCCGCGAGCGCGGGGGCGAGCGCGAGGCCGACGAGCCCGGCGCCGACGACGACGACGTCGAAATCCGGCGGTCGTGTCCGCGGCGGCGCGGCACGGCCGGTTCGCGGTCGCCGGGGCGGCCCGTCGCGCTCAACGGCCGAACTCCAGGACCTCGATCACGTGCTCCTGGTTCGTGTAGATGCACAGGTCGCCGGCGATGGTCAGCGCGCTCTTGACGATCTCGGCGGCGCCGAGCGCCGTGTTGTCGACGAGCGCGCGCGCCGCCGCCTGCGCGTAGGGGCCGCCGGAGCCGATGGCGACGATGCCGTGCTCGGGCTCCAGCACGTCGCCGTTGCCGGTGATGATCAGCGATGCCGACGCGTCGGCGACCGCGAGCATCGCCTCCAGCCGGCGCAGGATGCGATCCGAGCGCCAGTCCTTCGCGAGCTCGACCGCGGCGCGGGTCAGGTGGCCCTGGTGCTTGTCGAGCTTCGCCTCGAAGCGCTCGAACAGCGTGAACGCGTCGGCGGTCGCGCCGGCGAAGCCCGCGAGCACCTTGTCGTGGTGCAGGCGGCGCACCTTGCGCGCCGTCGCCTTGACGACGATGCTGCCCAGCGTCACCTGGCCGTCGCCGCCGAGGGCGACGGCGCCCTCGCGCCGGACGGAAAGGATGGTCGTGCCGTGAAAGGTCTGCATGCGGAAGTTCGCCGGCCGCGGTGCTGCCGGCGCGGCCCTGCGCTAGGGGCTAGGCGTGGTGATGGAAGTGCCCGGGCGGGATGCCGATCAGCTGCAGCATCGCCCGGACGACCGGCGACGCGCCGACGATCCGCACGGTCTTGTTGCGCTCCTCGATCGCCTTGATCGCGTTGTAGCACGCGCCGGCGGCGACGAAATCGATGCGCTCGACCTGCGCCATGTCCACCGGGACGATCTCGCGGCCGTCGGCGTATTCGGTCAGCTTCGCGACCTGCTCGGGGTGCGCGCCGGTGACCGCGCCCGACCACGCGAGGCTGCGGCCGTCGGGCCTCGCGGCACCGGCGGCAGGCGGCGCCGCGGCGGGCGCGGCGGGCTCGCCGGCTCCGGGCACCGGCACCGGCGGCTCCCACGACGGCGGCGAGACCTCGAAGGTCACCGCGTAGTCGACGGCGCGATCGTCGAAGGTCGCGCGATCGCCCTGCCACTGCAGGATCTCGAGCAGCAGCAGCCACGCCCCCTCGCCGCCGTCGCGACCGCGGCCGACGGCCGAGTCGAGCGAGCGCCGCAGGTGCTCGGGCCGCTGCACGCGCAGCGGATACTTGCGCCGCCGCGCTTCGGCGAGCACGTCGGCGAGGGTTCGCGCCCCCGCGTCGTCGAATTCGGTGATCGCGGCGAGGTCGATGCGCGCCTGCGTCGTGTTCCTGACGATCGCCGCGCGCAGCGCGTCGAGCTGGCCCGCGCTCGCGGTCGTGAGCTTGCCCACGATGCTGGCGTAGCCCCCGGCCGCGGGCCGCGGGCCGGCGGCGGGGCGGATCCGGTCGTCCCAGGTCGGCGCCGAGCGCTCGTGCTCGACCACGTAGCGCAGCGCGAACTGCTCGAAGGCCTCGCGCTCGCCGGCGCGCTGGAGGAGGTCGAACAGCACCAGCCACGCGAACGGCGACTGCCGCGTCTCGGGGTCGGTCTCCACGCCCTCGGCGAGAAGCGCGCGCGCCGGGTCGGCGTGCCCGCTCGCGAACAGCAGCACCGCGTTCTCGAGCAGCGGGCCGAGCGCCCCGTCGCCGTGGCTCACCTCGATCACGCGCCGCGTCGGCGACAGCTCGATCAGGCCGAAGCCGGTGACCGAGCCGAGCGAGCTCGTCGTCCGGCCGGCCCGCGCGCCGTCCGCGCGCGCCTCCCCGGATTCGGCGCGACCGTTGCCGTCGGCCTTGGTCAGCCACGGCTTGCGGGTCGGCAATCTGGAGAACAACGCCATTCGTGTCAGGTTCCGAATTCTGCGGTCACGGCCGGCGGGCGCCCGCCGCGGACCGGCGGCTGGCCGCACCAAAACCTCGCGACAGCGAAACCTCGGCCGCGGGAATCGCCGATAACGGGCAGATTATGTCCCCGACATATTCCCTAGACAAGCCGTGCGCCCGCTGCCGCCCCGATTCGGGGCGCGGCAGGGTCGCATTTTGGGGACAGGCCCGCGTAATCCCAAGTGTTTTCGTCAACCAAAAGAACCGGCCAACGCGCCGTGGCGCGCGACGCCCCCGGCCTGGCCGGCGGAGCGCGGCCGGTGGTGCCCCGCCGCGGCGGGGGCGAATCCTGGATCAGTCGCCGTAGAGCTTCTGCACCCGCTCGCGCCGCTCCTGCGCCTCGAGCGACAGCGTGGCGGTCGGACGCGCGAGCAGCCGCGGGATGCCGATCGGCTCGCCGGTCTCCTCGCAGTAGCCGTAGGTGCCCTCTTCGATCAGGCGCAGCGACTTCTCGACCTTCTTCAGGAGCTTGCGCTCGCGGTCGCGGGTGCGCAGCTCGAGCGTGTACTCCTCCTCGAGCGTCGCGCGGTCCGACGGGTCGGTCGTCACCTCGTTCTCGCGCAGGTGCTGGCCGGTGTCGTCGGCGTTGTTCAGCAGCTGGGCGCGAAGCTCGAGCAAACGCAGCCGGAAGAAGGCCAGCTGCGCCTCGTTCATGTAGTCCTTCTCCGGCGCCTTGAGCAGCGCCTCCTCGGTGAGGACTTTCGGCTTCTTCGCCGTCACTGCGCTCGCGGTTGCGTTCTTCGCTGCCATGCTCAACTCCTGCTCCTCCATCGTGCCGCTGCAGCGCGGGACTCCGCGCGCGCCGGCCTGCGGCATTCGCGGGCCGCGGCGGCAACTCTGTCGGATGCTCGCCGGCGGCAGGATACCGTCCTGCGGTAAATCGCCGATTATATCCCGCGAATCGCGCCCGCTGCCATATTCTCGCGGCGCGCCCGGACCGGGCCGCGCCCCCCCGTGCGGCGCGGTCCGCGCGGGGGAAGCGCCGTCTTATAATCGACCGCGTGCCCACCCGTCCACCCGCCCCCGCCTCCCCGTCCGCCGCGCCCGCCGGCGTCGCCGCCCGGCTGACGATCGCCCGCCCGGACGACTGGCACCTGCACCTGCGCGACGGCCCGGCGATGGCCGCGGTGGTCGGAGCCACCGCGCGGGTGTTCGGCCGCGCCGTGGTGATGCCGAACCTCCGGCCCCCGGTGACGACGACCGCGGACGCCCGCGCCTACCGCGAGCGCATCCTCGCGGCGCTGCCCGCCGGCAGCCGGTTCGAGCCGCTGATGACGCTCTACCTGACCGATCGCACCGATGCCGGCGAGATCGCGGCGGCGAGGGCCTCGGGCATCGTGCACGCGGTCAAGTACTACCCGGCGGGCGCGACGACGAATTCGGACTCGGGCGTCACCGCGCTCGAGCGCGCGTATCCGGCGCTCGCGGCGATGGAGAAGGCGGGCCTCGTGCTGTGCGTGCACGGCGAGGTCACCGATGCCGCGGTCGACGTCTTCGACCGCGAGCGGGCGTTCGTCGAGACCGCGCTCGCGCGGATCGTCCGCGACTTCCCCGGACTCAAGGTCGTGCTCGAGCACGTGACGACGCGCGAGGCGGTCGACTTCGTCCTGGCGGCGCCGGCGAACGTCGCCGCGACGATCACGCCGCAGCACCTGCTGTACTCGCGCAACGCGATGCTGGTCGGCGGCATCCGCCCGCACCTCTACTGCCTGCCGATCCTCAAGCGCGAGACGCACCGCGAGGCGCTCGTCGCCGCCGCGGTCTCCGGCAATCCCAAGTTCTTCCTCGGCACCGACTCGGCGCCGCACGCGCGGCACACGAAGGAGACCGCCTGCGGCTGCGCCGGCTGCTACTCGGCGCCGGCGGCGCTCGAGCTCTACGCCGAGGCCTTCGAGCGTGCCGGCGCGCTCGACCGGCTCGAGGGCTTCGCCAGCCATTTCGGCGCCGACTTCTACGGGCTCCCGCGGCACGCCGACACGGTGACGCTGCTGCGCGAGTCCTGGACGCTGCCCGCCGAGTATCCGCTGGGCGGGCACACGATCGTGCCGCTTCGCGCCGGCGAGGCCGTGGCGTGGAAGCTCGCCGTGCTATCCTGAGGCATCGAAGCCAGCCAGACCGTCGCCGCCCGTGCAAGCGGGGGGAGGAAAGTCCGGGCTCCGTAGAGCAGGATGCCGGGTAATCCCCGGACGCTATAAGTCGCCGTTAGCGCGGCCGATGAAGGCGATGAACAGGGCCACAGAGACGAGTCGCTGCCGAATCGGGTCTTACGGTTTCGGAAGCGGGTGAAACGCGGCAACCTCCATCCGGAGCAACACCAAGCAGGCGGACGACGACGCTGCTCGCCGAGTCCGCGGGTAGGTGGCTTGAGCGCGAAGGTAACGACGCGCCTAGACGAATGACGGCCATAGCGCGCCGCAGGGCGCGCCGTAACAGAACCCGGCTTATCGGCTGACTTCGACCTCATTCCCGCCGGTCCACGGCGGCGCGCGGTGACCGGCGCCGCCCGGGGACGCCGGCCTTCGCGGCCGCCGCCCCTCGCGCGGGCTACGCCGGCTCGGACATCGCCCCGGCGGTCGTCGAGAAGCCGCAGTCCACGTACGTGATCTCGCCGGTGATCGCGGAGGACAGCTCGGAGAAGTAGAACGCGGCGACGTTGCCGACCTCGTCGATCGTCACGTTGCGGTGCAGCGGCGCGACCTTCTCGAACTGCGACAGCAGCCGCGAGAAGTTGCCGATGCCCGCGGCGGCGAGCGTCTTGATCGGACCGGCGGAGATGCCGTTGACGCGAAGGCCTTCCGGCCCGAGGCACGTGGCCAGGTACCGGACGTTCGCCTCCAGGCTCGCCTTCGCGAGTCCCATCACGTTGTAGTTCGGCACCGTGCGCATCGACCCGAGGTAGGACAGCGTCAGCAGCGATCCCGGGCGGCCCTGCATCAGCGGCCGCGCGCCCTTGGCGAGCGCGGCGAAGCTGTACGAGCTCACGTCGTGCGCGATGGCGAACGCCTCGCGCGACAGCGCGTTGAGGTAGTCGCCCGACAGCGCCTCGCGCGGCGCGTACGCGATCGCGTGCAGCAGGCCGTCGAGCACGCCCCACTCGGACTTGAGCGCCGCGAACACCGCGTCGATCTCGTCGTCGCGGGTGACGTCGCAGGGCAGCACCGGCACGCTGCCGAACTCGGAGGCGATCTTCACCACGCGGTCCTTCAGCGCCTCGTTGACGTAGGTGAACGCCAGCGTCGCGCCCTCGCGGTGGCAGGCGCGCGCGACGCCGTAGGCGATCGAGCGGTTGGACAGCACGCCCGTGATCAGGATCTTCTTGTCGGCGAGAAAGCCCATCTTGACTCCGTTGAAAGCACCGCCCGGGTCCGGCCGTCCTGGCTCAAAGACCCAAAGCGGGAAACAGCTGCACCGGGTTGCCGATCACGCCGCACGCGATGCGGTTGTTGGGGACCCCGGGCTGCGCCTCCAGCGAGCTCGCGGGACCGGCGTGGATGATGACCGAGCGCCCGGTGACGCCATCGGGCCCGGCAAGCCGGTAGCCGGGCAGGCTGACGACGGCCGTGCGCGTGTCGTCGCCCTTGTCGAACAGCACGGCCACGGGCTTGCCCCCCGGCGGCCCCCACGGCGGCCCCGCGGAAAAGCCGTTCGGCGACGAGCAGTTGCCGTTCTCGTGGACCGCGATCCGGTACTGGCCCGGCCCGGCGGAACCGAGCCAGACGTTCACGTCGACGCCGCTCCGGGTCTCGTACAGCACCGCCGAGCCGTTCGCCGACGAACCGCCGATGCCGACGAGCTTCGCCTCGACGTTCACCCGCGGCGGCGCGGTCTCCTTCGCCGGCTGTCCCCCGCACGCACCGAGCATCGCGATCGCCGCGACGAGCGCGGCCCGCCCCGACATCGCCGTCATGTCCGCACGCGCGCGCGGACGATCACGAGCGACGGATGACGCCGCAGGCGACGCGTGCGCCGGAATTGCCGGTCGGCTGCGTCGTGAAGTCGTCGGGATCCTTGTGCACGATGACCGCCCGGCCGACGATGTCCGTCGCGCCGCCGTCGCCGATCGTCACGCCGTCGATCTCGGTCCGCAGCGACGCCTTGCCCGAGGGCTCGGCGAGCAGCATCGGCAGGTCGCCGGCGTGGTGGTTGGGCATCAGCGGCGAGCCGTGCGGCTTGCCTCCCGGGTTGAAGTGGCCGCCCGCGCTCATGCCGTCGCCCGAGCTGCAGTCGCCCTTGTCGTGGATGTGGAAGCCGTGCGGCCCCGGGGACAATCCCGCCACGTCGGCGACGACGAACACCGAACTGCCCCTCTGGACGAACTCCACGCTGCCCGCCGTCGCGTTGCCCTTGGTCGGCTCCAGCGTCGCCGTCGCCCTGATCCCGCCGACCGGCGCGTACGCGCACCCCGCCGCCAGGATGACCAATGCCGCCGATCCGATCCATCGCTTCATGACGCCCGCCTCCGTTCAGATTCCAGGTGAATCGCGAATGATAAGCGATGGGCCGAACGATCGCCACCGACGCGACGCGGAAAAAGCGAAGGCCGCCCCGGTTCCCCGGGGCGGCCTCGCATCGTGCCGGTCGATGCCGCGGCTTCAGCGCGGGACGTTGACGACCCCGCCGAGCGCCGTGATCGCGTCCCCCGCGGCCGGCGTGGCCGCGATCTTCGGCACGTTCGACGCGGCGATCGCCGGCGCGGCGCCGGGCGTGCCGCCGCGCGGCGTCGTGCGCACGAGCTGCGACGGCGGCAGCGCGGTGCCGCTCCTGAGCTTCGCCCACATCAGGTCCATCGCGTTGATGAAGTAGTAGTGGACCGGCACGAACAGCGTGTCGTAGCCGTTGATCCCCGTGCCCGCGGCGAGGCTCGGCACGAACGAGTCGAAGTGCTGGCCGTTCTCGATCTCGTAGTAGCGGATGTTGGCGGCCCCCTCGACCTTGCTGTTCAGCGCGACGTAGGGCCGCGCCGTGTGGTTGACCGGCAGCAGCGTGTCGCTGCGCCCGGCGACGACGACGACCGGCTTGCCGCGCGTCGTCCCCGCCATCAGCGTCTCCTTCATGCCGGCCTGCACGCGCTGGCTGTTGGCGAGCGCGGTGCCGTTGAGCGCCGCGCCGGAGACCGTGTCGACGCCGGTCACCATGCTGCGCAGGCACAGCTGGCCGTCGAGCGCCGCATCCATCCGCCCGGTCGACGCCGAGACGCCGTTCAGGTACCACTTGGCGCCGCCGACCGAGTCGTTGTAGATGACCTCGACGCCGCCGTTGCCGCCGAGGCCGTTGGCGGTGGCGAAGATGATCGCCTGCGTCGCCGCGGCCTGCGCCGCGACGTTGCCCGCCGCGTCGACGTTGGCGAGCGAGAAGCCGCAGAGGTTGTCGGCGACGGAGAACTTGCCGTGGGCGACCACGTAGCCGAACGCGATGTAGAGATCGGCCGCCCGGAAGTGCGACGCGTGCAGCGCGTCGCTGTTGGGATCGGTGAAGCCGTAGGCGCGCAGCTTGGCCAGCGCGGCGTCGGCCTGCTGCGCCGTCGTCGCGCCGGTGATGAGGCCCTTGTCGGCGAGGCTCTGGCAGCGGTTGGCCGCGATCACCGTGAGATCGACGCCGCCGACGACGCCCAGCAGCGCGCCGGGGCCGGTGCCGCCGCCGAACCAGCCCGGACGCACGCCCGTTGGGCGCCTGCGCGCTGGCGGAGATCGACGCGCAGGGCTCGTAGAGGACCCGGTACGTGAAGTAGTCGACGAGCGGCTTGCCCGCGTTGGCGACGGCCGAGCCGGCGAAGTTCACCGTCACGCCCGTCATGCTGGCGGGCTGCACGGTGGGCTCGGTGACCGCGGCGCCGTCGATCAGGCCCTCGGTGTCGGCCTCGAGCGCCTGCAGCGACTCGGCGCCGCCGTTCGACACCGACGACGCGATGACGAGCGTGTTCTCGGGGGTGATCGTCTGCGTGCGCTTGCCGGTGCCCGCGTCGATCGGGGCGTACTGCTCGTTCAGCGCCCAGAACGCGAAGCGGATGCTGTCGAGCACGTTCCGGCCCCAGTCCGCCTGCGGATTCTGCTGCGAGTGGATGTGCTTGTACGCGACGCGGTTGGGGAACGCGGTGTTGAACGCCGTCAGCGCCGAGCCGGTGAGGTTCGAGGCGAAGTGCACGAGGCTCGCCGCCACCGACGACCGGGCGACGAGCCGCCCGTCGATCAGGTTGACCTTGTCGGCGGCGAGGTCCTGGTAGCCGATGCCCTTGCCGGCGTCGGTGTAGGCGACCGCGCACTTGTGCTTCAGGCCCCACTCGCCGGCCGAGCCGATCGCGCCGTAGACGCCGCGCGAGCCCGACGAGGGCGCGGCGACGATGCACGGGATTGGCCGTGTCGAAGTTCGCCGGGATCTGCACCATCACCGTGACGTTCTTCTTGCCGCTGCCGTCGTCGACGTAGGCGAGGTACTCCTTGCCGGCGATCTTGCCCTCGCCGAGCGTGTCCTTGCCGTCGACGTCGATGTTGGGGCCGTACAGCGTGCCGTAGCCGCCGGCGGCGCTGATGTCGAGGATCGCGCGGTAGTTCGTGTGGATGACGCGGCGGCGCAGCTCGGCGGCGGTCGGGTTCAGCGGGTCCGCGAATCCCGGCGCGGCGCCGGCGAGCCCGGTCTTGCCGAGGCCCGCGGTGAGCAGGTCGTCGGTGCTGCCGTCGTAGGTGTTCGGCCCGACGATGTTGGTGATGCCGGCGGGCAGCGTGTTGATGACGTCGGTCTCGGCGTCCCCGTCGCCGCCGCAGCCGGCGAGCAGGACCGCCGCGCCGATCGCGGCGGACAGTAGCGTGAGTCGTGCGGGCATTGCGTTCATGCGGGGTCTCCTCCCAGGTCTTCGATCGCGCCGCTCCCGCACCCCCCATCCCGATCCGGCGGGGTGGCTTCCGGCGACGCATGGCCGGCGATGTTAGCCCTCGACAGCGGCCGGAGGTTGGAGTATTTACGCGCAATGCCTGTGCACATTTCCACGGACCGCACGACCTGGGACGACCTGCGCTACTTCCTCGAGCTCGTCCGGCAGAAGCGCCTGACCGGCGTCGGGCGCCGGCTCGGCGTCGACCACACGACGGTCGCCCGGCGCATCGACCAGCTCGAGCGCTCGCTCGGCTGCCGGCTGTTCGAGCGCACGCCCGCGGGCTACGTGCTGACCGAGGCCGGCCGGCACCTCGTTCCCCACGCGGAAGCGGTCGAGAACAGCGTCGCGCTGCTGCGCGAGCAGGCGACCGGCCAGGGAAAGCGCGTCAGCGGCACCGTGCGGATCGGAACGCCGGAGGGCCTCGGCGCGCTGGTCCTCGCGCCGCGGCTCGGGCGCCTGCTGAAGGAGCACCCGGACCTCGATGTCGAGCTCCTGTCGCTGCCCCGGCTGCCCGAGCCTCGCCACGCGCGAGGCGGACCTCATCGTCACGCTCGACCCTCCGCAGCACGGCCGCTACATCGCGACGCGGCTGACCGACTTCAACTACGGCCTCTTCGCCTCGCGCGACTACCTGCGCCGGCACGGCCCGATCAGGAGCCGCGGCGACGCTCGCCGCCCACGGGTTCGTCGGCTACATCGACGAGCTGCTGCTGTCCCCGCAGCTGCGCTACCTCGACGAGCTCGTGCCGGAGCCGCGGCTGCGCCTCGCCTCGGCCGGCATGCTGGCGCAGGTCGCCGCGGTGCGCGCCGGCGTCGGGCCCGGCGTGCTCGCGCTCTACCTCGCGGTCGGCCAGGGCCTCGTCCGCGTGCTGCCCGCCGAAGCGGTGTGGAAGCGCACGTTCTGGCTCGCCACGCACGCCGACTGGTACCGGCTGCGCCGGGTGCGCGCGGTGTGGGACTTCCTGCGCGGGCTGGCCGAGGCCGAGCAGCACCTGTTCCTGGGCGAGCCCGCGCGGCGCGCGGGACGGCGCGCGTTAGAATAGCCCGGCCGCTCGCCCCGGGCGGCCGCCCCCGGCTTCCCTGCCGCCGCCCCCGCCCTGCCCTCCCGACCGGCCGCCATGTCGCAGATGACCCCCTCCGAAATCGTTTCCGAGCTCGACAAGCACATCGTGGGGCAGGACGCGGCCAAGCGCGCCGTCGCGATCGCGCTGCGCAACCGCTGGCGGCGGCAGCAGGTCGCCGAGCCGCTGCGGCAGGAGATCACGCCGAAGAACATCCTGATGATCGGGCCCACGGGCGTCGGCAAGACCGAGATCGCGCGCCGCCTCGCGCGGCTCGCCGAGGCGCCGTTCATCAAGGTCGAGGCGACCAAGTTCACCGAGGTCGGCTACGTCGGCCGCGACGTCGACACCATCGTCCGCGACCTCGTCGACGCCGCGATCAAGCAGACGCGCGAGGCCGAGACGCGCAAGGTGCGCGACCGCGCCGCCGACGCCGCCGAGGAGCGCATCCTCGACGTGCTGCTGCCGCCGGCGCGCGAGGTGAACATCCAGGACCTGCAGCCGACCGACTCGGCGACGCGGCAGAAATTCCGCAAGATGCTGCGCGAGGGCAAGCTCGACGACAAGGAGGTCGAGATCGAGGTCTCGATCCTGCCGCCGCAGATGGAGATCATGGCGCCGCCGGGCATGGAGGACCTGTCCAGCCAGCTGCAGGGCATGTTCCAGCAGCTGTCCGGCACGCGGCGCAAGGTCACGAAGATGCGCGTCGCCGAGGCGCTGAAGGCGCTGACCGACGAGGAGGCGGCGAAGCTCCTGTCCGACGACGACATCAAGGCCCGCGCGCTCGCCAACGTCGAGCAGAACGGCATCGTGTTCCTCGACGAGATCGACAAGATCGCGAGCCGGCAGGAGACGCAGGGCGTCGACGTGTCGCGGCAGGGCGTGCAGCGCGACCTCCTGCCGCTGGTCGAGGGCACCAGCGTGTCGACCAAGTACGGCATGGTGCGCACCGACCACATCCTGTTCATCGCCTCGGGCGCGTTCCACCTCGCCAAGCCGTCCGACCTCATCCCCGAGCTGCAGGGCCGCTTCCCGATCCGGGTCGAGCTCTCGTCGCTGTCGGTCGCCGACTTCGAGCAGATCCTGACCGCGACCGACGCCTGCCTCGTCCGCCAGTACGAGGCGCTGCTCGCGACCGAGGGCGTGACGCTCGACTTCCGCCCGGAAGGCATCCGGCGGCTCGCCGAGATCGCGTTCGCCGTCAACGAGCGGCAGGAGAACATCGGCGCGCGCCGCCTGTACACGGTGATGGAGCGGCTGCTGGAGGAGGTCTCGTACCACGCGGCGAAGCTCGACGGGCAGACGATCGTCGTCGACGCGGCGCTAGTCGACGAGCGGCTCGCCGGCGTCGCCGGCGACGACAACGTCGCCCGCTACATCCTCTGACGCGACGGCGCCTCCGATGCTCGGACGCGTCCTCGACATCATCCTGCCGGTGTTCCTGGTGATCGCGCTGGGCTTCGCCTACGCGCGGCGGGCGCGGCCGGACATGACCTGGGTGAACCGGCTCAACATGAACGTGCTGGCCCCGGCGCTGATCTTCACCGCGCTCGCGGGCAAGGACTTCGACCTCTTCGCCAACGGCAAGCTGATCCTCGGCGCCATCGCCGCGTCCTGGGCGCGGGCCTGCTCGCCTGGCCGTTCGCGCGGCTGCTGCACGAGGACCGGCGCACGTTCGTGCCGCCGATGATGTTCAACAACTGCGGCAACATGGGGCTGCCGCTCGCCGTGCTCGCCTTCGGGCAGGCGGGGCTCTCGGCGATGGTCGCGCTGTTCACGATCTCGAACCTGCTGCACTTCACGCTCGGCGTCTGGATCATCGACCACCACGCGAAGTTCGGCGCGCTGCTGAAGAACCCGATGGTGGTCGCGACCGCCGTCGGGTTCGCGTTCGCGATCGCGCACCCGCCGATGCCCGACTGGCTGATGCTGGCGCTGAAGCTGATCGGCGACGCGATGATCCCGCTGATGCTGATCTCGCTGGGCGTGCGGCTCGCCGACGTGTCGTGGTCGGACTGGCGGCTGGGCGCGATCGGCGGCATCGTGCGCCCGCTCGCCGGCATCGCGCTCGCGGCGCTGCTGGTGCCGGTGCTGGGCCTCGACGCGCAGCAGACGGGCCTGCTGATCCTGTTCGGCTGCCTGCCGCCGGCCGTGCTCAACTTCATGGTCGCCGAGCAGTACGGGCAGGAGCCGGGCAAGGTCGCGTCGATCGTGCTGATCGGCAACATGATGGCCGTGCTGTTCGTCCCGCTCGGCGTCTCGCTGGCGCTGCGCTGATGCGGTTCCGGGAAGGCGCCCGTCGACGCGATCCTGTTCGACCTGGGCGGCGTGCTGATCGAGCTCGCCGGCGTCGAGCAGATGCTCGCCTGGTGCCCCGACCTCCGCCGGCATGGACGCGATGTGGCGGCGCTGGCTGCAATCGCCGGCGGTGCGCCGCTACGAGTCCGGCGGGGGAACGCAGGAGGAGTTCGCCGCGCGCGATCATCGGCGAGTTCGCGCTGCCGGTCGGCCCGGAGACCTTCCTCGCGGCGTTCGCGTCGTGGCCGCGCGCGCTCTTCCCCGGCGCGACGGCGCTCCTCGACGAGCTCGCGCCGCATTACCGGCTGGCGAGCGTGTCGAACACCAACGAGACCCACTGGGAGCGCTTCACGCGCGAGTGGTCGCTCGACGCCCACTTCCACGCCAACTTCCCGTCGCACCAGGTCGGCACGCTGAAGCCCGACGCCGACTACTTCGCCCACGTGCTCGATGCCCTCGGCGTGCCGGCGGAGCGCGTGCTGTTCGTCGACGACAACGCGCTCAACGTCGAGGCGGCCGCCGCGCTCGGCATCGTCGCCCGGCGCGTGGTCGGCGTCGACGGCGCGCGCTCGGCGCTCGCCGCGCTGGGGCTCATGACTGCGCTGCCCTCGCCGCCGATCCCGGCACCCTCTCCGTGCGCGGGAGAGGGTAGGGGTGAGGGCCACGCTTGCCGGGATCTCCACCCAATGAACCTCCACCGCCTGCTCCAACGGCGCGCCGAAGAAGGCCGCCCCCTCACCGTCGGCCTGATCGGCGCGGGCAAGTTCGGGTCGATGTACCTCGCGCAGGCGAAGCACACGCCCGGCATCCACGTCGTCGGCATCGCCGACCTCGCCCCCGCCCGGGCGAAGGCATCGCTCGCGCGCACCGGATGGGACGCCGGGCGCTGCGACGCGCCGTCGTTCGCCGCGGCGAAGGCCACCGGCGCGACGCACGTGACCGACGACGCGCTGGCGCTGATCGGTGCGCCCGAGATCGGCATCGTCATCGACGCCACCGGCAGCCCGGCCGCCGGGATCCGCCACGTGCTCGCGTGCTGCGCGCACGGCAAGGACGTGATCATGGTCAACGTCGAGGCCGACGCGCTCGCCGGGCCGCTGCTCGCGCAGCGCGCGCGCGACGCCGGCATCGTCTATTCGCTGGCGTACGGCGACCAGCCGGCGCTGATCTGCGAGATGGTCGACTGGTGCCGCGCCGCGGGCTTCGAGGTCGTCGCCGCCGGCAAGGGCACGAAGTACCTGCCCGAGTACCACGCGTCGACGCCGGACACCGTGTGGCCGTACTACGGCTTCACGCCGGAGATGGTCGCCGCGGGCGACTTCAACGCGCAGATGTTCAACTCGTTCCTCGACGGCACCAAGAGCGCGATCGAGATGGCGGCGGTGGCCAACGCGACGGGGCTCTCGCCCGCGCCCGGCGGCCTCGAGTTTCCGCCCTGCGGCGTCGACGACCTGCCGCGCGTGCTGCGGCCCGCGGCCGAGGGCGGGCACCTGCACCACGCCGGCCAGGTCGAGGTGATCTCCAGCGTCGAGCGCGACGGCCGGCCGGTGTTCCGCGACCTGCGCTGGGGCGTCTACGTGACGTTCCGCGCGGGCGACGCCACCGGCGAGGACTACGTCCGCCGCTGCTTCCGCGAGTACGGCTTCTCGACCGACCCGTCCGGGCGCTACGCGGCGATGTACAAGCCGTATCACGCGATCGGGCTCGAGCTCGGGATCAGCGTCGCGGCGGTCGGCCTGCGCCGCGAGCCGACGGGCCAGGCCCTCGCCTGGCACGGCGACGTCGTCGCCACCGCCAAGCGCGCGCTGGCGGCCGGCGAGACGCTCGACGGCGAAGGCGGCCACACCGTGTACGGCAGGCTCCTGCCCGCGCGGGCGTCGCTGGCGCAGGGCGGCCTGCCGCTCGGCCTCGCGCACGGCGTGACGCTGAAGCGCGCGATCGCCGCGCACGCGCCCGTGCTCTGGGACGACGTCGACTGCGATCCGGCAGACGCGGCCGTCGCGTTCCGGCGCGAGATGGAACGCGCGTTCGGCTGACCCTGCCCGCTCGAGGAACGCCCCGATGCCCCTGTGGTCCCTGCTCCTGCCCGCCGCCGCCGCGGCGCTGCTCGGCGTCGCGATCGCCGCGCCGATGGGCACGCTGCTGACGGCGGCGTGCGCGGCCGCGCTGATCGGCGCGGTCATCGCTTCCGTCCACCACGCCGAGGTCATCGCGCACAAGGTCGGCGAGCCGTTCGGCACGCTGGTGCTGGCGCTCGCCGTCACGGTGATCGAGTGCGCGCTGATCCTGTCGATGATGCTCTCGGGCGGCCCCGAGCAGCGCGCGCTGCCGCGCGACACGATCTTCGCGGCGATCATGATCATCTGCAACGGCGTGGTCGGCGTCTGCCTGCTGCTCGGGGGCCTGCGCCACCGCGAGCAGGTGTTCCGGATCGAGGGCGCCAACTCCGCGCTCGCCGGGCTGGTCACGCTGGCCGCGCTGACGCTGGTGCTGCCGAAGTTCACGACGAGCTCGCCCGGCCCCACGTACACCGCGGCGCAGCTCGGGTTCGCCGCGATCGCGTCGCTCACCGTGTGGGCGGTGTTCGTGTTCGTGCAGACGGTCCGCCACCGCGACTACTTCCTCCCGCCGGCGGGCAGCCGCGACGAGAGCGCGCACGCGCCGCCGCCGTCGGCCGCGCACGCGTGGGCGAGCTTCGGCCTGCTGCTCGTCGCGCTGGTCGCGGTCGTCGGCCTCGCCAAGATGCTGTCGCCGACGATCGAGGCCGCCGTGGCCAGGGCCGGCGCGCCGAAGGCGGTCATCGGCATCGCGATCGCGATGCTCGTGCTGCTGCCCGAGACCTGGGCCGCCGTGCGCGCGGCGCTCGCGAACCGGCTGCAGACGAGCCTCAACCTGGCGCTGGGATCGGCGCTCGCGAGCATCGGCCTCACGATCCCGGCGGTGGCCGCGGTGGCGATCTGGCTCGGGATCCCGCTGGTCCTGGGGCTCGAGTCCAAGGACCTGGTGCTGCTGGTGCTGACCTTCATCGTCGGCGCGATCACGCTGGCCTCCGGACGCACGCACATCATGCAGGGCGCGATCCACCTGGTGATCTTCGCCGCGTTCGTGTTCCTCGCGCTCGTGCCCTGAAGATGACGGCCCCCGAAGCTCGCTGCGCTCGCCTCCCCCCGAGGGGGCGGCTCAGCGCCCTTCGGGCGGCCGGGCGGGCGCTGAGGGTGAAACCGTGACCGCCGCCCCGTTCTCCCGCGTCGAGCGCTGGCTGCTCGCGATCCTCGTCGCCGCGGTGGCGGTTCGCGTCGCGACGCTCGGCCTGTACCCGCTCCTCGACAACACCGAGGCGCGCTACGCCGAGATCGCGCGCAAGATGCTGGAGACCGGCGACTGGGTGACGCCGCAGATCCGCTACGGCGTCCCGTTCTGGGGCAAGCCGCCGCTGTCGACGTGGCTGGCGGCCGCGAGCTTCCTCGCGCTGGGCGTCGGCGAGTTCGCCGCCCGCTTCGCGTCGCTGCTGCCGTCGATCGGGGTGGCGTGGCTCACGTGGACGATGGCCGCGCGCCGGGGCGGCCGCGAGCTCGCGCTGAAGGCCACCGTGGTCCTCGCCACGACGCCGCTCTTCTTCGTGTCGGCCGGCGCGGTGATGACCGACCCGGCGCTGATCCTCGGCACGACGCTGTCGATGGCCGGCTTCTGGCAGGCGATGACGCGGCCGGGCCGCGACGGCCGCCTCTGGGGCTGGCTGTTCTTCGTCGGGCTCGCGATCGGGCTCCTCGCCAAGGGCCCGGTCGGCGTCGTGCTGACGATGGCGCCGATCGGCGTCTGGACGCTGTGGAAGGGCGGCGTCGCCAACGTCTGGAAGCGCCTGCCCTGGATCGCCGGGACGCTGCTGACGGTCGCGCTCGCGCTGCCGTGGTACCTCGCGGCCGAGGCGCGCACGCCCGGCTACCTCGACTACTTCATCGTCGGCGAGCACTGGAAGCGCTACACGCAGGGCGGCTGGCAGGGGGACCTGTACGGCACCGCGCACGTGCGTCCGCGCGGCATCATCTGGCTGTTCGCGCTGGCGGCCATGCTGCCGTGGTCGGCGGTCTGGATCGGGCAGCTGTGGCAGCTGCGGCGGCTGCGGCGCGCGCCGGCGCCGCCCCCGGCCGAGCCCGCCGACGGCTGGCGCGAGTACCTGTGGCTGTGGCTGCTCGCCTCGCCCGTGTTCTTCACGCCGGCGCGCAACATCCTCGTCACCTACGTGCTGCCGGCGATGCCGGCGTTCGCGCTCCTGGTCGCCTCCGCCTGGACGGCCGTCGGCGACGAGGGCCGGCGCAACGCGCTCACCAAGCACTGGGGCTTCCTGATGCCGGTGCTGATGGCCGGCGGCGTGCTGTTCGCGCTGCCCGGCCTCGCGCCGAGATACTCGCACCAGGCGCTCGTCGCCGAGTACCTCGCCCGCCGGGGAAGCCCGCAGGAGGCGCTCGTCTACCTCGGCCTGCCGCCGGCTTCGGCCGAGTTCTACGCGCGCGGCAGGATCGTCACGGCCGGCACCGAGGCGCTGCTCGCCCCGTACCTGCAGGACGGCAGGCGCGACTTCTTCGTCCTCACCGACGACGAGCTCGCCGCGCTGCCGCAGTACCGCGACCGGCTGGTGCCGCTCGCCCGGTCCGGGCGCTGGCAGCTGCTGCAGGAAGCCGCGGCACGCCCCGCCGCCGCGAAGCCGTGAGCCCGACGGGCCGCCCGAGGGCGAACACCGGAGCCCGCAGGGCGAAGGTACTCCAGCGAGTTACCGACGGGCCGCATGATCACCGAGCCCACGCGCATCTGCGTCACCCGGCACGGCGAGACCGACTGGAACCTCGCCGGCATCCTGCAGGGCTGGCTCGAGGTGCCGCTGAACGAGCGCGGCCGGCAGCAGGCGTTCGATCTCGCGCACGCGTTCGCCGGCGCGGGGTTCACGCGCGTCTACACGAGCCCGCTGGTCCGTTCGCTCGATACGGCCCGGATCATCGCCCGCGAGCTGCGGCTCGCCCCGCCGGTGGCGCACGACGGGCTGAAGGAACGGAATTTCGGCGTCGTCCAGGGCGTGCCCAAGGCGGAGCTCGCCGAGCTCAACCCCGCGCTGCTGCGCGAGATCGTGCGCCGCAACCCGAGCTGCGAATTCGAGGGCGGCGAGTCGATGCACGACTTCGCCGACCGCGTGCTCGAGGCCATCGCGGACATCGGCGCGCGCGAGCCCGGCGCGCAGGTCCTGGTGATCACGCACGGCTGGGCGATGGACGTCGTCGCGCGGCGGGCCAAGGGCCTGCCGCGCAACACGGTCCTGCACGCCAAGCCGAAGAACGGCGAGTCGGTGTGGCTCGACGTCGCCGACGGCATCATCCGGCCGCTCCCGCCCGACGAGGCCGCGGAGGTCGCCTGCTTCACGCTGCGCGCAGGAACGACGCCACCGCCGCGGTGAAGGCCTCGGGCTGCTCGACGCAGGAGATGTGCGCGGCGTCGAGCACCGCCAGCGCCGAGCCGGGAATCGCCGCGTGGATCGCGCGCCCGACCTCGGGCGTCGTCGCCGGATCGTTGGCGCCGACGATCACCAGCACCGGGTTGCGGATCGCGCGGATCGCCTCGCGCTGGTCCATGTCGCGGATCGCCTCGCAGCAGCCGACGTAGCCTTCGAGCGGCACGCGGCGGATCATCGCGCGCATCCGGTCGATCGCCTGCGGCGCGCGGGCGTGGAACGCCGCGGGAAACCAGCGCGTCACCGTCGGCTCGACCGTCGCTTCCATGCCGCCCTCGCGGGCGAGCGCGATCCGCCCGTTCCACAGCTCCGGCGGCCCCATGTGCGGCGACGTGTTGGCGAGCACCGCGCGGTCGATCCGCTCCGGCGCGTGCGTCAGCAGCCACATGCCGACCATGCCGCCCATCGACAGGCCGCAGAAGTGCGCGCGCGGAATGCCGAGCGCGTCGAGCACGCCCAGCGCGTCGCGGCCGAGCTGTTCGATCGTGTAGGGACCCGGCGAGACGACGCTTCGCCCATGGCCGCGCGCGTCGTAGCGGACGACGCGGAACGCCCGTTCGACCACGCCGGCACCTGGTCGTCCCACATCGACAGGTCGGACGACAGCGAGTTCGACAGCAGCAGCGCGGGCGCGGCCTCGGGCCCGTCGACGCGGACGTGGAAGGGCTCGCCGCGGATGTCGACGATCGGCATCGGCCTACGCCGCCGCGCCGCCCGCCGCGGGCGCCTGCAGCCACGCGGCGAGGTCGCGCTTCAGCTTCAGCATGTCGGCCTCGCGCGTGTACATCATGTGGCCGGCATCGTAGTAGTGGTGCTCCACGCGGGCGAGGATGTCGGCCGGCACGTCGAGCTGCGCGAGCGACCAGTCGCTGGCGCTGTACGGCGTGCCGAGGTCGTAGCGGCCGGAGGCGACCAGCACGCGCAGGTGCGGGTTGCGCCGCAGCGCGCGCGCGAGGTCGGGGCTGGTGCAGGCGTAGCCGTTGCCCTTGGCCTCGCCGCGGTTCCAGTTCCACTGCTGGTGCGCCTCGTGCGACAGCACCTCGTAGCGCGCCTGCGTGTCGAGGCCGAGCTCCTCGCTCATGTAGGCGTGCGCGGCCATCGTGTACGGCGCGGCGATCGCCTCGATCCCGGGGTCGAACTCCCAGTCGCGCGTGCGGCTCGCGGCCATCGGCCCGGTGACGCGCGCCTCCAGCCGGCCGACGATCAGGCCGCGGTCGCGCAGCAGCTCGAAGAAGAACGTGTGGTCGGAGATCCGCAGGTTCTTCTCGTCGACCAGCGCCGGGGCGAGCCCGGTCAGCTCGGCGATGCGGCGTCCGATCCGCCGCCGTGCCGTCGTGGACAGCCGCGCGCCCGCGTACAGCGCCGCGAGGTATTCGCCGGCGACGAACTCCTCGGCCGCGGCGCGCGCCGCCTCGGGCGACGCGCCGAGGCGCCCCTTGAGCCGGCCGTGGTACTGCGCGACCGACGCGAACGCCGGCAGGAACAGCGCGTACGGCAGGTCGTTGCGCGGCGCGAAGATCAGCGTCTGCAGGTCCATCGCGCAGGACACGAGCACGAGGCCCGACAGCGCGACGCCGATGTCCTGCAGCCGGTCGGCGAGCGCCGCGCCGCGCGTCGTGCCGTAGCTCTCGCCGGCGACGTAGACCGGCGAGCTCCAGCGGCGATGCCGGCCCAGCCACTGCCGGATGCACTCGGCCAGCGCGTCGACGTCGCCGTCGACCGACAGCATCCGCCGGCGCGCGTCCTCGCTGGCGGTGATCGAGTAGCCGGTGTGCGGCGGATCGATGAACACGAGGTCGAAGTGCTCGAGCCACGACTCCTGGTTGTCGGTGACCGTGTACGGCGGCGGCGGCATCGTGCCATCCTCGCGGATGACGACGCGCTTGGGTCCCAGCGCGCCGAGATGCAGCCAGATCGACGCCGAGCCGGGGCCGCCGTTGAAGACGAAGCACACCGGCCGCGTCTTCGGGTCCGCGCCGTCGAGGAAATACGACGTCGTGAACACCGCCGCGTCGGGCTCGTCGCGCTTGTCGTCGACGCCGCCCGCGGTCACCGGGACGAACGCCGCGACCGCCGTGTAGGCGAGCGTGCGCCCGTCGATCGCCAGCGTTCCCGCGCTCTTCCTCGGCTCGGTCGCGAGCAGCTTGTCGACCTTCTCGCGCAGGCGCTTCTTGGCGTCGTCGGCCGCGGCGGCGGGCGGGGTGGGGGTCGGCTCGGGCATCGGGGATCGGCTCCAGGTCGGAAGCGGTGCGCGCGCCGTCGGCGGCGGCGCGCAGGGGACAGGGCGCGCGAGACGCGCGCTTGGTGCAGTACTTCAGCGAGCAGCCGTACGGCGGCGTGTTGGCGACGCTGACCGGCTTGCCGGCGAGCGCCTCGGTCAGCGCGGCGCGGACGTAGTTGTTGGCGATCTTCGCGTCGGCCGGATTGGCCGAGCGCTTGTCGTCGATCGCGCCCTGGTAGATCAGGTTGCCGGCGGGATCGACGATGAACATGTGCGGCGTCGTCCGGGCGTCGTAGGCGCGCGCGGTGGCGCTGGTCTCGTCGATCAGCGTGGCGGCCGGCGCCGCGCCCTGCGCGGTCATCCACTCGCGCATCTGCGCCGGCGTCTTGAACTCGCCGTGGCTCCGGTTGGTCGAGTTGATCGCGAGCCAGACGACCTGCCGGCCGCCCCACTCCTTCTGCAGCGCCTGCATGTTGCCGCTCGAGTAGTGCGCGCGGACGAACGGGCACTCGGGATTCGTCCACTCCAGCACGACGTACTTGCCGCGGTAGTCGGCGAGCTTCACCGGCTTGCCCGCGGTGTCGCTGATCGTGAACGCCGGGGCCGGCGCGCCGTTGGACGCCGCGAATGCGGCATTCGCCGCCACGGCCAGCGCGGCGGCAAGGGTCAGGGAAGCGAGTGATCTCACCATGGTTCCTCCGTCGGTCGGCGCGACATTATGGGCCCGATTCACAGCGTGGCAAGCGCGTCGAGCACGACGTCCTTGCGCAGGACTTCGGGCAGCAGCAGCGGCTCCCTGCCGGGGCGGTACAGCACGTACACGGGCACGCCGTTGCGGCCGAGCGCGGCGAGCGCCCGGGTGATCGTCTCGTCGCGGCGCGTCCAGTCGGCGCGCACCAGCGCGACGTTGCGACCGGCGAACGCGGCGCGGACTTCGGCGGTGTTCAGCACCAGCCGCTTGTTGACCTGGCAGGTGACGCACCAGGCGGCGGTGAAGTCGACGAACACCGGACGCCCGGCGCCGGTCAGCTCGGCGACCTTCGCCGGCGAGAAGTCGATCCAGTCGCCGGTCGCCGGCGGCGCCGGACTTCGCGGGAGCCGCGGCGTCGCGATCGGCCACGAACAGCGGCCACGCCGCGACGGCCGTGCCCGCCAGCACGACGGCCGCGGCGATGCCCCACGAGGCGCACGCCGCCCGCGCGCACGATCCGCCACGCCCACAGCGCGAACCCGACCCCGAGCAGCACGACGAGGAGCCGCAGCACGGCGTCGTTGTCGCGCTGCGAGCCCAGCACCCACGCGAGCCAGATCACGGTGCCGTACAGCGGGAACGCGAGCAGCTGCTTGAAGCGCGCGAGCCACGGGCCCGGCTTCGGCAGCTTTCGGCGCCACCCGGGGAACCACGCGAGCAGCACGTAGGGCAGCGCCATCCCCAGCGCCCAGCACGACGAACACGACCAGCATCACCGCCGCGCCGCCGGTGAACGCGTAGCCCAGCGCCGCGCCCATGAACGGCGCCGTGCAGGGCGAGGCGACGACGACCGCGAGCACGCCCGAGCCGAAGGCGTCGAGCGCGCGGTTGCGCGACGACCACGTCGCCGCGCGCGACGGCACGAGGCCGCCGAACTCGAACACGCCGGAGAGATTGAGCGCGAGCACGAAGAACAGGATCGCGAGCGCGGTGACCACCGCCGGCGACTGCAGCTGGAAGCCCCAGCCGAGCTGCTCGCCGGTCGCGCGCAGCGCCGCGAGCCCGAGGCCCAGCGCGACGAAGGTCAGCACGACGCCGCCGGCGTAGGCGAAGGCCTCGCGCCGCAGCGTGGGCCGGGTGTCGTGATGCTCGGCGAAGCCCAGCACCTTGATCGACAGCACCGGGAACACGCAGGGCATCAGGTTGAGGATGACGCCGCCGACGAACGCGAACAGCACCGCGACGGCGAGCGTCAGCCGGTCCGCCGCCGGCGCCGCGGCCGGCGCCGACAGATTGACCGCGGGCGCCGCCGGCCGCCGCCGGCTTCGCCCCCGCCACGACGCTGCCGGCGAGCGGGACGTCGATCACGACGGCCTTCGTCCCGGCGCCGAAGCCCCGCGTCGCGGTCAGCACGCCCGGCGATGCGCGCGGGGACGGCGGCGAGGTTGCTCGCGACCGGCAGCGCCAGCACGTACGCGCCGCCGTCGCGGGCGAGCGTCTGCGCGAGCGACGGCTCGATCGTGCGCCTCGGCGTACGGGAAGAACTGCAGCGTGCCCGGATCGGCGGCACCGGCCGGAGGGTCGAGCGTCAGGACGATGCGCTCGCCCTCGCCCTTCGCCGCCGCCTTCCAGCCGCCGGCGAGCGGCTGCGGCAGCGCGGCGCGGGCGGCGGCGAGCGGCGCCGCCCAGCGCGGATCGGGCGCCGCGTGTCGCGGCGACCGGCAGCGGCAGCACGAGGTCCACGCCCTCGGGAATGCAGACCTCCTTGCAGACCAGCCAGTCGGCACGCGCCTTGAGCTCCAGCGTGCCGCCCGCGGCCAGGCCCGCGGCGGGCGCAGCGTCGTGAGCAGCAACACCTCGCCTTCGTAGCCGAAATTGGCGAGCGGCCCGACCCGTTGCAGCTCCGGCGCCGGCCACTCGAGCGGCGCAGCCTCGATGCCGGGGGGCAGCGTCCAGGCGAGCGTGGTCGGCAGGCCGGAATCGCCGGGATTGCGCCAGTACGTGTGCCAGCCCGGGTCCATCTTCAGGCGCAGCGCGACCGGCAGCTCCTTGCCGGGAACCAGCGCCGTCGCCCCGGCGACGAGCTCGGCCTCGACGTGCGGCGTGCGCACCGGCGCGGCGGTCGCCGCGGCGGCCGCCCCGGCCGCCACCGCGGCCGCCGCGATCCACGGCGCGAGGACGGCGAAAAGCGTCCGCCGGCCGCGGACGGCAATCGGAGCGCGGGCCTCGGTCAGGGGGCGGACAGTGGTCATCGGCAACCGGGAAAGGGACGATAGGGACGAAGGCAACGGCGGCGCGACCGGAGGAAACGCGCGCGGCCGCCTGCCGTTGGTACCCAAACGCGCCCCGAGGTTCCCGGGACGCGCCGGCCAAACCGTATAATTCTACCTTCGCCGACCGGCCCCCGCCCCGCGGGCGGCGCCGCGCCCGCGCCTCCGGGCCGCGCCGCGGGCCTCGGCGGCATCCCGATCCTTCCCCACCCCGCACCCGTTCCCGGCCATGGAAGCCCTCCTCGTCTGCACGGCCGTCGTCGCCCTGGGCGAGATCGGCGACAAGACCCAGCTGCTCGCGCTGGTGCTCGCCGCGCGCTTCCGGCGGCCGCTGCCGATCATCGCCGGCATCCTCGTCGCCACGCTCGCCAACCACGCGCTGGCGGGCTTCGTCGGCAACCTCGTGCGCGGGGCCGTCCCCGACGACGTGCTGCGCTGGCTGGTCGCGCTGTCGTTCTTCGCCGTCGCCGCCTGGGCGCTCAAGCCCGACAAGCTCGACGACGACGACGACCCGCCGCCGGCATCGCGCTGGGGCGTGTTCGGCGTGACCGTCGTCGCGTTCTTCCTCGCCGAGATGGGCGACAAGACGCAGGTCGCGACCATCATCCTGGCGGCGAAGTACCCGTCGCTGCTCCAGGTCGTGATCGGCACGACGCTGGGCATGCTGCTCGCCAACGTCCCGGTCGTGCTGATCGGCAAGGCGGCGTCGAAGCGGATTCCGTTCAAGGCGGTGCGCATCGCGGCGGCCGCGCTGTTCGCGGGGCTCGGCGTCTACGCGCTGTTCAGCCCGATCGGCTAGACCCGGCCGGTATAATCGTCCCTTTCGCCCGACCGGGGCCCGCCCGATGAAGCCCTACACTCCCAGCGAAGTCGAAGCCGCCACGCAGTCCGCGTGGGCCGCGGCCGACGCCTACCGCGCCGTCGAGCGCGCCGACCGCCCGAAGTTCTACTGCGTGTCGATGCTGCCCTACCCGTCGGGCAAGCTGCACATGGGGCACGTGCGCAACTACACGATCAACGACGTGATGTACCGGCACCTGCGGATGAAGGGCCGGAACGTCCTGATGCCGATGGGCTGGGACGCGTTCGGGCTGCCGGCCGAGAACGCGGCGATGAAGAACGGCGTCGCGCCGGCGAAGTGGACCTACGACAACATCGCCTACATGAAGAAGCAGATGCAGGCGATGGGGCTCGCGATCGACTGGTCGCGCGAGATCGCCGCCTGCGATCCGTCGTACTACCGCTGGAACCAGTGGATGTTCCTGAAGATGCTCGAGAACGGCATCGCCTACCGCAAGACGCAGGTCGTCAACTGGGACCCGGTCGACCAGACGGTGCTCGCCAACGAGCAGGTGATCGACGGCCGCGGCTGGCGCACCGGCGCCGTCGTCGAGAAGCGCGAGATCCCCGGCTACTACCTGAAGATCACCGACTACGCCGAGGAGCTGCTCGCGTACCTCGACCGGATGCCCGGCTGGCCCGAGCGCGTGAAGACGATGCAGGCCAACTGGATCGGCAAGAGCGTCGGCGTGCGCTTCGCGTTCCCGCACGACATCCGCGGCGCTCGACGGCGCGCCGATCGGCGACGGCCGGATGTACGTGTTCACGACGCGCGCCGACACGATCATGGGCGTCACGTTCTGCGCGGTCGCGCCCGAGCATCCGCTGGCCGAGCACGCGGCGAAGGGCAACCCGGCGCTCGCGGCGTTCATCGACGAGTGCAAGCGCGGCAGCGTGACGGAAGCCGACCTCGCGACGATGGAAAAGAAGGGGATGGCGACGGGGCTCTTCGTCACCCATCCGCTGACCGGCGAGCAGGTCGAGGTCTGGGTCGGCAACTACGTGCTGATCGCCTACGGCGACGGCGCGGTGATGGGCGTGCCCGCGCACGACGAGCGCGACTTCGCGTTCGCGAAGAAGTACGGGCTGCCGATCAGGCAGGTCGTCGGCGTGCCCGGCGAGAGCTTCTCGACCGACGCCTGGCAGGCCTGGTACGAGGACAAGGTCCGCTGCGCGTGCGTCAACAGCGGGCAAGTACGACGGCCTCGCGTATCCGGACGCGGTCGACGCGATCGCCGCCGATCTCGCCGCGAAGGGCCTCGGCGAGAAGCGCACGACGTTCCGCCTGCGCGACTGGGGCATCTCGCGCCAGCGCTACTGGGGCACGCCGATCCCGATCATCCACTGCGCCGAGCTGCGGCGCGGTGCCGGTGCCGGAGAAGGACCTTCCGGTCGTGCTGCCCGAGGACTGCATCCCCGACGGCAGCGGCAATCCGCTGAACAAGCGCGCCGACTTCCTGGACGTGCCCTGCCCCGCACTGCGGCAAGCCCGCGCGGCGCGAGACCGACACGATGGACACGTTCGTCGACTCGTCGTGGTACTACATGCGCTACACCTGCCCCGACGCGACGGTCGACGGCGCTCCGGCGATGGTCGACGCGCGCAACGACTACTGGATGCCGATGGACCAGTACATCGGCGGCATCGAGCACGCGATCCTGCACCTGCTGTACGCGCGCTTCTGGACCAAGGCGATGCGCGACCTCGGCCTCGTGAAGATCGACGAGCCGTTCACGCGCCTGCTCACGCAGGGGATGGTGCTCAACCACATCTACTTCCGCCGCAACGAGCGCGGCGGCTTCGACTACGTCCCGCCCGAGGAGGTCGACCCGACGCACGACGCCGACGGCCGGATCAACGGCGGCACGTGGCAGGCCGACGGCGGGCCGGTCGAATACGGCGGCGTGGGCAAGATGTCGAAGTCCAAGCGCAACGGCGTCGACCCGCAGGAGCTGATCGACCGCTACGGCGCGGACACGGCGCGGCACTTCGTGATGTTCGCGGGGCCGCCGGACGATTCGCGCGGTCTGGTCGGACGCCGGGGTCGAGGGCAGCTTCCGCTTCCTGAAGCGGCTGTGGACGTTCGGGCATGCGCAGGCGGACGCGTTCGCGGCCGCGCGCGGCGCTTCGACTCGCGGCCGCGGCCGGCGCCGCGCAGGCGGCGCGGCGCGAAATCCACCTGGCGCTGAAGCAGGCGAACTACGACTACGAGCGGATCCAGTACAACACCGTCGTGTCGGCCGGCTACAAGATGCTGAACGCGCTCGAGGCGCTGCCGCCGGAGGCGCCCGGCGCCGCCGCGGTGCTGCGCGAGGGCCTGTCGATCGTGCTGCGCGTGCTCTATCCGGTCGTGCCGCACGCGACGTGGTCGCTGTGGAACGACCTGGGCTACGCCGCCGAGCTCGGCGACCTGCTCGACGCGCCGTGGCCCGAGCCCGATGCCGCGGCGCTCGCGCAGGACGAGATCGAGCTCGTGCTGCAGATCAACGGCAAGCTGCGCGGCCGGATCGTCGTGCCGGCCAGCGCCGACCGCGCGGCGATCGAGGCGGCGGCGCGCGCGAGCGCCGAGGTCGCGAAGCACGCGGCCGGCGCGCCGCTGAAGAAGATCGTCGTCGTGCCGGGACGGCTCGTCAATGTGGTCGTCTGACCGGCGCCGGCTGCTGGTGCGCGGCGCCGCGCTCGCCGGCGCGGCGGCCGCTGCCGCCGTGCTCGCCGGCTGCGGCTTCCGCCTGCGCGGCGACGTCTCGTACGCCTTCTCCACCGCGTTCGTCAACGCGCCGACGGCGCCGCAGTTCGGGCTCGAGCTGCGCCGCGTGCTCGACACCGGCGGCGCGACGAAGGTCGTCGACACCGCGCAGCAGGCGCAGGTCGTCATCGACGTCACCAGCGTCGTCGACGACAAGAGCGTGCTGTCGCTGTCGTCCGGCGGGCGGGTGCGCGAGTACCTGCTGACCAAGCGCGTCGTCTTCGCCGTCCGCGACGCGTCGGGCCGCGACTGGCTGCTGCCGAACGAGATCACGATCCGCCGCAACTACACGTTCAACGAATCCGAGGTGCTGGCGCGCGAGGCGCAGGAGCAGCGCCTGCTGAGGGAAATGCAGACCGACGCCGTGCAGCAGGTGCTGCGCCGGCTGCAGGCCGCCGAAGGCAGCCGGCGTAGCGACTGCCGCACATGGAGCTGCGCCACAACCAGCTCGCCGCGCACCTCGAGCGCGGCCTCGCGCCGCTGTACGTGGTCCACGGCGACGAGCCGCTGTTCGCGATCGAGGCCGGCGACCTGATCCGGCGCGCGGCGCGCCGCGCCGGCTGCGACGAGCGCGAGGTGTTCGTCGCCGATCCCGGCTTTCGCTGGGACGCGTTCGTCGCCGCCAACGCGAACCTGGGCCTCTTCGGCTCGCGCAAGATGATCGACCTGCGCATTCCGTCGGGCAAGCCGGGCGCCGAGGGCGCGCGGGCGCTGGAGGCGTGGGCGGCCTCGCCCAATCCCGACCACATCGCGCTCGTCACGCTGCCGCGCCTCGACCGCGCCGCGCAGCAGACGGCGTGGTTCTCGGCGCTGGCCGCGGCGGGCGTCGCGATCGCCGTCTATCCGCTGGAGCGCGAAGAGCTGCCGGCGTGGATCGCCGCGCGGCTTGCCGCGCAGCAGCAGCGCGCGGCGCCGCCGACACTCGCCTTCCTCGCCGACCGCTGCGAGGGCAACCTGCTCGCCGCGAAGCAGGAGATCGAGAAGCTCGCGCTGCTGCTGCCCGAAGGCGAGCTCGAGCACGACGCCGTCGAGCGCGCGGTGGCCGACGTCGCGCGCTTCGACGTGTTCGACCTGTCCGCGGCCTGCCTGTCGGGCGACGCGGCGCGGGCGCTGCGCATCATCGCGACGCTGGAGGCCGAGGGCGAAGGCCTGCCGCTGCTGCTGTGGCAGCTCGGCGAGGACGTCCACGCGCTCGCGGCGGTCGTCGAGGCGACCGCGGCGGGCATGCCGATCGCCGCGGCGGTGCGCAACGCGCGCGTCTGGGGCAAGCGGCAGGCGGCGCTGGAGCGCGCCGCGCGCCGCGTGAAGCCGGCGGCGATCGCGCCGATGGTGCGCGCGCTGGCCACGCTGGACGCGCTCGCCAAGGGCATCGGCCGCGGCAATCCCTGGGACGAGTTCCGCACGCTGGCGCTGACGCTCGCCGGGAAGCCGGCGGTGCCGCTCGCCTTCTAGCGCCGATTCGCCCACCGCCCACGATCGGGCTGGCGCGCGCGATCCTCAGTACCCCAACTCGCTAAGCCGCGGACGACGGCCGGGCGCGCGATCTCGACCCCGACTCGCTAAGCCGCGGACGATCGGGCGGGCTGGCGCGATCCTCAGTACCCCATTCCGGTCGCGCCAGCCCGCCCGACCGTCCGCTTGCGTCGATGTGCGTCGATGCGCGTCGATGTACGTCGGTGCGCGTCGAATTGCCTTCGCACGGCCACGCGCGGCACGGCGTCGCCGTTCGGGGGGCGGCCTCCGGGGCGGGCGCCTGTGCCGCCGTCGTTGCGGTGCGTGCGGCTCGCCTCGGGTCGGCGTGTTTTGCCGGCCCGGGGCGATCGACACGCACCGCAACGACAAGCTTGGCGGCACCCGAAGCCCGCCCCGGAGGCCGCCCCCCGAACGGCCGAGCGCACCGACGCACCGAGACTACGGCACGCTGCGGCAAGCCGCCTTCGTGCCCGACAGCGCGCAGCTGGTGCGGGCCGTGCCGCGCGGATCGAAGTCGACGAGCTTCCAGCCCGCGCCGTCCGGCTCCAGCGTCGTGAAGCCGAAGGTGTTCGTCCACCAGTACTCGGCGACGACGGCGCCGGGCGCGGGCGTGCGGCCCGGCGGCAGCGCGTCGGGCAGCGGCGCGTCGAGCCAGTCGCCGCCGTGGCCGACGACGACCTGCGCCGGCTGCGGCGTCGTGAAGCTCACGACCTCGAACGAGTGCAGGTGCCCGGCCAGCAGCGTCGCGACGTCCGGCGGAAAGTAGCTGACCGGCTGCAGCGGCGAGAGCACCGACTGCAGCGCGGCGTTGCCCGGATACGGCGCGTCGCGGCGATCGGGGTTCGCCGCGAACGCGAGCACCGGATGGTGGTTGATGAAGAAGCTGCCCGGCACCCGCGCCGCCAGCGCGAACGCGCGCTCGAACTGCGCGCGGTAGGTCCGGTACATCGGGTCGGTCGCGGCGAGCGGCGCGAGGCCGACGAGCGACGAATCGAAGACGACGAACTGCGCGGCGCGGCCGCCTGTGGTGCGCACCGGCACCGCGTAGGGCTCGCTGTAGTCGCCGAGCGCGTCGTCCGCCGGATCGTCGCAGGTCTGCCGCGGCTGCAACGGCCGCGGATCGAGGAAGCGCCACCAGCCCTGCCCGGCCCGCGCGCAGGACTCGTGGTTGCCGCGGACGACGACCCACGGCGCGGCGGCGAGCAGCTTCTCCGCCGGCGCGAACACGTCGGCCTCCCACGTGTCCCAGCCGTAGCCCGACGGGCTGCCGGCGCAGCCCGCGTTGCCCTCGGGGCAGGCGTTCTCGCGGTAGTGGTAGTCGCCGACGTGGATGACGAGGTCGGGCGCCATCGCCGCCGCGCTGTCGGCGATCGTCGCGGAACGGCCACGCGGCGGGATCGTTGCAGGCCTGGAAGAGGTTGCCGGCGCTCGCCATCCGGCAGCCGGTGTCGCCGAGGACGACGATCCGCTGCACGCCGGCCTTCGGCAGCGGCAGCACGCGGCCGGCGACGACGGCGCGGCCGACTCCCGCGGGGATCGCCTTCTCGCAGGTGCGCACGGGGAACGCCGAGGGCTTCGACGCCGCGGTCCCGAGGCGCGTCGGCCGGACGGGAACGGTCGCCGGCGCGGCGCGCTCGTCCATCGGCTGCGCGACCCCGTCGAGCTCGATCGCCGGGCACGTCGCGGCGGTCGTGATCGCGCGCGCGATCGGCCGCCCTTCCTCGCCCAGGACGACGAAGGCGTAGCGGACGCCGTCGGGTGACGGCACGGGCGGCGCCGGCACCGCGGCGGCCGGCAGCGCGGGAGCCGCGCCAGCGCCCGGCACCGTCGCCGGTGGTGTCGCGCAGCCGGCGACGAGCGCGAGTGCCGCCGACGCGATCACCGCATCGCGCGCGCCGCGTCCGACCGACGCGAATCGCGGAGGCAACCTCATCTCCAGTCTCCCCACAACGCATTGATCGCCGCGAGCGCGGCCGCGCCCGCGGTCTCGGTGCGCAGCACGCGCGGCCCGAGCCTGACGGCAGTGAGGCCGGCGCGCTCGGCCGCCGCGACCTCCACCGTCGTGAATCCGCCCTCCGGGCCGACCAGCAGCGCCGCCGGCGCCGCGGCGAGCGCGGCGAGCGTGGCGGTCGCCGTCGGCGCGAACAGCACGCCGCCTTCGCGCCACGCGCCGAGCCAGACGCCGAGCGGCTGCGCGGCGCGCACGTCGGGCACGCGGTTGCGCCCGCACTGCTCGCAGGCGGCGATCGCCACCTGCCGCCAGTGCGCCTGCCGCCGCTCGCCGCGCTCCGCCGCGGGCAGCGGCGCGCTGCGCTCGGTGACGAGCGGCTGGATCGCCGCGACGCCGAGCTCCGTCGCCTTGCGGACCGCGTAGTCCATCGCGTCGTTCGCGGCGATCGCCTGCGCGAGCGTCACCGCGACCGGCATCTCGCGCTCGACCGGATCGAAGGCGTCGATGCGCGCCTCGGCCCCGCGCTTGTGGACGGCGACGAGCGTCGCCGCGTACTCGCCGCCGGTCCCGGTGAAGAGCGTCAGCGGATCGCCGACGGCGAGGCGCACGACGCGCACCGCGTGGTGCGCGACGGCCTCCGGCAGCGCGAATCCCGTTCCGACCATGGCCGGCGCGAGGACGGGTCCGACGAAGAAGCGCGGCCCGGCGGCGCTCATGTGCGCCCCCTTGGCGCTGCGCGCCGTCCCCCCGCGGGGGAGAGATTCGCGCCTTGGGACGGCCCGGCGGCGCTCATCGCACGGGATCGACGAGGTCGAAGTGGTAGATGTCGGTCTCCGGCCGGAAGCCGATGCGCGCGTAGATCGCGTTCGACGTCGGGTTGGCGACGTCGGTGACCAGGAACAGGCGGCGCCGGCCCGCCGCGAGCAGCGCCCGCGCGAGGGCCGCGACCAGCGCCGTCGCGTAGCCGCGGCCGCGCGCCGAGGGCACCGTGTACACCGGCGCGATCCGCGCCGCGTCGTGCCCGCCGTCGGACCAGCCGGCGAAGGCGACCGGGCCGCCGTCGTCCCAGATCCGGTACTCGCCGCGGGCGATGCGCTCGGGCAACGCCGCGACGATGCGCTCGGGACTGTCGGCGACACCGACGTCGCGCAGGAACGCGTGCTGCGTCTCGACCAGCCAGTCGGCATCGGCGGTGACGGCAACGCGCGCCGCGCCGGGCGCCGGCGGCACCGGCGCCACCTCGGTCAGGCGATGGTGGCGCAGGTGGAACTTCAGCGCGTGCGCGCGGCCGGTGCGCTCGCGCCAGACGCGCGCGAACGCCTCGCATGCCGGCAGCGCGCCGACGACGCCGGCGAGCCGCGGCACGTCGGCGGCGAGGTCGGCCGCGAAGGCCGCGGCCGCGTCCGGATCGGAGTCCTCGAACACCAGCGGCCCGTCGGGCGGGCGCCGCATCGCCGCGCCGAAGCGGCCGTCGTGCGCGTAGGTCGCGAGATAGCAGGGGGCGCCCCCGGGCGGCGGCCGCAGCGCGAGGCCGCGCGTCCACGCGGCGAACGCCGCCGCCGCGGCCTCGCTGCGCGCGAGGACCGGCTGCGCCGCGGCGAGGAAGGCGCCGGTGTCGGTGTGGCGGACGACGTGCGGCATCGGCAGGCGGCAGGCGCGGCGCGCGCGTCCTTCGCGCGTCAGGCGACCAGCGCGCGGTACGCGTGCCAGGTCGCGTGCCCGATGACCGGCACCGCGACGACGAGCCCGACGAAGAAGAGCGCGAAGCCGGCGCCGATGACGATCGCGATCGCGAGCCCCCAGACGATCATCGCCGGCACGTTGGCGCCGAAGGCCCTGAGGCTCGTCAGCACCGCGACGATGCCGTCGGTGCGCCGGTCGAGCATCATCGGCACCGAGACCACGCTGATCGCGAACACGAACACCGCGAAGAAGCCGCCGACGCAAAAATACGCGAACAGGAACTCGAGGTTGTCGAGCGAGACGACCTGCTCGAGGAAGCCGTGCGACGCTCGGCATCTCGCTGGTGTAGAACAGCGCGAACACGACCAGCGACGCCCGCGCCCAGATGAGCAGCACCACCGCGAGCACCAGCGAGAACATGCCGATCGCGGCGGCGTTGGGCGCCCAGGCGTCCAGCGTCGGCGCGAGCCACACCGGCTCGCCGCGCTCGCGCCGCTGCGACAGCGCGTAGAGGCCGGTCGCGAGGAACGGACCGACGAGGAAGAAGCCGGTGACGAGCGCCGACACGTACTCGTACGCATGGCGGAACGTGAGCGCGATCAGCCAGCCCATGACCGCGAAGCACACGCCGTAGAACATCGACGGCAGCGGCCTCGCGCGGAAGTCGCTCCAGCCCTGCGCGAGCCAGGTGAACGGCGCGAGGACGCCGAGGCGGCGGACGTCGGGGACGATGGACTGCGCGTCGCCGGGTTCGTGCAGGGGTTCGGTCATGTCGCCACGCGCGGGTCGGAAGGTCAGGGCTGCAGGAACGATGCCAGCGCATCGAGGACGGCGTCGGGCTGCTCGGCCATCAGCGCGTGGCCGCAGTCGGGCAGGTGACGACGCGCCGGTCGGCGAGCGCGCCGATCAGCGCCTGCGCGCCCTTCGGCGGCGCCATCAGGTCGCGCGCGCCGAGCACGAGCAGCGCCGGGCAGCGCACGGCGGCCGCCGCGTCGAGCCCGCCGGCATAGGCGTTGCAGGCGGCGAGATCGGTGTGGAGCACGCCGGGCCGCGTGCGCTCCATCAGCCGCATGCCGTTGCCCAGCAGCCACAGGCCCGGCACCGCGCTGCCGCCCACCTGCTTGCCCGCGCTGAACGACCAGCTGTTGATCATCTCGAACGCCGCGTGGTCGTCGGCGCGCGCCGCGTCGAGCAGCGCGTCGGACACCGGCATCGGCACCGCGGGGCCGACGAGCGCGATCCGCGTCACGCGCGCGGGATGCCGCGCGGCCGCGTCGAGCGCGGCGAGCGAGCCCAGCGAATGGCCGACCAGCGCCGCCGACGCGATGCCCGCGGCATCGAGCAGCGCCGGAATCCAGTCGGCGATCGCCTCGACGCTCGCGAGCGCGTCGCCGCCCGAGCGGCCGTGGCCGGGCAGGTCGACCGCGAGCACGTTCCAGCCGTGGTGCGCGAAGTAGCGCGACTGCAGCGCCCACACGCTGTGGTCGTTCGCCGCGCCGTGCACGAACACCACCGCCGGCAGCGCCGGGTCGAGCGGCCGCGTGCCGGTGTAGGCGTAGACCGGCTGCCCCGCGACGGCGACGATCACGCCTTCCCCGCCGCGTAGAGCGCCCGCGACAGGTCCTCGATCAGGTCGTCGGGATGCTCGAGGCCGACCGACAGCCGGATCGTGCCCTCGGTGATGCCGGCCCGGGCGAGGTCCTCCGCCGACATCCGGAAGTGCGTCGTCGACGCCGGATGGATGACCAGCGACTTCGCGTCGCCGACGTTGGCGAGGTGCGAGAAGACCTTCAGCGTCTCGATGAACCGGCGTCCCTGCGCGCGCGTGCCCTTGAGGTCGAAGCTGAACACGGCGCCGCAGCCGTCGGGCAGCAGCTTCTGCGCGAGCGCGTGGTCCGGATGGCCGGGCAGCTCCGGATAGCCGACCGAGGCGACCAGCGGCTGCGCGGCGCAGGAACGCGACGATCCTGCGCGTGTTGTCGACGTGGCGCGCCATCCGCAGCGGCAGCGTCTCGATGCCCTGCAGGATCTGGAACGCGACGAACGGCGCCATGCACGCGCCGAAGTCGCGGATGCCCTCGCGCCGCGCGCGCAGCAGGAACGCCGCGGTCGTCGATTCCTCGGCGAACACCATGTCGTGGAAGCCGGCGTAGGGCTCGGTCAGCGTCGGGAACTTGCCGCGCGCCGCGGCTGCCGGCCGCCGCCGTCCCAGTCGAACTGCCCCGAGTCGACGACGAGGCCGCCGATGACGACGCCGTGGCCCGACAGGAACTTGGTCGCCGAGTGGTAGACGAGGTCGGCGCCCAGCGCGAACGGCTGCATCAGCGTACGGCGTGGTGAACGTCGAGTCGACGAGCAGCGGCAGGCCGTGCTCGTGCGCGAGCGTCGGCCACGCGCGGGATGTCGAGCACGTCGAGCCCCGGATTGCCGAGCGTCTCGCCGAACAGCAGCCGCGTCTCCGGGCCGGATCGCCGCGCGCCACGCGTCGAGGTCGCGCGGGTCGACGAAGGTCGTCGTGATGCCGAAGCGCGGCAGCGTGTAGTCGAGCAGGTTGTGCGAGCCGCCGTACAGCGAGCGCGACGCGACGATGTGCGCGCCCGCGCCCATCAGCGTCGCGATCGCGAGGTGCAGCGCCGCCTGCCCGCTCGCCACCGCGATCGCGCCGACGCCGCCCTCGAGCGCGGCGATCCGCTCCTCGAGCACCGCGCAGGTCGGGTTGGAGATCCGCGAGTAGACGTGGCCCGCGCGCTCCATGTTGAACAGCGCCGCGGCGTGGTCGCTGTCGGGAAACACGAACGACGCCGTCTGGTAGATCGGCGTCGCGCGCGCGCCGGTGGCGGGGTCGGGCCGCGCGCCGGCGTGCAGCGACAGCGTGTCGAAATGCGTGGTCCTGGGCTTGGTCATCGGTCGCCGACTCCGGATCTGCCGCCGCGGTGCGGGACCGGGCTGTCGTCCGCGGCGCGCAGGCTGCGCGATTCTATGCGCAATGCGCCCGCGGCGACAATGCGCCGGGACCGCGGCGCCCGCGTTCCGCGCCGCGCTCGACATCCCGCCGGGCCCCCGCTCGCTTGTTGCGCCGCCGACCGGCGCGCACAATGGGGAACGGGCAGCCACGACGCACCCCCGCGACGATGCCCGCCCGCGCAGCGCGCGCGGCGCGCCCCGCCCCTGGGCGCGGCCCGCGGCTGCCGCCCGTTGCCAGCCCACCGCCATGGCGAATCGATCCGGAGCCGGCCCGCGCGCGCGCGACGGCGCCGCCACGGGTGCGAGGGCCGCGCCGGCCACGCCCTGGCACGCGCTCGCCCTCGACGACGTCTGCACGCGCCTCGGCGTCGACCCCTCGGTCGGACTCGATCCCGGCGAGGCGGCGGCCCGCGTCCTCGCCACGGTCCGAACGCGATCCGCGAGCAGCCGCCGAAGCAGCGCGCTGGCGATGCTCGCCGACCAGTTCGCCGACTTCATGATCGTCGTGCTGATCGTCGCCGCCGTGATCTCGGGCATCGTCGGCGACGTCGAGGACACGCTCGCGATCGTCGTGATCGTCCTGCTCAACGCGGTCATCGGCTTCGTCCAGGAATACCGCGCCGAGCGGGCGATGGCCGCGCTGCGGCAGATGGCGGCGGGCAGCGCGCTGGTCGTGCGCGGCGGCGAGACGCTGACGGTTCCGGCCGCCGACGTCGTTCCGGGCGACGTCGTCGTGCTCGAGGCGGGCAACGTCGTGCCCGCCGACCTGCGCCTCGTCGATGCGCCGCGCCTGAAGATCGACGAGGCGCTGCTGACCGGCGAATCGGTGGCCAGCGACAAGCACTGCGCGGTCGCTCGCGCGCGCCGACCTGCGCGCTCGGCGACCGCCGCAACATCGCCTACAAGGGGACGGTCGTCGCCCACGGCCGCGGCCGCGGCATCGTGGTCGCCACCGGCATGGCGACCGAGCTCGGGCGGATCGCCACGCTGCTCGACGCGGGCGTCACGCCGCGCACGCCGCTGCAGCAGCGGCTGGCGGTGTTCGGGCGGCGGCTCGGGCTCGCGGTCCTCGGCATCTGCGCGATCGTCTTCGCTCGTCGGGCTGCTGCGCGGCGAGCCGCCGGTGCTGCTGTTCCTGACCGCGATCAGCCTCGCGGTCGCGGCGATCCCCGAGGCGCTGCCGGCCGTCGTCACGATCTCGCTGGCGCTCGGCGCGGGCAAGATGGCGCGCCAGCACGCGCTGATCCGCCGCCTGCCCGCGGTCGAGACGCTGGGCTCGGTGACGGTGATCTGCTCCGACAAGACCGGCACGCTGACGCAGAACCGGATGCGCGCCGTCGCGCTCCACGTCGGCGGCGAGCGCGACCCGCGACTGGAAGGCCGCGCGGCGACGCCGAGCCCTGCGCGCACGCTGCTGACGGCGCTGGCGCTGTGCAACGACGCGACGCGGAGCCACCACGGCCACGTGACCGGCGACCCGACCGAGGTGGCGCTGTGCGAGGCCGCGCACGACGCCGGCTTCGACAAGGCGGCGCTGGAGGCGGCGTCGCCGCGGATCCACGAGCTGCCGTTCGATTCGGAGCGCAAGCGGATGACCACCGTGCACCGTGCCGCGGAGCCGGCGCGATCGCCTACACGAAGGGCGCGCCCGAGCGGGTGCTGCCGCTGTGCACGACGATGCTCGACCGCGGACGGCGAGCGGCCGCTGCCGCGCGACGGAGCTCCTCGCCGCCGCCGAGCGGATGGCGGCCGAGGGCCTGCGGGTGCTGGCGGTCGCGCGGCGCGTGCTGCCCGGTCTGCTCGGGGAGGAGAGCGTCCCGGAAGGCTCGGCGGCAGGCGGCAGGCAAGGGCTTCAGCCAGCCCCTCGGCCAGCGAGGCGGCGCGCGCGAGGGCCGCCGCCGAAGCGTATGCCGATGCGAACGCCGCGGCGATCGAGTCGGCGCTCGTGTTCGTCGGCCTGGTCGGGCTGATCGATCCGCCGCGGCGCGAGGCGAAGGACGCCGTCGCGCTGTGCGGCACGGCGGGCATCACGCCGGTGATGATCACCGGCGATCACCCGGCCACCGCGCTGGCCGTCGCGCGCGAGCTCGGCATCGCCGCCGACGCCGGCGCAGATGCTCTCCGGAGCGGAGCTCGCGCGCGCTGACCGACGACGCGCTGGCGCAGCGGGTGGCGTCGATCCGCGTCTACGCGCGCGTCGACCCGGCGCAGAAGATCCGCATCGTCGAGGCGCTGCAGCGGCACGGCGAGATCGTCGCGATGACCGGCGACGGCGTCAACGACGCGCCGGCGCTGAAGCGCGCCGACATCGGCGTCGCGATGGGCCGCGGCGGCACCGACGTCGCGCGCGAGGCGTCGAGCCTCATCCTGCTCGACGACAACTTCGCGACCATCGTCGAGGCCGTGCGCGAGGGGCGCCGCATCTACGACAACATCCGCAAGTTCATCCGCTTCGTGATGACCGGCAACTCGGGCGAGATCTGGACGATCTTCCTCGCGCCGCTGCTCGGCCTGCCGCTGCCGCTGCTGCCGATCCAGATCCTGTGGATCAACCTCGTGACCGACGGCCTGCCGGGCCTCGCGCTCGCGGCCGAGCCCGCCGAGCGCGGCGTCATGCAGCGCCCGCCGCGGCCGCCGCAGGAGAGCATCTTCGCGCACGGCATGTGGCAGCACATGGTCTGGGTCGGGCCTGCTGATCGGCGGCGCTGTCGCTGCTTCACGCAGGCCTGGGCGATCCGCGTCGGCTCGCCGAACTGGCAGACGATGGTCTTCACCGTGCTGACGCTGTCGCAGCTCGCGCACGTGATGGCGATCCGCTCGGAGCGCGACTCGCTGTTCACGCAGGGCCTGCGCTCGAACCTGCCGCTGCTCGGTGCGTTCGCCTTCACCTGCGCGCTGCAGCTCGCGACCATCTACGTCCCGTTCCTCAACGCGGTGCTGCACACGGCGCCGCTGTCGCCGGGCGAGCTCGCGTTCTGCTGCGCGATGTCGGCGCTGACGTTCGTCGCCGTCGAGATCGAGAAGCTGCTGGTGCGCCGCGGTCGGCTGTACGCCGGCTGAGGACCGCGCGTGCACCGCACTGCCGCGGCCCGTTACAATGTGACATTTCCGACCCGCGCAAGGAGGGCTTCATGCTCCGCAAGGCTTCCGCCCAGTGGCAGGGCAGCACCAAGGATGGCAGCGGCACGCTGTCGACGCAGAGCGCGACGCTGAAGGACACGCCGTACTCGTTCAAGGCCCGCTTCGGCGACGGCAAGGGCACGAATCCCGAGGAGCTGATCGCCGCCGCGCACGCCGGCTGCTTCACGATGGCGCTGTCGTTCACGCTGAACAACGCCGGCTTCACCGCCGACGGCATCGAGACCGAGGCCGCGCTGACGATGGACACCGTCGACGGCAAGCCGACGGTCACCGCCGTCCACTTCACGACGCGCGCGCGGGTGCCGGACATCGACGCCGCGAGGTTCGCGCAGATCGCCTCCGACGCCAAGACCAACTGCGTCGTCTCGCGCGCGCTGTCGCCGTCGATCGTGGTCACGCTGGACGCGGCGCTCGCCGGCTGACCTCGCCCGATCCGCCGATCGCCACGGCATCGAAGTCGCGCCGACCCCGGGGTTCCGCCACCGCGGCCCCAGGTCCTGGCTCGAACGAGGCTCCGCCACGGGATGGCGGTCGTCGACGCGTCGAGTCAGCCCGCCTCAACGGGCAAGTGACTGCGATTCATGCGCTTCGGCGCAAGGGGGACGATGCAGATGGTGATCAAGAAGGTCCTGAAGTGGACGCTGATCGGGGTCGTGGTCGTCGGCGCGGCCATGCTCGCGCTGCGGGCGTACCGGTCGCTGAGCGGCCCCGCACTGCAGCCCTGGCACACGTTCGTGCCGGCCGAGCTCCGCGCGGGCGACCTCGACGGCGCCGACTGGGCGCGCTATCTCGCGCAGGAAGAGGCCATCTTCGCCAGCGTCCGCACCAACGTCAGCCAGAAGCTCGATCCGGACGCGCGCGTCCCGATCAACCGCTACTTCGAGGACAGCCCCGTCTATCCGGCGCGCTTCGCCCACGACTGGAACCGATCGTACGTCATGGCGCCCGACGGCACGCCGGCGGGGGCGTCGTGCTGCTGCACGGGCTGACGGACTCGCCCTACAGCCTGCGGCACGTCGCGAAGCGCTACCGCGACCGCGGCTTCGTCGCGATCGGCGTCCGCCTGCCGGGGCACGGCACCGTGCCGGCGGGCCTGTCCGACGTGCGCTGGGAAGACTGGATGGCGGCCACGCGGCTCGCGATCCGCGAGGCGCGCCGGCATGTGCCCGCCCCGGCGCCGCTGCACCTGGTCGGGTTCTCGAACGGCGGCGCGCTCGCCGTGAAATACGCGCTCGATGCGATCGAGGACCCGAAGCTCCCCCGCGCCGACCGCATCGTGCTGTTCACGCCGATGATCGGGATCACGCGCTTTGCGCGCTTCGCCGGCCTCGCCGGCCTCCCCGCCCTGCTGCCGCCGTTCGCGAACGCGGCCTGGCTCAGCGTCGTGCCGGAGTTCAATCCGTTCAAGTACAACTCGTTCCCGGTCAACGGCGCCCGCCAGTCGTATCGGCTGACCGATGCGCTGCAGGGCCAGATCCAGCGTCTCGCGCGCGCCGGCCAGCTCGGAACGCTGCCGCCGATCCTGACCTTCCAGTCGGTGGTCGATTTCACCGTCAGCACGCCGGCGATCCTGACGGCGCTCTATTCGTTCCTGCCCGACAACGGCAGCGAGATCGTTCTCTTCGACGTGAACCGGACCGTGAAATTCGGCCCCCTGCTGCGCCCCTCCGCCTATGTCGCGCTCGATCGGCTGACGCCGACGTCCCCGCAGGCGTACCGCTTCACGTCGATCGTGAATGCGGGCGACGACAGCGACGCGACGATCGAGCGCAGCATCGCGCCGGGCCGGCTGCAGGCGGAGGATCGCCCACTGGACCTGCCCTATCCGCCGGGCATCTTCTCGCTGTCGCACCTGGCGATCCCGATTCCGATGGACGACCCGCTGTACGGGGTCCAGCCCGACCCGAAGGTGCCGCCCGAGTTCGGCTTCAGTCTGGGCGCGATGGGCGCCCGCGGCGAGCGCGGCACGCTGGTCGTCGACCAGGACTTCCTGACCCGCCTGCCGTCCAATCCGTTCTTTCCGTACCTGCTCGAGCGGATCGACGCCGGCATCGACCGGCCGTCGGGGCCGACCGGGCGCAATCTCGCCGCCAACCCGCCGCAGGGCATCCCGGTGCGCCTCGAGGCGCTGCTGTCGACGTTCCTTCCCGACGATCCGCAGGGGCAGCCGTTCGCCGGACCCTAGCGGGCGGGCAGCGGCTGCCCCTTGCGCGAGCCGAACTTGTGGGAATACGCCCGCGTGAATTCAGCGCCGAACAGGAAGATCTGCGCGGAGTAGTAGACCCACAGCAGCACCACGACCAGGGAAGCCGCCGCGCCGAAGCCGGAGGAGATGCTGCTCCTCCCGATGTAGGTGCCGATCAGGTACTTCCCGGCGATGAACAGCAGCGAGGTCACCGCCGCACCGATCCAGACGTCCTTCCAGTCGATGCGGACCCTCGGCATCGTCTTGTAGATCATCGCGAACACCGCGCTTGCCAGCAGGATGCTGATCGTCACGTCGATGGTGCCCGCGACCTTCGTCCATCCGGCGAACAGCGGATCCCACTGCGCGCTCAGCGCGGCCATGCCGGCGCTGAACACCAGCGACACCATCAGCAGGAAGCCGATCCCGAGGATCATTCCGAAGGACACGAGGCGCACGCGCACGACGTTCCACAGGCCCGCGGTTCCCGCCCGTGGCGGGGCGCGCCAGATGCGGTCGAAGGCGTCCTGCAGTTCCGCGAAGACGGACGTGGCCCCGATGAAGAGGAGCAGCGCGCCGAAGAGCGTGGCCACGACGCTTCCGCCCGGCTTGCTCGCGCTCTCGAGGAGCTCCTCGACGGCCGCCGCACCGGGCAGGCCCAGCAGGTCCTCGAGCTGCTCGTAGATCTCGCCACGGGCCGCCTCCTCGCCGAACGCGAATCCGGCGACCGAGATCACGATGAGCAGGAGCGGGGCGATCGAGAACATCGTGTAGAACGCCAGGGCGGCACCCATGCTCTGCGCGTAATCCTCCACCCAGTTGACGGCGGCCGATCGCAGCAGATCCGAGATGTCCCTGAGTTTCATGACCGGCTGCCGCGCGAGTCCGGGGTGCGATTCAAAGGCGGCCGTCGCGCGACAGCAGGACCGCGATCGGCCGCGTGCCCGGGAACTCGGAAAGCACGATGGCGATGACGGCGGTGATCGGTACCGCCAGGAACGCCCCCGGGATGCCCCAGAGCGCGGACCAGGCCGCGAGGCTCGCGAGGATGGCGAACGGACTGAGATTGAGCGAGTTGCCCATGACGTAGGGGTCGATGAAATTGCCGATGACGAACTGGAGGGCGGTCAGCGGCAGCAGCACCGCCAGCACGTCGTTCGGGTTCGCGAACTGCACGATCGCCATCGTCACCGGAAACAGCACGCCGAGGAACGAGCCGATGTAGGGCACGTAGTTCAGCAGCGCGATCAGCACGGCCCAGAAGGCGGCGAACTGCAGCCCCAGGAACGCCATCACGATCCAGCTCGTGACGCCGAGCAGGATGCTGAGAAACGTCTTCAGCGCCAGGTACGCGCCGATTCGCGCGTTGATGTCCGAGGTGACCTGGCGGATCCGGGCGATGCTGCGGGGATCGCTCGATATGGCGGCGATCTTGGCGTCGAACGACCGCCTCTCGACCAGCAGGAAGGTGGCGTAGAGGATCACGACGATGACGGTCACCGCGATGGACGACACCGAGGCGAGCATCGAGCTGACCAGCGGCTGGATGCTGATGCGCGTGGCGATGTCCTGGCGCAGCGAGGTCCAGGTCGGCTCGGTCTCGATGCGCAGATACACGGCGGCGCGCTGGATGGCGCCGAGCAGCGACTCCTGGTATTGCGGCGCCAGCGCCAGCACGCTGTCCTTGCTCCCGAGGATCAGGTGGGCGACCGCGAACAGTCCGAACACGATGGCGGCCACGGACAGCGCGGAGTGGACGCGCGCCGGCAGCATCCGGCCGACGAGCGGGAGGCTGCGCAGCACCCGCGTCAGGCCGGCGATCACGTAGACGACGAAGATCGCGAGGACGATCGGGACGAAGATCTCCTTCCCGATGAAGAGCACCCAGCCGATGATGACCGCGAGGACGGCGCCGGATACGAGCGAGTGGAAGCGGTCGTTCATGGTTCAGCGATCCCTGGCGATGCGCCCGGCCGGCGCCGATTGAACGGCGCCATTATGCACCGGGGCCGGGGTCGGCATCCCGCCGCAGGCCGATCGACGGCGCGCGGGGATTACTGCAGCGCTTCAAGCGCAAGCCCGGGCGGGCGCGTCTCCCAATGGGCACCTGCCGCGGCGCTCCGGTACCCCACGTCGTAGAGCACCCGCATCGCGGCCGGATCGAAGGTCTCCTCGCTGGTGACGGTGATCCCCTCGGGAATGGTGACCCAGTGGAAGCCGGCCTGCTCGGCCTGGGCGATCGCATGGATCCGGTGCAGCGCGCCGATCACCGCGGATCGACTCGAGCCGTCGAGGACGCGCGCGGTGATCGCCACGACGGTCCTGCGGGTCGGCTGCGCCGGCGGACGGATCTGCCCGTTGTGGATGACGAAGATGTCCTCCCGCCCTTCCTCGCCGCCGTGGCCGCCGCGCTGGCGAACGATCGAGGGTCGGAACAGCCCTCCGCTGTAGAAGACCCGGGCGCCAACGCCTCCATCGACGTGCATTTCGTCGTAGCGCCGCCCGTCGGCCTCGACCTCGAAGAACACGGGAGGAAAGGCGATCGGAATGGATGCCGACGCCAGCATCACCTGCCGGAACAGATCGAGCGATTCCGGCCGTCCGCTGAGGGCGATCAGCCCCATGTTCCAGACGACGAAATCGAGCGCATCGAGATCCACGGTCCCGATGTAGAGCCGCTGCCCCTGCCGGTGCGCCTCGCCGACCTTGCGCATCAGGTCGGCATCGACGTGCTGCGCGATGAGCGCGGCCAGCGGACTCGTGTCGAGCAGCGAGTCGCCGGTGAGCGCCCTCGTCGCGAGCCTCAGCAGCGAACCGACGACGAAGATGTCACGCGACGACGTGGTCGTGTAGAAGTCGCGCAGCGCGCCGTCGTACGCCGGTCCGAGCAGGGCGAACGGCGCCATCAGGGCGCCGGTCGACACCCCGGTGACGATCTTGAACCTCGGCCGGTCGCCGGCCTGGGTCCAGCCGTTCAGGAATCCGGCGCCGAACGCGCCGCTTGCGCCGCCGCCCGACAGCGCCAGGTGCGCGTAGTGGACCAGTCCGTCGGCGCCGCGCGGAAAGTCCCGGCGCGATTCCTGCGCGAAGGATTCCGCCAGATCCTGCTCCATGGCGGCGCTGTGCTGGCCGGCCCGCATGCGGACTTCGGGCAGGTGCGGTATCGTCGCGGTCAAGGTTGCCGACACCGGCACGGGATTGCGCAGCAGCGTCCCGCATCCGGTGAGGGCGAGCATCCCCCCCAGCACGACGGCGCGGGCGAATCCCGGTCAGGTTCGGCATGTCCCGCTCTTCAACCGGATCGGGAATCGACGTGCATCCGCCCCGGGGTTCGCGCCGCAGGTCATCGCACCTACGGGGCGGCGGCCACGGACTGCGGCCGCGGGGCGAGCGAGCCGGCGATGTCCACCCAGCCGCCGCCCATGGCCTGGTAGACGCTGACGAGCTGCGAGTACCTGGCCGCGAGCAGGCTCACCGACGCGAGCTCGGCCAGGAAGAGCTCGTTCTCGGCGATGAGCACCTCGACGTAGCCCGCCACGCCCTTGTCGAACTTGAGCCGCGACAGCCGCGCGAATTCCCGCAGCGCGTCCACGCGCAGGTTCTGCATCGCGACCTCCTCGACCTTCTTCTGCGAGCCGACGAGCGCGTCGTTGGTCTCGCGAAACGCGTTCAGTATCGTCTGCTGGTAGAAGTAGAGCGCCGCCTGTTGCTGCGCCTCGGCGGTGCGCACCTGGCCCTCGATGGCGCCGGACGTGAAGATCGGGCCGGTCAGGCCGGCGGCGAGCAGCCAGACGCTGGCCGGGCCGGTGAGGAAGTTGCCGAAGGCCGTGCTCGCCGAACCGAGCGCACCGGTGAGCGAGAGGGTCGGATAGTAGAGCGCGCGCGTCGCGCCGATGTTGGCATTGGCGGCGACGAGGTTCTGCTCGGCCTGCAGGATGTCCGGCCGGCGCTGCAGCAGCGCGGACGGCAGGTCCGCGGGAATCTGCGGCGGGACCAGCTGGTCGATCGACTTGCCGCGCGGGATCGGCTCCGAATTGCGTCCGAGCAGGATCGAGATCAGGTTCTCCTGCGCGGCGATCGCCTGCTGGATCGCCGGGATCGCGGCGAGCGCCTGCTGGTACTGCGACCGGACCTGCACCACTTCGCTCTGCGACACGATGCCGGCCTTGAACCGCAGGTCGAAGATGCGCGCGGTTTCGCCGAAGTTCCTCGCGGTCGCCTGCGCGATCTCGAGCTGCCGGTCGAGTGCCCGCAATCCGATGTAGCTCGCGGCCACGCTCGTCACCAGCGTGAGCACCACGCCGCGCTGCGCCTGCTCGCTCGCATAGACCTGCGCCTGCGCGGCTTCGGTCAGGCGGCGGACGCGGCCGAAGAGGTCGAGCTGCCAGGAAGCGCCCAGGGACGCCTGGTACAGCGTGAACTGGTTGTCCACGCCGGGCGGGATCGGCGGCTGCCCCACGCGGGACGCCTGGGCGCGGCTCGCGTCCGCGCCGTAGCCCAGCTGCGGCAACGACTGGGACCGAACGCTCATGAGCGCGCCGGCGAACTGGTCGACCCTGGCGGCGGCGATGCGAACGTCGCGGTTCTCGCGCAGGGCCGTTTCGATCAACGAGTTCAACACCGGGTCGCCGAACTGTTCCCACCATCGGGTATTCGCGACTTCGGCCGCCTTGGGATAGTCGATCCGCCACGCGGTCGGCGTGTCCACAACGGGCCGCACGTAATCCGGCCCGACCGTGCAGCCGGCGAGGGCCGCGGCAACGAGCAGTGCGAGAGCCTGTTTCATCAGCGCGTTCTCCATGCGGTCATCTGTCCTCGAGGGGAGCAAGCATGGCCCGCCGTCGTTCCAGCCGCGGTTCACTCGTGTTTCGAAGTGAAGGATGGCATTATAAGGGCCCCGCGCGCAGGCGACGCAAACGGGACAGGCGGGCCCGCGCCCCGGCGAGGCATTCGGACATGGAGAGGAAGGCTATGAGGTACCTGTACATCGGGCTGATCGTGCTGTTCACCGCAGTCGTCCTGCTGTTCAAGTTCCAGAACCTCGAGACCGCAACGGTTTCGCTGCTCTCCGCCAGCATCACTCTTCCGCTGTCCATCCTGGTCATTGCGATCTACGTGCTCGGCATGCTGACAGGCGGCTGCCTGCTGGCCCTGCTGCGCACGTGGATCAGTCGCGCCAGGCAATCTGCCTGAAGCGGCGCCACGCTTCCGCGCCGGCCGCGCGGCGTCACCCGGCGTTCGATCCTTCGCATCCCCCTCACTGGAGCAACCGCATGAGCAATTTCTGGGACACCGTCCTGCTGATGGTTTCGACGTTCTTCTTCATCGCCTACCTGATCGTCCTCTTCCAGGTCGTGGTCGACCTGTTCCGGGATTCGGAGATGGGCGGCGGCTCGAAGGTGATCTGGCTCATCGGCCTCATCTTTCTTCCCGTCCTGACCGCCCTCGTCTACATCCTCGCCCGCGGCGGCGGCATGGCCGCGCGGCAGCACGCCGCGCTGCGCAGCGCCAAGGCGGACACGGACGCGTATATCCGCGAGGTCGCGGCGAAGTCGCCGGCCGACCAGATCGCCGACGCGAAGAAGCTGCTCGATGCCGGCACGATCAACAACGACGAATACGCGCGCCTGAAGGCCAAGGCGCTGGCGTGAGCCCGACGGCTGCCCGAGCGCAAGCGCCCGAGGGAGTGGGGGCCGTCCATGAGCGCGGCCCGCAAGGCAAAGGCCAGACGCGCGAAGTTCCGGGCGACGGCCAGGTCTTCGTCGACCTGGCCCTGCAGGGCGGCGGCGCGCACGGCGCCTTCACCTGGGGCGTGCTCGACCGGCTGCTGGAGGAGCCGTGGCTTCGCTTCGACGGCATTTCCGGCACGTCCGCGGGCGCCATGAACGCCGCGGTCATGGCCTCCGGGCTGATGCAGGGCGGGCCGGAAGGCGCGCGCGCCGCCCTCGAGGCATTCTGGAAGCGCGTATCGGATGCCGCGCAGATGAGTCCGCTGCGCCGCGGCCCGATCGAGATCCTCACCGGCAACTGGACGCTCGACTACTCGCCGGTGTTCCTCGCCGTCGAGTTCGCGGCGCAGGTGTTCTCGCCCTACGATACCAGCCTCGGGGGCCCGAATCCGCTGACCAGCATCCTGCTGGAGAGCGTGGATTTCTCGCACCTGGTCGATGCGCCGATCAAGCTGTTCGTCACCGCCACCAACGTGCGCACCGGCCGCGGCCGCATCTTCCGCAACGCCGAGCTCACGCCCGATGTGCTGCTCGCCTCGGCCTGCCTGCCGACGATGTTCCAGGCGGTGGAGATCGACGGCGAGCCCTACTGGGACGGCGGATACGCCGGCAATCCGTCGATGGCCCCGCTGATCCGCGAATGCACGGCCTCGGACACGATCCTGGTGCAGATCAACCCGATCGAGCGGCCGGGGACGCCGCGCACGGCGCGCGAGATCCAGAACCGGCTGAACGAAATCTCGTTCAACGCGACGCTGCTGAAGGAGATGAAGGCGGCGGCGCTCCTGCGCAAGGTCGCCGATCCCGGCACCGGCGAAGGCGCGCGTGTGGGCCAACATGCGCGTCCACCGCATCGCGAGCGAGGTCATGCTCGGGCTCGGCTATTCGTCCAAGCTCCTCACCGAGTGGCCGTTCTTCACGATGCTTCGTGACGAGGGCCGCAAGTCCGCATCGGCGTTTCTCGAGGCGCACCGGGCCGACCTGGGCGTGCGCTCGACGCTCGACCTCGACGCGCTGCTGGAAGGAGTCTGAAGGCATGGGCGTGGGACTGCTAGGCATCCTGCTCGGTCTCGGCGGGCTCGTGTGGCTGTCCTTTCGCGGCTGGAGCGTGCTCGTGCTGGCCCCCGCCGCGGCGATGGTCGCCGCCGCCGCCGCACGCGAGCCGCTGCTCGCGAACTGGACCATCACGTTCATGGGCGCGGCGGCCGGATTCATCCTGCAGTTCTTCCCGCTGTTCCTGCTGGGCGCCGTGTTCGGCAAGCTCATGGAGGACAGCGGCTCGGTGTCCGCGATCGCCCGCTTCATGACCGAGCGGCTCGGCCCGCGGCGCGCGGTGCTCTCGGTCGTGCTGGCCGGTGCGCTGGTCACCTACGGCGGCGTCAGCCTGTTCGTCGCGTTCTTCGTGCTGGCGCCGATGGGACAGGCGCTGTTCCGCACGGCGAACATTCCGAACCGCCTGATGCCGGCGGCCATCGCGCTCGGAACATCCACGTTCACGATGTCCGCGCTGCCCGGAACGCCGGCGATCCAGAACGCGATCCCCATGCCGTTCTTCGGCACCACGCCGTTCGCCGCGCCGGGGCTGGGCATCGTCGCCTCGGCCATCATGCTGGGCTTCGGTCTGTGGTGGCTCGCGCGCGCCGAGGCTCGGCACGGCGCGCGGGCGAGGGATTCGGCGCCACGGTCGCAGCCGACGGTGCGACCGCCGACGATCCGCCCTTTCGCGAGCGCGCGACGACGGCCAGCGCGTTCGATCCCGCGGAGATTCATCGCGGCCACCAGAGCGACGAGCTGCCCGGCGCGTTCGTCGCGGCGTTGCCGCTGATCGTGGTCGTCGTCGTCAATCTGGTGGCGTCGCTGCTGGTGCTGCCGCGCCTCGACCTCGGTTTCCTGGGCGATGCGCGATGGGGCGGCGCGGCGGTCGCTTCGGTCACCGGCGTGTGGTCGGTGCTGCTCGCGCTCGCGCTGGCCATCGTCACGCTGGTCGCGATCAATCGCCGCCGGCTGCCCGCGCTGCGCGCGACCGTCGACGCCGGCGCGACCGCATCCGTGCTGCCGGTATTGAGCGTGGCCAGCCTGGTCGGCTTCGGGTCGGTCGTGGCGGCCATGCCCGCGTTCGGCGCGGTCCGGGACTGGGTGCTCTCGATCGGCGGCGGACCGCTCGTCTCGCTCGCGCTGGCGACCAATATCCTGGCCGCGCTGACCGGTTCGGCGTCGGGCGGGCTCACGATCGCGCTCGAAGCGCTCGGCGGCCCGTTCATGCAGATGGCCGCGGAGCTCCACATCGATCCCGCGCTGATGCACCGCGTGGCGGTGATCGGCGCGGGCACCCTCGACAGCCTGCCGCACAACGGCGCGGTGGTCACGCTGCTCGCCGTGTGCGGCTCGACGCACAAGGCGAGCTACTTCGACATCGTGATGGTCGGCATCGTCGGCGCCGTGCTCGGGCTCGTGGCCGTCATCGTGCTCGGCACGATGTTCGGGTCCTTCTGACCACATGCCGGGCCGGAAGGCCCGGGCATCGAGCCGAAGGCGGCGCTAGACCCAGCGCTTGCGACGGAAGTAGGCGACCATGCCGACGACGATCCCGAGCATCGTGGCGAGCGCGAGCCAGAAGCCGTAGGCCTTGTGCAGCCCCGGGATGACGTCGAAGTTCATCCCGAACACGCCGGTGATGAGGGTCAGCGGCATGAATATCGCCGTGATGAGCGTCAGGAGCCGCATGATCTCGGTCGTGCGATGGCTCATCGCGGCGAAGTAGAGTTGCACCGCCGACTCCGCCTGGTGCTCGATCGTGTGGGCGTGATTCAACACCCGTTCGATGTGCTCGACGATGTCGGTGAAGCGCGCGTGCATCGCCGGCGAGAGGTCGGCGATGCGATAGTCCCGCCATTCCTGCACCGCGTCGCGCTGCTCCTCGGACAGGTTCTGCACCTCGCGGATCTGCTGGCGGCTCTCCAGCAGCTTGCCCCAGTCGTGGAACGGCTTGCGCGGATCGAGCAGCAGGTGCTGCCACTCGTCGAGCCGCCGGGCCAGAGGCTGGCGCAGCTCGAGGTAGTGATCGACCATCGCCGACAGCAGCCGCTGCATCAGGTCGTCCGGGCTCTGCGGCATCTTGCCGGGCAGGTTGACGAAGCGCGACTTGACCTGGGCCACGGTCCGGCTGTCGGCCGCGCGCACGGTGACGAGCAGCCGATCGAAGTTGAAGAACGTCATCGGCCGCGTCACGATCTCGTCGACGGTCGTTTGCGGGGCCAGCCCGCGGAACACCACGATCTCGTAGGTATCGGAGTTGTCGAAGAACGACGGATGCGACAGGTTCTTCGCGTCGCCGATGTGCACGTCGAAGATGCGCACGCCGGTGAGCCGCTCGACCTCGGCCTGCAGCAGGTCCACTTCGTCGTAGGCGAGGTCGAGCCACCCGAAACCCTGCCCCGGAAGCTGCTCGCCGGCCGCCATGAGCGCGCTTGCCTTGCCCGACTCGATCTTCCACAGATCCATCGTTACCCCGCTTCGTCATCGGTGGCGCGATCGCGCCTGCGCCGGTCGTGGCTGCTGGGCGGGCGGCACGCGCGGGGCGCACGAGGGACGGAATGCCCCTTGCAGGGCACGGTGACTCAACCTAACATTATAGCGGTCGGTCCTACGCGTCAGTGCGGCGGCGCGCTGGCGGCGCGACCGAATTCCCGATTCCCATGGAGAACACGATGGTGATGAAGTCAGAACTGCGCGCAGCGTTTGCGGGCGCGTGCATCATGCTGGCAGCCGTGACGGGCACCGCCCGCGCGCAGGAGGTCCCGGTGGTCACGGGCGTCCACTGGACGCAGTCGGCGGACCAGGTGAAGAAGGCCTACCTGGTGGGCATCGCCAACGTCATCCAGGTCGAGGCCGCATTCGAAGCCGCGAACCCGCCGTCCGACGCCCAGAGCCTCGTCCCCCGTCTGACGAAGGGATTGAAGGGGAAGACCCTCGACGGCGTGCGCGAAGGACTCGACAAATGGTACGCCGCCAACCCGGGCAAGCTGGATCGTCCGGTCATCGAGACCATCTGGTTCGAGTTCGTCGTGCCGGGACTCAAGTAAGCCAATCAGCGGAGGCGGGACATGAAACGACTTGGATTCATCGTGGCAGGCGTCGCGATCGCGGGCCTCGCCGCCTGCACCAACATGACGCCGCAGCAGCAGGGAACCATGAGCGGCGCGGCCATCGGCGCAGGCGCGGGAGCCGGCATCGCGGCCATCTCCGGCGGCAATGCCTGGACCGGCGCGGCGATCGGCGGCATCGCCGGCGGGGTGGCCGGCAACATCAGGGGCAACCGGCAGCAATGATGCGCTCGCGGCGCGAGCCGAAGGTAGTCCGGTAAGCCCGAAGGGCCGCCCCGAGGGCGAACACCGGAGCGCGCAGCGCGGAGGTTGTTCAGTGAGCACGGCGCCGGCCGTGCAGCCCGCCCGGGCTGCACGGCCGGCGCGCATCAGCGTGCGGCGGCGAGCGCCCAGCCGAACGACGCGGCCACGACCAGCAGCGCCGTCGCGGCCACCGGCCAGCGACGAAGCACGCCATCCGCACGTTCGAAGGCCGCACCGACGACGAGCGCCGCGCGCCGGAACGCACCCCCGCCCGCGGACACCGCATCGTCGCGCGCACTGCGTGGCGGGCGAAAGCCGAGACCGAACGCCAGCACGCCGCCGGCCAGGACGGTCAGCAGCGCCGGCACGAGCTCGTCGAGGGCCAGGGGGTTCTTGATGAGGCTCCACGGCACCGGGCCGAGCGCCGCGCCGGCGAGCAGCAGCGAACAGACGGCCAGCGCCAGCGCCGCCGCCTGCGCGATCCGGGACACCGATCGCTTCATTTCGACCGGAGCGCCCGCGTGCCGCAGCGCATACGCGAGCACCAGCACCACATAGCTGCTGGTGAGCACGCCCCCCGCCTGCAGCACGACGTCCCACCACCATTGCCCGCTCCCGGCAGCAGCCTCGAGCAGCAGCTTCTTCGCGAGGTAGGCGCCGCTCGGCAGCAGCCCCATCAGGGCCAGGCCCCCCAGCGCGAACGCGAGCACGCTGATCGGCATCGCGCGGGCGACGCCCCCGAGCCCCGCGATCCGGTCGTGGCCGAGCGCAGCGTACATCGAGCCCGCGGCCATGAACATCGCCGCCTTCGCCGAGGCATGCGACATCGCCTGCAGCATCCCGCCGGCAAGCGCGCCGCCGTCATCGAGTCGTCCGGTCGCGACGTCGAAGGCGAGCGGGAACATCAGGAAGAGGTAGCCGATCTGCGCGAGCGTCGAGTACGCGATCAGCAGCTTCAGCCGCTCCTGGCGCAGCGCGACGATGCTGAAGATCAGGATGGCCGCGGCGCCGAGCGCGCCGAGCAGCTGCGCCGAGGAAAACGTGACGACGCCCGGCATGGCGTCGAACCAGAGGCGGACGACCAGGAACCATGAGCCCTTGACCACCAGCGCCGACAGCACGGCGCTGGCCGCTGCCGGCGCGCCGGCGTGCGCGGGCGGCAGCCACAGGTGCAGCGGAAACAGTGCCGTCTTGGCGAGCAGCCCGGCGGTCATCAGCGCCAACGCGGCCCACGCCGCGGGCTCGGGCCCGACCCGCGCGGCCAGCAGCGCGATGTCGAGCGTCCCGTACGCGCCGTACAGCAGCACCGCCCCCAGCAGGTAGAGCACCGAGCCGAGCAGCGCGAACAGCAGGTAGCGCAGCGCGGCGCGCAGCGTCTCGCCGCGGCCGTCGAGGCAGACCAGCGGAACGCCGGCGAACGTCAGCAGCTCCAGCGCGACGTAGAGCGTGAACAGGTCGCCGCTCACGAACACGAGGTTGAGCGAGCCCCAGACGGCCAGCAGCAGCAGCCAGAAGGTGAAGGGTGCGCGGGCTTCGGGCTCGCCCGGCGGCGTCGCGAAATCGGCGCAGGCGTACACGCCGATCCCGCAGACCACGACCGCGACGGCGAGCAGCATGACCACCGACGGTCCGTCCGCGCGCAGCGCCACGCCGAGCGGCGGTGCCCAGCCGCCCAGCAGGTACACGACCGCATCCCCCGAGCGCAGGTAGGCGTCGGCGATGCCGGCGGCGATGCCGAGGCCCAGGACCAGCGTCACCAGCGCGACGCGCTGCGGATTGCGGCCGCCGAGGACGAGCCCGGCCAGCACGCCGACGAACGGGACGAGCACCGCGAGCACCAGCAGCAGCCCGCCGGGCGTGGTCGTCATGCCGACGCCTCCGGCGGCGACCCGGACCTTACTCGCTGCCGGCATCGGGCTCGACCTTGGGCGCGGCATCGGAGGCGAGGGAGACCGAACCCGCCACCTCGTGCAGGCGCAGCAGCAATGCAACCGCGAGCGCCGTGGCCGAGAACGCGACGACGATGCCGGTGATGAGCAGCGCCTGCGGCACGGGGTCCCCCCCGAAACCGGCGCCGGCGCCGCGGCGCGCGATGGCGCCGAGGAGCAGGAAGACGCCGGTGCCGACGACGTTGAACGCGAGGATCTTGCGCAGCGGATGCGGATTGACGATCAGGCCGTACAGCCCGAGGCCCACGAGCAGCGCCGCGCACAGACCGAAGATCGTCGCAGCGCTCATCGGCGAGCCTCCGCGCCGCTGCGCGCCGCCCCGCCGAGGGGAGCGTTCGGCCGGGACGACGTGCGCTCATGGCCGCACCGGCCGCTGCGGCCCGCCGACCAGGATCAGGGCGAGGATCAGCGCGAGCGTCGGCATCAGCGCCAGCTCGATGACGACGATCAGCGGCTTCGCATAGCCGTCGGGATACGCGAGAAACGCGCCCGCCGTCACGGCGCCGGCGAACCCGATCGCGATGAACACCAGCGGCCCGGCCACCAGGCCGAGCCGCAGCCACTTCCGGCTGATCGGCGGCGCATCGGCGAGGCCCGCCATCATCACCAGCAGCCACATCGCCGCGAGGATCGTCGCGCCCTGGAACTTGCCGCCCGGGTGGTCCGCGCCCACCCAGAAGATGTACATGCCGACGACGAGGCCGATGGGCGGCAGCACGCGCGCGACGTAGGCGAGGATGCCGTTGGGATCGGCGACGTGCCGCGGTCCCGGCCGTCCGCCCCACGCGCGGTCGGGCGCGAGCGACCACACGCCGATCAGCGCGAACACCAGGACGATCGCCTCGAGCAGCGTGTCCATCGCCCGGAAGGCGAGCAGGACCGCGGTGATCGGATTGCCGACGGCGGCGGCCGCGATGTTCGCCGCCACCTCGGGCGCCAGCGTCGGCGCCGGGTCGGGCAGCGCGAGGAAAGAGATCGCGAGCGCCGCCGTGACCCCGCCGGCGACGACGACGGCCGGCAGCCGCTGCAGCGCGCCCGGGCCTGCCGCGCGCGCGGCGGCTTCAGTCGTCCGCAGGCGCGCGACGGCGCCGATCAACAGCGCGCCGGTCAGCCCGCCGCCGATGGCCGCTTCGGTCAGCGCGACGTCGATGCCGGCGAGCTGCACCCAGGCCAGCGTCAGCAGCAGGCCGTAGGCGATGAAGCCCACGGCGGCGGCGAACGCATCGCGCGCCGCGATCGTCCAGACGGCCAGCGCGACGATCAGCAGCGCGAGGCCGGCGTTGAGCAGGTCCATCACGCGTCCGGTTCGCGGCGGCGCGCGGCCCGCGCGACGAGCTGCGAGGCCGCCGCCCCCGACAGCAGGACCAGCAGCCAGATGACGATCAGCTTGAGCCCCGCAACCACGCCGTCGACGTGCGGCAGCAGGCCCAGCACCACCAGTCCCAGGCCGAGGTTGTCGGCCTTGGTCAGCGCGTGGAGCCGGGTGTAGGTATCCGGAAAGCGCAGCAGGCCCACGGTGCCCGCGAGAAAGAAGAACGCGCCGGCCACGACGGCAGCGATCGTCAGGAGGTCGAGGGCGAAGCTCATTTCTCGCTCCCCTGCGGCGACGTCGCGGGACGCCGCGGGCGCAGCCTTGACGAAGGCGATGGATGCGAACGCCGCCAGCAGGGCCAGCGTCAGCGCCACGTCGACCGCGGCCTCCTCGCCCGTCGCGGCGCCGAGCAGCAGCAAAGCCGCGATGCCCCCGGTGCCGAGCAGCTGGGCGGCCATCATGCGGTCGGCATCGCCCGGCCCGCGCAGGATGCGGGCGAGCCCGACTGCGACCATCAACAGCACGAACCCGGACGCGGCAAGCAGGAATTCAGTCATGGCGCTTTCCCGCCACCAGCGCCCTGGCGAGCAGGCGCTCCTCCTGCCACAGCTGCTCGACGACCGGCTGCGTCGTGTCGAGGCAGTGGTAGACCAGCACGCCGTCCACCTCGTCGGCCGGCACGGACCCCGGCAGCAGGCTCGTGATCGTGGAGAAGGTGTTGCGCGCGAGGCCCGGCGGAAAGCCCAGGGGGCAGCTCACGAATCCGGGGGAGAGCGGCAGCGACGGCGCGAACGCCCGGCGGGCGACGTCGATCCCGGCCCGCACGGACTCCCACAGGAAGTGCGGCATCAGTGCGAGCGAGCGCCCCGAAGTGCAGGCAACCCGACGCCGGCGGCAGCAGGCGCAGGCTCACCCACGTCGCGGCGACCGCGGCGAACGCGCCGAACGCGACGTCGGCCGGCTTCACGCTCTGCATCAGCACCATCCAGAGCGCGAAGAACGCGGTGCCGCGCGCCGCGGCCGCGCGACGGGGCGAATCCAGGCGCGCGGACGGCATCGCGGAAGGCTGAACATTCATTGTGCCGCCCGCGCGGTCGCCGCCGGCGCGTCCTGCACCTGCACGTCCATTGCGGCGAGGCGATCGAGCAGCCTCGCCTCGGACAGGATCGGCCACCAGTCGTAGAGGAAGATCTCGAGCGGCCGCCAGAGCGCGACCCAGCCGCCGATCACGAAGCTTTCCTTGATGATCGAGCCATAGCTCTCCTTGGCCACCAGGCCCGCGACCAGCTCGCCGAGCAGGATCGCGCCGCCGAGGAACGCGAGGCCGATCAGCAGGCTGATGCGGCCGACGCGGAACAGCTGCCGCAGCTGCCGCCGGGTGGCGAGCGCGCGCTGCCGGAAGTACTCGTGGACGGCGTCGCGCAGCAGGGCGGCGTTGTCCGGCGTCGCGGCCTCGCGGCCGAGATGCACGACGAGGCCGAGCGGCTGCCCGGCGGGGATCTCGCGCGCCCAGCCGACGATGTAGGTCTCGGCATTGGGGTCGAGGTCGCGTTCCCGGAACGGCGCCGGGTCCATCGCGTTGAAGAGCTGCCGCACTTCCGCGACGTGCAGCTCGAGCACCGCGCCCCGCGCATCGCCGGCGCCCGCGGAACCGGCCGCCGGCGCAGCTGCAGCGAGTGGGGAGCCCGCGTCGGCACGTCAGTCCCGCCGGATCACGTCGGCTCCGCGGCAGGTCCGTCCGGCGCCGCCGCCTCCTTCCCGAAGACCGTCACGTACAGCACCGGCAGCAGGACGAGCGTCAGCAGCGTCGCCACCAGCAGTCCGCCCATGATCGCGAACGCCATCGGACCCCAGAACACCGTGGGCGCGATGGGGATGAGCCCGAGCACCGTCGAGAAGGCCGCCAGCATCATCGGGCGCAGCCGCCCGGTGGCCGACGCCATGACCGCCTCGAGGACGCCGCGCCCCTCCGCGCGATCGGATTCGATCTGCACGACGAGGATCACCGCGTTCTTCGCGATCATCCCGATCAGCGCCAGGATGCCCAGGATCGCGACGAAGCCGAGCGGCCGGTTGGACACCAGCAGCGCCAGCACGACGCCGATGAGGCCCAGCGGCAGCAGCGCCACCACCATCGCGAGACGACGGAAGCTCACGAGCATCACCATCATCGTCGCGAGCATCAGCACGATCATCAGCGGGATGACGGCGAACACCGAGGCGCTCGACAGCGCGCTCTCCTCGTACATGCCGCCGGTTTCCACCCGGTAGTGCTGCGGCAGCTTCGCGGTGAACTCGGCGACCTTCGGCGCCAGCGCGCCGACGACCTGGTCGGGCAGCACGCCGGCGGCGACGTCCGCGCGCACGGTGAGCGTCGGCACGCGGTCGCGCCGCCAGACCAGCGGGAATTCCTGCTCCTCGGAGAACGTCACGAACTGCCGCAGCGGCACCATGCGCCCCGAGGGCGTGGGCACCTGGATCGCGGAGAGCGCCTCGAACGAGGCGCGCTCGCTGTCGGTCGCCCGGGCCACGACGTTCACGAGATAGATGTCGTCGCGCAGCTGCGTGACGGCGCTGCCCGTGACCGCGGCGTTCAGCACCGAGGCGAGCGCGCGCGAGCTCACGCCGAGCCGGCGCGCCTCGTCCTGGTCGACCTTCACGCGCACCTGCCGTGCCGGCTCCATCCAGTCGTAGTGAACGTGCCGCGTGCGCGCGTCGGAGCCGAGGATCTGCGCGAACTCGAGCGAGAGCCGGCGCACCTCGTCCTTGTCGGGCCCGATGATCCGGTATTGCAGCGGCCACCCCACCGGCGGGCCGAGCTCGAGCGGCGACACGCGTGCCACCACGTCCGGAAACTGCTCGGCCAGCACCTGCTCCAGCTTCTTCTGCAGGCGCTCGCGCGCGGCGAAGTCCTTGGCGACGATCACGAATTGCGCGAAGAACGGGTTCGCAAGCTGGACGTCGAAAGTCAGGATGAAGCGGATCGCGCCGCGCCCCACGTAGGTGCTGTAGTGATCGACGTCGGGATCGGCACTCAGGATTGCCTCGAGCCGCTTCGCCTCGGCCTCGGTCGCGTGGATCGACGCATTCTGGCGCAGCGTCATGCTGACCGTGAGCTCGGGCCGGTCGGAGGCAGGGAAGAACTGCCGCGGCACGTGCTGCGACAGGTAGATCGCCGCGGCGAACGCGGCCAGCGTCAGCGCGATGGTCACCCACCTCGCGCGGATCGCCGCGGCGAGGAACGCGCTGTAGAGTTCGGAGGAGCTTGCCGGGCTTCTCGTCGCCGCCTGCCGCGGGGGGCTTCAGGATTGCCTTGCCGACCAGCGGCGCGAACAGGACCGCCACCAGCCACGACGCGAGGAGGGCGATGGCGACGACCGCGAAGATGGAGAACGTGTACTCGCCCGCGCTGCTCTGCGCAAAGCCGATCGGGACGAAGCTCGAGATCGTCACCAGCGTGCCGATCAGCATCGGCGCGGCCAGCGTCCGGTAGGCGAACGTGGCGGCCTCGTCCTTGGAGTCGCCGGCGCCCAGCCTGCGGATCATCGCGTCGACGGTCGTCATCGCGTCGTCGACGAGCAGCGCCAGCGCGATGATCAGCGCACCGAGCGAGATCCGGTGCAGCCCGATGTGCGTGACGTCCATCACCGCGAAGACGATCGCGAGCGTCAGCGGGATGGCCAGCGCCACCACGGCGCCGGGGCGCACGCCGAGGCTCAGGAAGCTGCAGACGAGGATGATGACGATCGCCTGCCACAGCGACGTCATGAAGTCGCCGATCGCGACGTCGACCGAGACCGCCTGGTCGGCGACCAGCACGGGCTCGATCCCGATCGGAAGGTCGGCCTTGATGTCGGCCATCACGGTGCGCACGTTCTTCCCGAGCGCCAGGATGTCGCCGGCGTCGCGCATCGCGATGGCGAGGCCGATCGCCGGCTTGCCGTTGACGCGGAACATGGGCTGCGGCGGATCGACGGTGCCGCGCCGCACGGTGGCGATGTCGCCCAGCCGGAAGATGCGATCCCCGGACACGAAGTTGACGTTCTCGATGTCGCGTTCGTTCTCGAAGGCGCCGGTCACGCGCAGGAACACGCGCTCCTGCGCGGTCTGGATCACGCCGGCCGGCCGCACCAGGTTCTGCGCCTGCAGCGTCGCGAGGATCGTCGGGTAGTCGAGGCGCAGGCCCGCGAGCCGCTCGGTCGAGAACTCGATGAACACCTGCTCGTCCTGCGCTCCCAGCACCTCGATCTTCGAGACGTCCTTGACCTGCAGCAGGCGCGAACGCGCCGATTCGACGTAGTCGCGCAGCTCCCGGAACGTGAAGCCGTCCGCGGTGAACGCGTAGATGATGCCGAAGGTGTCGCCGAAATCGTCGTTGAAGAACGGCCCGACCACGCCCTGCGGCAGCGTGCCGCGCATGTCGCCGATGTTCTTGCGGACCTGGTACCAGACGTCCGGTATCGCCGCCGGAGGCGCCGACTGCTCGAGATCGACGAAGATCGTCGTCTGGCCGGCGGTCGTGTAGCTGCGGACCGTGCGCAGGTGCCTGGTTTCCTGCAGCGTGCGCTCGAGGCGCTCGGTGACCTGCTTCAGCGTCTCGTCGACCGTCGCGCCCGGCCAGGCGGCGGCGACGACCATCGTGCGGATGGTGATCGCGGGATCCTCGCTGCGCCCCAGGTGCAGGAACGACAGGACGCCCGCGACCACGGCCACGATCATCATGAAGACGACCAGCGAGGGCCGCTTGAGCCCCCATTCCGAGAGGTTCGGGCCGATCACTGCTTGTTCTCGAGCAGGCGGACCTTCTGTCCGGCGCGAAGCGCCTGCACGCCGGCGGTGACGACGACGTCACCCGGGTTGAGGCCGGACGCGACCTCGACCCGGTTCGGGTCGGAGGAGCGGATCTCGATGTTGCGGGCCGCGACCGTCCCGGTCTTCGGATCGACGACCCAGACCGCCGCCTGCCGGTCGGAGCGGACCACCGCGGAAGGCGGGACCTCGATGCTCGCGGCGGCGGCGAGCTTCACGCGGCCGGTCACCGTGGCCCCCAGGCGCATCGCCGGCGGCGGATTGTTCAGCCGCACCCGGACGCGGAAGGTCCCGGTGACGGGGTCGGCGCGCGGCGCGACTTCGCGCACCGAGCCGGTGGCGGTGACCTTCGGGTCCGACGTCAGCACGACGGTGATCGGCGCATTCGTCGGCGCGGCGTCCTTGATGCGCGCGGGCACGTCGAACACCGCGTCGCGCCCGCCCTCCCGCGCGACCTGGACGATCATGCGGCCGGCCCCGACGACCTCGCCCGGCTCCGCGCCCTGCGCCGTGACCACCCCGGCCGTGTCGGAGACGAGCCGCGTGTACGACAGGCGGTTCTGGGCGAGAGTCACCTGCGTCTGCGCGGTCTCCACCTGCGACTCGGCGGTCTTCATCGCGGACTCCGCCTGCTCGAACGACGAGCGCGACACCGCGTTCTCCGCGACCAGGTCGCGGAACCGCTCGAAGTTGTTGCGCGCCTCGGACAGGCGCGCCCGTGCCGCCAGCAGCTGCGCCTGCGCCGCCTGCAGGCTGCTCTCCTCGTTCTGCGAGTCGAGCCGCGCGACGAGCTGGCCGGGCTGCACGTTTTCGCCGACGTTCGCCGTCCGCTCGAGCATCCGGCCGTCGATCCGGAAGGCGAGGTTGATCTCGGTCTGCGCCTGCACGGAGCCGGTGAGCGCGATCGAATCGCCTCCCGCACGCTGCTCGATCGTGATCGCGCGGACCGGGCGGACTTCGGGCGGGGGCGCGTCCACGGCACGATTGCAGGCCGACAGCAGTGCGAGCGTGGCGAGCGCGAGCAGGGCGGCGGCGCCCTGCGAATGGCGGGTTGGCCTGGCGGCCGGGTTCGGAGACACGAGGCAACTCCCTTGCGATGTTTGGCGCATTTTCGCCGCTATGGCGCTCACGCTCAACAGGAGAATCGACATCCGGCGCGACCGGCCGGACGGCGCGATGCGGAGCTCCGGATCGCGGCGCCCGCGTTCACGCGTCGCGCGGCGGCGCGCCCGCCGTCGCTTCGGCGGCGGACTGCGCCGGCGGCGACGGAAGGCGCAGCATCCGTATTCCGAGATAGGCGATCGCTATCGTCAGCAGCGGGCTCACGATGCTGAAGACGGCGTAGGGCGCA
>CAWHVP010000007.1:0-37524 GCA_963832705.1 uncultured beta proteobacterium | reverse complement strand
ATTTTCCGGGCGACAAGACGCCGATCGTGATCGGGTCGGCGAAGATGGCGATGGAAGGCGACACGAGCGAGATGGGCGAGGGCTCGATCATCAAGCTGGCGGAGGCGCTGGACAGCTACATTCCGCAGCCGCAGCGGCTGATTGACGGGCCGTTCCTGATGCCGGTGGAGGACGTGTTCTCGATCTCGGGTCGGGGGACGGTGGTGACGGGGCGGGTGGAGCGCGGGGTGGTGAAGGTGGGCGAGGACCTGGAGATTGTGGGTCTGAAGCCGACGATGAAGACGGTGTGCACCGGGGTGGAGATGTTCCGGAAGCTGCTGGACCAGGGGCAGGCCGGGGACAACGTGGGGATTCTGCTGCGGGGCACGAAGCGGGAGGAAGTGGAGCGGGGTCAGGTGCTGGCGAAGCCGGGGTCGATCACGCCGCACACGAAGTTCCAGTGCGAGGTGTACGTGCTGTGCAAGGAAGAGGGTGGTCGGCACACGCCGTTCTTCCCGGGGTACCGGCCGCAGTTCTATTTCCGGACGACGGACGTGACGGGGAACGTGACGCTGCCGACGGGGACGGAGATGGTGATGCCCGGGGACAACGTGTCGCTGACGGTGGAGCTGATTGCGCCGATCGCGATGGAAGAGGGGCTGCGGTTCGCGATTCGCGAAGGCGGCCGGACCGTCGGCGCCGGCGTCGTCGCGAAAGTCATCGAGTAATCACATGCAAAACCAACGCATCAGAATCCGCCTCAAGGCGTTCGACTACAAGCTGATCGACCAGTCGGCGCTGGAGATCGTGGACACCGCCAAGCGCTCCGGCGCCGTGGTCCGCGGCCCGGTCCCGCTGCCGACCAAGATCGAGCGCTACAACGTGCTGCGCTCGCCCCACGTCAACAAGACGTCGCGCGACCAGTTCGAGATCAGGACGCACCTGCGGTTGATGGACATCATCGACCCCACCGACAAGACGGTCGACCAGCTGATGAAGCTCGACCTGCCGGCGGGCGTCGACGTGGAGATCAAGCTCAAGTAGCAAACGCAACGCCCGGCGAACCGCCGGGGAACATGGACGCCTCCGGTCAATCGTAATCGGCGGCACGGATAGGAAAACGAAAATGAGTCTAGGACTTGTGGGTCGCAAGATTGGCATGACCCGCATCTTCGCCGACGACGGCACCGCCGTCCCGGTGACGGTGCTCGACGTCGGCAACAACCGCGTCACGCAGATCAAGACCCCGGAGACCGACGGCTACTGCGCCGTGCAGGTCACCTTCGGCAAGCGCCGCGCGTCGCGCGTCTCCAAGCCGCAGGCCGGGCACCTCGCCAAGGCGGGGGTCGAGGCGGGCGAGCTGCTCCGCGAATTCCCGATCCAGCCCGTCGAGGCCGCCGAGCTCAAGCTGGGCGGCGTCATCGGCGTCGACACGTTCAAGGTCGGCCAGCTGGTGGACGTCTCGGGCACGACCAAGGGCCGCGGCTTCTCGGGCGTGATCAAGCGGCACAACTTCAGCTCCAACCGCGCGTCGCACGGCAACTCGCGCTCGCACAACACGCCGGGCTCGATCAGCATGGCGCAGGACCCGGGCCGGGTGTTTCCGGGCAAGAAGATGGCGGGGCAGTACGGCAACGTCACCCGCACGACGCAGACGCTGACCGTCGTCCGCGTCGACACCGAGCGCGGCCTGCTGCTGGTGAAGGGCTGCGTGCCCGGCGCCGACGGCGGCCACATCGTCGTCCGCCCGGCTGCCAAGGCGCCGGCGGCGAAGGGGGCATGACGATGGAACTCAAGCTGATCAACGACCAGGGACTGCCGGCCGCAACCGTCGCCGGTTCCGACGCGCTCTTCGGGCGCGAGTACAACGAGGCGCTGATCCACCAGGTGCTCACCGCGTACCAGGCGAACGCCCGCGGCGGCAACCGGGCGCAGAAGGGGCGCAGCGACGTCAACAAGTCGAACCGCAAGCCCTGGGCGCAGAAGGGAACGGGCCGCGCGCGCGCGGGCCGGGCCAGCAGCCCGCTGTGGCGCGGCGGCGGCCGGATCTTCCCGAACTCGCCCGACGAGAACTTCACGCAGAAGGTCAACCGCAAGATGTACCGCGCCGGCGTCGCGTCGATCCTGTCGCAGCTCGTGCGCGAGGACCGGCTGGCGGTGATCGACGCGCTGGCGGTCGACGCGCCGAAGACCAAGCTGTTCGCGCAGAAGATGAAGGCGCTGGGCCTGACCGGCACCGTGCTGGTCGTCACCGACAAGCTCGACGACAACGTGTTCCTGTCGTCGCGCAACCTGCCCGACGTGCTGGTCCTCGAGACCCGCGAGGTCGATCCGGTGAGCCTCGTCCGTTTCAACAACGTGCTGCTGACGAAGGCGGCCGTCGCGCAATTCGAGGAGATGCTGGGATGAAGATCCGTCAGCACCACACCCCCAAGGCGTTCGCGGCGGACCGCCTCGCGCTCGTCCTGCTCGCCCCGGTGATCTCGGAGAAGGGCACCTACGTCGCCGACAAGCACGAGCAGGTCATCTTCAAGGTCCTGCAGGACGCGACCAAGCCCGAGGTCAAGGCGGCGGTCGAGGCCATGTTCAAGGTCCAGGTCGAGAGCGTCCAGATCAGCAACGTCGGCGGCAAGATCAAGCGCTTCGGGCGCTTCACCGGCCGGCGTCGCAACTGGAAGAAGGCGTACGTCTGCCTGAAGCCGGGCCAGGAAATCAACTTCGCGGCGGAGAGCTGACATGCCCCTGCAAAAAGTCAAGCCGACTTCGGCGGGCCGGCGCTCGCTGGTCAAGGTCGTCAACCCCCATCTGCACAAGGGGCGCCCGGTCGACGCGCTGACCGAGTCGCAGAAGCGCGGCTCGGGGCGCAACAGCCACGGCCACATCACGACGCGGCACAAGGGCGGCGGCCACAAGCAGCAGTACCGGATCGTCGACTTCCGTCGCAACAAGGACGGCGTCCCCGCCAAGGTCGAGCGGCTCGAGTACGACCCGAACCGCAGCGCGCACCTGGCGCTGCTGCTCTACGTCGACGGCGAGCGGCGCTACATCATCGCGCCGCGCGGCGTGACCGCCGGCACGCAGCTGATGTCCGGCTCCGAGGCGCCGATCAAGCCCGGCAACTGCCTGCCCGTGCGCAACATCCCGGTCGGCACGACGATCCACTGCATCGAGCTCCTGCCCGGCAAGGGCGCGCAGCTCGCGCGCTCGGCGGGTGCCGCGGTCCAGCTGCTCGCCCGCGAAGGCGCGTACGCGCAGCTGCGGCTGCGCTCCGGCGAGATCCGCAAGGTGCACGTCGACTGCCGCGCGACCATCGGCGAGGTCGGCAACGAGGAGCACAGCCTGCGCTCCATCGGCAAGGCCGGCGCGAACCGCTGGCGCGGGATCCGGCCGACGGTCCGCGCGATCTCGATGAACCCGGTCGACCACCCGATGGGCGGCCGCGGGAACGGCGGCGGCGGCCGGCACCACCCGGTCTCGCCGTGGGGCACGCCGGCGAAGGGCTACAAGACGCGCAGCAACAAGCGCACTGATTCGATGATCGTGCGCCGCCGTCACGCGGCCAAGGGTTAACCAAAGGGCATACGAAGATGGCACGTTCGATCAAGAAGGGTCCGTTCGTCGACGACCACCTGGTGCAGAAGGTGGACGCGGCTCGCGCGACCAACGACAAGCGCCCGATCAAGACCTGGTCGCGGCGCTCGACGATCACGCCCGATTTCATCGGGCTGACGATAGCCGTGCACAACGGGAAGCAGCACATCCCCGTGTACGTGTCCGAGAACATGGTCGGGCACAAGCTCGGCGAGTTCGCGCTGACGCGCACCTTCAAGGGCCACTCGGCCGACAAGAAGGTCGCGGCGCCGGCGAAGAAGAAGTGACGGGGGCCACGATGGAAACCAAGGCAATCCTGCGCGGCGTGCGGCTGTCGGCCCAGAAGGGCCGGCTGGTCGCCGACCAGATCCGCGGCCTGCCGGTGGGCAGGGCGCTCGACGTCCTCTCGTTCAGCCCGAAGAAGGGCGCGGTGATCATCAAGAAGGTGCTGCTGTCCGCGATCGCGAACGCCGAGCACAACGAAGGCGCCGACGTCGACGAGCTGAAGGTCAAGACGATCTACGTCGACAAGGCGACGAACCTGCGCCGCTTCACCGCGCGCGCCAAGGGTCGCGGCAACGTGATCCTGAAGCAGACCTGTCACATCCACGTCGTCGTCGGCGACGGCAAATAGGGCAAGGGGCCATGGGACAAAAAATTCATCCGACCGGCTTCCGCCTGTCCGTCAACCGGAACTGGTCGTCGAAGTGGTTCGCGAACAGCAAGCACTTCGCGCCCACGCTGAAGGAAGACATCAAGATCCGCGAGTACCTGAAGAAGAAGCTCGCGCACGCCTCGGTCGGCAAGATCACGATCGAGCGGCCGGCGAAGAACGCGCGGATCACGATCCACAGCGCGCGCCCCGGCGTCGTCATCGGCAAGAAGGGCGAGGACATCGAGACGCTGCGCGCCGACCTGCGCAAGATGATGGGCGGCGAGGTCGGCCTCAACATCGAGGAGATCCGCAAGCCCGAGATCGACGCGCAGCTGATCTCCGACTCGATCTCGCAGCAGCTCGAGAAGCGGATCATGTTCCGGCGCGCGATGAAGCGCGCGATCCAGAACGCGATGCGGCTCGGCGCGCAGGGCATCAAGATCATGTGCGCGGGGCGCCTGAACGGCATCGAGATCGCGCGCACCGAGTGGTACCGCGAGGGCCGGGTGCCGCTCCACACGCTGCGCGCGGACATCGACTACGGTTTTTCGGAAGCCATGACGACCTACGGCGCCATCGGCATCAAGGTGTGGGTGTTCAAGGGCGAGGTGCTGGCGCACGGGGCGGAGCCCGCGAGCGTGCCGGCCGCCGCGCCGGAGGCCCCCAAGCGTCCGCGTCGCCCAGGAGTGAAGAATGCTGCAGCCAGCTAGAAGGAAGTACCGCAAGGAGCAGAAGGGCCGCAACAAGGGCGTTGCGACCGTCGGCAACAAGGTGAGCTTCGGCGACTTCGGCCTGAAGGCCGTCGGCCGCGGCCGCCTCACCGCGCGGCAGATCGAGGCCGCCCGGCGGGCGATGACCCGGCACATCAAGCGCGGCGGCCGCGTCTGGATCCGGATCTTCCCCGACAAGCCGATCTCGCAGAAGCCGGCCGAGGTGCGGATGGGCAACGGCAAGGGCAACCCCGAGTACTACGTCGCCGAGATCCAGCCGGGCAAGGTGCTCTACGAGATGGACGGCGTGGAGGAGACGGTCGCCCGCGAGGCGTTCGCGCTGGCCGCGGCCAAGCTGCCGATCCGGACGACGTTCGTCCATCGCCTGATCAGCTGACGGAGCCGACGATGAAGAAGACCGATACCAGGAAGTCGCTCGCCGGGAAGAGCCGGGCCGAGCTCGAGACCGAGCTCAGCGCTCTCCTGAAGGAGCAGTTCGGGCTGCGGATGCAGAAGGCGACGCAGCAGCTCACCAACACCGAGAAGCTGAAGCAGGTGCGGCGCAACATCGCCCGCGCGCGGACGCTGATCCACCAGAAGGCACAGGCATGATGACCGAACAAGTCGAAGCCGCGACGGCGGCGCCGGCTCCGGCGCAGCGCAAGACCATCATCCACACGCTGGTCGGCCGCGTCGTCAGCGACAAGATGAACAAGACGGTCACCGTCCTCGTCGAGCGCCGGGTCAAGCACCCGCTGTACGGCAAGGTCGTGACGCGCTCGTCGAAGTACCACGCGCACGACGAGAACAACGAGTACAAGGAAGGCGACCTGGTCGAGATCGCGGCCTGCCGCAAGATCGCCAGGACCAAGGCCTGGCGCGTCACGCGCCTGGTCGAGAAGGCGAAGATCGTCTGAGCCGGCAGGTCCCGGCGGCGCCGCGCCCGGCCCGGGCGGCACCGCCGGAGCGAGTCGATGGGGGTTGCGGGAAACCAGGAATCCTGACATAATCCGCAATTCGCTTTTCCCGGCAGCGTCCGTGTGTCCGACGCCGCCGATCTTCCCCGTACGGGGTCCAAAACTGGCCGCGGCAGCAGACTGTACTGCGCGCGACTGCAGGCAACCTCTGCGGCGCGTACCGCGGGTTAAGTTGGAGAGGGGCAACAATGATTCAGATGCAATCGGTGCTGGACGTCGCCGATAACACCGGTGCGCGGCGGGTCATGTGCATCAAGGTGCTGGGCGGCTCCAAGCGTCGCTACGCGCACATCGGCGACGTGATCAAGGTCACGGTCAAGGATGCGGCGCCGCGCGGGCGCGTCAAGAAGGGCGAGATCTACAGCGCGGTCGTCGTGCGCACCCGCCAGGGCGTGCGCCGCAACGACGGGGCCAAGGTCCGCTTCGACAACAACGCGGCCGTGCTGCTCAACAACAAGCTCGAGCCGATCGGCACCCGCATCTTCGGGCCGGTCACCCGCGAGCTGCGCACCGAGCGATTCATGAAGATCGTCTCGCTCGCGCCGGAAGTGCTGTAGGGAGCCAACGATGCGCAAGATCAGGAAGGGCGACACCGTCATCGTCATCGCCGGCCGCGACAAGGGCAAGCGCGGCGACGTGGCGCGGGTCGTCGACGCCGAGCACGTGATCGTCTCGGGCGTCAACCAGGTGAAGAAGCACCAGCGTCCGAACCCGATGAAGGGCGAGCAGGGCGGGATCGTCAGCCTCGACGCGCCGATCCACGTCTCGAACGTGGCGCTGTGGAATCCCGTCACGCAGAAGGCCGACCGCATCGGCATCCGCGTGCTCGAGGACGGCCGCAAGGTCCGCTTCTTCAAGTCCAACGGCGAGCTCGTCAACGCCTGATGGGGAAGACAGAGGATAACGCGATGCCCCGCCTGAACGAAGTCTACAAGAACGAGATCGTCCCCGCGCTGACCAAGCAGTTCGGGTACAAGTCGGTGATGGAAGTCCCGCGCATCGAGAAGATCGTCCTGAACATGGGCGTCGGCGAGGCGATCGGCGACAAGAAGCTGCTCGAGAACGCGGCCGGCGACATGGAGAAGATCAGCGGCCAGAAGCCGGTGATCACCAAGGCGCGCAAGGCCATCGCCGTGTTCAAGATCCGCGAGGGCTACCCGATCGGCTGCATGGTGACGCTGCGCCAGCGCCGGATGTACGAGTTCCTCGACCGCCTGGTCTCGATCGCGCTGCCGCGCGTCCGCGACTTCCGCGGCGTGTCGGGCCGCTCGTTCGACGGCCGCGGCAACTTCAACATGGGCGTCAAGGAACAGATCATCTTCCCCGAGATCGAGTACGACAAGATCGACAAGGTGCGGGGGATGAACATCACGATCACCACGACCGCGAAGACCGACGCCGAGGCCAAGGCGCTGCTCGCCGCGTTTCGTTTTCCGTTCAAGAACTGAGGGCGCCATGGCGAAACTGTCCCTGATCAACCGTGACGAGAAGCGTCGCGCCCTGGTCAAGAAGTACGCGAAGAAGCGCGAGGCGCTGACCGCGGTGATGAACAACACGAAGGCGTCGGACGAGGATCGCTATGCCGCGCGGCAGCAGCTGCAGCAGCTGCCCCGCAACGCGAATCCCACGCGCCTGCGCAACCGCTGTGCGCTGACCGGGCGCCCGCGCGGCTACTTCCGCAAGTTCGGCCTCGGCCGCAACAAGCTGCGGGAGTACGCGATGCGCGGCGAGATTCCGGGCATCGTCAAGGCGAGCTGGTAAGGGGTGAAGCATGAGCATGACTGATCCGATCGCCGACATGCTGACCCGCATCCGCAATGCGCAGATGCGGGAGGAGACCGTCGTCAAGATGCCCTCGTCGAAGGTGAAGCTGGCCATCGCCGAGGTGCTGAAGAGCGAGGGGTACATCGACGGCTACAAGGTGTCGCCGGAGCCCGTGAAGCCGACGCTGGAAATCGGCCTCAAGTACTACGCGGGGCGCCCGGTGATCGAGAAGATCGAGCGCGTCTCGCGCCCGGGGCTGCGCATCTACAAGAGCAAGGACGACATCCCGCGCGTGATGAACGGGCTGGGGATCGCGATCGTGTCGACGTCGCACGGCGTCATGACCGACCGCAAGGCGCGCGCCACCGGGATCGGCGGCGAAGTGCTGTGCATCGTCGCCTGACGCAGAGAAAGGGACAGGACAGATGTCGCGCATAGGCAAGTTTCCGATTCCGCTCCCGCCGAAGGTCGAGGTGACCCTCGGCCAGGGCGAGATCACCGTCAAGGGTCCGCTCGGCACGCTCTCGCGCTCGTACGGCGCGGGGCTGGGGATCGAGAAGGACGGCGACCGGCTGGTCTGCACGGCCGCCAACGAGAGCGTCAACGCGATGCACGGCACGCTGCGCGCGCTGGTCGCGAACATGGTCAAGGGCGTCTCCGAGGGCTTCCAGCGCAAGCTGACGCTGGTCGGCGTCGGCTACCGGGCGCAGGTCGCCGGCGACAAGGTCAACCTGTCGCTGGGCTTCTCGCACCCCGTCGTCTACCAGCTGCCGAGCGGCGTGACGGCGCAGACGCCGGTGCAGACCGAGATCCTGCTGAAGGGCGTCGACAAGCAGCAGGTCGGGCAGGTCGCCGCCGAGATCCGCGCCTTCCGTCCGCCCGAGCCGTACAAGGGCAAGGGCGTCCGTTACGCGGAAGAGCGCGTCGTCATCAAGGAAACGAAGAAGAAGTAGGCGCCGGCGGGAGCATCCTCCCGTAGCGCCCGCTGAACGAGGTCATCGATGAACAAGAAGGATTCCCGCCTCCGCCGTTCGCGCAAGACGCGGCTGCGCATTGCCGAGCAGCGCGCCACGCGACTGGTCGTGAGCCGCTCGAACTGCCACATCTACGCGCAGATCATCGCGCCGACCGGCGACCGCGTGCTCGCGAGCGCGTCGACGCTCGAGGCCGACGTGCGCAAGGACGCCGCGAACGGCGGCAACAAGGCCGCGGCCACGCTCGTCGGCAAGCGGATCGCCGAGCGGGCGAAGGCGCTCGGCATCGAGGCGGTCGCGTTCGACCGCTCGGGTTACCGGTATCACGGCCGCGTGCAGGCGCTGGCTGAAGCGGCTCGCGAGAGCGGCCTCAAGTTCTGACGCGGCACGGGACAGGAAAAGCTCACCATGGCAAGAATGCAGCAGCGCATGCAGCAGCAGGACACCGGCGACGGTCTCCGCGAGAAGATGATCAGCATCAACCGCGTCACCAAGGTGGTGAAGGGCGGCCGGATCCTCGGCTTCGCCGCGCTGGCGGTGGTCGGCGACGGCGACGGCCGGGTCGGGATGGGCAAGGGCAAGGCCAAGGAAGTGCCGGTCGCGATCCAGAAGGCGATGGAGGAGGCCCGGCGCAAGATGGTCAAGGTGCGCCTGAAGAGCGGCACGCTGCACCACGCGGTCGAAGGCCGCCACGGCGCGACCAAGGTGTTCATGCAGCCGGCGTCCGACGGCACCGGCGTCATCGCCGGCGGCCCGATGCGCGCGGTGTTCGAGGTGGTCGGCGTGTCCAACGTGCTCGCCAAGTGCCACGGCTCGACGAACCCGTACAACCTCGTCCGCGCGACGATCAACGCGCTCGAGAACTCGAGCGCGCCGGCCGACATCGCCGCCAAGCGCGGGCTGACGGTCGAAGAGCTGACGGGAGCCTGATCATGGCCGACGCGAAGAAGATGCGCGTGACGCTGGTCAAGAGCATCGCCAGCACCAAGCAGGATCACCGCGCGACGGTGCGCGGCCTGGGCCTCAAGTGGACGAACCACTCGGTCGAGGTCATCGACACGCCGGCGACGCGCGGCATGGTCAACAAGGTCGGTTACCTTCTCAAGGTCACCGACGTCAACGGTTAACAGGGGTCGGCGATGCGGTTGAACACGATCAAACCGGCCGCGGGGTCGAACAAGGCGCGGCGCCGGGTCGGCCGCGGCATCGGCTCCGGCCTCGGCAAGACGAGCGGACGCGGCCACAAGGGCCAGAAGTCGCGCTCGGGCGGCTTCCACAAGGTCGGCTTCGAGGGCGGCCAGATGCCGCTGCAGCGCCGGCTGCCGAAGCGCGGCTTCATCTCGGCCGCGCGCGACGACACCGCGGAAGTGCGGCTGTCCGACCTCGCCCGGCTGCCGGTGGCGGACATCGACCTCCTCGCGCTGCGCTCGGCGGGCCTCGTGCCCGCGCGGGCCAAGGCGGCGAAGGTCATCAAGAGCGGCGCGCTGGAGAAGGCGGTCAAGCTGACCGGCATCGGCGCGACGAAGGGCGCGAAGGCGGCGATCGAGGCTGCCGGCGGCAGCGTCGCCTGACCGGCAGCGGCGAAGGCATCACCAGGAAACGACGTTGGCAACGACCAATCCGGCACTGAAAAGCGGTTCCAAGTACGCCGACCTCAAGCGGCGGCTGTGGTTCCTGCTGGGCGCGCTGATCGTCTATCGGATCGGGACGCACATCCCCGTGCCGGGGATCAACGCGTCGGTCCTGGACGAGCTGTTCAAGTCGCAGCAGGGCGGCATCCTCGGGCTCTTCAACGTGTTCTCGGGCGGCGCGCTGCAGCGCTTCTCGATCCTCGCGCTGGGGATCATGCCCTACATCTCGGCGTCGATCATCATGCAGCTGTGCACGGTGGTCGTCCCCTCGCTCGAGGCGCTGAAGAAGGAAGGCGAGGCGGGCCGCCGCAAGATCACGCAGTACACGCGCTACGCGACGCTGGGCCTCGCGTTCTTCCAGGCGCTCGGGATCTCGATCGCGCTGGAGGCGCAGCAGGGGCTGGTGATGGCGCCGGGCCTGGGCTTCCGCATCGTCACCGCGATCACGCTGGTGACGGGCACGATGTTCCTGATGTGGCTGGGCGAGCAGATCACCGAGCGCGGCCTGGGCAACGGCATCTCGCTGCTGATCTTCGCCGGCATCGCCGCGGGCCTGCCCAACGCGATCGGGCTGACGCTCGAGCAGGCGCGGACGGGCGCGTACTCGATCCCGCTGGTCCTCGGGATCGGCGCGCTGGTGGTGATCGTCACCGCGTTCGTCGTGTTCGTCGAGCGCGCGGTGCGCAAGATCCTCGTCAACTACGCGAAGCGCCAGGTCGGCAACAAGGTCTACCAGGGCCAGAGCTCGCACCTGCCGCTCAAGCTCAACATGGCGGGCGTCATCCCGCCGATCTTCGCCTCGTCGATCATCCTGTTCCCGGCGACGCTCGCGCAGTGGTTCGGCAGCGGCGAGGGGACGATCTGGCTGCGCGACCTCGCCGCGGCGCTCGGGCCCGGGCAGCCGGTGCACGAGATCCTGTACGCGGCGGCGATCGTGTTCTTCTGCTTCTTCTACACGGCGCTCCAGTACAACCCGAAGGAGACGGCCGAGAACCTCAAGAAGAGCGGCGCGTTCATCCCCGGCTACCGGCCCGGCGACCAGACCGCGAAGTACATCGAGAAGATCACGCTGCGCCTGACGCTGCTCGGCTCGATGTACCTCGTCGTCGTGTGCTTCATCCCGAACTTCCTGATCGCGTGGAAGAACGTGCCGTTCTACTTCGGCGGGACCTCGCTGCTGATCATCGTCGTCGTGACCATGGACTTCATGACCCAGGTGCAGGCGTACCTCATGTCGCAGCAATACGAAAGCCTGCTGAAGAAGGCGAGCTTCAAGGGCGGGCTGCCCACGCGGTAATGGCGAAGGAAGAGACGATACAGATGCAGGGCGAGATCCTGGAAACGTTGCCGAACGCGACGTTCCGGGTGAAGCTGGAGAATGGCCACGTGGTGCTGGGCCACATCTCCGGGAAGATGCGGATGCACTACATCAAGATACTTCCGGGCGACAAGGTGACGGTGGAGCTGACGCCGTACGATCTGTCCCGGGCGCGGATAACCTTCCGCGCGAAGTGAACGAAGAGCTTCGATAAGGAACCGACATGAAAGTCCTGGCCTCGGTCAAGAAGATTTGCCGCAACTGCAAGATCATCCGGCGCAACGGCGTCGTGCGCGTGATTTGCTCGGACCCCCGCCACAAGCAGCGGCAGGGCTGACGCGTCCGAATTCGACAGAACACACGACAGGTAAAACGCTATGGCCCGCATTGCAGGCGTCAACATCCCGAATCACCAGCACACCGTCATCGCGCTGACCGCGATCTACGGCATCGGCCGCCCGCGCGCGCAGGCGATCTGCGTCGCCGCCGGCGTCGCGCCGAACGCCAAGATCAAGGACCTGTCCGACGGCGAGATGGACAAGCTGCGCGAGCAGGTGCAGAAGTTCACCGTCGAGGGCGACCTCCGCCGCGAAGTGACGATGAGCATCAAGCGGCTGATGGACCTCGGCTGCTACCGCGGCGTCCGCCATCGCCGCGGCCTGCCCGTGCGCGGCCAGCGCACGCGCACCAACGCGCGCACCCGCAAGGGACCGCGCAAGGCGCGCTCCGCCTCCACCCGCTCCGCCACCAAGTAACGGCAAGGATCGCACAGCATGGCACAGCAACAGTCGCAGAAGGGCGGCGCCCGCGCGCGCAAGAAGGTCAAGAAGAACGTCGCCGAGGGCATCGCGCACATCCACGCGTCGTTCAACAACACGATCATCACGATCACCGACCGGCAGGGCAACGCGCTGTCGTGGGCGACGTCGGGCGGCGCCGGCTTCAAGGGCTCGCGCAAGTCGACGCCGTTCGCCGCGCAGGTCGCGGCCGAGAAGGCCGGCAAGGTCGCGGTCGAGTGCGGCGTGAAGAACCTCGAAGTGCGGATCAAGGGCCCCGGCCCCGGCCGCGAATCGGCCGTGCGCGCGCTGAACGCGCTCGGCATCAAGATCGCGAGCATCTCCGACGTGACGCCGGTGCCGCACAACGGCTGCCGTCCGCCGAAGCGCCGCCGCATCTGATTCCCCTTTTACCCAATTCACCTGGACAAGCAACGTGGCTCGCTACATCGGACCCAAATGCAAGCTGGCGCGACGGGAAGGCACCGACCTTTTCCTGAAAAGCGCGCGTCGATCGCTCGACTCCAAGTGCAAGCTGGAAACCAAGCCCGGCCAACATGGCGTGAAGTCCGGCATGCGGACCTCGGACTACGGCAACCAGCTGCGCGAGAAGCAGAAGCTCCGCCGCACCTACGGCATCCTCGAGCGGCAGTTCCGCCTGTACTTCGCCCGCGCCGCGCGCGGCAAGGGCTCGACCGGCGAGAACCTGCTGCACCTGCTCGAGTCGCGGCTCGACAACGTCGTCTACCGGATGGGCCTGGGCTCGACCCGCGCCGAGGCGCGCCAGCTCGTCGGGCACCGCGCGATCACGGTCAACGGCAAGGTCTTGAACATCCCGTCGGCGCAGGTGAAGGCCGGCGACGTCATCAGCGTCACCGACAAGGGAAAGGCCCAGCTGCGGATCCAGGATTCGCTGCAGCTCGCGGAGAAGGTCGGATTCCCGTCGTGGGTCGAGGTCGACGTCAAGAAAATGTCCGGCACTTTCAAGGGTGCGCCGGACCGCTCGGAGTTCGGGCAGGACATCAACGAAAGCCTGGTGGTCGAGCTCTACTCGAAGTAATCACCTCCGGCCTGCCGGTTCGAGACTCGCTTAGGAATTCCGCATGCAGAGCAATGTACTGTTGAAACCGCGCATTATCGATGTGCAGTCGAGCTCGCCGTTCCACGCCAAGGTGGTGATGGAGCCGTTCGAGCGCGGCTACGGGCACACGCTGGGCAACGCGCTTCGGCGCGTGCTGCTCTCGTCGATGCCGGGCTACGCGCCGACGGAAGTCCGCATCACCGGCGTGCTGCACGAGTACTCCGCGCTCGACGGCGTGCAGGAGGACGTCGTCGACATCCTGCTGAACCTCAAGGGCGTGGTGCTCAAGCTGCACAACCGCGACCACGTGCTGCTCCGGCTCGCGAAGTCGGGCGAGGGCGCGGTCACGGCGGCCGACATCGAGCCCAACCACGACGTCGAGATCATCAATCCCGAGCACGTGATCGCCCACCTGACGGCGGGCGGCAAGATCGAGATGGAGATCAAGGTCGAGAAGGGCCGCGGCTACCAGCCGGCGACGGCGCGCGCCAAGCCGGAGGGCGGCCGCACCATCGGCAGCATCCTGCTCGATGCGTCGTTCTCGCCGGTCCGGCGCGTCAGCTACGCGGTCGAGAGCGCCCGCGTCGAGCAGCGCACCGACCTCGACAAGCTCGTCCTCGACATCGAGACCAACGGCGTCGTCGAGCCCGAGCAGGCGGTCCGCTACGCCGCCTCGGTGCTGGTCGAGCAGCTGTCGGTGTTCGCCGACCTGCAGGGCACCGGCACGCCGGCCGCCGAGCGGATGTCGCCGCAGGTCGATCCGATCCTGCTGCGCCCGGTCGACGACCTCGAGCTCACCGTGCGCTCGGCGAACTGCCTGAAGGCCGAGAACATCTACTACATCGGCGACCTGATCCAGCGCACCGAGACGGAGCTGCTGAAGACGCCGAACCTCGGCCGCAAGTCGCTGAACGAAATCAAGGAAGTGCTGGCCTCGCGCGGGCTGTCACTGGGCATGAAGCTCGAGAACTGGCCGCCGGCCGGTCTCGACCGCCCGTAGTCCGCGCGCGAGCAAACGAAGGGAATCGACCATGCGCCACCGCCACGGCTTGCGAAAGCTGAACCGGACCAGCAGCCATCGTCTCGCGATGCTGCGCAACATGACCAACTCGCTGTTCACGCACGAGGCGATCAAGACGACGCTGCCCAAGGCGAAGGAATTGCGCCGCGTGGCCGAGCCGCTGATCACGCTCGGCAAGACGCCGACGCTCGCGAACCGCCGTCTCGCGTTCGACCGGCTGCGCGACCGCGACGTCGTGACCAAGCTGTTCAACGACCTGGGGCCGCGCTTCAAGGCGCGCCCGGGCGGCTACCTGCGGATCCTGAAGTTCGGCTTCCGGCAGGGCGACAATGCGCCGATGGCGCTGGTCGAGCTCGTCGACCGCCCCGAGGCGGCAACGGAAGAGGCGGGCGCGAAGGCCGCGTAGCTCGATCCGCAGCGTCTGCCGTCGAAGGCCGGGCCGCACAGCCCGGCCTTTTTCGTATGGAGCGCTGCCGGCTCGCCCGAGGGCGAGCGAACGCTAGGTCTGCGCGACCGACGCGCCCGACGCGCGGATCGCCTCGACCCGGATCTCCTCGGTCAGCCGCGCCTTCAACGCCGAGAATTCGGGCGTCGTCTTGACCGTGTAGTGCCGCGGGTGCGGCAGGTCGATCGCGACCTCGGACTTGATGTGGCCCGGCCGCGCCGACATGACGGCGACCCGGCCCGCCACGAAGATCGCCTCCTCGATGTCGTGCGTGACGAACAGCACGGTCTTGCGCTCCGCCTCCCAGATGCCGAGCAGCAGCTCCTGCATCAGGCCCCGCGTCTGGTTGTCGAGCGCCCCGAACGGCTCGTCGAGCAGCAGGATCTTCGGCCCGTTGGCGAGCGCGCGCGCGATCGCCGTGCGCTGCTGCATGCCCCCGGAGAGCATCTTCGGATAGTGGTGCTCGAAGCCGGCGAGGCCGACGCGCGCGACGTAGTGCGCCGCGATCTCGTCCTGCTCGCCTCTCGCCATCCCGCGCTCGCGCAGGCCGAAGCAGATGTTCTGCCGGACGGTCAGCCACGGGAACAGCGTGTACGACTGGAACACCATGCCGCGGTCGGCGCCGGGCCCGGTCACCGCCGCGCCGTCGAGCAGCACCCGGCCGGTCGTCGGCGTGTCGAGGCCGGCGACGATGCGCAGCAGCGTCGACTTGCCGCAGCCCGAGGGCCCGAGGATCGTGATGAAGTCGTTGTCGGCGACGGTGAGCGTCGTCGGCTGCAGCGCCTGCGTGGGCGCGCCGCCGCGCACGCCGGGGAACGTCCGGCTGACGGCCTCGATGCGCAGCATGCTCATGCTGCCGGCGCACGCCCGAGCGGCTGCTCACACCGCGGCCCAGCGGAACATGCGCTGGTTGCCCCACTTGAACAGGAAGTCGGACACGAGGCCGATGACGCCGATCACGATGATGCCGAAGATGATCTGGCCGGTGTTGAGCAGCGCCTGGCTGTCGGTGATCATGTGGCCGATGCCGGAGGACGCGCCGATCAGCTCGGCGACGATCACGTAGGTCCAGGCCCAGCCCAGCACCAGCCGCAGCGTCTCCGCGATCGCCGGCGCGCTGCTCGGCAGCAGCACCCGCCGGACGACGCCGCGCGACGTGGCGCCGAGCGTGTACGCGGCCTCGACCAGGTCGCGGCGGGTCGCCCCGACGGTGACGGCGATCATCAGCACCAGCTGGAAGAACGAGCCGATGAAGATCACCAGCAGCTTCTGCATCTCGCCGATCCCGGCCCACAGGATGAGCAGCGGGATGAACGCCGACGCGGGCAGGTAGCGCGCGAACGAGACGAAGGGCTCGAAGAACGCCTCGACCGGCTTGTACGCGCCCATCGCGATGCCCAGCGGCACCGCGAGGACGGCGGCCAGCAGGAAGCCGCCGATGACCCGCCAGACGGTCATGCCGACGTCCTTGGCGAAGCCGTGCACGGTGAACAGCGCCCAGCCCTCGCGCAGCATCGTCACCGGATCGGCGAGGAACGTCCGCGACACGAATCCGCCGAAGGTCGCGATCGACCACACGCCGAAGAACACGGCGAAGAAGGCGATGCCGAGAACGACCCGGCGGGCCGGGGCTACGGGTTTGAGCGGGGTCATCGGGCCCTGGCGGGACGACGCGCCGTGCGCGGCCGGGCGAACCCGCCCCCGCGCGCCGTCGCAGCCCCTCGCGCCGGCCTACTTGATGAAGCGCGTGTCGTACAGCGTGTTGACGTCGGGCTTCGCCTTGATGACGCCGATCTCGAGCAGCAGGTCGGCGGCCTCGTTGCTGAACGCCTGCATCTCGCCGGCGAAGAACTTCTGGTTCGCCTCCTTGTCCTGCCAGCGCAGGTACGCCGCCGACTTGGCGAACTGCTCGCCGGTCTGCTTGACGTCGGCGCCCATGATCTCGTAGCTCTTCGCGGGATCCTTCTTGATCATCTCGACCGCCTCGAAGTAGCTGTTGACCAGCGCCTGCGCGGCCTTCGGATTGGCGTCGATGAACTTCGGCGTGCAGCCGACGGTGTCCATCACCATCGGGTAGTCGAGCGTCGTCGCGATGATCTTGCCGCTCTCGGGCTTGTCGCGCACCGCGGACAGGTACGGCTCGTAGGTCATCGCCGCGTCGTTCTGGCCGGCGACGAACGCCTGCGCCGCGGCCTGCGGGCTCATCGTGGCGACGGTGATGTCCTTCATCGTCAGGCCGTTCTTCTTCAGGATCCACGCGAGCCCGAAGTACGACGTCGTGCCCGGCGCGTCCACGCCGACGGTCTTGCCCTTGAGATCGGCGACCTTGGCGATGTTCGAGCGCACGGCGAGGCCGTCGGCGCCGTAGGACTTGTCCATCTGGACCAGCTGCTTGATCGGCACGCCGTTCGCGTTCCACACGACGTAGGTCTCGACCGTCGTCGCCGCGCACTGGACGTCGCCGGAGGCGATGGCGAGATGGCGATCCTTTTGCGGGATCTTCTTCAGCTCCACGTCGAGCCCGTTCTTCTTGAAGATGCCGGCCTCCTTGGCGAGCGTCAGCGGCGCGAACCCGGTCCAGCCGGAGATTCCGATGGCGACCTTGGTGTCCTGGGCCGGGGCCGCGGCGGCATACGCGGCGGCGCCGAGGGCGAGTACGAAGAGATGCGACTTCATGCACTGCTCCTGAGGGTGGAATGACCGTGTCACTCTAGGTGCGGCGGTCGCCTGTTGTCAATGCGGCGCGCGGCCGCGTGCACCGGTCCGCCGGCGTGCAGTCCGACGCGCATCCAGTCGCGCACCAGCCGCGCACGCCCAGTCGCGCATCTTGCCGCTGCGCGCCGGCGGTGCTACGGTCGCACGATGAACCGGCACCGACTGCTGACCCCCGCCGACTACCGGCGCATGCCCTGGCGCAACGGCGCCGGACGTACCACCGAGATCGCGACGCACCCGGCCGATGCCGCGCTCGATGCCTTCGACTGGCGCGTCAGCATCGCCGACGTCGCCAGGGACGGCCCGTTCTCGCGCTTCGAAGGGATCGACCGGACGATCGCGCTGATCGCCGGCGCGGGGATGCGCCTCGAGGGCGGCGGCCAGGCCGTCGATCTCGCGGAGCTCCACGCGCCCTACGCGTTCAGCGGCGACACCGGGATCGAGTGCACGCTGCTCGGCGGGCCGGTGCGCGACTTCAACCTGATGCTGCGCCGGGGGCGCTGCCGCGGCGGCGTCATCGTGGTTCGCGGCGAGGGCGCGCGCGTGCCGCCGGCGCGGTTCCGCCTCTGCTACGTCGCGAGCGGCGCGTGCGAGTGCCTGTTCGCCGGCCACGCGCCGCTGACCGTCGCCGCCGACGAGTGCCTCGAGGTCGAGGCCGAGGGCGCGCCGACCGCGCTGTCGGTGAACCCGTTGACGGCGGACGCGGTGGCGCTGGTCGTTCACGTCGATTTCGTCGCATGAGAATCCTCGCCGACCACGCGCTGCTGCCGGGGGGCTGGGCGCGCAATGTCGCGGTCACGATCTCGGCCGACGGCTACATCCTGCAGGTGCAGCCCGATGCCGCCCCCGTCGCCGACGAGACGCGCGTCGCGGGGCCGCTCGTTCCCGGCATGCCGAACCTGCACTCGCACGCATTCCAGCGGGCGCTCGCGGGACGCACCGGTCGCGCGGTCGCCTCGGGCGGCGGCACCGGCAGCTTCTGGACGTGGCGCGCGGCCATGTACGCGTTCCTCGACCGGGTCGATCCCGACGGGTTCGAGGCGATCGCCACGCAGTGCTACGTGGAGATGCTGAAGGCGGGCTACACCTCGGTCGCCGAGTTCCACTACGTCCACCACGACCCGCGCGGCTGGGCGTACACCGATCCCGCCGAGCTCGCGCACCGCGTCGTCGCGGGAGCGAAGCGCGCGGGCATCGCGCTCACGCTGCTGCCGGTGTTCTACGCCCACTCGGGCTTCGGCGGCGCCGAGCCGCACGGCCGGCCAGCGTCGCTTCGTGCACACGCTCGAGAGCTACGCGCGGCTCGTCGCGCGCCTCGCCGGCGACGCCGGCGAGCACGGCTACGTGCTGGGCGTCGCGCCGCACAGCCTGCGCGCGGTGACGCCGGACGAGCTCGCGGCCATCGTCGCGCTCGCCCCGGCCGGCGCGCCGATCCACATCCACGTGGCCGAGCAGGTGCAGGAAGTGTCCGACTGCGTGACGGCGCTCGGCGGCCGGCCGGTCGAGTGGCTGCTGCGCAACGTGCGCGTCGACAGCCAGTGGTGCCTCGTGCACGCGACGCACATGACCAGCGAAGAGGTGGCGCGCCTGGCGAACAGCGGGGCCGTCACGGGACTCGCGCCGACGACCGAGGCCGACCTCGGCGACGGGGTCTTCGCCGGCGCGCAACTACCTCCGCCGCGGCGGGGCCTTCGGCATCGGCAGCGATTCGAACACGGCCGTCGACCCGTTCGCCGAGCTGCGCCAGCTCGAGCTCTCGCAGCGGCTGTTCCGGCTCGAGCGCAACGTGCTCGCGGGCAGCACGCTGCCGGTCGGCCAGTTCCTGTACGAGCTCGCGGCCGCCGGCGGCGCGCGGGCGCTGGCGCAGCCCGTCGGCGTGATCTCGCGCGGCGCGCGCGCCGATCTCGTCGTCCTCAACGCCGACGATCCGGCGCTGGTCGCGCAGCCGGTCGACGACGTCATCGACGCCGCGATCTTCGGCCCCTGCCGGCAGCCCGTGCGCGACGTCATGGTCGCCGGGCGCTGGGTCGTTCGCGACGGGCACCACCCCGGCGAGCGGGCGGCGCTCGCGGCCTATCGGGCGGCGCTCGCGCGCCTCGCGAGCGCCTGAGGCCGCGATGCGCGCGCCGCGCTTCGACCTCCTCGTCACCCGCGCCAACGTCGCGACGATGGACGCCCCCGGCGGCCGGGGCGAGATCCGCGATGCCGCGCTCGGCGTGCGCGACGGGCGCATCGCGTGGATCGGGCCGATGCGCGAGCTGCCCGCGGCGACCCAGGCGGAGCGCGTGCTCGAGGCCGAGGAGCGCTGGCTGACGCCCGGCCTCGTCGACTGCCACACGCACCTCGTCTACGCCGGCAACCGCGCCGCCGAGTTCGAGGCGCGGCTGCACGGCGCCACGTACGCCGACATCGCGCGCGCGGGCGGCGGCATCAACGCCACCGTGCGCGCGACCCGCGCGGCGACCGAGGACGACCTCGTCGCCGCGAGCCGCCCGCGGCTGGCGGCGCTCGCGGCCGAAGGCGTGACGACGGTCGAGATCAAGTCGGGCTACGGCCAGGACACCGCCACCGAGATGAAGCAGCTCGCGGCGGCGCGGCGCGTGGCCGCGGCCTGCGACGTCGACGCGAGGACGACGCTGCTCGCCGCGCACGCGCTGCCGCCCGACTGGGCGTCGCGCCGCGGCGAGTACCTCGACCGCGTCTGCGCGGAGACGATTCCCGAGGCTGCCGCGACGGGCCTCGCCGACGCCGTCGACGCGTTCTGCGAGTCGATCGCCTTCACGCCGGCGGAAACGCGGCGCGTGTTCGAGGCGGCGCGAGCGCACGGGCTGCCCGTCAAGCTGCACGCCGACCAGCTGTCGGACCAGGGCGGCGCGGCGCTCGCCGCGGAGTTCTCGGCGCTGTCGGCCGATCACCTCGAATACGCGAACGAGGACGGCGTCGCGGCGATGGCCGCGGCGGGAACCGTCGCCGTGCTGCTGCCGGGGGCGTACTACGCGCTGCGCGAGACGCGGCCGCCGCCGATCGCCGCGCTGCGCCGCCACGGCGTGCCGATGGCCGTGTCGACCGACTGCAATCCCGGGACGTCGCCGGCGACGTCGCTGCTGCTGATGCTGAACATGGCCTGCACGCTGTTCGGCCTCACGCCCGAGGAGGCGCTGGCCGGGGCGACCCGGCACGCCGCGCGCGCGCTGGGCTTGAGCGACCGCGGCACGATCGCGGTCGGGCTGCGCGCGGACCTCGCGCTGTGGGACATCGCGACGCCGGCGGAGCTCGCCTATCGGATCGGCGGCAACCCCTGCGCCGGCATCGTCCGCGCCGGGAAGCGTCGCCCACTGGATCGAGGCATGAACCTGTACGAGCTCCACCGCGGCGACGCGCCGCTGGTCATCGACGTCCCCCACTGCGGCACCTACCTGCCGCACGACATCGCGGCGAAGCTGACGCCGGCGGGTCGCGCCGTGCCCGACACCGACTGGCACGTCGACAAGCTCTACGCGTTCGCGCGCACCGTCGGCGTCACGCTGCTGGCCGCCACGCATTCGCGGATCGTCGTCGACCTGAACCGCGATCCGTCGGGCGCGGCGCTCTATCGCCGGCGCGGACAACACCGAGCTGTGCCCGACGCGGACGTTCGCCAACGAGCCGATCTACGCGCCGGGGGCGGCGCCCGACCCGGCGGAGACCGCGCGGCGCCGCGCGGCGTACTTCGACCCCTACCACGCGGCGCTCGCCGCCGAGGTCGAGCGGGTGCGCGCGCGCCACGGCCACGTCGTGCTGCTCGACGGCCACTCGATCCGCGCCGAGGTGCCGCGGTTCTTCGCCGGACGCCTGCCCGACCTCAACCTGGGGACGGCGGGAGGGGCGAGCTGCGCGGCGTCGCTGCAGGCCGCGGCGACGGCCGTGCTCGCGGCGCCGACGGGCTTCACGCACGTCGTCAACGGCCGCTTCAACGGCGGCTGGGTGACGCGGCACTACGGGCGCCCCGCCGACGGCATGCACGCGCTGCAGCTCGAGATGGCGCAGTGCGCGTACATGGACGAGTCCCCGCCGTACCACTGGGACCCCGCGCGCGCGCAGTCGCTGGCGAGCGTCCTGGTGCGGCTCGTCGACGCCCTCGCCGGCTGGCGCCCCGGCTGAACCGCGCCGCGGTCGGCCGCCGTCCGGCCGGTGCCGGCGAACCGGCGACCGGCGCGACACCGTGCAATCGGGCGCACCGAGCCCCGGGCCGGCGCTTTAGTTGATGCACGTCAATGTCCGACGTCGAATTGCGGGGAATTCTTCATCCTCAATGCGTCCAACGGGATGCCTGGTGCCGCCCGACTCCCGGGGCGGACGCGCATCGCGACGGAGACCGCAGCAAATGGGACCCCAGACCTCCCAGCCATCGAAGCCGCCCATCGTCCCGATGGGCCTGTCGGATCAGCCCGGCATGATTGCCTATCCAGGGAGCCAGCCGATGCAGACCGTTGCCGACATCCTCCGGTCGAAGTCCGATTCGACCGTCTACACGATCGCCCCCGAGGCGATGGTGTACGACGCCATCGAGATGATGAACGACCGGCGCATCGGCGCGCTGGTCGTGCGCGAAGGCGAGGAGATCGTCGGCATCGTGACCGAGCGCGACTTCACCCAGAAGCTGGTGCTGAAGGGACGCACGTCGCGCGGGACGCCCGTCCGCGACATCATGACCTCGCCGGTGATCCGGGTGCGCCCGGAGCAGACGACCGAGGACTGCATGGTGCTGATGGGCGCCAACAAGCTGCGCCACCTGCCCGTCGTCGACGGCGGCAGGCTGGTCGGCATGGTGTCGATCCGCGACCTCGTCAACGACATCATCGCGAATCTCTGACTCCGCGCCCGCGGTCCGGCGAGCCCCCTTGATCCTGCTCGTCCGCACCGACCGCACGCAGGCCTTCCTGCTGCGGGACCTGCTCGCGCAGCACGGCATCAAGGCGCACGTCTTCAACCAGAACATGTCGAGCATCGTCGGCGACGTGCCGGCCGACGTCGCGCTGCCGCAGGTCTGGCTCGACGACGACGCCGACCGCGATCGCGCGGCCGACGTCCTGCGCGACTACCGGGTGGCGCGCAATCGCGACGGCGTCGTCTTCTGCGGCGCGTGCCGCGAGGAGAACCCGGCGACGTTCGAGCTCTGCTGGAACTGCGGCGCGGCGCTGTAGGCCGGGTTTCGCGTTCGCTCAGCCCGGGCTGTGCCCGCCGACGCGGTTCGCGATCGACTCCGCGATCGCGTGCCCCGCCTTGATGCAGTCGCCGACCGAGACGCCGCCGCGCTAGCTCGCGCAGAAGTGCAGCCCCGGCAGCGCGGCTTCGGCCGCCTCGACCGGCGCCAGGCGCTGCGAGGTGCCCGAGGTCGTACTGCGGGATCGCCTGCGGCCAGCGCGTGACCTCGGTCCACAGCGGCGCGGCGCGCGCGCCGACGAGCGCCGACGAGCTCGTCGTGCACGAGGCGCGCGAGGTCGGCGTCGGGCCGGCCCGGCAGGTCGGGATTGCGGCGGCCGCCGATGAACGTCGTCAGCAGCACCGCGCCCTCGGGCGCGCGCCCGTCGAACATGCTGCAGGAGAACAGCGACCCGAGGACCTGGCGCTGCTCCTTCTTCGGCACGAGAAAGCCGAAGCCCGCCAGCGAGTGCGCGATGTCGGCGCGGCGGTAGGCGGATGCCGCCACCGCCACCGGCGCGTACTCGATGCTCGACAGCGCGCGCGAGGCGTCCGGCGCCAGCGTGCGCACGATCCCGCCCGCGGCGCCGGCCGCCACCGCCAGCACGACGGCGCGGCTGCGGCGCGTCACCGGGCCGTCCGCGCCCTCGCCGGTCGATCGCATAGCTGCCGTCGGCGTCGCGCGCGATGCCCGTCACGCGCACGCCGGTCGCGACCCGCGCGACGCCCTTCGCCAGCGCATCGGTGAAGCTCTGCATGCCCTGCGCGAAGGAGAAGCTCGCCGCCGCGTTCTTCGCCTTCTCCGCGCTGCGCTTGCGCTCGCGGGCGCCGGCGATCTGCCCCTTGATCAGGCTGCCGTACCTCTGCTCGAGCGCGTGCAGGCGCGGGAACGCGGCCGGGACCGAGATCCGCTCCGGATCGCCGGCGTAGATGCCCGAGACGAACGGATCGATCGCGTAGTCGAGGAACTCCTGGCCGAGCCGGCGCCGGACGAACGCCGCGATCGACTCCTCGACGCCGGGCGGCGTCGGCGCGATGAACGGCTCGCGCAGCAGGCGCAGCTTGGCGCCGCAGCGAGAACGCGCCGGTCGTGAAGAAGGCGGGGGGCGACGTCGGCAGCGCGACCAGCGCGCCGCCCTTGACGATGTAGCGCGTGTTCGCCACCGCGCTCGCGTCGCGTCGCTCGCCGGCGATGCCGAGGTCGGCGAGCAGCGCATTGATCAGCGGCGTCGTGTCGAGCGTGCTGTTCGGGCCGCGCTCGAAGAGGAAGCCGTCGCGGCGCGCGCTGCCGATGACGCCGCCGGCGCGCGGGGCGGCCTCCAGCACTTCGACCGCGAGGCCGCGCTGCCGCAGCTTGAACGCCGCGGTCAGGCCGGAAATGCCGGCGCCGACGACGACGACGTCGAGCACGGCGGGAGCAGGGTGGCTGTCGTTCATTGGGATCCTGATTTGACGTGGGTGCCGGCCGCGGCGAGCTCCTCGGCTCGCGCGACCGCGGTGGCGAGCTCCTGCCGCTCGGGTGAGCGCGGGGGAAGCTGCGCGAGCAATTGCCGCCAGTAGCCGGCGGCGGCGGCGGGATCGCCCTGTTCGAACGCGGCGCTGCCCGCCATCTCCAGCGCCTTCGGGTTGGTCGCGTCGAGCGTCAGCGCGTGCGCGATCAGCTCGCGCGGCCTGCCCGCGAGCGATCCGCCCTGGGCCATGCCGAGCGCGTCCGCGTACTCGCACCACACGACCGGGTCGCGCGCGACCTGCTTCGAGACCGCCACCGCCCGCGCGTACGACGCCGCGGCATCGGCGTAGCGCTCCGCGGCGAAGTCGACGCGCGCGAGCAGCATCCACGCGCGCCCGTCGCGCGGAGTGCGCTCGACGTGCGCGGCGAGCTTCGCGCGCAGCGTCGCCGGCGTGTCGTTCGCCGCGACGGCGAGCGACCCCGCGACCGGCGCTTCCTCGCGCAGGGCGGCCGGGGTGCCGAACAGCGCGTAGAGCCCGAAGGCCAGCGCCGGCAGCGCGACGCCGACGGCGACCGCCGCCGCCTTCGTCCCGCGGATGCGCGGCGTGCCCGCCGATGCGCTCGCCGACTGGTCGTCGGCGTCGGCGAGCAGCCGGGCCTCGAGGTCGCGGCGCGCCTGCCGGTAGTCGCCTTCCGGCATCGCGCCCGACGCGAAATCGCGCTCGAGCTCGGCGAGCTGGCTGCGGTAGACGTCGACGTTCACCGCCGTCGCCGTCCGGCCGGATTCGCGCGCGCGGCGGCGGGAGAGCGGCAGCAGCACGAAGGCGAGCGCGCCGACGGTCATCGATGCCGCGATCGCCCAGAAGCCGAGCGTGTCGGCGAGTTCCAAATCCATGCCCGATTATCGCGCCGCCGGACGAACAAAGGGCGAGGCACGCGCCTCGCCCTTGTCCAGGATCAACGGCCGCCGGCTACTTCGGCGCGGTCGCCGGTGCCGGTGCCGCCGCGGGCGCCGCGGCCGGCGCCGCAGCGACCGTCTGCTTCGCCTTGATCGCATCGTCGAGGATCTTGATGCCTTCCTGCGACGCGGTGACGGACTTCGCGAGCGAGTCCTTCCACAGGTCCGGATTGTGGAACGACGCGCCGTTGGCCGCCGTCCACCATTCCCAGTTCGCGTGCGCGTCGCCGTGCTTGGCGCGCGCCGCCTTCAGCGTGTCCTCGCCGACGCCGAGCTGCTGCGCCTGCGTGAAGCGGTTGATCAGCGTCGACAGCCAGAACTCGGCGTTGCGGACCTTGCCCTGGTAGTGCGCGGCCATCGACTCGATCGTGTACCTCGCCTGCGTCTCGGTCCACTTCTTGTGGCAGGTGAGGCAGGTCTCCTTGATGTAGTGCTTCGGGTTCGTCTGCCAGTGCGACGTGTAGGTCTTGCCGGTCTTCGGGTCCTTCACCTTCGGCATGTGGCAGTCCTTGCAGTCGACGCCTTCCTTGTCGTGCCGCGAGTTGTAGTAGGTCTCGACGTCCGGATGCTGCGCCTTCCACAGCGCCGCGCCGGTGAACTGGTTGCGGAAGTCGCGGAACTGGATGTGGTCGTAGGCCTTCAGGATGTTGTTGACGTCGACGAACGGGAAGTAGTTCGTCCGCTTGTCGGCCATCGGGATCGCCTCGCCGGTGGTCGGGTTGAAGCCCGGGTTGCAGTTGTACTCGACGTGGCACTGGCCGCACTGCAGCTTGCCGTCGTACTTCGGCGAGCATGCCGATCTTGCGCGTGAAGCCGCGCTCGCCCATGCTCCTTGACGTCGACCTTGGTCCGCTTCGCGTCCTGCGAGTACAGCGTCGGGAAGTCGGTGCGCGTGACCGCGTCGATCAGCGCGTCGCGGACGATCCGCGGCTTGGCCGCGTGCGGGTCGTGGCAGAAGATGCAGTTGAGCGCGTGGTTCGACGCCTTCGCGAGCTCGACGACCTTCGACGTGCGGCTCCACTTGCGCCTTGGGCGACGGGTCGCCCATGTACGCCCAGTCGAGGATGTGGTCCTGCGTCTTGCACGACAGGCACACCGGGTTGGCCGCGGCGGCGGTGCCGGGCTTGAACACCTTCTGGTCGGTGTTGTCGGGATACTGGTCGACGACGACGTCCATCACCTTGAAGTCGCCGTAGCCCGCGAGGTAGCTCCAGCCTTCCTTCGGCGCGAAGCGGCCGCCGAACGCGCGGTCGACGACGTACTGGTCGAGCAGCATGAACGTGTGCCCGCGCGGCATGTTGTGCTCCTTGGTGAACCCGTGCGGGCTCATCAGGAGGTCGTACGAGGGGTCGGGCGCCGGGCCGCTGTACTGCTTCTTCTCGAAGCGCGCGGTGCGGGCCCAGTCCATCGTCGCGTAGGACTTGTACTGGTTCTGGTGGCAGCCGCCGCAGGTCGCGAGGTCGGTCTTGGTCACCGGCCGCTTCTTGACGTCGGTGAGGTGCTCGGCGATGCCGTCGTGGCATTCGGCGCAGCTCGTGTTCTTGTGCTTGCCGGCCGCGCGCATGTCGACGACCGTGTCGTGGCAGTCGGCGCACTCCTTGACGTCGATCTTCAGCTTGGCCGCGGGCGCCTTGGCCGGCGGGCTCTTGTACGCGGCCGGCGCCTGCGCCAGGGCCGTTCCGCCGAGACCCGCGAGCGCCAGCACGGCGGCGACCGCGATGGCCCGGGCAATGAAGTGCGTGAAGCGTCGATCCATGGCTCCCTCCGGTGATCGTGACGACACTGGAAACCATGTTACCGCCGTGGGCGGCGATCGACCGGCGCTGCGGACGTCCCCTTTGACGCCCGTCAACAATGCACCGCGACAGTGCGCCGGGGCCGAAAAGGATGATGCAAATCAAGGCGGCGGGCGCCGCCATGCCCATGGGGCCGCGGGGAGGCCCGCGGCGCGGGCCACCGCCTCAGGGACGCGTGCCGTCGATGACGACGGAGATGCCCTGCGTGCCGATCCTGACCGGCTTGGACGAGCCCTCGAGGTCGCCGGCGGCGGGCATCGCGCTGCCGGTCTTGCTGATGCGCGCGGTCGACGACGATCTCGGCGAAGTTGGAGATCTTCATGTCCGGCGACATCGCCAGCGAGTCGTCGAGCGCGAACGTGAACGGCAGATCCTTGACCTGCTTGCGGACGATCGCCAGCGGCATCTTCGGGCCCTCCGCCGCGCGGGCGATGACGAACACGGGGTCGTTGGGCGCAGGCGCCCTTGGCGAGCGCCGGGGCGAGCTTCACCTCGCCGCTGATGGCGGCGCCGGGGATCGCTGCGCCCGCGGCCTTCGCCGGCGCGGGAGCCGCCGGTGCGGGAGCCGGCTTCGCGGCGGCCATGGCCGCGGCGGGGGAGGCGGGCGGGACCGCTGCGGCCCCGATCTTGCCGAGGTCCCTCGCCTCGGCGATGCTGGCGTCGATCGAGCGGGCGATGTCGGAACTCGGGCGGCAGCGTCGCCTTCAGCTGCTCCCAGTACGACGACCGCCTGCTTGTAGTCCTTGCGGTCGAAGGCGATCGTGCCGGCCAGCGCCAGCGCCTTCCACTGCGACGGGTTGGCCTTCAGCGCGCGATTGACGAGCTCCGTCGGCTTGCCGGCGAGGCTCTGGTTGAGGGCGCCGAGCGCGTCGGCGTAGTCGGCGAGGAGGTCCGCGTCGTCGGGCAGCAGCTTCGCCGCGCGCTCGTAGGCGGCGACCGCCTCGGGGAAGCGCGACAGCGAGTAGTACGTGTGGGCGAGCGTCGACCAGCCGGCCGCGTTGTCGGGCTCCTTCTCGAGCTTCGCGGCGAGGCTCGCGGCCATCTCGGAGACCTTCTGCGGCGACAGGTCGTGCTGCGCGTTGCCGTCGGGGCGGGCGGCGGTCATCACGCCGGGGGCGAGCGCCTGGTAGCTGCCGAGGACGAAATAGAGGACCGCGGCCGCGATCGGCAGCGCGCCGCCGAGGACCGCGGCCGTGTACGCGCCCGCGTGCGACGGCCCGGCGGCGGCGGCGGGCGCCGCCTTCGATTCCTCGAGCACCCGCGTCTCGAGCTCGCGCCGCGCCTGCTCGTACTGCTCGCGCGGCATCGTGCCGTTGGCGAGGTCGGTCTCGAGCTCGGCGAGCTGGTCGCGCAGGATGGCGACGTTGGAGGCCTCGCGCACGACGCCTTCGCGGTGCGTGCCCCGGAGCAGGGGCACGAGGACCCACGCGAGCGCCGCCACCAGCATGGCGGCGGCGATACTGACGAATGCGATCACTTGTCGGTCTTCCCTTGGTCGTCGGAGAGCAGGCGCGCGGCGCGCTCCTGCTCCTCGGCCGTGAGCGTCGGCTCCGTCGCGGGCCGGCGGCGGAGGTTGCGGATGAGGATGAAGAAGCCGCCGACCAGCAGCAGCACGGGGCCGACCCACAGGAGGATCGTCGTCGGCTTGAACGGCGGCTCGTAGAGGACGAAGTCGCCGTAGCGGGTGACCATGTAGTCGACGATCTGGTCGTCGCTCCTGCCCGCGGCGATCTGCTCGCGGATCTGCGTGCGCAGGTCGACGGCGAGCTCGGCGTTGGAGTCGGCGATCGACTGGTTCTGGCAGACGAGGCAGCGCAGCTTCTCCGACAGCTTGACCGCGCGCGCGTTCGCCACCGGGTCCGTCACGGTCGGGACCGCGTCGGCGGCGGCGGGAAGCGGGGCGAGCGTCGCCAGCGCGGCGAGCAGCGGGAGGGCGAGGGCGGCGAGGAATCTCATGACTTCTGCAGCTCCCGGACGAGCGGCAGGATCTTCTTCTCCAGCGCCTCGGCCGTGACCGGGCCGATCTGCTTGTAGCGGATCGTGCCGTCCTTGTCGATGACGAAGGTCTCGGGCACGCCGTAGACGCCGTAGTCGATGCCGACGCGGCCGTCGGCGTCGACGACCGACGTCGTGTACGGGTCGCCGAACTGCCGCAGCCACTGCTTGCCCGGCCCCGGCTGGTCCTTGTAGTTGAGCCCGATGATGGGGACGATCTTCGCCTTGCCGAGCTCGACCAGCAGCGGGTGCTCCTCGCGGCAGGAGACGCACCACGACGCCCAGACGTTCAGCAGCCAGACCTGCCCCTTCATGTCGGCGGTCCCGAGCTTCGTGTCGGGCGTGTGCAGCTGCGCCAGCGTGAACTGCGGCGCGGGCTTGCCGATCAGCGGCGAGGGCACCTCGCGCGGGTCGCGCCAGAGCCCGACGAACAGGAAGCCGGCCAGGACGATGAAGACGGCCAGCGGGATCAGGAGCTTCTTGTTCATGGCGCCGTCCTAGCGGGCCGCCGCCGCGCCGCGCGGCAGCGCCGCGTCGCGCTGCGCGGACACCCGGTAGCGGCGGTCCGAAAGCGCGAGGAAGCCGCCGATGGCCATCAGCACGAAGCCGCCCCAGAGCCAGGTGACGAAGGGCTTGTCGTAGACGCGGACGACCCACGCGCCGTCGCCGACGGGCTCGCCCATCGAGACGTAGATGTCGCCGAAGGGCCCGCTGTCGATCGCGGCGTTGGTCATCGGCATGCCGCCGGCGTTGTACATCCGCTTTTCCGGATAGAGGTTCTCGACGTAGGCGCCGTTCCTCGAGACGGTGAACGCGCCGCGCGTCGCCTGGTAGTTCGGGCCCCTCGCCTGCGTGACGCCGTCGAAGCGGAAGTCGTAGCCGCCGACGCTGACCGTGTCGCCGACGTTCATCTTCACGTCGCGCTCGGACTCGTAGCCCTTGACCATCGTGACGCCGACGATGAACACGGCGACGCCGAGGTGCGCGAGCACCATGCCCCAGTAGCTGCGCGGCTGGCGCGCGAGACGCGCGAGGACGCCGCCCTGCCCGTTGCGCACGCGCTCGCGCACGCCGACGAACGTCGAGGCCACGATCCAGAACGCGAGCAGCAGGCCGAAGCTCACCAGCGGCTTCCACTGGCCGGTCGCGAGCGGGGCGACAAGCGCGGTCACGACGCTGACCGCCACCGCCCAGCGCAGCCGCCGCCAAAGGTCGGGGACCTCGGACTGCTTCCAGCGCGCGAGCGGGCCGATGCCCATCAGGAACGCGAGCGGGGTCATCAGCGGCACGAACACCGCGTCGAAATACGGCGGGCCGACGGAGATCTTGCCGAGGTTCAGCGCATCGAGGAACAGCGGGTAGAGCGTGCCGAGCAGCACCGAGCCGCAGGCCGCCAGCAGCAGCACGTTGTTGGCGAGCAGCAGCGATTCGCGCGACACGACGTCGAAGCGGCTGCCCAGCCCGACCTTGGGCGCGCGGACGGCGTAGAGCGCCAGCGAGCCGCCGATGACGACGACGAGGAACGCGAGGATGAACACGCCGCGGCGCGGGTCGGTCGCGAACGCGTGCACCGACGTCAGCACGCCGGAGCGGACGAGGAACGTGCCGACGAGCGAGAGCGAGAACGCGCAGATCGCGAGCAGCACGGTCCAGTTCTTGAACGCGCCGCGCTTCTCGGTCACCGCGAGCGAGTGGAGCAGCGCGGTGCCGACGAGCCACGGCATGAACGAGGCGTTCTCGACCGGATCCCAGAACCACCAGCCGCCCCAGCCGAGCGTGTAGTACGCCCACCAGCTGCCGATCATGATGCCGATGGTGAGGAAGCTCCAGGCGAGCGTCGTCCACGGCCGCGACCAGCGGGCCCAGGTGGCGTCGAGGCGCCCGCCCATCAGCGCCGCGATCGCGAACGCGAAGGCGACCGAGAAGCCGACGTAGCCCATGTACAGCATCGGCGGGTGCATGACCATGCCCGGGTCCTGCAGCAGCGGGTTCAGGTCGCGGCCCTCGGCCGGGACCGGGAAGACGCCGATCGAACGGGTTCGACGTCAGCAGCATGAACAGCAGGAAGCCGACGCTGACGAGCCCCATCACGCCGAGAACGCGCGCGACCATCTCCTCGGGCAGGTGGCGGCTCTTCACCGACACGGCCATCGACCAGACCGCGAGCATGAACACCCAGAGCATCAGCGAGCCTTCGTGCGAGCCCCAGGTCGCCGCGAACTTGTAGTAGACGGGCAGCTGCGAGTTGGAGTTGGTCGCGACGTTCAGCACCGAGAAGTCGCTGACGAGGAACGAGTACGCGAGGCAGCCCCAGGCGACCGCGACGAACACGAACATTCCCTGCGCGACGGGGCGCGCGAGCCCGGTCCAGGCCGGGATGCGCCGCGCCGCGCCGATGATCGGCAGCGTGCCGAGGATCGCCGACAGCAGCAGCGCGAGGATCAGCGCGAAGTGTCCGATTTCAGGGATCATCCGTCAGCTCCAGTAAGTAGGGTCAGACACTACTTCGGCAAAAAATGGGGTCAGACCCCAATTTCCAAACAAGAATTGGGGTCTGACCCCATTTATTGGGTCCGACCCCACTTGGCGGATCATCGTTGCAGGGTCTTGCTGGTCTTCTCGACGGCGGCGGTCGTGCCGTGGGCCTTGGCCACGGCGTCGGCCGCTTCGGGCGGCATGTAGTTCTCGTCGTGCTTCGCCAGGACCTCGCTCGCGTGGAACAGCCCGTCGGCCTCGATCCGGCCCTGCGCGACGACGCCTTTCCCCTCCTTGAAGAGGTCCGGCAGGATGCCCTTGTAGAGGACCGGGACGCTCGCGGCGGTGTCGGTGACGATGAACCGGACCGTCAAGCCGTCGGGCTCGCGCGCCAGGCTCTTTTCCTGGACCAGCCCGCCGACGCGGAACGCGCGGCCCTTCGGCACCTCGTTCGCGGCGATCTGCGTCGGCGTGAAGAAGAACACGAGATTCGACTGGAACGCGTTCAGCACCAGCGCGGACGGCGACGCCCAGCACGCCGACGCCGGCGCCGATCCAGAGGAAGCGGCGATGACGGGGCTTCATGGCCGGCCCTCCGCGGCGATGGACGTCGTCTCGGGAGTCGCGAGGCGCGCCTCCTCGAGCGAACGGTGATGGCGCGAGCGTGCCGACAGCACCTCGATCACCAGCGTGAGCGCGGTGATGCCGTACGCGCCCCAGACGTAGAAGGCGTATCCGCCCATTGCGAAGAATTCGGTCATCTTGCCCTGACCTCCTGCAGTTCACTCACCCACGCCGAGCCCCGCTCGCGCTCGAGCATGATCACGCGGGCGCGATAGAGGCAGACGGCGATCGAATAGAACCACGCGGCGAACGACATGATCAGCATGCCGGTCAGCATCGTCATGGCCATCTTTGGCGCGGCGGTGAGACTCACCGACGAGCCCTGGTGCAGCGTGTTCCACCACTTCACCGAGAAATAGATGATCGGCACGTTGACCGCGCCGACCAGCGACAGCACCGCGCAGGCGCGGTCGGCCCGGCGCGGGTCGTCGATCGCGTTGCGCAGCGCCATCACGCCGAGGTAGAGGAAGAGCAGGATCAGCTCCGAAGTCATCCGGGCGTCCCACGCCCAGTACGTGCCCCACGTCGGCCGCCCCCAGAAGGAGCCGGTCACGAGGGCGATGAAGGTCATCAGCGCGCCGGTCGGCGCGAGCGACTGCGCCATCATCGCCGACAGCCGCGTGTTGAAGCCGAGGAACAGCGCGCCCCAGGCCGCCATCACGAGGTAGATGAACATCGACATCCACGCCGACGGCACGTGGATGAAGATGATCCGGTAGGCCTCGCCCTGCTGGAAGTCGGTCGGCGCGATGCCGAGGCCGATCCAGAGGCCGATCGCCGCGAGGACGGCGGCGGACCACCCGAACCACGGAATCATCTTCCCCGCGAGCGGGTAGAAAGTTGCAGGCGAAGCGTAGCGAAACCAGTTGCCAGTGGCCATGACTTGGGTCAATCGAGGGCGATACGTACGGCCGCCGCGGCGGCAAACGGGGCGCCGACCGCCGCGACCAGCAACCCTGCGCCCAGCAGGGATACGTTGGCGGTGACGCCGAGCCCCGCGCGCACCGCGTCCACGGCGCCCGCGCCGAAGATCAGCACCGGCACGTACAGCGGCAGGATCAGCAGCGCGAGCAGGCTGCCGCCGCCGCGCAGGCCCAGCGTCAGCGCGGCGCCGATCGCGCCCAGCAGCGACAGGATCGGCGTGCCCAGCAGCAGCGCCAGCATCAGCGTCGCGACGGCCTCGCCGTCCATCCAGTACTCGAAGCCGAGGACGGGCGCGAGCAGCACGATCGGCAGGCCGGTCGTCAGCCAGTGGGCGAGGATTTTACCGGAGATGAGGGCGGGCAGCGGGTACGGCGACAGCGCGATCTGCTCGAGCGTGCCGTCGGCGTGGTCGGCGGCGAAGAGCCGCGGGAGCGAGAGCAGCGAGGCGAGCAGCGCCGCGACCCAGAGGACGCCGGGTCCCATCGTCGCGAGGAGGTTGCGCTCCGGCGTCGTCGCCAGGGGGAACAGGGAAACCACGATGATGTAGAACAGCAACTGGACGCCGAGTTCCGCGCGCGAGCGCAGCGCGAGCTTCATGTCGCGCACCAGCGCCCAGCGCACGCCGGGCAGCACGGCGCCGGCGTCGAGGGAGGCGGAAGCGGGGGCGGTCGCCATCGCGTCAGGAGAGCGTCAGCGCGCGCACGCGCGCCTCGGGCAGGCCGAGCGACGTGTGCGTGGCCGCGACCGCGAGGCCGCCGCTTTCGGCGTGGGCCGCGACGAGCTGCGCGAGCAGCGTGGTGCCGGCCGCGTCGAGCGCGGTCACCGGCTCGTCCAGGATCCACAGCGGCCGGCGCACGAGCGTGAGCCGGGCGAGCCCGATGCGCCGGCGCTGGCCCTGCGACAGCACGCGCGCCGGCAGCGTGCGCTGGCGGCGTGAGCGCGACCGAGTCGAGCGCCGCGCGGATGTCGTCGCGCGACGGGTCGCTCGCCCGCGACCTCGACCAGCGACGCCAGGTTCTCCTCGGCGGTGAGCTCGTCCTTGAGCGCGATGTGGTGGCCCGCGAAGGCGGTGGCGGCGCGCAGCACCGGATCGAAGGGGAGCACGGCCGTGCCGTTCCACCGGATCTCGCCCGATTCGGGGCTGGACAGGCCCGCCAGCATCCGCAGCATCGTCGTCTTGCCGGTGCCGTTGGCGCCGGTCACCACGAGCACCTGACCCGGCTCGACGGCGAACGACAGCCCGGTGAACAACCGGGTGTGGCCACGGCGAGCAGCGAGGGCGACGACTTCGAGCATCGGGCGTCGGACGAGGACCGGAAAGTGGGGGTGGACGGCGCCGGCGCGGCACGCTGGCCACGGGCGGCAAAATAGCCGCGATTATAGCCGACGGCCCCGGCCCGGACTTGCGCGGCGTCAAAATCGGCCGACCCGGCGGCGCGGCGCGACGCCCCCGGCGAAATCCGGTCGGGCGGATCCGGATCGGCTATCATTCAACGGTTTACACGCAGCCGGGACAAGACCCCATGCCGGACCAGGCCATTCGCACCGCGTCGCTCGAATACCACCGGCAGTCGCCGCCGGGCAAGATCTCGGTCGCCGCCGACCAAGCAGCTCGCCAACCAGCGCGACCTGGCGCTCGCCTACACGCCGGGCGTCGCCGCGGCCTGCGACGAGATCGTTCGCGATCCCGCCGAGGCGCGCAACCTGACCGCGCGCGGCAACCTGATCGCCGTCGTGACCAACGGCACCGCGGTGCTGGGCCTCGGCCCCATCGGCCCGCTCGCCGCCAAGCCGGTGATGGAAGGCAAGGCGGTGCTGTTCAAGAAGTTCGCCGGCATCGACTGCTTCGACATCGAGATCGACGAGCGCGATCCCGACAAGCTGATCGACATCATCGCCTCGCTCGAGCCGACGTTCGGCGGCATCAACCTCGAGGACATCAAGGCGCCGGAGTGCTTCTACGTCGAGCGCAAGCTGCGCGAGCGGATGAAGATCCCGGTGTTCCACGACGACCAGCACGGCACGGCGATCATCGTCGGCGCGGCGATCACCAACGGCCTGCGCGTCGTCGGCAAGAACATCGCCGACGTGAAGCTCGTGTGCTCGGGCGCGGGCGCCGCCGCGCTCGCCTGCCTCGACCTGCTCGTGAGCCTCGGCATCAGGCGCGAGAACATCTTCGTCGCCGACATCGCGGGCGTCGTCTACGCCGGGCGCACCGAGCTGATGGACGACAACAAGGCGCGCTACGCGCAGCGACACGAGCGCGCGCACGCTGCAGGAGATCCTGCAAGGGCGCCGACATCTTCCTCGGGCTGTCGGCGGGCAAGGTGCTGAAGCCCGAGTGGCTGCCGACGATGGCCGAGCAGCCGCTGATCCTCGCGCTCGCCAATCCCGAGCCCGAGATCATGCCCGACCTCGCCAAGGCGGCGCGCCCGGACGCGGTGATCGCCACCGGCCGGTCGGACTTCCCGAACCAGGTCAACAACGTGCTGTGCTTCCCGTTCATCTTCCGCGGCGCGCTCGACGTCGGCGCGACGACGGTCAACGAGGAGATGAAGCTCGCGACGGTGCACGCGCTCGCCGAGCTCGCGATGGCCGAGCAGTCGGACATCGTCGCGCACGCCTACGGCATCGAGAACCTGCGCTTCGGCCCCGAGTACCTGATCCCGAAGCCCTTCGACCCGCGGCTCATCGTCACCGTCGCCTCCGCCGTCGCGAAGGCGGCGATGGACTCGGGCGTCGCGACGCGGCCGATCGACGGACTTCCAGGCGTACCGCGACCGGCTCACGCAGTTCGTCTACCACTCGGGCCTGCTGATGAAGCCGATCTTCACGGCGGCCAAGAAGAGCCCGAAGCGGATCGTCTACGCGGAGGGCGAGGACGAGCGCGTGCTGCGCGCCGTGCAGGTGGTCGTCGACGAGCGGCTGGCGCGGCCGGTGCTGATCGCGCGGCCCGCCGTGCTCGCGCAGCGGATCCAGCGCTTCGGGCTGCGGATCGAGCCGGGCGTCGACTTCGACGTGATCAATCCCGATTCGGATCCGCACTACAAGGCCTACTGGACCGAGTACTACCGGCTCACCTGCCGCAAGGGCGTGTCGCTGCCCTACGCGCAGGTCGAGATGCGCCGGCGGCACACGCTGATCGGCGCGATGACGGTCCACATGGGCGACGCCGACGGCATGCTGTGCGGCACGTTCGGCGCGCACCACGTCCACCGCCACCTGATCGACCAGGTGATCGGGCGGCGCCCGGGCGTGAAGACCTACGCCGCGATGAGCGCGGTGGTGCTGCCCACGCGCACGGTGTTCATCGCCGACACCTACGTCAATCCCGATCCGACGGCCGAGGAGGTCGCCGAGATCGCGATCCTCGCCGCCGAGGAGATCCGCCGCTTCGGCATCACGCCGAAGGTCGCGCTGCTGTCGCATTCGTCCTTCGGCAGCAGCGAGCATCCGCAGGCGCGCAAGATGCAGCAGGCGCTCGCGCTGATCAACGAGCGCGATCCCGGCCTCGAGGTCGACGGCGAGATGCACGGCGACGCCGCGCTGTCGGAGTCGGTGCGCAACGCCGTGATGCCGGATTCGCGGCTGAAGGGCGAGGCGAACCTGCTGATCATGCCGACGATCGACGCCGCCAACATCGCGTTCAACCTGCTGAAGGTGGCCTCGGGCGACAACGTGACGCTGGGGCCCGATCCTGCTCGGCGTCGCGCGGCCGGTGCACATCCTGACGCCGTCCGCGACGGTGCGGCGGATCGTCAACATGACGGCGCTGACGGTCGTCGACGCGCAGATGCAGCGGGGATAGGCTTGGTGCGCGGCACGTGCGCGCGCGGCGCGTGCCGCGAGGCCCGGCCGCTCCGCCGGATCGGGTAAAATGCGCGGACCGGAGAGGTGGATGAGCGGTTTAAGTCGCACGCCTGGAAAGCGTGTTTAGGTTAACAGCCTAACGCGGGTTCGAATCCCGCCCTCTCCGCCAGTCCTTTCACAGGGGAACCCGCGGAATCCACGTTGCGACGTGGACCAATCCGACCAGTCTCGGGTTGGCGCTCCCCCGATTGGGCCCGTGGCGGCTTACTGTTCGAGGCGTCTCGGCCCATCGCTCGGTCTGCTACTTGCCGGCCGCCGGGTCGGCGTTCAGCAGTTCCTGTGCTACGCGCCAGTGCCCATCGGCCTCCTTGCGCCAAACGATGATCAGGCGGACTCTCGAGATCGATCCTGCTTCCGGCGGCCGGCCACTGATCGAGCTCGCGTGGCCATACACGGTCGCGAGTCCTCCGCTCCCCTCCGTGCGCATGGGCTCCTCCCTGCCAAGGGATTGGGTCATCGCCTGGACTGAGGAAGATTGAAGGGGGGTCAAACGCATCTGCTCGGCCACGGGCTGACTGCAACGGAAGTGCGCGGGGCGTCGCGATCAGGTGTGAATCAACGTCTGCCTGAGTACGCGTGGCTTCTCAACCAGGTCGGCGAGCGTGTGTTCGTCC
>CAWHVP010000006.1:0-38177 GCA_963832705.1 uncultured beta proteobacterium | reverse complement strand
CGGCCGCGCGCAGTCGCCGGACACGGACAGCAGCTTGGTGCCGGCCGAATCGGGCGTGCCGATCGACGCGAACCACGCGCCGCCGCGGACGGCGATCTTCGCCGCGCAGGCGAAGGTCTCGACGTTGTCGACGACCGTCGGCTGGTTCAGGTAGCCGGACGTGACGGGGAACGGCGGCCGGTTGCGCGGGCGGCCCGCCTTGCCCTCAAGTCCGACTCGATCATCGCCGACTCCTCGCCGCAGATGTACGCGCCGGCGCCGAGGTCGATCGCGATGTCGAAGTCGAAGCCCGCCTCGCCGAGGATGCGGTTGCCGAGCAGGCCCCTCGTCGCGTCGCTTCTGCAGCGCCGCCTCGAGCGGCTCGACGAGGAACAGGTACTCGCCGCGCAGGTACACGAGGCCGCGCGCCGCGCCGACGACGCGCGCCGCGGCGGTCATGCCATCGAACACGAGGTCCGCGTAGGCCTGCAGCAGCGTGCGGTCCTTGAACGTCCCGGGCTCGCCCTCGTCGGCGTTGCACATGACGAAGTGCGCGCCGCCGGTCGCCCGCCGGCACGCCGCCCACTTGAGCGCCGTCCTGTAACCGGCGCCGCCGCGGCCGCGCAGTCCCGAGCGCTCCATCTCGTGGAGCATGCCCTGGGGCCGAGCTCCAGCACCCGCCGGATCGCGCTGCCCGGCTCGTAGGGCTCGGCCAGCAGCACGTCGCCGCGGCGCACGTTGGGTGCGACCTCGAACAGCATGCTCGGCCAGTCGGCGAGCGGCTTTTTGTTGCGGATCAGGCCCGCGATCAGGTCGAGGCGATTGTGGTCGAGCAGCGGCAGCGGCCAGCCGTTGACGAGCGCGGCCGGACCCTGGTCGCCGAGGCCGATGTCGGAGGTTCGTGCCGACGTAGACGAGGCCGTCCTCCGAAACCTTGTTGGGCGCGAGCCACATCCGCTCGCAGGTGTACTCGAGCATCGCGCGGCCCGCCCTGCATCTGGTCGACGATGTTGTCGGAGAACAGGATCTCGTAGACGCCGTGCGACTGCGTGTGCAGCAGGTGATAGAACGTCGCCGTGCTCTCGACGCGCACGCGCGGGATAGGGAGCGCGGCGGCGACGGCATCGATCGTGTCGGGGTCGAGGAAGCCCTTCGCCGCCTGCACGTCGCGCAGGATCTGCGGCAGCTTCGTCGGGTCGCCGTGATGGCGCGCCACGCTGGCGGCAACGGGATCGTCGTGGGTCGTCATGGGGATTTGCGGCGGAGGGACATCGGACATCGGGTGGACCGGCTTCGTGTTCATGATGATCGTTGCAGCGCAGCATCAATTGACGGAGGTCAAGCTGCATTGCCAGATTGGGCGGCAGGCGGTGTGACATCGGCGCTCGTTCGGTGCGGTGCACCATCGCCGATCACGTCCGATCGCGCGCACCGATGACGACGATAATCAGGCGCGATGACGTTCCCCCGCATGACGCTCTGGCTGCTGCTGTTGGTCGCGCTGCTCGCGAGCGGGCCGATGCTCGTGCTCGCGTTCGGCCGCGCGTCGCTGTCCACCGAATGGCGGACGGCCACGCATCGACCGACGGGCCTCGCCCCCGACGCGGCCACGCATCCGGAAGCGATCGTGCAGGTCTATGCGGGCCGCGCGTTCAACTGGCGCGGCGCGTTCGCCGTGCACACGTGGCTCGCGGCCAAGCCGGCGGGCGCCGAGCGCTACACGCGCTACGAGGTGATCGGCTGGTACGCGATGCGCGGCGGCTCCGCCGTTTCCGTGTCGGATTCGCGCGCGCCCGATGCGGAGTGGTTCGGCGCGAAGCCGCAGCTGGTCCGCGAGCTGCGCGGCGCCGCGGCGGAAGCCGTCATCGCGAGGCTGCCGCAGGCGGTCGCGAGCTACCCGTACCCCGACCGCTACAGCGCGTGGCCGGGCCCGAACAGCAATACCTTCACCGCGCACCTCGGCCGCGAGATTCCCGAGCTGCGGCTCGCGCTGCCGTCGCTCGCCATCGGCAAGGACTACCTGCCCGACGGGCGGGTGTTCGCGCGCACGCCCAGCGGCACCGGTTGGCAGCTGTCGCTCGGCGGGCTGCTCGGCGTCCTCGCCGGTCCCGACGAAGGCTTCGAGCTCAACGTCCTCGGCCTCGTCACCGGCATCGACCTCGCCCGCCCCGCCCTGAAGCTGCCCGGCTTCGGCGCCATCCCCTCCGAATAAGTAGGGTCAGACACTACTTCCTCTTTGCGGAAAAAGAAGTGGTGTCTGACCCTACTTTCTTGAAGGACCTGACCCCCTTTCGCGATCGTTGCTATCATGGGCGCTCCATCGACATCGGGCACTCGCCAACGGTCGTCTTACATTCGACGCAGGGTTCCACCGCGGCACGGGCCGGCAGCGCCCGCGCTCATCGCCCACCGTCCTGCTCCCACCCCCGCGGCCCCACGCCGCCATCGTCTCCGCCATGATCACCAAACTCTTCACGCGCTCCGCCCTGCACGAGCACGCCGATCCGGCGCAGCGGGTCCTCGGCGTCGCGGAGCTGCCGCCGGACTCGGAGGAGCTCGCGCGGCTGCTCGCCGCCGATCCGGCGCCGGAGGTGCGCGCGCCGCGGCCGCGCGCCGCTGCAGCCGATCTCGGCGGCGCTGGCCGCGGCGTGGCGAGACGGAAACCGACGCCGGCGTGCGCGCTGCGCTCGCCGCCGCGCTCGCCGAGCGCGCTGGCGGAAACGCAGGACGCCGGCGCTGCGCGACGCGCTGCTCGCGGCCGACGACTGCACCGACGCGATCCGCGCCGACGTGGCGCGCCGCGCGCGCGGATGCCGAGCGCCGCCGCGCGCGATCGCCGCGATCCGCGACGAAGCACGCGCTGGTCGAGCTCGCGCTCGCCGCCGAGCACGCGGAGACGCGGCTGGCCGCCGCCGAGCGCGTGCGACACGCGCGGAGCGGCTGCGCAAGCTCGCCGACGCGGCAGCGAACAAGGACCACGGCGTGGCCCGGCTCGCGCGCCAGCGCATCGACGCGATCGAGCGCCGCGCCGACGCAGGCGGCCGAAGGCCGACGCGATCATCGCGCGAGCTGGAGGCGCTGGCCGACGCAGCCCGGGCCCGATACTCACGGCGGTGATCGAGCTCGACCGCCGCTGGCAGGCGCTCGACATCGCGCGGCGACGCCGCGCGCCTCGCGCGCTGCGACGCCGCGCGCCAGGCGATCCAGGCGCGCTTCGACCGCGAGCAGGAAGAGCAGCGCGCGCGGACGCGGTTCGAGCGCAGGCTGCGCGAATGGCTCGGGCACGCTCGAAGCGCCGCGCCGCGGCCGAAGCGCTGGCCGCGCTGTCGCGCCGAGCTCGCCGCGCTGCGCGAGGAGGCGCAGCGCGTACGGCGACGCCGCGGCGCTCGCGGCGCTCGACGGCGGCAGCAGCAGCATCGCGGCGTGGGAGGCAGAGCAGCAGGCCGCTGGCCGGCGCCGAGGCGCTGGTCGTCGAGGCCGAGCAGCTCGCCGCCGGCACGTCGATCGACAACGCGAAGCTGCCCGAGCGCTGGCAGGCGCTCGACCGGGCGACGCGCACGCCCGCGCTGACGCGCCGCTTCGAGGCCGCGCTGATGGTCGTCGAGCAGCGCCGGCTCGAGCAGATCCGCGCCGCGCAGCAGGAAGTCGAGCGCGGCGCGGCAGCGCGTGCACGCCCTGCTGCACGCCGGCCGAGCAGGCGCTCGCCGCCGGCCAGCTGCAGGCGGCGCGCGCGGCCGCCGACGAGATCCGGCGCACAAGCCCGACGCCGGCCCGCTGCCGAAGCCGACGCTGCAGCGCCTTGGCCGCCTGCGTGCAGCAGCTGGTCGAGCTCGAGCGCTGGGAATCGTTCGGCCAGCAGAACGCGCGCGTCCAGCTGTGCGAGCGCGCCGAAGCGCTCGCCGACGCAGACGCTGGATCCGCCGCAGCTCGCGCAGGAAGTGCAGAAGCTGCGCAACGAATGGAAGGCGCTCGACCAGCAGCACGCCGGCGTGCCGAAGGCGCTGTGGGAGCGCTTCGACCGCGCCTGCGAGAAGGCCTACGCGCCCGCGGCCAGGCATTTCGCCGAGCTGGCCGCGCAGCGCAAGCAGGCGCGCAAGCAGCGCGAGGAATTCATCGCGGCGGCGCGCGGCGCACGCGCCGACGCTGCTCGCCGGAGCCCCGCGACTGGCGCGCGATCGAGCGCTGGCTGCGCGAGACCGACCACGCCTGGCGCGAAGGCGATCTGGGCAGCGTCGAGCCCGGCGCGTGGAAGAAGCTCGACGCGCGGCTCAAGGCCGCGCTCGCGCCGCTGCGCGACGCGCTTGTCGGCGGCGCGCGATCAGGCCAAGGCGGGCCGCCAGGCGCTGATCGACGAGGCCACGGCGCTGGCGGCGCAAGGCGATGGAGCGCGACGCGCCGTCGCAGGTCAAGGCGCTCCAGGCGCGCTGGCAGGAGCAGGCCAAGGCGCTGCCGCTGGCGCAGCGCGACGAGCGCGCGCTGTGGGAGCAGTTCCGCGCCGCCTGCGACGCCGTGTTCAAGGCGCGCACGAGCCAAGCGCAAGGAAGAGGACGGCCGCAAGCACGAGCAGCGGCGCGCGCTGGAGGACCTCTGCGCGCAGGCTCGAGCAGCTCGCGGCCGGCGCGGCGGACAAGGCCGACCAGGAGCTTCGCCGCGTCGCTGCGCGAGCTGCAGGAGCAGTGGAGAGAGCAGAGCGGCCGGCCTCGATCCGGCGCTGCAGGGCGTCGAGTCCCGGTTCCGGCAGGCGAAGGCGGCGGTCGAGGCGGTGCTGACGGCGCGCGCGCGCTCCCGCGAGGCCGCGGTCTGGCAGACGCTGGCGGCGAAGGAGCAGCTGTGCGAGGAGCTCGACGCGCCGCGTGCCGGCGGCGGACGGCACGGAGCCAGCGGACGCGGCCGCCGCCGACTCGCGAGCGTGGACGGCGCTGCCCGCGCTGCCGCCGGCATGGGAGAAGAAGATCGCCGCGCGGCGCGATGCCGCGCTCCGGGCGCTGGCCGACGCCGGCGGCCGCCAGCGCCTACCGGGCCCGGATCGAGCGCGGCGCCGCCGCGCGCGGCGAGGCGCTGCTCGAGCTCGAGATGGCGCTCGGGCCTCGACAGCCCGGCCGAGTTGCAGGCGCAGCGGCTGGCGCTGCAGGTGAGGCAGCTGCGCGACCGCTTCCAGGGCGCCGCCGCGTCCACGGCCAACGCCCCCGGCGAGCGGCTGGTCGCCTGGTGCGCGCAGCCGGGCGTCGCCGACCCGCGCGACCGCGACCGCCTCCGGCGCATCCTGGCGGCGGTCGAGCGGATCAGGTGAGTCGCGGTTGGCAAAGGCCCCCCGGGCGGAGTGGTTCCCTCGCCGGGCCTTCGCGCCGCATAATGCGCGGCGGACTGCGCCGGTTCGGTGCAGCCGCCACGACCCGAGGATTTCCCGATGCGGCGCGTTGACGACTTTCGCCTGCGGTTCGGCAAGCAAGAACTGGTACCCATCGTCTGCGGCGGCATGGGCGTCGACATCTCGACCGCGGGGCTTGCGCTCGAAGTCGCGCGCCTCGGCGGCATCGGTCACATTTCCGACGCGATGGTGCCGACGGTGTCCGACCGCCGGTTCCACACCCACTTCGTCAAGGAAAAGGCGAAGCTCTACAAGTACAACGTCGCCAACTCCGACAAGTCGAAGGTGCTGTTCGATCTCGGGCGGCTCGCCGAGGCGACGCAGCTGCACGTCGGCCGGACGATGGAGGCCAAGCGCGGCCCCGGCATGATCTTCGTCAACTGCATGGAGAAGCTGACGATGAACGCGCCGCGCGACACGCTGCGCGTCCGCCTCACCGCCGCGCTCGACGCCGGCATCGACGGCATCACGCTGTCCGCCGGGCTGCACCTGGGCTCGTTCGGGCTGATCGCCGACCACCCGCGCTTCCGCGACGCGAAGCTCGGGATCATCGTCTCCTCGCTGCGGGCGCTGCAGCTCTTCCTGCGCAAGAACGCGCGGCTCGACCGGCTGCCCGACTACGTCATCGTCGAGGGTCCGCTCGCGGGCGGGCACCTCGGGTTCGGCGCCGACGACTGGGCGACCTACGACCTCGCGACGATCGTCGCCGAGATCCAGCGCTTCCTGCAGGCCGAGCAGCTCGACATCCCGCTGATCCCGGCGGGCGGCATCTTCACCGGCAGCGACGCCGTCGCATTCCTGGAGAATGGCGCGGCCGCCGTGCAGGTCGCCACGCGCTTCACGGTGACGAACGAATGCGGCCTGCCGGCGGACGCTCAAGCAGGAGTACTTCCGCTCGACCGAGGACGAGGTCGTCGTCAACACGCTGTCGCCGACCGGCTACCCGATGCGGATGCTGACGACGAGCCCCGCGATCGGCGCCGGCAGCCGGCCGAACTGCGAGGCCTACGGCTACCTGCTCGACAGCTCGGGCAACTGCGCCTACATCGACGCGTACAACCGCGAGGTCGCGCGGAACCCGACGGCGAAGAAGATCTCGGTCAAGGACAAGACCTGCCTGTGCACGAACATGCGCAACTTCGACATCTGGACGTGCGGGCAGTACGTCTACCGGCTGAAGGACACGTCACGCCGTCTTCCCGACGGCAGCTGGGAGCTGCTCACCGCCGAGCACGTGTTCCGCGACTACCAGTTCAGCACCGGGCACGAGATCGCGCTGCCGCCGGTCCTGGAGGCGGTCGCGACGTAGCCCGGTGATACGCCTGCGGCGCTACGCCCGCAGGCGCTCGCGCAGGCGCTGGACCGCCTGCAGCAGCCGCTGCTTCTCCGCGAGCACCTTGCCCGCGTAGGTGGCGTTGGCGTCGTCGGCGGAGCCGGCGTAGAGCTGCAGGCCGGCGGTCTCGCTGCCGCCGCGCCGGATCGCTTCCTTCAGCACCAGCGCGCCCAGGCGGATGTTGTCGTGCGGGTCGAGCACCGACTCGACGGCCGCCGCCGCGATCCGCTCCTTGTGATAGCCCGGGAATCACCTGCATCAGTCCCTGCGCGCCCATGTCGCTGGCGGCGATCGGGTTGAAGCGGGACTCGATGGCGATGACGGCCATGATCAGCAGCGGGTCGAGGCCGATCCGCTGGCCCTCGCCGTACGCGGTCTCGACGAGGCCGCGCGTCGCCTCCGGGGCGATCCGGTACCGCTTGGCGATGACCCCGGCCAGCGCGTCGATCTCCGGGCGCGCCTGCGGGGCGACCTTCGCCGCCACCGGCACGATGGCGTCCGCGCCGGAGGCCTCGGCGCGCCCGGTCGGAGATTGCCGCCGCGATGGCGGGTGCCGCGATGAGTCTTTGCAGCGAGGTCGCCGACGACAGCAGCCAGGCGACGCAGAGGGTGGCCACGAGGGCCAGAAGGATCGCCCGGGTGCGCCCGAGCTCGAGGTGGAGCTCGTGGCCGGTGGCGATCCGGCGTGTTCCAAACAAAGCAGTCGTCATGAGAACCTCCTGACGGTTGGTCCCGGTTCCAGGCCTCCTCCGGCGTCGCATCGAGCGGCGCCAACCGGCCTCCGGGGGTTACCTTGCTGCGGTAACGAATCTCCTCATCTCCGACTCCGGGCGGGTTCCCGGGCTATCGGGCAAGCTCACTTCGAACGTGACCTCGGGTCGCGCTGTCGCGGCCAAGGCATCATGCTGCATCGCAGCATCGGGGCGGAGTATACCGTCCCGAAGACGCCTGTCAAGCGCCGGGTCGGCTAGGGCCGACCGGCGACGGTGATGATACGGTATTGATTATACTGGAAATTGATGCGTGGCTGGCGTCCCGTGCAGGCCTTCGCCAACCGGCTGCTCGACGTTCGACCGCGCCGCGGCGGGCGGGTTCAGTGCCCGGCGCCGAGGTAGAGCCGGGCCATCCGGTCGTCGGTCAGAAGCTCGGCCGCCGGGCCGGTCAGCACGACCTTCCCCTGGTCGAGGATGCAGCCGCGATCGCTGACCGCCAGCGCCTGCCGGGCGCGCTGCTCGACCATCAGCACCGTCACGCCCCGTCCCGGCAGCGCCGTCACCAGGTCGAACACCTGCGCGACCAGCGCCGGCGCCAGCGCCGCCGTCGGCTCGTCCAGGATCACGAGCTTCGGCTGCGTCAGCAGCGCCCGGGCGAACGCCAGCTGCTGCCGCTCGCCGCCCGACAGCGTGCCGGCGCGCTGCCGCAGCCGCCCCTTGAGCGCCGGGAAGGCGTCCAGCTGCCGCGCGATCTCCGCGCCCGCGTCCGGCACGTTGGGCACGACCTTCAGGTTCTCGAGGACGGTCAGCGACGGGAAGACGTTGGCGACCTGCGGCACGTAGGCGATGCCCGCGGCGATCCGGTCCTCGACCGCCAGCCCGGTGATGTCGCGGCCGGCGAGCTCGATCCGGCCGGACATCCGGGGCAGCAGCCCGATGACCGCCTTGGCCAGCGTCGACTTGCCCGCCCCGTTGGTCCCGGCGATGGTGACGATCTCGCCCTCGCCGACCTCGAGGCCGACCCCGTGCAGGATGTCGGCCTCGCCGTAGCCGCCGCGGACGTCGTGGACGGAGAGCAGCATCAGGCGTCCCGCCGGGCCGCCCCAAGGGGCGATCGGGTCCCCGGGGGGACGCGAGTGCAACGAGCCAGGGGGCTCATATCACCCCGCCCATGTACGCCTCCTGCACCCTGGGCTCGGCCAGCACCGCGCCGGGCTCGCCGTCGGCGATGATCCGCCCCTGGTCCATCACGTACAGGTGCGCGACCAGCGCCTTCAGCGCCTCCAGGTGGTGCTCGATGATGACGAACGCGATGCCGCGGTCGGCGTTGAGCTCGCGGATCCGCTGCGAAATCTCGCCGACCAGCACCGGGTTGACGCCCGCGAACGGCTCGTCGAGCAGGATGCAGCGGGGCTCGAGCATCAGCATCCGGCCGAGCTCCAGCAGCTTCTTCTGGCCGCCGGACAGCGTCCCGGCGGGCTTGTCGGCGACGGCGGAGAGGTTCAGGAACCGGATCCAGCCGGCCGCCCGGTGATGCAGCTCCTTCTCCTCGCGGGCGACGCGCGGCAGGCCGAGGAACACCGAGCGCAGCGTCTCGCCGTACTTGCGGGGCGCGGCGACCAGCAGGTTCTCGCGGACGGTGAGGTGCGGGAACTCGCGCGGCACCTGGAACGTGCGCCCCAGCCCCTTCTGCGCGCGGCGCATCGGCGACAGCGAGGTGACGTCGTCGCCGGCGAAGTCGACCCGTCCGCCGTCGGCCGCGAGCTGCCCGCTGACGACGGCGAACAGCGTGCTCTTGCCCGCGCCGTTGGTGCCGACGATGCCGGTCAGGCCGCGGTCGGGCACGGTGAACGACACGTCGTCCAGCACCCGGAAGCCGTCGAAGACCTTGGAGACGCCGGTGGCGGCGAGCAGCGTGCCATGACGGTCATCGCGCTGGCGTATCGCCCTTCCCGCCCATGATCCCCTGCGGCCGGTAGATGGTGAACACGATCAGCGCGAGCCCGACGAGCGCGAGCCGCACGCTCGCCATCTGCACCTCGGACACGCCGGGAATCCAGTCGCGGACGAAGCGCGAGCCTTCGAGGAACACCATCAGGATCACGCTGCCGGCGATCGCGCCGGACGTCCGGCCCGTGCCGCCGATGATCATCGCGATCCAGACGTAGAACGTGACCAGCGGCAGGAACTGGTCGGGCGACAGGTAGGTGATGAAGTGGGCGTAGAACGCGCCGGCGAGCCCGGCGAGCCCCGACCCCAGCATGAACACCTGGACCTTGAGGCGGCGCGGATCCTTGCCGATCGCCTCGACCGCGACCTCGTCGTCGCGGATCGCCTGGATCAGCCGGCCGTAGGGGCTCTTCACCAGGTGGACCATCAGGCCGATCACCGCGGCGTTGGCGGCGATCAGCAGCGCCAGCGTCGCGACCTCGGCGTAGCTGCCGATGCCCAGCGACTGGAAGAGCCGCGGGATGCCGGGCAGCCCCTGCACGCCGTTGGTCAGCCAGCGCTCCTGCTGGATCGCGAGCCGCACCGTCTCGGAAAAGCCCAGCGTCACGACGGCGAGGTAGTCGTCGGACAGCCGCAGCGAGATGAGCCCGATCGGGTACGCGACGATCGGCCGCGATCAGCGTCGCGACGGCGAAGGCGGGCGCGAGCGGCCAGCCCTTCAGCGTCAGCAGCGCCGACGCGTACGCGCCGATGGCGAAGAACGCGACCACGCCGAAGTTGATCAGCCCGGTGTAGCCGTACTGCAGGTTGAGGCCGATCGTCAGCAGCATGTAGATCAGCGCGACGATGCCGACGGCGACGAGGTAGGCGGTCATGGCTTATCGGACCGCAATGGGGCGGCCGAGCAGCCCGCGCGGGCGCACCAGCAGCACGAGCAGCAGCACGGCGAACGCCACCGCGATCTTGTACGACGGGCCGACCAGCGGCACCGAGAGCTCCGACGCGATGCCCAGCAGCACGCCCCCCAGCACCGCGCCCACCGGGCTGCCGATGCCGCCCAGGATCATCGCGGCGAAGGCCGGGATCAGCAGCTCCCAGCCGAGCTCGGGCATCACCACCGCCTTGACGCCGTACATCATGCCGCCGAGCGCGCACAGCGCCCCGGCGATGGCCCACAGCGCGAGCAGCACGCGCCGCGACCGGATGCCCGACGCGCGGGCGAGATCGGGGTTGTCGGCGATCGCGCGCATCTGGCGGCCGATCGGCGTCAGGTGCAGCAGCGCGAACAGCAGCACCACGGCGGCGAGCGCGTTCGCGGCGACGTACAGGTCGGTCGGCAGGATCCGGACGCCGCCGAAGTTCCACGCCCGCGCCAGCGGGATCTGGAACGTGTACTGGTCGTGGCCGACGAACAGCGTCAGCATCGCGCGGGCGAAGAACGCGACGCCGATCGACGCGACCAGGCTCGCCACCGGCGGCCGGGTGCGCAGCGGCCGGAACACCGTCACGTAGAAGAGCAGCGAGATCGCGATGCCGGCGGCGATCGCGCCCACGCCGGCCAGCGCGATCGACGTGACGCCCAGCGCCTGCACGCCGATGCCCGCATAGGCGGCGACCGTCATGTAGTCGCCGGTCGCCGCGTTGGGAAAGCGCGCGATGCCCATCACCAGCGTCAGCGCGAGCGCCGGCAGCGCGATCAGCAGGCCCTCGACGGTGCCGTTGATCAGCAGGTTCGCGAAGTCGACGAGCGTCATGGCGACGGCGGGCCCCGGAAACCGCGCGCCCGGGGCAGCGGGAACGGCGTGCGCGACGGCGCCATCAGCGGCAACGGCGCCGTCGCGCGGCGCGCATCAGATCGAGACGACGTCGCGGCGGACGAGCTGGCCCTTCTCGATGACGAACACGCCGAAGTCCGGCGTCACGTCGCCGTACTGGTCGAAGTCGAGGCGCGACGACGCGCCCTCGTAGTTGATCTTCTTCTTCTCGGCGAGCAGCTTCTTGCCCTCGGCGAACGAGCTGACCGGCGTGCCGGGCGGGTTCGCGATGTCGCGGATCTTGGCATTCACCTGCGCGACCGTCGCGCCGGGACCCGCCGCTTCCATCGCCAGCGCCAGCACGACGACCATGTCGTAGGTCATCGCCGCGTAGGCGTTGGTCGACACCGACTTGCCCGTCGCCTTGGTGTAGGCGGCGTCGAGCGCCTTGTACGACGCGGCGCTCTCGTTCGACACGCTCTCGACCGAGATCACGCCCTCGACCACTTCGTTGCCGAGCGCCTTGACGAGGTCCGGGTTCGCCGCCCAGCCGGGCATGATCCACTTGACGTCCTGCCCGGTCTGGAACCACTCGCGCAGGATGATCGTCGAGTCGGGCAGGTACGAGCCGGTGACGATGACGTCGGGCTTGGCGGCGAGGATCTGCTGCAGCTCGGTCCGGTAGGACGGACGGTTCGGCTCGTAGACGACGCTGGCGACGATCTTGCCGCCCTTCTTCTCCCACGCCTTCTTGAAGCCCTCGGTGTTGCCGATGCCCGAGGCGTTGTTGAACGCCATCGTCGCCGGCCGCTTGAACCCGCGCTTCTCGGCGATCACCGCGAACGCCTGGCCGAAGCGGTCGTTGGTCGCCTGGTAGCGCCAGACGAGGTCCTTGGTGTCCAGCGTCGAGATCGCCGGCGCGCCCGAGCAGTTCATCTGGATGATGCCGGCGGCCTCGGTCAGCGGCATCACCGCGAGCGTGACGCCCGACGACCACGTGCCGAGGATCGCCTGCACCTTGTTGACCTCGATCAGCTTCTTCGCCGCGAGCACGGCCGCGTCGGGCTTGGTCTGCGTGTCCTCGGTGAAGAGCTCGAGCTTCGCGCCGCCGGCGCCGCCCGCGGCGTTCACTTCGGCCACGGCGAGCTCGATGGCCTTCTGCATGCCGCTGCCGTAGGGGCTGCCGGCGCCGGTGACCGGGCACAGCGAGCGCGACGCGGAACGTGCCGGCAGCCTTGCGCGAAGGCGAAGCGGGGCAGCGCCGACGTGGCGGCGAGGCTGGCGCCGGCGATGATCAGGTCGCGGCGAGTGAGTCGTGCGGACATGGGACCTCCTTGGTCGTTGGTTTGATGAACCGAGCTCAGTGCGGGAGGGCGTTCTTGCAGAGCGCCCCGCCCTTGACGATCAGCGGCAGGTGCCGCCCCTGCCCCTGCAGCAGCGCGAGATCCTGCAGCGGGTCGCCGTCGACGACGACGAGGTCGGCCAGCGCGCCGGGGGCGACGACGCCGAGCTTCCCGGCCTGCCCCATGATCTCGGCGTTGACGAAGGTCGCGCTGCGGAGGATGTCGGCGGCCGGCATCACCGGCGCGCGCAGCGTGAACTCGAGCGACTCGTCGGCGTGCATCTCGCCGAGGAGGTCGGTGCCGAAGCCGATCTTCACGCCGGCGTCGCGCGCGACGCGGATCGCCTCGATGCCCTGCGCGCGGACGCGGTCGAGCTTCGCCATCATCTCGGCGCTCCAGCCCAGGCGCGTGCCGTTGCGGTGCAGCGCGTCGTAGGTCGCGAGCGTCGGCACGAGGTAGGCGCCGTGCTCGGCCATCACCTTCGCCGCCGCGGCGTCGAGCAGGTTGCCGTGCTCGATCGAGCGCACGCCGCAGCGGACGGCGCGGACGATCTGCTCCGGCGTGTAGGCGTGCGCCATCACGTAGGTGCGCGCGGCGCGCGCCTCCTCGACGATCGCCGTCATCTCCTCGGTCGAGTACTGCGTGCCGTCGAGCGGATCGCTGGGCGAGGCGACGCCGCCGCCGGCCATCACCTTGATGTGGTGCGCGCCGTTGCGCAGCTCCTCGCGGACGGCGCTTGCGCACGCCGCCGACGCCGTCGGCCACGCTGCCCAGCATGCCGGCCGCGCCGCAGCAGATGCAGCCGGTGTTGCCCTGGAAGAACGCCGGCCGCGGGTCGCCGTGGCCGCCGGTCTGCGTGATCGCGCGGCCGGCGATGAAGAGGCGCGGTCCGGTGAAGTGCCCGCGCTCGACCGCCTGCACGAGCCCGGTGTCGGCGCCGCCGGCGTCGCGCACCGTCGTGAAGCCGCGGTTGAGCATCGCGGCGAGGATGTCCTTCGCCTGCGCGGCGATCAGCGTCTGCGGCAGCAGCGTCAGCCGGAAGAAGTCGGGGATCGTCGCCGTCACGTGCACGTGGGCGTCGATCAGGCCCGGCAGCAGCGTGCGCCCGGCGAGGTCGATCACCTGCGCGTCGGCGGTCACCGGGAGGTCGGGCCCGACCGCCTCGATGCGCTCGCCGAGGATCGCGACCGACGTCCCCGGCCGCAGCGTGGCGGTGACGCTGTCGAACAGGTTGGCGTTGCGAAGGATCAGTCGCGGCGGCATGCGCGGGCTCTCCCGGGGAGGAAACGAGGATTTTACCCCGTACGCCCGCGCCGCGCGATAAGTAGGGTCAGACACTACTTATCGCCGGAAGTAGTGTCTGACCCTACTTATTGCCTCGCCGCGGCCTTCCAGTCGTGGAACACGTCGAGGTCCATGCCGTCGGGATAGAACAGGTATCCCGGCGCGTGGCCCGGCTTGTCGGTGACGCCGTACTGCCAGATGATTTCCTTGGTCGCGCGGTCGATGACGATCACGCGATGGCGCAGGTCGTCGTTGGCGATGATGTCGCCGGTCGGCAATTCGAGCGCCAGCGACGGATGGTCGAGCATCTTCTCGCCTTCCTTGAAGAAGTACTCCCACGTCGCCTTGCCGGTCTTCGGGTTGAAGATCACGATCTTGCCGGGCTTGGAAAAGTCGGCGACGATGATCTGGCCGTCCTTGGTCGGGAACGCGTCGGACGGGTAGCGGATGCCGGGCGCGCGCTTGCTCCAGACGACCTTGCCGTCGCGCGTCAGCTCGCTGATCCAGGCGTCGGTGATCTCGGTCACCAGGATGTTGCCGTTGTCGAGCGGCGTCGAGCCGTTCGGATAGGCGAGGAAGTTCGGCGGGTCGTGCCTGCACGTGCCTTCCTTGCCCCACTGCCCGGTCACCTTCGTCGCGACCGAGTCGATGAACAGGATCCGGCAGTTGCGGATGTCGGCGACGACGACCGTGCCGTCCGCCAGCAGGTGCGCGTCGTCGGGATAGTTGAAGTAGCCGTGCTTGGTGCCCCGGGTGTCGGGGGCGCCGAACGTCCAGGTGATCTCGCGCTTCTCGTAGTCGACGAAGTGCATGTCGAAGTTGTCCTCCTCGTTGACGACGAGGAGGCGGCCGTCGGGCGAGAAGAACACGTCGTCGTTGCCGCGGTAGATCTTGAGGTGCGGCGAGGGAAACTCCCAGACGATGCGCTTGTCCGGCGCGATCTCGATCAGCCGGTTGTTGCGCCGGTCGGCGATGACGACCGGGTACGGCAGCGGCTTGCCCCAGGACGCGACCGGCTTGTCGCGATTCCCGGTGACCGGCGGCGGCTTGGGCAGCGCGACGCCCGAAGACACGATGCCGGCGCCGATCATCTCCTCGGTGACCTTCACCGGCGTCCCGTCGGGCTTCGCGGCCTTGGGCTTCGCCGGCGCCGGGTCCGCGGCGTTGACGACCAGGGCGAAGCCGCAGGCGGCGAGCCCCGCGAGCGTCGCGGTCCAAAGCCTCGCACCCCGTACCCCGCCGTGCCGATCCTTCATGACTGCCTCCGAGCGTCGATGATCCGGATACCGTACGCGCTGCGGCGCGCCGCCGCTTGGATGCAGATCAATGGGAAATGGGGTCAGACACCACTTTCCGCGAAAAGTGGTGTCTGACCCTACTTCCTGGGCGCTTAAGCGGGCTGGGGGGACCGGGCGAGGCTGCGGATGAACGCCGTCTGCTTGGCGACGCCCGCCTCGATGTGCGCGACCTGCTCGGGCGACAGGTGCCGGTACTTGCCCTGCGCCTCGAGGTAGGCGGACAGCGGCAGCGGGTCGTCGATCGAGCGCGTCAGCTGCAGGCCGGCCGCCGGATCGAACTCCCACAGCATCACGAAATTGGTCTCGACCGCCTTGCGCGCCACCTCGATGTTCTGCTGCGAGGGGAAGCGCCAGCCGGTCGTGCAGGGCGAATAGATGTGCAGATAGGCGAAGCCCTGTCTTGCGACGCCGCGATCGCGCGGTCGAGCTTGTCGTACAGATCCTCCATGAACGCGGTCGAGGCCGTCGCGACGTACGCGCAGCCGTGCATCACCATCAGCAGCGGCAGGTTCTTCGCGTCCTGCGTCTTGCCGTGGCCGTGCTCGCCCACCGGCGTCGTCGAGGTCCACGCGCCGTACGGCGTGCAGCTCGAGCGCTGCATGCCGGTGTTCATGTAGCCTTCGTTGTCGACGCAGATGAACAGGATCTGCTCGCCGCGCTCGGCCGCGCCCGACAGCGACTGGAAGCCGACGTCGGACGCGCCGCCGTCGCCGGCGAGCGCCACCGCCGTTCACCTCGCGGCCGATGCGCTTGTAGCTGGCGCTTGATGCCGGCCAGCATCGACGCGGTGTTGGTCAGCAGCGGATGGAACACCGGCACCTTGGTCCCGGTCAGGCCGTTGTAGCCGACCGAGCCCATGCCCGGGATGCAGCCCGGCGGCGTCGCCAGCACGGTGTCGGGGCCGATGCGCCGCAGCGCGTGGCGCATGATCAGTTCGGTGTTGCAGCCCTGGCAGCCGGCGAGGCCCGGGCACGAACAGGTCCTCGAGTTGCCCGACCTCGTTGTAGATGCGCGCGTCGTGATGTAGCGTCAGCGCGCCGGTCGGGCAGGCCTTCACGCAGGCCGGAGTCGCCGTCGCACATGTCGCACTTGACCACGTGGCCGGCGCGCTGCGTCGCAGCGCGATGCCGCCATAGGCGCAGCCGACGGTGCACAGCAGGCAGTCGACGCACTTCGTCGCCGTCCCAGTCGATGACGCCGCTGTCGTCGTCCTTCGCCAGCGCCGCCGGCCGGGCAGTTCGACACGCACTTCGGATCGCCGCACTGGCGGCACATGCGCGAGCTCGAAGCCGTCGTCCGCCGGCGACGATCTGGATGCGCGAGTCGACGATGTCGTCGGAGCCGGCCTTGCGCCTGCGCGCAGGCGGTCATGCAGTGCGTTGCAGCCGTCGCAGCTGGCGGCATCGAAGGCGATGGTGTTGTAGGCGCCGTCCCATCGCTCATCTCCACGTCCGCGACATCAGCACGCGGGCGGTGTCCTGCGGCGCGGCGAGGAACCGCTCGCGCACCGGCGCCGAGGTCGATGCGGCGCAGGATCAGCTCCCACATCACGCCGGGATCGAAGGCCGCGTTGATGCCGAAGATGCCGAGCAGGCGGTCGTCCTTGCAGCACGATCTTGCAGGTAGCGCGCCGCGCGCCGCGTCGACGCTGGTGCGTCACTTCCGCGCCGCGGCGATGCCGTCGCCGTGCACGCCGACCGACACCGCGTGCTGGCCGAAGAACGTGTAGGTGTTGAGCGGCACGCCGCCCGGATAGGGCTTCAGCGCCCGGGTCGCCCGCCATCGCCATGCCGGCGATGCGGCCCTGCTCGACGGCGTCGGGCAGGATGCCGTTGAGCGATCGTGCCGGCGTCGAAGAAGCCGCGCGCCTGCGCGCACGTCGCCGGCGGCCCAGATGTTGGCGACGCTGGTGCGCATCGTGTCGTCGACCAGCACGCCGCGATCGACGTCGACGCCGGTGCCGGCGAGAAAATCGGTCACCGGCGCGACGCCGGCGCCGACCAGCAGCAGGTCGGCAGTCGCAGCGCCTCGCCGTCGGCCAGCGTCACGCCGGCAGCCCTCGCCCTGCGGCGCGACGCGACGACGCCCGCGCCCGTGTGCAGCGCGGACGCCCTTGGCGGCGAACGCGCGCTCGATGATCGCCGCCGCCTCGGCGTCGAAATAGCCGGGCAGCACGTGCGGCTGCATCTCGACGATCGCTCACCTCGGCGCCGGCCTTGACGAGATTCTCCGCCGCGTGCATGCCGACCAGCCCGGCCGCCCAGCACCACGGCGCGCCGCGCGCCGGCGAGCGCGTCGCGCAGCGCGAGCGCGTCGTCGAGCGTGCGCAGCACGTGGTAGCGGACGCGGTCGAGGCCCGGGATCGGCGGCACGACCGGCGCCGCGCCGGTCGCGAGCAGCAGCTTGCCGTACGCGATCTCGCTCGCCGTCGGCGAGCGTCGCGACGTTGCGCTCCGGCCGCGACCCGCTGCGACCTCGCGCGCCGCGCAGGTAGTCGACCTTGCTGCTCGGGAAATACGTCTCGTCGCGCAGGAACACGCGCTCGGGCTGCGAGCGCCCGGACACCACATAGGGCAGCACGGTCGGCGAATACGGCAGGCGTCGCGTCGCGGGTGACCATCGTCACCGCGCCGTCGGCGTCGTGCATCCGCATGCGCGTGCAGCGCCGACAGCGCCGCGTGGCTGCGAGCCGACGATCAGGTAGTCGGCGTGGCTGTATCGCGTCGCTCAGTCCTTCTCGTTGAGCCACACGGTCTCGGCCCGGCGCGGCGCGTCGCGCGCGCAGCTGCGCCGCGCGCTCGATCACGCGCTCGAAATGCTGCGGCGTGAGATCGGCGCCGGCGAGCCCGCCGATGAAGCTCATCGCCGGCATGCGGCCGCCGGCGCGGCTGCAGCGCGCCGGCGCGTCCTGGAACACCGGCCCGCAGTTCCAGCCGAACGACACCGAGCGGTCGACCACGCCCACGCGCCTTCGACGCCGGCGAGCGCCGCGAGCGAGCGCCTGCGACCGGGAACGGGCCGATAGGTCTTGACCTTGACGAGGCCCGACGCGCTCGCCGCGCGTCGCGCGCCTCGTCCACCGCGTCCTTGGCCGCGCCGGTCATGCGCCGATCGTCACCAGCGCGATACTCGGCGCCGTCCATCCGGTAGCTCTCGACCAGCGGCGCGTGCGTGCGGCCGAAGCGCCGCGCCCATTCCTCGTGCACCTCGGTGATGACGCGCAGCGCGTTCTGCATGCCGCGCACTGGCCCTTGCGGTAGCGCGACGAACGTGCGCGGGCCGGGGCCGCCGGCGCCGCCGGTGAGCGGATCGACCGCCATCGGCCGCTGCGGATCGAGCGCCGCGTGCCAGTTGACGTTCTTCTCGCCGAGGAACGCGTCGACCTCGGCCTGCGTCGGGCAGGTCGACGCGCGTCGGCGCCGAAGGACAGGTAGTTGCCGTCGTGGCAGACGTTGACCGGCAGCATCACGTCGCGGTGCTCGGCGATCCTGTAGCGCCATGATGGTCGTGTCGAGCACTTCCTGCACCGTCTCGCAGTACATCTGCACCCAGCCGACCTCGCGCACCGATCATCGCGTCCTGGTGGCCGCCCCAGACGCTCTGCGGCGTCAGCGTGTCGCGCGTGACGATCGACATCACCATCGGCAGCCGCAGGCCCGGCGTGCGCAGGTAGGGCTCGAACATGAACGCGAGGCCCGGGCCGCAGGTCGCGGTGTAGGTGCGCGCGCCGGCGAGCGCCGCGCCCTGCAGCACCGACAGCACCGAATGCTCGCCCTCGGCGTCGACGATCTCGGCGTCGAGCTCGCCGTCGGCGACGAGCTTGGCCAGGTATTCGACCAGCGACGACTGCGGCGTGATCGGATACACCGCGACCATGTCGACGTCGCCAGCGCGACCGCCCAGCGCCGCCGCCTCGTTGCCGTCGCAGACGATGAAGTCGGGCTTGTCGCTTGCGGCTGCAGGACCGTCGCCATGGTCGCTCCCGCTCATGCGGCCTCCTCGATCATCGCTGATCGCGCGGTGCGGGCACTCGGTGGCGCAGATGCCGCAGCCCTTGCAGGTCGCGTAGTCGATGTCGAACCAGGCGGGCTTCTCGACCACGCACTGCACCGGGCAATAGAGCCAGCACACCGCGCACTTGACGCACTTCGCGCGGTCGACCACCGGCCGCATGCTGCGCCAGTCGCCGGGCAGCATCGGGTTCGGCTCGGTCGCGATCGGGCACAGGTCGTCGGGGACCGTGCGACGCGTCGAACATCGGGTAGGCTTGCTGCTTCATGCGACGGCCTCCATGCAGGCGCGACGGTCCGATCGATCGTGTGCACCGGTCGTCGCGTCGTAGCCGCGCTCGCAGCGCCGCGAGGTTCTGCTTCAAGCCCGGCATCGCGGAAATCCGGACTTCTCGAGCGCCGCGCTGCAGCGACTCGAGCGAGACCAGGCCGGTGGTGCGCGCGAACGCGCCGAGCATGATCGTGTTGGTGATCGGGCGCCGGAAGATCGTCGAGCGCGATCGACACGGCGTCGCACAGCCCGACGCGTCGCGACTGCGGTCGGGAAGCTGCGAGCTCGGCCAGCGGCTTCGCGGTCGTCTGCACCAGCACGTCGCCGTGCTCGGTGATGCCGTCGAACATGTTGACCGCGCGCGCCACGGTCGGATCGATGCAGAGGACGCAGTCGGGCTGGTAGATGTTGGTCATCTGGCGGATTCGCGCTTGTCGTCGACGCGCAGGAAGCTCGCGACCGGCGCGCCGCGCCGCTCGAAGCCGAACGACGGCACGGCGACGACGTGCTTGCCCTCCGCGACCAACGCCGTGGCGAGGATGGACCCGGCCAGCACCGCGCCCTGCCCGCCGCGTCCGTGGATCCGGATCTCGTGCATTGCGCGTCTCCTCCGTGCTGCCAGCGCGCTTGCCTGCCGACCTGCCGATCGATGGCAGACTGTATGCCTGCGGATTTCGCCGGGATTTGTGCTACATCAAGGATTTTGGAATTGGGGTCAGAGCCGCAATGATCAGCGGGCATGCCGCTGATCATTACGGCTCTGACCCCATTTCGCGGGGACCATTGCGGCTCCGACCCCAATTCCCCTGCGCGACGCTTGGCTATTCGCGGCGGGCGATGCCGCGCTCGGCGTAGGCGTCCGCCGCCTCGCGGATGAACGCGGCGACGCGCGGCATGCCCTGGCCTTCGAGGTCGGCGGCCAGCGCACGCAGCTCGGCGGCGGTCGCGCGGCCGGGCCGCAGCAGCGCGTAGATCTCGAACACGCGCTCGTTGGGCAGGCGCGTCAGCTCGGCGGCCCGGCGCAGGTTGTCGGCGAGCTGCCGGTACCCGCCCGCCTCGGCGGCGGCCGCCTGCGCATCGAGCTGCTCGCGGCTGATGCGGAAATCCTCGGGGCCGAGGCGTTGCGCGCGCAGCGCCTCGATCGTCAGCTCGTCGAGGCCGCGGCCGCTGCCGCTGCGAATGCCGTCAGCCATGATGCGCCTCCTCCCCGTTGGACACGTCGATGCGCCGCAGCTCGACCGGCGGCCGGTCGCGCTCGACCTCGCCGGTCTCCTTGCGGTGCAGCAGCGTCGTCTGCACGATCAGCCGCAGGCGCGCGGTGTTGTCGCTGCGCACCGGGATCGGCGCGGCCGGCTTGCCCAGCGCGTGCAGCCCGGCGTTGCGCCCGATCCGCCGATAGACGTCGAGGTCGTAGTTCGGCGCCATCGCGAAGAGCTCCAGGTTCTCCAGCGGCACGAGGTCGCGCTGATGGATGACCGTCGTGCCCTTCGACTGCAGGCCGATCGCGATGCCCGAGCCGGAGAGCTGCGCCCCCGCGTGGCCGATGAACGCGCAGTCCGACGTGTGGCAGATGCGCACGATGCGCATGGCCACGCCCTCGTCGGCGAGCCCGCCGGCGATCGCGGCCAGCACGTCGCGGTGGTCGAGGCCGCCGATCGTGCGCGTCAGCACGCGGCCGAACGCCGGGCCGATCGCGACGACGACCTCGCTGCCGCTGCCGCGCTGTGCCGGCCCCACCTCGGCGAGCCACGGCGCCTCGCTGCCCCGGTCGAGCGACGCGAGCCACGAGCGCGGCTCCCAGGCCTGCGGCAGGGCGGACAGCGCCGCCCAGCGCTCGCCGTCGACGCGATAGCCGGTGCCCGGTCCCTGGTAGTCGTTCGGGTCGGTCAGCGCGCTCCTGACGTGGAACGCGTCGTCGAAGATCGCCGCCGGCTGCAGGTAGTCGCCGATCACGCGCTGCCGCTGCATCTCGAGCAGGTTGGCGGCGACGTCGCCGAAGCCCTCGGCGTCGAGCGCGGCGATCACGTCGAGCACGGTCAGCGGGCCGCTCTGCAGCCGCTGCGCCGCCTCGATGTCGGCGACCCGGTCGCGATCGGGCATGTCCTCCGAGCCGTAGGCGCCGGTGGCCGCCTCGATCTCCGCGTCGGTGATCGGCGGGAAGCCGAGCGCGCGGAAGACCGCCTGCAGCGCCGTCGCGCCGCGCCGCCGCACGGCGAGCGCGCGCTCCTCGGTGATCGGCGTGATGCCGCCGTCGATCCGCATGTCGCGCTGCAGGACGTGCCAGTCGTCGAGCTCGCTGACGTCGAAGTTGCCGCCTCCGAACATGTTGTCCGGGCGCGGGATCGCGCCGTAGCCCGAGGTGATGAAGTCGGTGCCGGGGATGAACTGCAGCATCAGCTTCGCCGCCTTGCGGATCTCCGAGTGCGAGGCGAGCGCGTCGTTGCCCGAGGCGACCTCCATCCCGAGCAGCATCGCGATCAGGTTCTCGGCGGTCACCGCGCGCAGCCCGTCGGGCAGCGACTCGGGCAGCGCGATGCAGCTGATCGAGCCGTTCTGCGAGCCCTGGCTGCCGGCGGCCCGCGTCGCGAGCAGGCTGCGCGCCTCGAGGTAGAGCATCGACTTGCCCTCGGCGTAGCCCATCAGCGCCGGCGCGCCGGCGCCCGAGGTGAACCGCGTCTTGACGCCGCGGCTGGCGTAGGCGGCGGCGAGGAACGCCTTCGACCACGGCGTGTCGTCGCCGTCGACGAACGCGCGCTCGGTCGCGTAGACGGACAAGGTCTCCGAGTAGCTGGTCAGGCCCTTGAAGCCCAGCCGCAGGTTCGTCGCCTCCTCGACCGCGCACTGGGTCAGGACGCCGCCGCGCCCGGTCTGCGCGCCGACGAGGACCGCGAGCGCGTTGAACGGGGCGTAGCGCGCGACCGCCACCGTCGTCTCGATCTCGGCGAAGCCGCGCAGCGCCGCCTCGGCCGCGTCGGCGGCGAGCAGCGCCGGGTGCTCCTTGCGGTTGGTCACGTGCGCCTGGTTCGCCGGCGTGCGCCGCGCGCGCATCTTGGCCATCCCCATCATCATCTCGAGCACGTTCATCGCGTTGATGACGGCGACGAGCTTCGCCGGCGTGCAGCCGGCGGCGATCGCCAGCACGTCCACCCGCGGCACGTTGATGTCGACGATCATCCGCGCGATGTCGCGCGCGGGCATCGCCATCGCCTGCGGCGCGACGGCGAGATCGATCGCGTGCCGCGCGATGAAGCGCTCGACGAGATCGAAATCGGCCGCGGCGACCCCGTCCATCTCGACGATCGCGCCGTCGCGGATCTCGAGGCTCGGCGCGGGATCGTACGGGCTCGACGTCGTCGAAAGCCCCACCTCGGGCCAGGGCTCGACGAACGTGTCCTTGTTGATCGGCCTCTCGGCGATTCTCTCGAAGCGTTTGGAGCGCATGCGTTACCCCTGCCATCGTCGGCTCCGGGGACGCGCCATGGCGTGGTCCGCGACGACGGCCGCGGATTCCGGAGCGGTGAAGGTCGATGGCGGCCCGAAAGCCGCCGGAACGACTATACGCTTCCGGCGCCGGCCCGCGGCGGCCGCGGCCGGGGCGCCGCCGACGCGCGCGCTGCGCCTCCGGCACGGCGGGACGGCGCGGGGCAGGACCGGGGCGCGTGGCCCGCCACGGTCATTCCGGGACGTGCCCCGAGACCTGCGTGCCCGCCGTGCGCGGCAGGCGCCGGTGGAAGGGCACCGACAGCGCGGCGATCACCGCGACCGCGAGGAACGCCGGCGGGAAGTCCGCCGCGACGATGCTCGGGTGTCCCTGCGCGAGGCTCGAGAGCTCCAGCGCGTAGGCGCCGACGGCGATCCCGAGGCTCTGCGCCAGCCGCTGCGCCATGCTGGCGAAGCTCGTCGCCTGGCTCATCGTCGCCGGCGTCGCGTCGGCGAACGAAACCGCCTGCAGCGCGGTGAACTGCAGCGAGCGCAGGCAGCCCGACAGCAGCAGCACCAGCACGATGACCCAGTACGGCGTCGACGTGCCGAACGCCGCGAACACGGCGACGCTGGCGGCGGCGAGCAGCCCGTTCACCGACAGCACGCGGCGAAAGCCCCAGCGCTTCAGGATCGCGATCGTCAGCGTCTTCATGAACATCGCGCCGATCGCCGTCGCGCAGGTGATGAGACCGGAGTGCAGCGGATCGAGCCCGAAGCCCAGCTGCAGCAGCAGCGGGAGCAGGAACGGCGTGGCGAACATGCCGATGCGAAACAGGAAGCCGACCGCGGCGCCGTGGAAGAACGTCGGGATCGCGAGCAGCCGGAAGTCGAGCAGCGGATGCTGCGCGCGGCGCGCGTGCACGACGTACGCGAGCAGCACCAGCGCGCCGCCGCCGATGCAGGCGGCGGTGACGGCCGCCGGCAGCAGGTGGCCGCCCAGCGCGGAGAGCCCCAGCATCAGCGCCGAGAGGCCGATGCCCGACAGCACGAAGCCGCGCCAGTCGAACGGCGGCACCGTCGCCTCGGTGATCTCGGGGATGAACCGGTAGACGAGGTACAGGCCCAGGATGCCGATCGGCACGTTGACGACGAAGATCCAGCGCCAGTGGAAGTACTGCGTGATCGCCCCGCCCAGCGCCGGCCCGATCGTCGGCCCGAGCAGCGCCGGGATCGTCAGGAAGTTGAGCGCCGCGACGTATTCGTGCTTCGGCACCGCGCGCATCAGCACGAGGCGGCCGACGGGCACCATCATCGCTCCGCCGATGCCCTGCACGAACCGGGCGGCGACGAAGGCGGCGAGGTTGCCCGACACCGCGCACAGCACCGAGCCGGCGATGAACACGACGATCGCCGACGCGAAGACGGTCCGCGATCCCCAGCGGTCGGCGACCCAGCCGCTGATCGGGATGAACACGGCGAGGCTCACCAGGTACGACGTCAGCGCGAGCTTCAGCGCCAGCGGGTTCTCGCCCATGTCGGCGGCGATCGCCGGCAGCGAGGTCGTCAGCACCGTCGAGTCCATGTTCTCCATGAACAGGGCGCAGGCGACGATCAGCGGGATCAGCGTGGAGCGGCGCACGGGATCGGCGAAGGGCGGGGCCGCGGCGCGGCAACCACCCCGCGATGGTATGCGAAAACGGGGACGCCCGGCGGGCGGCCCGGCGGCGAGACCCGGCCCGCCGGCCGCGCGCCGCGGCGGCGTCGGCTACAGGGAGATCAACCCGCCGCTGATGCCGCGGGCGACCGCTTCCTGGCGATTGCGCGCGCCGCACTTGCGGATCGCGCGCTCGATGTGCGCGTTCACCGTGCGCTCGCTGATGCCCAGCTTGACGGCGATCGTGCGCGACGTCGAGCCGCGCGCGGCCAGCGTCAGGCACTCGACTTCCCGCCCGCTCAACCGGCGCCGTTCCACGGTCCCGCCGCCGAGGTTCAGGACGGCCCCGGCGAGCAGGCGATGGCCGTAGGCTCCCAGTGCCCACAGGTCGCCCATCGCGCGCGCAATGGACTGCCGGCGCGCGGCGTCGATCGTTCCCCTGGTCGAGCCGACCGAGAAGACCTCGACGCAGCCCGGGTTCGGCTGGTTGACGACGATCCAGACGCCGGAGCGGATGCCGAACGACGCGGCGGTGTCGAAGAACTCGCGCAGTGCCGGCTCGTCGGGATAGCAGGTCCGGTCCCACACTTCCGGGATCGCCGAGCGCATCGCGGCACGATACCTCGGGTCGATGGCCTGGAAGTTGCGCTCCCGGTAGGCGCGATTCCACCCGTCGGGGAACGTCGTCCAGAGGCCGTAGCCGGCTTCCGCTTCGGACGCGTCGCGGCGGAACAGCGCGAAGCTGAACCAGTCGAACCCCAGCGCGCGCACCGACTCGCTGAGCGCTTCCTTGGGATCCGTGCCCTCGCGGGTCGCGCGCACCAGCGGCCAGACGGCGACCGGGACGTCGTCGGCCGTGAGCCAGGGCTCGACGGGCAACGGCGGACGAAGATCGCGGTTCATCGGGGACAACGGCGGAAGTTCGCCGGCCGGCGGCGCGTGCCGGTGCCGATCTCGCCCGCCGTCGTCGGGCTTGCGTCAATCGAAGGGTTTGGCCGCACCATCGTCCACATGGGCATCGCAGGATCCTACATTTACAGGAGCCATGAGTATTTTGATACAGGACAATTTGGCTAGGTATTTCTGCGAATGCCGACCGGAGCCCAGGACGGCCGTCCGATCCGGGCCATCGCCAGCCGCGGGGATCAGCCCGCCAGCGCGCGCGCCAGCGCGGCGTTGAACGCCGCCGGTTGCTCGAACTGCACCCAGTGGCCGGCCTCGGGGACGAGCGTCAAGTCCGCGGAAATCCCCGGCCGCCGCGAGGGCCGGAGCGAGCAGCGGGTTGCGGTCGCGGTAGAGGGCGTCCCGCTCGCCCCAGATGCCGTAGACGGGGCAGCGAACGTGGCGCAGCGTGCGCAGCAGCACGTCGGTGAGCGCGATCCGGCGCTTCTTCATCCGGTCGCGCGCCATGTTCCGGGCGTGCAGCGCGACGGCCAGCGAGTCGATCGCCACCGGTCCGGCGAGCATCAGCGCCTCGAGGTTCGCGCGATGCGCCGCGTCGCGCTCCGGGCCTTCGGGCAGGTCGGCCCACGGCCGCAGCCCGATCCACGGCGCGCGCGGGATGCCGAGCGCGGGCGCCCCGGCCAGCACCAGGCGGCGCGCCCGCGCCGGCCAGTGCGCGGCGATGAAGCCCCCGACCATCGCACCGAGCGAAAAGCCGACGAGATCGCATTCGGCGTCGCCGAGAAGCGCCCGCAGCGCATCCTCGACCGGTTCGGGCAGCGCGTCGGCGTCGGTGCCCGCGGGCGGCAGCGCCGATTCGCCGAAGCCGGGCAGGTCGGGCACGAGCACCCGCCGGCCCGAGTCGACCAGCGGCGCGATGTTGCGCACCCAGTGATTCCAGCTGCCGGAGCCGCCGTGCAGCAGGACGACCGGACGTCCCTCGCCCCACACCCGCCAGACCATCGTTCCGCTGCCGCAGGGAAGCTCGTGCCGGATCGCCGCGCGCGCGAGCGCGTCGACCGCGGGCAGGTCGGCGACGTCCGTCATCCGCGGAGCCCGTGCCGCGCTGCAGCGGGCGAAGGCGATCCCCGGGAGGATGCGGGCTGGGCCACGACGGTCGCGAATCTCGCCGCGCTCGACGCCGGGCTAAGTCCGCGCCGCGGCTTCGGCCGGATACCACCGCGGACGCGGAAACGCGAGGCGGCAGGCCTCGCCGACGGCCGGCCCCGGCACGTGCCGCGACTTCTGGACGCGGACCTCCTGCGCGCCCACGGCGATCCGGTAGTCGACGGTCTCGCCGAGGAACGCCTTGCGCGCGACGATCCCGGGCAGGCCCGCCGGCGTCGACGAACTCGACTCTCGGTCGGGCGCGTCGCGAGCACCGCGGCGCCGGCGGCGGCGAGCTCCGGCGGCGGCGGCGCGACCGCCGCCGGGTACGGCCGCGCCCCTTCGACCGCGAGGCCCGCCGGCGATCGCCCGCACGTCGAGGAAGTTCGACAGCCCGATGAACTCGAACACGAAGCGGTTGACCGGCGCCGTGTAGACGTCGACCGGCGTGCCGATCTGCTGCACGACGCCGGCGCGCATGACCAGGATGCGGTCGGCGAGCGCCATCGCCTCGGACTGGTCGTGCGTGACGTACAGGATCGAGAAGCCGAAGCGGCGCTGCAGGTCCTTGATCTCGAACCGCATCTCCTCGCGGAAGTGCGGGATCGAGGCTCGACAGCGGCTCGTCGAGCAGCATCGCGTCGGGCCGGATGGCGAGCGCGCGGGCGAGCGCGACGCGCTGCTTGCCGCCGCCGGAGAGATCGTCGGGCTTGCTCGCCGGCGACGTCGAGCAGGTTGGTGTGCTGCAGCGCCTCCCGCGTGCGCTGCTCGATCTCGGCGCGCGGGAGCTTGCGCACGCGCAGCGGGAACGCGACGTTCTCGAACACCGACAGGTGCGGCCACACGGCGAACGCCTGGAACACCATGCCGAAGTTGCGCTGCTCGGGCGGCAGGTAGAAGTTCTTCGCGCCGCGACGACAGCAGCCGGTCGCGCACGCGGATCTCGCCGTCGTCGAGGTCCTCGAAGCCGGCGACCATCCGCAGCGTCGTCGTCTTGCCGCAGCCGGAGGGCCCCAGCATCGCGACGCACTCGCCCTCGGCCGACCGAGAGGTCCAGCCGGTCGACCGCCGTCACCGCGCCGAAGCGCCGCGTCACCTGCGACAGTTCCATCGTGGCCATCGGCCCTCCGCCTCCCCTTCCCTCACTGCCCGAACCGCTTCAGCAGGCGCTTGATCGACGTCTCGCCGAACACGATGATGATCAGCGCGATGCCGGCGAGCGCCGCCGAGTAGACGGTCTCGCCGTCCTCGTTCAGCGTGTAGATCGCGACGCCGATCGTGCGCGTCGTGGGTCCGTAGAGCAGCACCGACACCGTCAGCTCGCGCAGCGCCGGCAGGAAGATCAGGAAGAACGCGGCGAGCATCCCCGGCCGCACCAGCGGCAGCACGATGTCGCTCAGCGCCTGCCACATCGTCGCGCCCGACGCCCGCGCCGCCTCGACCAGCGAATCGTGCACCTGCTCCAGCGCCGCCGAGTTGGCGCGCAGCGAGAACGCCATGTAGCGCGCGATGTAGGCGACGAGGATGATCCAGACGGTGTTGTAGAGGTTGACGCCGAACTTGCCGCTCCACGCGAGGATCACGCCCAGCGCGATCACCGAGCCCGGGCACCGAGAACGGCAGCATGCCGAGGAACTCGAGGATGCCCTTGCCGCGCACCTTCATCTTGACGATCACGTACGAGATGACGACGCCGGCGAACATCGTGATCAGCGCCGCCGACAGGCCCAGCGTACAGGCTGTTGAAGATCGCGCCGCGCGTCAGCTCCCAGTCGAACAGGATGTAGCTTGTAGTTGGCGAGCGACAGGTTCTCCAGCGTGAACGGCAGGCCGTAGGTCTTGAGGCCGCCGACGAGGAAGATCGTGACCGTCGGCAGCACGATGGTGAAGCCGATGTAGGCGATGCACAGCACCAGCAGCGGCATGCGCAGGCCGCGCAGCTTGATCTCGGTCGGCCGGAAGCTCTTGCCGGCGATGATCTGGTAGCGGCCCTTGCTGAGCATCCGGTTCTGCAGCCACATGATCAGCGCCGCGGTGAGCACGAGGATCGACGCCAGCACCGTCGCCGTGCGGATCGAGGCGAAGCTGCCGGCGCTCTGGTGGATCTTCTCGTAGATCAGCGTCGGGATGTTGTAGATGCCGACCTCGATGCCGAGCACCGCCACCGTGCCGAAGTGCGCCATCGAGTACAGCATGATCAGGAGCGCGCCCGACAGGATCGACGGCAGCACCAGCGGGATCGTGATCTTGCGCGTGATGGTGAAGAGGTCGGCGCCGGAGATCCGCGCCGACTCCTCCAGCGTGGGGTCCATCCGCTCCAGCGCGCCGCTCACCTGGATGAAGACGAACGGGAACAGGTACATCGTCTCGACCAGGATGATGCCGGCGTACGTGTAGATGTCGAAGACCGGGCCGTCGAAGCCCAGCACGTCGATGAAGAAGCGGTTGATGTAGCCGGCGCGCGGCGAGAGCAGCATCTTCCACGCCAGCGCGCCGATGAACGCCGGCAGCATGAACGGCACCAGGAACAGCACCTTCATCGCGCCCTTCCACGGCAGGTCGGTGCGCGTGACCAGCCAAGCGAAGAACGTGCCGACGATCGTGCCGGTGACGGTGACGCCGGAGGCGAGGAACAGCGAGTTGAGCAGCGCCTTGTACGTCTCCGGCTGTCCGCAGGACCTTGACGATGTCGGCGACGTTGAAGTGGCCGTCGACCCAGAAGGCGTTGAAGAAGATCAGCAGCACCGGCACCGCGACGACGATCACCAGGATCGCGACCGACAGCACCAGCAGCAGTTGCGCGGTGGCGAAGCCGGCGTCGCTGCGACCCGAGGTCCGGGCGGAGGGCGCTGCAGCCCGACTGGGCTCGGAGGGCGGAACAGCCCTTCGGCCTCGGACCGCCGCAGCCGACCGGCTCTCGTCGTCGCAGGCTCATGCGCCCGGTCCCTCGCGGCCGCCGCGCCGTCGAACCACTGCAGCGCGTGGAAGCCCACGCGGCAGCGGTCGCCCTCGGCGAACAGCAGGCCGCGCTCGAGGCAGTCGTGGCTGGGCAGCGCCGCGCGCACCAGCGTGCCCGCGACGTCGATCAGGTAGTCGACCTGCGCGCCGAGGAACTACACGCGCCGCACGGTGCCGGGCAGGCCCGGCGCCTTCGCGCGCGAGCGATCACGTCGCCCGGGCCGGAACCCCGCCGACGAGCCGCGCCCCGGTGCGCGTCGGCGCCGGACCCGTCCACGGCTCGCTGCCGTCGCCGACGCGCCAGCCGTCGCCGCCGCGATCGCGGACGACCGGCAGGAAGTTCGCGACGCCGAGGAAGCGGAACACGAACTCGTCGGCGGGCTGGTCGTAGATGCCCTCCGGCGTGCCGACCTGCCGCAGGCGGCCCTGTCCCGTCCATGACGGCGACGCGGTCGGCGATCGCCAGCGCGATCTCCTGGTCGTGCGTGACGTAGAGCATCGTGATGCCGAGCTTCTGCTGCAGCGCCTTGATCTCGAAGCGCATCTCCTCGCGCAGGTTGGCGTCGAGGTTGTTGAGCGGCTCGTCGAGCAGCAGCAGGCGCGGCTCGGAGACCAGCGCGCGGGCGAGCGCGACGCGCTGCTGCTGGCCGCCCGAGAGCTGCGACGGCAGCCGCGCTTCGAGCCCGGCGAGCCCGACCTGCGCGATCGCCGCGCAGCGTCCGCGCGCGCCGCGCGTCGGCCGCGACGCGGGCGAGCTTCAGCGGATAGACGACGTTGTCGTAGACCGACTCATGTGCGGCCAGACCGCGTAGTCCTGGAACACCATGCCGATGCCCCGCTCGTTCGGGCGGCACGGCGACGCGCCGGCGCGGATCGGCGACGACGTCGCCGGCGATGGCGATCGTGCCGGCGTCGGGCTGCTCGAAGCCCGCGATCAGCCGCATCAGCACCGTCTTGCCGCAGCCCGACGGACCGAGCAGCGTGAAGCACTCGCCGTCGGCGAGCTCGAGGTCGAGGCCCGAGTGGACCTCGTGCGCGCCGTAGCGCTTGGCGAGACCCGAGATGCGGACGCTGGCCACGGGGCCGCCCGGTCAGTCCGACGCCCCCTCTCCCGCCACGCGGGAGAGGGCCGGGGTGAGGGCGTCGTTCGCCACCACCCTACTTCTGCATGATGTCGGTGAACTTCTTGATCGTCGCTTCCTTGTCCGCCATCATCTGCGGGTAGTCGACCTTCATCGCCCGCTTCATCGCGTCCTCGACCGTCGGCAGCTTGTAGCGCTCGGGCACCTTGACGTCGGAGCGGACCGGCAGCGTGCCTTCCTTGGCGATGATCGTCTGCCCTTCCTTCGACAGCACGAAGTCGACGAACTTCTTCGCCGCCTCGGCGTTGGGGCTGCCCTTGAAGATCGTGACCGGGCTCGGGATCACCAGCATCTCGGGCGGGAAGACGAGCGCCAGCGTCGCGCCCTTCTCGATCTTGTCGAGCGTGATGTAGTCGACGGCGAGGCTGGCGACGAGGTCGCCCGAAGCCGTGTCGTCGACGACCTGGCCCGAGCCCTTGCCCATCTTCGCGCCGTTCGCGCGCAGCGCCTCGAAGTAGCTCCCAGCCGAAGGTCTTGGCCAGCAGCGCGACGCTCATGTACGCGGTGCCGGACAGCGCCGGATTGGCGATGCCGTACGCGCCCTTGAACGCCGGCTTCTGCAGGTCCGCCAGGTCTTCGGCGGCTCCTTGACCAGGCGCGTGTTGTAGGCGATGCCCAGCGTGCCGAGGCGCACCGCGGTGAACGAGCCGTCGTAATCGGGCAGCGGGTTGCAGCAGCGCCTTGATCTCGGCCGGCACGTACGGCAGCAGCATGCCCCTGCGCCTTCAGCTGGTAGAAGTCGGGGACCTCGCTGGTCCACAGCACGTCGGCCAGGATCTTGCCCGACTCGCGCTCGGCCGCGATCTTGGCCATCAGCTTGCCGGCGCCCGCCGACTGGTAGTCGAGCTTGATGTCCGGGTGCTTCTTGGCGAACGCCTTCGCCAGCTCGCCGATCATCGACTCCTTCATCGACGTGTAGACGAAGAGCTTCTGCTGGGCCTGCGCGGGCAGGGCGAACCCGGCGATCGCGAGCAGCGCGCAGGCGCAGACGAGCTTTTCTCAACATGGCGAATCACTCCCGATGGGGCCCGGTCGGCGCCGGGTCGATGCGTGATTTTACCGCTCGTGGCAGCGGGGCGGGACGGGACGTGGTTGGCCTGATTCCAGTCATCCGACGGACTTGAGTGTCTACGAGCTCATTCCCGGTCAGTTGCAGGCCCTCTCCGACGTGGGGAAGCACTGCGACGGGAATCGATGGCCCTGGATTGGGCGCGTCAACGGAGGAGGGTGGAGTCGGTCGGCTGAGACCTTCGGCGGGCACCACAGCCAGCGACGTGGATCACCGCGCGATGCGTGCGGGCGAAGCCGTCATGCCGGACGCACGTCCAGCACTGCCATCATCCCGGCATCCTCGTGCGGCAGGATATGGCAATGGAACATCCGCTTGCCCGGCATCGTCTGCTGGGTCTTGATGGTGACCGTTTCGCCCGCCGGCACATTCACGGTGTCGAGCCACGCCGGATAGGGAATGGGAGCGGCGACGCCCCGCACCGTGCGCGCGACGACCTGGAATTGCGTGCCGTGGATGTGGATCGGATGATCCATGAAGGTCGTGTTGACGATGTCCCACAATTCGACGCGGCCGACCACCGTCTCGAGATCAACCCGGTTCATGTCGAAGGTCCTGCCGTTGATCAGGAACGATCCCATCATTCCCATCCCGGCGCCGAGAGCACGACCTGTTGCCGCGCAGTCGCGGGACCCAGATCGGCAACCGGCCGCAGCGTTGCCGGCACGCGGAATCGGCGCCTGCGCGGGCGACCGGCCCGTCGCGACCGTCATCAACGCGCCGCCGGCGCTCGCCGCCCATACCCCCGCCGTAGCCGAGGTCCCGCAACGCAAACTGCGCGGACCGGCTGCGCTGCGATTGTCACCACGATCTCGACCCGCTGGGCAGGCGCGAGCAGCCATTCGCTTCAATCCCGGCAACGGCTGCCCCAGCAGGCCGCCGTCGGTGCCGACGACCGCGAAGCGGTGGCCGTCGAGACCGAGGCGCAGGTAGCGATCCGCGGTGGCGTTGATGATCCGCCAGCGTTCGGTGGCGCCCGGCGTCATCGCGTGCACCGGCAGTCTTCTGCCCGTTCACCAGCAATTCGCCGGCGCCCGCCATCATCATTCCGCCCATGCCCCCCATCGCTGCCAGCCGCGTGGCCACCTGCCCGTTCTGGTCGAGCGAAAGCGACGTGACCATCAACGTCACCTCGGGAAGCGTCGCCAGCGGATCGTCGGCGCTGCGCACGATCAGCGGGGCCGCGAGTCCGTGACCGACCTGCAGCGTCGTCGGTCCGGTGCGCGTGCGGGTGATACCAGTACGTGCCGGCGCTGCCCATCGGCACATCGAAGGTGTAGGCGCGGTCCTGCCCCGGCGCGACGGGGTCCATGGGGCTGCCGTCCTGGTCCGGCGGAACGGCGAGGCCATGCCAGTGGATGGTCGAGTCGAGGCCGAGCCGGTTGGCGAAATCGATGGTGACCCGCTGGCCCTCCCGCAATTCGATCAGCGGCCCGGGAAACGCGTTGTTGTAGCCCCACAACTCAGTCGTGTGGCCGGACACCAGGGAGGCAAGGTACGGGGCAGCCACCAGCGCCCCCTCGAACTCGTCGGCAACCGGCTGGTGTTCGCGAGCACGTCGAGGCTGTCGCAACGGAAGCCCCGTGGGCCACGCCGAGCCCGAGGTGAACCCGCGACCCATCATCCGCCCATGCCCATGCCCGGCATGCCGCCCATCTGGGCTGAGGCGCTGCGAGCGTGAGCCAGCGCGGAAAGGGATGCCACTGTGGTGGCCTGGAGAAATTGACGACGACGCATGAGCTGCTCCTATTGAAGAGACGTTGGTAGATTGACGACTACCTCGATGCTCAATCCAAGGTGCGAGTCGGAATCGGAATTCTTTGATCAGGTCCGGGCCCTGGGCCAGCTCGCTGTAGAAATACATGCCACAGGTGAATCGGCGACGCGGGGCTGTGCTCGTCACCTCCGCCTCCTCGCGCTCCGAGGCAAGGCGATTCAATTCCTGGAGCATCCGGTTGCCGAGTTGGCGGGCGCGCTTGTCCAGCACGGCAATCCCGTCGTCGGTCAAGCCGTCGTACATCAGGCTGCGCTCAAGTTGCGGCGCGCGACTGCCCAACAGGTTGTCGGTCGCCGCGGCCGCGTGGTCGTGCAGGTTGTGGGCGAAGAAGAAGAGCTTCTCGTCGAGCCCGGCCTGAGGCACGAACGCGTCGGTGTTGAGGACGAGCCGGTCCTGCGCGTCGATGTGGACGATGCCCAGGCGCAGCCACTCGTCGAGCACGACCCGCAGACGAATATCGGTGCTCCTGCTCGCAACCAGATCCTCGAAGCAAGGCTGGCTCGCCGGGCACTGCGCACCTTCGACAGCGGCCGCGGCCGCCCCTCCTCATCGAGGAACCGTTCGTCCGAGAGCCACGTCGTCACGAGCTTGCCGCCAAACGAGATCGTGTCGGGCACGACCTCCTCGATGGCCTGATCCGCGCCGCGCAACCGCCGCACGTCCTTGCGGTGCACCCCCGAAATGAGGCTGATGCGGCTGTCGGTCGGAGCCTTGTCCCCGAGCCGGAATTCGCGGTCGGCGACCTCCACGAAGACGCCCTTCAGCAACTCGGACACCAGCGGATAGGTCACGCCGCTGGCGAGCATCAGCCGAACCAGCGGGCGCAGCGTGCGCCGAATCGCGCGCACCAGCGCGGGCGAGGGGGTCGTCCCGTTCAGGAGGTTCATCGGCAGGGAAGGCATTGATCGTATGCTGGCCCAGATGATACCTGAAATTTCTGTTGACGCGGGAATTTTTCCCGCGTATAGTTGCGTTGCATGCACAAAGGGGCTTCGGCGCGAGCCGTCTCCGAACTCCCTCGATGTGAACGTGTCCTATCCAGTTCGCACGGCTACCGTGCCCGCCACTCCAATACCGACGGCAGACAAGGCCCGACCATGACCACACATCCCATTTCCTTCGCTTGCTTGCCCGCGGCCTGACGGCCGCGGTGGTACTGGCGCTCGCCGCCTGGGTGGCGGTGGCGGTGGCGGCGGCGGCGGTACGGACGTCGCAATCGGGGGCATCATCGGCGGAACCGGCTTCAAAGGCCCGGTCGCCAACGCGACGGTCACCGCCTACGCGGTGGCCGGCGGCTCCCCGGGGCCCAGATCGGCATGGCAACGACCGACGCCAGCGGCAAGTTCAGCCTGTCGATCGGCAACCATTCCGGCCCGGTGATGCTCCAGCTTGTCCGGCGGCACCTATACCGACGAAGCGACCGGAACCACGATGAACATGGCTGCGGGCGACGTGATGACGGCGATCCTGCCCACCGTCGCGGCGGGTGCGACGATCAGCGGCATCCAGATCACGCCGGTGACATCGATGGCGCAGACCGCGGCGCAACACCTCTCCGGTGGCATGACCGACGCCAACATCGCCTCCGCCAATGCGGCCGTGGGCACGTATTTCATGGTGAGCGACATCCTGCACGTACAGCCGATGAATCCGCTGGTCGCGGGCTCCGGCAGCACGGCCTCGCAGGACGCGATCAACTACGGGATGGCGATGGCCGCGATGTCCCAGTACGCCAAGGGCCAGGGCATGACCGTGTCGTCGGCCTTCGTGACGGCCATGATGAACGACTCGTCCGACGGCATGATGGACGGCAGGATGGGCCAATCGTCCGTGATGATGGGCGGCATGGGCGGGGGGATGGGGACGGCCATGCCCGGCAACGCCGGCACCAGCGGTCTGGCCTCGGCCATGTCGGCCTTCGCCAACTCCGCGCAGAACAGGTCGGGCATCCCGGCGTCGATGATGCAGCCGCTGATCAACCATCTCAGCACCTCCAACGGCCAGATCTTCCCCGGGCACGCCGGCGGTCGCCAAAGGCATGGTCGCCGGCACCGCGTTCAACGGCACGACGCAGCAGGCAACGGTCCGGGCGTTCGCGATCAACAACGGCGCCATGGGTGCACAGCTCGCCAGCACGGCAACCGACGCCCAGGGCAATTTCACGCTCCCGATCGGCACCTACGCGGGACCCGTGATGCTGCAGATGGTCGGCGCGACCTACACCGACCTGGCGATGGGCAGCATGATGACCATGGGAGCCAGCGACACGATGACGATGGTCATGCCGACCGTCGCGAGCGGCGCGACGACGAGCGGCGTCTGGATCACTCCGCTGACCGCGATGGCGCAGGCCCGCGCGCAGGCGATGGCCGGGGGCATGACCGACGCCAACATCATGGCCGCAAACGCGGCCGTGGGGAACTACTTCATGGTGAGCGACATCCTTCACACGCAACCGATGAATCCGTCGGTGCCGGGCTCGGCTGCGATGGCGACGCAGGACATGAAGAACTGCGGCGCCGTCATCGGGGCGATGTCCCAGTATGCCAAGGGCCTCGCCATGCCGATGTCTTACTCGTTCGTCACCGCGATGATGAACGACGCGGCGGACGGCATGATGGATGGCAAGGCGAACGGCTCGCCGATCTCCATGTCGATGGGCGGCATGATGGGCCCGACGATGATGCAGGCGAATGCCGGCACCAGTGGGTTGGCAACGGCGATGTCCAGCTTCATGGGGTCCAGCGCAAATCTTTCCGGCGCGACCGCCAGTGACGTAGCCCCGTTGATCCAGAAGCTGAATTCCTCGAGCGGCCTGCTGCAATGACCCGGACCGTGCCACCTGAAAGCCGGGCGGCGCCTACTGCGTTTCCGTGGGCCGCCCGGCTTTAATACCGGCGGTAGGCGGGACCCTCGCCGCGCAACCACATCGTCCCGCTACGGGACCTGCCCTGCGGCCTCCCGCTTCGCGACGCCGAGGAATGCCGGCCGGTCGTTCGGCGAACGTTCCCGGAAAGCGCCACTCATTGCCGTTGGGGTGACACCAACGAACGCATGAGCTTGCGCCGATGTCAGGGACGGCCCGCCGGCAGGGGCCTAAAGATCACGTCTTGGACTTTCGGGAGGACCAGTGGATGTGCACGATCTCCCACTTGCCGCCCTCCAGACGCGAAGACGGCGTTTCGGTGCCGATCAGCCTGATTGGCTGCCCGTGGTAACTGCGCTCGCTTCGGTCTCCGCCATGACCAGCGCCATGTTTCCGGCGACCTGCTCGGTCTCGCGGGTTCCTTTCGCGCGACGGCCTTGGCGAATTTCGCATCGGATTCGAAATGGTGCGACAGGTACTCCTCCCGCGACCGCTCGACGTACCCCGACTCGAAGATCTGCACCTCGGCGTGGAGGGTCGCAGCTGCCGCTGCTCGATCACCATTGGCAATGGCGAGATGAAGCTGCTCCACGGTAGCGGTCGGCTTGGTCTGGGCCTGTGCAGCCAATGGCAACATCAGGAGCACGATTAGCGCGGTCAGCAAGGTTCGCAAAGTGATTCTCCGATTCTAGAGTTTGACCCGGTTCAGGCGCAGCGCGCTGGTGACCACGAAAACCGAGCTCAGCGCGATCGCCGCGCCGGCGAAGACCGGTGAAAGCAGCAAGCCGCCCCGGGCACCACTGCGGACCCGAGAACTATGTAAGGTGTCTCAGCAGCATCGGCGCAGTTTGCGAGCGAGCGCAACTCGACGGAGGTGCCGGTGAACTATTCCAGGAAGATCGCCGCGCGCGCCCGGCGCCTGTCCTCGTTCAGCGCCTGCCGGAATTCGATCAGCCGCTCGCGCGTTCCGCCGACGGTCATGGCCACCGAGGCATCGGGTTGGGGTATTCGGCCCACGCGTACCCCTGCCAGAGGCGCGGGCGGCTGGCCCCGCCGCCCCGCCCGGCTACGACTGCCCGAACACCTCGTTCAGCTGCCGCGCGACGCGCACGAAGGTGGTGCGCTTCGACAGCTCCTTGAGCTTGCGCGCGCCGACGTAGGTGCAGGCCGAACGGACGCCGCCGAGGATCTCCTGCACCGTGCCGTCGACCGGCCCGCGATAGTCGATCAGGACTTCCTTGCCCTCCGAGGCGCGGTACTGCGCGACGCCGCCGGCGTACTTCTCCATCGCGGCGCGAGCTCATGCCGTAGAAGCGCGGAACTTGCTCGCCGTCATGCTCCACCACCTCGCCGCCGCTTTCGGCGTGGCCGGCGAGCATGCCGCCCAGCATCACGAAGTCGGCGCCGCCGCCGAAGGCCTTGGCGAGGTCGCCGGGCGACGTGCAGCCGCCGTCGGCGCAGATCAGGCCGCCCAGCCCGTGCGCGGCGTCGGCGCATTCGATGATCGCCGACAGCTGCGGATAGCCGACGCCGGCCATCTTGCGCGTCGTGCAGACCGACCCCGGGCCGATGCCGACCTTGACGATGTCGGCGCCGGAGAGGATCAGCTCCTCGGTCATTTCGCCGGTGACCACGTTGCCGGCCATGATGGTGAGCGTCGGGTACGCTCGCGCATCTTGCGCGACGAAGCGCACGAAGGTCTTGGTGTAGCCGTTGGCGACATCGACGCAGACATAGCCGATCGCCATCGCGCCGCGCCGCGCCCCTTCACGCGCCGGAACTTGTCGTAGTCCGCGGGCGTGATGCCCAGCGAGTAGAAGCCGCCGCCTTGCGCTCGAGCGCCGTGAAGAAGCCGACCAGTTCCTCCCGCGTGGTGCTTGTGCAGCGCGGTCGACAGCTCGACGCGCGCGAGCGCCCGGGCCATCGCGAGCGTGCC
>CAWHVP010000005.1:0-32284 GCA_963832705.1 uncultured beta proteobacterium | reverse complement strand
GTATGTCGTCGCTCGACTACGAGTACGTATTGCTGGTAGTCGGCATGCGCCGCCAGCTCCTCGGCGGTCGGCGCGAACCGAGCGGGGCGCGGCCGCCCGCCGGCCGCGCACGCCGCGCCGGTCGCCGGCGCCGGGCGAGCGCGCGCCGGGGCCGCGAGATCGATCGTCAGCGTGTCCTGCCCGCGCGTCATCGCGAGATAGACCTCGGCGAGCAGCTCGACGTCGAGCAGCGCACCGTGCAGCACCCGGTGCGCGTTGCTGATGCCGAAGCGCTCGCACAGCGCGTCGAGGCTGTTGCGCTTGCCCGGGAACATCTCGCGCGCGAGCGCCAGCGTGTCGACGACGCTGCCGTGGACCTCCCGGCACGGCGGCATGCCGGCCAGCGCGAACTCGGCGTCCAGGAACGCGAGGTCGAACGGCGCATTGTGGATCACCCACTCGGCGCCCGCGGCGAACTCGACGAACTCGGCGGCGACGTCGCGGAACCGCGGCCGGCCCTTCAGGTCCTCCCAGGTCATGCCGTGGACCTCGGTCGCCCCGGCATCGATCTCGCGCTCGGGATCGACGCGGAAATGCCGGGTCTGCCGGTCATCCGGCGGTTGACGACCTCGAGGGCGGCGAGCTCGATGATGCGGTGGCCCTGCTGCGGATAGAGGCCCGTGGTCTCGGTGTCGATGATCAGCTGGCGCATCGCGCGTCCCGGAGTCCCTTCAGCGGCGGTAGCGACGGATCGTCGCCTGGATGTCGTCGATCGCGCGCTCGATCTCCTCCTCGGTCAGGTCGCCCGAGGCGGCGGCGTCGTTCAGCGTCAGCGTGCGGTCGAGCTGCGTCTCGAATTCGCCCAGGCGCATCGTCTCGGTGGTCGTCTGGTCGTCGTCGAGGGCTCCTCGGGCACGATCTCCGGCCCCCAGCGCACGATGATCGCCGAGACGTTGTCGCCCTCGTCGCCGCCGCGCCGCTCCGCCTCGGCCATCAGCGCCGGCGACGCCTCGAGGACCGGCGTGCCGCGAGCACGCTGGCGATCTCCTCCTTCTTCACCGTGCTCCAGAAGCCGTCGGTGCACAGCACGATGAGGTCGCCGTCCTCGAGCAGCGTGCGCTGGCCGAGATCGACGGCCGGCTCGGTGAGGCCGCCCAGGCAGCTGAAGATCCGGTTGCGCTCCGGATGCGTGGCCGCCTCCTGCGCGCCGATGAAGCCCTGGTCGACGAGGTACTGCACCTTCGAGTGGTCCCGGGTCTCGGCGGCGAGCCTGCCGCCGCGGAACAGGTACAGGCGCGAGTCGCCGACGTGCGCCCAGTACGCGTGGCCGGCCTGGACGACGCAGGCGACGCAGGTCGTGCGCGGCGTCTCGATCATCGAGAACTGGTTCGCGTACGAGCCCAGCGCCTCGTGCGCGCGCGTCATCGAGTCCTGCAGGAACCGGAACGGGTTCTTGAGCACGGGCTTGGCCTCGCGCTGGAAGCGCTCGATGAACAGCCGCACGCAGATCTGGGCGGCGATGTCGCCGCCGACGTGCCCGCCCATGCCGTCGGCGACGACGAGCAGCAGCGTGTCGCGCCCGTAGGTGTAGGCGATCCGGTCCTGGTTGGTCCTGCGGGCACCCTTGCGGCTGTCCTGGAAGATCGTGAACTGCATCGCTGCTGCTGGTCTCAGCGCCCGCACGGCCGCCCGAAGGGCGCTGAGAGCCCCCTCGGGGGGCAGGCGAACCGGACGTGCCCAGCTGCGCGGCGCGGTCATCTAGGCCCCGATCTCGCCGAACAGCCGGCGCCGGAGGCTGCCGAGGAGCGTGGCCTGCGCCTGGGCGCGGGAACGTCGCGGATCGCCTGCTGCAGCGCGAACACCGACTGCGGGCGCTCCAGCGGATCCAGGCGCAGGCACCAGTCGATCAGCTCGAGCAGGTTGTCCGAGTACTGGCCGCCCAGATCTTCTTCGCCGGGATCAGGTGGTCCTCCTGCTGCCGCGCGTCGGCGGCCTGCGGGGCGAACGCGGCGAGGCACGCGAACATGCTGGCGCCGACGCCGTAGACGTCGGTCCACGGCCCCAGCCGGTCGGGATCGTTGTACTGCTCGGGCGCGGCGAAGCCGGGCGTGTACATCGGCGCGAGCTTCGCGCGCGTCGACGTCAGCGTCTGCCGCGCCGCGCCGAAGTCGATCAGCACCGGCGCGTCGTCGGTGCGCAGGTAGATGTTGGCGGGCTTGATGTCGAGGTGCAGCAGCTTGTGCGTGTGCACCTCGCGCAGGCCGTTCAGCAGGTGCGTGAACACGTGCCGGACGAAGCGCTCGGACATCGGCTCCTGCCGGCTCTGGATCTGCTGCTGCAGCGTGCGCCCGCGCTCGTAGCGCATGACCATGTACACGGTCTCGTTGGCGCGGAAGAAGTTCAGCACCCGGACGACGTTGGGGTGGTTGATCTTCGCGAGCGCGCGGCCTTCCTCGAAGAAGCACTTCATCCCGTACCGGAACGACGTCACGTTGTCGACCGAGCTCGCGCGGACGATGTCGCCCTCGGTGCGCAGCACCAGCGACGCCGGCAGGTACTCCTTGATCGCGACCGGCGTCCCGCTCTCGTCGTACGCGCGGTAGACGATCGAGAAGCCGCCGCGGCTGATCTGCCGGTCGATCCGGTAGTTCAGCAGCCGGTAGTCCGCAGGCAGCGATTGATTGGTGACGGCCATCCGGTCGGGGGTGCAGTGGCGGCGCGTCCGACGGGCCGCAAGGCGCCCGCCGCGTCCGCGGCGCGACCTTGCGCCATGGTTGGATAACGCATACATTCTCAACAAGCCCGCGCGCAATGTAAAGCCGCAACTTCCGCACCAAGCCAGAGACCCCGCGCCCGATGATCGTCAGCATGACCGGCTTCGCGGCCGTGACCGCCGAGCTGCCGGGTGTCTCCCTGGCGGTCGAGCTGCGCTCGGTCAATCACCGATACCTCGACCTGCAGCTGCGCCTGCCCGACGAGCTGCGCGCGCTCGAGACGGCGCTGCGCGAGCGCATCGCCGCCGAGCTGAAGCGCGGCAAGGTCGAGTGCCGCGTCTCGCTCAACCGGGCGGCGACCGGCGCGTCGACGATCGCGATCGATCCGGCGCGCGTGCAGCAGCTCGCCGCGGCGGCCGCGGAGATCGGGCGCCATGCGCCGGGCGCGGCGCCGCTGTCGGTCAACGAGATCCTGCGCTGGCCCGGGGTGCTGGCCGACGCGACCGTCGCCCCCGAGGCGCTCGCGGCGCGGACGCACGAGCTGCTCGGGCAGGCGCTGTCCGAGCTCGCCGCGGCGCGCGCCCGCGAAGGCGCGAAGACGCGGGCGATGCTCGACGCGTGCTGCGACGCGATCGAGGCGCAGGTCGTCCGCGTCGCGCCGCGGATCCCGGTCGTGCAGGCCGCGTACATCGACAAGCTCGGCACGCGGCTGCGCGAGGCCGGCGTCGATCCGGACCAGGAGCGGCTGAAGCAGGAGCTGGCGCTGTTCGCCACCAAGATCGACGTCGCCGAGGAGCTGTCGCGGCTGCGGACCCACGTCGCCGAGGTGCGGCGCGTGCTCGCGGCCGCCGGCGCCGCGGGCAAGCGCCTCGACTTCCTGATGCAGGAGCTGCACCGCGAGGCGAACACGCTGGGCTCGAAATCGGTCGACGCCGAGCTGTCGCAGGCCTCGCTCGAGCTCAAGGTGCTGATCGAGCAGATGCGCGAGCAGGTGCAGAACGTTGAATAGCCGCACGGTACCCGAGGACGCTGCGCCGGCGGCCACCGGCAACCTCTTCGTCGTCGCCGCGCCCTCCGGCGGCGGCAAGACGAGCCTCGTCAACGCGCTGCTCGAGCGCGAGCCGGGCATCCGCCTGTCGGTGTCGTACACGACGCGCCCGCCGCGGCCCGGCGAGATCGACGGCGTCCACTACCGGTTCGTCGACGAGCCGGGCTTCCTCGCGCGCAAGGACGCCGGCGAGTTCCTCGAGCACGCGCACGTCCACGGCAACTGGTACGCGACGTCGGGAACCTGGCTCGCGAGCGAGGTCGCCGCCGGGCCGCGACGTGCTGCTCGAGATCGACTGGCAGGGGGCGCGGCAGGTCCGGCGCGCTGCTGCCGGCGGCGGTCAGCATCTTCATCCTGCCGCCGTCGCTCGCGGCGCTGAAGGAGCGGCTCGAAAACCGGGGCCAGGACAGCCCGGCGGTCATCGCGCGCCGGCTCGACGCCGCCCGCGACGAGATGAGCCATTGCGGGGAATTCGATTATGTTATTATTAATCATCAATTTGCGACTGCCGTCGACGACCTGTGCGCGATCGTGCGCGCGAGCCGCCTGCGCGCAGCGCAGCAACTCGCCCGGCACGCAGCGCTCGTCGCCTCGCTGCGGTCGCCCCCGAACTGAACGAATCGAACGGATCCCAGACCATGGCCCGCATCACCATCGAAGACTGCCTTGCCCGGATTCCCAACCGCTTCGAGCTGACGCTCGCGGCGACCAACCGCGCCCGGCAGATCACCGCCGGCTCGACGCCGCTGCTCGACGCCGATCGCGACAAGCCGACGGTGATCGCGCTGCGCGAGATCGCCGCCGGCAAGGTCGGCATCGAGATGCTGCTGAAGGGCCAGAGCTGACGCGGCAGTTGCCGGCGGCGGCGACGCTCTTTGCCGTGAATGTCCGAGATCGCGGAGTTCACCCGGCACCTCGGCAACTACCTGCCGCCGCCTGACATCGCGCTCGTCGAGCGCGCGTTCGAGTTCTCCGAGTCGGCCCACCGCGGCCAGTTCCGGAAGTCCGGCGAGCCCTACATCACGCACCCGCTGGCGGTCGCCAGCATCCTGTCGCAGTGGCGGCTGGACGCCCACGGGCTCTCCGCCGCGCTCCTCCACGACGTGATGGAGGACACGACCGTCACCAAGGCGGAGATCGAGACGTCGTTCGGCAAGCCCGTCGCCGACATGGTCGACGGCGTGTCCAAGCTCGACCAGATCGAGTTCACGACGCGCGAGGAGGCGCAGGCGGAGAACTTCCGCAAGATGCTGCTCGCGATGGCGAAGGACGTCCGCGTCATCCTGATCAAGCTCGCCGACCGCCTGCACAACATGCGCACGCTCGACGCGATGGCGCGCGCGCACCGGCGCCGGATCGCCCACGAGACGCTCGACATCTACGCGCCGCTCGCCAACCGGCTCGGCCTCAACGCGCTCTACACGGAGCTGCAGGACCTCGCGTTCCGGCACCTGTACCCGATGCGCTACCGCGTGCTCGCCAACGCGATCAAGGCGGCGCGCGGCAACCGCCGCGAGGTGATGAACCGGCTGCTCGACACGATCCGCGACGGCTTCGCCAAGGCCGGGATCGCCGCGCACGTCTCGGGCCGCGAGAAGACGATCTTCTCCGTCTACAAGAAGATGCGCGAGAAGCACTACACGTTCTCGCAGGTGTTCGACATCTACGGCGTGCGCGTGCTCGTCGCCGACGCGACCGCGTGCTACGGCGCGCTCGGCGTGCTGCACAGCCTGTACAAGCCGATCCCCGGCAAGTTCAAGGACTACATCGCGATCGCGAAGGCGAACGGCTACCAGTCGCTGCACACGACGCTGTTCGGGCCCTTCGGCACGCCGCTCGAGGCGCAGATCCGCACGCACGACATGCACCGGATCGCCGAGGCGGGCGTCGCCGCGCACTGGCTCTACAAGACCGGCGGCGAGCTCGACATCGCGCAGGCGCAGCAGCAGACGCACCTCTGGGTGCAGAGCCTGCTCGACATCCAGTCCGACTCGCGCGACTCGAAGGAATTCCTCGAGAACATCAAGGTCGACCTCTTCCCCGAGGAGATCTACGTGTTCACGCCGAAGGGCAAGATCATGGCGCTGCCGCGCGGCGCGACCGCGGTCGACTTCGCCTACGCGGTCCACACCGACATCGGCCACCACTGCGTCGCGGCGCGGATCAACTACGACCAGATGCCGCTGCGCACCGAGCTCAAGAACGGCGACCAGGTCGAGATCCTGACCGCGCCGACCGCGCGGCCCAACCCGTCGTGGCTGCAGTTCGTCGCCACCGGCAAGGCGCGCTCGCGGATCCGCCACTTCCTGAAGGGCCTGCAGCAGAAGGAGTCGGCGGCGCTGGGCGAGCGGATGCTCGAGCAGGCGCTGGCGACGCTGAAGGTCGAGCCCGAGTCGATCACCTGGGAGCGCTGGGAGGCGCTGCAGAAGGAATTCGGCGCCAAGAGCCAGCTGGAGATCCTCGCCGACATCGGCGTCGGCAAGCGCCTGTCGTTCGCGGTGGCGCAGGCGCTGACAAGGGCCCCGGGCAAGGCCGGCGGCGACGCGAAGGCCGCGGGCGCGGCGGCGTCGATGTCCGGCAAGCCGCCGCCGCTGACGCTGCGCGGCGTCGAGGGCGTGGCGATCCAGTACGCGCGGTGCTGCCGGCCGGTGCCGGGCGACACGCTCGTCGGCCAGTTCCGCAAGGGGCAGGGCCTGCTCGTCCACCTGCGCGACTGCGTGACGCTGCGCAAGCAGCGCGTCGACTCCGACCAGCTGATCGACGTCGAGTGGGCGAGCGACGTGCGCGGCGTGTTCGATGCCGGCATCCGGCTGCTCGTGACCGACCGCCGCGGGCTGCTCGCCGACGTCGCCACGGCGATCGCCGACGCCGGCGCCAACATCGACAACGTCTCGATGGAGCGCCCGGACGGCACCGAGGTGCTGGCGATGTTCTTCAGCGTCCAGGTGAAGGACCGGCGCCACCTCGCGCACGTGATGCGCGCGGTCAAGCGCGTTCCCGACGTGCGCCGGATCCAGCGCGCGCGGACCTAGGGACAGACCACGTTTCCGCGATGCGGAAAACGTGGTCTGTCCCGCGTCGATCACCAGGCCGTTTCGCGCTCCGGGCTGGCCGAGATCTTGTGGATCGGTGAGGTCGGCGCCGTTGAACTCCTCTTCCGGATCGAGCCGCAGCGGCGACCACCGCCCTGAGCGCGCGGTAGACGACGTAGCCGCCGGCCACGGCGACCGCCACCCCCGCCAGCGTGCCGACGACCTGCGCGCCGAACGAGACGCCGCCGAGGCCCCCAGCGCCTTGGCGCCGAAGATGCCGGCCGCGAGCCCGCCCCAGGCGCCGCAGACGCCGTGCAGCGGCCAGACGCCGAGCACGTCGTCGATCTTCCAGCGGTTCTGCGTGATCGTGAACAGGACGACGAACAGCGCGCCCGCGACGAGGCCGGTGGCGAGCGCCCCGAGCGGGTGCATGACGTCCGAGCCCGCGCAGACGGCGACGAGCCCCGCCAGCGGGCCGTTGTGGACGAAGCCCGGGTCGTTGCGGCCGGCGACGAGCGCCGCGATCGTGCCGCCGGACATCGCCAGCAGCGAGTTGACGGCGACGAGGCCCGAGATCTTGTCGATCGTCTGCGCCGACATCACGTTGAACCCGAACCAGCCCACCGACAGGATCCACGCGCCCAGCGCGAGGAAGGGGATCGACGACGGCGGGTGCGCCGCGATCCCGCCCTCCTTCGTGTAGCGGCCGCGGCGCGCCCCGAGCTGCAGCACCGCCATCAGGCCGATCCATCCTCCCATCGCGTGCACGACGACCGAGCCGGCGAAGTCGTGGAACTCGGCGCCGAACACGCCTGCGAGCCAGTCCTGGAAGCCGAAGTGGCGGTTCCACGCGATGCCCTCGAAGAACGGGTAGATGAAGCCCACGAGGAAGAACGTGGCGACCAGCTGCGGCTGGAAGCGCGCGCGCTCGGCGATGCCGCCCGACACGATCGCCGGGATCGCCGCCGCGAACGTCAGCAGGAAGAAGAACTTGACGAGCTCGTAGCCGTTCTTCTGCGCGAGCGTCTCCGCGCCGGCGAAGAAGTGGACGCCGTAGGCGACGGCGTAGCCGATGAAGAAGTACGCGATCGTCGAGACGCTGAAGTCGACGAGGATCTTCACCAGCGCGTTGACCTGGCTCTTGCGGCGCACCGTGCCGAGCTCGAGAAAGGCGAACCCCGCGTGCATCGCGAGCACCATGATGGCGCCCAGCAGGATGAACAGCGTGTCGCTGGCCGCTTTCAACGATTCCATGACTCCCTCCCCAGGAGCTGCGCGCCCGCGGGGGGCGCAGGATGGCGGATCGGCCCGGCCGCGGGTCGCGGCGGCCGGCGGCACCGCGCGGCGCCCCGCGGCGGACCGCGGGCGTCCCGCGCCGGGCGGGCCGCCCGGCGGCGCCGGTCAGGCGGCCTTGCGGCCGAGCAGCTGCTGCAGCTCGCCGGACTCGTACATCTCGCGCATGATGTCGCTGCCGCCGACGAACTCGCCCTTGACGTAGAGCTGCGGGATCGTCGGCCAGTTCGCGAACTCCTTGATCCCCTGGCGGATCTCCGGGTCCTGCAGCACGTCGACGGTGAAGCAGTCCTCGACGCCGCAGAGCTTCAGCATCTGCACCGCGGCGCTGGAGAAGCCGCACATCGGGAAGTCGGGCGAGCCCTTCATGTACAGCACGACGTCGTGCGTGGTGACCTGCTCGCGGATGGTGTCCTGGGCGCTCATGGGGTTGCTCCGTGTCTCGGCAGAGGGAAAACGCGCATTGTAGCGCGCCGGCCGAGTCGGACGCGGATGCCGGTCGGACCCGGCGGGGCCGAGGTCGCCCGGCACCCCGCGTCCGACCGGCCCGCCGGTCACTCCTTGACGGCGCCGGTGAGCCCCGAAACGTAGTACTCGACGAAGAACGAATAGAGCACCGCCACCGGCAGCGAGCCCAGCAGCGCGCCGGCCATCAGCGAGCCCCAGTGGTAGACGTCGCCCTCGACGAGCTCGGTGACCACCGCCACCGGCACCGTCTTCACCTCGGACGACGAGATGAACGTCAGCGCGTAGATGAACTCGTTCCACGACAGGGTGAAGGCGAAGATGCCGGCGGAGATCAGCCCGGGAACCGCGAGCGGGAGGATGATCTTGACCAGGATCTGCAGCCGGCTCGCGCCGTCGATCAGCGCGCACTCCTCGAGCTCGAACGGGATCGACTTGAAGTAGCCCATCAGCAGCCAGGTGCAGAACGGCACCAGGAACGTCGGATACGTGAGGATCAGCGCGAGCCGCGTGTCGAACAGGTTGAGCTTGTAGATGATCGCCGCGAGCGGGATGAACAGGATCGACGGCGGCACGAGGTAGGCGAGGAAGATGCTCATGCCGACGTAGCGCGACCCGGAGAAGCGCAGGCGCTCGATCGCGTACGCCGCGAGCACGCTGGCGAACAGCGACAGCGCCGTCGCGACCACCGAGATCAGGATCGTGTTCCAGAGCCAGTCGGGGTACGCGGTGTCGAACAGCAGCTTCTTGACGTGCGCCAGCGTCGGATTCTTCACCCAGAACGGATTGCCCTCGCGCGAGAGCAGCTCCTCGTTCGGCTTGAACGTCGTGATGACCATCCAGTAGAACGGGAACAGCAGCACGAACAGGAAGGCGCCGAGCGGGACGTAGACGGTGACGACGCGCCGCGGCAGCGACACGAGGTAGTTCATCCCCTGCGAGTCGACGAGATCGGGCGTGGCGTTGCTCACTTGTCGCTCCCGCCCTGCTGCCAGGCGCGGCGCTGCAGGCCGTAGTAGCTGACCAGGATCGCCGCCAGCAGGAACGGCACCATCGCGGTCGCGATCGCCGCGCCCTCGCCCAGGCTTCCGCCGGGGATCGCCCGCTGGAACGACAGCGTCGCCATCAGGTGCGTGGCGTTGAGCGGGCCGCCGCGCGTCAGCACGTAGATCAGCTGGAAGTCGGTGAACGTGAACAGCACGGAGAACGTCATCACGACGGCGATGATCGGCGTGAGCAGCGGCAGCGTCACGTAGCGGAACTGCTGCCACGGCGAGGCGCCGTCGAGGCTCGCCGCCTCGTAGTACGACGGCGAGATCGTCTGCAGCCCGGCGAGCAGCGTGATCGCGACGAACGGCACGCCGCGCCAGATGTTCGCGGCGATGGTCGAGAACCGCGCGGCCCACGGCTGGCCGAGGAAGTCGATGTACGTGTGGATGATGCCCATCTTCACCAGCGCCCAGCTGATGATCGAGAACTGCGAATCGTAGATCCACCAGAAGGCGATCGCGGACAGCGCCGTCGGCACGATGAACGGCAGCAGCACGATGGCGCGGAAGAACGCCTTGAACGGCAGGTGCTTGTTGAGCAGCAGCGCGAGCCACAGCCCGAGCCCGAACTTGATGACGCTGGCGATCGACCGTGTAGAAGATCGTGTTGAACAGCGCGAGGCGCGTGACGTCGTCGCCCCACAGGAACTCGAAGTTCTCGAGGCCGATCCAGACGCCGCCGCGCCCGATCTTGGTGTCGGTGAAGCCGAGCCAGGTGCCGAGCCCGAGCGGGTAGGTGAGGAACAGCAGCAGCAGCGCCGCCGCGGGCAGCATGAACACCAGCCCCAGCAGGTGCCGGTCGTCGAGGGCCCGCGAGAGCGCGGATTGCTTGGTGGTCATGAGCGAGGTGCGGCGCGGTGACGTGGAGCCCGGTGCCGGGCTAAGCGAAATCCGGGGGGAGCCCGGTCGCGCAGCCCGGTCCCGGGCGAAGCGCGGGGAACGGAGCCTGTCCCGCCCCCCGGTGTCGCGTCGCTCGAGGCCGGGCTACGCCCTGCCTGCCGTCAGACCTTGTAGTAGCGCTCGGCCCGCTTCTGCGCGCGCTCGGCCGCTTCCTTCGGCGTCTTCGAACCGGACGCCGCTTCCGCGACCATGTTCACGATGATGAAGTCGGACAGCGCGCCCGCGGACGCGTAGCCCATCTTCCCCATGTACCCGGACGGCAGCATGTTGACCATCGAGTTGCGGTACGGCGTGTGCTTCGGGTCCACGGTCCAGATCGGGTTCTTCTCGTAGTAGCGCAGCGCCGGCGTGACGTAGCCGATCGCCGCCTGCACCCACGGGTCCACCTGCTCCGCCTCCATCATGAAGCGCAGGAACTCCTTCGCCGCCTTCGGGTACTTGGTGTACTTGAAGATCATCTGGTTGAAGAACAGCTGGAACTCGGTCGGCCGGCCCACCGGCCCGATCGGCATGTTGGCGTGGTTGATGTCCGCCGCCATTTCCTTGAGCTTCGGGTCGGTCGAGGTCTTCGCCGCGTAGTAGATCGAGATGCCGTTGTTGGTGAGCGAGATCTGGCCGTCGAGGAACGCCTTGTTGTTGTTGGGGTCGAGCCACGACAGCGTGCCCGGGACGAACGTCGCCGTAGAGCTCCTTCACGTACTCGAGCGCCTTGACCGTCTCCGGGCTGTCGATGACGACCTTGTTGTCCTTGTCGACGAGCTTGCCGCCGAACGCCCAGACCAGCCACTGGCACCAGGTGTTGCCGTCGCCGGTGGCGTTGCCGAGCGCGAATCCGGGCGGCGTCCCCTTGTCCTTCAGCGCCTTGCACAGCTTGAGGAAGCCGTCGGTGTCCTTCGGGAAGCTGTCGAAGCCGGCCGCCTTGATGTGGCTCTCGCGGTAGACCATGCACACGCCCGCGCACGCCCAGCGGGACGCCGATCCACTTCTTGCCGTCCGGCCGCAGGTACGGGTCGCAGACCGGGTACCAGCCGCCGTACTTGGCGCCGAGGTACGTGCAGACGTCGGTCACGTCGAGCAGCTTCTCGGGGTAGAGGTTGGCGTCGTCGTTGGTCGACAGGATGATGTCCGGGCCGGCGCCGGTGTTGGCGGCCACCGCGGCCTTCGGGCGCACGTCCTCCCAGCCCTCGGCGTCGACGCGGACCTCGACGCCGTACTTCTCGCTGAACTTCTTGACGTTGGCCAGGTACTGGTCCTCGTCGCCCTGGACGAAGCGCTTCCAGCGCAGCACGCGCAGCTTCGCGCCCTTCTCCGGCTGGTTGCTCCACTGGGCGTTCGCGTCCTTGACCCAGATCATCGGCCCGACCGCGGCACCGGCGGCGACGGCCGCGGAAGTCTTCAGGAACCTGCGACGCTTGAACTCACTCATGAACTCCTCCTTCGGTTGTGGGCCCGGCTTGCGCGGCCGGGCCGGTTCTGAACTCAGGCGGCGAGGCGCGCTCCGGACGCCGCGTCGAACAGGTGCGCGCGGCCGAGGTCGGGTCGCGAGCTGGATGCGGTCGCCGGGGCGGCAGTCGGTGCGGTCCTTGATCGTCGCCGTCACCTCCTGCTCGTTGAACCGGCAGTAGAGCTGCGTGTCCGCGCCGGTCGGCTCGACGACGACCACCTCGGCCGGCAGCCCGCCGCCGGCGACGACGCTGCAGTGCTCGGGGCGGATGCCGTAGAGCACCGCCTGGCCGTCGGCGGCGACCGCGCCGGTCGGCAGCGGCAGCGTGGCGCCGCCCTCGAACGCCACGACCGGCGCGCCGCCGCCGGCGCCGCACGGTGCCCGGGAACCATGTTCATCGCCGGCGAGCCGATGAAGCCGGCGACGAAGGTGTTCACCGGCGTGTCGTAGAGGGTCAGCGGGTCGCCGATCTGCTCGACCAGGCCGTCCTTCATCACCACGATCCGGTCGGCCATCGTCATCGCCTCGATCTGGTCGTGGGTGACGTAGATCGACGTCGTCTTCAGCCGCTGGTGCAGCGCCTTGATCTCGGTGCGCATCTGCACGCGCAGCTTGGCGTCGAGGTTCGACAGCGGCTCGTCGAACAGGAACACCTGCGGGTTGCGGACGATCGCGCGGCCCATCGCCACCCGCTGCCGCTGCCCGCCGGAGAGCTGCCGCGGATAGCGGTCGAGGTAGGGCTCGAGGCCGAGGATGTCGGCGGCCTTCTTCACGCGCTCGGCGATCGACGCGGACGACTCCTTCGCGAGCATCAGCGCGAACGACATGTTGTCGCGCACCGTCATGTGCGGGTAGAGCGCGTAGTTCTGGAACACCATCGCGATGTCGCGCTCCTTCGGCGGCATGCGATTGACGACGCGCCCGCCGATCGAGACCTCGCCCTCGGCGATCTCCTCCAGCCCGGCGATCATCCGCAGCAGCGTCGACTTGCCGCAGCCCGACGGCCCGACCAGCACGCAGAACTCGCCGTCGGCGATGTCGACGTCCACGCCGCGGATCACGTGCGTCGAGCCGAAGCGCTTGTGCACTCCGCGTATGGTTACGGCGGCCATTGTCCCAGCGATCCTCCCCCGTCACCCGGCTCGAAGCGGCCGGCTCAAGGCTTGCATCCGGCTCGAAGCGAGCCGGCTGCAAGGCTTCCGTGTCCCGGCGACGACCACGTACTCGGGCCGGCCGGTCTTCAAATACGTGATGATGTTCTGCGCGGCCTTCCGGCGCAACTCCCGCTCGGCCTCGACCGAGTAGAAGGCGGCGTGCGGCGTCAGGATCACGCGCGGGTGGCCGAGCAGCTTCGAGCCCGCCGGCACCGGCTCCACGGGCAGCACGTCGAGCGCGAGGCCGGCGAGCGTGCCGCGGTCGAGCGCCGCGAGCGCCGCGTCGACGTCGACGACCGCGCCGCGCGCCGTGTTGACGAGGAACGAGCCCGGCCGCAGGTGCGACAGCACCGCGGCGTCGATCATGCCCCGCGTCTCGGCGTTCAGCGGCACGTGCAGCGAGACGACGTCGCTCTGCGCGAACACCTCGGCGAGCACGCCGCGCTCGACGTAGGCGGGAAAGTCGCCGTCGATGATGTACGGGTCGCAGGCGATCACGCGCCCGAACACGTTGCGGCCGATGTGCGCCATCCGCTTGCCGATCCGGCCGAGGCCGACGATGCCGAGCGTCATGTTGCCGGCGCGCCTGATCCTGCCGGGCGACAGGTAGTGCCAGGTCCCCGCGTTGATGTCCCGGTGGTACGCCACGATGTTGCGCATCATCGCCAGCGCCATCGCCAGCGCGTGCGTCGCGACCTCGCCGACCCCGTAGTCGGGCGAGTTGCCGACCCACACGCCGTGCCTCGCGCAGGCGTCGGTGTCGATGGTGTCGAAGCCGGCGCCCAGCCGGCTGACGATGCCGATCTCCGGCAGCGCCGCGACGACCCGCTCGGTGACCGGCGCGTACTGGATCAGCATGCCGGCGCAGCCCCTGGCGGCCGCGATCAGCTCGTCCTCGGTCCGGCACTGCGCGGTGACGAGCTCGAGCCCCGCGCCTTCGAAGAGGCCGCGCTCGAGGTCGATGTCGGGAAAGTCGTAGTCGGCGAAAAGGACTCGGGGCATGGTGGACGGCGGGGCGGCGGTGATCGAGTCGAACCGTACTTGGTCGCCGGTGGCGGGTCAAGTGGCCTGACCAATCCGGCCCGGCCGGTGCCGGCGGGGTCCCCCGCTATAATCGGGACCGTACCGCGCGCGCCCGGGCGTCCCGATCGGAAGCGCGCACCGCCCGCCCCGGAGCCCCGATGACCAAGATCCTGCAAACGACGATCGCCGGCAGCCTGCCCAAGCCCGCCTGGCTCGCGCCGCCGAAGCAACTGTGGGCGCCGTGGCTGCTCGAGGGCGACGCGCTCGCCGAGGGCTGCCGCGACGCCGTGCGGCTGGTGCTGCGCGACCAGGAGCGCGCCGGCATCGACATCGTCACCGACGGCGAGCAGACGCGCCGGCACTTCGTGACCACGTTCATCGAGGCGCTCGACGGCGTCGACTTCCAGCACAAGAAGACCGTGCGCATCCGCAACCGCTACGACGCGGACGTGCCGGTGGTCACGGGCCCGGTCGCGCGCCGGCACCCGGTGTTCGTCGACGGCGCGAGGTTCCTGCGCGGCGAGACCGACCGCAAGGTCAAGTTCACGCTGCCGGGGCCGATGACGATGGTCGACACGCTGTACGACGCGCATTACAGGAGCCGCGAGAAGCTCGCGTGGGCGTTCGCGGAGATCCTGAACGAGGAGGCGCGCGCGATCGAGGCGACGGGTGTCGACGTGATCCAGTTCGACGAGCCCGCGTTCAACGTCTACTTCGACGAGGTCGCCGACTGGGGCGTGAAGACGCTCGAGCGCGCCGCGCAGGGCCTGCCCTGCACGACGGCCGTCCACATCTGCTACGGCTACGGCATCAAGGCGAACATCGACTGGAAGCAGACGCTGGGCAGCGAGTGGCGGCAGTACGAGCGCGTGTTCCCGCTGCTCGCGCAGTCGAGGATCCACCAGGTCTCGCTCGAGTGCGCGAACTCGCACGTGCCGATCGAGCTGATCGGGCTCCTCGCGGGCAAGGACGTGCTGGTCGGCTCGATCGACGTGGCGAGCGAGGCGGTGGAAACGCCCGAGGCGGTCGCGGCGACGATCCGCGCCGCGCTGAAGTTCGTGCCGGCCGAGAGGCTCTACCCCTGCACGAACTGCGGCATGGTGCCGCTCCCGCGCGAGACGGCCCGCGCCAAGCTGATGGCGCTCGGCGCCGGCGCCGCGCTGGTGCGCGCCGAGCTCGGCGCGTAGTCCCGGCGGCCCGCGTCCATCGCCGCGGCGGTTGTAGTACCCTTGGCGATCGCCAATCTCCGCCCCCGAATCGCATGCTGACGCTGATCGTGTCCACCCTGGACGGCCGCCCGCTCGCAACGGAACTGCGCGGAAAGTTCGGCGTGCTCGGCGGGACCATCGGCGCGATCGAGGGCAACACGATCGTGCTCGACGATCCGCAGGGCCGCGTCGCCCCGCTCGAAGCCAACATCATCGCCGGCCCCGGCGGCTGCGTCATCCGCAACTGCGGCGCGAACCCGCTGCTCGTGAACGGGACCCCGGTCGCGACCAGCGCCGAGGCGCCGCTCCCGGCGGACGCCGAGATCGCGATCGGACCGTTCGTGCTGCGCGTCGCGCCGGCGGAAGCGGCCGCCGCGCCGGCCCCCGCCCCCGCGGCAACCGTCGCGCCCGCACCGGCCGCGGCAGCGCCCGCCCCGCAGCCCGCATCGGCGGAGCCCGCGCCCGAAGCGCTGCAGCGCGCGCTGCTCGAGGGCCTCGGCGTGCCGAACCTCGATCTTCCCGGCGGGCTGAGCCCCGAGCTGATGCACACGCTGGGCGAGGTCCTGCGCGAGGTCACGCAGGGCACGATCGACCTCCTGCGGCTGCGCGCGGAAGCCAAGAGCCGCATGCACGCGAACATGACGATGGTCGGCTCGCGCGAGGTCAACCCCCTGAAGGCCGCCTGGGACGCCGGGGTCGCGCTGCAGCACCTGCTCGCCCCGCAGCGCACCGACATGCTCGATCCGCTGCAGGCGATGACCGACGCCTACGACGACCTGCGCCGGCACGATCGGGGACTGGTCGCGGGCATCGACGCGGCGCTCGCGGGGCTCCTCGGGCGCTTCGACCCGGCCGAGCTGGAGAAGCGGCTCGGCGGCGGCGGAACGTTCGACAGCATGATGCCCGGCGGCGCCAAGGCGAAGCGCTGGGATGCGCTGGTCGAGCTCTACGGCGACCTTTCGGTCGAGGCCGAGCAGGACTTCTGGGCGCTGTTCGACAAGGAGTTCCTGAAGGCCTACGAAGGCGGCAGCAGCCGCTGACGCGACCCCGGCCGGCCGCGGCGCCGCGAGGCGCGCACGCCCGCGCGCCCCGCTACACCGGATTGCTTTCCTCGCGCAGCGTGCTCGCGGTCATCCGCAGCATCCCCGCCAGGTGCGCGAGCAGGTTGAGGAGCAGGCGCCGGTAGAGGTCCGGGTTCGCCGCGCGGATCGCCTCCATGTTGGCGCGGGAGAGGGTCCACAGCACGATCTCGCCCTCGGCGATCGCCGTCACCGAGTGCACCTCCTCCTCGACCATCGCCGACTCGCCGAAGATGACGCCGGGCGCCAGCGTGACGATGCGGCGGTACTTGCCCTCGGCGCCCGCCTCCTCGGCCACGATGCTGACCGCGCCGCGCGCCAGCAGGTAGAGCCGATCGCCCTTGTGGCCGGCGCGGAACAGCGGCGTGCGCGCCGGCAGCAGCTGCCGGTCGAGGTAGGGCTTCATGAACTCGAGCTCGGCCGGCGAGAGCCCCGCCGTCAGCGCGAACTCGCCGATCCGCATCTCGTGGCTCGCATCGGCGACCTTCGCTTCGTTCAGCAACTGCCGCTCGGCCCACTCGAGCGCACGGTCGCCGTCGGGGAACCAGTCGGGCTGGTGCTTCTCGGTGAACGCGCCCGCGGCCTGGACGGCGCGGCCGAGCGTGCTCGTCGTGCTGATGTGGGCGAGCAGCAGGCGCGCGCCGCGCTCCCGCAGTCCGCGCGCCAGCCGCTCGAGGATCAGCGCGCCCGACGCGTCGATCATCGTCACGCGGTTCAGGTCGAGGATGACGAAGCTCGCCCCCTCGGCCGCGCGCTGCGCCTCGGCGCCGAGGCGATCGGCGGTGCCGAAGAAGATCGCGCCGTCGACGTCGATGACCTTGATCCGCTTCCCGAGCTCGCGCAGCCGCAGTGCCTGCTCCGGCGGGTAGACGCGGCGCGAGGCCCGCTCCTCGCCGGTGGCGACGGCGCGCACCAGCGAGCGGTTCATCATCGCGATGAACAGCGCCATCGACAGGATCAGCCCGGTGATGACCGCCGGCACCAGCCCGAAGAAGATCGTGATCGCCGCGACCAGCAGCACCAGCGCGACGTTCAGCATCAGCTCCCGGTCGTACTGGCGCCGCCGCGCGCGCTGGATGACCGCGCCGGCCCAGCGGTTGATCAGGCTGAACGCGATGACCGTCATCACGCCGGCGAGCACCGCCAGCGGGATCATCTGCAGCAGCGCGTGGCCGTAGAGCAGGAGCAGGATCAGCGTGACCGTCGTCGCGATGCTGGGCACGAGCTCGCGGCGGTGCCCGCCGCCGTGCTCGCTGCCGTGCCCGTGGCCGAGCGCGTGGTGCGACGAGTACGCCAGCGGCACCCCGCCGAACATCGCCGACATCATGTTGCCGAGCCCGAGCGCGACCAGCAGCCGGTTCGGCTGGTGCCCGGTGTCGAGCGGGCCCTCCATCTCGCCGACCGCGGCGAGCAGGCTGTCGAGCGAGCCGATGACCGCGATCGCCGCCGCCGGCACGATCAGCTCGTAGAAGTAGCGCGAGGCGAGCTTGAACCCGGCCGCCGAGGCGAGCGGGAACAGCGCGTCCGGCGCCGGGAGCGCCCCCGCGAACTCGGGCAGGCGCGGTCCGAGGTCGATCGAGTGCGCGAAGTACCCGACCAGCGCGGCGATGGCCGTGCCGGCCGCGACGCCGATCAGCTTCGACGGCAGCGTCGGCCACAGGCGCCCGACGACGACGACCGTGGCGATCGTGAACAGCGCGACCAGCAGCGTCCAGGGCTGCCAGCTGCCGTGCCCGGCCTCGTGCCCGCCGGCCGTCGCGCCGGCGCTTCCGCCGGGATGCTCCGCGGCGCTCGCACCGGCATGCTGCGGCACCGGCGCGGCGACATGCCCGGCGGCATGCGGATCGGGCTGACCGGTGCCGTGCGTGCCGGGGGACTCCGCGCCTGGCGCGCCCGGCGGCTCCGCCCGATGCGCACCGGGCGTCTCCGCGCCGTGGGCACCGGGCGTTTCCGTGGCGTGCGCCGGCACCGCCGCCGGCTTCGCCGCGTGTGCCGCGTCGCTGGTGCTCACTGCGGTCGTCGCTTCGGGTTCGTGGTGGATGCCGATGATGTGCGGCAGCTCGTAGAAGATCAGCGCGATCGCGAGCCCGGTCATCAGTCCCGCGACAACCGGGTAGGGCACGAAGCGGGCGATGCTGCCCAGACGGAGCAGCCCGAAAGCGACCTGGATGACGCCGGCAAGCCCGAGGCACAGCGCCGAGAGGAACAGCACCTCCTCGACCCCGCCGCCGGGAAGCGCGCGCAGCGACGGATCGCCGACGAGGCGCGCGACGAACGCCGCGAACACGAGCACCGTCGACGCCCGCGGCACCTCGTTGGGCAGCAGCGCGCCGCCCAGCGCCACCGCGGTCAGGTTGCCGAAGAGGGCCGCCGCCAGCGCGGCGCGCACGCCGGCCTCGACCGCGACGGGGCCCAGCAGGCCGTACGCGATGAGGCCGAGCGTCAGCATCTGCGTGATCAGCACGAACGTCGCCGACACGCCCGCGCCCGCTTCGCGCAGGTAGTCGAGCGGTCCGCTCGCGACCGCGCTCCCCGCCGGATGATCTGACATCGCGTTGCCCCTGCGTCGAGCCGGCCGCACCGGCCGTGCCCGTTCGATTTCCGCGCCGTGCGGCGCCTCCCGCCGCGGCTCGCTCCCGAAGGTCGCGACGCGGCGGCGCTATCTTAACCGCAAGCGCACCGGCCGTTGCGCGCGGCGAGCGGCCGTCGCCGGTCGCGACGCGCGCTGCGCGCGTCGCGCCGCGAAGCCGCGTCGCGCCGCGACCGCGACCGCGCGGGACCACGTCCGGGGACCACGTCTTGACGCGCCCCGCGCCGCAAGACATCCTGTGCGACCCGAGCGCACCGCCGCGAGCCGGCCGCAGCATCCGTCGATTGCCCCCGATGATCACGATCACCATCACGACCCACAATTCGCAGCCGATGGCCAGTCCGCTGTCGGCCAATTTCACCGAGCAGGGCGGCACGATCGGCCGCTCGCCCGAGAACGCGCTGGTGCTGCTCGACAACGACCGCAAGATCTCGCGCACGCACGCGACGGTGAGCTTCCGCGACGGCCGCTACGTCCTGCGCGACCAGGGCAGCGTGGTGCCGACGATCGTCAACGGGCAGACCCTCGGCCACGGCCGCGAGACGCCGCTGGCCGACGGGGACGAAATCCGCATCGGCCCGTACGTCCTGCGCGTCACCGGCGCGGCCGCGGCGGCCGCCGTCGCCGCAGCCCCGGCCGTGCCGGCCGCCGCGCCCGCCCGCGCCCGCAGCGTCCGGGACGATGTCCGAGCCCGTGCTGTCCTGGGCCACGTCGCAGCCGTCGACCCCGGGCGACGGGATCACCACGGTCTTCGTCGCGGGAACCGACGCGCCGGGCGGGCCGGCCGCGGCCGCGCCGCCGGCACCCTCGCCCTCGGCGGTCGCGCCGACCACGCCGGCGGCCGCATCGACGCCGGGCCCCGCGGCCGTCCCGATGACCGCCGCCAACGCGGAGCTGCTGCGGGCGCTGCTCGCGGGCGCGGGGCTCAAGGAAGACGCGATCCCCGGCGGCCTCACGCCGGAGCTGATGCGCAACGTCGGCCGGCTGCTGCACGAGGCCACGCGCGGCCTGCTCGACCTCCTCGCCGCGCGGGCGTCGACCAAGCGCCAGGTCCGCGCCGACATGACGATGATCGCCGCATCGGACAACAATCCGCTCAAGTTCTCGCCGGACCTCGAGGCCGCGCTGGCGCACTTCCTCGTTCCGCGCGGCCGCGGCTTCATGCCGCCGCTGCGCGCCGTCGACGACGCGTACGAGGACCTGCGCAGCCACCAGCAGGGCTTCATGGCCGGCATGCGCTCGGCGCTCGCCGTCGTGCTCGCCCGCTTCGATCCGCACGCGCTCGAGCACCGCGCGGCCGAGCAATCGATGGTCGACTCGTTCCTGCCGACCAATCGCAAGGCGAAGCTGTGGGACCAGTTCGGCCAGCTGTACGGCGAGATCTCGAAGGAGGCCGAGAGCGACTTCCACGCGCTGTTCGGCGAGGAGTTCCTGAAGGCCTACCGCGAGCACACGCGGCAGATCGACCCGGGCGCGACGCGCATCGGGCCCTGACCGGGCGCGACGCGCGATGCGCCTCGAGATCTCGGTCCTGTCCAAGCCGGGAGGCCGCGCGGTCAACGAGGACGCGTACGGATTCTGGACCGGTTCGGGCCCCTGCTTCTGCGTCCTGTGCGACGGCGCCGGCGGACAGGGCGGCGGCGACGTCGCCTCGAAGCTCGCCGTCAGCACGGCGCTCGCGTGGTTCCAGGACCAGCCCGAGTGCAGCGGCCAGGCGATCGCCGGCGCGATCGACGCGGCCAATCGCGCGGTCATGCGGCAGCAGGGCACCGAGGGCCGCCTCGCCCGGATGCGCGCGACCGCCGTCGTGCTGGCGATCGATCCCCGCGCGCGCCGCGCCGCGTGGGGGCACCTCGGCGATTCGCGCCTGTACCTCTTCCGCGGCCGGCGGCTGGCCGTGCAGACGAAGGACCACAGCGTCGTGCAGAACATGGTCGACGCCGGCTACCTGAAACCCGAGGCGCTGCGCTCCGCCGACAACCGCAACCTGCTGTTCGCGGCGCTCGGCCAGCAGGAGAACTTCGAGCCGGCCATCGCCGACGCGGCCGCCGCGCTCGGGGACGGCGATGCGTTCCTGCTGTGCACCGACGGGTTCTGGGAATACATCACCGAGGACGCGATGGAGCGCGCGCTCGCATCCTCGGCGTCCGCGGAAGCGTGGCTGCGGACGATGGAGACCGAGGTGCTCGCGCACGCCGGGGCGAACCAGGACAACTACTCGGCGCTCGCCGTGTGGTGTCGCGAGTCGCCCGCAGGCGGGGCCGCAGCAGGCGCGCCGGGGGCGCAGACCGCCCCGATCTAGTGCGTCGCGTGCCGCGCGTTGCGATTCGCGCAGCGAATTTGACGCAGCGCCCGCGATTGGCTGCCGCCGCTGTTGGCAGGACACGAATTCTCGGCGCAGAATGCGCTTTCCTCGGTCACCTGGCCCGAGCGACCTGCCAGGGCAACTGAACCGACCAGAACATGAACAAGCATTCGACGATGCACTTTGGGCATTGGGCGACCCTCGCGGCCTCGATCGCATTCGCCGCCGGCTGCGCGACGCGCGCCGCCACCGGCACCCGCGCCGGCTCCGGCCCCGGTCGAGGCCCCGCCACCCGCTGCACCCGCGGCGCCCGAGCTCACGCCCGCGCAGGCCAAGACCGAGGCGCAGAAGCTCGCGATCCAGGCGGTCGACCTGCTGCAGAACGGCGACGAGGCCGGTGCGCGCGGCGTGCTCGACAAGGCGAGCGCGCTCGATCCGTCGAACGACCTCGCGCGCAAGCTTTCCGACCAGATCAAGGCCGACGCGCAGAAGGAGCTCGGACCGACGTTCTTCCGCTACACGGTGCAGCGCGACGATTCGCTGTCGAAGATCGCCGCGGCCTACCTCGGCGACCGCTTCCGGTTCTACATCCTGGCGAAGTACAACGACATCGCGAATCCGAGCCGCCTGGCGGCCGGGCAGGTGATCAAGATCCCCGGCCGGGAGCGGCCGCCCGCCACGGCGGCGGGAGCGCGTCCGGGCGCGGCCCCGGCGGCACCCACCGAGCCGGCGGCAGCGCCGGCTCCGGCCGCCGCGGAGCCGGCACCGGCCCCCGCGCCGGCGCCCGCCGCGCGCCTGCCCCGGCTGCCGCCCAGTCCAGCCTGATGGAGAAGGGGATCGCGCAGCAGAAGGCCGGCAACCTCGAAGCGGCCTACGCGTCGTTCAACGAGGCCGTGCGCAGCGAGCCCGGCAACAAGGACGCGGTCATGCAGCGCGACGGCGTCAAGGCGCAGCTGATCCGCAAGTACGACCGCGAGGCGCAGCAGGCCTACCAGCGCCAGAACCTCGATCTCGCGATCGCGAAGTGGGACCAGATCCTCGCGCTCGACCCGTCCAACCAGAAGGCGAAGCTCGAGCGCGAGCGCGCGCTGGAGCTCAAGAAGAAGCTGACCGAGAAGTTCGGGCCCGCCGGAACGACGAAGTAGCCGGCGCGAAGCGATCCGCGGCAGCGCGGGTCACTTCGCGGCGCGGGTGCCCTTGTCCTGGGCCGCCCGCGCTTCCTTGAGGCGCGCGGCGGTCTTCGTGTTCTGCGGATCGAAGCGCAGGCTCGCCTCCCACTGCTTGATCGCCAGCGCCGGGTCGGTCGGATAGGCTTTCACGCCCTTCTCGAAGTACTCGTCGCCCAGCGCCTTCTTCAGCGACTGGATTCGCGAAGCCCAGCCGAACCCCGGCTCGCCGCGCAGCGAGACCGCCTGCTCGTACATCGCGAGCGCCTGCTCGCGCTGGCCCTGCGCCTCGAGCTCGCGCGCCCGCTCATAGACCGCGGTGCCGATGCGGTTGCGCCCGGCCTTGTCGTTGGGATTCGCGTCGACGTAGTTGCGCAGGTCGCGCATCCCGCCGGCCGTGTCCCCGGCCTTGAACATCTCGAGCGGCTGGTCGAGGCTGTAGGCGTCCGTCACGTCGGCCGCCGGCTGCCGCGCCGGCGCCGCGCGCGGCATCCCGCCGGGCGCGCCCGCCGCGGCGACTTCGTTGACCTTGGCCGCGCGCCCGGCGGCGATCCGCGCCAGACGTCGCCTCTCGATTTCCCGCAGCGCCTGCGCCGCATCCGCGTGGTCGGGGTCGAGCGCGAGCACCCGCAGCATCGCGTCCGCCGCGCGCTCGGTGTCGCCGCTCTTCATCGCCGCGCTGCCGGCAGCGTAGTTCTCCTGCGCGCGCCGGGCGATCGTCGCCCGGGTGTCGGCGAGCTCGGCCTTGTACGTCGCGTCCTGCGGCGCGAGCACGGTCAGGATCTGCCACTGCGCCGCGGCGGCGGCGAGATCGCCCGACTGCCGGTACTGCTGCGCGAGCTGGCGGTGCCTGGCGACCGCCTTCGCGACCTGCTCGTCGTGCGCGGACATCCGCACCGGCGCGGGCTCCGTCGGTGCGGGCGGCACCTCCGCGCACGCGGCGAGCAGCGCGAGGACCGCGAGCGGCAGCGCGGCCCGCATCATCGCGCCGCCAGCCGGGTGAACGTGGCGAGCTTGGACTTGAACGTCTCCATGTCGTCGGTGCCGTAGACCATCGTCCGCCGCAGCATGTAGGGGTAGGCGTAGAAGCCGTTGCCGCCGGCGGTGACGGTTGCGCCGAGGCGCACGCCCTGGCGCTGCGAGCAGGCCGGCGACGAGATCGTTCATGTCGCCGTACGGATAGGCGAAGCTCACGCTCGCGAGCCCGAGCTTGTCCTGGATCGCGGCCTGCGGCGCCTCGACCTCGCGCCGGATGCGCTCGGCGTATCGGGCCTCGGTCTCTCCCGGCAGCCGCACCGTCAGGTTCGCGTGGCTCTTCGAATGCGGCTGGATCTCGATCAGCCCCGACTTCACCATCTCCTGCATCTGCGGCCAGGTCATCGCGTCGGCCGCGCCGACGAAGTCGCTGTAGAGGTAGACGGTCGCCGGAAACCCGAACTTGCGCAGGATCGGGTACGCGATCTGGTAGGTGGCGCGGTAGCCGTCGTCGATGGTGATGACGACGGTCTTCCTGGGCAGCGGCTCCTTGCCGGCGATGAAGTCGCCGAGCTGCGCCATCGTGACCACCCGATAGCCGTTCTTCGCGAGGTATTCCATCTGCGCCTCGAACGAGGAGGCGGTGATCGTCATCGAGCTGCGGTTCGGCCCGAAGCGGTGATAGCAGAGGATCGGGATCGTCTGGTAGCCGTTGGCGTGGACGCCGATCGGGTTGCGCGCGCGCAGCGGGATCACCAGCGACTGCCCGGCGCTCACCTGGTCGACGTTGTTGAACTCCGCGATCCACCACGCCTTCCTGGCGTCGCCGAGGTAGCGCTCGGCGAGCGACGCGAAGTCGTCGCCGGGCTGGGCGACGACGATCGCGAAGTCGCGGTCGCGGCCGAGCTCCGCCTTCGCCGGCGGCGGGGCCGGCGGTTCCGGCGGACGCGGCGGGCGGCGCCGCGCAGCCCGCGACGATCAGCAGGGCGGCGACGAGCCCGAGCAGCCCCCGCCGGCGGGGATCACTTCGCGACGGGCGGGACGGCGGCCTCATGGCGCTCCTCCAGTGCGGCCGCCGTCTTGTCGAACGCGGCATAGAGCTCGCCGAACTCGTCCTTGCGGTCCTCGGCGATGCGGTAGTCGAAGCGCCCCTTGGCGAGCTCGGCGAACGAATTCTTCAGCACGCGGATCGGCCCCTGCAGGCGCCGGGCGAGCAGGAAGCTGCCGACCGCGCCGGCGGCGGTCGTCACCAGCGTCAGGATGCCGAGCAGCCACAGCATCAGGTTGGCGACCTTGGTCAGCGGCTCCTGGAAGATCCCGAGGTGCACCTGCCCGAGCGTCTTGCTCTGGAACTCGATCGGCGCCCCGAAGTCGAGCACGTCGCGGCCGTCGGCGAGCCGGAAGCCCTGCACGGTCACGCTCGGGTCGTGCGACGGCAGCGGCTTCGCGTCGGCCAGCGCGAACTGCTGGTTGATCCGCGCGGCGTCGTTGGCGCCGCGGATCACGCCCTTGTCGTCCTGCACGACGATGTAGCTGAAGTCCTGCTTCGAGATCGCCGCCTGGATGAACACGTCGATCGCCGTCCAGTCCTCGGACAGCAGCGGGACCGCGTTCTGCGTCGCGATGAACTTCGCGAGCGACCCGCCGTAGCCGGTCACCTGGTCCAGCATCGCCGCGTACTGCTGCCGGTACAGGAACGACGCCGGTGACGACCATCGTCGTCGCGACCAGCGCCGCCATCATCGCCGCCCAGCGCACGCCCAGCGGAATGCGACGGCCGCGGCCCTTCTGCTCCTCCTCCTCGGCGATCTCCTTGGCGACGCCGATCAGCGCCTGCGCGAACTCCTCGCCGGTCTGGAAGCGCTTCTCCGGCTGCTTCTTCAGCGCCCGCTCGACGATGCGCCGCAGTCCGAGCGGCGCGTCGGGCCGCAGCTTGTCGAGCGACGGCGGCTCGGTCTTGGTGATCTTGTAGGCGACGCTGATCAGCGAGTCGCCGTCGAACGGCAGCTTGCCGGTCAGCAGCTGGTAGAGCACGACGCCCGCCGAGAACAGGTCGGAGCGCGAATCGACCTTCTCGCCCAGCACCTGCTCCGGCGACATGTAGTTCGGCGTGCCGAGCACGCTGCCCGCCTGCGTCGCCTGCGTGGCTTCGCTCTGGTCGATCCGGCAGATGCCGAAGTCCGCGACCTTGATCGTCGTCGTGTCGCGGATCATCATGATGTTGCCGGGCTTGACGTCGCGATGGACGATGCCCTTCTTGTGCGCGTAGTCGAGCGCCCGGACGAGCTGGATGCCGATCTCGACGACCGTCTTGATCGGCAGCAGCTTCTTCGGGTCGAGGACGCCCTCGAGCGTGCCGCCCTCGATCAGCTCCATCGCGATGTACGGATGGCCGCCGTCGTCGCCGACGTCGAAGACGGTGACGATGTTCGGGTGCGACAGCACGCCGGCGCCCTTCGCCTCGCGCAGGAACCGGACGTGGTACTCCGAGTCCCCGCGCAGCTGCGACTTCAGAAACTTGATCGCGAGCTCGCGGTCGATGTCCGGGTCGTAGGCCTTGAACACCTTGGCCATCGCCCCTTCGCCCAGCAGCTCGCGCACCTGGTACCGGCCGACCTTTTCCATCGCGCGGGTCCTCTCCTGTTCCGTGCGCGCACGGGGCGCCCGCGCCCCCTGCACTCAGGGCGTGGAGTATGCCAGAAAGCCCCCCGCTATCGTCGCGCGGCCGCGATCGTCAGCCGATGCGCTGCAGCAGCTCGCGGTAGGTCGCGCCGCGCTGCACGTAGACATCGGCACCGGCGGAGAGCATGGCGACGTCGGCGTCGGCGAGCGCGCGCAGCAGCTTCGCCGGCGCGCCGACGACGAGCGAGCGGTCGGGGAACGCCTTGCCCTCGGTCACGACGGCGCCGGCGGCGACCAGGCACTCGCGGCCGATCGTCGCCCGGTTGAGGATCACCGCCTGCAGCCCGACCAGCGAGCCGTCGCCGATCGTGCAGCCGTGCAGCGTCGCCTGGTGGCCGACGGTGACGCGCGTGCCGAGGACGAGCGGACAGCCGGGATCGACGTGGAGGACGGCGCCATCCTGGATGTTGGTGTCGTCGCCGACGGTGATCGTGTCGCCGTCCGCGCGCAGCACGGCGCCGGGCCACACGCTCGCGCGCTCGCCGAGCCGGACGCTGCCGATGATCGTCGCTTCCGGCGCAACGTACGCGGATGCGGGGATGTGCGGGATCCTGTCACCCAGCCGGTAGATGGCCATTCGCTTTCTCCTGGTTCGGGCACGAATCGATGATGCCCGATTATCCCGCACGCGACCGCGCCGGCGCGCGCCGGCCGGGTCCGAAAAAAACCCCGGCCGCGGGGCCGGGGTTCGTGACCCGGGAACGACGGGCGATCAGCTGACCGCGAGCTTCTTCCCGGGCGTCGCGGCCTTCGCCACCAGCTTCAGTTCGAGGACCCCCTTGTCGTACTTCGCCTCGCAGGCGCCCTCGTCCAGGTCCGCCGGCAGCGTGAAGCTGCGATAGACCTTGCCGAAATAGCGCTCGCTGCGCAGCACCTTGTCGCCTTCCTTCTTCTCCGCTTCCCGCTTCACTTCGGCGGCGACGGTGACCTGGTTGCCCTCGATCGAGACCTCGATGTCCTCCTTCCGGACACCGGGCATCTCGGCGTGAACGAGATAACCGTTCTTGGTTTCGGTGACGTCCATCTTGATCATCACCGGCGCCGGCGCGCCTTCCCAGCGCACCGGCTTGAAGAACCCGCGGAACCAGTCGTTGACGTCGGGTTCGAGCAGAGGATCGTATGGAATCAGGCTTCTCATGACGCTCTCCTTGCAGACACTCCGAACCGCGGTCCGGCTGCGGAAACCGCATACTTCGTTTCGCAGCCTCCCGCATATTCATTTTGACCCTCCGGCGCCGCGGTTCAAGCCCCGCCGGCCGACCCGTGCCATCGGGAGTTGACGAGGATCAAAGGCCCCGAAGATTCGACCGCCGCGCGTTGCCCGCCACCTGCCAGACGGAGGCCGACGCGGTCAGTGGATCAATGCCGGAAGCGTGTCGCCCCAGCCTTGCAGCGATCCGAGGGGCTGCGTGCTCGCGTCCTGCTCGCGCACGATCGGCTGGCCCCCGTAGAGGGTGTAGACGACGAGGTCGTCGATCAACAGTATGGTTGCATTGAGACTCCAGCCGGAGATGTCGACCTGGCGATAGAAGCGCAGCGAATCCAGCCAGAAATTGGCGGTGCGGTCGCGCCTGGTATCGCGCGCCACGATTGCGTAGCCGTAACACGCCTTCCCTGCGTTCAGGCACTCGCGCAGGCCGCGGTCGAGTTTCTCCTGCGGCACTGCGCCGCCCAGCGGAAAGCGCAGGATGATGTCCGAGTAGGCGAGCAGCGTGATGTTGGGGCTGGCATAGGGATCGATCCCGCGTGCCTGCAGATCGGCCTTCGTGGTCGTGTAGGGGACGATCTTCTCAATTGCCGTCCTTCGCCTCGCCGAAGCTCGTGCCAGGGACTCGCCACCTCCTCGCGCTCCTTCGGCAGCAACTCGACGCACCCCGCGCGCGCAACCGCCGCCAGTGCAACCGCAGTTGCACCGCCCGCCAGATGCCGCTTGCCTGCAGCCCCAGCTGCCATTTCTCGATCGCCCCGCTTTGCCGCGTACCCCCGATACAGTATGCCCGGCGACCACGGGGAAGGCATTGCGATTCGTCAACCGCAATCGGTCTGCCGGGAGTCGACGGCATTCGCGGGCAGGCCCTCGGCAGGTCGGCTTCGTCGCCCGCAGCCCGAACGCCTTGGGCCCGAGACGGATTCAGGTCAACTGCACTGCTTCGACTCAATTCATGGGGAATCCAGTTCAACGGAGCGCGACATGAGCATTAGAATGGGGAGGTATGCGGCATCACGTCGGCAACAACGCGGCATCCCGCCCTTGATTGTGAAGTCGCTTGCCCGCTGCGGAGCCCGCTGCCAATGCCATTCGTGGCGCCGAGATTCGGGTTTTCTTGACACGCGCATCCGCACTGCGACTCAACTCAGATGAAGATCGATCTCCTGACCGCCTGGCGAGACTACCTGACCCGCTATAGCCGCGAGTCCGGGGCTTGGCTCGCGTTGCACCGCGTCCAGCATTCCATGCCCGCGGGCGATCGGGACAAGCTCACACAGAATGCCGCGGCCCTAAGTCTGCCGGACGGTGAGGCATCGCTCTTCCGCGCCGTCTTCATGTTCGTTTCCACGGGTGCCGAGGATTGGCTCGAGAGGCCAGTCTTGCGCTCAAGCAGTGCGCCGGGATCGAGCGCACGCACTGCTTTCTGACGTTCATCTGGGGCTGGACGCTGGGCAGCACGCGGGACCGGGCCCGCCTGCGCAGCGTGCTCGAGCGGGCGGACTTCCCCGGTCCTGCACGACCTGTCGACGACGTTCGAGAGATCGCGGGACGAAGCGGTTCCAGGATCGCTGCGGCCGGCGAACCGCGTTCCCGCCCACGGCAAGCCCGATCCGTCGGGTCGCGATCCTCGCCCAGCACCTTTCGAACCTGTCGCATCCGGGCACGCGTCTCGCGATCGAGCACGCCGCCCTGCTTCGCGGTGCGGGTGTCGACGTGCGCGTTTTCAGCGCACAGGAGCTCCTGGCAGTCGAGTTCAGCGGCTGGCTTGGCTGCCCGCAGCGGTTCCACATGGGTGGGGCGGCCCCCGCGACATGGCGGGCGATTTCGGGGCCGGAGGCGTTCAACGTCATCCTGGGCAATGGGGCATGGCCCCGTGAAGGGCGATGGCACGCGATTGCGGAGAGCTCGACCCCGTTCGCTCCGGATGTCGTGCTCTTTGTCGGTTCTACTCGCCCCTCGCCTCATGGGCATGGAAGCGCTACCCCGTTGCCGGATTGTCGCTGCACACCTTGCCGCCGATTTGTCCCGTGGACGTGTGGCTGCATTCGTTCGAGGCCGACCAGGCCCTGCCGGAGCCGTGGCCCGAATTCCCCCCGGCGCTGCCGATTCCCTATGCCTATCGGCTCACCGTGCCCGAGGCGCCGTCCGCATTCGACCTGGCGGCGCTGGGATTGCCGCACGACGCGCGAATCCTGGTCACCGTCGGGTACCGGTTGAGCCGGGAGATCACCCAGCAGTGGGGGGCCGAGGTCGTGGCCAGGTTGCAGAAAAATCCGCAATGGGTCTGGTTGTTGGTGGGCGAGGGGGCCTTCCGAGAGCCTGCCCGCCAAGCATCCCCAGGTGAGGGTGCTGGGCCACCAGGAGAATCTCGACGGCCTGCTGCAGCGCTGCGACATCTACCTCAATCCGCCTCGCATCGGGGGAGGATTCAGTGTCATCCAGGCGATGGCGTGGCGCCTGCCGGTGGTTTCACGCGACGAATCCGACGGCGGCGACAAACTGGGATCCTGGGCGATGAGTTCGGATGCGGAATACTGGCAGCGACTCGATCGGCTGCTGGACGACGAAGACGAGCGGACTCGATCCGGTCAGGCGATGCGCGAGCGTTTCAACGCACGGTATAACCTGGGGCTGGCAGCGCCCTCGTTGCTGGCCGCTCTGGACCGGGCACGCGACCAATTCGTTGAACGAAGAGGCTCCGGACGATGAACGCGACTCCTCGACGGCTTGTAATCTTCGGCCTCAGCAACATCCTCTCGGACCTGTTCGACGCTGCGTTGGCGTGCGGAATGGCGCCGGCAAAGGTCGTCATTCACGACCCTGAGCAGACGGGCGCGCGGGACCTCCCCGTCGCGACGCGGCTGGCAGCGGTTGCTCCGCTCTGTCCGGGAGCGGCGCCGCCCGCGCTGCTGCCCCTCGACGACTTCGTCCCGGAGGCCGGGGAAGCCTACCTGCTGGGTCCCACGACGCCGACACGGGCTCGCCTGGCCGAGCTGCTGCAGGATCGGTTCGGCCTGGAATTCTGCACGCTCGTGCATCCGCGCGCCTACGTGTCCCCTTTGGCTTCGCTCGGACCGGGCGTGTTCGTAGGGGCGAACTCGGTCATCGCGCCGGGCGTTCGCCTGGATGACCATGTGTTCGTCAACCGTAGCGCGACGGTAGGGCATGACACCTATGTCGGCGCGTTCACCCGAATCCAGCCGGGAGCCCATCTTGGAAGCTTGTCCCGCATCGGCCGTGGCGTCACGATCGGACTGGTGCCTCGGTCGTCGAGAGGCTGGTGATCGGTGATGGAGCCGTGGTCGCAGCCGGGGCCGTAGTGCTGCAGGATGTGCCCGCCCAGGTCATGGTTGCCGGCATGCCGGCGACGGTCCGCAAGTCCCTGGGCTGAGGCTAGCGGGGGTCCGCGGCGGGACGAGTCCCGCCGCGGCATGATGCCGCAGCCGGGGTGCTGCCGCGCGGCCCCGCGGGGGAGAGATCAGGCCAACGACCGATCTGGGCAATGGCTTGGGAGGAATTTGGTGGCCAAGGGCGGAATTGAACTCACCGACACACAAGGATTTTCAGTCCTCTGCTCTACCAACTGAGCTACTTGGCCATCGTCCGTTCGGCCCACAGATGCGCCGACCGGCACGTCGCCGTCTCGCGCCAACAACCAGGCCCGGGGCGAAAGCCGGATATTTGTCCCTCATCAACCGCCGTTCGGCGAAGGCCCACGTCCGGAGCCTCATCATTCGGGCGCCGCGTTTCCCTGCGCGCGGCGTCGCCGAACCCCCGCTGTCGCGCGACCTCGCTGCGCCGCTGCCAGAAGGCGGCACCGCACGCAAGGACCAATCCTGCCGATGCCGAGCAGCCGACCCTCCTGGTAGCCGGGCGGCGTATGCCTGAACCTCAACCGGAAGTCACCGGGGGGGACCTGGCTGCCCATGACGACATCGTTGACCAGCAACGGCACCCAGGTATGGCCCGTCGTTCAGGGCCACGCGCCAGCCCTGGGCGAACCCAGCGTCGTCAGCACGACCAGGCCGTCGCCGTTCGAATGCCCGCTGACCTCGACATCGCCATTGCGCAGGAACCTGATGCTGGCGATCATCTCCAGCCGTTCCATTGCCAGGGCCGGAATGCCGCCTGCGTGCACGACCTCCGGCGGCTGATTCCAGTTCGTGGCGTCGGCGGTCTGCGAGGCGAAGAATGCCAACGGACGGGCCTGCGGGTTCTCGAAGATCATCACGTCGCCGAGCGTACGGGCCAGGCGGTACTTGCCCGTGGCCTCGACGACCTCCCGATCCTCGGGTTGATGCACGAGGATGTACCGCACCCCGAGAAAGTCGAGCATCCTGCTCGCGAAATTGGGTGCCAGCCAGTCCCCGGCCGATGCCGCCGAAGATTCCGCTCGGGATCAACGCGGTGTACCGCCTTGGCACGACGGCATGCGTGTAACCGGTCAGGCTCACGTAACCATGCTCGGTTGCGGCCCAATCCCAGGTCCAGCCTGCCGAGACGGTAGGGATGGACGCTGCCATCGACCGACGTGGGGCATCACGCGGTAGGTATCCGAGAAGCCGTAGCCCGGGTCCGCATAGCCCTCGCCGTACCGCTTCAGCTGCAGGTCGTGGATCACGGCGTTGAACGAGATCGACGAGAGCATGGCCAGGCCGAACAGCGCCCACTGGACCCGGACGCTCCCTGACAAAGGGAAGCGCGACCAGCGAGGCGAGGGCGGCGACGGCCACGCCGATCGACGCCGGATCCGGCAACACCGGGCTTCTTGGTCCGCCACACCCAGCACCGCCAGCCAGACCGCGAGATTCGCCGACCACGAACACCGATAGCACCCTGGCGCCGTTCCGATCCATTCGGAGGACGTCCTTCCAGTCCGAATATCGCGACGACGGCAAGCCCGAACTGGACGAAGAGCAGGAACTTGGCCGGCCAGCGGAACGACGACCACAGCGGCAGCCGATAGAG
>CAWHVP010000004.1:0-97763 GCA_963832705.1 uncultured beta proteobacterium | reverse complement strand
GCGGCGCGGTTCCCCGAGCACGACATCCGGCTGTTCGAGCCGCGGCCGGCGCGCTTCGGCTGCAGCTGCTCGGCCGAGCGCGTCGGCAATGCGCTGCGCCTGCTCGGACGCGAGGAAGTCGACGGCATCCTCGCCGAGCAGGATGGTCACCGCGACCTGCGAGTTCTGCAACCGCGGCTACGCGTTCGACGCCGCCGCGGCGCAGGCGCTGTTCGCCGGCCCGCAGGGTGCCTCCGGGAAGCTGCATTGAACGGCACCCGCTTCGACAAGTGGCTGTGGGCGGCGCGCTTCTACAAGACGCGCACGCTGGCGGCGCAGGCGATCGAGGCCGGACAGGCGCGGCTCGCCGGCGAGCGGGTGAAGCCGGCGCACGCCGTCCGCAGCGGCGACGCGGTGTCGGTGCGCAAGCACGGCCTCGTGTGGGAGGTCGAAGTGACGGGACTGTCCGACCGCCGCGGCTCGGCCACCGATGCCGCGGCCCTGTACCGCGAGACGCCGGAAAGCGTCGCGCTGCGCACCGAGGAGATGCTGCGGCGGAAGGCCGCGGCGGCGACCGAGCCCGGGTTCGCCGGGCGCCCGACCAAGCGGGACCGGCGCAAGCTCGCCGATTTCCTGAACGAGCCCTGACGGCGGCCCGGGCCGGGCCGCGGACCCTCAGCAGAGCCGGAACGCGGCGAGGTCGAGCAGGAAGTCGGGCGACTGGTAGCCGCGCCAGATCACGTACGCGAGCAGGAGCGCGAGGACCAGCCCGACCGTGTGCCAGACGGCGCGCGGAATCCGGCGGCGTCCGTCGGCACGGGAATGCGGGGAAAGGAGCCCGGGCGGCGTCATCCGGGCAGCCTACGCCCGCGTCGTTCTCGGCCGCAGCACGACGCGGGGCGCGCTGGCCGCGCCCGCGAGGACGCCGAGGTCGTACATCAGCGCGACGACCGCGTCGAAGTCCGCGGCCGTGTGCACGCCGTCGATCGACTTCGCCAGCAGGTTGACCGCGCGCCCGCTGCAGACCAGCGGCATCGCCAGCGGCAGCGCGTTGCGCAGCGCGCGAATCTCCTGGCCGGCGATCTTGCCGGAGATGCCGCGCTCGAACAGCAGCGCGGCGACGCCGACCTCGTAGGCCGCCGCCGCGCCCGCGATCTCCTGCGCCGGCACGCCGGCGCCGAGCGTCAGGCAGTTGACGCCCTCGGTGAACAGCAGCAGCTCCAGCATCGCGAGCCCCAGCGGGTTCGGGTCGTTCGGCGGCGTCGCCAGCAGGATCTGCTTCGAGTCGCGCGCCGGACGGACGAGGCGGGTGACCTCGCGCAGCAGGCGCAGCGCGAGGTCGGCGAAGCGCAGCTGCTGGAAGCTCTGCATCTCGCCGCGCACGACACGGTCGTGCACGGCGTCGTTCAGGGGCACCAGCGTGTGCTCGAGGAAGCCGCGCAGCCCCTGCGCCATCAGCAGCCGCGACAGGTGGTTCTGCAGCTCGCCGATCCGGTGCCGCGCGAGCAGGTTGACGGCCGACTCGATGTCGTCGGGCAGCGTCGCCTCGTTGACGACGGCGAGCCCGAGCATCGTCTGCAGCGCCGGCTCGGCGAGGGGCACGACGGCGCCGGCGCGCCAGCCTTCCGACAGCAGCTGCTTGATCAGCTTCAGCCGCGCGACCTGTTCGGCCGGGTAGACGCGGTCGCCGTTGGGATCGCGCTGCGGCGCCGGAAACCCGTAGCGCCGCTGCCACATGTAGAGCTGCTCGCGGCGCAGCCCCGTCACCCGGACGACCTCGCGGATGTGCAGCGCGTCCCCACCCCTGGGGTGAAGCTCGTCGCGACCCGGCGGGTCGGCAGCGGAAGTTCGCGACCGGTCCGGCACCTTGATGATCACTCCCACAGTTGTCAGTCCTCGCTGCAATCCGTCCATCGCCGGCGGGGTACGCCGCCGCTTCCGGACCCGCGCCGGACACCCGCCGCCGTGCGTCCCGCGGGCCGGCGGGGCAGCACGCGAGCGCGGCTCCCCGGTCAGGATCGGGGGCGTCCGGCCGCCTCTTGTTCCATACAGCTCGGCGCGGGTCGGCGCCGCGCACATAGTATGCCAGAAACTTCTCACTCTATGCAGATCGTCATTTGATGCGTCGCAGCAGCGGGGGACTGCCGCCCGCACCATCCGTTGTAATGCACAACCGTGGCGCATACGGACCACCCGGCGCGGGCGGATTGCCGGGGTTCCGGGGTTTGGGTGATGATCGCGCTGCCGCCCTCCTCCCCCTACGACGATGACCGTCGACCGCTACGCCGAGATCTGCGCCCGCCACCGCTGGGAGGTTCCGGCGCGGTTCAACATCGCGGCCGCCTGCTGCGGTCGCTGGGCCGACGACCGCGCCCGCTTCGCGCTGTACTGGGAGGACGAATCCGGCGCGACGGCGGCGTACACGTTCTGGGACCTGCAGCAGCAGGCCAACCGGCTCGCCAACGCCCTGTCGGCGCTCGGCGTCCGGCCCGGCGACAAGGTCGCGCTGATCCTGCCGCAGCGGCCCGAGACGGTCGTCGCCCACATCGCCGTCTACCAGCTCGGCGCCATCGCCGTGCCGCTGTCGTTCCTGTTCGGGCCCGATGCGCTCGCCTACCGCCTCGCCGATTCGGAGGCGAAGGTCGCGCTGGTCGATCCGCAGTCGCTGCCGAACCTCGTCCCGATCCGCGACCGCCTGCCCGGGCTCGCCGCGGTCGTCGGCGTCGCCGGCGCCCGCGAGTCGTTCGTGACGCCGTACGAGGACCTGCTCGCGCGCGCGTCCTCGCGCTTCGCGCCGGTGCCGACGGCCGCGACCGATCCGGCGCTCCTGATCTACACCAGCGGCACCACCGGTCCGCCGAAGGGCGCGCTGATGCCGCAGCAGTGCCTGCTCGGCAACCTGCCCGGCTTCGTGCACTCGCACGACGGCTACCCGCAGCCGGGCGATCTCTTCTGGTCGCCGGCCGACTGGGCGTGGACCGGCGGCCTGATGGACGCGCTGCTGCCGGCGCTGTACTTCGGGCAGCCGATCGTCGGCTACCGCGGCCGCTTCGACCCCGAGCGGGCGCTGGCGCTGATCGCGAAGTACGGCGTCCGCAATTCGTTCCTGTTCCCGACGGCGCTGAAGATGATGATGAAGGCGTTCCCGCGGCCGCGGGAGCGCTTCGACGTGAACCTGCGCACCGTCATGAGCGCCGGCGAGGCCGTGGGCACGGCGGTGTTCGAGTGGACGCGCGCGGCGCTCGGCGTGACCGTCAACGAGATGTTCGGCCAGACCGAGATGAACTACATCGTCGGGAATTCGCAGTCGCAGTGGCCGGCGCGGCCGGGCTCGATGGGCCGGCCCTACCCGGGCCACCGGATCGCCGTGATCGACGACGCCGGCCGCACCGTGCCCGCCGGCGAGATCGGCGAAGTCGCCGTGCACCGGACCGCGCCCGACGGGAGCCCCGATCCGGTGTTCTTCCTCGAGTACTACCGGAACCCGGACGGCACCGCGCACAAGTACACCGGCGACTGGTGCCGGACCGGCGACCTGGCCAGGTCCGACGCCGACGGCTACCTCTGGTACCAGGGCCGCGCCGACGACATGTTCAAGGCGGCCGGCTACCGGATCGGGCCGTCGGAGATCGAGAACTGCCTGGTCCGGCATCCGGCGGTCGCCAACGCGGCCGTCGTGCCGTCGCCGGACGAGACGCGCGGCAACGTCGTCAAGGCGTTCATCGTGCTGGCCGTCGGCCACGAGCCGTCGGACGCCCTCGCCGACGAGATCCGCGAGCACGTGAGGAGCTTCCTCGCCCCCTACGAGTCTCCGAAGGAGATCGAGTTCATCGACGCGCTGCCGATGACGACGACGGGCAAGGTGCAGCGGCGCGTGCTGAGGGAGCGCGAGCGCGAACGCAAGGCGGCGCTCGCCCGCGGCGCGGGCTGACCGCGGGGCTCTAAGGCTCGCCCGCCTGGACGGCGGCCTGCGGCTTCGCGCGCAGGCGCTCGAGGAACGCCCGGTGGGTGACGACCCAGGTGACCGCCGGGACGACCGTCGGCAGGATCAGCGACCCGAACTGGAACGCGAACGCGATCAGCTCGCGCTGCAGCCCGGTGAACCCCGTCTGCGACGCGACCAGCGGGCTCGCGGTGATCGCGATGTTCTTCAGGAAATCGGCGAGCACGCCCCAGGCGGCGAACGGGACGATGACGGCGTAGCCCAGCGCGAGCTTGCGCGGCCACCCGGGCTCGCGCGCGGCGAGCACCAGCGCGACGAACAGCGGCAGCCCGAACGAGTAGAGCAGCATGTTGACGTCGACGGTGATGCTGCCCGAGGCCGCCAGCGCCTGGCCGGGCTTCAGCGTCGTCGCGAACGTGCAGATCGCGCCGCTCTGCTCCACCGCGCGGACGATGTCCGGGATCGCCACGCCCGCGATGCCCTGCACGATCAGCCGGACCGGCCACAGCAGCACCGGCGCGGCGAAATACCAGACGGCGAACGCCGGCACGAGCCAGGCGATCGCCTTGACGACGAAGCGCGGAACGGATCCCGACATCGGCGGGTTCAACGCCGGCCGGTCACGCCGGCGCCGCGGCGGGCGCGCCCGGGCCGCCCGGAGGACGATCGCCGCCGCCCGCGCCCGGCGCGCGCGGCAGCGTCCGCACCCAGACCAGCCAGACGATCAGCACGTCGAGCATGATCAGCGCCTGCCAGACGTAGAGGTGCGCCCACTCGAAGACCTGGTAATTCCACTGCCCGAGGTAGAACAGGCTGATGACGCGCACGACGTTGAGGCCCTGCACGGCGACGATGCCGGCCACGAGGCCGACGAGCTTGTTCTTCCACGGCGCCGGGAACGCGAGCACGGCCGCGAGCAGCACGATCGTCGCCTCGACGCCGTTGCAGCCGGCCTCGATCGACACCGCGAAGCCGTTCTGCGTGCTGCGCAGCACCTTGCCGGTCGCGACCACGGCGGGGTCGGCGAGCGTGACGATCCCGGCGCTGATCGCCGCCAGCTGGTTGGTCCACGGGATGACGAAATACTGCTGCACGAAGGGCGTCAGCTCGGCGCCGAACAGCGCCGCCTGCAGCACGAGGAAGAGGATGAAGAACCGGATCATGCGCGGATTCTACCGAAAGCGGGGCGGCCCGCCATCGCGACGGCCGCGGGCCGCCCGACCGCGCACCCGGCGCCCGGCGCTCAACCGGTGCCCGTGCGGCCGCGCGCGAGCGGCGGATTGGTCGCGAAATAGCGGCGGATGCCGTCGTGCATCGACTCGGCGAAGCGCGTCTGGTGCTTGTCGCTGCGCAGCTTCAGCTCCTCGTCCGGGTTGGAGATGAACGCGGTCTCCACCAGGACCGACGGAATGTCCGGCGCCTTCAGCACCGCGAAGCCCGCCTGCTCGACCGCGCCCTTGTGCAGCGGGTTCACCTGGGCGATGCCGTCCAGCAGGCTGCGGCCCACCTTCAGGCTGTCGTTGATCTGCGCCGCCTGCGACAGGTCGAGCAGCGTGCGCGCCAGCACCGGGTCGCGCGCGCCGAGGTTGACCCCGCCGATCAGGTCGGCCGCGTTCTCCTTCTGCGCGAGCCAGCTCGCCGCCGCGCTGGTCGCGCCGTGCTCGGACAGCGCGAACACCGACGAGCCGCGCGCGGTCGGCACGGTGAAGGCATCGGCGTGGATCGAGATGAAGAGGTCGGCCGCGACGCGGCGCGCCTTCTGCACGCGCGCCGCCAGCGGCACGTAGTAGTCGTCGTCGCGCGTCAGCATCGCGCGGGTGCCGGGCTCGGCGTCGATCCGCGCCTTCAGCTTGCGCGCGATCGCCAGCACGACCTGCTTCTCGGTCGTGCCGCGCCGCCCGACCGCGCCCGGATCCTCGCCGCCGTGCCCGGGGTCGATGGCGACGATGATCGGCCGCCGCGCCTCGGCGCGGGGCGCGGGCCGGGGCTCCGGTGCCGTCGCGGCTTTCCGCGGCGGGCGGCCGCTCCGCGGTCGCCGGCGGCGACGGCTCGGCGGTCCGGCCGCCGTCGATCAGCGCCATCAGCGGATCGACCGGCGTCACCGGGTAGAGGTCGAGCACCAGCCGGTACCCGTAATCGGCAACGGGCTGCAGCGCGAAGAGCTGCGGGACGACCTCGCCGCGCAGGTCGATGACCACGCGCACGCCGCCCGTCTTGCGTCCGAAGCGGATGCCCGCGATGTACGGATCGGTCGGCTGCACCAGCGTCGCCAGCCGCTGCAGGTCCGACGAGAGCTCGACCGCATCGAGATCGAGCGCGATCCGGTGCGGATCCTTGAGGACGATCAGCTGGTGCGGGATGCCCGCCGGCGCTTCGAGGATGAGCCGCGTGTATTCCTGCGCCGGCCACAGTCGCGCCGACGCGATCCGCGCGGCGCTCGCCCACGCCGCGGCCGGCGCGAGCGAGGACGCCGCCGGCAGCAGCAGCCACCGCAGCGCGCGCCGGCGCGCGAGCGACACGCGCGTCACGCGGCGTGCGTTCCCCGGTCCCTGCTGCCGCGAGCGCCTTCAGGCATCGCTCACCGGCCTCCGTCGATGCGGCGAGACCGCAGTCGCGCCCGGTCCCCTCCGCGTGTCGCGGATGGGCGAGCGTGATCGCGAGATCGGCCGGCGGCAGCAGGCCCGCCACGCGCTCCGGCCACTCGACCAGGCACACGGCGTCGTGTCGGAAGCAATCGGCGAGGCCTGCGGTTTCCCATTCTTCCGGATCGTTGAACCGATAAAAATCAAAGTGATAGAAGTATAAGCTCGACAAAGGATAATGTTCAACCAGCGTGTAGGTCGGGCTCTTGACCGGTCCGGTCCAGCCGAGCGCGCGCAGGCAGCCGCGCACCAGCGTCGTCTTGCCCGCGCCCAGCTCGCCGGACAGCGTGACGATCATGCCGCCCGCGAGCAGCGGCGCGAGGCGCGCGCCGAAGGCCGCGGTCGCGTCGGCGTCGTCGAAGTGCAGGGTTGTCGCCATGGTTGCGTGCCGCGCTCGGTTCGGTGGGCGGTTCTCGGGTGCCGGTCGGGTGAGGGAACGGCCGCTGCCGTCGGTCGCGCGCGCTGCCGGCACCGACGATGCGGTACGCTTGTCCGGATGCCGACGACTCCGGACGAATCCGCTCGCCCTCCGCGACCGCCCCCGGCGACCGCGACTGGGCCGCGCTCGCGCGCGCGATCGGGCACTGGGGCCGCGCGCTCGGCTTCGACGCGATCGGCATCAGCGACATCGATCTCGCGGCCGACGAGGCGCGGCTGCTGCAATGGCTCGCCGCGGGCCGCCACGGCGACGATGGATTATATGGCACGCCACGGCGCGCCCGCGCCCGCCCGGCCGAGCTCGTGCCCGGCACGCTGCGCGTGATCGCGGCGCGGATGAATTACCTGCCGCGCGGCGCGCGGCCGGCCGGCCGAGGTGCTCGCCGACCCGCGCAAGGCGTTCGATCGCGCGCTATGCGCTGGGCCGCGACTACCACAAGGTGCTGCGCGACCGGCTGCAGAAGCTCGCCGGGCGATCGCCGCCGAGATCGGCCCGTTCGGCCACCGCGTGTTCAGCGACAGCGCGCCGGTGCTCGAGGTCGCGCTCGCGGCCAGGGCGGGCCTCGGCTGGCGCGGCAAGCACACGCTGCTGCTCACCCGCGACGAGGGCTCGTGGTTCTTCCTGGGCGAGATCTACACCGACCTGCCGCTGCCGCCGACGCCGCCGCAGCCGGCGCACTGCGGCAGCTGCCGCGCGTGCCTCGACGCCTGCCCGACCGGCGCGATCGTCGCGCCCTACGAGCTCGACGCGCGCCGCTGCATCTCGTACCTGACGATCGAGCTCGCCGGCAGCATCCCCGAGGCGCTGCGGCCGCTGATCGGCAACCGCGTCTACGGCTGCGACGACTGCCAGCTCGCCTGCCCGTGGAACCGCTTCGCGCGCGCCCGCGGCCGTGCCCGACTTCGCCGTCCGCCACGGCCTCGACGACGCCGACCTGGTCGCGCTGTTCGGCTGGACGCGAAGGCGAGTTCGACGCCGCGGATGCGCGGCAGCGCGATCCGCCGCATCGGCTTCGAGCGCTGGTCGCGCAACCTCGCGGTCGGGCTCGGCAACGCGCCGCGCGATCCTGCGATCGTCGCCGCGCTCGCCGCGCGGGCCGACGACCCGTCGCCGGTCGTGCGCGAGCACGTGGCGTGGGCGCTCGCGCGGCAGCGGTCGAGCGCTCCGCCGCCGGGCGGCCGCCCGGGCTGAGCGCCCGGACGCGGCGATCAGCGGATCAGCTGGTTCATCGACACGATCGGCAGCATCACGGCGAGCACCAGCACCAGCACGATCCCGCCCATCGCCACGATCAGCGCCGGCTGCAGCAGCGCGGCGAACCACGTGAGCCGCCGCTCGGACTCGCGCTCGAGCTCGCTCGCCGCGCGCTCGAGCATCGGCGCGAGCTGGCCGCTCGCCTCGCCGTTGGCGACGAGATGGAGCAGCACCGGCGGGAACACGCGCTGCTCCTTCAACGCGCGGGCGACCGACACGCCCTCGCGGACGAGGTCCGCGGCCGCGGCCGCGGCGCGGCGCAGCGGCAGCGGCCAGACGACGTCGCGCGCCGCGTCCAGCGAGCGCAGCAGCGGCGCGCCGCTGCCGACCAGGATCGCCAGCGTGCTGGCGAAGCGCGCGGTGGCCACCGACGTCAGCAGCCGGCCGAGCACGGGCATCGCAGCAGCAGTGCGTGCCAGCGCGCGCGAAACGCCTCGTTCCGGTTCGCGACGCACGAACGCGAGCACGGCGACCGCGGCCGCGGCCAGCCCACGCCCACCACGTCGCGCGCACGAACGCGCTGACCGCGATCAGCGCCTGCGTGAGCCACGGCAGCGTCTGCCGGCTCTGCTGGTAGACCGACACGACCTGCGGCACGACGTAGACGAGCAGCACGAGGACGACGCTGAGCGCGATCACGCTGACGAGCGCCGGATAGATCAGCGCGAGCGTGAACTTCTGCTTCAGCACCTCGCGCGCCTCGAGGTAGTCGGCGAGCCGCTCGAGCACCTCGGCCAGCCGGCCCGTCTCCGCGCCGACGGCGACGAGGCCGCAGTAGAGATCGTCGAAGGTCCGCGGCCGGCGCGCCATCGCGCCGGCGAGCGGCTCGCCGGCCGCGACTTCGGTGCGCAGCGCCGCGAAGAGCCGCTTGGCGCGCGCGTCGTCGGCCTGCTCGCCGACCGCCGCCAGCGCCTGGTCGAGCGGCATGCCCGACCGGGCGAGCGTGGCCAGCTGGCGCGTCGCCAGCGCCACGACGACCGCGGCAGCGACAGCCGCTCGCGGCCTCGCGCCCGCCGGCCGCGCCGGCGCGTCGGCCGCATCGACCGCATCGATGGACGTCGGGAACAGCCCGTCGCCCTGCAGCCGGTCGCGGACCTGCCGCGACGTTTCGGCGTCGATCAGGCCCCGCCGTGTCCGGCCGGCGGCATCGACCGCCTCGTAGCGATAGGCCCCCATCAGCGCGCCGTCATCGCCGCGGCCATCGACGGCCGCGTCAGGACTCGCGGGTGACGCGCACGAGCTCGGCGAGCGACGTCGTGCCGCCGGCGAGCCAGCGCGCGCCGTCGCGGCGCAGCGGCGTCATGCCGCCGCTGGATCGCCGCGTCGCGCAGCGCGCGTTCTCGGGCGCGCGGTCGTGGATCAGGCGCCGGATCGCGTCGTCGACGACCAGGAGCTCGTAGATGCCGGTGCGCCCGCGGTAGCCGGTGCCGTTGCAGGCGTCGCAGCCGCCGGCGCGTACAGCGGCGCGCCGGCGGCGAGCCCGAGCTCGGCGAGCAGCGCCGCCTCGCCGGCGCTCGGCGCGCGCCGCGCGTCGGCACGCCGGGCACAGCGTGCGCACCAGGCGCTGCGCCAGCACGCCGAGCAGGCTCGACGCGAGCAGGTAGGGCTCGACGCCCATGTCGGCGAGCCGCGTCACGGCGCTCGCCGCGTCGTTGGTGTGCAGCGTCGCGAGCACGAGGTGGCCGGTCAGCGACGCCTGCACCGCGATCTGCGCGGTCTCGAGGTCGCGGATCTCGCCGATCATGATGATGTCCGGGTCCTGCCGCAGGATCGCGCGCAGCGCGCGCGCGAACGTGAGCTCGATCCGCGGGTTGACCTGCGTCTGGCCGACGCCGTCGAGCGCGTACTCGATCGGGTCCTCGACCGTCATCATGTTCAGCGTGCCGCGCGGCAGCCGCGACAGCGCCGCGTACAGCGTCGTCGTCTTGCCCGAGCCGGTCGGCCCGGTGACGAGCACGATGCCGTGCGGCTCGCGGATCAGGCGGTCCACCGTCGGCGAGCGTCGCCGTCGCCCATGCCCAGCGCGGTGAGGTCGAGCTGCGCCGAGTCCTTGTCGAGCAGCCGCAGCACGACGCGCTCGCCGGACCCGGTCGGCAGCGTCGACACGCGGACGTCGACGAGCTTGTCGCCGAGCTTCAGCGCGATCCGGCCGTCCTGCGGCAGCCGCTTCTCGGCGATGTCGAGGCTGGCCATGATCTTGAGCCGCGACACCAGCGCCGCGTGCAGCGCGCGCGGCGGCTCGATGACGTCGGAGAGCACGCCGTCGATGCGGAAGCGGACGACCGAGCGCGTCTCGTAGGGCTCGAAGTGCAGGTCGGACGCGCGCTCGCGCAGCGCCTGCAGCAGCAGCGCGTTGATCATCCGGATGACCGGCGCCTGCGTCCCGCTGTCGAGCAGGTCCTCGGCCGGCGGGAGATCCTGCATCAGGCGCGCGAGATCGGTCTCGCGGGCGAGATCGTCGCTGCATCTGCGCGACGCCGCCCCGGCGGCGTTGTAGGCGCGCGCGAGCTCGGCCGCGAAGCGCTCGGCGTCGATCGGGCCGCAGCGACAGCGGCCGCTGCAGCACGCGCTTCAACTCGGCGATGCCGTCGACGGTCGCGTCGGGACGCGTCAGCACGACGACCGCACCGCCCTCCTCCGGCCAGCGCCAGCACGCCGTGGGCGCGCGCGAAGGCGTAGGGAATCCGCGCCGCCGGCGAGGCGACGGGTCGCGCTTCGCGCGGAATCGGCGGCATGGCGCGGTGGACGGCGAGCCCGCGGCCAGCCGCGGCGTCGGCCGGGGCCGGGCGGGCGCCGCCGGCGACCGGCGCCGCCGACGCTGCCGGAGCGGAGGACGCCGGTGTTCGGACCCGTCGCGGGCGGCGCGTCGGGCACGCCCGGCTGCCGTGGCACGACGGGCACGGGCCTGGGCAGCGGCGCGATCAGCGGGGCCGTCGACGGCCCGCCGGCAGCTGCATCTGCGGCCGCGTCGTGTCGTTCCAGAACACGCGCGCTTCCGGCGTGCATCCGCTGCTGCTCGCCCAGCAGGTAGTCGTAGCGCTCCTGCGTCAGCGTCTCCGCGCCGCGCCCGCCGCGCACGACGGTCGGCCGGAGGAACACCATCAGGTTGGTCTTCACGCGCTGCCGGTTGTCGTAGCGGAACAGCCCGCCGAGGAACGGGATGTCGCCGGCCAGCGGCACCTTCTCGGTCGCCGTCGACGTACTCTTCCTGGATGAGGCCGCCCAGCACGACGATCTGGCCGTCGTCGACGATCACCGAGCGACTCGAGCGCGCGCTTGTTGGTGATGATCCCGGCGGGATTGGTCTGGCTGTCGACGCGCGAGACCTCCTGGTAGATCTACGAGGCGCACGCTGCCGCCCTCGGTGATCTGCGGCTTGACCCGCAGCGTCAGGCCGACGTCCCTGCGCTCGATGGTCTGGAACGGCGTGACGCTGCTCGACGCTGCCGGTCTGCGCGTACTGGCCGGTGATGAACGGCACGTTCTGGCCGACGATGATCCTCGCCTCCTCGTTGTCGAGCGTCAGCAGCGCCGGCGTCGACAGGATGTTGGCATTGGCATCGGTCTCGAGCGCGCGGGCGAGGAACGCGAGATTCAGGATCTCGCCCAGCCCGGGAATCGTCACGATGCCGTTGATGATGCCGATGTTGAGGCCCTGGCCCGACGGTGCCCGGGTTGACCGCCGCGTCGATGATGTTGTTGCCGCTGCCGCGCACGCCGAAGTTGGTGCCGCCGAAGCCCTGGACGCCGCTCCTGCCGATGCCGGAGAGCGCCTGCCACTGGATGCCGAACTCGCGCCGCCCTGTCGGCGCTGACCTCGACGATCAGCGCCTCGACGTAGACCTGCGCGCGGCGGATGTCGAGCTTATCGATGATCGCGCGCAGGTTGTTGTAGACGGGCTCCGGCGCCTGGATGATCAGCGCGTTGTTCGTCGGGTCGGCCTGGATCGCCGACGCCGCCGGCGCGAGAAGCCGACGCCGCCGTGGCGACCGAAGCGATGGTCGCCGCCGTCGTGCGACAGGCGCGCCGTCCGCCGGTCTGGCCGGGGCGCTCGCCGCCGGCTGCGAGCGATGCCCGCGCCCGGCACGCCGGCTGTCGCCGCCGCCCGAGAGCAGCGCGCGCAGCGTCTGCGCGACGCGCGTCGCCTCGGCGTTCTTCAGGTAGATGATGTAGATGTTGCCGCCGGCGCGACCCGGCGTGTCCAGCTGCTCGATCAGCTGCCGCACGCGCGCCGCGCGGCCGCTGTTGTCGGAGCGGATGATGATGCTGTTCGAGCGCGGGTCGGCGACCAGCGTCACGCGCTGCTGCGTGGTCGGCCGGCGGCGCCCTGCTCGATCGACGAGCCGGTTGAGCATCGCCACGCAGGTCGAGCGCCGACGCGTGCTTGACCGGGACCACGGCCGGCTCGCCCGCCGGCGGCTGGTCGAGCGTGGCGATGATCCGCTCGATGCCGCTTCAGGTTGCTCGGCGTAGTCGGTGATGATCAGCGCGTTGGTCGCCGGGTACGCCGTGATCGTGTTGTTCGGCGTGATCAGCGGCCGCAGCACGTTGACGAGCTGCGCCGCCGACTCGAAGCGCAGCGTGATGACCTGGGTCACCAGCCGGTCGCCGCCCGGCCCGCGCCGCCGGACGGCACGGTGCCGCCCTGCTGCTTGGCATCGGCCTCGGGCACGATCTTGACGATCGCCGTCGCCCTCGATCGCCGCGAAGCCCTGCAGCCGCAGCGCGGACAGCAGCGTCGGGTAGACGAGGCCGACGCGGCACCGGCCGCGCCGAGACGATGTTGATCGTGCCCTTGACCTTGCGGGTCGACGACGAAGTTGCGGCCGGTGATCTCGGCGACCGCCCGGATCACCGCGTCGATGTCGGCGTTGACGAAATTGAGCGTCACCGTGCCGTCGGCCGCCGCCGCCGCGCGGGATCGCACAGGCCGCCACGCGCGAGCGACAGGGCCGCGATCGCGGCGAGCAGGCAGCCGCCGCGCGGCGAACCGGGGCCGGGACGAGCTGGCGGACGGTAGTTCCAGTGGGTCGAATCACGCGGACGCGGAAGGGATGCGAAAAGCTGCGCATGGCGGTACGGGGCAGCGTTCTTCGCGCCGTGCCGCGTTTTTCTGGGCGATAATAGCACGCCCCCCGCGCGGTTCCGGCGGCTCCGGCCGCATGCGGTGAATCCAAAGCCCGCCGCCGGCTGCATCCAACCTGCTGCGAAGAGCATCTCAAGGGAGTTCCCCATGCACGGATCCACCCCGCTTCCGCCCGCGCCCGCCGGCGCCGCCGCGCCGGCTGGTCCTCGGCACGGCCTTCATCCTCGGCGCTCGCCGTCTGGCGGCACCCAGGATTCCCGCAGCCGTCGCGCAGGATGCCAAGCCGGCGGCCGGCGCTGCGGCGGCCGTGCCCGCGCCGCCCGCCCCGCCGGCGCCTCGCTGCCGGCGCCGGCGACAAGGCGGCGACGCCGCCGTCCAGGCCGGCGACCGCGCCCGGCTTCGCGATCCACGCGCCGACGAGGAGCCCGCCGCCGCCGGCGGCGCGCCCGACGGGAAGGACGCCGCCGGACCGTCACCGAGGACGCCGGATCGGTCACCGGCGAGCGCACGATCACCGTCAAGAAGGGCCAGCAAGACGTGACCGTCGCCGGCATCGGCCGGACCGCGAGTACCACTCGGTCGGCGACTTCGTGCACAACGAGCCGGCGCTGGCGACGATGGTCGTCCTCATCGTCGCCGTGATCTTCCTGTCGCCGGTGCTCGCGATCGCGCTGATCCTCGCCTACCGGATGCGCAAGACGCGGATGCAGAACGAGACGCATGCTGAAGCTCGCCGAGAAGGGCGTCGTGGCGCCCGCCGACGCCATGGACGCGGTCGCGTCCGGCACGATGCCGGCGCAGCTCGCGCCAACGGCGGCGCGCCGGCCGGCGCCGCCACGGCCTCGCCGGTCGACCAGGTGCGCGAGCTGCGCAAGCGCGCCGCGTGGTCGGACCTGCGCAAGGGCGTGCTGATGGGCGCCATCGGGCTGGGCCTGCGTCCTGTTCTCGGCGTTCGACGACCGCTCGCCCAACGGCCTCGGCCTCGTGCTGCTCTTCGTCGGCGTCGGGCTACGTCGTCCTGTGGTGGTTCGAGGACCGGCAGATCGAGCCGCGCCAGGGCGGCGGCGCGACGCCGCCCGGACCGGGCGCCGGCGGCGCGCTCTGACGGCGCCGGCCCGGCCGCCAGGACCGCGCCGCCGCGCCGATGGCGCACCGCCCGTCACCGATGCCCAGCTCATCGCCCGCGTCGTCGTCCAGGATGACCGGCATGCGTTCTCGGAGCTCGTCCGCCGCTACCAGTCGGCGATCCGGGCGACGCTGCGGCGGCTGACGGCCGGCAACCACGCGCTCGCCGACGACCTCGCCCAGGAGACCTTCTTGCTCGCCTACCGCAACCTCAAGTCGTTCCGCCAGGAGGCGCGGTTCTCGACCTGGCTCTACCGGATCGCGACCAACGCCTTCCTCGCCGACGCGCGCAAGCGCAAGGAGGAGCAGCTGGGCGATGCCGACGGGACGCTCGCCGACGAGGACGACGACGACTCGCCGCCGGCCGACGTCGCCGCCGATGCCGACCACGCGCGCGCGGCGAACCTGCATCTCGACCTCGAGCGCGCGCTCGCGGTGCTGTCGGAGGGCGAGCGGGCGGCGATCGTGCAGTGCTACCATAACGACCTGTCGCACGAGGAAGCCGCGTACGTGCTGAACTGCCGGTCGGCACGGTCAAGACGCACATGCTGCGCGGCAAGCAGAAGCTGAAGGCCCGGCTGGCCGCATGGGCGCCGACCGGGGCGACCGGGGAACCCGCGTGAACGGGCGTGCGGACCGCGACGAGCGACCCGCGCCCCGCGAACCGCGCGCGCCGAGGTGAAGCGATGAACGAGCAAAACGTGACTGCCGCGATAGCCGACGACGACTGGCTCGACCGGGCGCTCGCCGACGCCGGCCGCGAGCATCGCGCCGCCTATCTCGACGACGACGGCTTCACCGCCCGGGTGGCGGCCGCGCTGCCGGCACCGGCGACGCTGCCCGCGTGGCGCAAGCCCGCGTCGCGCTGCTGTGGACGGCCGCGGCGGCGGGCGTCGCGCTCGCGCTGCCCGGCGCGTTCGATCGTCGGCTACGACGCGATGCGCCTGCTGGCGAGCCGGCCGGTCACGCTCGGCAACATCCTGACCGGGATGGTGGCGCTCGGCGTCGCGACCTGGGCCGCCGCGGCGATCGCCCTGCGCCGCAACGACTGAAGCCCCGGGCGAGCGTTCGCGCGGGGCTCCGCGGAACGACACGTGCGGCGGTCAGGGCGGACGGCGGACCGGCCGCCGGGAAGGACCGCGCCGCGGCGGCGCGGGCATTCGTCCTTCGAGCGTGAAGTCGATCTCGATCTCGCCGACGTACTTCTCGCCTTCGGCCTTGAACTTCCACAGCGACAGCGCGCGCTTGACCTCGCGGTCGAACACGCCGCGGCGGATCCGGCCGACATGATCTCGACGTCGGTGACGTTGCCCTTCTCGTCGATGTGCAGCCGCGCCATGACCATGCCCTTCTCGATGCTGGCGCGGATCGCCTCGCGCGGATAGGTGACGTCCTCCTTCTCGACGATGACGAGCTGCGAGCCGCGCCGGATCGCCGGCTTCGGCGGCGGCGGCGGCGGCGCGACCACCGGCGGCGGCGCGATGACGTGCGGCTCGGTCGGGGCCGTCGCCGTGATCGCCGAGATCACCGGGGCGGAGGTCGTGGCCGGCACCGGGATGTCCGGCGGCGGCACGTAGGTCTGCACCGGCGGCTGCACCTTCGGCGCCTCGATGATCTTCTTCGGCGGCGGCGGCGGCGGCGGCGGCAGCTTGACCTCCTCGATGATCGTCGCGGTCAGCGGCTTCTTGATGACCTCGATCGCCTTGCGCGCGAGCCCGGTCATCAGCGCCCAGATGACGAGCGCGTGCACCAGGATGACGAAACGCGATCCCGATCATGTGCCGGGTCGGGTCTCTTTGCTGCCGTGCGAAATCCATGTCGTAGGCTCCGGTGTGCCGGGCGCGCGCTAGTCGTTGATGAACTGCTCGCTGCCGACGATGCCGATCTTGGTGAGGCCGAGCCGCTGCGACGACACCATCACGCCGGCGACGACCTCGTACTTCGCGCCCTTGTCGGGGCGCAGGTGCAGCTCCGGCTGGACCGGCTGCGCGGCGGCGGCGACGAGCTTTTCCTCGAGCTCGGACGCGGCTGGCGATGCCCACGCCGTTCCAGTAGACGACGCTGCCGGCGTCGATGTCGATCTTCACCACCTCGGGCTGGACCAGCTGCGGCGGCGGATTGCCGGTCGGCATGTTGAGGTTCACCGTGTGCAGCTGGATCGGGATGGTGATGATCAGCATGACCAGCAGCACCAGCATCACGTCGATCAGCGGCGTGGTGTTGATGTCCATCATGACGTCGGGATCGCCCGAGCCGCTGCCCGAGCCGACGTTCATTGCCATGATCGATGCTCCTGGTGGCCGCGGCCGGCATCGTCAGCCGCCGCGCACCGGCGGTTCGGTGATGAAGCCGACCTTGGCGATGCCCGCGCGCTGGCAGGCGTAGATGACGCGGCCGACGCCCTCGTAGCTCGCGCCGGCCGTCGCCGCGGATCTGGACCTCGGGCTGCGGAACCAGCACGGAGATCTTCTTCAGCCGCTCGATCAGCGCGTCGTTGTTCTCGATGCTGCAGGTCGTTCCAGTAGATGCGGCCCTGCGCGTCGACCGAGATCGTGATGTTCTCCGGCTTGGTCTCGCGGACCTCGTTGCGCTCCTTCGGCAGCTCGACCGGGATCGACGTCGTGACGACCGGCATGGTGATCAGGAAGATGATCAGCAGCACCAGCATCATGTCGACCAGCGGCGTCGTGTTGATCGCCGAGACGACCTCGTCCTCGTCGCCGCGGACGAGCCGACGTTCATCGACATGGTCTACGCCTTGGCGGGCGACTTGGCGGCCGACAGCAGCACGGCGTGCAGGTCGGCGCCGAAGCTGCGGACCATTTCCATCGCCGCCTTGTTGCGGCGGACCAGCCAGTTGTAGCCGAGCACCGCCGGCACGGCGACGGCGAGGCCGATCGCGGTCATGATCAGCGCCTCGCCCACGGGCCCGGCGACCTTGTCGATCGAGGCCTGGCCGGCGATGCCGATCGCGGTCAGCGCGTGGTAGATGCCCCACACCGTGCCGAACAGGCCGACGAACGGCGCGGTCGAGCCGACGGTGGCGAGGAACGCGAGGCCGTCCTGCGTGCGGCTCTGCACGTTGTCGATCGCGCGCTGGATCGACATCGAGATCCAGTCGTTGAGGTCGACGTTGCCCGAGCAGCCCGGTGTGCTTGCTCTGCGCCTCGAGGCCCGACTCGGCGATGAAGCGGTACGGGCTCGTCTTCTTCAGCCCGTCGGCGCCCTCGCGCAGCGACGCGGCGGTCCAGAACGTCTTTTCCGCGGCGCGCGCCTGCCTGTCCATCTTGGCCTGCTCGTAGACCTTGGTGATGATGATGTACCAGCTGCCCATCGACATGATGACCAGGATGCCCAGCGTGAACTTGGCGACCATGTCGCCGCCCTTCCACAGCGCTTCGAGCCCGTACGGGTTGTCGACGACTTCGGTCGCGCGGTTCCCCGCCGCGGCCTTGGCGGCCGGAGCGGCTCGGCGGGCGCGGCGGCCGGCGCCGCGGGGGCGGCGGGCGCGGCGGCGGGCGCCGCCGGTTGCGGCTGCGCCGCGGCCATGGGCGCGACGAACGAACCCGTCACGGCGATCAGCAGAACCGCGGCCACGACGGCCGAACGGGTCATCTTCAGCATTTCTTTGTCTCCACGCAGATAGAGATTCGATTGGGACCTGGGCCCGAGACTCGGCGCGCTCTCGCACGGCAGCGGCAACGGCCTGCACCGCAACGCCGGCGGCCGCCGCAGCTCATGCGCGCGAACGCAAAACAGTTGGCCCCGCCTCGAAGCGGGGCCAAGCTCGTCTCGGAAATGGGACGGATTCTACACAAAACCGCTGGAAAGTGCACCGAACCGGCGGGGGCGCCGGGGGCGCACGACCGGGACCGCGGAGCGCCGGTGAATCCGAATCGCGCGCTCGGCGCATCTGATGGTTGAAGGCGCAATCGACAACGAGGAGACCGACCATGAGCCGCTTCCACCCCAAGACCCCCCGCACCGCCATCGGCCTCGCCGCGATCGTCCTGTCCGCCGTGACGCTCGGGCTCGCGGTCGTCGCGCCCGCCGCGCTCGACACCCGCGGCGAGGACGAGCGCGTGCTGACCGCCGCGCCGGGCATGCCCCACGTCGACGCCGCGGTCCCCCGCCTCCGGATCGAGGTCGTGGGCATCCGCGCTCCGGAGGTCGCCGCGACGCACGACCGCGCGGGCATCGGCAGGGACGGTGCCGCAGAGCTGACGCCCCGGCGTGCCGCGCGGGGCTACCTGACCAGCGGGAAGGCCGCGGCGATGTCGTAGGCCTGGTACGCGCGGATCTTGCTCTCGAGCTGCAGGTAGCGCGCGGCCTTCTTCGGGGGCAGCGCCCGCATCAGCGCGTTCTGCAGCTTGCGCCGCGCCTTGAGCTCGGCCTCGTCGGCGGCGATGAGCTCGGACGTGAGCGTGCGGGCATACAGGTCGGACAGCGGCTTGGTGAGCTCGAGCAGGTCCTCGGCGACGAGCGTGCGCTGCCGGTTGGCGGCGTCGAGCGAGCGCTGGTAGGCGTCGTACAGCGGCCAGAACTTCTTCGCCTCGGCCTCGGTCAGGCTGAGCGTCGAGGCGACCAGCGCCCGCTTGTCGGCCTTCACCGACGCGCGCAGCGCCTGCATGTCGGTGACGCCCGAGGCATTTTCTGGGCCATGACCGCGGGTGCCGCGATCACGACCGCCATCAGCAGAATGGCTGCCAGCTTGCTTCTCATCGGAGGATCCTTGTTGTTGGTTGTCGCGGATGCCCGCGCGGGCTGCAGGCAGCTGCCGCGTCTTTTATCACATTTCCTCCGCCCGCGTCCCGCTCGGGGAAAGGGCGTCCCGACGGCCGGCGCTAGTGCGCGGTACTCGAGCGCAGTCGGTCGAGCTTGGCCGCGTACAGGTCGTGATCCTTGCGGGTCGTGCTGTTCTCGGCCGCCAGCGCGAGGTGCTTCTTCACCTGCGCCTCGTCGCCGAGCCCGGCGTACGCGCGGGCGAGCCAGTAGTGGAACTCGTGGTAGTACGGGGCCCGCGCGACTTCGCGCGCGAACAGGTCGCGCGCGGCGGCGTAATCGCCGCGCGCAAGCGCGTCCTGGCCACGGTAGAAGAAGGCGAACGGCGGGTCGGTCTCGAGCTGCGCGAGCCGCTGCCTCATCGCCGCGGCCTCCCCGTCGCGGCCCATGTCGCTCAGCACCTGCGCGAGGTTGGCGACGATCCGCGGGTTCGACGCCTCCTGCGCCATCGCGTAGCGCAGCACCTGCTCGGCCTGCGCGAGGTCGCCGTGCCGGCGGTAGATCACACCGAGCGTGTTGTAGCCGCGGACCAGCCCCGGGTCCTGCAGCACCGCCTCGCGCGCCCACCAGTAGGCGTCGTTGAGGCGGCCCAGCGCCAGCGCCTCGGCCGCGCGGTTGCTCATGTACATCGCCACGACCGTCTGTTCCTGCAGCTCCCGGGACCGCTGGCCGCGCAGATCCTGCTGCGGCAGGAAGTCGATCGTCAGCACTTCCGGCGGCAGGGCGCCGAGGGCCGTTTCGCCCAGGCGCCGGCCGAGGCTCAGGTTGATGTGATCGACGACGAGCTGCAGGTCGCCGCTGCGGGCCCAGGTCTCGTCGGTGTACACGGCGTTGTAATGCACCGGGATGCCGAGCTCCTTGGCGAACGCCGCCGTCATGATGACCAGCGACAGGCAGTTTCCGGTGCGGGCCTCGAACGCCTGCGCGGCGTTGCGCGTCATCGCCGAGTCGTATTCGAGCCTGAGCTGGCCTTCGCTCAGGATTGCATCGATGAGCCCGTGCTGCTTCCCGCGACTGCGCGCGATGGCGGCGATTTCGCGGTCGAGATATCGCGTCATCGCCGGCGAGAGCGCGAATACGTCCTCGGCCCGGATGCGCTCGGACGGCGGGGCGAACCTCGCGTCGGCGAAAAAGCGCTCGTCCGCGCGCGGCGCGGGCGGCGTCGCGCACGCCGCGAGCAGCGCGCATCCCAGCAACGCCAGCAGGGTTCTCATCGTCGCCCTCCTTTCGCGTGGTGACCCGACCACCTGCACGCTCGGCCGGTCGATCCGTACCTGCGGCCGGCCCGCGCTACTTGGCTGCCGGCGGCGGCGTGCACCCGGCAATCGGCTCTTCGTAGTCGATCTTCACCGTGAATTCGGCCTCGAGCGGCGACGGCTTCACCGCCACCAGGTAATAGCGTGTGCACGGCTTCGCCGCCAGCTGGACCGTCTGCGTCTCGTTGACATTGGCAGCCGTCGGCGGGCCCTGGACGACGATCGTGCGGACGCCCGGGTCGATCAGGACCGGCGCCCGGCCGATGTAGTCGCGCCCGTCGACCGTGTTGATGGCAACGGGGTAGGTGTCGATGTTGGTCTTGAAGTACCGGAAGCCGACGACCTCCGAATAGTGGAAGTCGGTCGCGCAGCCGCCGACGACGGCGATGGCGGCGGCGAAGGCGGCTGGCGCTGCGATGCGATGCATTCCGGACTTTCCCATGGCGTCTCCACGGTTCCCGCAAAGGTTCGACGTTCGCGCCGGCAGCGCGTTCCGCCGGCGCGCGGCCGACCTGGCCGGGCGCCGACGTACAAACGTACCACGCGCGGCGGCGTTGCGGCAAAGGGTAGGGACAAACCAAAAAAAAACCCGCCGGCGCAGTGCCGACGGGTTTCGTGCATCGGATGCGGGCCCGGCGCGAACCGGACCCGAACCCAGACGGTGAAGCCAGATCCCGGATCAGAACTGGTAGCTGACGCGCCCGACGACCGCGCGGCCGAGCGGATTCCCGTAGCGCCAGTCGTAACCGACCTGGAACGCGTCGGACTGGTTCGAGAACGGCGGCTTCTGGTTGAACATGTTGGTCAGCCCGAGCGTCATCGACAGGCCCTTGATGCCGGACCACGTGCCCGAGAGATCGAACGTGTTGCTCGCGGCGACGTTGCGCGTGTTGTCGTCCATCGTGAGGTTGGCATCCTCGTACTTGCTGTTGTACTGATTGACCAGCAGCGCCGACCACGGGCCGTAGTTCCAGCCGAAGCTCAGCACGTGGCGATACCGGGCGACCGAGCTGCCGTTGAAGTACAGGCCGGCGTTGTTGTAGTAGTCGCCGTTCGGCTCGATCTGGTACTCGTACTGCATGACGTACGTGCCCTTGTAGTTCGCGTTGAACTTGCCCCACTGCGTCGGGTCGCTGGTCCACGTCGACGTGAAGTCGAGGCCGCTCGTCTTGTAGCTGCCGAGGTTGAGCGTCGTGTTGACGATGTAGGCGAGGATGGCCGGGTTGCCCGTGCAGGTTCCGGAGAGCTTCGCCTGGTCGGCCGCCGACAGCTGGCCGCAACGGACGAACAGGTTCGCGTACTTGACCGGATTGTCGAAGATGAAGGTCTCGCCGGTGACGCCGATCGAGTCGTCGACCTTGTAGTTCCAGTAGTCGACGCCGAACGTGAATGCGTTCGTCGGCTGCCAGAACACGCCGATGGTCCAGGCGTCCGAGGTCTCGGGCTTCAGGTTCTTGTTGCCACCCTGCTGCTGCTGGAACTGCTGGTTGCAGTCGCGCGACTCCTGGCCGCCCAACGCGGTGTTCACCTTGCCGCCCGGACACAGCAGCGGATCGTCGTACGGGCTGCCGGTGTACGTGAGCGAGTTCGGCGAATACGCGTCCTGCAGCGTCGGCGCGCGGAACCCCTGGTTGTACGAGCCGCGGAACAGCACCGACTGCACCGGCTGCCAGCGGAACGAGATCTTCGGGTTGGTCGTGCCGCCGAAGTCGCTGTAGTCGTCGTAGCGGACCGCCACGTTGACGTCCAGGTTCTTGACGACCGGGATGTTCAACTCGGCCAAGACCGCCACGTCGTGCCGGGAGCCGCTCGAGTCTTCGGCGAGCTCGAGGCCCGAGCTCGCGGCCTGGCGGATCAGCGCGAAGTTGTTCGTGTAGCTGGCCTTGTCGTTCAGGTACTCGGCGCCGACGGCGAGCATCAGCGGGCCGGCCGGCAGCTTCCAGATCGCGCCGCTCGCGTGGGCGTTGAAGCCGTACAGCGTGCCTTCGGCCTGCTGCACCTGGCCGAGGATCTTCGCGCTGCCGAGGATAGGCTTCGCCGGCAGCGTTCTGCGCGCCGAACGGATTGAGCCACGGCGCGCCGTTGGTGCCCAGCAGACCCTCGCGCAGCTTCGTGCTGCTCACATAGCCGCCGGTGAACTGCTGCTTGACGGTGGCGTCCGAATAGAACCCCGAAACGTTGTAGTCCCAGTCCTTGTAGGTGCCTTCCCACTGGCCGAGCCAGCGGTAAGTCGTGTTATCGACCTCGGACGCGCGGCCGCCGAGCGTCGCCTGCCGCCACTCGAGATTGATCGGCTTGGTCGGATCGAAATTCGGGTTCGTGTTGCCCGGCGTGATGCCCTTGCCCGGATAGAACGGGTTGTTCGGCGACATCGACAGGCCGGTGACCGGCGTCGGCGAAATGGACGTCGCCAGGTTGTTGTTGGCCTGGATGTACTCGAGCGAAACGGTGTTGTCCTTGTTGACCGCGTACGAGCCCTTGCCGATGATCGACAGCTGGTCCTGCGACGGAATGATGGCGATGAACGGGACGTAGTCGAAGCGGCAGGAACTGCCGGTGTTCAGCGACCCCGGCGGCGCGCATTCGGGTAGGTCGGGTTGAACGAGCCGCTGACGCCCGCTTGCGAGTAGGTCGCCGGGAACGTCGTGCCGCTGGTCTTGTCGTAGCCGATGGACGGGATGAAGGCGGTCTTGGCGTAGTCGCGATCGATGGCCGCCAGCGGCTCCTGGATCCGGTACGACACGCCGCCGAAGATGTTCCAGCCGTCGGAGGCGAGGCTGCCGAAGCCGAGCGTGCCGCCGTACGAGCCCGAGCGCCCGTCGCCCGGCGTCGACAGCGGGAACACCCCGTTCGCGAACACGCTGGCGCCCTTGTATTCCTTCTTGGTGATGAAGTTGACCACGCCGGAGATGGCGTCGGTGCCGTAGACCGCGGACGCGCCGTCGGTCAGCACCTCGATGCGCTCGACCGCGCCGAACGGCAGCGCGTTGATGTCGACCGCCGCCGACAGGTACGGGTTGTTCACCATCCGCTGGCCGTTGACGAGGGTCAGCGTGCGCGACGCGCCGAGGCCGCGCAGGTCGGCGAACGACGCGCCGCCGTTCGAGGCGCCCACCGAGCTCGCCGACACCGTCCCCGACTGGTTGGCGGTGACGAACTGCATCGCCTGTTCGGCGTTGGTCACGCCGGACTTCGCGAGGTCGTCGGTGTTGAGGACTGTCACCGGCAGCGCCTGCTCGGAGGCGAGCCGCTTGATCGACGAACCCGTCACTTCGATGCGGTCCAGCTGCTGCGTCTGCTGCGCCATGGCCGGCAGGGCGCCCAGTGCCAGTGTGCCGCCGAATGCGAGCATCAGGGCGCTGCTAACCTTACTCTTCTTGAACATGTCGACTCCTAATGGGGCTGGTCGGTTGAGATCTGTAGGCCCAGTCGTCGGATCGCCCGACCTGCGGACACGCGAACCACCGGTGTCAGCACCCGCCGACCTGCCGCGATCGAACGCGCGACACGGCGACGGACTGGAAACTTTTGCCGAAAAACCAATTGCAGGATCCCCCAAGCGGCAAGATTCCAGAAGTACGAACTTCCTGTGACGGAAACATGACAGACATTACCGTAGCGCCGAATTGACCCGCAATGATTTGGTGCGATTGATACAATGCCCGTCGCCAAACTGTTGCAAACTTGCCAATCGTGCCCATACGCCATGCTCAAGCCTCTGATTTGGCAGAAATTGTAGAAATCTACAACGCCGCCATCCCGGGCCGGCTCGCGACCGCCGACACCGAGCCGGTGACGGTCGCGTCGCGGGAACCCTGGTTCCGGGAGTTCAGCCCCGACCGGCGACCGCTCTGGGTCGAAGCCGAGGCACCGGACGGGCCGATCGCGGGCTGGCTGTCGCTGCGCTCGTTCTACGGCCGGCCGGCCTACCACGCGACCGTCGAGGTCGCCGTCTACGTCGATCCCCGCCGGCAGCGCCGCGGGGTCGCCCGCGCGCTGCTCGACCACGCGATCGCGGCCGCCCCGGCGCTGTCGATCCGGACGCTGCTGGGATTCATCTTCGCGCACAACGCGCCGTCGCTGGCGCTGTTCGAGCGCGCCGGCTTCGCGACCTGGGGCCGGCTGCCGCGCGTGGCGGAGCTCGACGGCGTCGAGCGCGATCTCGCGATCCTCGGGCGGCGGGTCGGATGAGCGCGCCGATGACCGCGACCGCCGGCTTCGCCATCCGCCCGGCGACCCCCGCCGACGTCCCGGCGATCCACGCGATGATCGCGGCGCTGGCCGAGTTCGAGCGCCTGACCCACCTGTGCGTCGCGTCGGAAGCGCGACCTGGCCGCCGCGCTGTTCGGGCCGCATCCGGCCGCCGAGGTGCTGCTCGCCGAGAGCGGCGGGGAGGCCGCCGGGTTCGCCCTGTTCTTCCACAACTACTCGACGTTCCTCGGCCGCCGCGGGCTCTGGCTCGAGGACCTGTTCGTGCTGCCCGCCCATCGCCGCCGGGGCTGCGCGCAGGCGCTGCTGCGCACGCTCGCCGCCGTCGCCGTCGAGCGGGGCTGCGGCCGCTTCGAGTGGGCGGTGCTCGACTGGAACGCCGGCGCGATCGACTTCTACCGGGGGCTCGGCGCGGCCGTGCTGCCGGACTGGCGCATCGTGCGCGTCGCCGGCCCCGCGCTCGCCGCGCTCGCCGCCCCCCTCCTCCGAGACCCCGCGATGATCGCGATCCCCGACTTCCCCTTCCGCGCCGACTTCTGGTCGCTGCGCGTCACCGAGGAGACCAGCGACGAGTACGCCGTGCGCAAGGACGTCGCGCTGCCGCTGTCCCGCCGCACCGACCGCGGCGCGATGGCGACCGTCCATCACGGCGCGCGGCTTCGGCTATGCCGCGACCGGCGACACCTCGCCCGCGGGCCTCACGCGCCGCGCTCGAGCGCGCCGCAGCCTGGGCGCGCTTCACGGCGGACCACGCGCTGCTCGACGCGCGCACGCTGCCGACGCCGGCGCCGCGCGGCGAGTACGCGTCGCCGGCGGCCGCCGCGGCGCAGCGCTCGCCGCGCGAGTGGTACGAGCTGCTCGCCCTGGAGTCGCGGCAGGCGGCGATCGACCCGCGCATCGTCGACTGGGAGGCGAGCGTCGAGGTCGTCCGCGCGACGCAGCGCTTCGTCACCAGCACCGGCGGCGACGTCGTCCAGCACCACCGGATGGTGATGCCCGGCGTGTCGGTGACCGCGCACGCCGACGGCCACACGCAGACGCGCACGCTGAACGGCTACCGCGGCATCTGCCAGCAGGGCGGCGACGAGATCCTCGAGCGCTTCGGCTTCGCCGGCAGCGGGCGGCGCATCGCCGCCGAGGCGCTGGAGCTGCTCGCCGCGCCCAACTGCCCGAGCGGCACGATGGACGTGCTGCTGATGCCCGACCAGATGATCCTGCAGATCCACGAGTCGATCGGGCATCCGCTGGAGCTCGACCGGATCCTCGGCGACGAGCGCAACTTCGCCGGCACGAGCTTCGTCACGCCCGACATGTTCGGCAGCTACCGCTACGGCTCGGACCTGCTCAACGTGACGTTCGACCCGACGCGGCCCGAGGAGCTCGCGAGCTACGGCTGGGACGACGAGGGCATGCGCGCCGAGAAGGTCCACCTGATCCGCAGGGGCATCCTCGAGCGGCCGCTGGGCGGCGCGATCTCGCAGGCGCGCGCCGGCCTGCCGGGCACCGCCAACGCGCGCGCCGACGGCTGGAACCGCCCGCCGATCGACCGCATGGCGAACCTCAACCTCGAGCCGGGCGACGCGTCGCTCGAGGAGATGATCGCCGGCATCGAGCGCGGCGTGCTGATGGAGACCAACTGCTCGTGGTCGATCGACGACTCGCGCAACAAGTTCCAGTTCGGCTGCGAGTGCGGGCGGCTGATCGAGGACGGCCGGCTCGGCGCCGTCGTCCGGAACCCCAACTACCGCGGCATCTCCGCGACCTTCTGGCGCAGCCTCGCCCGGGTCGGCGACGCCGGCACGATGCAGGTGCTGGGCACGCCGTACTGCGGCAAGGGCGAGCCGTAGCAGGTGATCCGCGTCGGGCACGCGTCGCCCGCCTGCGTGTTCGCCGGCGTCGAGGTCTTCGGCGGCGAGGAGGCGTAGGCGATGGCCCCCCGTGATCACGCCGTCGCGCCCGCGACGATGGAAGCGTACTTCGACGACCTCGCCCGCGCGCTCGACGGGCTCGTCGCGCCCGGCGAGACCGGCACCGCGCGCTTCGCCGCCGAGGTGTCCGATTTCGTCCGCATGAACCGCGGCCAGGTGCGCCAGCCGGGCAGCGTCACGCAGGCGTACCTCGACGTCGACCTGGTCCGCGGCACGACGCACGCGGTCCACTCGCTGTCGCTGACCGGCGATCTCGCGACCGACCGCGCCGCGCTGAAGGAGGCGGTGGCCGGCCTGCGCGCCGCGCTGCCCGATCTCGCGCCCGACCCGCACCTCGCGCTGCCGGCCGAGGTGGCGTCGAGCCGCCACGTCGCCGACGGCGCGCTGCCGCCGGCCGAGGACATCGTCGGCACGGTGCTCGACGCGGCGGCGGGCCTCGACCTCGTCGGCCTGTACGCGGGCGGCCCGGTCTACCGCGGCTACGCGAACACGCTGGGCCAGCGCAACTGGCACGCGGCGACCTGCTTCAACCTGCAGTGGAGCCTCTACCACCGCGCCGACAAGGCGGTGAAGTGCGCGTACTCGGGCCTCGCGTGGGACTCCGCGGCCTTCGCGGCGGCGATGACCGAGGCGAAGATCGAGCTCGCGAAGATGACGCAGCCCGCGGTGAAGCTCGCGCCGGGCCGCTACCGCGCGTACCTGACGCCGGCGGCGATGGAGGACCTCGTGTCGCTGCTGGGCTGGGGCGGCTTCTCGGCGCGCGCGCTCGCGACGCGGCAGAGCCCGCTCACCCGGATGCGCGGCCAGGACAACGGGGATGCCGGCCTGCGGCTCGATCCGCGCGTGACGATGACGGAGGCGACCGCCGACGGCGTGGCGCCGGCGTTCCAGGACGAGGGCTTCGCGCGCCCGGCGCGCGTGCCGCTGATCGACGCGGGACGGCTCGTCGGCGCGCTGGTGTCGCCGCGCACCGCCCGCGAGTTCGGCGACGCGTTCGGCCCGACCAACGGCGCCAACGCCTCCGAGGGCCCCGAGGCGCTGGAGATGGCGCGGCGGCACGCTGCCGGCGCGCGACGCGCTGGCGGCGCTCGACACCGGCCTGTGGATCGGCAACCTCCACTACCTCAACTTCTCCGACCGCAACGCCTGCCGGATGACCGGCATGACGCGCTTCGCGACGTTCTGGGTCGAAGGGGGGAGGATCGTCGCGCCGGTCGACGTGCTGCGCTTCGACGATACGCTCTACCGCGTGCTCGGCAGCAGCCTCGAGGCGCTGACCGAGGAGACCGAGCTCCTGCTCGACAGCTCGACCTATCGCCGGCGCTCGCTCGCCAGCATGCGCCTGCCCGGCGCGCTGCTCTCCGAGCTCACGTTCACGCTTTGAAATAATAGGGTCAGGCATATAATTAGGGTCAGACACCATTTCCGCGCCAGTCGGTCGACGTCGGTTTCCCGGGCGGAAAGTGCGATGTCTGACCCTACTTATTCTGCGGTGCCAGCCCTTGGGGATCGACTCCAGCAGCCGGCGCGTGTAGGCCTCGCGCGGATTGCGGTAGATCTCGTCGGAATTCGGCGATCTCGACGATCCGGCCCTCGCTCATCACCATGATCTCGTCGGAGATGTACTTGACCACGGCGAGGTCGTGCGAGATGAAGATGTAGGACAGCCGGAACTCGTCCTGCAGGTCCTGCAGCAGGTTCAGCACCTGCGCCTGCACCGACACGTCGAGCGCCGACACCGACTCGTCGCAGATCAGGATGTCGGGCTTCATCGTCAGGCAGCGCGCGATCGCGATCCGCTGCCGCTGGCCGCCGGAGAACTCGTGCGGGTACTTGTAGAACGAGGCCTCGGGCAGGCCGACCTTGGCCAGCAGCTCGAACGCGAGGTCGGTGCGCTCCTGCTCGCCGCGGCCGATGCCGTGGATCTGCATCGGCTCGGTCAGGATGTCGCCGACGGTGAAGCGCGGGTTGAGCGACGCGTACGGATTCTGGAAGATGATCTGGATCCGCCGCTTGTAGGCCATGAACTCCTTCGCCGACATCGCCAGCAGGTCGCGGCCCTCGAAGATCGCCTCGCCGGACGACGCCTCGTGCAGCCGCATCAGCGTCAGGCCCACCGTCGTCTTGCCCGAGCCCGACTCGCCGACGAGCCCCAGCGTCTTGCCCTTCGGCAGCTGGAACGAGACGTCCTTGACCGCCTCGAACTTGCGCTTGCCGAACAGCCCCTCGCGCGAATAGAAGTCCTTGCCGAGGTTCCTCACGTCGAGCACGATCGGGTCGGCCGGCGAGACGCCGCGCGCGCGCTCCTCGGTGTGCCGCGGCCCCGTGCGCGTTCCCGTTCATGAAATCGTCGATCACCGGCAGCCGGAACGGCCGGCGGTCGAGGTTCGGCCGGCACTGCAGCAGCGCCTGCGTGTAGGCGTCCCGCGGCTGCTCGAACACCTGCGCCGCGGGCCCCTGCTCGCGGATCTCGCCGTCGCGCATGACGACGACGTAGTCGGCGATCTCGCCGACGACCGCGAGGTCGTGGGTGATGAACAGCACCGACATCCCGCGCTTCTTCTGCAGCGCGCCGATGAGCTCGAGGATCTGCTTCTGGATGGTGACGTCGAGCGCGGTCGTCGGCTCGTCGGCGATCAGCAGCTTCGGCTCGCAGGCGATCGCCATCGCGATCATCACCCGCTGCTGCTGGCCGCCCGACATCTGCGACGGGAACGCGTTGATCTTGTACTCGGGATCGGGGATGCCGACCTCGTCGAGCAGCTCGATCGCGCGCTTGCCTCGCCTGCGGCCGGCGTCATGCCCATGTGCAGCCGCAGCACCTCGGTCAGCTGGAAGCCGACGGTGAACACCGGGTTCAGCGACGTCATCGGCTCCTGGAAGATCATCGAGATCGTCGGCGCCGCGCATCGTCGCGCAGCTCCTCCGGCGAGCAGCCGCAGCACGTTGCGCCCGCCGAACAGGATCTCGCTGTCGGCGCCGATGATCGAGTTCTCCGGCGGCAGCAGGCCGAGGATCGCGAGCGAGGTCACCGACTTGCCGCTGCCGGATTCGCCGACCAGCGCCACCGTGCGTTCGGCGGGATGTCGAAGCAGACGCCCTTGACCGCCTCGAACGTCGTGTGGCGGTCGATGCGGAACGTGACGTCGAGGTTGCGGACGCTGACGAGCGTGTCGGGAGGCTGGACCGTGTTCATGCCCCGGTCCTCCCCTTCAGCTTCGGATCGAGCGCGTCGCGCAGCGCGTCGGTGAACAGGCTGAACGCCGTCACCAGCAGCGCCATCGCCGTCCCGGCGGCGACGAGCTGCCACCACTTGCCGAGGATCAGCTCGTTCTGCGCCTCGTTCAGCATCGATCCCCACGACACGACGTCGACCGGCACGCCGAAGCCCAGGAACGACAGGATCACCTCGGCCTTGATGAAGCCGACGGCGTAGATCGACAGCTGCACCAGCACGACGTGGCTGACGTTGGGGAAGATGTGGACGAACATCCGGCGCGCGTTCGACGCGCCGATGGCGTCGGCCGCCTGCACGTACTCGCGCGCCTTGTGCTTCAGGTACTCGCCGCGGATCAGGCGGAACGTGCCGGTCCAGCCGGTGAGCCCGAGGATCAGCACGATCGTCAGGATCCCCTTCTGCTGCAGCACCGCCGCGACGGCGAGGATCAGCAGCAGGTACGGGATCGAGCTGAAGACGCTGTAGAACCAGTTGAAGAGGTCGTCGACCCACTTGCCGTAGTAGCCGGCGACCGCGCCGAACACCGTGCCGAGGAACACCGCGACCGCCGCCGCGGCGAGGCCGACGAAGATCGACGTCTGCGAGCCCTTGATCGTCTTCTTCAGCACGTCGCGGCCCCACTTGTCGCCGCCGAACGGCAGCGTCGGCGCGCGCGCCTCGGCCACCGGCCGGCGCCGCCCTTGGCCGCGTCCTTGGCCGCGCCCGCCTTGATGTCGGCCATCACGTCGGCCAGCGGGTCGATCGACTTGCCGCCGTCGCCGCCGGCATCGGCGCCCGCATCCGCCGGGCTTCTTCTCGCCGCGCAGCTCGGCCAGCACGTCGGCCAGCGGGTCGACGACGCTCGACTTGTACTCGGACGCCGGGATCGCGGCCGGCGCCGCCGCCGGGCGCCGCCGGCGCGCCGCGCCTCGATGTCGGCGCCGATGAACGACGGCGGCGCGTAGTTGACGCCGACCTCCTTCGACCAGTCGCCGGCGACGAGGCCCACGGCCGACAGGATCATCATCGCGATGAACGCGGCGACGATCGCCAGCGACACCATGCCGACGCGGTCGGACTTCAGCCGCTTCCAGGCGAGCGCCCACAGCCCCGGCGAGACCGTGCGCGGGACCCCGCGCAGCGTGCGCGTTGCCGTCGTCATCGTCGTGTCTCATTTGAGCTGCACCCGCGGGTCGACCGCCTTGTACATCAGGTCCGCGAGCAGGTTGGTCGCCATCGTCGCGAACGCGACGTAGACGGTGATGCGCCTTGATCACCGGGAAGTCCGAGCGCTCGACGGCGAGGATCACCTCGCGGCCGATGCCCGGGATCGAGAAGAAGCGCTCGATCAGGAACGAGCCCAGCAGCAGCCCCGGCAGGTTCGCCATCAGGTGGGTGATGATCGGGATCGACGCGTTGCGCAGCACGTGGATCCACATGATCCGGCCCTCGGACAGGCCCTTCGCCCGCGCCGTGCGCACGTAGTCCTGGTTGATCTCGTCGAGGAAGAACGTCCGGTACAGCCGCAGGTTCGGCGCGATGCTGACCGCGAGCCCGATCAGGATCGGCAGCGACGCGTAGACGAACAGGTTCTCGAGGAAGCTGTTGCCCCAGCCCTGCACCGGGAACCAGCCGAGCTTGTAGGCGAAGAAGTACTGGAAGACGATGATGTAGACGAGGATCGAGATCGACAGCCCGACCGTGCACAGGATCATCACCATCCGGTCGGTCAGCGAGCCGCGCACGTAGGCGACGGCGAGCGCCAGGCCGATCGCGACGATCGTCTCGAGGACCAGCAGCGGCACCAGCACCGTCAGCGACGGCCCGAGGCGCGTGACCAGGATGTTCGAGACCTTCTCGTTGGTGCTCCACGACGCGCCGAAGTCGGCGGTCAGCACCTGCTTGATGAAGATCCACAGCTGGACCCAGATCGGCTGGTCGACGCCGAGCTGGCGGCGGATGTTGTCGATCTGCTCCTGGTTGCTAGATCTTGCCGGCGAGCACGTAGGCCGGGTCGCCGCCGACCCAGTTGAACAGCAGGAACACCAGCAGGATGACCCCGAGCATCGTCGGGACCATCTGCCACAGGCGGCGGATGATGTAGGCGGTCATCGTGCTCCTTCGGCGCTTCGCGGCGTCGCTCACTTCCTCGGCGCGACGTCGATGAACTGCCATTCGGCGTGCAGGATCGGATGCTTCTTGTAGCCGACGATCCACGGCTGCGCCAGCATGTTCCGGTAGCGGCTGATGTCGAGGCGCCACGGCGCGTAGGCCTCGATGATCTTCGCCATCTCGACGTAGAGCCGGTTGCGCGCCGGCGAGTCGGGCATCCGCAGCGACTGCTCGTAGAGCTTGTCGTACTCGGGGATCGCCGCGCAGGCGTTGTTGCTCTGGTGGATGTTCTTGCCGTAGAGCAGCTGCATGAAGTTGTCGCCGTCCGGGTAGTCGGCGATCCACGCCGCGCGTGCGCATCTGCAGCTTGCACTGCTTCTCGAGCTTCAGGAGCTCGGGAAAGCGCTCCTTCTGCACCTCCATCCGGATGCCGATGGCATCGAACGACTTCTTCCACATCTCGTCCTGCTGCCGGCCGAGCGAATCGGGGCGCGACGCGTAGCGGATCACGAGCGGCTTGCCGTCGGGCAGCGTGCGGTAGCCGTCGGCGCCCTTCCTGTAGCCGAACTTGTCGAGCAGCGCGTTGGCGCCGGCGGGGTCGTACTTGAGGCTCGACCGGTACTTCGGGTCGTGGCCGACGACGCCCGGCGGGATCGGGAACTGCGCCTCGATCGCCTGGCCGTTGCGGATGACCTTGATCTCCTCGTCGACGTTGTAGGCCATCGCCATCGCGCGGCGCAGCGCGATCTTCTCCTTGGCGAGGCCGCCGACGACCGGGTCCTGCAGGTTCCAGTAGTGGTAGGTGATCTCCGGATCGACGAAGCGCGACAGCTTCACGCCCTTGCTCGCGAACTCGGGCTTCAGCTTCCCGCCGTCGAGCACGTTCGGCGCGAGCGGCCCCTCCATGTTCATGAGGTCGATCTCGCCGCTCTGGAACGCGAGCAGCCGCGCCTGGTCCTCCTCCATGATGCTGATCTCGACGCGGCCGACCTGGGGCATCTTCTTGCCCTTCATCGCCTTGACGATCTGCGCGTCCTCGGGATCGGAGCCGGGCTTGAAGTCCCAGATGAAGCCGCGGTAGTCGGGGTTCGCCTCGAGCAAGATCTTCGACGAGCGCACCCACTTCGCGAGCTTGTACGGGCCGGTGCCGACCGGGTTGCGACTGGATGCGGCCCGCCTCGTCGGCGTAGGCCTCGACGACCTCGCGCGCGACGGCGGACGTCGGCTCGTGCGCGAGCACGTACGGCAGGCTGTAGTCGGTCTCCTTCAGGCGGATGCGCAGCGTGTAGCGGTCGACCGACCTCGAGGCCGGCGATCTTCGCGTCGTAGTCGAACTTGCCGCTCCTCTTCGCGGCCTCGGCCGCCTCGTCGAGGCCGACGATCTTGCCCTCGACCAGGAACGCGTACGGCGAGCGGACCTTCGGGTCGATCAGCCGCTTCAGCGAATAGGCGAAGTCGTCGGCGACGAGCTCGCGCTTCTGGCCCTTGAACGCCGGGTCGGGCGTGAAGTGGATGCCCTTCCGGATCCTGAACGTGTAGGTCTTGCCGTCGTCGGTCGACCTGCGGCATCGCCTCGGCCGCCAGCGGCACGAGCTTCGACGGGCCGCGCGAGGTAGTCGTAGCGTGAGCAGCGTCTCGAAGATCGCCTGCACGACGGTGCCCGAATAGAGATCGTGACCGCCTGCGGGTCGAAGCCGGTCTCCGCGACCGGGAACACGTGGTGGATGACCTTGTTCATGTCGGCCGCCGCGGCCGGCAGCGCCAGCAGCGCCAGCGGCGACGCGCGAGCAGGATGCGCGAGCGGCAAGCGCGCGGTCGGCTGATGCGGACGACGCTGCATCGACATGCGGCGAGTCCTGCGGCGATCGGTCGCGTCGCGCTCATCGCCGCGGCTCGAGGTCCATGTACTGCCACTCGGCGTGGAGGATCGGGTGCTTCTTGTAGCCCTGCACCCACGGCCGGATCAGCTGGTTGCGCTCGCGCGACACGTGCAGGCTCCACGCGCCGTCGACTTCCATCTGCCGCGTCATCTCGAGGAACAGCAGGTTGCGCTCCGGCGAGTTCGGGCATGCGCGTCGACTTCTCGTAGAACGCGTCGAACGCCTTCGACTCGTAGCAGCCGTTGTTGCTCTGGCCGGTGTTCGGGCCGTAGAGGAGCTGCATGAAGTTGTCGCCGTCGGGGTAGTCGGCCGATCCACGCGGCGCCCCACATCATCAGCTGGCAGGCCTTGGCCGCCTTCAGGTGATCGGCGAACTTGCCGATCTGGAACTCCATCCGGATGCCGATCGCGTCCATCGACTTCTTCCACAGCTCGTTGAACTCGCGCTCGATCGCCGTCGTGCCGCGTCGCGTAGCTGCAGCACCAGCGGCTTGCCGTCGGGCAGCGTGCGGTAGCCGTCCTTGCCGCGCTTGTAGCCGAAGTGGTCGAGCAGCTTGTTGGCGAGCTCCGGGTCGTACTGGTTGATGCTGCGGTACGATGGGATCGTGGCCGACGACGCCGGCGGGAATCGGCATCTGCGCGGCGACCGCCTGGTGCTTGCGGATGACCCGGATCTCCTCCTCGAGGTTGTAGCGCCATGATGATCGCGCGGCGCAGCGCGATCTTCTCCTTGCCGAAGCCGCCGACCAGCGGGTCGCGGAAATTGAAGAACGTGTACGTGATGTCCGGATCGATCGCCTTGAACAGCGCGACGCCCTGCTCCGTCCACTCGGGCTTGATCCGGTTGTCGGCGTCGAACACCTGCGGCGCGGAACGTCGCCGGCAGCGTTGAGCAGGTCGAGCTCCTTCTGGTTGAACGCGAGCCAGCGCGACTGCGTCCTCCTCGATGATGCTGATCTCGACGCGGCCGATCTGCGGCATCCTCTTGCCCCGCATCGCCTTGACCAGCGCGTCGTCCCAGGCCGGCTCGGACGGCGGCGAAGTCCCAGGTGAAGCCGCGGTAGTCCGGGATTGGCCTCGAGCACGATCTTCGCGCCGCGCTGCCACTGCTTCAGCACGTACGGGCCGGTGCCGACCGGATGCGCCGGCGGTGTCGTCGCCGTAGGCCTCGATCACCTCGCGCGCGACCGCGCCGAACGGCACGTGGGCGGCGATGAAGGGGAAGTTGTAGTCGGTCGCCTTCAGCCGGAAGCTCGAGCGTGTAGCGGTCGACGGCCGCGCATGCCCGGCGATCTTCGCGTCGTAGTCGAACCTGCCCGATCTTCTTCGCCGCGTCGGCCAGCTCGTCCAGGCCCTCGATCTTGCCTTCGAGCAGGAACGCCCACGGCGAGCGGTTCTTCGGGTCGACGAAGCCGCTTGAACGTGTAGACGAAGTCCTCGCGCGACGAGCTCGCGCTGCTGCGCCCTTGAACGCCGGGTCGGGCGTGAAGTGGATGCCCTTGCGGAGCGGAACACGTAGACGCGCGCCGTTGTCCTTGACCTCGGGCATCGCCTCGGCCACCATCGGCACGAGCTTCGCCGGGCGCGCGAGGTAGTCGTAGGTCAGCAGGCGCTCGAAGATCGCCTCGTTGATCGTGTTCGAGTAGAGGTCGGAGACGCGCACCGGGTCGAACCCGGTCTCCGCCGTGGGAAAGGCGACGCGCAGGACCTTGGCCGGGATCGGCCGCGACGGCCGCAGCCGGCGGCGAGCGCCACGCGGCAGTGCCGACAACGACGCATCGCCGCGACCCGGCCGCGCCCACCGGACCGCAACCCACCGAAGCATTCCCTCTTCCCCCGAACAAAACGCGCCGTAATGTACCATTTCCGTCCGCCGCCGGGTCACCGCGGCGCCGCCGCGCCGCGCGTCCCCCTTGCCGCCTCCGAGCCCCCGAGCGATGAAGCCCGCCTACTGGGACGAAGCCACCCGCCGCGCTCGGCCGCGCGCGACCCGGTGCTGCGCCGGCTGATCCGCGCGCTATCCCGGGCATCCACCTCGCGCGGCGCGGCGACCCGTTCACGACGCTCGCCCGCGCGATCGTCGGCCAGCAGATCTCGGTCAAGGCGGCGCAGACGATCTGGGACCGCTTCGTCGCGGCCGTCGGCACGGCGCCGGCGAGCCCGTCCGGCTCGATCCCGCGCGCGTCGGCCGGACGCGGCTGCCCACGCTTGCGCCGCTGCGGCCTGTCCGAGCGCAAGGCGACGTACCTGCGCGACCTCGCGCGCCACTTCGTGACCGGCGCGCTCGACCCGAAGGAGTGGCCGGCGCTGCCGACGAGGCGCTGATCGAGCGCCTCGTCGACGTCAAGGGCATCGGCCGCTGGACCGCCGAGATGTTCCTGATCTTCCACGAGCTGCGCGCCGACGTCTTCCCGGTCGACGACATCGGCGTGCAGCAGCGCGATCGCGCTGCACTACAACGACGGCGAGCGGCTGGCCGTCGCCGCGCATGCGCGAGCTCGCGCGCGCGGTGGCAGCCGTACCGCAGCGTCGCGACCTGGTACCTGTGGCGCTCGCTCGACCCGCTGCCGGTCGAGTATTGACGTCACGGCGGATCGCCGCCGCTGATGCGGGGTCCGCTCGCGCCTCCCCGGGCTGCGTCCGGCGCCAGCCCGTACAATGCGCCGATGGAGCCCTCCGCCGCCGCCCTACGCCGGCCTCACGCCGGACTGCGTGCTCGATGCGCTGCAGCAGCGTCGGCCTCGTCGGCGACGGCCGCCTGCTGGCGCTGAACAGCTACGAGAACCGCGTCTACCAGGTCTGGCTGGACGACGCCCCGCCGGTCGTCGCCAAGTTCTACCGGCCCGGCGCGCTGGACCGACGCGCAGATCCTCGAGGAGCACGCGTTCGCCGCCGAACTCGCCGCGCGCGAGATTCCCGGTCGTCGCCGCCGCTGGACTCGCGGACGGCGCGGACGCTGCACGCGCACGCGGGCTTCCGCTTCGCCGTCTATCCCGCGGCGCGGCGGCCGCGCGCCCGGAGCTGGAGGACCGGGCGACGCTCGAGTGGATCGGGCCGCTTCTCGGCCGCATCCACGCCGTCGGCGCCGTGCGGCCGTTCGCGGCCCGGCCGGCGCTCGACATCGCGAGCTTCGGCGAGGAGCCGCGCGACTGGCTGCTCGCGCACGGCTTCATGCCCGAGGACCTGCGCGCCGCATACGCGAGCGTCGTCGCACATGGCGCTCGACGGCGTGCGGCGCTGCTGGGAGCGCGCCGGCGACGTGCGCACGCTGCGCCTGCACGGCGACTGCCACGCCGGCAACGTGCTGTGGACCGACGCCGGCCCGCACTTCGTCGACTTCGACGACTGCCGCAGCGGGCCGGCCGTGCAGGACCTGTGGATGCTGCTCGCCGGCGACCGCGCCGAGATGACGCGCGCAGCTGGGCGACGTGCTCGACGGCTACGAGGACTTCTGCGAATTCGACCGGCGCGAGCTGCACCTGGTCGAGGCGCTGCGCACGCTGCGCCTGATCCACTACGCCGCGTGGCTCGCGCGGCGCTGGGACGACCCGGCGTTCCCCGTCGCGTTCCCGTGGTTCAACACGCAGCGCTACTGGCAGGACCGCATCCTCGAGCTGCGCGAGCAGATCGCGCTGATGGACGAGCCGCCGCTGGCCGTGTAGCCCGCCGGAAATAAGTAGGGTCAGACACCACTTATCTGCCACCCGCAATGGGCGGCCACCCCGGCCCGCCGGAAGTAGTGTCTGACCCTACTTAATTCCCGACTCGCGGAAGTGGTGTCTGACCCTGCCTGTTTCCGGGGCTAGCGCAGGATGCCGTCGACGAGCTGCAGCGTGCGGTCGGTGCGGGCGGCGAGGTCGGGGTCGTGGGTGACGATGACGAGGCTGGTGCCGACGCTGCGGTTCAGCTCCAGCATCAGGTCGAACACCTGCCCGGCGGTGCGGCGGTCGAGATTGCCGGTGGGCTCGTCGGCGAGCACGCACCGCGGCTCGGTGACCAGCGCGCGGGCCAGCGCCACGCGCTGGCGCTCGCCGCCCGACAGCTCGCCCGGCAGGTGCCGGACGCGGTGGCCGAGGCCGACGCGCTCGAGCATCGACAGCGCGGCGGCGCGCGCCTGCGCCGGATCCATCCGCCGGATCGCGAGCGGCATCGCGACGTTCTCCTGCGCGGTGAACTCCGGCAGCAGGTGATGGAACTGGTAGATGAAGCCCAGCGCGCGGTTGCGCAGGCGCCCGCGCTCGGCCTCGGACAGTTTCGCGATGTCGGCGCCGTCGACGACGATCTCGCCGGCGGTCGGCGCGTCGAGCCCCCCCAGCAGATGCAGCAGCGTGCTCTTGCCCGAGCCGGACGCGCCGACGATCGCGACGCGCTCGCCGCGCGCGACCGCGAGGTCGATCCCGAGCAGCACCGGCACCTCGAGCGGCCCCGAGCGATAGGTCTTGGCGAGCCCGCGGCAGGCGAGCACCGGCGCGGCGCCGGCCCGCTGGTCGGTCGCCATCTGCTCGATCCGCGCCGCCTCACTCATAGCGCAACGCCTCCGCCGGGTTGACGCGGGACGCCGACCAGGCCGGGTAGATCGTCGCGAGCAGCGCGAGCAGCAGCGCGATCAGCGCGATGGTGACGACGTCGCCGCGCTGCAGGTCCGACGGCAGCTCGCTGATGTAGTAGACGCTCTTGTCGAGGAACTGGATGCTGAACATCCGCTCGATCGCCGGCACCACGGTGCCCACGTTGAGCGCGAGCAGGATGCCGCCGACGAGGCCGATCGCCGTGCCGATGCAGCCGATCAGCGCGCCCTGCAGCATGAAGATCGCCATGATCGACGCCGGCGATGCGCCCAGCGTGCGCAGGATCGCGATGTCGGCGCGCTTGTCGGTGACCGTCATCACCTGCGCCGAGACGATGTTGAACGCCGCCACGGCGACGATCAGCGTCAGGATGATGAACATCACGCGCTTCTCGATCTGCACGGCACGGAAGAAGTTCGCGTGGCTCTTCGTCCAGTCGCGGACCTCGGCGTTGATCGGCATCGACCGCAGCAGCTCGCGCGCGACCGTCGGCGCCGCGAACAGGTCGTCGAGCTTCAGCCGCACGCCGCTGACGCCGGCCAGCCGGTAGAGCTTGCGCGCGTCGTCGATGTCGATCGAGCGCGAGCCCGCTGTCGTACTCGTACATCCCGACCTCGAACACGCCGACGACCTTGAAGCTCTTCAGCCGCGGCAGCGTGCCGGCCGCGGTGACGTTGCCCTGCGGCGTGATGACGACGACGGTCTCGCCCATCCTGACGCCGAGCGCGCGGGCGAGCTCCGAGCCCAGCACGATGCCGAACTCGCCGGGCTTGAGGTCCGACAGCGCCCCCGCGCGCATGCTGCGGCCGATGTCGGCGACGCCGTCCTCCTGCTCCGGATCGACGCCGCGGATCAGCGCGCCGCGGTTCGCGTCGCCCGACGACAGCATCGCCTGGCCCAGCACGTACGGCGCCGCCGCCTTCACGTGCGGATTGGCGAGCGCCGCCCTGGCCACCGCCGCGTCGTCCTCGAGCACCGGCATGCCGCGGATCTCGATGTGCGAGGCGACGGCCAGGATGCGCGTGCGCAGCTCGTCCTGGAAGCCGTTCATCACCGACAGCACGACGATCAGCGCGGCGACGCCCAGCGCGATGCCGGCCATCGACGTCAGCGCGATGAACGAGATGAACGAGTTGCGGCCGGAGCCGCGCCGCGCGCGGGTGTAGCGAAGGCCGACGGCGATCTCGAACGGCGACACGGGCGCTCTGGCGTGGGTTCAGGCGGAAGGGATCGCGCGCCGCCCGCGGACTGGCACTGCCAGGCCCCGTCGGTCGACGCATCGGGTGGGGATTATCGCATGCTAGACTCGAACGCCTTCCGCCCTTCCCCGCGGCTCCTCCGCCCGTCTTTCACCCGCAGGCGCGCGCCGGCCGCCGTTCCCCGCACCCCTCGCCGCCCCGTCGCACGGCCGCCTCCGCCCATGTCCGCGATCGATCTCGTCGTCGTCCTGCCGGGCCTGCTGCCGCCCGCCGACGCGGGCCTGGCCCCCCCGTCGCGGCCGGACGGAGCGCGAGCCGCCGCGCGCACCGCCCCGGCGCTCGCACGCCTGCTCGCGCTCGCCGGCGAGCCGACGGTCGAGCCCGACGGCATCGGCGCCGCGCTGGCGCCGCTCTACGGCATCGCGCGGCAGGCCGACTGGCCGCTCGCGCCGGTGCGCGCCGCCGCGCTCGGACAGGCCGCCGGCTCCGATTACTGGCTCGCCGCCGATCCGGTGCTGCTCGAAGCCGGGCGGGACGACGTGCGCCTCGTCGCGCGCGTCGCCGATCTCTCGGCCGACGAAGCCGCCGCGCTGGTCGCGACGCTCAACGCGCACTTCGCGGCCGACGGCATCGCGTTCGTCGCGCCGCGGCCCGACGCGTGGTTCGTGCGCTGCGCCTCGGTGCCGCGGCTCGCGACGCGGCCGCTCGACGCGGCGCTCGGCCGGACGCTGCGCGCGCTGCTGCCCGAGGGCGCGGATGCGCCGCGCTGGCGGCGCTGGGGCAACGAGATCCAGATGCTGCTGCACGAGCATCCGATCAACGCGGCGCGCGCCGCCGCGGGAAGGCGGCCCGTCAACAGCGTCTGGCTCTCGACCGGGGGGACGCTGCCGCCGCCGGCCGTCGTTCCGGTCGCCACCTTCGCGAATGGCGGCGTCGCCGTCGCTCTCGCCGCGCACGCCGGGCGTCCGGCGCGACCGGTTCCGGCGGAGCTCGGTGCGGCGCTCGATGCGGCGCCCGGCGCCGCCGCGACCGCGACCGTCGTCGTCGCCCTCCCGGCGCCCGCCGATGCCGCGCTCGTCGATCGCGCGTGGGCGCAGCCCGCGTGGAAGGCGCTCGCGCGCGGCCGGCTGCGCTCGGTGACGGTGATCGCCAACCACGGCGGCGATCGAGGCGGCGCGGACGGCGAGGGCGAGGCGCTCGCGTGGCGCGCGCGCCGCCCGTCGCTGCGGCAGCGCGTCGCCGCCCGCTTCGGATCCCCGGATCTCGACGCGCTGCTCGCCGCGCGCGCACCGGCCGGCGCTCGATGACGATGCAGATCGTCCGCCGCGTCGTTCCGCCGGCCGCCGCCGCGCTCGTCGCCGCGGGCGTGCACCCGGTGCTCTCGCGCGTGTTCGCCGCGCGCGGCATCGCGGCGAAGGACGAGCTCGACTGCGGCCTCGCGGGGCTGCCGCCGTTCGGCGCATTGAAGGGCGTCGACGACGCCGCCGAACGGCTCGCCGACGCCGTCGCCGGCCGCGAGAGGATCGTCGTCGTCGCCGACTACGATGCCGACGGCGCCACCGCCTGCGCGGTCGCCGTGCGCGGCCTCGAGGCGCTCGGCGCCGACGTCGACTTCATCGTCCCCAACCGCTTCGAGTACGGCTACGGGCTCACGCCCGAGATCGTCGCGCGCCGCGCACGCGAAATCGCCGCGCCTCATCGTGACGGTCGACAACGGCATCGCCAGCCACGACGGCGTCGCCGCGGCCGCCGCGCTCGGCATCGAGGTCCTGATCACCGACCACCACCTGCCGGCGGCCACGCTTCCCTCGCCGGCGCTGATCGTCAACCCGAACCAGCCGGGATGCACGTTCCCGAGCCGGCATCTCGCCGGCGTCGGCGTGATGTTCTACGTGCTGCTCGCGACGCGCGCGGCGATGCGCTCGCGCGGGGCGTTCGGCGACGCGGCCGGAGCCCAACTTCGCGACGCTGCTGGACCTCGTCGCGCTGGGCACCGTCGCCGACGTCGTGCGGCTCGATCGCGTCAACCGCACGCTGGTCGCGCAGGGGCTCGCGAGAATCCGCGCCGGCAAGGCGCGACCGGGCATCGCCGCGCTGTTCGCCGTGGCCGGACGCGACGCGCGCCGCGCCACCGCCTTCGACCTGGGCTTCGTCGCGGGCCCGCGCCTCAATGCCGCGGGGCGGCTCTCCGACATGACCGTGGGCATCCGCTGCCTGCTCGCCCCCACCGCCGCCGCGGCGCTGCCGCTCGCCGCCGAGCTCGACCGGCTGAACCGCGAGCGCCGCGAGGTCGAGGCGACGATGCAGGAGGAGGCGCTCGCCGATCTCGACGCGCGCGCGGCCGATGCCGCGCATCCCGACGCGTACACGCTGTGCCTGTTCCGCCGCGAGTGGCACCAGGGCGTCGTCGGCATCGTCGCCTCGCGGCTGAAGGACCGCTACCACCGGCCGGCGATCGTCCTGGCGCCGAGCGGCAACGCGGGCGAGCTGCGCGGGCTCCGGCCGGTCGATCGCCGGCTTCCACCTGCGCGACGCGCTGGACCTCGTCGCCAAGCGCGCGCCCGGCCTGATCCCGCGCTTCGGCGGGCACGCGTACGCCGCGGGGCTGACGCTGGCCGAAGCCGACCTCCCGCGCTTCGCCGCGCTGTTCGAAGCGGTCGCCCGCGAGGCGCTGACGCCGGCGCAGCTGCACCGCACGCTCGAGAGCGACGGCGGCCTCGCCACGTCCGAGCTCGACCTCGACCTTGCCGCCGTGCTGCGCGACGAGGTCTGGGGCCAGGGCTTTCCGGCGCCGGTGTTCGACGACGTCTTCGCCGTCGCCGACCAGCGCATCGTCGGCGGCCGGCACTCGCGGCTGACGCTGGAGCGCGACGCCCCGCGCGGGAAGGTCCGCTTCCAGGCGATGCTGTTCAACCACAGCGAGCCGCTGCCGGCGACGATCCGGGCCGCCTACCGGCCCGACGTCAACGAGTGGAACGGCACCGCGGCGCTGCAGCTGGTGATCGAGCACTGGCAGCCGGACTGACGCGACGGCCGTTGCGCGGGCGCAGCATCGCGCGCCCTCGCGGCAGCCGGACCCCTGGTAGCCGGCTGCGCAGGGATTTCTCAAGTATTGATTTAAATATTGTTATTTTGCTTTGCCAGTCACTCCAGCCGGCACGGTATTTGTTGATTTTCCGGTTGTGCGACGCAACATCCTCGCTATAATGCCATGCGTCCGACGCCCTGCACGCGCAGGGGTTCCGGCAACGCGAAGAACGAGGGACTCGCGCATGCGTCTCCGTGACAAGGTTTCGATCATCACCGGTGCCGGGTCCGGCATCGGCCAGGCCACCGCGTACAAGTTCGCCAACGAAGGCGCCAAGGTCGCCGTCTGCGACATCAACGGCGAGGCGGCGGAGCGCGTCTCCAAGGAGATCAACGAAAGCCGGGGCGAGGCGCTGGCGTTCCGCGTCGACGTCACCGACAGCCGGAGCATCGCCGCGATGGTCGAGGGCGTGATGGCCCGCTGGGGCCGGATCGACACGCTGGTCAACAACGCCGGGATCGTGCAGGACGCGCAGCTGCGCAAGATGACCGAGGACCAGTTCGACCAGGTCGTCGACGTCAACCTGAAGGGCGTCTACAACTGCACGCGCGCCGTCGTCGACATCATGATCAAGCAGCATTCGGGCTGCATCCTCAACGCCTCGTCGATCGCCGGGATCTACGGCAACTTCGGGCAGACGAACTACGTCGCGACCAAGTTCGCGGTCATCGGGATGATGAAGACCTGGGCGCGGGAGCTCGCGAACAAGGGCATCCGCTCCAACGCGATCTGCCCGGGCTTCATCGAAACGCCGATCCTCCGGACGCTGCCGGAGAAGGTGCGGGCGATGATGGAGGAGAAGGTCCCGATGGGCAGGCTCGGCCGCCCCGAGGAGATCGCCAACACCTACGCCTGGCTCGCCTCCGACGAGGCGAGCTACGTCAACGGCGCGGTGATCGAGGTCTCCGGCGGCGTCACCATCTGATCGTGGGGTCAGAGCCGTAATACGGCGCGGCCCGCCGGCCAGAACGCGGAATTAGGGTCAGACACTACTTCCGCCGGAAAGTAGTGTCTGACCCTACTTCCGCCCTCCGCTCCGACCCCATTCCGCGCGGGTCATCCATCCGGCTGGCTTGAGCGGCGGCGGCCTGCCGGGTTAGCATTGCCGACCGCCACCTTCCAGGCCCCGAACATGCTGCGCTACCTCGCTCTCCCGCTCGCCGTCGCCTCGCTCGTCGCCGCCCCGCTCGCGTCCGCGCAGAAGGACGCCGCGCCCAAGCCGGACACCTACATCTGTCCCGCCGCCGCGAGCCCGAAGGCCGTCGACTGCTTCCTCAACGCGGTCGAGCACCTGTACACGATGTGCCGGCAGATCAAGAGCATCGAGATCATCGAGTTCGGCTACGAGAAGTCCGACGAAGGCGTCAACGGCGCCAAGACCGAGTACTGCGTCGACAAGCACAAGCTGTCGATGACGCGTCCGTACCAGGCCGCGCTGAAGGAAGCCACCGGCAGCCGCGGCGCCGTCGACGGCCTGCGCTCGCTGCACGACCTCTGGCTGAAGTCGCTCGCCGAGCTGAAGTGGGTTCCCGGCGAGAGCGACGAGCAGTACAAGGCACGGGTGGCGAAGCCCTACGCGGTCTTCACCGAGTACGCGACCACCGTCCGCGTCGCCGTCGAGCAGGGCGCCGGGAAGCCCGCGGTCGCGAGCGCCGGCGCCGGCAAGCCTGCGGCAGCGACCGCCGGCGCCGCCAAGGCCAAGGCCAAGCCCGCCGCCGTGGCCAAGAGCTCGAACTGACCGCCCCCGTCCCCGAGCCGTCCGGCGCCTTCCCCGCGCCGGATCCGGATCCGCAGCTCGCCGACATCTTCGGCCCGGACGGGCGCCTCGCGCGCACGCTGCCGGGCTTCCGCTTCCGCCCGCAGCAGCTCGCGATGGCCGACGCCGTCGCGCACGCGATCGCCTCCCGCGGCGCGCTGATCGCCGAGGCGGGCACCGGCACCGGCAAGACCTTCTCCTACCTCGTGCCGGCGCTGCTCTACGGCGGCAAGGTGATCGTCTCGACCGGCACCAAGACGCTGCAGGACCAGCTGTTCCAGCGCGACCTGCCGCTGGTGCGCGACGCGCTCGGCGTGCCGGTCACGCTGGCGCTGCTCAAGGGACGCGCGCAACTACGTCTGCCATCACCACCTCGAGCGCACGTCGACCGAGGGCCGGCTGCCGTCGCGCGAGGACGCGCGGCACCTGCCGAAGATCGTCGCGTTCGCGCGGGCGAGCGACACCGGCGACCGCGGCGCGCTGGCCGACGTTCCCGAGAACGCGTCGATCTGGCCGCTGGTCACGTCGACGCGCGACAGCTGCCTCGGCAGCGACTGCGCGTGGCACGACGAGTGCTTCGTGCTGAAGGCGCGCAAGGACGCGCTCGAGGCCGACGTCGTCGTCGTCAACCATCACCTGTTCTTCGCCGACGTGATGCTGCGCGACGAGGGGCTCGCCGAGCTGCTGCCCGCGTGCAACACGATCATCCTCGACGAGGCGCACCAGCTGCCGGACACGGCGACGCTGTTCTTCGGCGAGCAGCTGACCGCCGGGCAGCTGGCGGACCTCGCCCGCGACGCCGAGGTCGCGGCGCGCGCCGCCGCGCGCGAGGCCGACGGGCTCCCCGACGCGGCGTCCGGCGTCGGCCCCGCGATCCGGCAGGTCCGGCTGGCGCTGGGCGACGAGCCGGGCAAGATCGGGCAGCGGATCGCCGCTCGCCCGCCCCGGCTTCGGCGATGCGCTCGACGCGCTGGCCGCCGCGCTCGACCGCCTCGCCACCGAGCTCGGGCTGCACGCCGAGCGCAGCGAGGACCTGGAAGCCTGCGCGCGGCGCGCGAGCGACGCGGCGGCGCTGCTGGCGCGCTGGCGCGGCGAGGGCGCCGCAGAGCCGCCGGCCGATCCGGATGCCGCCGACGGCGCGGACGTCTGGATCCGCTGGGTCGACGTGACCAACTCCGGCTGGCAGCTGCACGCGTCGCCGCTGTCGATCGCGAACCTGTTCCGCCGCCAGGTCGAAGCCTCGGGCCGGGCGTGGATCTTCACGTCGGCGACGCTCGCCGTCGGCGGCGACTTCTCGCTCTACCAGCGTGAGCTCGGGCTCGACGGCGCGGCCACCGGCTGCTGGGAGAGCCCGTTCGACTACGCGACGCAGGCGCTGCTGTACGTTCCGCGCGACCTGCCCGCGCCGAACTCGCGCGAGCACACCGAGGCGGTCGTCGCCGCGGCGCTGCCGGTGCTGAAGGCGAGCCGCGGCCGCGCGTTCCTGCTGTTCACGTCGCTGCGCGCGCTCAACCACGCGCGCGATCTCCTCGCGTCCGCGTTCGCCGACGAAGGCCTGTCGTGGCCGCTGCTGGTCCAGGGAGAGGGCTCGCGCAGCGAGCTCCTGACGCGCTTTCGCGCGCTCGGCAATGCGGTGCTGCTCGGCAGCCAGAGCTTCTGGGAGGGCGTGGACGTCGCCGGCGACGCGCTGTCGGTCGTCGTCATCGACAAGCTGCCGTTCGCGCCGCCGGACGATCCGCTGCTCGCGGCGCGGCTCGAGGAGCTCAAGGCCGCCGGGGGCAACCCGTTCGTCGACTACCAGCTGCCGCAGGCGGCGATCAGCCTGAAGCAGGGCGCCGGCCGGCTGATCCGCACCGAGAGCGACCGTGGCGTGCTGATGATCTGCGACCCGCGGCTCGTCGACAAGCCCTACGGCCGGAAGATCTGGCGCAGCCTGCCGCCGATGCGGCGCACGCGCGATCTGGCCGAGGTCGAGGCGTTCTTCGCGGAGCCGCCTGGCTGACCGCGGCCTACCAGAACTTCCACCAGGGCTTCGCCTGGAACTGCAGCAGCTCGTCGTTCTTGGGATAGGTCTGGTCGAGGATGCGCTTGGCGTCGGCCGACTGCTGCGGCAGCCCGAGCTTGTCGTAGGACGCGACGAGGATCCCGAGCGCCTCCTCGCTTGCCGGCGTGCGCGGGAAATTGACGATCGCCGTCTGCGCCCGGTTGATCGCCGCGACGTACGCGCCGCGGTTGTAGTAGTACCGCGCGACCTTCACCTCGTAGAGCGCGAGCGAGTTGGTCAGGTAGCGCATCCGGTCCTTCGAATCCTCGGCGTACCGGCTGTCGGGGAACTTCGCGACCAGCTCCTTGAACGCGGCGAAGCTCTCGCGCATCGCCTTGGGCTCGCGCTCCGACAGGTCGAGCTCGTAGACGTAGCCCAGCAGGCCCTGGTCCTCGCGGAAATGGACGAGGCCCTTCAGGTAGTACGCGTAGTCGACGTTCGGGTGGTTCGGGTACGTGCGGATGAAGCGGTCGCAGGACGCGACCGCGGCCGCGGTCTCGCCGGCGCGGTAGCTCGCGTACGCCGACTCGAGCATCGCCTGCTGCGCGAAGCGGCCGTAGGGAAAGCGCGACTCGAGCGTCTCGAACAGCTTGACCGCCCGCGTATAATTTCCCTCGATCACCGCCTCGTGCGCCTCCTTGTACATGCGATCGGCGTTCCAGTCCGCGGTCTCGTCCTTGACCTCGGGCAGCCACTGGCAGCCGCCGAGCAGCAGCGCCAGCGCGAGCAGCCACATCCACCCGCTGCGCGGCGCGCCGGCGCGGCGGGCGTTCGGGGAATTCATCGGCAGTGCCAGCGACATTCGACGTCGGTCCGAGGGACAGGGTGCGTGGTGAAGAAACGCGATTATAACCGACCACCCCTGGCGCCCGCGCTGCCCGGCGCCCGACGGTCGGCGGGCGCCGAACCGACCGCATCCCCCGTGCCCCCCGTGCCCCCGCCGCGCCCGGCGGGCACGCCGGCGCCGACGAGCCGCGGGAGATTCGCCTGACGCTCCCGGGCGAGGCCGCGGGGCTGCGCTTCGACCAGGCGCTCGCGCGGGCGCTGCCCGAGCACTCGCGCAGCCGGCTGCGGCAGTGGATCGAGGCCGGGCGCGTCACCCGCGACGGCGAGGCGGCCGACCCGACGCGCAAGGTCAGGGGCGGCGAGAAGATCGTCGTCCTCCCGCTGGCCGACCCGAGCGCCTCGACCGTGGCGGCGGAGCCGATCGCGCTCTCGATCGTCCACGAGGACGCGGCGCTGATCGTCATCGACAAGCCCGCCGGACTGGTGACGCACCCCGGCAGCGGCAACTGGGCGGGCACGCTGCAGAACGCGCTGCTGCACCACGCGCCCGAGCTCGGCGCGGTGCCCCGCGCCGGCATCGTCCACCGGCTCGACAAGGACACGAGCGGCCTCCTGGTCGTCGCGCGGACGCAGCAGGCGCAGACCGACCTCGTCCGCCAGCTGCAGGCGCGCAGCGTCCACCGCGAGTACCTGGCGCTCGCCGCGGGCGACGTCGCGCGCGGCGGGACCGTCGACGCGCCGATCGGCCGGCACCCGACGCGGCGGACGACGATGGCCGTCGTGCCCGGCGGGCGCCCCGCGCGCACGCACTACGCGGTCGTCGAGCGCTTCGGCGTGGCGACGCTGCTGTCCTGCCGGCTGGAAACCGGCCGCACGCACCAGATCCGCGTCCACCTGGCATCGCTCGGCCACCCGCTGGTCGGCGATCCCGCGTACGGGCGCAAGGGACCGGTCGCCTTCGGCCGCCAGGCGCTGCACGCGTTCCGGCTGGGGCTCGTGCACCCGCTGACGCACGCGGAGTGCTCGTGGGAGTCGCCGCTGCCCGCCGACTTCGCCGCGCTGCTCGCGGGGCTGCGCAAGAGCAGGGAGGCGCGCTGATGCCGTCCGGCCGGCACGACCTCGCTCCCCGCGACGGCGCGTCCGCGCCTTTGGCGACCGACCTGGCGGCACGCATCGCGGCCGCCGGCCTCGACTGGATCGTTCCCGCCTGGCCCGCGCCGCGGCCGGTCGGCGCGCTGTCGACGACGCGCAACGGCGGCGTCAGCGCGGGAGGCGCGGCGACGCTGAACCTCGGCCTCAGCGGCGCGCTGCGCGACGGCGTCGACGCGCCCGCGAGCGTCGTCGAGAACCGCCGCCGGCTCGAGAGCTTCCTGCCGTCGCCGCCGGTCTGGCTGCGGCAGGTCCACGGCACGGCCGTCGCGGTGCTGGACAGCGCGACGGTCGCGTCCCTGCGCGCGACTCCCCCGGTCGCCGACGCGGCCGTCACGCGCGAGCCCGGCCTCGTCTGCGCGGTGCTGACCGCCGACTGCCTGCCGGTGCTGTTCGCCGACCGCCGCGGTCGCGCCGTCGGCGCCGCGCACGCCGGCTGGCGCGGGCTCGCGCGCGGCGTGCTCGCGGCGACGGTCGCCGCCCTCGGCGAGCTCGGCGCGGACGCCGGCGATCTCGTCGCCTGGCTCGGCCCGGCGATCGGGCCGCGCGCGTTCGAGGTCGGCCGCGACGTGCTCGACGCCTTCGCCGCCGCCGATCCCGGCTCGGACGCGTGCTTCGTGCCGACCGACGACGGCAAGTGGCTCGCCGATCTCTACGCGCTCGCGCGCCGGCAGCTCGCCGCGGCCGGCGTCGGCGAGGTGCACGGCGGCAGCCACTGCACGGTCGCCGAAGCGGCACGGTTCTATTCCCATCGCCGCGACAAGGCGGCAGGACGGATGGCGTCGCTGCGTCTGGCTCGCGCCGGAGCGACGCGCCGGCGACGCTATAATGCGCGACGGTCGCGCGTCCGCGCGGCCGCCCCTCCGCCGCCGCATCCCGCGTTCAGCCCGCACCGCCATCGTGTCGCCGCTCGCCTACATCGTCGCCGCCAGCCTCGCCGGCGGCGTGCTGTCGATCCTCGCGGCCGCGGGCACGCTGGCGCTGCATCCGTCGTGGATCTCGCGGCTGGTCAGCTTCGCCGTCGGCGCGCTGCTCGGGCGCCGTGTTCCTGGAGCTCCTGCCGCACGCGCTCGAGACCGGCGCCGCCGCGACGGTGATGATGACCGTGCTCATCGGGCTGCTGGCGTTCTTCCTGCTCGAGAAGCTCGTGCTCTGGCGGCACAGCCACGGCCACGGCGCGGACGACGACGAGCCGGAGCGCGAGCACGACCGGACGCTCGCCGCCGACGCGCACGGCGGCGACCAGGGGCGCTCGGGGCTGATGATCCTGATCGGCAACAGCGTGCACAGCTTCTGCGACGGCGTCGTCATCGCGGCGTCGTTCCTCGCCGGGCCGGCGCTCGGCGTCGCGGCGACGCTCGCGATCGTCGCGCACGCGATTCCGCAGCAGGTCGGCGACTTCGCGATCCTCGTGCACTCGGGCTACGGGCGCCGGCGCGCGTTCGCGCTCAACCTCGCGACCGGCGCCGCGACGCTCGTCGGCGCGCTCGCCGGCTACTTCGCGCTCGCGGGCGTCGCGCAGATCCTCCCGATCGTCCTCGCGATCGCCGCGGCGAGCCTGCTCTACGTCGCGGTCGCGGACCTGATCCCGAGCCTGCACCGCCGGCCCGAGCCGGTCGAGACGCTGAAGCAGCTCGCGCTGATCGGGCTCGGCGTCGGCGTGATCGCGGCGGCGCGCCTCTTCCTCGAGCACTGACCGATGCACGGACCGCCCTTCGATCCGCAGGCGCTGTCGGCGCTGCAGGCCGTGCACGCCGAGTACGCGGAGCGCCTGCGGGCGCTGTGGGCCGCCGTGCAGGCCGCCGGTGGTTCCGGCGCGCCGGGCACCGAGCCGGCCCGCATCCCCGCGATCGCGACGCCCGCTCCGGGCGACCGGCGCTTCGCCGCCCGCGAGTGGGAGGACCTGCCTTACTTCGCGCTGATGAAGCAGGGCTACCTGCTCGCCGGCGACTACGCGCGGAAGCTCGCGGCGCTGGCGCCGCTGCCGGACGCCGACAAGCGCCGGATCGCGTTCGCGACGCGGCAGGCGCTCGACGCGATGGCGCCGACCAACTTCGCGGCGACCAATCCGGAAGCGATCCGGCGCGCGCTCGCGACCGAAGGCGCGAGCCTCGCCGCGGGTGCCGCCAACCTCCTCGCCGACGCGCGCCGCGGCCGGATCTCGATGACCGACGAGCGCGCGTTCGCCGTCGGCGGCAACCTCGCGACCACGCCCGGCGACGTCGTCCACCGCAACGACCTGATCGAGCTGATCCAGTACGCGCCGGCGACCGGGCGCGTGCATCGCCGGCCGCTGGTCATCGTGCCGCCGTGCATCAACAAGTACTACATCCTCGACCTGAAGCCCGCGAACTCGTTCATCCGCCACGCGGTCGCGGCCGGCCACACGGTGTTCACGATCTCGTGGCGCAACATCCCGCCCGAGCTCGGGCACCTGACGTGGGACGACTACATCGAAAGCGGCGCGCTGACGGCGATCCGCGTGGCGGCCGAGATCACCGGCAGCCGCAGCGTGAACGCGCTCGGCTTCTGCGTCGGCGGCACGCTGCTGGCGAGCGCGCTGGCCGTGCTCGCGGCGCGCGGCGACCGGAGCGTCGCGAGCGCGACCTTCCTCACCACGCTGCTCGACTTCGAGGATCCCGGCGAGATCGGCGTCTACGTCTCGCGCGCGCTGCTCTCGCTGCGCGAGGCGGCGCTGTCCGCGGGCGAGCGCATCCGCGGCGCCGAGATCGCCGCGGCCTTCGCGAGCCTGCGCGCCAACGAGCTCGTCTGGAACTACGTCGTCGGCAACTACCTGAAGGGCGAGACGCCGCCCGCGTTCGACCTGCTGTACTGGAACGGCGATTCGACGAACCTGCCGGGACCGATGTACGTCTACTACCTCGCCAACCTCTACCTCGACAACCGGCTGCGCGAGGCCGGCGCGCTGACGATGGCCGGCGAGCGGATCGACCTCGGCCGCATCGACGTGCCCGCCTACGTGCTCGCGACGCGCGACGACCACATCGTCCCGTGGAAGAGCGCGTGGCGGACGACGTCGCTGCTCGGCCGGCGCCCGACGTTCGTGCTCGGCGCCTCGGGCCACATCGCCGGCGTGATCAATCCGCCCGCCGACAACCGTCGCAACTACTGGGTCAACGACGCCGCGGTCGCCGATGCCGACGCGTGGCTCGCGGGCGCCAGGAGCCGTCGCGGGCAGCTGGTGGCCGCACTGGCACGCCTGGCTCGCGAAGCACGGCGGGCAAGCGGACCGATGCGCCCGCGGCCGCCGGCAGCGCGCAGCACCCGCCGCTCGGCCCGGCGCCCGGACGCTACGTGCTGGAGCCCGCGGGCTGACGGCCCGCCGGCGACGCCAGGCGCACGCCTGCGCCGCCCCGCAGCCGCCCGCCGCGGCGGCGTCTGGGTTAAGATTCCATTGGCACCCCGGGGAGGCAAGGCCGGGCCGGACCGCCGGATCGCAGGCGCCAATCACGCGACGAACACCGCGGCGGGAACCGCCCGGCGCACGTCATCCACTACCGAAGACAGGAGGAGCTCCAACATGACAGAAGACAAACATCGCGTCGCGCTGGTCACCGGCGGCATGGGGGGGCTGGGCGAGGCGATCTGCGTCAAGATGGCCGCGCTCGGCTACACCGTCGTGACGACGCACTCGCCGGGCAACGCCAAGGCGCAGGAGTGGCTCGCGATGATGAAGAAGCAGGGCTACAACTTCCACGCCTATGCCTGCGACGTGTCGAGCTACGACTCCTGCACCGCCTGCGTCGCGCAGGTCGCCAAGGACGTCGGCCCGGTCGACGTGCTGGTCAACAACGCCGGCATCACGCGCGACATGACGTTCAAGAAGATGGACAAGGGCGCCTGGGACGCGGTGATGCAGACGAACCTCGACAGCTGCTTCAACATGACCAAGCAGGTCTGCGACGGCATGGTCGACCGCGGCTGGGGCCGGATCATCAACATCTCGTCGGTCAACGGCCAGAAGGGCGCGTTCGGGCAGACCAACTACTCGGCGGCGAAGGCCGGCATGCACGGCTTCACCAAGGCGCTGGCGCTGGAAATCGCGCGCAAGGGCGTGACGGTGAACACGATCTCGCCCGGCTACATCGGCACCAAGATGGTGATGGCGATCCCGCAGGAAGTGCTGGACAGCAAGATCATCCCGCAGATTCCGATGGGCCGTCTCGGCAAGCCCGACGAGGTCGCGGGCCTGGTCGCGTATCTCGCCAGCGAAGAGGCGGCATTCCTCACCGGCGCCAACATCGCGATCAACGGCGGCCAGCACATGTTCTGACGCCGTCGCGGACCCCGGGCGTGCGGTGCGCTCCCGGGGTCCTGCCGCCGTCGGTCGCCGCGCGCCGCCCGGATTCCATCGAACATGCCGAACACCGAAGCCACGCCGGCCCCGCGCCGCGACCTGACCCGCACCGTGCTCGCAGTCCTGCTGCTGGGCATGCTGATCGGCGGGTCATTCTGGATCCTGCGTCCGTTCCTGCTCTCGATCATCTGGGCGATGATGATCGTCGTGGCGACGTGGCCGATGATGCTGATGCTGCAGGCCCGGCTGCGGCGGCGCGGCCTGGCGGTGACGATCATGTCGGGCACCATGGTGCTCGTGTTCGTCGTGCCGCTGCTGCTGGCGATCCAGACGCTGGTCGACAACACCGACACGATCACGAAGTGGATGCACTGGCTCGCCACCGCGCCGATCCCGCCGCCTCCCGAGTGGGTCTCCCGCATTCCGCTGGTCGGCGGAAGGATCGCCGACTTCTGGTCGACCACGGCGGCGGGCGGCAAGGCGGAGCTTGTCGCCCGCCTCGCGCCCTATGCCGCCGCCGTCGCGCAGAAGCTGGCGGCCGCGCTCGGCGGCGTCGGCATGCTGACCATCCAGTTCCTGTTGACCGTCATCATCTCGGTCATCATGTACACGCAGGGTGAAGCGGCCAGGAGCGGCCTGATCCGGTTCAGCCGCCGCCTGGCGGGCGAGCGCGGCGAAAGCGTCGTGGTCCTCGCGGGCCAGGCGATCCGCGCGGTGGCGCTCGGCGTCGTGGTCACGGCGCTGGCGCAGACGCTCTTCGCGGGGATCGGTCTCGCCGTCGCCGGCATCCCGTTCGCGGGGCTGCTGACCGGCGTCATCCTGCTGCTGTGCATCGCGCAGGTCGGACCGATCCTCGTACTGGCGCCGGCCGTGATCTGGCTGTTCTGGAGCGGCGACACGGCGTGGGGAGTCGCGCTGCTGGTCTGGACCGTCCTGGTCGGCTCGATGGACAACGTGCTGCGCCCGATCCTGATCCGCAGGGGCGCCGACCTGCCGATGCTGCTGATCTTCGCGGGCGTGATCGGCGGCCTGCTCGCCTTCGGGATCATCGGCCTGTTCGTCGGCCCCGTCGTGCTCGCGGTCACCTACACGCTGCTGAAGGAGTGGGTGAGCGAACGCGACCCGGAGTCGCCTGCGATCGGGTCCTAGGATCGAGCCTGGCGCCGTCGCGGCGGTGCCCGCAGGCCTCGGGCGCCGCCGCGACGCGGAAAGCGACCGCGTCAGCGCAGCACTTCCTTCCACCCGGGGCCGGGGTCGAACGTCGACATGCTCGCGCCGATGGCGGTGGAGTCCTTGCCGAGGTCCTTCTCGTAGACCTTGCCGTTGTGGCTGACGATGAACGTCATCACGCCGCTGTTGCCGTAGTCGGCCGGATAGGCGACCAGCGCGAAGCCCGCGATCATCCGGCCGTTGATCACGTAGTTGTAGGCGCCGCCGGGAGCGTTCTTGCCCTGGCGCGTCAGGACCCGGAAGTAATAGCCGCGGTACGGGTCGCCCGCCGTGTGTCCCTTGAGGTAGCCGCCGGCTTCGGCGATCAGCGGCCCGAACGGGCTCGCTTCCTCGCCCTTCGACGCGTCGGCGGGCCAGTACAGGCCGTCGTGCTTGCCCGGCGTGCTGGCGAGCTTCTGCGCGTACTGGAGCACGCCGTCGCCGTCGCGATCCTGCCCGGCATAGGCGCGCTGCGCGTCGATGTACGCGTGCATCACGTAGATCGCGTTGCGCTCGTTGGCCCCGATGCGGCGGTTGACGATCTCCTCCCTGCCTTCCTCGGTCGCGAAGCGCCAGCGATCGCCGACGCGCACGAGGGGAACCGGCATCGGCCAGGCCTCGTCGCCGATGACCAGCACGCGCCGGCCCGGGCTTGGGCTCACGCAGCACGCGCAGCGTCTGCATGGCCGCGAGGATCTTCGCCCGGGTGGCGCTGGTCGCCGCGCGGTCCGAGCTGACGATCAGGTCCTTGTGCTCTTCGCCGAAGATCGCGATCATCGCCGCGTCGCTGTCGGACTTGAGCGCGGCCATCAATGCGTCGACCGCGGCGTCGGGCGTCGCGAAGGTTTCCTGCGGGGCGGCGGCCGCCGCGAGCGGAACGGCCACCAGGAGCGCCAGCGCCAGCCGGCGCGCGAAAGACCAAAGGCGTTGAATGTTCATGACCGGAGCCTTGCTGTCGATGGAAGGGAATGTGGGCATCGATGTTCTCCCGCCGTCAACGGCGACCGCCGCCGCCACCACGCCCGCCACCACCGCCGCCACCGCGCCCGCCTCCACCGCCGCTCGACATCGAGCGCGACGCCCCGGCGCTCGGCGACGAACGCGCCCCCCCGCTGCTCCCCATCGAGCCGCGGCTCGACGCACCGCGCGAGCTGTCCATCTGGGTCTGGCGCCCCGAGCCATAGCCGCCGAAGGCGTCACCGCCCGAGGCGCCGCCACGACCGGCGCCGGCACCGCCTGCCGGCTGCGCCGAGGCGCCGGGCTCCGCCCCCTGCACCGCCGGCGGGCTGCGTCGAAGCACGGGCTCCGCCCCCGGCACCGCCCGACGCCGTAGCCGCCGCCCCCCGCGTCCGGCATCGCCGACGCGTGCGGACGAGGCCGTCTTGCCGACCGAGTTGCTGACCTGGCCAGGCTGCTTGTTGGACTTCCACGCCGTTCCACCGCCGCCCGCACCCGGCCGCTGTCCCGCAGCGCCGGAGCGGTTGATGTTCGTGTTCCGGTTGACGTTGATGTTGGTGTCGCCGCAGCAGCCGTAGTGGTTGCCGCTCCAGGCGGCCCCGATCGCCGCGCCCCAGATGACGCCCGCCGCCAGCGCCGCGCCCGGCGCGTACGGGTAGTAGTACGACGGATAGGGCGTCGGGTAGTAGCCGTACACCGGCGCCGCGCTGTAGACGACGACGGTCGACGGGTTGTACTGCGGCACGTAGATCACCTGCGGATCGGCCGGGACGATGGCGATGTTCTCCTGCTCGACCGTCACGACCTGCTTGCCGTCGGACTTGAGGTTGCCCGCCGCCTTGGCCTTGCGGCGGAACACCTGGACGGCGTCGATCACGGCACCCTGATCGGCGACGACCGCCTCGCCCAGCGCGCTCGTCCAGTCGAGATCGGCGCTCATCATCTTCACCACGTCGGGATAGTTCAGCAGCGACTTGACCGCGTCGTCCCACTTGTCGTCGATCGGAAGCTTGGGATCGGCCTTGCGCTTGTCGAGAAAGCGATCCGCCTGCACGAGCTGCAGCGGATTGGTCGACGCCGGCAGGATGATGGCCACCAGATCGTCCGGATAGAGCGCGATCGGCCCCACCAGCTGCCCCAGCTCCTCGGGCGAGTACGGCGCTGCGCGCCCCCCCGGACGCGGCCGGCGCCTGCGCGCCCGCCGCCACCGCGACAACGAGCAATGCCGCTCCCGCCAGCATCCCGAGCCACTTGGACGGACCGCGGCGAGCCGCGGCGGCGATGTTCCGAAAGCTGTTCATCATGCGTGCTCCAGGTCCTGTTTGCGCACTGCGCGTGCCGGCGTCCGATTTCGATCCGCCCGGATGCGCCGTCGCCTTACTTGACGGTATAGCCCTTGCCTTCGAGGCACGCCGCGCGCGCCTTGCCGAAGGCGGCCTGCTGCTGCTGGTTCGCGGCCTGTGCCTGCTGCTGCCCCTGCTGCGCGGCGGCGGCATTCTGCTTGCGGCTCTGGCTGCGCGCGACCGCGGCACCCGCCGCAGCGCCCGCGCCGGCGTCCCCGCCGACGACTTCACCCACGACCGCGCCGCGCGCCGCGCCGCGTACGCCCGCACCCGGAGTCGACCCGGTCGCCGTCGTCGGCGGCGCCGCGGCCGGCTGCGCGGGTGGCGGCTTCGCCGGATCGAATCCCGTCTGCTGGACCGCCCACGTGTAGCAGGCCGCTTCGTCGCTCTTCTGCTGCTGCGGCGACTGACCCTTGGCCGGGTAGACGTACTGCTGGGCGGCGGCCTCGCCGATCAGCGCCAATCCGATTGCGAGCGGCAACCACAGTCTTGGCTTCATCGATCACTCCATTTGCCGAATCGCCGTGCTACCGGCGGCGACTTCGGGCTGCGATTTCGGGCGCCTGGCAGCGACGCCACCCCGGACCATCCTCTATTGTCTCACTCAATCGATCGCGCTGCCTGCGCCGGCATGGCGCCCTCGGGCGTGGCCCTGCCCCGGAACTCGTCGATGACGTCGGCGACCGAGGTTCCGCGGCCGAAGTCGCCGACGGTCTCCTCGAGCCCCTCGGCGCGCAGGATGTCGCGCACCGCCGCGTGCGCCGCGACGAGCCGCAGGCGCATCCCCGCCGCCTGCAGCTCCGCGTGCAGGCGCGGCCAGCATGCGCACGCCCGCAAGGTCGACGGCGGGCGACGTCGGACAGGTCGCACACGACCAGCTGCAGCGGCGCGGCCGCCGACCGGATTCGCTGCCAGACGGCATCGCGGACGTGCTCGACGTTGAAGTACACCAGCGACGCCTCGACGCGGAACACCAGCGCGCCCGCGACGGGCTCGTTGTCCGGATGGCGATCGAGGTCGGAGTACGCCCGCGTGCCGGGAATCCGGCCGAGGAACGCGACGTGCGGGTGCGCGGCGCGCCGTATCAGCAGCAGCAGCGACACCAGGACCGCCACGATCACGCCCTTGAGGATGCCCAGCAGCAGCACCGCGGCGAAGGCGACCATCGACACGCCGAATTCGAAGCGGCTCACGCGCCACACGTGCCGCATCTCCCTGACGTTGATCAGTCCCTTGACGGCGACCAGCACGATCGCGGCGAGCACGACGTTGGGCAGGTTGGCGAGCAATCCCGTCAGGTACAGCAGGCACAGGGCGATCGTGACCGAGGCGAACACCAGCGCCAGCGGCGTCCTCGCGCCGGCCTTGTCGTTCACCGAGGACTGCGACAGGCCGCCCGCCACCGGGTAGGCCTGGAACAGCGCGGCACCGAGGTTCGCCGCGCCGAGGCCCAGCAGCTCCTGGCGCGGATCGATCTCGTCGCCGTGCGCCTGCGCGAGCGCCCGGGCCGCGGAGACGCTCTCCACGTAGGCCAGCAGCATGCACGCGAAGGCCAGCGGGATCACGCCGTCCACGTCGACCACGCGCAGCGCCGGCAGGTGGAAGTCGGGCAGGCCCGTCGGCAGCGCACCGACGACCTTGAACCCGAGACCGGCCAGCGGCGTCACCGACAGGACGACGATGGAGATCACCACGACGAGCAGCGCGATCGGACGGCCCGGCAGGAACTTCTCCCCGAGCAGCAGGATCGCCAGCGCGGCCAGGCCGAACGCCAGCACCGCGAGATTGGTGTCGGGCAGCTGTCCGCCCAGGACGACGATGCGCTCGAAGAAGCCCTCGCCGCCCCCCTTGACCCCGAACAGCTTGGGCAGCTGGGTCATCGCGATCGTCAGCGCGGCGCCGGCCTTGAAGCCGAGCAGGATGGTCTCGCTGATGAAGTTGACGAGCGAGCTCAGCTTCAGCATCCACGCCACCACGCACATGGCGGCGATGACCAGCGCGGTCAGCGCGGCGATGTCCGCCCAGCGCGCCGGGTCGCCGCCGGCCATGCCCGCGACGGTGACGCCGACGAGCATCGAGATCGCGGAGGTGGGGCCGATCGCCAGCTGCCGCGACGAGCCGAAGAACGCGTAGAACAGCCCGCCGACCAGGTAGCAGTAGATGCCGTACTGCGGCGGCAATCCGGCGAGCGACGCGTAGGCGAGCGACACCGGAATGCCGTAGGCCGCGAGCGTGACGCCGGCGATCGCATCGCGCGGCAGCCACTGCGCCTGGTACGCGGCGAGCCACTGCGCCGGGGGAAACGCCGCGCGCCAGCCGGCGACCGGGGTCCTGACTCCTGCCGCGCTCAGCGGCGCCAATCTCTTCCGTCACGAGGTCATCCCCACGAGGGCACCTGCCGGTGCGCACGCTGCGATTGTGCGCTCAATCTCAGGGCGGCAGGCCGGCTGGGGACGCATCGTGTCGCGGCGGCACCTGGCTCATCGCGTGTTCGGCCAGTGCCGCGATGGTCAGGCTGGGGTTGACGCCCGGGTTGGTGGGCACCACCGACCCGTCGCAGACCAGCAGGTTCCGGTAGCCGAACGCGCACAGGTTGCGGTCGACCACTCCGTCGGCCGGACCGGCCGCGATGACCGCGCCGCCCAGCAGGTGCGCGGTCGTCGGGATGCTGGCGACGGCTTCGAGGAACATGCTCTGCGCGATGCCCCCGGTCTGCCGGGCGACGACCGCGGCCGCCTCGTTGGCCACCGGAATGTACGTCGGAATGGGCTTGTGCGCGTGCGGGTCGGTCGCGAGCTGCCATCCGCCGAGAAGCCCGCGGCGAAGGCGAAAGCGAATGGCGTTGTCGAGCGACTGCATCGCCAGCAGCACCAGCGAACGCCGGCCCCAGCCGAACGGGGGCAGCGTGCGCAGGGCGGCCACGGGATGCCGCAGCATCGTCCCGAGCCAGCGCAACGGCCGCGTCAGCCGCGTGCCGCCCCCGGCGAGCAGGGTGAAGAAGAGGCCGGCCATGTCGCCCTTGCGGCCGTAGGTGACGAATTCGAGATGCGTGTCCGGACGCGGGTAGATGCTGGCGCTGATCGCGACGTCGTCGCCGGGCCTGGAGCGTCTTGTCGAGCTTGGTGACGGCGACCAGCGATTCGCTGTTGGTGCGCACGAGCTGCCCCAGCTGGTCGCTCAGCCGGGGCAGCGACCCGCATTGCTTGCAGATCGCCAGCAGGCGATTCGTGCCCAGGGCACCGCCGGCAACGACGACCCCGCGCGCCGTGTGGACGCGGCGCTTCGTTCGCCACCACGCCCCGGGGCGCTCGGTCGTGACTCGATAGCCGTCGGATCCATCGGCGGCCCCCAGCGGCTCCACCCGGACGACCTCGCGCTCGGGCAGGATGCGGGCGCCCAGCTTCTCGGCAAACCACAGGTAGTTCTTCAGCAGCGTGTTCTTGGCCCCCACCCGGCAGCCGACCATGCACGCGCCGCAGCGGGTGCAGCCGGTCCGCGCCGGTCCCGCGCCGTCGAAGTAAGGGTCGGGCACGGTGACCCCCGCGGCGCCGAAGTGCACGGCGCAGGGCGTCCGGGTGAACGTCGGCTCGACGTTGAAATGCCGCGCCAGATTGCGCAGCAGCCGCTGGGCCGTGCTGTCGAACGGCACCTGGGTGACGCCCAGCATCCGCCGGGCGGTCGCGTAGTGGGGCGCGAGCCGCGTGAACCAGTCGTCCAGTCCCGCCCATTGCGGATGACTGAAGAAGGGTGCCGCGGGCTGGTACAGCGTGTTGGCGTAGACGGTGCTTCCGCCGCCGACAGCGCTGCCGCTGAGGATGAAGATGTCCTTGAAGGTGGTCAGTCGCAGGATGCCGCGCAAGCCGAACGCCGGCATCCACAGGAAGCGTCTCAGGTTCCAGGGCGTGCGGGCATATTCGTGGTCGGCATACCGGCGTCCGGCCTCCAGCACCCCCACGCGATAGCCCTTCTCGCTCAGGCGCAGCGCGGAAACACTGCCCCCGAAGCCGGACCCGATGACCAGCCAGTCGAAATCGTATGCGACGGTAGGTGGCATGCTGCGCCTGCCCGGCGGTCGTGAGGGTCGGATGCGAAACACGGCCCATCCGAGGCGGGCTGATCCCAGTTTACTACGGACCCCGGGACGCGACCGCAGGAAGCCGCGCGCCGCCCCGACCGCCGCCCCGCTCAGCGATCGCGGTCTTCCCAGTCGACCCAGTCGACGGCATGGGCCTCGAGATAGCCGCTGACGGCGGCGCCGACGGTCGGAAAGAAGGCGTCCTCGCCGAGCCGCGCGAACAGCCCGAATCGCTTGAGCTTGTCCTTGACCGGACCCTTCATCTCGGCAAAGCAGAGCTCGATCCCGGCCGTGTCCAAGGTCTGGTCCAGCTCGGCCAGCATGTCCGCGGCGGTGACGTCCACGCTGGTGACCGGCTCCGCCGCGATCACCAGTCGACGCACGGGTGTGGGCGAGGTCGCCACCGCCTCGAGCACGCGGTCCTGGAACCACTCGGCATTGGCGAAGAACAGCGGCGCGTCCCAGCGAAACAGGACCAGCCCCGGGATCCGTCGCGAGTCGGGATGGCGCGTGATGTCGTGGTAACCCTTCATGCCTTCGACGCGCCCCAGGACCGCAGAGTGCGGCCGCCAGCCGTCCCAGAGGAACTCGATGACGGCGATCACGATGGCAAGACCGATGCCCGGAATCGCCCCCAGCACGGCCACGCCGGCAAAGCAGGCGATGGACAGCCAGAACTCCCACTGCTGGATGCGATAGATGCGGCGAAGGTCGGTGATCTCGATCAGGCCGATGGCCGAGGCGATCACCACCGCGGCCAGCGCCGATGCGGGCAGGTATTGGAGCAGGTCCGGCGCCGCGATCAGCAGCAGCGCGATCGACGCCGCGCCGATCACGCCGGCCAGCTGCGTCCTCGCCCCCGCGGCCTCGGCCACCGGCGTGCGCGACGAGCTGCTGCTGATCGGAAAGCCCTGGAAGAATCCGGCCGCGAGGTTCGCCGCACCGAGCGCCACCATCTCCTGGTTGGGATCGACATAGGTCCTGGTCCGCGCTGCATAGGTGCGCGAGAGCACGCTGGTGTCGGCGAACGCGACCAGCGCGACCGCGCCGCCGCCGATCAGCACCGGGACGATGTCGGCGAAGGTGATCCAGGGAATCGCGAACGCGGGCAGGCCCTGCGGCAGCGGGCCGAGGATCGCCACGTCGGCCCGCGCCGCCAGGTCCAGCACGCCGACGATGACGGTCGCCGCCACGACGGCGATCAGGATGCCCGGCACCCGCCTGCTGCCCTTGAGCAGCAGGATCACCGCCAGCGTCCCGGCGCCGACCGCGAGCGCCGTCCAGTTCGTGCGCCCGTCCACCACCGCCTCGACGAAGGCCGCGGTCCGGCGCAGCGGCCCTTCGCCCTCGACCGAGAAGCCGAACAGCTTCGGCAGCTGGCTGATCAGCACGGTCAGCGCGATGCCGTTCATGTACCCGTAGCGGATCGGCTTCGAGAGGAGCTCGGTGACGAAGCCCAGCCGCGCCACGCCGGCCACGATGCACACGGTCCCCGCCACCACCGCCATCATGCCGGCCAGGGCGACGGCGCGATGCGCGTCGCCGCCGGAGAGCGGCAGCACGACGGCGAGGATGACGGCCGCGAGCGACGAGTCCGGCCCCAGCACCAGGATCCGGCTGGGGCCGAACACCGCGTAGACGAGCAGCGGGACGATGGACGCGTAGAGGCCGTAGATGCCCGGCACGCCCGACGCCACCGCGTAGGCGATGCCGACGGGCACCAGCATCGTCGTCAGGACCAGCCCGGCCACGATGTCGTGCCGCAGCCAGGCCGCTTCGTACCCGCGCAGCGTGCGCAGCCCCGGCAGCCAGCGGCTCCAGCCGCCCTGCCCTGCCGCCTGCGCCGGGCGCGCGATGCTGCCCGGTTCCGGACGCGGGGACGAAGTCGGCGAATCGCTCGCAGGTTGTCGACTCATCGGGTGACGATAGTACGGCCGGACAGCGGCGAAATCCGGGACAGGGTCGCCGGCGCCAACGGGCATTGAATTGGATCAACCTCGCGATGGGGCGCATCCATAATAGTCCAAGCCCTCACCGCAAGGCAACTCGCAGGGCGTATCGCGACGAGGCTGCGCGCGGACCGAAGCCAGACCGCGGGCTATAATCGGCTCAGTGATGCTCGAGGCTCCCTGGCAACGCGTCTACCTGATCGCGGCGGAGAGTAGTCCACGTCGTCAACGGCAGCCCCCGGGCGATACGCCGATCTCCTGCCCGCAGCAGAACCCCCCCGCCCCCCCCCCCCCCCACCCCCCCCCCCCCCCCCCCCGCCCCCCCCCCCCCCCCCCCCCCCCCCCCACCATGTGTTTCTGTACAGTTCGCGTTCGTCAGCAGGACCGATCGAGATCCTGCTCGTCGCGCTCGTCCCGTCCTGGATGGAGCCTACCTCAACCGCGCACGCACGCCTCGACCGAGGCTGAGCAGTCGCCTGGCACGCAGCAACTGTGACGCGACGGAGCCAACAGATCATCGCTCGTCGAGCTGTCCCGGCGATCTCGTGGTGATGGTGCCGGCGACGCTCTTCCGGCCGACGGTCTCTTCGTGCACGGCGTAGCGGATGCAGGCTGACGAATCGTCGCTCACCGGGAGGCGCTTTCCCGTGCGCAAGGAGCGTCTCGGCATTTCCCGAGCGTGAAGCCGAAGCGCGAGTCGACTGCCGCACTGGGGATTTCGCCGGGACCCGGCTGCTTACCGGCGAGCCGCCTGTTGCGCGTTGCCTACACCGGCGGCGAGACGCTGTACGGCGAGATCGTGCGCATCGGCCACCCGCGGCGCGCACGACGCGTACCCCGCTGCAAGCGCCGTTTCCAATCTCGTTGCAGTGCTGGTCGTGGCGCCGGACTGTCTGCCTGGTCATGGCGTGGGTCCGCTACCGGCAGGGGCACGGCTTGCTCGACGCGCTGCTCAGCGCCGTGACGCTGGCCGTCGCGGCGCTGCCGGAGGAGTTCCCGGTCGTGCTCACGTTCTTCCTCGGCGTCGGCGTATATCGGCTCGCCAGGAAGCAGGCGCTGGTGCGTCGCGCGGTTGTCGTCGAGAACATCGGTCGCGTGTCGTGCATCTGCTCGGACAAGACCGGCACGATCACCGAGGGCCGCCTGCAACTTGCGCATCTGATGCCCCGCGGACGGCATACGACGACGACCGGCTGCTGCTGCTCGCGGCGGCGGCGTCGCGCCGCGAGACCGGCGATCCGCATGGATACGGCGATCCTCGACACGCCTGCACGAAGCGCCGCCCGTGCGACGTCGGTGGCGACGTTTCCCGTTCACCGAGGACCGCAAGCGGGAGACCGCGATCGTCCGCGAAGACGGCGTCGCTGCTCGCGGCCGTCAAGGGGGCGCCCGAGACCGTGCTCGCGCATGTGCGATCTCTCCCCGGCCGAGCGCGACCGATGGCTGGCGCGGATCGACGAGTTGCAGGCGAGCGGGACACAAGGTCATCGCCGTGCGCGTGGCGTGCGCTGGATGGCGCGGTCTGGCCCGGCGGCGAGCCGGACCGCGATCTCCGCTTCGCGGGCCTGCTGTGCTTCGAGGATCCGGTTCGCGACGGGCGTCGCGCGACGCCCTGCAGTCGTGCCGGCAGGCCGGCATTCGCGTCATCATGGTCACCGGCGACCATCCGTCGACGGCGCGCTGCGGTGGCCCGCGAGATCGGTCTCGGCGGCGGAACGCCGCGCATCGTCGACGGCGATCGACATGGCGGCGTCGACTGGCGCTGGGCGACACCTCGGACCTGCGCAACGTCGATGTGATCGCCCGCGCAGTTCCCGCGCAGAAGCTCGCATCTGGTCCGCGCCCTCCAGGCGCGGCGGCGACATCGTGGCGGTCACCGGGGACGGCGTGAACGACGTGCCTGCGCTGCTCGCCGCCGACATCGGCATCGCCATGGGGGAGCGAGGCACGCGCAGCGCCAGGGAGGTGGCGGCGATCGTGCTGCTGGACGACAACTTCCGCAGCATCGTCCGCGCCATCGCCGAAGGGCGGCAGCTCTTCACCAACCTCCAGTTGAGCTTTCTCTACCTGCTGATGATTCACCTGCCGCTGGTCGTCACTGCGGCACTGATCCCGCTTGCCGGCTATCCGCTGCTGTATCTGCCCATCCACATCGTCTGGCTGGAGATGATCATCCACCCGACCGCCTTGCTGGTGTTCCAGGAGATGCCCGCCGATCGCGTGCTCGCAGCCGGTCCGGCGCAACGTGCGCCTGCGCTTCTTCAATCGGCGCCAGTGGTTGACCATTGCCGCCGTCGCAGTCCTGGTCACCGTGGTGGTCACGGTAAGCTACCTGCGCAGCCTCGGCGCCGGATACGAGGTGGAGCACGCCCGGGCGATGGCCATGGTCGCGCTCACGACCGCGAGCGCGGGCATCACGGCCACGCTCACGCGTCTTCGCGGCCGTGCCGGCCACGTCGTCATCGCCGGCACCATCGCGCTGTCGCTTCTGCTGGTGCAGACGCCCGGGCTCGCCGGGCTGATGCACCTCGAGCCGTTGCACGCCGACGACTGGATGCTGGCGATCGCCGGCGGCCTGCTCGCATCGCTGGTGTCGGCAGCGGCATCGGTCCGGCGACCGGTCGCGAAGGGTCCGGCATAGCCCGCCCCCGCAGGAACGTCGGAGCCCTGGCGCAGCTCCCGCCGACCGACCGGAGCCGGGCGTCAGTTGCCGAACATCGCGCGCCCCGCCCAGGCGGGCGCCGGCACGACCGGCGTCAGCACGAAGCGCAGCTGCCACTGCGGGTTCAGCACGTCGTTCCGGGCGAGGTTGTAATGGAGCTCGACGCCGAACTGCGCCGGCACCGGACCGAGGTTGACCATCGTGTCGAAGCCCAGCCCGACGAACAGCTGCGTCCACCTGCGCGTTTCCCAGTTGTAGGTCCAATCGGGCATGACGCCGATGCCGCTTTCCCTGGTCAACGCGTAGCGCAGGATCGGCTGGAGGCTGGTCACGTTGATGTCGTTGCGCTTCGCGTCACCGGCGAACGACCAGAACTGCTGCGCGATGACGCCGTACATCCACGTGTCGTCGAGGTGCACGGCGATCGCCGCCGGTCCCGCGCTCCACTTGCCGGTGCCCAGCGCCTCGCTCGTCGCCGTGTTCATCCTGAGCCCGACGCCGAGGCCGAAGATGTCGGGCGGCTTCACGCTCTCGTTGGTCGCGAGGTAGTTCATCCACGTGACGTCGCCGAGGCCCGTGGTCCGGCCGAACGTGACCTGCCCCGCCGCCGGCTCGAACTGGCCGGTCAGCGTGGTGTAGTTGCTCGGGAGCTCGAAGCTGTTGACCGGGATGATGGGCCGGGAGAGCCAGCGGATGCCGGGCGTCAGCTGCATCGACAGCACCGGCTGGATCAGCGTCGAGTTCTGGGCGCTGCCGAGCTGCTTCGCCTTGTCGACGAGCGCGCCGGAGAACCACGTCGTCGTGTTCTGCACGTTGAGCAGCCACAGGTACCCGAGCGGGTTGTTGATCATCTCCGCGATCTGCTCGGCCGTGTAGCCGCCGGGGAGCGGCGCGCCCGCGGGCGCGCCCGCAGGCTCGTCCGCGAGCGCCCGCGCCGGCACGGCCAGCGCCGCGAGGATCAACGAGAGGCCGAGCTTTCGCATCGGGCACGCCACCGGACGGATCGGGTCGGCATCGGCGCGGATCGCCCGCGCCGCAGCCGAAGCTCAGCGCAGCGGGGCGCGCGCGGGTTGCCGCCGCAGCACCGTCGCCAGCGCCAGCGAGAAGCTCAGGAAGACGGCCAGCGAGGCCTGGGCCAGCGTGAGGCCCATGATCTTGAAGGACGTGTCGGAGCAGTCCCCGGTGGCGCGCAGGACGCGGGCCAGGACTTCGGTCAGCGCCATGCTGTCCAGCATGTAGGACAGGCTGGCGCTGCACGTCGCCTCGACCGGCGCCGGGAACAGCTGCAGGTACGTCTGGTAGCCGGCGACTCCCATCCCGCCCAGCGTGAGGACGGCGGCCGTCCAGAACAGCGCCCGCTGCGTCGGCAGATGGCCGCGCATCACGGCGGCGGCGAAGAAGACCGGGATCAGGCCGACGTAGGTGAACCGCTGGACGATGCACAGCGGGCAGGGGTCGATGCCCAGCACGTGCTGGATGAAGAAGCTCGCGCCGACGAGGGCGGAGCACGCGAGCCCCAGCAGGACCGCAACCTGGGTGGGCGAAGCGAGAATGCGCGACAGGGTTTTCATGGGTACGAGGTAGGTGGGGCGATCGGCGCCGCGGCGCGCGGCAGCCGGGGCGATCATCGATACGCGGCCTGCAGTTCGGCCCGGATCAGCTGCTGCAGCTGCTCGAGGCCGAAGCTCCGGCAACGGGCGCCCGTTGACGAAATACTCCGGCGTCTGCGTCACCTTCAGCATCTTGGCGTCCTTCAGGTCCTGCTCGATCTGCCGGGCGATGTCCGGGGCGTTCATGTCGGCCTTCAACTGCGCCATGTCCAGCCCGACGGACTCCAGCGGCTTCCAGATAGACTCCTTCAGCACCGTGTGGTTCCGTGTCCAGACGGCCTGGTTGGCCAGCATCGCCTCCAGCGCCTGCCAGAACTTGCCCTGCTTGCGCGCCGCCCACAGCAGCTTCAGCACCTCGTCCGAGCCGTTGTGGAACGGCACCAGGCGAACGGTCAGGCGGATCCTGTCCGGATTGGCGGCCATCGCCTGCTTGACGTGCGGATAGAACGCCGCGCAGGTCTCGCAGGCGGGATCGAGGAACTCGACGATGTGCACCTTCGCCTCGGGGTTGCCCACCGTCGGCGAATACATCTGGACGAGGCCGGACTGCACGCGCTCGACGCCCGGCGCCGGTCCCTGCGTCTTCTGGATCATGTAGAGGAACGCGCCGGCGAAGACCGCCAGTCCCAGCACGACGGCAACGACGACCACCAGTATCTTCCTGTCCATCCCCACCCCCTTGATTTCGGGCAGCGCACGCCGATCCTGCGCTGCCCTGCAGTCGGTACAGGATGCCCCGCGCCGCGGCCCTTGACGCACGTCAACCGCCCGCAGGTTGGGTCACCCGGCAATAGCAGTACGTGAACTGCTGGGTCGATCCCATCGGCGTCCGGTGCAGCTCCGTCCGGTGCTCGACGAGGCGAAACGCGCTGCCGAACTCGTCGTGCAGCGCCTCCGGACCGTAGCGCATGACGTCGAGGCCGCTGCACCGGGCCGGACCTTCGGGGCCGAAGGTCGCCACGATGACGTGGCCGCCGGGCTTGACCGCGTGCGCGACCTGCCGCACGTAGGCGGCGCGGTCGTCCGCCCCGGTCAGGAAGTGAAACACCGCGCGGTCGTGCCAGACGTCGAACCGATGCCGGTCGAACGGAAAGGACCGGACGTCCCCGCAAAGCCAGTGGATCCGCTGCGCATCGACGCCCAGGCGCGCCTTCGCCACCTCCAGGGCGGTGGACGAGAGGTCCATCGCAAAGAGGTTCCGGTAGCCTCGGGCCAGCAGGTCGTCGACCAGCGTCGATTCGCCGGCGCCGATGTCGACGATGGCGGCGTCGCGCGTCGCGCCCGTGCCCGCGATCAGCTCGAGCGACGTTTCGAGGTGCGGCCGATACCAGCTGACCTCGGTCGGGCTCTTGGTCCGGTACACCTGCTCCCAGTGCAGTTTCGGGTCGACCATGCGGCGTTCCCTCGATGTCAGTTGTTCAGCACGGCGGAGAAGCCGAGCGACATCGCGCAGCCGGCCACGTTCCCGACGAGCCTGCCTTCGATGCCCTGCCCGGTCGGTGAACGACTCGATGTTGACGGTGAAACGCCCGGAGGCGCTCCGGGACCGGTGCAGCTGAACGACGCGTCGGCATCCGGTAGAGCCGGCCGAGGTGCGTCAGCGGTCCTTCCACCGTGCAGCAGCCCTTGTTCTGGTCGTCGACGAAGGTGATCGTCAGCGAGCCCCCATCTCCCGTCTGACCGACCCCAAGGTTGAACCTGGCGCGGAAATGGTCGTCGTTGAGGCCGGCTTCGGGACACCCCGTCTGCGTTCCCGACATCGATCCGGAGTAGCTCCCCGCGAGCTTGTAGCCCGTCAGCGTCTGCCGCTCACCGTCTTCGTGACCGTCGGCCCGCCGTCCAGCGAGTACGTCAGCGTCGCGTGGTAGATGTCCGTCGGCTTGAACGAGGCGGTGCCCACCTGGGTCCCGTTGACCCCCTGCCACGGCTGCCGAAGTACGTGCCGGTCGTCGCGTACAGCGGGCCGGTGTACGAGTTGGCTGCGTCCCTGCACCATCTCCGCCGTGTACCAGGTCGGCTTCCCGTCGGCCCGTAGATGAACAGCGCCATGAACTGGAACGTGTCGCTCTGCACGAGGAACATGCCCCATCCGGCCTCCGCGGGATTGAAATAGACGTCGGTGAACTCCAGGGCGTCGGCACGCACCGCCGAGAACAGCAATGCGACGATCAGGATCATTCGCTTCAGCACGGCATGCTCCAATCTTTGGCGGGGGAGGGGGACTTCCGGCATGCCCAGTAGCGACTCTGCCGGGGTGATGGAAAGCCTACATGATCGGCCCGGGCCGATCCACTCCCGCGACGCTTTCCCGACGCAGCATCGCCGACGGGATCGAATCACGACGCCTTGCGCGCGATCGAGCCCGACGAACCTTCGAGATACACGTCGACGTCCGGCGGGATGACGACCCAGGGCCGCGCCGACCGGGTCCAGATGTGCCGGTCGATCCGGAACCAGCCGGGATCGTCGAAGGTGCCTCCGGCGACGCCCCGCCATCCCGGCCGGACCTCCGCGGTGTGCGTGATCGTCGTGCCGCAGCTCGGGCAGAACTCCATCCGCAGCCAGCGGCCGCTCTCGTCGGACCGGTGCTCGCAGGAGGCCAGCGCGCCCTGGGTGATCTCGACGTCCCGGTCGTTGAAATAGGCGATGACCGCGAAGGCGCTGCCGAGCCGGCGCTGACAGAACCGGCAGTGGCACACCAGGCCCACGTTCGGCTGGCCGTGGACGCGGTAGCGAACGGCACCGCACGCACAGCCGCCTTCATGCACTCGATCCATCGACCTCTCCCCTGGGGCAGGGGCGGCTCGCTGCCGCCCGCTCTTCACGCCGACCGTTGCATTGCGCGCGATGGCCGCGGCGATCGCGAGCTGCCGCTGCGCCTCCTCGACGTGCAGTCGCTCGACCAGGCGGCCGTCGACGACGACCACGCCCCGGCCCGCCGCCTGCGCCTCCCGCCACGCGGCGACGATCGCGCCGGCCGCGGTCAGCTCCGCGGGCGAAGGCCCGAAGGCGGCGTTGGCCGCCGCGATCTGCTTCGGGTGGATCAGCGTCTTGCCGTCGTAGCCCATGTCGCGCCCCTGCGCGCACGCGAGCTCGAGGCCCGCATCGTCGTCGAGGTCGAGGTGCACGCCGTCGAGCGCGCCCAGGCCGCACGCGCGCGCGGCCAGCACCGCGAGCGAGCGCGCCGTCGCGGTCTCCGCGCGCTCCCTCGAGTGGCGCGCGTGCAGGTCCTTGACGAGGTCGGACGTGCCGACGACCAGCACGGCGAGCCGCGGATGCGCGCCCGCAATCGCCTCGAGCCGCAGGAACGCGCGCGGCGTCTCGACCATCGCCCACACCGGAAGGCCCGCCGGCGCGCCGGCCTCGTCGAGCGCCGCCACGAGCGAGAGCACGTCGGCGGCGGACTCGATCTTCGGCGCGAGCACCGCATCGGCGCCGCAGCGCGCGACGGCGGCCACGTCGGCGGGGCCCCAGGACGAGGCCAGCGGATTGATGCGCACGACGAGCTCGCGGGGACCGTAGCCGCCCTGCCGGATCGCGGCGACGACCTGCTGCCGCGCGAGGTCCTTCGCCTCCGGGGCGACCGCGTCCTCGAGATCGAGGATCAGGCCGTCGGCCGGCAGCGCGCGCGCCTTGTCGAGCGCGCGGGCATTGGCGCCGGGCATGTAGAGCACCGACCGGCGCGGGCGCAGGGGAAGACTCATGCGCCGATTCTACGGGATGCCGGGAGCGGGCGGCGCGTCGACCGCGGCACTCGGCGACCCGTCGATCAGCCGGGCGATGCCGTCGCCGATCAGCAGGCGTGGCCGCCGAGGGACGCCTGCACCAGCCCCTTCGCCTCCGTCCGCGCGAAGTCGAGGAACGCCCGCGCGGCCGAGGACGGCTCCCTGCGCGGGGGATACACGAGATACCAGTGGTTCTCGAGCGGAAAGCCCGCGACGTCGAGGCAGTGGTATCGCGACGATTCCGGATCGAGCCCGAACGTGTAGCGCGACATGATGGTGACGCCGAGGCCCGCCAGGATCGCCTCCTTGATCGCCTCGTTGGTGGGAAGCTCCATGCGGATTCTCGGAGGAGGCCGTGCGCGCCGAACAGCCGCATCGCGATCCTCCGCGTGCCGGAGCCTTCCTCGCGGATCAGGAAGGGTTCGCCGGCGAGACGCTCGAACGGGATGTCCCGTTCCCGGGCGAGCGGATGGTCGTCGCGCGCGAGCACGACCAGCGGGTTCGGCAGCAGCTCCTGCGCCACCACGTCCCCGACCTCCGGCGGATCGGCGAACAGATACAGATCGTCCTCGTTGCCCGCCAGCCTGTCGATCAGCGTCTGCCGGTTGTGGGACCGCATGACGGTCTCGATGCCCGGGTGCAGCTCCACGAAGGCGCCCAGCAGCCGCGGGGCGAAGCACATGCTCGTCGTGCTCACCGCGAGCCGCAGCCGCCCGGACTCCAGCGCCCGCATGCCGGCGAGCGACTCCTCGAGCCCGGCCAGCGCGCGGAAGATCTCCTCGCAGCTTGCCTGGAGACGCGTGCCCGCCTCCGTGAGGCAGAGGCGCTTGCCCACCTGCTCGAACAGCGGTACGCCGACGGTCGCGGCGAGCTTCTTCATCTGCACCGAGGCGGTCGGCTGCGCCATGTGCAGCTCGTGCGCGGCGCGCGCGAAGCTGCCCAGCCGCGCGGTCGCCTCGAACAGGCGCAGTTGCGGCAGCGTCCCGTGCCGCAGGTATCGGTGGATGTCCGGTGTGTGACATGGCGACTCCTCGTGGTGCTGTCGTGCCATGCCGCCGTGCCCGCAAATGCACAGCGGCCTTCACCTCACGGGCGAAGGCCGCCGTCCGGACGCACCTTCACCCGCTGGGCAAAGGTCTCGCTTGCACTGGTCGAATGCCGACGCGACCGGGGCGAAGCCCGTATTGACGACCGCGTCGCGACAGCCGATCGGCTGTCGAAGCTACTCCCCTCTGGAGGGGTCCCCGGCAAACTGCCGGGTCGCGCTCGAGTTGTAGCACGCCGCCCGTCCCGGTTCAACCCCGCCGGCGCAACAACCGGCGCGGATGCTTCAGGAAATGCAATCCGGTCCATTACGAATCGCGTGCGCACCTCAGCTTTCGTAACGGTCGGCTTTACATCATTCAACTGTTCCCGGGCCGCCCCGCCTTCCATACTGTGCTCGTCGACCCTGCGTCGCCTGCGCGCCGCCTGCGCGCCGCCTGGCCACCCGGGGATCGCGGATCCACAGGAGGCGCAGATGCACGACCGGCAGACCCACAGCAAGACCGTCGAAGAGCTCGTCGGCAGCTTTCGCACCGACCTCGACCGGGGCCTGACCACCGTCGAGGCGCGCGAACGCCTGCTGGAATTCGGCGCGAACGAGCTGGCCGGGGAGGAGCGCGTCTCGCCGATCGTCCTGTTCCTGGCGCAGTTCAAGAGCACGCTCATCGTCATCCTGCTCGTCGCCACGGTGCTGTCCGCGCTGCTCGGCGAGATCGTCGACGCGGCGATCATCGCCGTGATCGTCCTGTTCTGCGCCGTGCTGAGCTTCGTGCAGGAATACCGCGCCGACAATGCCCTCAAGGCGCTGAAGAAGATGCTGGCGCCCACGATCAGGGTGCTGCGCGACGGCGCGGAGGCGCGCATTCCTTCGCGCGAGGTCGTTCCGGGCGACATCATGCTGCTGGAAGCCGGCGACCGCCTGCCGGCGGACGGGCGGCTGGTCGAGGTCCACTCCCTCCAGTGCGACGAGGCGCCGCTCACGGGCGAGTCGTTCCCCGTCGAGAAGGCGCTGCCCGTGCTGCCGCCCGAAGCGGGGGTCGGCGACCGCCGCAACGTCGTCTTCACCGGCACCACGGTCACCTACGGCCGCGGCAAGGCCATCGTGACCAGCACCGGGACGAACACGGAATTCGGGCGGATCGCCGAGCAGGTGTCCGCCGTCAGCGCCGAGGCGTCCCCGCTCGAGAAGCGCACCGAGGAAATCGGCCGCTGGCTGGGGCTGATCGCGCTCGGCGTCTGCGGCGTCGCGATCGTCGTCAGCGTCGTGCGGGCGTGGTCGGGCGACCAGCTCAACCTCCAGCTGGTGCTGACGGTGACCATGTTCGCCATCGCGCTCGCGGTCGCCGCGGTCCCGGAGGCGCTGGCGGCGATCGTCACCGGCGCCCTCGCCGTCGGGATGCACGAGATGGCCAAGCGCAACGCGCTGGTGCGGCGCATGCCGGCCGTGGAGACGCTGGGCTGCACGACCGTGATCTGCTCCGACAAGACCGGCACGCTGACCAAGGGCGAGATGACCGCGCGCCGCCTGTTCGCCGGCGGCCGCACGATCGAGGTCGGCGGGGCCGGCTACGCGCCGGCGGGCGCCTTCGATCCGCCGCTCTCGCCGGACGACGGCGCCGTGCGGCTGATGCTGACCGGCGGCCTGCTGTGCAGCGACGCCGTGCTCGGCGAGAGGCGGGCGCTGGACCGTCAAGGGCGACTCCACCGAGGGCGCCCTGGTCGTGCTGGCGGCGAAGGCGAGCATCGCGCAGGACGAGACGCGGACGGGCGCGCCCCGGATCGCGGAGGTCCCGTTCAGCTCGGAACGCAAGCGGATGACCACCGTCCACCGCATGCCCGACGGCCGCCGCCTCGCCTTCGTGAAGGGCGCGCCCGAGGTGCTGCTGCAGCGATGCACGTCGGTGCAGCAGCACGACGGGCCGCAGCCGCTCACCGGGGAGGCCGGCGCGCAGATCCTCGCCGCCAGCGAGACGATGGCCAGGGACGCGCTTCGGGTGCTGGCGATCGCGTACCGGCAGGTCGGCGACGACGACTCGGCCGACGACGAGGCGATCGAGCGCGACCTGACCTTCCTCGGGCTGGTGGGCATGATGGATCCGCCCCGCGACGAGGCGAAGGAAGCGGTGGGATCTGCCGCGAGGTCAGCATCCGCCCGATCATGATCACCGGCGACCACAGCCTCACCGCGGTGGCGGTCGCCGCGGAGGTGGGCATCTACCGCGACGGCGACCTGGTGCTCACCGGCGACGATCTCGGCCGCATGAGCGACGAGGACCTCGGGCGGATCGTCGACCGGGTCAGCGTGTACGCGCGCGTCTCCCCGATGGACAAGCTCAAGATCGTGCGGGCGTGGAAGAGCCGCGGCGAGGTCGTCGCGATGACCGGCGACGGCGTCAACGACGCGCCGGCGCTCAAGCACGCCGACATCGGCATCGCCATGGGCATCAGCGGCACCGACGTCGCGAAGGAAGCCGCCGACATGGTGCTGGGCGACGACAACTTCGCGACCATCGTCAGCGCGATCGAGCGCGGCCGCTGGATCTACGACAACATCAAGAAGTACCTGACCTACCTGCTGCGCGCCAACCTGACCGAAGTGGTCGTGCTCGGCGGCGTGGTCATCGTCGTCGGGCCGGAGCTGCTGCCGCTGCTGCCCGCCGCGATCCTCTACATCAACCTCGCCACCGACGGCCTGCCGGCGCTCGCCCTCGGCCTCTCCCCGCCCGACCGCGACGTCATGAAGCGGCCGCCGCGCGACCCGTCCGAGAGCATCTTCTCCCGCGAGGTGCGGACGCTCGTGCTGCTGGGCGTGCTGATCGAGTGCCCGATCTTCCTCTGGATCTACTTCGACAACCAGGCCGACCTCGAGGGCGCCAGGACCCGGATCTTCCTGCTCTTCATCTTCGTCGAGCTGATCATCTCGGTGAGCTTCCGGTCGCTGCGCTACAGCCTGTTCCAGGCGCCGCCGCACAAGTGGCTGCTGCTCGCGATCGGCTGGGAGCTCGCGCTGTTCGCGGTCCTCGTCCAGTTCGCCGCCGTGCGCGAGACGTTCGGGATCAGGATGCCCACGTGGCCCGACCTCGCCATGGCGCTGGCCGTCAGCGCGTTCGTGGTGGCGGCAATCGAGGCGACCAAGGCCTTCCTGCGGGCGACCGCGCGCCGCCGCGGCCGCGCCGGCCCCGCGGCGCAGGGACGCCGGCACCGTATCGAGTTCAGCATGGTCACCCAATCTCACAGGAGCGAAACACCATGCTGCAGGATCCTGATCCCCGTCGGCGGCACGCGCAACGACGCCTTCGCCGCGCAGGCCGTCATCAAGCGGTTCATGAACGACACGGCGATCGAAGTGCATCTCGTCAACGTCCAGATGCCCTTCTCGGCGGACGTCGCGCGCTTCTCGAGCCGCAGGAGCCGTCACGACTACCACCGCGAGCAGTCGGAACAGGCGCTCGCCCCGGTCAAGGAGATGCTGGACCGGCACTCCATCCCGTACGCGGTGCACATGGCGGTCGGCGACCGGGCGAAGGTGATCACGGACACGGCCCGGCGCCTGCGCTGCGACGAGATCGTCATGGCGACGGCGCGCAAGAACTCCCTGACACGGCTCGTCGAGAGCTCGGTCACCGACCAGGTGCTCGCGCTCACGCCGGTGCCGGTCGAGATCATCGCGGGCGACTCGATGTCGAAGTGGGAGCGCTACGGCATTCCCGCGGCGATCGGCACCGGATGGCCCTGGTGCTGGCGATCGAGGACTGACCCCCCTTCCCGTTCGGATCGGTTGATTGACGGGAGTCAAGGCGCTCCGCTCTCCCGGGAGCGAACATGGAGGCTCCCGTATCGGCCCGCGGCCCGCCCGCCCCATCGCGGCGGCGCGCCGCCGGCCGCGCGGCGCCGGCGCAGGCCGCTTCGAACCACCGAGGTCCGCACCATGTCCGGCGTGATCCTGAGGAACGTCGTCAAGCAGTTCGGCTCCGTCAAGGCGGTCGACGACCTGTCGATCGAGATCGCCGACAAGGAATTCGTGGTGCTGGTCGGCCCTCGGGCTGCGGCAAGTCGACGACACTGCGGATGATCGCCGGCCTCGAGACGATCACCTCCGGCGAGATCTACATCGGCGACACGCGGGTCAACGACCTGGCGCCGAAGGACCGCGACATCGCGATGGTGTTCCAGAACTACGCGCTGTACCCGCACATGAACGGTCCACGAGAACATGGCCTTCGGGCTGCAGATCCGCAAGCTCCCCAAGGCGGAGATCGACGCGCGCGTCGAGGAGGCCGCCGACATCCTCGGCCTCGGCGACCTGCTCGACCGCAAGCCCAAGGAGCTGTCGGGCGGCCAGCGCCAGCGCGTGGCGGTCGGCCGCGCGATCGTGCGCAAGCCCAAGCTGTTCCTGTTCGACGAGCCGCTGTCCAACCTCGACGCCAAGCTGCGCGTGGAGATGCGCGCCGAGATCAGCAAGCTGCACCGCCGCCTCGGCGCCACGATCATCTACGTGACGCACGACCAGGTCGAGGCGATGACGATGGCCGACCGGATCGTCGTCATGAACAAGGGCGTGCTGCAGCAGAGCGGCGCGCCGATGGAGGTGTACGAGCAGCCGGTCAACCTCTTCGTCGCCGGCTTCATCGGCTCGCCGGCGATGAACTTCGTCGACGCCACCGTCGTGGCGGCCGACGGCTCGCTGTTCATCGATGCCGGCAGCTTCCGCGTCCGGGCGCCGGAATCGTTCGCGCCGCGGCTGCAGCCGCACGCCGGCAGGAAGGTCGTGTTCGGCGTCCGGCCCGAGGACATCGCGGCGCGCGGCGCCGGCGGCGGCCGCGGACGGCGGCAACACGCTGACCGCGCAGGCCGACGTCGTGGAGACGCTGGGCTCCGAGGTCTTCGTGCACCTGACCTGCGGCCCCCACACGATCGTCGCCCGCATGGAGGCGCCTGACGTCCCGCTGCGCGTCGGGCAGATGCTCGAGGTCGATTTGAAGATGCCGAAGACGCACGTCTTCGATCCGGCAACGGCGCAGACCATCGTCTGAGCGCCGCGTGAACCCCTTTTGTCGTCGAGGCGAGTCCTCACCATTCCGTGGAGGTTGTATGAGAAGGATCATCAGCAAGACGCTGGTCGCGCTGTCGTCGCTGTGCCTTGCCGCCGGCGCGCTCGCGCAGGCCCCGGCCAAGGAGATTCGCGTGATGCTCGCGAACCATCCTTACGGCGAGCTGCTCAAGGCCGCCATTCCCGAATTCGAAGCCGCGACGGGGATCAAGGTCAACGCGGAAAGCCTGCAGGAAGGCCAGCTCACGACCAAGCTGACGACCGAGTTCGCGACGAACTCGTCGTCGGTCGACGTGTTCATGACCCGTCCGCTGCAGGAAGGCAAGATGTTCCACAAGAACGGCTGGTACGAGCCCCTCGCGGGCTACGACTTCGCCGACTACCCGAAGAACGTCATGAGCGTCGCGACGTTCGGGACGCGGACCTACATCGTTCCGCTGGTGACCGAGTGGCAGGTGCTCTACTACCGGAAGGACCTGCTGGCCGGCGCCGGGCTCAAGGTCCCCGCCACCTTCGACGAGCTCGAGGCGGCCGCGAAGAAGCTCAACTCCGACGCGGTCGCGGGCTTCGCCTCGCGCGGCAAGGGCGCGGCGGCGGTGACGCAGCTGTCGAGCTACGTCTACAACTTCGGCGGCCTGTACCTCGACAAGGGCGTCGCGGTGTTCGACTCCAAGCCGGCCGTCGACGCCATCCGCTTCTACGGCCGGATGCTCGGCAACTACGGCCCGAAGGGCGTGACGTCGATGTCCTGGGAGAACATCATGCCGCTGTTCCAGGCCGGCAAGGTCGCGATGTGGACCGACGCCTCGGTGTTCTACGGCCAGATCATCGATCCGGCCAAGACGCAGCTGGCCGCGGACAAGGTCGGCATCGCCAACTTCCCGGCGGGCCCGAAGGCGAACTCGCCGTTCATCGTGACCTCGTGGGGCATGGCCGTCGCCAAGCAGTCGAAGAAGAAGGACCTGGCGCTGAAGTTCCTCGACTGGGCGACCTCCCGGCAGCTCGCGGCCAAGGGGATGCTGGCGAACATCACGATGGCACGGTCGTCGGTGTGGGAGGACAAGGCGGTCCTCGCCAAGATCAATCCCGGCCTCGTCGAGACGCGCGCGTTCGCCGCGAAGAACGGCTACCCGCTGGACCGCCCGTACATGAGCGCGGTGGGTGAAGCGCGCGACCTGATCGGCGAGCTGATCATCGAGTCGATCAACACCAAGGGCGCGTCGCCGAACCTCGACAAGATGGCCAGGGAGAAGGTCGAGAAGGTCAACGAGCTGCTGCAGGACACCGGCGAGTACGGGAAGTAGCCGGGAGAGAGCGCCGGCATCGGGGGGGTTGCGCATGATCCAGTCAAGCTTTGCCGAACGGAACCTGCGGATCCTGTTCCCGCTGCCGGCGATCGCCTTCGTCGCCCTGCTGATGGTCTTTCCGGTCCTCTACACGCTGTACCTCAGCTTCACCAACTGGAACCTGACCTCCGGCGGCGCGCCGTCGTTCGTGGGCCTGCGCAGCTACGCGCGGGTGCTGGCGGAGCCGCGCTTCCTGCACGCGCTGGCGCGGACGTTCGCCTTCACCTTCTTCGCCGTCGTGATCGAGGGCTTCCTCGGCGTCGCCACGGCCCTGATCCTGAACCGCGCCTTCGTCGGCAAGAGCGTCGCCAAGCTCCTGCTGCTGCTGCCGCTGGTCGCCACGCCGGTGGCGGTCGGCATCGTGTTCAACCTCTTCTTCGACCCGACGATCGGGCTCGCCAACTTCGTCCTGCAGTCGTTCGGGCTGCCTCCCGGCCTGTGGATCTCCAGCGAGCGATCGGTCATCCCGTCGCTGATCCTGGTCGACGTCTGGCAGTGGACGCCGATGATCACGCTGATCGTCCTCGCGGGCCTCGCCGGCCTCTCCGAGGAGCCGGTCGAGGCCGCGCGCATCGACGGCGCGAGCGAGTGGCAGATCCTGCGGCTGGTCACGATACCGATGGTCATGCCGGTCATCCTGACGGCGCTGATCCTGCGCCTGATCGACGCGCTGAAGACCTTCGACATCATCTTCGCGATGACCGGCGGCGGTCCCGGCTACGCGTCGGAGACGCTGAACATCATGGGCTTCAAGTACAGCTTCGAGTATTTCCGCATGGGGCAGTCCGCGGTCATCCTCGTCGTGCTGTTCGTCGTCGTCTTCGGCTGCAGCCTCGGCATCATGAAGCTGCGCTCGTCGTCCGAGATCTAGGCCGCCGGGGAGCCCGCGATGAACCGGAAGCTCGCATCGACCATCCTCTTCTACGTCGCCGTCACGGGCATCGCGCTGGTCGTGCTGTTCCCGTTCCTGTGGATGCTGTCCTCGTCGTTCAAGACGCAGGTGGACATCATCTCCTGGCCGCCGAAGCTGCTGTTCGAGCCGACGCTGCAGAACTACCGGAAGGTCTTCGGCGAGCAGGACTTCCTCAAGTATTTCCTGAACTCGACGATCGTCGGCGGCACCGCGGTCGGCCTGTCGCTGGTGCTGGGGCTGCCCGCGGCGTATTCGATCGCGCGCTTCACGCAGCGCCGGCTCGGCGTGTTCATCCTCCTCGCGCGCCTGATGCCGGGCATCTCGTTCCTGATGCCCTGGTACATCGTGTTCTCGCGGCTGGACCTGATGGACAGCTACACCGCGCTGATCCTCTCGCACATGCTGATCGCGCTGCCGATCGTCGTCTGGATCATGTCCTCGTACTTCAGCACGATCCCGCCCGAGATGGAGGAGTCGGCGATGGTCGACGGCGCGACCCGCCAGTACGCGTTCTGGGCGATCATCCTGCCGCTGTCGGGCCCGGGCATCATCACCGCGACGACGCTGTCGTTCATCTTCTCGTGGAACAACTTCATGTTCTCCCAGGTGCTCAGCATGGAGAAGACGAAGACGCTGCCGATCGCCGTCTACAACTTCCTCTCGTACGCCGAGGTGGACTGGGGCGGCGTGATGGCCGCCGCCGTCGCGATCATGACCCCGGCGATCATCCTGACGATGATCTTCCAGAAGTACGTGGTGAAGGGCCTGACGATGGGCGCGGTCAAGGGGTGAGGCGCGCGCCGCTGCCGGGCGCGCCCCGGCCCTAGCCGGGCGTGTCCGCCGCCACCAGCCGGTTGCGCCCCTCGCGCTTGGCCCGGTACATCGCCTCGTCGGCCGCCCTGATCAGCACCGGCGGCATTGGTTCCGTTGCCGGGAAACGAGGCGACGCCGATGGAGACGGTGATCGGCGGCAGGACGCGGCCGTGATAGTCGAGGCTGAGCTCGCCGATCGACCGCCGCAGCTGGTCCAGCCGCTCGACGGCCGTCTCGGGGGCGATCTCCGGGAGGATCAGGACGAATTCCTCGCCGCCGTACCGGCAGGACACGTCGGTGCCGTGGCGGAACCGCTTCATCTGGGCGGCGAATTCCTTGAGCACGAAGTCGCCGGCGTCGTGGCCGTAGGCGTCGTTGAAGTCCTTGAACCGGTCGATGTCGAGCATCGCGATCACCAGCGTCCCGTTGCTGCGGGACACCCGGCTCAACTCGCGCGCGAGCGTCTCCTCCATGAACCGCCGGTTGTAGAGCCCCGTCAGCGGATCGGACAGGGACAGCAGGGCCAGTGACTCGCGCAGCTGCAGGTTGGCGAGCGCGAGGCTGATGCTGTTCGACGCCGTCTCGACCAGCTGCAGCCCGCGCTGGTTCCGGGCCTTGCTCTCGGGATCGGCGTCCGAGCTGAGGTAGAGCACGCCCAGCGCCTTGCCCTGCGCCAGCAGCGGCACGCAGACGTACGCCGTCGATTCGTGCCGCAGGTGGCGGCAGCGCGGCGCCATCGCCTCGTCGGCGTCGATCACGTGGATGTGGCCGCGGCGCAGCGCCCAGCAGTCGTTCGGCGCGAAGATCTTCTCCTGGGGGGCGAACCGGCCCCAGTGGACGACCTCCTCGAGCAGCTTCTCCGATTCGTTGAAGATGAAGCAGGCGCCCGACACCTCCTGGAACAGCTGGATCATCGTCGACCTGATGATCTCGAAGAACTCGTCCGTCGACTGGCAGCTCTGCATCAGGTCCGTCATCTCGCCGAGCGTGCGGATCTCGCGGTTGGTCCTCTCCAGCTCGTCCTGCGAGCGCCGCAGCGAGGTGATGTCGCGCGCCGCGGCGAAGATGCCGGCAACCGCGCCGTGCTCGTCCCGGTACACGCTCGCGTTGTAGAGCACGTCGGTGACCTTCCCGGACCGGTGGCGGATCGCCAGCGCGTAGTCGGTGACGAATCCCTGCGAGAAGGCCTCGAGATAGCCGGCCCGGGCCTTCTCCGGATTGGTGAAGTAGTCCGAGAAATCGCTGCCGATCAGCTGGTCGCGCGGGACGCCGGTCACCTGCTCGGTCGCGTTGTTCACGTCGGTGACCTTGCCGTCGACGCTGATCGTCACCAGCGGGTCCAGGCTCGCCTCGAGCAGGCTGCGCGCGTACTGGGCGCTCGCGCGCAGCGCCTTCTCGACCTGCGTGCGCTCGGTCACGTCCTGGATGAACCCGAAGACCCGGTTCCGCTCCGGTTCCGCCGTGCCCCTGACGTGGACGTTGCGGCGATTGCCCTTCGCCGTGACGATCTCCAGCTCGAGGTCGAAGGACTCGCCCTTCTCGATCGCCCGGGCCACGGCGGCGGCGATCACGGGCCGCGATTCGGGCGTGTAGAAATCCAGCCCGCTCTGGATCGTCGGCTCGTAGCCGGATTCCACTTCGTGGATGTTGCGGGTCTCGTCGGTCCACGTCTGCCTGCCGGTCTGGGGGTCGAGCTCCCAGCCGCCGACCCGGCCCATCCTCTCGGTTTCGGCGAGGAACCGCTGGCTCCTCTGCAGCGACTCCTCGGCCTCCTTGCGCTCGGTGACGTCGGTGATGAAACCGTGCCAGAGCGTGCCGCCGTCCTCCTCGCGCTCCGGCGTCGAGTCGCCGAACAGCCAGCGAACCGTGCCATCCCCGAACCGCACGCGGAATTCGTGCCGCCACGGCCTGAGGCTCTGCGCCGAGGCTTGAACCGAGGCGACGACGCTGTCGTAGTCGTCCGGATGGATGGCCGCGAAGACCCTGGCCGCGTCGTTGCGGACGTCGTCGGGGCCGATCCGGAACATCTCGCGGATGGCCTCGCTGGCGAAGGGAAAGCAGGAGCTGCCGTCGGGACGCAGCCGGTACTGGTAGACCATACCGGGCACGCGGCTGGCGATCTTCTGGAGCCGGTCGAGCGCTTCCTGTCGCGCATTCTCCGCCTGCTTGCGCTCGGTGATGTCGCGCACGATCGCCCACATCGCCTCGGGCTGCCCGGCCTTGTCCCGCAACAGGAAGGTCCGAAGCTCCACCGGGAAGACGGTCCCGTCCTTGCGGATGTACTCCTTCTCGTAGACGTCCGACCTGCCCTCGGGAATGATCTGCGCCGCGACGATCCGCGCCTCGACGGCGTGCCACTTTTCCGGCGTCAGGTCCCAGTACCGCAGCTGCCGCAGCTCCTCCGCCGTGTAGCCGAGCATCTGCTGGTAGGCCGTGTTGCAGTCCAGCAGGCGCCCGGACATGTCGACCATCACGAAGGCATCCATGAGGCTTTCGTGCAGGAGCCGGTAGCGTTCCTCGGTTGCGTGCAGCGCCTCTTCGGCGACCCTGTGCCCCGTGACGTCGCGCACGAACGCGTAGATCTCCCCGCCCGCACCGTTGAGGCGGAACGCGCTCACGTCGACGTACAGTGTCGCCCCGTCCTTGCGGCGATGCGTGGATTCGAACCGGCCGCGACCCTGCTCGACGACCTGCCGGATGTTGCGTGCGGTCTCGGCGCCGGCGTCGGCCGCTTCCAGGTCGGATAGCCCCATCCGGAGGAGTTCGTCGCGGCTGTAGCCGGTGAGCTCGCAGTAGGCCGGGTTCACGTCCAGCAGCCTGCCGCTGGAATCGATCCGGCAGATGCCGTCCGGCGCGGCGTCGAGGAGGCGGCCGAGCGTGTCGGCTCCCCCCGGGCGTGCTTCTTCCGCCGGGATGCGCGCGTCGACGCCGGTAGCCTTGGGTTGGTCCATGTGCAGTTGCCAGACGGGAACAGCCCGTCGAAACAGATCGTTGCGCCAAGGATAGCCGCTCCGGCACCATCCTTGCCAGACGCAGAAATCCCTAGGCGCCGGCGCCGGGGGGCGACCGGGAAGCCGCGCCCGGCGGCGGGTGCGCCGATGGATGTCGCGCACCGGTCGGCACGATTGCCAAGACTCGATCGCTGCTGTAAGCTAGTAACTGTTCACTTACTTACCGGCCAGACCCGGATGCCATGGATGCCCCGACCGCCGACCGCGCCGCGCCCCGCCACCGCCTCAGGACCGACGAGCGGCAGCGCGAGATCGTCGCCGCCGTGCTCTCGCTCGCCCGGGAGCGCGGCCCGGACTCGATCACGACCCAGGCGATCGCCGACCGGGTCGGCGTCACGCAGGGCGCGCTCTTCCGGCACTTCCCCGACAAGGAGGCGATCTGGCTCGCCGTCTTCGCCACGTGCGCGACTCGCTCGCCGCCGTGCTCGATGCGGCGGTCGCGAGCGGTGGAACGCCGCTCGCCAGGATCGAGCGCGCGTTCCTTGGGCACGTGGCGTTCGTCGCGGCCAACCCCGGCGTGCCGCGCGTCCTGTTCCACGAACTGCAGTACCCGGGCGCCTCGCCGGTGCGCGCGGAGGTGGGCGCGATGATCGCGGCCTACAGCGGACGCCTGGCGCTGCTCTTCCGGCAGGCCAAGGCGGCGGGCGAGCTGCCCGCGAGCCTCGATGTCGCGATCGCGCCCGCGCTGTTCATCGGCGCCGTGCAGGGCCTGGTCATCCAGTCCGCGCTCGCCGGCGACGAGACCGCCATGACGAAACGCGCCCGGAAGCTGTTCCCCTTGCTCCTCGACGGATTTCGCGGGCGAGGTGCGCCGTGATCCCGCGTCCCGGCCGCAGGGCCGTGCTGATCGCCGCCGGCGTCGGCGGCGCGCTGCTGCTCGGCTGGCTGGCGACGAGCCAGGGGCCGCTCGCGCCGACCCGGGTCACGCTCGCGAAGGTCGAGCAGGGGCCGCTGGTCGCCAGCACGTTCGGCATCGGCACCGTCGAGGCGCGGCGCAGCTACGCGCTCGGGCCCGACGGTCGCGAGCCGCGTCCTGCGCGTGCTCGTCGACCAGGGCGACGTCGTCAAGGCCGGCCAGCTGCTGGCCGAGCTCGATCCGGTCGACCTGGACGATCGCGTCGCCAGCGGGACGCTCGCCGCGGACCGTGCGGGCAGCACCGTCCGCGCCGCCGAAGCCCAGCTCGCCGAGGCGCAGAGCCGCGCCCAGCTCGCCGTCGCGGCGGCGCGCCGCTCGTCGGAGCTGCGCGCGCAGGGCTTCGTCAGCCAGGAGGCGACCGACGCCAAGAGGCCACGAAGCGAATGCCGCGACCGCGGCGGCCGAAGCCGCGGCCGCCCAGCTGGCCGCGGCGCGGCGCGACCGCGAGCGGGCGCTGGCCGACGTCGCGGGCATCGGCAAGCTGCGGGCGCAGGCGCGGCTGGTGAGCCCGGTCGACGGCGTGGTCAGCGCACGGCTGGTCGAGCCGGGAACCACGATCGTCGCCGGCCAGGCGGTGGTGCAGGTGATCGACCCGGCGACGCTGTGGATCAAGGCGCGGATCGACCAGGGGCAGGCCGGCGGCGTGCGCGTGGGCCAGCCCGCGGAGATCGTGCTGCGCTCCGACCCGGCGCGCGCCTATCGCGGCGAGGTCCAGCGCGTCGACTGGGTCAGCGATGCGGTGACCGAGGAACGGATCGTCAACGTCGGCTTCGCGGCGCGGCCCGACGGCATCCCGGTCGGCGAGCTGGTCGAGGTGACGATCCGCACCGCCGTGCTCCCCGACGTGCGCTCGGTCCCGGCGGCGGCGGTGAAGCGAGTCAATCGGCAGGACGGCGTCTGGCAGTTCACCGACGGCCGCGTCGCGTTCCGGCCGGTGAAGGTGGGCATCACGACGCTCGACGGGCGCAGCCAGATCGTCGACGGCCTCGAACGTCGGCGACGCGGTCGTCGTGCACAGCGAGCAGGCGTTGAAGCCGGACGCCCGGGTCAAGGTCGTCCCCGCGATCGTCCGCGCGAATCCATGATCAATCTCGCGGGCCGCGACATCGTCCACGGCTGGGGCAAGTTCGTCTTCACCGGGCTCGGCCTCGGCCTGCTGGTCGGCGTGACCTTGTCGATGGCGGGCATCTATCGCGGGCTGGTCGACGACGGGAAGGTGCTGCTCCAGAACGGCGGCGCCGACCTCTGGGTCGTGCAGCGCGACACGCTCGGCCCCTACGCGGAGCCGTCGAACGTGCGCGACGACGCGTACCGCGCGCTCCTCGGCGTGCGGGGCGTCGCGGAGGCCGGCAACGTCACCTACCTGACGATGCAGATCCAGCACGCGGGCGCCGACGTGCGCGTCATGCTGGTCGGCTTCGAGCCGGGGCGTCCCGGCGAGCCCGGCTACCTCGTCGCCGGACGGCCGATCACGCGCTCGCACTACGAGGCGATCGCCGACGTCAAGACCGGGTTCCGGCTCGGCGAGCGCATCCGCATCCGCCGGCACGAGTACACGGTGGTCGGGCTGACCCGCCGCATGGTGTCCTCGGGGGGCGACCCGATGGTCTTCGTCCCGCTGCAGGATGCGCAGGAGGTGCAGTTCCTCAAGGACAACGACGCGCTGGTCAACGAGCGGGCGCGGACCGCCGCCAACCCGGCGTTCAACCGCCCCGGGGTGCCGGGGCTGCTCGAGGCCGTGCAGGCCAGCCAGGCGAGCAGCCGCACGGTGAACGTCGTGATGCTGCGGCTGGCGCCGCACGCCGACGAGACGGTCGTGGCGCGCGAGATCCGGCGCTGGAAGCACCTGGAGGCGTACACGCGCACCGACATGGACGAGATCCTCGTCGCCAAGCTGATCGCCACGTCGGCGAAGCAGATCTTCATGTTCCTCGTCATCCTCGCCGTGGTCAGCGCCGCCATCGTCGCCTTCATCATCTACACGATGACGCTGCCAAGGTGCGCGAGATCGCGGTGCTGAAGCTGATCGGCGCGCACAACCGCACGATCGCCGGCATGATCCTGCAGCAGGCGCTGGGCCTCGGCGCCATCGCCTTCGTCGTCGGCAAGACGGTGGCCACGCTGTGGGCGCCGATCTTCCCCAAGTACGTGCTGCTGCTGCCCGGCGACGCGGTGCTGGGCGCCGGGCTCGTGCTGGCGATCTGCGCGTTCGCGAGCATCGTCGCGATCCGCGCGGCGCTCGCGCGTCGATCCGGCGACGGCCATCGGGGGCTAGGTGCATCCGGCGATCGAGATCAGCGGCCTCACCAAGCGCTACGGCACCGGCGACGCGGCCGTCGACGCGCTGAAGGGCGTCGACATGATCGTCCAGCCGGGCGAGGTCGTCGGACTGATCGGCCCCAGCGGCTCGGGCAAGAGCACGCTGCTGAAGTGCCTCGGCGCGGTGATCGAGCCCACGTCCGGCCGCATGGCGCTCGCCGGGGAGACGATCTACGACCACGGCTGGAAGGTGGCCGACCTGCGCGCGCTGCGGCGCGACCGCATCGGCTTCGTGTTCCAGGCGCCGTACCTGATCCCGTTCCTCGACGTGACCGACAACGTCGCGCTGCTGCCGATGCTGGCGGGCGTGCCCAACGGCAGGGCGCGCGACCGGGCGCGCGAGATGCTGGCCGCGCTGGACGTCGGCCACCGCGCGCGGGCGCAGGTGCCGCAGCTGTCGGGCGGCGAGCAGCAGCGCGTCGCGATCGCCCGCGCGCTGGTCAGGGAGCCGCCGATCATCCTCGCCGACGAGCCGACGGCGCCGCTCGACAGCGAGCGGGCGCTGACCGTCGTCCGCATCCTGAACGACATGGCGCAACGGTTCGGCACGGCGATCATCGTCGTCACGCACGACGAGAAGATCATCCCGACGTTCCGGCGGATCTACCACATCCGCGACGGGCGCACGTACGAGCAGGCGGGATCCCGACCGTCCTGACGCAGGCCGCGCCGGAAGCGCGGCGCGCGCCGCGGCGCCCTGCCCGCCTGGCATGCCGATTGCGTACGCTCGCGCTGTAGCCTTCCCATGCGCCCCTGCGATGCAATCGCCGATCCAATCCTATCTCGACACCCTGCACGCTCAACTGAAGGACCTGCGTGACGGGCAGGTGGCCACCTACATCCCGGAGCTCGGCCGGGTGGACCCGGAGGCCTTCGGCATCTGCCTGGTCACCGTGGACGGCGTCAGCTACAGCGCCGGCGACACCGGGCAGCCGTTCACGATCCAGTCCATCTCCAAGGCCTTCGTCTATGCGACCTGCCTTGCCGACCGGGGCAAGGACTACGTCTCCCGAAAGGTCGGCGTCGAGCCGAGCGGCGATGCGTTCAATTCCATCAGCCTCGATCCCCAATCTGGTGCGCCGCTTCAATCCGATGATCAACGCTGGTGCGATCGCCGCGACCAGCATGGTCGGCGGCGAATCGCCGGCAGCCCAGTGGCAGCGGATCGAAGCTTCCTGGCCGCCTTCATCGGGCGCGGTTTCGACGTGGACGAGGCGGTCTACCGCTCCGAGAGCGAAACCGGACATCGCAACCGCGCCATCGCCTGGATGCTCAAGAACTTCGGGATCATCGAGGGCGACCCGATGGCGACGCTCGAGAACTATTTCCGGCAGTGCTCGATCCTCGTCACCTGTCGCGACCTCGCGTACATGGCCGGGACCCTGGCGAACGGCGGCGTGCACCCCGTCACCGGCGTGCGGGCCATGCCGGCCGAGCACGTAGCGCGCGTGCTCAGCGTGATGGCGACCTGCGGCATGTACGACTACGCGGGCAGCTGGCTGTACGAGGTCGGGATGCCCGCGAAGAGCGGCGTGGGCGGCGGCATCGTCGCGGTGCTGCCCGGACGCTTCGGCATCGGCGTCTTCTCGCCGCGCCTCGACGAGAAGGGCAACAGCGCGCGCGGCATCGAGGCCTGCAAGCGGATCTCCAGGGATTTCGGGCTCAACATCTTCGGCCCCACCGCCGACCCGGGCATGGCCGTGGGACGGGTGTTCACCGGCACCGATGCGCCTTCCCGGCGCGAGCGATCGGCGGATGCGAGCACGTACCTGAAGGAGCGCTCGCACCGGATCAAGTATCTCTCCCTGCATGGATTCCTGGCGGCGGACGGCATCGAGTTCGTGATCCGGAAAATGCAGGAGCTTGCGCCGGAGGCCCACAGCTTCATCCTGGACATGCACCGGGTCGACGGCATCTCCGAAAGCGCCGCGCGCCTGATCAACCAGGCGCGCCTCGGCTTCGGCGACGACGGCATCGCGGTCGTCTTCTCCCGAATCCACAAGCGCGACGCCATCACCGTCCCGCTGAAGAAGGCCGCGGCCAAGGGGGACCGCGGCTTCCTGAGCTTCGAGGACAACGATCTGGCCGGCGAGTGGTGCGAAAACCGACTGCTCGCGGAAGCGGATCAGGAACGCAGCGCCCCCAGCTCGCTGTCCGACGCGACGCTGTTCATGGGCCTCGCGGGGCATCTGCTGCAGGACATCGAGGCGGCGAGCCGGCGCGAGGTGTACGCGGCGGGTGCCAGCATCCTGGTGAGCGGCGAGTCCGGAGACGACCGCATCTTCTTCATCGAATCCGGCCAGGTCAGCGTGCTGCTGCCCCTCGCGGACGGCATGCACCAGCGCATCGCCACCCTGGGACCCGGCATGGTCTTCGGCGAAATGGTCCTGCTCGGCAACGGCGCGCGCAGCGCTTCGGTGTACGCGGACGTCGAAGTCCAGTGCCGCATCGTCAAGGCCGGCGATCTCGAACGCATTTCCGATCGCGACCCGCAACTAAGATCACGCTGCTGGAGAACCTGGCCAAGGACCTGGCGCGCAGGCTGCGCGGCGCCAATCGGTGGATCGCGGCGCTGGCCTGAACGCTTCCGCCCCGGCTGCCGACCGGCACGACGGATCGCTGCCGATTCGCGCCGCCGTCCGCCGATGCGGGCTCGACGCGGGTGGCCGGTCGTGCCCGGCTACGCGCGCAGGCGGGCCAGGTTCTGTTCGATCCGCTGCAGGTAGGGGTTCGGCCCGCCGGGATACGGATCGCTGAGATAGCCGTAGAGGCCGCGAAAGACGCCGTCGATCTTCGGGCGGACGTAGTTGTCCCAGAAGGCGGGCGTGTTGCGCATCAGGGCCTCGGCACTTTCGAAGGCGAAGAGGCGCTCCGTGCCGGGGGTGGCGTGGCGCGCCGCCTCCTTGAATTCGGCGTAGAGCACCGGCAGCTTCTCGACGTAGTCGGTCGCCGCCATCTGCCCGAGCAGGTCCGCCGTGCCGAGCGCGTAGCCGACCGTGCGCTCCAGCTCGTCCTGGAACCGGATCGCCTCCGGGTCCGTGCCGATGCCGGTGCAGTTGATCATGTTCTGGACCGCGAGGATCGCCGCGTCGGAATAGCCCTTCGGCTGGAGGAATTCGCGGGCGAAGGCGGCGCTGCGGCCGACGTGGATCGCCGTGTACTTGGCGCCGGTTCCCTCCCGGTCGCCGCGCCGCTTCAGGTATCCGGTGTCGTGGAAGAGGATCGCCAGCACGCCGAGCTCGAACGCCTCGACCGTCAGCCGCGGCGAGGCCCCCGCGCGGTGACGGCCCTGCAGCAGCCGGGTGAGGCAGAGCACGCCCTGCAGCGTGTGCTCGAGATCGTGATAGCCGACGTCGATCGGCAGGTAGTCGCCGTGCGCGCCGCGGAAGCACTGCACGGCCCAGTCGAACGCGCGCGGCACGAAGGCGCGCTCGCCGTCCGGGAACAGCGCCGCGTGGATGGCGGCGACTTCGTTCCCGACGGCAATCGGATCCCTGGTGTCGATCTCGCGCATCATGGCTCACCCCCCGCATCGCTCGCGATTGCCACGGCGTCCGGTCGCCGCCGAGACAGCAACGGCAATCGAAACAACAATCAATCGCAGGACGAAAGGTGCGCCAGTTCCCGGCCGATGGCAAGGCTGATGATAGGCGACGTGAAGCGCTACCTGATCAAGGACCCGACGACGGGCGGCCACCAGTTCATGGACAAGCAGTGGAACCGGATGTCCAAGGCCTGGGAAAGCTACGGGCAGAAGAACGACTGGGAAACCAACTGCGCGACCTGCCACGCGACCGGCTTCCGCCTGCACCGCCTACGACGCGAAGAACCCGAAGGCGCAGAAATGGGAATACGCCGAGGCCAACATCGGCTGCGAGGCCTGCCACGGCCCGGGCAGCGTGCACGCGAAGAGCAAGCAAGAAGGCCGACATCTACTCGTTCGCCGGCAAGTCCAGGGCCGAGCAGTCGAAGGTCTGCGGCTACTGCCACATCCGGCTCGAGAACGAGCAGTTCAAGACCGCGCAGGGCGCACCGTCCGAGTACCTGCCGCACCCGACCGTCGGCCAGAGCTACAAGGCCGGCGAGGACTGGACCAAGTGGTATCCGGACCACGTGATCATCCCGGTCGTGAATCCCGAAGTACCCGGCGGACAAGAAGTGGGAAGCCGGTGACCTCAAGGGGTATGTTCAAGCTCGACGAGCAGTCGAAGAAGACCGGCATCTACGACGCGGGCAAGCACCACCAGCAGTACCAGGAGTACCTGCAGTCGACGCACTACAAGAAGGACGTCGCGAGCTGCTCCGACTGCCACTCGTCGCACTCGAGCAAGGACAAGCCGGCGAAGGTCGCGGCCGACACGTGCAAGAGCGCGGGCTGCCACGATGCGAGCTTCACCGTCGAGAAGTACATGCCCGGAACCGGCCAGACGGCGGCGGGGCTGTTCGTCCGCACGCACACGTTCAACAAGGACCAGGCGCGGCCGAAGACGCTGACCGCGACCGGCACGCCGGAGTTCTTCTACAAGAAGTGACCCGACGCGCAGGCGACTGCGCGCCTCCTGACCCGAGCCGGCGGAGCGATCCGCCGGCTTTTTCTTGTCGACCGTTGTGGCAACATCGACGGCGGACCGCTGCGGTCGCGCACCGCACACCCGGGAGCCTCGTCATGAAATGGATCGGCCGCCTGCTGCTGCCCGACGGCGCGGAGCCGTCGGCGCTGCCGTTGCTGGTCGGCCGCGCCCTGCGGGCGTTCGCCGACGGCTACGTGGCGATCCTGCTGCCCGCCTACCTGCTGGCGCTGGGCTTCGGCACCTGGGAGGTCGGCCTGCTGGCCAGCGCGACGCTGCTGGGGTCGGCGATGGCGACGCTGGCGGTCGGCGCGTGGGGCCATCGCTTCCACAGCCGTCGCCTGCTGCTCGGGGCGGCGGTGTTGATGGCCGCCACCGGTCTGGCGTTCGCGTTCGGCACGTCGTTCTGGCCGTTGCTCGCGATCGCCTTCGTCGGCACCTTGAACCCCAGCTCCGGCGACGTGAGCGTCTTCCTGCCGCTGGAACACGCCCGCCTGGCCGGCGCCGCGCACGGCGAGGCGCGCACCGCGCTGTTCGCCCGATACAGCCTCGCGGGCGCGCTGTTCGCCGCGCTGGGCGCGCTGGCCGCGGCGCTCCCCGATCACCTGGTCGCGGCTCGCCGGAGCGACCAGGCTCGACGCCTTGCGGGCGATGTTCATCGCCTACGCCCTCGTCGGCGGCGCCGTGTGGCTGCTGTACCGGCGCCTGCCCGCGCCGCACGCGGAGACGCGGCAGCCTCCCGGCCCGCTCGGCCCGTCGCGCGGCGTCGTGCTGCGGCTCTCCGCGCTGTTCTCCGTGGATTCGTTCGCCGGCGGCCTCGTCGTCAACTCGCTGCTCGCGCTGTGGCTGTTCCAGCGCTTCGACCTGTCGCTGGCCGCCACCGGCGCGTTCTTCTTCTGGACCGGGCTCCTCGGCGCCGCCTCGCAGCTGGCGGCGCCGCGCCTCGCGAGGCGCATCGGCCTCATCAACACGATGGTCTTCACGCACATCCCGGCCAACCTCTGCCTGATCGCCGCCGCGTTCTCGGGCAGCCGCGAGGTCGCGCTCGGCCTGCTGCTGGTGCGCGCGCTGCTCGCGCAGATGGATGTCCCCGCGCGCGGCGCCTTCGTGATGGCCGTGGTCTCGCCCTCCGAACGGGCCGCCGCGGCGAGCTTCACGCTGGTCCCCCGGAGCCTCGCCTCGGCGATCAGCCCCACGCTGGGCGGCGCGATGTTTGCCGCCGGATGGCTCGCGGCGCCGCTGGTGGCCGGCGGCGTGTTGAAGATCGCGTACGACCTCATGCTCTGGCGCGCCTTTCGCGGCGTGGAGCCGCGGTAATCCGGCCCCGGTCCGCGGACCGATATCGCAGCGGCGGCGCGCCGTGCGGCCGGCGTAGAATCGTCGCGCCCGCCCACCGACCCGCCGCGAAAGGCCCGCCATGACGACCGCACCCCGCGCCACGACCACGGCGTCCACGCCGCCCGCATCGTCCGCGCAGCCGCTCGGCGCGACCGACCCCGTGCTGGTGGAGAACGCCATCGCGCTCGCGGCCGCGCTGCAGCAGCGCGCGCTCGAGCTGCAGACCCCGGCGGAGCGGCGGCAGCAGGCCGAGCTCGACCGCATGCTGCAGAGCCCGACCGACAAGGTCGACGCTGGCGCAGATGACCGACCAGGCGTTCCGCTCGAGCCGGGCCGTGCGGATGGCGGACCAGTTCATCCACATCCTCGACGTGCAGGGCGTGCCGCGGTTCTTCAGCCCGCTCGGACCGCACGATGCTCCGGGGCTTCCAGTCGTTCGGCGGCTGTCGCCCCGGCGTCGCGGTGCCGCTGGTCGAAGGCGCAGATGCGCAGGGAGACCGCCAACGTCATCCTGCCCGCCGAGACAGGACCTGCTCGCCCGGCACCTGCGCGAGCGCCAGCGCCGAGGGCGTGCGCATGAACGTGAACTTCCTCGGCGAGGCGATCCTCGGCGAGGACGAGGCGCAGCACGCGGCTGCAGACGAACCTGCAGGGCCTGCAGATGCCGGAGATCGAGGTGATCTCGGTCAAGATCTCCACGCTCTACTCGCAGATCTCCGCGCTGGCCCGCGAGCACACCGTGCAGCGTCCTGTGCGACCGGCTGGAGCTGCTCTATCGCACCGCCGCGCGCATCGCGCTTCACGCGGCCGGACGGCACGCGCGTGCCCAAGTTCGTCTACCTCGACATGGAGGAGTACCGCGACCTGCACCTCACCGCCGAGGCGTTCATGCGCACGCTGGACCGGCCCGGCCTGGAGGCGATCAGCGCCGGCATCGTGCTGCAGGCCTACATCCCCGACTCGTTCGCGCATGCAGCGAGCGCCTCAACGCCTGGGCCCGCCGGCGGGTCGCGGCCGGAGGCGCGCCGATCACCATTCGCCTGGTCAAAGGCGCGAACATGGAGATGGAGCGGGTCGAGGCCTCGATGCGCGGCTGGCCGCAGGCGCCGTACAAGACCAAGCGCGGAGACCGACGCCAACTACAAGCGCATGGTGCAGGAAGGCGATGAAGCCGGAGAACCTCGCCGCCGTGCGCCTCGGCGTGGCTCGCACAACCTCTTCGACGTCGCTACGCGCTCGTCGCTGGCGGCCGAAGCGAACGCGCTGCGATCGCGTCCAGTTCGAGATGCTCGAAGGCATGGCCAATCACCAGCGCCGCGCGCTGTTGGAGCGCACGCGCAACCTGCTGCTCTACGCGCCGGCCTGCCGCAAGGAGGACTTCCTCAACGCCATCGGCTACCTGATCCGCCGCCTGGACGAGAACACCGGCCCGGAGAACTTCCTGCGCCACGCCTTCAAGCTCAGCGTCGGCGAGCGCGGAGTGGCAGCGGCTGGACGAAGGCTTCCGCGAGTCGTTCCGGCTCATCGCCTCGCTCGGCCGACGCGCCGCGCCGCACGCAGAACCGCAGGCACCGAGCCCGCCGAGCGTGCCGAAGGCGGAGATGCGCTGGCACGACTTCGTCAACGAGCCGGACACCGACTTCGCGCTGCCGCAGAACGGCGACTGGGCGCAGGACATCGTCGCCGGTGGGAACCGCGCTGCGCGTCCGCGGCGACCGAGATCGCCGCTGGTCGTCGACGGCGAGTAGATCCTCGACGGGCGCAGCCTGCGCGAGTGCCTCGATCCTTCGCGGCCCGGCGTGGTCGTCGGCCGCTATCGCGCAGGCGACGAGCGACGACATCGAGCGCGCGGTCGCGTGCGCGAAGGCCGACCGCGACGGCTGGCGCGCGCTCGGCGTCGACGGCCGGTCGGAGCTGCTCGGGCCGCGTCGCGCAGGAACTGCGGCGAGGCGCGGGGCGACCTGATCGGCGCGGCGCTCGCCAACGGCGGCAAGACGCTCGCCGAAGCCGACCCGGAAGTCTCCGAGGCGGTGGATTTCGTGCGAGTTCTACCGCGGCACCGCGCGCGGCGTTCTTCGAGCTGCCCGGCGTGCAGGCGACCGGCAAGGGCGTCGTGGTCGTCGTGTCGCCGTGGAATTTCCCCATCGCCATTCCCTGCGGCGGCATCGCGGCGGCGCTGGCGGCGGGCAACACCGTGATCCTCAAGCCGGCGTCGGACACCGTGCTCGTCGCCTGGGAGCTGTGCCAGTGCTTCTGGCGCGCGGGCGTGTCGAGGCGGACGCTGCAATTCGTCCCCTGCTCCGGCGGCGGGGCCGGCCGCGCGCTGGTCACGCACCCGGACGTCGACGCGGTGATCCTCACCGGCGGCACCGACACCGCGCTGCCGATGCTGCGCGACGCGCCCGGCATGCGCCTCTTCGCCGAGACCGGCGGCAAGAACGCCACCGATCGTCACCGCGCATGTCCGATCGCGAGCAGGCGATCAAGCACGTCGTCCACTCCGCCTTCAGCCACGGCGGGCAGAAGTGCTCGGCCACGTCGCTGCTGCTGCTCGAGGCCGAGGTCTATGACGACCCCGAGTTCAAGCGCATGCTCTGCGACGCCGTCGAGAGCCTGCGCGTCGGCTCGGCGTGGGAGCTCGATTCGCGGATCGGCCCGCTGATCCGCCCGCCGTCCGGGCGATCTGGAGACGGCGCTGAAGACGCTCGAGCCGGGCGAGTCCTGGGCGCGTGCTGCCGCGCCAGGTCGAGGACAACCCGCAGCCTCTGGTCGCCCGGCGTGAAATAGGGCGTGCAGCCCGGCAGCTACACGCACCTGACCGAGTTCTTCGGCCCGGTGCTCGGCGTGATGCGCTTCGAGACGCTCGCCGAGGCGATCGCCCTCGTGAACCAGACCGGCTACGGCCTGACCAGCGGGCTCCAGAGCCTCGACGATCGCGAGCAGGAGACAATGGAAGGCCGGCATCCGCGCCGGCAACCTCTACATCAACCGGCCGACGACCGGCGCGATCGTGCTGCGCCAGCCGTTCGGCGGCATGGGCAAGTCCTGCTTCGGTCCGGGCATGAAGGCCGGCGGGCCCGAACTACGTCGCCCAGTTCATGCGCTTCTCACCGCCTGCGAACAATGCGGGCCGGCGTCGATCGCCGCCGCGAGGGCGAGCATCGAGCGGGCCTGGCGCGAGGAGTTCGGCACCGTGCACGACCACTTCCGCCTGCTCGGGCAGGACAACTGCCGCCGCTACCTGCCGATCGCGAACGTGCGCATCCGCATCCACGCGGACGACTCGGAGCTCGACGTCGTCGTGCGCGTCGCCGCGGCCGCAGCCGCCGGATGCGCGACAGTCGTCAGCGCACCGGCGAGCCTCGCGCAGCGGGCACGGGCGACGCTGGCGACCGCCGGGCTCGCAGCGGGCACGGAGCTCGTCGAGGAAAGCGACGACGAGCTCGCGGCGGCCATCCGCGCCGGCGGCATCGAGCGCCTCCGCTGCGCCGCCCCCGATCGCGTCGCACCCCTGCTGCGCGCCGCGGCCGCGACCAACGGCACCTGCATCTGCGACGCGCCCGTGACGGCCGAGGGCCGCGTCGAGCTGCTGTGGTACGTGCGCGAGCAGAGCGTCAGCTTCGACTATCACCGCTACGGGAACCTCGGCGCGCGGGCGAGCGAGGATCGCGCCGCGGTCGAGTGACGGCTTGCGTCGGTGGCTGGCGCTGGCGTGACGGGGGCTGCCGGATGCGGGCTTCGAGTGCCGCCAAGCTTGTCGGGTTGGCGCGAGTCGCTCGGCCCGGGCGGTCAACCCACGGCCACCCGGGCCGAGCCTCACGCGCCACCCCGACGGCGGCACAGGCGCCCGCATCCGGCAGCCCCCGCCACGCCGGGACAGTTGTGCGCGGTACCGCGGCCAATCGGATGTCGCCCACGTCGGCGACGTCGGGTCGGCCAATCACACTGAGTGTGTCGGCGTCGCCGCGCGGCGCCACGTCGTGCCCAGGCATTGCCTCACAGGCGGCCGTGCGGATGAACTGATGCGCGCGCGAGTGCAGCGTTCGCGGTCGTTCGCACGGCACCCTCCGGCGTGGCGGGGGTCGCCGGGTGCGGGCGCCGTGCCGCCGTCGTTGCGGCGCGTGCGGCTCGCCGCGGGAGGCGTGTTTTGCCGACCCGTGGCGATCGACACGCGCCGCCACGACGAGCTTGGCGGCACTCGAAGCCCGCACCCGGCGACCCCCGCCACGCCAGCGCGCCACGCCGTCGATCCCGCCATCGTGGCGGGACGTCTTCATGCAAGAGTGCGCCCTGCCGGGCGCACAAAAAAAACCCCGCAGGTTGCCCTGCGGGGTTGAGGCTGTATCTTTTAGGAGGAGGAAAAAGATACAGAGGAGGAGACTTGCTTACGCGGCCTTGCGACCCTTGACCGGCGCGGCGGCGGCAACCTTCGACGCGTTGTTGGCGGCGGCGCGGACGCTCGCGTCGGCGAAGCTCACGACCTGCTTCGACGCCTTCTGGAACTGGTCGATGGCGGCGCTGGTCGCGGCGACCGACGACTTGAACGCGTTGATCGCGACTTCCGAGCCGGCCGGGGCCGACGCGCTGGCCTTCTCGACCCACGCGGCGAGGCCCTTGGTGTAGCCGGCCAGCGCTTCTTCGGCGATCGCCGAGTACGCGGCCTGCGCGGCCTGCGAGAGCTCGTACAGGCTCTTCGAGTAGCCGACGACGCTCTGGAAGCTCGACTCGGCGTACTTGGTCGGCAGCGCGAACAGCTCCTGGACGTCCTTGACGGCGGCGACGGCCGACGCGCCTTCGACGCCCTGGGCGATCGCGGCCTTGGCGGTGTCCATGTTCAGCTGCGCGAGCTTCTCGGCGTTTTCGAGGGCGATGGCGGCGAGCTTGGAGGCTTGCGCGACGTTGGCCTGGCTGAGCTCGGCGAACTGGGCGGTATTGAACGTGTTCATGGTGGATCCTTTTCGTCTGGAGTTTGAAATGTCGATCGGTCGAGTTTCGGTCCCTGCTTCCCATTCCCGCCGGCAGGTGCTGCCCGACGGTCCGGGAGGCTCCTTGGGGACCCTCCCGACGGCGGCGATTGCTGCACCGCACAAAACGGATAATAGGGATGGGCGAAACCCCTGTCAAGAGTTTTTTGCTGCGCCGCACCAATTATTTGTTCGCCGATCGCCAAGAAAATCCAAACACCCAATAAATCAGGCGGTTATAATGGTAGACCCCTTCACGGAGCCGGGAATGAGCGACTCTCTGCGCATCATCAAGAAGTACCCGAACCGCCGCCTTTACGACACGGCGAACAGCGGCTACATCACGCTTTCCGACGTCAAGCAGATGGTGCTCGACAACACCGAGTTCAAAGTCATCGACGCGAAGACCGGCGACGACCTGTCGCGCGCCATCCTGCTGCAGATCATCCTCGACGAGGAGTCCGCGGGCATGCCGATGTTCTCGTCGGAGATGCTCGCGCAGATGATCCGCTTCTACGGCAGCGCCCAGCAGTCGATCATGGGCAGCTACATCGAGCAGAACGTCAAGGCGTTCCTCGCGATCCAGAAGAAGCTGCAGGACCAGGCGAAGCAGATCTACGGCGACAAGATGATGATCACGCCGGACCTGTGGAAGCAGTTCATGCAGATGCAGGCGCCGGCGATGCAGGGGATGCTCGGCAACTACCTCGAGCAGAGCGCGAAGCTGTTCATGGACATGCAGCAACGGATGCAGGACCAGACGCGCGGCCTCTTCTCGGCGTTCCCCTTCCCGAACTTTACTGCCCCGCAGCAAAACGGCTCCGGCGAGGAAAAGCCGGGCTGAGCCGCCAGAGCAGCGCAACAACCCGCTTCCCGCCACCATGGCCACTGCGCGGCGCCGCAAAGGCGCGGCTCCACGCGTCGGCTTCGTCTCGCTCGGCTGCCCGAAGGCGCTCGTCGATTCCGAGCAGATCCTCACGCAGCTGCGCGCCGAGGGCTACGCGATCGCCCCCAGCTACGAGGGCGCCGATCTCGTCGTCGTCAACACCTGCGGCTTCATCGACGCCGCGGTGGCCGAGTCGCTCGATGCGATCGGCGAGGCGCTCGCCGAGAACGGCAAGGTGATCGTCACCGGCTGCCTCGGCGCCAAGGACGGCGGCGGCTTCGTGCGCGCCGCGCACCCGAAGGTG
>CAWHVP010000003.1:0-133619 GCA_963832705.1 uncultured beta proteobacterium | reverse complement strand
ACCAAGGGCGCGCAGAGCATCGCTTTTGCCGCGCTGCCCGGCCGGACCTACGGCGATGCGCCGTTCACCGTCGCGGCGACCGGCGGCGCCTCGGGCAATCCGGTGACGTTCAGCGTCCCGGCCGGCACGAGCGCGTGCGCGGTCAGCGGCGCCACGGTGTCGATCCTCGCCGTCGCACGTGCACGGTCGTCGCCGACGAGGCCGGCAACGCGTTCTACGACGCCGCGCCGAGCGTTGCGCAGAGCTTTGTCGTGAAGCCGCGGTCGATCACGGTCACGGCCGACGCCAAGTCCAAGGTGTACGGCACGGCCGACCCGGCGCCACCTACCAGGTCACGGCGGGATCGCTCGCCGGCAGCGATGCGATCACCGGCGCGCTGACGCGGGCGACGGGCGAGGGTATTGGTTCCTACGCGATCCTGCAGGGCAGCGTGACGGCCGGGGCCAACTACGCTCTGACCTACGCGGCGCGAACCTGACGATCACGGCGCGGCCGATCACCGTTGCCGCGGATGCGAAGTCCAAGACCTACGGGGCCGCCGATCCGGCGCTGACCTACCGGGTCACCGCCGGCTCGCTGGCTGCGGGCGACGGCTTCAGCGGCGCGCTGACGCGCGACGCCGGCGAGGGCGTGGGCACTATGCGATCCGGCTGGGCACGTTGACGCCGGGGCGAGCTACGCGGTCAGCTATGTCGGAGCGAACCTCGCCATCGGCAAGGCGGACCAGTCGATCGCCTTCCCGGTGGTGGCCGGCCCGACGTTCGTCGCCGGCGGCGCGTTCACGGTCAAGGCGACCGCCAGTTCCGGCATTGCCCGTCAGCTTCACGTCGCTGACGACCGGTACCTGCACGGTCGCCGGCGCGACGCCGACGCTCGACGCCGGCACGACGTCGATCGCCGTCACGATGGTCGCCGGCGGGCTGTGCACGCTGCGGGCCGACCAGCCCGGCAGCGACAACTACAACCCGGCGCCGGCGGTGGACCAGTCCTTCACGATCAACCCGGGCACGCAGACGATCACGTTCGCGCCGATCGGTGACAAGGCCTACGGCGACGCGCCGTTCGCGGTCTCGGCGACGGCATCCTCCGGCCTGCCGGTGACGATCGCGGCCGCCGGAAGCTGCACGGTCTCGGGCGCGACGGTGACGCTCACCTCGTCGGGCACCTGCACGCTGACGGCCAGCCAGGGCGGCGACAGCACCTACCAGCCGGCACCGAACGTGTCGCAGGCGTTCGCCATCGACCTCCGCGACGTCTACACGGCGGTCGGCAGCATGCTGCAGCCGCGGTCGTACCACACGGCGACGCGCTTCGACTCGGGCCCGCTGGCCGGCTGGGTGCTCGTCTCCGGCGGCCTCGACGCCAGCGGCGCCTCGACCGCGACCTCCGAGCTCTACAACCCGGTCACGCGGACGTTCGCCGCGACCGGCAACCTGCCGTCGAAGTCGTACGGCCACTCGGCGACGCTGCTCTCGAACGGCAAGGTGCTGGCGCTGGGCGGCGGCAACTCGAGCGCGCAGACCTACGACCCGGTCGCCAGGACCTGGTCGCCCGCGGGCTCGCTGTCGTCGACGCGCTCGTTCCACACGGCGACGGTGCTCGGCGACGGCACGAACCGCGTGCTGATCGTCGGCGGCGCGGACAACGCGGGCAAGACGATCGCCACCTCGATCGTCTACACGCCGGCCAACGGCACGTTCGCGGCCGGCCCGAGCCTCAAGGCGGCCCGGGAACGCCACACGGCGACGCTGCTGCCGAACGGCAAGGTGCTGGTCGTCGGCGGGCGCCAGAAGTCGGGCAACGGCTACGTCGTCCTCGGCAGCGCCGAGGTCTGCGACGCGGCGGCGTGCACGCCGGTGACGGTGAGCGGGCGCCAACCCCATCACGGCGCGCCACTCGCACGGCGCGATCGCGCAGGCGGACGGCACGGTGCTGCTGGTCGGCGGCGCGAGCGCGACCACCGATCTCGCCACGCGCCGAGACGCTGACGCTCAACACCGCGGTCTCGCCGCCGACGGCGACGGTGGCCCCGGCGGCGCGGGCCTGCAAGCCAACGGCGCCCGCCGCGAGCTGACGATCGCCGCCTTGCCGAACGGCAGCGCGGCGGTGGCCGGCGGGCAGAACGGCACGACGCCGAAGGCGCTCGTGGACCTGGACGGCCCGCCGCTGGGCGCGGGCCAGTCGATGCTCGTGCCGCGGGCCGGCCACACGGCGACGGCGTTGAGGGATGCCGCCGGCAATGTCGTCAACGTGCTCTACATCGGCGGCGTGTCCGGGTCGCCGGCGAAGTCGACGGCGACCGCCGAGATCTACGGCTACGCGCCCTAGGCGGCGCGTCCTGGCGCGCGCGACCCTATCTGCCAGAGGTCGACGCGCTCGCCGCCGGCGCGCTTGCGCTCCGCCCGGGCCTGGATGTAGCGCTGGAACGACGGCTCGCTGCGGTACGCGCCGCTCGCGACATAGTCGAGCGCCGACGCGAGGTGGAACGGCCGCAGGTAGCCGTCGACCCGGAACACCTCGCGGCCCGTGTCGTCGAACAGCACGATCGCGGGCGTGTACGCGACGCCGAGGTCGCGCGCCCACGCGTCGGCGCGGACCTTGTGGCCGGAGGGTGACGTCAGCTCCGTGCGCCCGCCGAGATCGAAGCGCGCGACGTCGAAGCGCGCGAGCAGCGCCTGCACCTCGGGCCGGCGCAGCCCCTCGCGGTGCAGCTCGTCGCAGGCCGAGCAATACGGCGTCTCGAACATCACCGCGAGCGGCCTGCCGCCGGCGCGCCGCGCGAGATCGTACGGCGGCTTCACGAAGAAGGGCTCCGCGGCGAGGCTCGGGCTCGCGGACTCCGGCGTCGCGCGGGCGAGCCAGTCGGCGAGCGGCTCGACGGTCTCGCGCTTCGCGGCGACGTAATCGAGCGCCGCCTCGAACCTGTGCGGCGGCCAGTAGCCGTTGAGCCGCGCGACGACCTTCGCCTTCTCGTCGAAGAACAGCAGCGTCGGCGTGAACTGGACGTCGAGCACGCGGGCCAGCGCCTTCTCGCTCATCGTCCGGCCGTCGATCCAGGTGACCTCGCGGTCGCCCCAGAGGTTGAGCGCGATCGCGACGAAGTGCTTGCGCGTCTTGTCGACGATCCGGCGCTGGGAGAAGTTCGTCACCATCAGCTGCCGGCAGTACGGGCAGCCGTCCTGGCCGAAATAGACCATCAGCCGCCGGCCGTCCTTCGCGGCGTCGGCGACGTCCTCGCGAAAGTCGAGGAACGTCTCGGTGAACCACGGCGGAATGTCGATCGCGTGCGGCGAGAGCTCCTGCGCCCGGGCGCCGGGCAGCGCGACGAGGGCGAGCGAGAGCGCGACGAGCCAGGTGCGGATCATCGGCGCGGGTTCGACGGCGGGCCGGGCTGCGGGCATCGTGCCGTTCGGGCAGGTCGTGCGGATCGGCAGGCGCCGGTCAGCCCGGCCGCAGGCTGTCCGGGGCCACGCTGCGCCGCGCGGCCATCTCCCGCCCGATCGCCGCCAGCGTCGCCGCGTCGAAGGTCCGCGCCGCCAGCGGGATGAGGTCGGACTCCTCGCGCGCGATGTGCCTCGCGTAGGCGCGGCTGACCGCCGCGACGTCCCGGGCCGACAGGTTCGCGCGCGCCCCGGCGGCGATCGCCGCCAGCATCGGCCGCAGCCGGCGCCAGTTCGCGGCGAGCGCCGCGTGGTCGGCTTCGAGGCCGGCGATGAGGCCGGCTGCCGCCGGCACCGCCGCCGCGAGGCGCGGGAAGATGCTCTGCTCCTCGTCGGCGTGGTGGTTGGGCGCGGCGGAATCGAAGTACTGCAGGATGGCGCGCGCCGCCGCGCGGGCGTCCTTGTCGCAGCCGTGCTCGGGCAGGTGGCGCTGCAGGCGCGCCAGCGTCGCGAGCTGCCGCTCGATGCGGCCGTGGCAGGCGGACAGCAGCGCCAGCGGATCGTCGAACGACGGGGCGTGATTGCCAAGCAGCGAGGTGCCCATCGGCGGCGTCGGCGGTGGGGTCAGCGCCGCGTCACAGCCGGGCGAGGAAGCCCAGCGGCGACTTGGTCAGCGCGACGCTGACGATGTAGCCGAAGGTCGCGACCGCGGCGACCAGCGCGGCGATGCGCACCGGCTTCGGGCGCGACGGCTTCAGCGCCACCACCCCCAGCGCGATGTAGACGAGGAGCGCGACCACCTTCGCCGCCAGCCACGCGTGCGGGCCGCCCGGGGCCAGCTGCGAGGCGAGCCAGAGCCCGGCGACCAGCAGGATCGTGTCGACCACGTGCGGCGCGATGCGCACCCAGCGCACCTGCAGCATCGACGGCGCCCACAGCATCCACGCCCCCCGCGTCAGGAAGAACGCGATCGACAGCGTGGCCGCGGTCGTGTGGAGGTGCTTGACGGTTGCGTAGTCGATGGTCATCGGCGCTCAATAGGTTTCGACGTGATAGCGGCCCTGCGCGCGCAGCGCCGGCAGCAGCTGGTCCCAGTCGCGGCCGTGGCTGGCGCAGGCGTCGCGGAAGGCCGCGTCGACGCCCTGCTCCATCCCCTTCAATCCGCAAATGTAGACGTAGCAGTTCGCGTCGTCCAGCAAGCGCACGACGTCGGCCGCGCGCGCGCGGATCCGGTCCTGCACGTATTCCTTCGGCCGCCCGGCACGCGCGAGAACGCGAAGTTGATGTCGATGAAGTCCTTCGGCAGCTTGAGCAGCGGTCCGTGGTACGGCAGCTCGCCCTCGGTGCGGGCGCCGAAGAACAGCATCAGCGCGCCGCCTTCCTGCAGCGCGATCCGCCGCCGCCGGCGCTCGGTCATCGCGCGCATCGGCGCGGAGCCCGTGCCCGTGCAGACCATCAGCAGGCTCGAGCCCGGGTGGTTCGGCATCAGGAACGTCGTGCCGTAGGGGCCGACGACGCGCACCTCGTCGCCGCGCTTCAAGTCGCACAGGTAGTTCGACGCGACGCCGGCGACCGGAGTCCCCTGGTGATCCTCGGTGACGCGCTTCACCGTCAGCGCGAGGTTGTTGTAGCGCGGCCGCTCGCCGTCGCGCGGGCTCGAGACCGAGTACAGCCGCAGGTGGTGCGGCCTGCCCGTCGCGTCGAATCCCGGCGGCAGGATGCCGATCGTCTGGCCCTCGAGCACGGGGAACGCGGCGCCGCCGAAGTCGAGCACGATGTGGCGGACGTCCGCGCTCGCGTCGGCCGCCGTCAGCCGGAAGTTGCCGGTGACGGTGGCGATCGCCGGCTTCGCGATCGAGTACAGGTTGACGTACGGGTGCGCGGCCGACCACGGCGGGAACGCGTCGCCGCCCTGGCCCTCGGTCGCGACCGACGTGATCCGCACGACGTCGGACGGCAGCTCGGGCTCGACCCCGGCGTCGAGCGCCTGCTGCGCCGGCAGGCTGTCCCACGACAGCTGCTCGGCCAGCGTGTACGGCTGCGCCTTGTCGACCTGCCGCCAGTTGTCGATCGCGCCGGTCGGGCAGGGCGAGATGCAGTCGTTGCAGAAGTTGCACTTCGACGCGTCGACGACGTAGTTGCGCGCGTCGTGGCTGACCGCGTCGACCGGGCAGGTCTCCTCGCAGGTGTTGCAGCGGATGCAGATCTCCGGATCGATGACGTGCTGGCGCAGCACCTCGATCGCGTGGGTCGTGGCCGTCATCCGCGCCTCCCGCAGGAAGTGGGGTCAGACACCATTTGCACGATCTTCACCTGGACGCAGCCATAAGTGGTGTCTGACCCCACTTGATCTCTCAGTTGAACCGCACGTACTCGAACTCGACCGGCTGGTTGTTGATGCCGCGCGCCGGCGGGGCGATCCAGTTGGCGAACCGGCCCGGGCTCGGCGACGCGGCCCATCAGCGACGCGACGAACGCGCGGTCGGCCGCCGACGGCAGCCACGCGGTCGCCGGTGGCGTCCACTCGGCTTCCGACACGACGTTGCCGTCGGGATCGATGCGGGCCGACGACAGCGGCCCGATCCTGCGGTTGAACGCCTTGTGCGGCGCCTGGAGCCGCAACGGGATGCCGGCCTTCTCGATGATCCGGTTCCAGCGCTCGATGCCGGCCGCCGCGTCCTTCGATGTAGTCGTCGCGCAGCTTCTCGTTCAGCGCATTGAGCGCGGGCGCCTCGACCGCGACCAGCCTGCCGTCGCGCACCTCCAGCACCGGGTAGGTCGCGCCGGTCAGCAGGTGGTCGTCGGCGAGCTTGGTCTCCTCGAAGCGGCCCTTGAGCCCGGTCGAGTAGAACGTCGCCGCGTTCGACGACACGTCGGCGCCGAACAGGTCCATCGTCACGCTGAAGTGGAAGTTGAGGTAGCGCTGGATCGTCGGCAGGTCGATGACGCCCTGCGCGCGGATCTGCGCCGCGTCGTCGGTCTTCGTGCTGCGTTCATCACGTCGCAGGTGCGCTGGATGACGCGGCCGACGCCGGTCTCGCCGACGAACATGTGGTGCGCCTCCTCGGTCAGCATGAACCGGCAGGTGCGCGCCAGCGGATCGAAGCCCGACTCGGCGAGCGAGCACAGCTGGTACTTGCCGTCGCGGTCGGTGAAGAAGGTGAACATGAAGAACGACAGCCAGTCCGGCGTCCGCTCGTTGAACGCGCCGAGGATCCGCGGGTTGTCGGCGTCGCCCGAGCGGCGCTCGAGCAGCGCCTCGGCCTCCTCGCGGCCGTCGCGGCCGAAGTAGGCGTGCAGCAGGTACACCATCGCCCACAGGTGGCGGCCTTCCTCGACGTTGACCTGGAACAGGTTGCGCAGGTCGTAGAGCGACGGGCAGGTGAGGCCGAGGTGGCGCTGCTGCTCGACCGACGCGGGCTCGGTGTCGCCCTGCGTGACGATCAGCCGGCGCAGGTTCGCGCGGTATTCGCCGGGCACGTCCTGCCACGCGGGCTCGCCCTTGTGCGCGCCGAAGTTGACCTTGCGGTCGGCTTCCTGCGGCGTGAGGAAGATGCCCCAGCGGTAGTCGCGGCATCTTCACGTAGTCGAAGTGCGCCCAGCCCTTGGGGTCGACGCTGACCGCCGTGCGCAGGTAGACGTCGGTGTCCGTCGTGCCCTCGGGGCCCATGTCGCTCCACCAGTGCAGGAACTCGGGCTGCCAGTGCTCCAGCGCGCGCTGCAGCGTCCGGTTGCCGGCGAGGTCGACGTTGTTCGGGATCTTCTCGCTGTAGTCGATGGCCATCGTCGGGCTCCGTGGGATGTCGGTGGGCGGTGCCGGGCGCGTCAGACGCGGTCGCCAGTTGAATCTTGCCTTGCTGCCGGTGCCGAACACCTTCAGCGCACCGGACTCGCCGGTCGCGTTCGGCCGGATGAAGATCCAGTTCTGCCACGCGGACAGGCGGCCGAAGATGCGCGTCTCCATCGTCTCGGCGACGCCGAAGCGCAGGTTCGCCTCCATGCCGGTCAACGCGTCCGGCGACAGGCTCGCGCGCTCCTCCAGCGCGATGCGGATCTCGTCGGCCCAGTCGAGGTCGTCGGGCGCGGCGGTGACGAGGCCGAGCGCGAGCGCCGCGTCGGCGTCGAGCGGCATCGGCCGATCGCGTCCCGCGCCCGCGGCGATGGGCGCCTCCTCGCCGTAGAACCGCGCCGCGATGCGTGCCAGGCCATTGACCATCGGGTACGCGCCGAAGTTCAGCGCCGACAGCGCGATGCGCGGCGCGTCCCTGCCGTCCTCGGTCCTGCCGTCGGGCAGCGCGAGCATGTAGCTGCGGTCGGCGGCGAGCGCCAGCTCGAGCAGCGTGCCGGCGAAGCAGGACCCGGGCTCGATCAGCGCGTAGAGCGTGCGCGAGGTGACGTCGAGCCGCGCGAGCGTGCGGCGCAGCATGCCGATCGTCTCGCGGACGAACCAGTGCGCCGGCGTGGCGCTCGAGCGCCGCGTCGACGGCGAGCACCGGCGCCGCCGTCGCCGGCGGTCTTGAGGATCCAGGTGCCGAGCTCGAGCTCGTTGGTGCGCAGCAGCAGGATCGCGTCGTCGAGCTCGCGCGCCATCGCGAGCGGCCACCAGGCGGCGCCCTGCGGCGTGGATCGCCGCGAGGTCGGCGGGCGGCGGCGCGGCCGGGGCGCGCGACGGTGATCGTCGCGCTCCGCGACTTGCGGTCGATCGCGCACGTCGACGTGGCGGTAGTGATAGCCGGCGTCGTCGATCGTGCGCTCGAGCGGCGTCAGCGCGACGCCCTTCGCGTCGGCCGGCCGGTCGCTCGCCGCGGCGAGCTCCAGCGCGCGCGCCTTCACCTTGTCGGCGAACTGCTGCGGCTTCGCGAAATCGTCGATCAGCCGCCACTCCTTCGCCCGCGCCGCGCGCACGCCCTCGACCAGCGTGCAGAAGATGTCGGCGTGGTCGCGCCGCACGCGGCGCTTGTCGGTGACGCGCGTCAGGCCGCCGGTGCCCGGCAGCACGCCGAGCAGCGGCACCTCGGGCAGGCTCACCGCCGAGATGCGGTCGTCGACCAGCATGATCTCGTCGCAGGCGAGCGCGAGCTCGTAGCCGCCGCCGGCGGTCGTGCCGTTGCAGGCGGCGATGAACTTGAGCCCCGAGTGCCGGCTCGAGTCCTCGATGCCGTTGCGCGTCTCGTTGGTGAACTTGCAGAAGTTCACCTTCCACGCGTGCGAGGACAGCCCCAGCATGAAGATGTTGGCGCCCGAGCAGAAGATCGCGGTCGCGGCCGCTGGTGACGACGACGGTGCGGACCTCCGGATGCTCGAAGCGGATGCGCTGCAGCGCGTCGGCGAGCTCGATGTCGACGCCGAGGTCGTAGGAGTTGAGCTTCAGCTTGTAGCCGGGCACGAGGCCGCGGTCCTCGTCGATGTCCAGCGCGAGCGTGGCGACCGGGCCGTCGAACGCGAGCTTCCAGTGCGCGTAGCGGTCGGGGTGGGTGTCGTACAGGACGAACGGCCCGGCAGGGGCCGTCGCCCCGCGCGCATCCGCGGTTGTGGACTCGATCATCGGTGCCTCCTCTTGCACGTTGGTTGTCTGCGCTCGGGGCGCCGCGGCCGGCAGCTAGGCCTGCAGCGCCTGCCGCAGCCTGGCGAGGCTCTGGTCGGGCTGCTCGCCCGACGTGTCGAGCGTCATGTCGGCCTTGCGGTACAGCGGCTCGCGCGCGTCGAGGATGCGCGTCAGGTCGCCCATCGCCTCGGCGTTGCCCTGCATCGGGCGCAGGTCGCCCTGCGCGACGACGCGCGCCATGTGCTCGTCGGGGACGCCTTGACCCAGACCGTGTAGCAGTTGACCAGCAGCAGGTTGTAGGTGTCGGCCTCCGAGACGATGCCGCCGCCGACGCGTCATCACCATTTCCGGCTGCGCGTCGAGCGTGCGCTCGAGGCAGCGGCGCTCGATGCGCCGGTAGCCGGCCTGGCCGTACAGCATGAACACCTCGGACAGGCTGATGCCGGCCTCGCGCTCGATCTCGCGGTTGAGCTCGATGAACGGCACGCCGAGCTCGGCGGCCAGCGCGCGGCCCGAGCGTCGTCTTGCCGGCGCCGCGCAGGCCGACCAGCGCGATGCGCTTGCGGCGCGTCGACTCCTCGCGGCCGAAGTCGCGCATCAGCCGGAAGACGACGTCCTCGAGCCGCTGCTGCGGGCACCTGCTCCAGGAACCGCCGGATCAGCCGCTGCTCGACCGGGTGCTCGCGGGTCTCGAGGAGCTCGGGCAGCGGCGAGTCCGAGCGCGCGCGGCGACGCTGACGCAGCAGCAGCACCGACGCGTTGCCGTCGCCCGCCTCGAGCTGCGCGAGGTAGCGCTCGGACACGCCCGCGCTCTGCGCCAGCACCTTGCGCGCCATCCCGCGCCGCTCGCGGGCGTCGCGGACGCGCCTGCCCATCGCCGCGAGGAATTGCGCGTCCTCGCCCTGGTGCCCCGGGGGCGCTCGCGTGCGGCGTACCACGCTGGATCGGTGCGGCCATCGTCGGCGAAATCGGGTTGGGGCACATTGCTTCAGGTCGCGAACTATATTGCAGGCGCTTTCGCACCGTCAAGCGCTTTCGGCGACCGGGGATGTTGCTGCGCAGCAATCGCCGCCGGGGGCGATGCGCGCCTGTCCCCACGGGGCGGCGGCTGAGCTTCGGCCAGGACCATCGTCATGTAGTATTGTTCTGGACTTCGCGGATACCATGATCTAAATTACCTGTCGTCGCCTGGAAGGGCGGTTCGCGGGGAGGCTGTCGGCGCGCGCCGCGCACGCGCTACGATCCGCGCGGAAGGATCGTTGCGGGCACAATAACATCGCGCGCCGAGGGAAACGAGCGCAGGATCAGGAGGAAGCGATGATGCCGTCCGTCAGCACGGCCGACCACCGGATGAGCCCGCCGCGGCTCGAGATCCCGCGCGACTACAACGCCGCGCACGACCTGATCGAGCGCAACCTGCTGGCGGGACGCGCCGGCAAGACCGCGTACATCGACGACGCGGGCGCGTACACCTACGGCGAGCTCGCGGAGCGCGTCAACCGCTGCGCCGACGCGCTGACCGCGCTCGGCGTGCAGCGCGAGCAGAGAGTCCTTCTTTGCCTGCTCGACACCATCGACTTCCCGTCGGTGTTCCTCGGCGCGATCAAGGCCGGCATCGTGCCCGTCGCCGGCAACACGCTGCTGACGACGAAGGACTACGACTTCATGCTGCGCGACAGCCGCGCGCGTGGCGCTGGTCGTCTCGGCCGCGCTGCTGCCGACGTTCGCGCCGCTCCTCGGCACGCTGCCGGACCTGAAGCACGTGATCGTGTCCGGCGCGCCGGCCGGCGGCCTCGCGCCGGGCCAGCGCGCGCTGGCCGACCTGCAGGCGGCGGCGGCGACCGCGTTCGCGCCGGCGGCGACGACCTGCGACGACGCCTGCTTCTGGCTGTATTCGTCGGGCTCGACCGGCGCGCCCAAGGGCACCGTGCACGTGCAGTCGAGCATGATCGCGACGGCGGAGCTCTACGCCCGCCCGGTCCTCGGCATGCGCGAGGACGACGTCGTGTTCTCGGCGGCCAAGCTCTTCTTCGCCTACGGCCTCGGCAACGGCCTGTCGTTTCCGCTCGCCGTCGGCGCGACGACGGTGCTGATGGCCGAGCGGCCCACGCCGGCCGCGGTGTTCGCGCGCCTCGTGGCCAACTGAGCGACCGGCAGCCGACGATCTTCTGCGGCGTGCCCACGCTCTTCGCCGCGCTGCTCGCGAGCCCCGACCTGCCCGCGCGCGGCGAGCTCCGGATGCGCGTGTGCACGTCGGCCGGCGAGGCGCTGCCCGCCGAGATCGGCCGGCGCTGGACCGAGCACTTCGGCGTCGAGATCCTCGACGGCCTCGGCTCGACCGAGATGCTGCACATCTTCCTGTCCAACCGCCCCGGCCAGGTGCGCTACGGCACCAGCGGCTTCCCGGTCCCGGGCTACGAGCTGCGCATCATCGGCGACGACGGCGCGCCGGTCGCCGTCGGCGAGGTCGGCGAGCTCCAGGTCAGCGGGCCGACGTCGGCGATGCTGTACTGGAACAGCCGCGAGAAGAGCCGGTCGACGTTCCAGGGACCGTGGACGCGAAGCGGCGACAAGTACTCGGTCGACCGGGACGGCTGCTACACCTACGCCGGCCGCACCGACGACATGCTGAAGGTCAGCGGCATCTACGTGTCGCCGATCGAGGTCGAGGCGGCGCTGATCACGCACCCGGCGGTGCTCGAGGCCGCGGTGATCGGCAAGCCGGACGACGACGAGCTGATCAAGCCGCTCGCCTACGTCGTGCTGAAGAGCGGCCAGCAGCCGTCGGAGGCGCTGGCCGAGGCGCTGCGGGCAGCACGTCAAATCGCAGCTCGCGCCGTACAAGTATCCGCGCTGGATCGAGTTCATCGACGAGCTTCCGAAGACCGCAACGGGTAAGATTCAGCGCTTCAAGCTGCGCGCGAAGGCGGCTTGAGGACGCGGGCGAAGGCGCGCGGGGAAGGCGCCCTCGCGAACGGCAGGATCCAGTCACAGGAGGAGACGGACATGAAGGAAGCGACGAACATGCTGCGCCGGCTGGGCGCGATCGCCGCGGTGGCGGCCGCGGGCGCGCTGCTGCCGGCGACGCCGGCGCTGGCGCAGGGCAAGCTCAAGGTCGGGCTGATGCTGCCCTACACCGGCACCTACGCGGCGCTGGGCAACGCGATCACCAACGGCTTCAAGCTCGCGATCGCGGAGAACGGCGGCAAGGTCGCCGGCCGCGACATCGAGTACTTCGTCGTCGACGACGAGTCCGACCCGGCGAAGGCGCCGGAGAACGCGAACAAGCTGATCAAGCGCGACCAGGTCGACGTGATGGTCGGCACCGTGCACTCCGGCGTCGCGCTGGCGATGTCGAAGGTCGCGCGCGACAACAACACGCTGCTGATCATCCCCAACGCCGGCGCCGACGACATCACCGGGCCGCTGTGCGCGGCCAACGTGTTCCGCACGTCGTTCTCGAACTGGCAGCCCGGCGTCGCGATGGGCCGGGTGATGGCCGACCAGAAGAAGAAGACGGCGGTCACGATCACCTGGAAGTACGCGGCCGGCGAGGAGTCGATCGACGGCTTCAAGGAGGCGTTCGAGGCGGGCGGCGGCAAGGTGGTCAAGGAATTGTCCCTGCCGTTCCCGCAGGTCGAGTTCCAGCCGCTCCTGACCGAGATCGCGGCGCTCAAGCCCGACGTCGTCTACGCGTTCTTCGCGGGCGGCGGCGCGGTCAAGTTCGTCAAGGACTACGCGGCGGCCGGCCTGCCGCAAGACGATCCCGCTGGTCGGCCCCGGCTTCCTCACCGACGGCACGCTCGAAGGGCAGGGCGAGGCGGCGCAGGGCATGCTGACGACGCTGCACTACGCCGACGGGCTCGACAATCCGAAGAACAAGGCGTTCCGCGCCGCGTACGAGAAGGCCTACAAGGCCGAGCCCGACGTCTACGCGGTCCAGGGCTACGACGCGGCGCAGCTGCTGATCATCGGCATGAACGCGGTCAAGGGCGACCTCGGCAAGCGCGCCGAGATCGTGAAGGCGATGGAGAGCGCCAAGATCGACAGCCCGCGCGGACCGCTGGCGCTGTCCAAGGGCGCACAACCCGATCCAGGACATCTACCTGCGCAAGGTCGAGGGCAAGGAGAACAAGTTCGTCAGCGTGGCGGTCAAGAGCCTGACCGACCCGCCGCGCGGCTGCAAGCTCTGCTTGCGCATCGCGCGCGGGTCGCGCGTCGGCCGTCCGCGGCCACGGCGCGCGGGGCCGCGCGCCGCCGACGTCCCGGCACGCGCGGGTGCCGAGGCGCTCGACGCCTGGGCGACAGCGGCGCCCCGTCGCGCGACGACCGCTACGATGGACTTCTACACGTTCCTGATCCAGTTCCTGAACGGCATCCAGTACGGGCTGCTGCTGTTCCTCGTCGCCAGCGGGCTCACGCTGATCTTCGGCATCATGGGCATCATCAATCTCGCCCATGGCAGCTTCTACATGATCGGCGCGTACATGGCGTTCTCGCTGTCGACGCTGACCGGCAGCCTGTTCGTCGCCATCGTCGTCGGCATCGTGCTCGCGGTGGTGCTGGGCGTCTTCCTCGAGTGGGCGCTGTTCTCGCACCTCTACAAGCGCGACCACCTGGAGCAGGTGCTGCTGACCTACGGGCTCATCCTCGTGTTCGAGGAGCTGCGCAGCCTCATGGTCGGCAACGACGTCCACGGCGTCGCGGTGCCGGCGATCTTCAACTGGTCGATCCCGCTGACCGACACGCTGTCGTATCCGGTCTACCGGCTGTTCATGTCCGGCGTGTGCATCGTGCTCGCGCTCGCTGCTGTACCTGCTGATCGCGAAGACGCGCGTCGGCATGATGATCCGCGCCGGGTCGTCGAACCGCGAGATGGTCGCCTCGCTCGGCCTCAACATCAACCTCGTCTACCGGCTGGTGTTCGCGCTCGGCGTCGCGCTCGCCGCCTTCGCCGGCATGCTCGCGGCGCCGGTGTCGTCCGTCTATCCGGGCATGGGCACCGGCGTGCTGATCATCTGCTTCGTCGTCGTCGTCATCGGCGGCATCGGCTCGGTCTGGGGCGCGCTGGTCGCCTCGCTGCTGATCGGGCTCGCCGACACCTTCGGCAAGGTGCTGGTCCCCGAGGCCGCCGGCGTCACCGTCTACCTGCTGATGGCGGCGATCCTGCTGTGGCGGCCGGAAGGCCTGTTCCAGCGGGTCTGACGCAGCGTGGCGGCCATCGATCGCGCAGCCGTGACCGAGCGCAGGAAGCGCATCGCGCTCGCCTGCGCGCTCGCGCTGCTCGCGCTCTTCCCGCTGTCCGGCGCGACGTTCTACACCGAGCTCGTGACCAAGGTCATGGTCCTCGCGATCTTCGCGCTGTCGCTCGACGTGCTGGTCGGCTACACGGGGCTCGTCTCGTTCGGGCACGCGGCGTACTACGGCATCGGCGCCTACGTGCTGGGACTGCTCGCGCCGAAGTACGAGGCGGCGAACCTGTGGCTGACGCTGCCGGCGGCCGTCGGCATCGCGGCGCTGGCGGCGCTCTTCGTCGGCGCCTTCGTCGTGCGCGTCAAGGGCATCTACTTCATCATGGTGACGCTCGCGTTCGCGCAGATGTTCTACTTCGTGTTCCACGACACCAAGTTCGGGCGCGGCTCCGACGGCATCAGCATGAACTTCAAGCCGGCGACCGCGATCGGCGGCTTCACGCCGTTCGACCTCGGCAACGCGACGCACGTCTACTACTTCGTGCTGGCGCTGCTGGTCCTCGTGTTCGTCTTCCTGCGCGTCGTGCTGCGCTCGCCGTTCGGGCGCGCGCTGCAGGGCATCCGCAGCAACGAGCACCGGATGCGCTCGCTCGGCTTTCCCGTCTACTGGTACAAGCTCGCGAGCTTCACGCTCGCCGGCGCGATCGCCGGGCTCGCGGGCTACCTGTCGGCGATGCAGTTCGGGTTCGTCAACCCCGAGCTGCTGTCCTGGCACCAGTCGGGCAACGTGCTGCTGATGCTGATCCTGGGCGGCATCGGCAGCCTGTACGGCGCCGTCGCCGGCGCCTTCGCCTTCGTCGCGCTGCAGGAGATCTTCTCGTCGCTGACGACGCACTGGCAGCTGCTGCTGGGCGGCACGATCGTGCTGCTGGTCGTCTTCCTGCCCGGCGGGCTCGCGAGCGTGGCCGGCCGGTTCCGGCGCACGCCTGACGGGCGAGGAAGATGACTGAGCCGGTGCTGTCGACGACGGCGCTGTCGAAGCGCTTCGGCGGCCTGCTCGCGGTCGCCAACGTCGCCATCGAGCTGCACCGCGGCCGGCTCCACGCCGTGCTCGGGCCGAACGGCGCCGGCAAGACGACGCTGATCAACCTCCTCTCCGGCGACCTGCCGGCGACGTCGGGAAAGATCCGCTACCGGCACCGGGACATCACCCGCTACCCGCCGGACCGGCGCTCGCGCATCGGCGTCGGCCGGAGCTACCAGAAGACGAACATCTTCCCGGCCTTCACCGCGTTCGAGAACTGCCGGCTGGCGGCGCAGTCGCGCGCGCCGCGACCGCTGGCACTCTTCGCCGACGCGGCGCGGCATCGCCCGGTGCGCGATGCGGCGTTCGCCGCGCTCGAGGCGGCGGGCCTCGCGGCGCGCGCCGAGCGCGTCGCCTCCGCGCTGTCGCACGGCGAGCAGCGGCAGCTCGAGATCGCGATGGTGCTGGCGACCGACCCCGAGGTGCTGCTGCTCGACGAGCCGCTCGCGGGCATGGGCGCGGAGGAGGCGCAGCGGATGGTCGAGTTGCTGCGCAAGCTCACGCCCGGGCACGCGATCCTGCTGGTCGAGCACGACATGGATGCGGTGTTCGCCGTCGCCGACGTCATCACGGTGATGGTCAACGGCCAGGTGCTGGAAAGCGGCGCGCCGGCGGCGATCCGCGCGAGCCCGGCGGTGCGCCGCGCGTACCTGGGCGAGGCCGACGAGTGAGCGGCCGACACGTTTGCGCCCGCAGGGCTGCGTCGGGCCGCGATCGAGGTCGGCCGACCACGCCGAGGCATGCGGTTCGCGGACGGTGCGGAGGCCGACGAGTGAGTGAATCGCTGCTCGAGGCGCGCGAGCTGCACACGTACTACGGCTCGAGCCACGTCCTGCACGGCGTCGACTTCCGCATCGACCGCGGCGAGACCGTCGGGCTGATGGGCCGGAACGGCATGGGCAAGAGCACGCTGATCCGCAGCATGCTGGGCATCGTCAAGCCGCGGCAGGGCGAGGTGCTGGTGCGCGGGACGCCGATGACCGGCGCCGAGCCCTACCTCGTCGCGCGGGCCGGGCATCGCCTACGTGCCCGAGGGCCGCGGCATCTTCCCCAACCTGACGGTGCGCGAGAACCTGGTGATGGCGGCGCGCGCGGGTCGCGACGGGCGCCGCGACTGGACGTTCGAGCGCGTGCTCGCGACGTTCCCGCGCCTCGCCGAGCGGCTCGGCAACGGCGGCTGGCAGCTCTCCGGCGGCGAGCAGCAGATGCTGACCATCGGCCGCGCGCTGATGACCAACCCCGACCTCCTGATCCTCGACGAGGCGACCGAGGGCCTCGCGCCGCAGATCGCGAAGGAGATCTGGCGCATCATCGGCGAGATCCGCGCGCACGGCATCGCGACGGTGATCGTCGACAAGAACTACGCGGCGGTGACGGCGATCGCGAACCGCAACGTGATCCTGGTCAAGGGCCGCGTCGTGTTCGACGGCGACGGCAAGGCGCTGCTCGCCGACCCGGCCTTTCTGCGCCAGCACCTCGGCGTGTAGATCTGCACTGGCCCGCCGCACCGCTCGCGCTGCGGGCGTTCGGCTGCCGCCCCGAGGGGGAGCACAGCGCCCTTCGGGCGGCCGGGCGGGCGCTGACACGCGATGCCCTTCGCCGACATCGCCGGCCGGCGCATCGAGTACGAGCGCATCGAGCTCGCGTCGACGGTGCGCCCGACGCTCGTGTTCCTGCACGAGGGCCTGGGCTCGATCGCGATGTGGCGCGATTTTCCCGGGCGCTTGGCGCACGCGACCGGCTGCAATGCCCTCGTCTACTCGCGCTACGGCTACGGCAACTCCGAGCCGCTGCACGAGGACCGGCCGGTCCGCTACATGCACGACGAGGCGCTGGTCGCGCTGCCGCAGCTGCTCGACGCGCTGTCGCTGTCGCGCGCCGATCCTCGTCGGCCACAGCGACGGCGCCTCGATCGCGCTGATCCACGCCGGCGGCGCCGGACGCCCGCTCGCGGGGCTGGTGCTGATGGCGCCGCACGTGCTGGTCGAGGACGTCTCGGTCGCGAGCATCGCGGCGGCGCGGGTCGCGTACGAGACCACCGATCTGCGCGCGAAGCTCGCGCGCTACCACGCCGACGTCGACTCGGCGTTCTGGGGCTGGAACCGGATCTGGCTGCACCCCGACTTCCGGCCGTGGAACATCGAGGAATACCTGCCGCGCATCGACTGCCCGGTGCTCGCGATCCAGGGCGAGGACGACGAGTACGGGACGATGGAGCAGCTCGCGCGGCTGGAGCGCGGCGTGCGCGACCTCGAGTGCGTGGCGCTGGCCGACTGCCGGCACTCGCCGCACAAGGACCAGCCCGCGGCGGTGATCGATGCGATCACGCGCTTCGTCGACCGCATCGGCGTGTAGCCGGGCCCCGAATCGTGTGATCATTGCGCTGTCGAGAACGCCAGGGAGATCCGCCGCGCCATGCCGAACGTCACCGAACGCCTGCACGTGGGACTGAACGGCCGCGTCGAGATCGTCGTGGCCGAGAAGCACACGGCGCCGCACGTCGGCAGCGGCCACGTGCACGTGCTGGCCACGCCGGTGATGGTCAACCTGATGGAGGCGGCCGCGCTGCAGGCCGTCGACGGGCTGCTGCCCGAGGGGTTCCAGACCGTCGGGACGAAGCTCGACATCCGCCATTTCGCGGCCACGCCGGTCGGCCTCACCGCGAGCGCGCGGGCCGAGGTCGTCGCCATCGAGGGGCGCACGCTGACGTTTCGCCTCGAAGCCGCCGACGAGCGCGAGCCGATCGGCGACGGCACGCACGAGCGCATCATCATCAACGTCGCGCGCTTCGACCAGCGCATCCAGGACAAGCTTCCGAAGCCCTGACCCGGATCGGGGCCGCGCCCTGCCGCGTCGGCGGCCGGCCGCGGGCCTCCTGGGGATCCCTACCGCAACCGCCATGGACATCGCCGGCCTCCTGCACCAACTGGGCGTGGACACCGACGCGCACGCCGGCGCCGACCTGACCGTCCGCACGCCGATCGACGGGCGCGTGCTCGCCGCGCTGCGCGCCGACGACGGCGCGACGATCGCGCGCAAGGCCGCCGCCGCGCACGCGGCGTTCCTCGAATGGCGCTCGGTGCCGCCGCCGCGGCGGGGCGAGCTCGTCCGCGTGCTCGGGTCGCACCTGCGCCGGAACAAGGAGGCGCTCGGCCGGCTCGTCACGCTGGAATCGGGCAAGATCCTGCAGGAAGGGCTGGGCGAAGTGCAGGAGATGATCGACATCTGCGACTTCGCCGTCGGGCTGTCGCGGCAGCTCTACGGGCTCACGATCGCGTCCGAGCGCCCGAGCCACCGGATGATGGAGACGTGGCATCCGGCCGGCGTCGTCGCGATCGTCAGCGCGTTCAACTTCCCGGCGGCCGTGTGGTCGTGGAACGCGGCGCTGGCGCTCGTGTGCGGCGACGCGATCGTCTGGAAGCCTTCGGAGAGGACGCCGCTGACCGCGCTGGCCTGCCAGGCGCTGCTGCAGCGCGCCGCGGCGGAGGTCGGCGGGGTTCCCGCGAACGTCGCCCAGGTCGTGCTCGGCGCAAAGGATGCCGGCGCGGCGCTGGTCGGCGACCCGCGCGTGGCGGTCGTCTCGGCGACCGGCAGCACGCGCATGGGCCGCGAGATCGCGCAGCTCGCCGCGCCGCGCTTCGTGCGCACGATCCTCGAGCTCGGCGGCAACAACGCGCTGATCGCGGCGCCCTCCGCCGACCTCGACCTGGCGCTCTCCGCGATCGTCTTCTCGGCGGTCGGCACCGCGGGACAGCGCTGCACGACCCTGCGCCGCCTGATCGCGCACGACTCGATCCACGACCCGCTGCTCGCGCGGCTGCAGGCCGCCTATGCGCGGCTGCCGGTCGGCAACCCGTTCGATCCGGACACGCTGGTCGGTCCGCTGATCGACGAGCGCGCCGGCGAGGCGATGCAGGCGGCGCTCGCGGCCGCGCGCGCCGAAGGGGCGCGCATCCACGGCGGCGAGCGTGTCGTCGTCGCCGGCTTCGAGGGAGGGTGCTACGTCCGGCCGGCGATCGTCGAGATGCCGGCGCAGACGCCGCTCGTGCACGCGGAGACCTTCGCGCCGATCCTGTACGTGCTGCGCTACCGCACGCTGGCCGAGGCGATCGCGCTCAACAACGCGGTCCCGCAGGGGCTGTCGTCGGCGCTGTTCACGACCGACCTGCGCGAGATGGAGACCTTCCTGTCCGCGACCGGCAGCGACTGCGGGATCGCGAACGTCAACATCGGGCCGTCGGGGGCCGAGATCGGCGGCGCGTTCGGCGGCGAGAAGGACACGGGAGGCGGCCGCGAGTCCGGGTCCGACGCCTGGAAGGCCTACATGCGCCGCGCGACGAACACGATCAACTACGGCACGGCGCTGCCGCTGGCGCAGGGCATCCGCTTCGACGTCTGAAACGCGCCGCGCCGCGCGGCCTGTTCGCGCCGGCGGTCGCCTTGTATGATCGGCGACCCGTACCGACACACCGAGGGACCGACATGGCCAAAGCCTACTGGATTTCGATCTACCGCCGGATCAACGACCCCGCGGCGCTTGCCGCGTACGCGAAGCTCGCCGGGCCGGCGATCGAGGCGGCCGGCGGGCGCTTCATCGCCCGCGGCATGCCGGCGAAGGTCTACGAGGCCGGCGTGAACGCGCGCACGGTGCTGATCGAGTTCGACGGCGTCGCGCAGGCGATCGCCGCGCACGATTCGCCGGCGTACGCCGAGGCGCTGCGCGCGCTGGGCGACGGCGCCGACCGCGAGATCCGGATCGTCGAGGGCGTCGGCTGACGGGGCCGTCTTCGCCCGGCCGGCGCGCTACTCGAAGCGCGTCGAGGTCGATGCCGGTCGTGTGCGTGGCGAGGTAGACCTCGCGCAGGAAGCAGGAGAGTCCGCCGATCAGCGCCAGCATCGCGCCGACGAACAACGCTCCGGCGAACCACTTGAGGTTGGCCACGAAGAACGCCTCGACGAACAGCACGACGATCACCAGGCAGATCAGCAGCGCGGTCGCCGTGCAGAGGTTGATCGACCAGCTGCACAGGCGCCGGCGGCGTTCGAGGTAGCTGATCTCCAGCCGCGCCGCGGCCCGGGTCGTTTCGTCCAGGCGGGGCCAGTTCTGCTCGAAGTAGCGGCCGCGGTCGATCACCCGGGCGAGCCGGTTGGCCATGACGCCGAGCAGTCCCGCGACGCCCGTCAGCAGGAAGACCGGCGCGATCGCGAGCTGGATCGCGTGGGCGATGATTCCGGTCGTCAGGTCTGGGTTCATCGGTCGGCTTCCCTTCCCGGGCGCGCAAGGGCGCCCACCGGCAGCATAGCGCAGGCGGGGGCGGCCGGGGCGGGCTGCGGCGGCGACCTCAGGCCGCGCGCAGGCGCGGCAGCGTTTCGTCCGACCTGGCGCGAAAGAGCTCGACCGCCTCGGCGGCGTCTCCCGCCTTCAGCAGCCGCTCCTGCACCTCCGCCGGCGACCAGCAGTCCGCCTCGAGCGAGGCGGCGAACGCGTGCGCGGCGGCCTCGTCGTCGAAGAACTTCCGGAACATTCGCTCGAGCTGGTCACGGTCGCAGAGGCCCAACTCCAATCGGAAGTCGACGCGTCCCGACCGGATCGCCGCCTCGTCGATCATCTGCGGGTGGTTGGTCGTCAGGAACACGACCGAGCCCTCGTGCGCGGCGACGCCGTCGAGCGCGTTGATGAAGCCCGAGTACGAGACGTTGACCGAGGCGTCGGCCTTGTGGCGCTGCTGGAAGAACGCGTCGATGTCCTCGATCAGGATCACCGAGCGCCGCGGCACGCTCGCGAGCAGGTGGCCGATCCTCTCGTCGTTGATGTTCGGTGACGCGAGCGACAGCACGCAGACGTTGAGCGACAACTCGGAGGCGAGCGCGGTGACCAGCGACGTCTTGCCGGTTCCCGGCGGCCCGAAAAGCAGGTATCCGCGCCGCCATGGAATGCCGAGCAGCTCGTAGCGCTCCCGCGCGCCGAAGAAGCGGGTGAGGTCGGCCAGGATCGCCTCCCGCTGCCCGGCCTTCAGCACGACCGAGTCGAGCTTGCGGTTGTTGCCCAGCCGCGCCCGCATCCAGTCGTTGTTGTAGGGGCTCGGAACGTGGATGGCGATGCGGTTGAGCTCGCGCTCGATCCGCTGCTCGAGCGCCGCGGCGACGAGCGCCTCCAGCGGACGCTTGTCGCGGCCGAGGCACGACAGCGCGATCCTCTCGATGATCGACGCCCCGACCTTCACGTCGCGCTGCATCCACATCAGGCGCCTGTCGAGCACGAACAGGTGGAAGCCTTCGCCGGGCGAGAAGCGCGCCGACGGGCGGCCGCCCTGCTGCAGCTCGTCGGTCAGGCTCTGGTAGGTCGAGCTCTGCTCGCGCACCGTGCGCACGGTGAAGTTGTTGAGCCGGCGCAGCGCCTCGCGGCTGTCCATGTACTCGACCAGCGCCGGGAACATGATCTCGTCGCGGCTGTCGACGGTCAGCGTGGTGACAAAGAAGTGCTTCGCCCAGCCTGCCACCTTGCCCGGCAGCTCGCGCAGCCACATGGCGGTGATCCCGACGACGGCGAGCGCCGCGCCGCCCGACAGCAGCGAATTCGAGGCGAAAGCGGCTTGCAGCGATTCGAGCATGGTCCCTCCGGCCAGTCAGCCTGTCTGGCGGCAGGGTGCATTAACGCGCGGCCACGCCGTTTGGCTGACGCGGGCCGGCGCGCCCGCGTCCTCGATGCAGCCTGAGCTCAGGGAGCGCGCGTGACCGGCGGGCCCGGTTCGGCCAGGCTCGCGTAGCGGCGAGTGAGCGCCCAGACCAGATCGACGAACGCCGGCTGGTTCAGCTGCGGCGTGCCCGAGGCGACCAGCGCGAAACGCTGGCTGCCGATGAACAGCGGCCAGACGCCGAGCTGGCTGTTGCCGGCGGCATCGATCAGCGCCCAGCTGCTGCGGTCGATGCCGAGGTTGTGGCGCAGCATCCGCTGGTGGCGCTCGTGCAGCAGCCCGAGGTCCGCGGACAGCGCGGACAGCTCCTCCGCGGTCTCGTGCGGGAAGCCGCTGGTCGCGAGGTAGAAGCCCTGCGCGTCCGCGAGCAGCGCCTTGCCCGACCGCGCGAGCTGCGCGAGCAGCGTCGGCAGCAGCTCCTCGAGCGTCGCCATCGGCGCGCGGCGCGGGGTGGCATCGGCCTGCACCAGCGCGAGCGACTGCAGTCGATGGTAGACCTCGACGGCGGCCTCGGTCTCGGCGAGGCCGGACCAGGCGCGGATCGCGTCGGCCGACAGCGCCGGCGTGTCGTCGCCGGTCATCAGCGCGCGCAGCAGCCGGCGCGGGGGATCGTCGTCCGGCGCGAGGGTCGCGTGGTAGACGCCACCCGGCGTCGGGGCGGCATACATGCCGGCGGCAATGTCAAAGTGCGGCATCATCTGAGAGTCCCGGATCGATGGCATAGAGCAGTGCCTTGACCAGCGTGCGCACGTCGTCCCGGTCGCGCGCGTCGACGGTGAAGACCGGCGGATTGAGGCCCGTCCTGCGCAGGTGGTCGTGCAGCACGTCGAGCGACAGGTCGGGAGCGAGGTCGGTGCGGGTGACGCCGATCACGACGCTGGTGCTGGCGATGAAGTCGCGGAACGCGTCGAGGAAGAACAGCATGTCCTTGTGCGGCGCGGGGCGCGAGCCGTCGAGCAGCAGCACGAGCCCGATGCCGCCCTCGACCAGGATCTCCCACATGAAGTCGAAGCGCTCCTGGCCGGGCGTGCCGTAGAGGTGGATGCGCTGGTCGTCGGCCAGCTTCATCAGCCCGTAGTCGAGCGCGACCGTCGTCGTGGGCTTGCGGTCCTGCGTCATGTCGGTCGCGAGCTCGTCGGTCGTGACCGGCGGCACGTCGGACAGCGCGGCGATGGCCGTGGTCTTGCCCGCCCCGACGGGGCCGGTGAAGACGATCTTGTAGTTCGCTGCCCGGTCCATCGTCATCGCGCCATGCTCGGAACCAGCCGGCCCAGGATGCGCGCAAGCAGGCTGCGCGGCGGCGCGGCGCGCGCCGGCGCCGGCTGCGCGCGAACGGCCGCGGGAGCGGAGGCTTCCGCGAGCACCGCGAGGTGCGGCGTCGTCGCCGCGGCCGACAGGAAGCTCAGCACGTAGCGCTGCGGGATCCTCAGCGTCGCGCACAGCTCGCGCGGCGTGTACGCGCCCGCGACCAGCACCGCGGCGAGCCGCATCGCGTGCGGGGTCTCGACGAGGCGCGTGAAATCGGGCCAGCGCGCGAGGCGGACCGGCGTGTCGAAGCCGAGGCCGCGGCGCAGCCGCCCGCGCGCGCTCCACAGCGCGACCTGCCAGAGCATGGCCTCGGCGGCGACGGGTTCCACGCCCCGCGGTGCCGCCAGCCCGCGGGCCGGCACGATGCGCAGGCTTCCCGGCTCGAGCGGAAGCACGCACAGCGACCGCAGCACGGTGTCGCGCAGCGACGTCTCGATCGTCGGGTGCTTCCCGCCGCGCACGCACAGCGGCGCCGGCAGGCCGAGGATCTCGTGCGGCGCCTGCGTCCTGCGGGTCATCGCGATCGCGCGCTCCAGCACCAGCTGGAAATGCCGCGCCGGATCGTACTGCGCGCGCGCCGCCGTGGCCGGCTTGGTGAGGTCGACGTCGTCGGCGCTGCCGCAGTTGCGCTCGTCGAGCTCGCGATCGAGCTCGGTCGTCGCCCGGCGCGTCGACGAGGTCGCCGGCCGGCGAGCGGCCCGCGGCGCCGCGGCGGGAGGCGCAGTGCGCATCGCCTGCGGCATGGCCGATGCGGACGCCGTCGCCGGGGCGGTCGCCGGGCCGAAGGTGCCGGCAGTGCCCCGGGGCGCGGCCGCGACCCCCACCGCCGCGGCGGCCGCCTGGCGCCTCCACGCGGGAGGCGCCGGCGCGTCGAGAGCCCGGCGGAAATCGTCGATCGCCCGCCGCAATGCCACGGGATCGATCGGCTTCTTCAGGTGCCGCGCGTTGTCCCGCTGCTGCTCGCGCAGCGAGAACACGAGCGCCGGCACCGCGGGATGGCGGTTGCGGTAGTCCTTCCACGTGCGCTCGGGCAGCGGCGTGTCGAGGTCGACGAGCCCCAGGTCCGCGTCGCCGTGGCCGACCAGCCGGCAGTCGCTCCAGCCCGGTCCCGCGAGCAGCAGCGAGAGCATCGCGTACGCGCGCTCGTTGAAGCCGTGCACGACGATGCGCAGCGGACGCGCCGGCGGGGCGGAGGCGCTCACCGGAGGCCCCGGCCCGCGCGCTCGATGGCGGCGAGGGCGTCGTCCCAGGAGGTCGCGTCGGAGAGCCGCGACCCGAGGCGCTCGCGCATCCGGGCGAGCGCCGCCCGGTCGCGCGTGGCCCGGTAGAGACCCAGCAGCTCGTCGGCGAGATCGGCATTCGCCGGATCGGCCGCGAGCGCCGTCTCCAGCACCAGGCGCGCCGCCTCGACGTCGCCCTCGGTGATGTAGGTCCGCGCTTCCTCCAGCGGGGCCGAGCGCGCGGGCGCCGGCCCGTCGCGCTTCGTGACCGCCGTCAGCGATCCCGTGACCGACCGCGTCAGCATCGACCCGCGGGCCGACGGATGCGGGGCCGTGGCGGCGAGACCGCCCATCAGCGACACGTAGAGGAACGCGGCGTGGTGGGGCGCGAGGACCTGGTCGGCGGCGCGCAGCATCCTCCGTCGCAGCGGCGTGCCGCGCGGTCCGAGCGCGAGGAAGAGGTCGAGCAGGGCCGCGTACAGGTCGCCGGCGGCGCGCCGCTCGAGGCACAGGCCGACCCGCTGCACGTGCGCGCGCAGGTTGGCGGGCTCGCGGGCAACGAGGTGGGCGAGGAAGTCGGCGGCCAGCGGTCGCGGCCAGCGATCGGGGATGCGCAGCGCGCGCTCCTCGGCGAGGCCGAAGGCGGGCTCGATGCCCGGCCCCCCGTCGGGCGCCGGCGCGCGCGCGCCTGCGGGCATCCGGGCGGCCACGGCCATGCCGTCAGGCGACGAGCGTGTCCATGAGGTCGATCATGAACTCGACCTCTTCCTGGTCGAACGGCTCCCAGCCGCTGAACCCCAGGTTCTCCAGCGCGTCGCGGCCCTTCGGCGTCTCGCCCATCCGCACCAGCGTGTCCTGCAGCACGCTGCGCCGCGCGGCGAGGCGCGGCCCGACCAGAAGCCCGTGGCGCACCAGCTGGATCTGGCCGGTCACCAGCGGCCGCAGGCCCTTGCGGACGACCGCCGACAGCTCGTCGAAGCCGGCCTTGAGGAAGATGCCCGACGTCGGCCCGGCCGGTCATCAGCGCCTTCGCCACCAGCACGTACGTGGCGCAGTCGACGGGAACGACGGTTGTCGCGCCCGATGTTCGCCGGCTCGAGCATGATCATCCCCATCATCTTCACGTCGGGATGGTCGGTCGCGGCCACCCGGATGTTCGGGGCCAGGTCCTCGACCCGCTGCGCCGGGCTGTCGCTCGGCACGACGACGACCGCCTCGTCGGAGAGGCCGCAGGGCCGGGCGACGCCGACGAAGCCCTTCTCGCGCACCAGCAGCGCGGCGTCGGACGGGTTGGCGTAGATCATGTCCACCTTGCCCGCCGCGATGTCGGCGCGCTGGCTCGCGAAATCGGTGTAGAGCTCGAGGTGGATCGCCTGCGTGGATCGCCCGCTGCAGCCAGGTGTTGAAGATGAACCAGCCCGAGATGTGCTCGGGCGAGAAATCGGGGCTGACGGTGAAGTGGTAGGTCATGGCGGCAGGGGTTCGCGGCGGTTGCGGGGGCGGGTGCGGTCGGCGCTGCGCGCCGTCACCGCAGCGTCGGGTAGAGGGCTCGCACTCCTGCACCTTCGTCCGCGACGGCTTGCGCCGCACCGACGTGTAGCGCGACGATCTTCCCGTTGCGCACGTTCGGGATCACCGTCGCGTAGACCCAGTAGTAGCGGCCGTCCTTGCGCAGGTTCTTCACGTAGCCGTGCCACTTCTTCCCGGCGCTGATCGTGTCCCACAGGTCCTTGAACGCGGGCCCGGGCATGAACGGGTGGCGCAGGATGTGGTGCGGCGCGCCGATCAGCTCCTCGAGCGAGTAGCCCGACATGTCGACGAACGACTGGTTCGCGGCCGTGATCACGCCGGCGAGGTCGGTGCGAGGACACGATCAGCCGGCCCTCCGGGAACGGCACCTCCTCGTCGACCCACAGCACCGTCCGGCTCGTGCCGTCGGCATAGGTGAGGCGCGCACTCTGGTACGGGCCGGCGATGTCGGCCGGATCCATGTCTTTCAGCATCTCTGCTCTCCCCAGGGCAGGGCCGGCACGACGCCGCGGGCGCCGCCGGCGGTCACGGCGTCACAGCACGTGGCTGATCGCCTCGGCGGCGCGCTTCACGTCGAGGAAGATCAGGCCGAGCTTCGCGTGCGGCTTGGCGAGCGTCGTCACGACCGCTTCCGGCCCCGCGTGCGTCAGCAGCACGTAGCCCTTCGCGCCCTTGATCAGCACCTGCTCCAGCTCGCCGCGGGCGAGCTCGCGCGACGTCCGGTCGCCGAGCGACAGGATGGCGGCGCTCATCGCGCCGACGCGGTCCTCGTCGAGCCCGGCGGGCAGCGCGGCGGCCATCATCAGGCCGTCGGTGGAAATCACGGCCGAGGCCTCGATGTCGGCCGAGGTGCCGTTGAGGTCGCTCAGGATCGCGCTCAACATGTCCGCACGCATGGTTTCTCCTTATGCTGATTCGGCCGCCGGATAGCGGCATGGTCGTTGGACCGGGCCCGGCTCGCGCTGTCGCGACCGAGGTCGTGTCACCCGCGCCTCCCCGCCATGCTTGACGCCGCGCAGCGGGCAGGCGCGACGAGGGCTCTAGGATGGAGCATCGCCGACGGGATTCCCGTTTGACATGGATCAAGCTCGCTCGATCCACCGCACGCCGTGGCGCGCCTCCGCTTGTCCGAATTGCGGCAACCATGGACGCAACACGTCATCCCGGTGCGCGAATCGCAGTCGTGGAGGCCGATGTAATGCGCTCGACGCAACATCGGTGCCAGCGAGCGACCCGGCGGCAGCGCGCGGCCGCCGCACCGCCCCGGTGCCGCCGTCGACCTTCCGTCGCGGCGGGCGCACCGGAGCCCGGTCGGGATTCAGGCGACGCCGGCTTCCTTCGCCTTCGCGAGCTTCGCCTTCAGGCGCTGCGCGGTCTTCTCGAGGCCGACGATGAAGCGGCTGTGCCTGCCGCGCGCGACCTCCTCGAGCCCGTCCTTCGCCGTGAACTCGAAGGCGACGGCGTTGCCGTTCACCTCGACCAGCTTCACCGTGATGTCGACACCCATGCCGAGCAGCGTCGCGCCGACGTGGTCGAGCTCGACCCGCGTGCCCACCGAGTCCTTGCCCTCGCCGATCAGCGGCAGCAGCAGGTTGCGGCAGGCGATCTCGATGTCGTAGAGGAGCTTCGGCGTCGAGTACACGCGGCACTCGTCGCCCATGAAGCCGATCGTGCGGTCGCGGTCGACGTCGATGTGTTCGGTCCGGGTGAGGCCCGGTTGCAGTGGCTCGCTCATCGCTGTTCCTCGTGGCGCTGGAAAGATGGACGGATGCCCGGGAGCCGGTCCCGGGCCGGAGGTTGATTCAGCTCATCGCCGCGACGGCGAGCGCAGCGCCTCCGCGCCGAGCCGCGCCTCGACGTAGCGGGCGAGCGCCTGCGTGCCGCGCGCGCAGTTGCGGAACACGCAGACGCCCTGGTCCATCAGCCGCGCCGCCATCGCGTCGTACAGGTGCCCGCCGTCGATGATGCCGATGACCGGCTTGCCAGTCGCCGCGCACAGCGGCGGCATCAGGTGGACGGTGCCCTTCGGGTCGGAGAGGTCGTGGCCGGGACGCAGCTTCGAGGCTTCGAGCGCGCGGATCGCCGGCGCCGTCGGGTCGAGCCCGACGACGACCGCGTCGATGTTCGGGTCGCGCAGGAACGCGTCGACCACCGCGAGGTGCGCCTCGTCGTCGGCGCCGGGGTTGATGTCGATCGGGTTGCGCACCTCGACCAGCGCGTCGAGCCGCTTGGCGACGAGGACCTGCTGCACGCGCTCGATGGTCTCCGGCGCGAGCGCGGGCATCTCCAGCGCGAAGCCGTCGGCGTCGATCGCATCGGCCATGCCGACGGCCTCGAAGCCGGCGCCGCTGATCGCGCCCAGCCGCCGGCCGCCGATCGTCTTGCCGTGCAATGCGCCCGCGACGTAGAGGAGGTCGTCGAACGTCATGAAGTCGGTCGCGACCATCGCTCCCGCGTGGCGGACGACCGAGTCGAACAGCGCGGCCGCGCCGGCGATCGACGCCGTGTGACCCAGCACGCCGCCGGCGCCGGGCGCGGTCCGCCCGGCCTTGTAGACGACGACGTCCTGGCCGCTCTCGACGGCCTTGCGCACCGCGCGGACGAAGTCGAGGCCGTCGCCGTCGCGGAAGCCCTCGATGTAGACGCCGATGGTCTCGATCTCCGGCCGCCCGGCGAAGTACCCGAGCAGGTCGCCGTGCGTCAGGTCGGTCTGGTTGCCCATGGCGATCATGTAGCGCGGATCGAGCCACGGGTTCTGGGACAGGCGCGTGATCATGAACGCGCCGCTCTGCGAGAGCATGACCGAGTTGCGCTCGGGCTTCTTCTTCGGCTTCGGCAGCCGCTCGAGCGGGATGAACCACGAGTCGTAGGCGCCCGGATGCGAGACGACGCCGAGGCAGTTGGCGCCGAGGAAGATCGGGCCGCCGCCTTCGCTTCGCGTGCGCGGCGTCGATGCGCGCGGCGAGCGCGGCCGCGGGCTCGCGGCTCTTCTGCGTCTCGCCGAGGCTGCCCGGGATCAGCATCACCGCCTGCGCGGCGCCGGTCGCGATGATCTCGTCGACGAGGCCGTAGACGGCGTCGGCCGCGACCGCGACGATCAGCAGGTCGAGCGGGGCCGGCAGCGCCTGGAGGCTCGCGACGCACGCGACGCCGTCGACCTCGGACTCGCCGGGGCGGATGACGGTCAGCTGCTCCTTCGGATAGCCGCTGCCCATCAGGTTGCGCAGGATGATCCGGCCGAAGTTCATGCTGGTCGCCGACACGCCGACGAGCCCGATCGACTTCGGGTGCAGCAGCGCGTCGATCTTCGCGACCGGGCGCGGCGGGCGGGCGGGAACGGGCGCGGCGAACGTGCAGCGCGCGCCGCGCGCGACGATGCGCTCGCCCGCGTCCACCGGGTCGAGCGACAGCGCCTGCAGGGCCCGGGGCGCGTCGGCGCCGCCGGACGCGGCCGCCAGGGCGAGCAGCGACGCGAAGGCGGCCTCGAGCGCCGCGTCCGGCGCGGGGCGAGCGTCGCGGGCGGCGAGCGCGGCGAGCTTGCGGTAGGCCCAGGTCCGGCGGAACAGCGCGAGGAAGTCCTGCGCGTCGGTCAGCTCGACGGCGGCGTAGACGCGCGCGCGGTCGCGGCCGAAGGCGCCGTCGGCGAGCGCGCCGTCGAGGCCGCCGAGCCCGGCGTGGATGACGAAGCCGAACTCGCGCGTGCGCTCGATGCCGATGGCGAGCTCCAGCCAGTCGCCGGCCGGTCGCGCGCCTGGGCGGCGAGATCGAGACCGAGGGCGGCGAGGAGTGCGGACAACTCGCCCGCGTCGAGCTCGCTGCGGCCGCTGCCTGCGGCCTGCTGGACCAGCGATGCGACGCGAGCGGCCAATGCGGCCGGCGCAGCGCGGCCCGGTTCGGACGATGACGATGGCGGCACGGAACGCTCTCCCCCGGGTGCCGTTCTGCCGGCAGGGCGGATCTCGCGCGGCCGGCGAAGCGGTGCTTGTGAGGCGACAACCCTACCACGGGGTCCGGCGGGTGGCAAAAGCCCGGCGCGGCTGTCCCGGCGCGGCTGTCCCGGAGGAAGCAGCAGCGAGCAATCGTGGAGAATCGCGTCCACATTCCTGCCGCCGCTCTCCGGTAGCATGTGAAGACCGCTCCCGCCTTCGAACCGTGCGCCTCGCCCACCAGACCTTCGTCGTGCTGCTCGTCGCCGTCCTCCTTGCGGTCGCGGCGCTGGGCTCGCTGTTCGCGTTCAACCTCGAGCGCGGATTCGTCGCGTACCTCAACGCGCGGCAGCAGGAGCAGCTCGACGTGCTGGCGCAGCTGCTCGCGACCGAAATCCAGCAGGCGGGATCGGTCGACGTCATCCGGCGCGACCCGCGGCTGTTCCGGCAGCTGCTGCAGCGCTCGGCGATGTCCGCGGCGGGGCTGGGCGAGGGGGCGACGGACCGCGGTCCGCCGGAGCCGCCGCCGGAGGCCCGCCCGGACGCGACCGCCGCGCGCGCAGGCCGGACGCGCCGCCGGGGGAGTCGCTGCGGGCACCCGCCGCCGCCCCGCGCCGGCGCGCACCCGCCGCCGCGGCTGCCGGGGGACGGGCCGCCCGGGCGCCCGCCGCCGCCGCGCCCGCCGCGAACCGACGCCGATCCGTTCAGCCTGGGCGCACGCGTGGACCTGCTCGATCCCGACCGCATGTCGGTGCTCCCGCCACGCGCGGTGCCGGCCAATGCCGGCGCGCCGATCGATCGCGAGATCGTCGCCGACGGCCGCACCTTGGCGCTGCTGCGCATCTGGCCGCTGCGGCACGTCGACCGTCCCGAGGACGTCGCGTTCCTGCACGCGCAGTACCTGCGCATCGCGTGGGCGGCAGCGGCGCTGATCCTGCTGATGGCGGTGGTCGCGCCGCTGGTGGCGCGACGCGTGACGCGGCCGCTGTCGGCGATCGCCGCGGCGACCGAGCGCATCGCCCGCGGCGAGTTCGACGTCCGCCTCGCCACCACGCGCCGCGACGAGATCGGGATGCTGATGGACAACGTCGACGCGATGGCCGGATCGCTGGCGCGGCTCGAGCGCTCGCGCCGGCAGTGGATCGCCGAGATCTCGCACGAGCTGCGCACGCCGCTGACCGTGCTGCGCGCGGAGCTCGAAGCCCTCGCCGACGGCGTGCGGCCGCTCGACCTCGCCGCCGTGGGCTCGCTCAACGACGAGGTCCGGCATCTCGCGCGCCTGGTCGACGACCTGCACCAGCTGGCGCTCGCCGACCTGAACGCGCTGCCCTGCGCGATGGCGCCGATGGACCTGGCGGCGGTCGTCGCGCGCGTCGGCGAGCGCTATCGCGATGCCGCGGCGGCCAAGGGACTGCGGCTGACGCTCGCCATGCCGCAGGCGCCCGTCGCGCTCGTCGGCGACGCGCAGCGGCTCGAGCAGCTCGTCGTCAACCTGCTCGAGAACAGCGTCCGCTACACCGATGCGCCGGGAACGATCGCCGTGCGGCTCGCGGCCGGCGCGGGGCGCGCGACGCTCGTCGTCGAGGACAGCGCGCCGGGCGTGGCGGCGGCCGATTGCGCGCAGCTGTTCGAGCCGCTCTATCGCGCCGACGCCGCCCGCAGCCGCGCGACCGGCGGCAGCGGCCTCGGGCTCGCGATCGCGCGTGCGATCGTGGCGGCGCACGACGGCGAGATCCGCGCGGCGCCGTCGGCGCTGGGCGGCCTCGAAGTCACCGTTTCGCTGCCGTTGGCGTCATGAACGCGCCGATCCGCCGCCGGATCGTCGTCGTCGAGGACGACGCCAAGATCGCGGCGGTCCTGCGCGACTACCTCGAGGCGAATGGCTTCGACGTCGAGCTGCACGCCGACGGCCGCCCCGTGGCGGCCGCGGTGCGCGCCGATCCGCCGGCGGCGGTCGTGCTCGACCTGATGCTGCCCGGCCTCGACGGCATCGAGGTGTGCAAGGCGCTGCGGCAGTTCACCTCGGTGCCGATCATGATGGTCACCGCGCGCGTCGACGAGATCGACCGCCTGCTCGGGCTCGAGCTCGGCGCCGACGACTACGTGTGCAAGCCGTTCTCGCCGCGCGAGGTCGTCGCGCGGATCAAGGCGTTGCTGCGCCGCGCGGAATGGAACGCGGGCCCGGCCGGGAGCGCGCAGGGCTTCGCCGTCGACGAGGACGCGCGGCGCATCCGGCTCGCGGGCCGCGAGCTGCCGCTGACGCCGCTCGAGTACCAGCTGCTGCGGATGCTGCTGCGGCAGCCCGAGCGCGTGTTCACCCGCGACCAGCTGCTCATCGGCGCTGCACGACGACCTGCGCGACGTCAGCGATCGCGCGATCGACAGCCACGTCAAGAACATCCGGCGCAAGATCGAGGCGGTCGCGCCGGGCACCGACTGCCTGAAGTCGGTCTACGGCGTCGGCTACCGGTACGAGCCGCAGCCCGGCGGCGCGGGGTGAGCCGCGCGCAGTCCCCGCCGACTGCCGACGGCGCAGCGGCCACGCCGGCCCGGCTGGTTCAGATCGCGATCGCGTAGACCTCGACCGCCACGCGACTTGCCCTTGACGGTGATCGGGCCCAGCGGCTCGACCGCGACCCGGTCGCCGAGCGCCGCGCGCGTCGTCGCGTCGACCAGGATCGACCGCTTGGCGACCTTCGTGTGCCCCTCGAGCCGCGACGCCAGGTTCACCGTGTCGCCGATGCACGTGTACGTCGCGCGCTCGTTGGTGCCCGCGTACCCGGCGACCATCGCGCCCGACGCGATGCCGATGCCGATCCGGATCGGCGGCTTGCCGGCGGCGTCGCGCTCGACGTTGAAGAGCTCGATCGTGTCGATCATCTCCCGCGCCGCGCGCACCGCGCCTCGCAGTGGTCGGGCAGCGGCACGGGCGCGCCGAAGATGACCATCAGCCCGTCGCCGATGATGAGGCTCACGATCCCGCCGTGGCCGCTGATCGCGTCGAACATCAGCGTGTAGTAGGTGTTGAGGAGCTCGATCGTCTCCTCCGGCGGCTGCGACTCCGCGAGCGGCGTGAAGTCGCGGATGTCGACGAACATCACCGACGCGTCGACGCGCTTGCCGCCGAGCGCGAAGCCGGACGTCTGCAGGTCTGCGCCACCTCGGGCGTCGCGAAGCGGCGGATCAGCTCCTTCTGCTGGTCGCGCAGCCGCTTCTTCTCGAGGCTGGCGCCGAGAGCCGCGCCTTCAGCAGCACCGGGTTGACCGGCTTCGCCAGGTAGTCCTCGGCGCCGAGCTCGATGCAGCGCACGACGCTGTCGATGCCCTCCAGCGACGAGGTGACGATCACCGGGACGTCGCGCAGCTGCAGGTCGGCGACCATCTGCTCCAGCACCTGGAAGCCGTCCATCTCCGGCATTTCCATGTCGAGCAGCACGAGGTCGAACGGCTCGCGCCGCAGCATCTCGAGCGCGATGCGGCCGTTCTCGGCCGTCGCGGCGCGGTGGCCCTGCAGCTCCAGCGCGCGGGCGAGCAGCAGCCGGTTGACGCGTGTTGTCGTCGACGACCAGCAGCCGCGCGCCGGCGCCTCCGTCACGCATGCCGGAGCCCCCGCAGCGCGGCGGCGACGCGCTCCTGCTCCGTCGCCAGCGCGTCGACCGGCGCCGCGTCGCCGCGCTGCACGACGTCGCCCGCCGACAGCTCGAGCTCGCGTGCCATCGCGGCCAGCGCCATCGCGCCGAACGTCAGGCCGTTGGACTTCAGCGAATGCGCGGCGCGGCGGAAGGCGTCGACGTCGCCTCCGGCGAGCGCGGCCCGGAGCGCCGCCAGCATCTTCGGCGCCTCGTCGAGGAAGGTGTCGACGAGCTCGGTGACGAACTCGGCGCCGGCCGTGTCCTCCAGCTCGCGGAAGGTGTCGACGTCGATTGCGGGCTCGCTCATGTCATCGGTCCTCGCGCGCCGTCGCGCCGTGCAACGCCTCGACCAGGCGTTCGACGCGGATCGGCTTGGTCAGGTAGTCGTCCATGCCGGCCGCGAGGCACATCTCGCGGTCGCCCTGCATCGCGTTGGCGGTCATCGCGACGATGCGCGGCCGCGCGCCGGCGCTCCAGCGGGCGGTGATGCGGCGCGTGGCCTCGAGCCCGTCCATCTCCGGCATCTGCACGTCCATCAGCACGACGTCGTAGGGCTGCCGCTCGACGCGACTCGATCGCCTCGATGCCGTTGCTGGCGACGTCGGCGCGGTAGCCCATCTGCTGCAGCAGCCGCAGCGCCAGCTTCTGGTTCACGACGTTGTCCTCGGCCAGCAGGATGCGCAGCGGGTGGCGTCGCGCCATCCCGGGATCGATCGTCGGCTTCGCCGGCGCGGCCGGGCGCGGGGCGGACTCGCGCGCGAGCAGCGTCATCAGCGTGTCGAACAGCTGGATCTGCCGCAGCGGCTTGGTGAGCGTAGGCGTTGAACAGCCCGGCGCTCTCGGCGGCCGCCTCGCGCCGGCCGAGCGAGGTGAACAGCACCAGCGGCAGCGTCGGGCGGCGAGCGCGCGGATCGCGCGCGCGAGCGCGACGCCGTCCATCTCCGGCATGTGCATGTCGAGGATCGCGAGGTCGAAGCGCTCGCCGTCCTTCAGGCAGCTGCAGCGCCGCCGCGGTCCCTCGGCGTCGCGCGCGATCATGCCCCACTTGGCCATCTGCAGCGCCGAGGATCCGCCGGTTGGTCGCGTTGTCGTCGACGACGAGCACCCGCTTGCCGGCCAGCGCCGGCTGCTCGCCGGCAAAGCTGCGCCGGCGCTCGGCGGCAGCTCGGCGCGCGGCGCGCGGATCGTGAAATGGAACGTCGAGCCGTGCCCCGGCCCGCGCTCTCGGCCCACATCGTGCCGCCCATCAGCTCGGCGAGCCGCTTGCTGATCGCGAGCCCGAGCCCGGTGCCGCCGTACTTGCGCGTCGTCGACGAGTCGGCCTGCGAGAACGACTGGAACAGCTTGCCGAGGCCCTCCGCGTCGAGCCCGATGCCGGTGTCGCGCACGGAGAACTGCAGCGTCGGCGTCGCCGTCGCCGCCGGCGACGCGGCTGCACGGTCAGCACGACCTCGCCCTCCTCGGTGAACTTCACCGCGTTGGCGAGCAGGTTGAGCAGGACCTGCCGCAGCCGCGTCACGTCGCGAGCTGATCGCCGCCGGCACGTCGCCCTCGAACACGTAGGCGATGTCCAGGTCCTTCTCCGCCGCGCGCGCCGCGACGAGGTCGAGCGCCGACTCGACGCACTCGCGCAGGTCGAACGGGTGCGCCTCGAGGTCCATCCGTCCCGCCTCGATCTTGGAGAAGTCGAGGATGTCGTTGATGATCGTCAGCAGCGCGTCGCCGGAGTCGCGGATCGTCGCCGCGTAGTCGCGCTGCTCGGCGGTCGAGCGGCGTGTCGAGCAGCAGCCCGCTCATGCCGATCACCGCGTTCATCGGCGTGCGGATCTCGTGGCTCATCGTCGCCAGGAACGCGCTCTTGGCCTCGTTGGCGGCCTCCGCCGCGGCGCGCGCCTCCTGCGCCTGCTTGAAGAGCCGCGCGTTCTGGATCGCGATCACGGCCTGGTCGGCGAAGGTTTCCAGCAGGGCGATCTCCTGCGCCGTAAACGTCGTCCACTGGCGGTCCGCGAACGTGCGGACGACGAAGAAGGCGCCGACACCGCTGTCCTGCCACATCATCGGCGCGACCAGGCAGGAAAAATTGCCGATCTTGGCCGCCATGAGGCGAATCGCCTCGGGGACCCCGTCCCCCGACAATGCGTCGGGATAGTGCATCACGCAGCGCTTCAGCACCGCCTCCACGATGATCGTCCGGGCGATCGGAGTCGGCTTGAATTTCTGCGCCGCCCTCCGGCCGCCCGGTCCGCGCGTCAGACCCAGGTGCACCATGGAGTCCTCGTCGACGGTCAACACGGCCAGGTCGCTGCATGCGATCAGGCGCTGGCAGCTGTCGAGGATCTTCTCGAACACGGGCTGGGTATCGGCCACCGACTGCTGATGACCTGCAGCACCTCGGCGGTGGCGGTCTGCTGCTCCAGCGCCTCCTTCGTCTCGTTGACCAGCCGCACGTTCTCGATCGCGATCACGGCCTGGCGCGCGAAGGTCTGCAGCAGCGCCACCTCCTTGTCGGGGAAGACGCCCGGCGCGGCGCGCGTGACCGTGACGACGCCGACGATCTGGTCGTTCTGCCGCATCGGCACGGCGAGAATGCTGCGGTAGCCGGCCAGATCGGCGATCGACTTCACCTTGTACTGGACGTCGTCCTCGTCGCGGACGTCGCCGATGTTGACCACCTCGCCGTCGCGCACGGCCCGCGCGGAAGCGGAACCTCCGCCCGGGGGCATCGGAAACGACCGCCGGGCCGCCTCGATCCCCGCCGCGTTGACGCCGTAGCAGCTCGCGACGTGGAGCAGCTCGCCGTCGAAGCGGAAGACCCAGCCGTAATCGGCGCCCGTCAGCCGCGCCGCGCGCTCGGCGATGACGTCGAACACCGGCTGCACGTCGGTCGGCGATTCGCTGATGACCTTCAGCACGTCGGCGGTGGCGGTCTGGCGCTCCAGCGCCTCCCTCGTCTCGTTGAACAGGCGCACGTTCTCGACCGCGATCACCGCCTGGTCGACGAACGAGCCGCCAGCGCGATCTTCGTCGTCGCTGTAGGCGTGCGCCGAATTGTGGGCCACCGCCAGGACGCCGATGCACTCGCCCTGGCACAGGACCGGCAGCATCAGCGACGAGCGCAGCCCGGATCGCTCGTGCACCCGGCGCTCGTGCGGCGGAAGATCGATCGCCAGCCAGTCGGGAATGTGCAGCATCGCCTTCGAGGCGAAGACCCGGGACGGGAAATTTGCCGCCGGATCGATGGGCACGACTTCGGGCGTGTCGAGGACGCCGCCGGCGGGATGCTCGCGGTTCGCGAACGCGGCCGTGACGAAGGCGTTTCCCTCGCGCCGCAGCAGCACGACCCACGCGCTCGGCAGCGAGGCGCAGCGCGGTGGCGACGATCGTGACGAACACCGGCTGGACGTCGGTGGGCGAGGCGCTGATCACGCGCAGGATGTCGCGCGGTCGCGGTCTGGCGCGCGAGCGACTCCTGGGCCTGGTCGAAAAGACGCGCGCTTTCCAATGCCACGCCCATGCCGGCCGCGACCGTCTGCAGCAGCCGCAGCTCGGCGTCGCCGTAGGCGCCGTCGCGCTCGTAGTCCTCCATCGACAGGAAGCCCAGCACGCGGTCGCGACCGATGATCGGGACGACGACCGCGGAGCGGCTCTGGTCGGTGCCGGGGACGGCGCCGATGCCGGCGGCGATCTGCTCCTCGGCCGTGCGGCACAGCAGCGACTGCCGGCTCTCGATGATCCGCAGGATGGGCGGCCGGCGCCTCCATCGGCGGCAGGCGCAGGCGCACGCCGTGCTCGTAGCTGTAGAGGAAGTGCAGGAGCCGGGTCTGCGGGTCGAACCAGACGATGCCGATGTCCAGCGCCCGCAGCACCTCGCGCAGCTTGTCGCCGACGAGGTCGACGATCGCCTGGAAGTCGAGCGCGCCCGGCGATGCCGTGCTGGATGGTGCCGATCACCTCGAGCTCGCGCACGCGCGCGTTGAGCTCGTCGGTGCGCTCTTCGAGCTGCCGCGCGAGATCGCCTGCCGGCACGTCCGGGTGCCTGCGGTTCCGGCTCGGGTCCTGATCGCGCTCGTGTTGCCATCGGCTGCTCGAAGTCCCCGTTCGCGCGCGGTATGGGCCGCTGCCGATCCCGTCTTCGAGGTGCGGCCGGCCGTGCACGACCGGCGCCGGGGTCGTGCAGCGGGCGCTAGTCTAACCCTGGAGTGCGGCCGGCGCGAGCCGGGCCGGCCAGCCGGCCGGCCGGGGCGGAAAGCGGCGGGCGAAAGGCCGGCGCTACGCCGCCAGCGCCGCGAACGCGCGGTCGATCTCGCGCCGCAGCTCGGCGTAGCTCCTCGTCACCGGGAACTGCGGGAACTCGCGGACGACGTTCTCCGGCGGGTGGAACAGGATGCCGCGGTGGGCCTCGCCGAGCATCGCCGTGTCGTTGTAGCTGTCGCCGGCGGCGACGACGCGGAAGTTGAGCTCGCGCAGGCGCCGGACCGCCTCGCGCTTCTGGTCGGGCATCCGCAGGCGATAGGCGACGAGCATCCCGTCGGCGTCGGCCTCCAGCGAGTGGCAGAAGAGCGTCGGCTGCCCGAGCTGCTGCATCAGCGGCCGCGCGAACTCGTAGAACGTGTCCGACAGGATGATCACCTGGTAGGTCTCGCGCAGCGCGTCGAGGAACTCGCGCGCGCCGGCCATCGGCCCCATCGCCGCGATCACCCGCTGGATGTCGGGCAGGCCCAGCCCGTGCTCGCGCAGGATCGCGAGCCGCCCGGTCATCAGCTTGTCGTAGTCGGGCTCGTCGCGCGTCGTGCGCCGCAGCTCGGGAATCCCGGTGCGGGAAGCGAACTCGATCCAGATTTCCGGGACCAGGACCCCCTCGAGGTCCAGACATACGATCTGCATTGCGGGCTCCGCGCGTGGCCAGCCGCCATTTTATTCCATGCGCGCGGCACGACGGGATGAGCACGCATCGGCAGGTCGTTTGACGGCCCCGCGGCGGATGGCGAGAATGGGCCCACTTCCACTGCACGCAAGAGCACGCGATGGCCGGACTGCAACGACGGCGAGCTTCCCTCGGGAGCCGCGCATGAAAAGCCGCTGGGACGAGGCCGAGGCCGGGCGGTGCGCCGGCGACCTCGAGCTGCGCTGCTACACGTCGCGGCTCCTCGGCAGCGACCCGACGCTGGTGCTGCACGGCGGCGGCAACACGTCGGTCAAGCTGCGCGCAGCGCAACCTCCTCGGCGAGGACGAGGACATCCTCTACGTCAAGGGCAGCGGCTGGGACCTGGCGACGATCGAGCCGGCCGGGTTCGCGCCGGTGCGCCTCGCGCACCTGCAAGCGACTGGCGCAGCTTCCCGCGCTGTCCGACCTCGAGATGGTCAACGAGCTCGCGACGCACGTGACGCGCGCGACGGCGCCGGCGCCGTCGGTCGAGGCGATCCTGCACGCGCTGCTGCCGTACCCGTGGGTCGACCACACGCACGCCGACGCGGTGCTCACGATCACCAACACGGCGGACGGCGCGGCGCGGATCCGCGAGGTCTACGGCGATCTGGTCGTCGTCCTTCCGTACGTGATGCCGGGCTTCGATCTCGCCCGCGCCTGCGCCGAGCGCTTTCCCGTCGAGGCGGGCCCGAACACCGTCGGCATGGTGCTGCTCAACCACGGCATCTTCTCGTTCGGCGCGACGGCGCGCGAGTCCTACGAGCGGATGATCATGCTGGTGAACCGTGCCGAGGAATACCTGCGGCGCAAGGGCGCGTGGGCGCTGCCCTGGCCGGACGCGGCGCCCGCGCGCGCCGATGCCGGACTCCCCGACGTTTCGCGCGAGCTCGCGCGCCTGCGCAAGTCGATCTCCGACTGCGCCGGCACGCCGTTGATCCTCGCCCGACACGCCGATCCGAAGTCGCTCGCCTTCTGCCGCCGCGACGATGTCGCGACGATCGCGCAGCAGGGCCCGGCGACCCCCGACCACTCGATCCGCACCAAGAACCTGCCGCTCGTCGGCCGCGACGTGGACGGGTATGCGAACGCCTATCGCGCGTACTTCGCCGCGCACGAGCCGTCGGCGAAGGAACGCAAGACGATGCTCGACCCGGCGCCGCGCCTCGTGCTCGATCCCGAGCTCGGCCTCTGCGCCGCGGGCCGGACCGCGAAGGACGCGGCGATCGGCGCCGAGATCTACGCGCACACGATCGACGTGATCGCCCGCGCGACGGCGCTCGGCGGCTACCGCGCGCTGCCGGCGAAGGACCTGTTCGACGTCGAGTACTGGGACCTCGAGCAGGCGAAGCTCAGGAAGGGCGGCAAGGCGCCGCCGTTCGCCGGCGAGGTCGCGCTCGTCACCGGCGCCGCGTCGGGCATCGGCAAGGCCTGCGTGGCGTCGCTGCTCGCCCGGGGCGCGGCCGTCGTCGCGCTCGACATCGACCCGGCCGTCGCCTCGCTGCACGCGCGCGTCGACTGCCTCGGCATCGTCTGCGACCTGACCGACGAGGCGGCGGTCGGCGACGCGCTGCGCCGGGCGGTCGACGCCTACGGCGGCATCGACATGCTGGTGCTCAACGCCGGCATGTTTCCCGGCGGGCGGCGCATCGACGCGCTCGCCACGGCCGAGTGGCGCCGGATCATGCAGGTGAACCTCGACGCCAACCTGGTGCTGATGCGCGAGTGCCATCCGTTCCTGAAGGAGGCGCCGCGCGGCGGGCGCGTCGTCGTCATCGGGTCGAAGAACGTGCCGGCGCCGGGACCGGGGGCGGCCGCCTATTCGGCGTCGAAGGCGGCGCTGACGCAGCTCGCCCGCGTCGCCGCGCTGGAGTGGGGCGGCGACGGCATCCGCATCAACTCGCTGCATCCGAACGCCGTGTTCGACACCGGCATCTGGACGCCGGAGGTGCTCGCGTCGCGCGCCGCGCACTACGGGATGAGCGTCGACGAGTACAAGCGCAACAACGTGCTGAAGACCGAGGTGACGAGCCGCGACGTCGCGGAGCTCGCCGCCGAGATGTGCGGAGCGCTGTTCGCCAAGACGACCGGGGCGCAGCTGCCGGTCGACGGCGGCAACGATCGAGTGATTTGAACACGACTCCGACCCCGACCTCGTCGCCGACCCCAACGCCGACGCCGCCGGTGCCGCCGGTATCGGGCCGGCCCCGCCGGCGGCCGCGATCCTTCTTCGACGAGATCGTCGTCGCCCTCGCGCAGCCGGGCCCGGGCCTGCTGCTGTTCGTCCTCGGCGCGGGCCTCGTGTCGCTGGGGCTGGGGCAGGACGCCAGCTGGGACCTGAAGAACCACCACTACTACAACCCCTGGGCGTTCCTGAACAAGCGCGCGGCGATCGACTCGGCGCCCGCGGGCCTCCAGTCGTTCCTCAATCCGCTGCCCGACCTGCCGTTCTACGCGCTGGTCGCGGGCGGCCTGCCGGCGTGGATCGTCACCTTCCTGATGGGACTGCCGGCCGGCGTCGGCGCGTACTTCCTGTTCCGGATCGCGCGGCGCGTCGTCGTCGACCTGCGCGTGCACCGCCGCGCGCTCGCGCTGTCGGCGATCTGCCTCGTCGCGTTCACCGGAACCGCCAGCCTGTCGCAGGTCGGCTCGACGACGAACGAATGGCACACGGCGGCGCTGGTGCTGCCGGCGCTCTTCCTGCTCGTGCGCGAGGGCCACCGCGCCGCCGGACCCAGCCGCACGATGTTCGCCCTGATCGGCATCCTGCTCGGGCTCGCCGTCGGGCTGAAGCCGGCCGCGGCGCCGTACGCGGTCGCCGCCGCGGTCGTCACGCTGGTCTGCTTCCGCGACCGGCCGCGCCGCCACCTCGCGTTCGGGCTGCTGGTCGTGTACGGGCTGCTCGGCTTCCTCGTCGGCTACGGCTACTGGGGGGCGTGGCTCGCGGGCCGCTACGACAACCCGTTCTTCCCGTACTTCAACGGCATCTTCCGCTCCGAATTCTGGGACCCGGTCAACGTCGTCGACCCGAGGTTCCGCCCGCAGACGCTCAAGGACTGGCTGACCTGGCCGCTCCGGCTGGCCGAGCGCAACCAGGCGATGACCGAGCCGGCGATGCGCGAGCCGCGGCTCGCCGTGCTCTACCTCGTGGCCGTGAGCCTCGCGCTCTCGACGGTCGTCGACGCGATCCGCGGCAAGCGCAGCGTCGGCTCCGTCATCCACGAGCGGATGCCGCGGTCGGTGCAGATGGTGGCGCTGTTCACGTTCACCGCCTACGGCGTGTGGGTCGTCACCTCGTCGAGCTACCGCGACACGGTCGTCGCCGAGCTCCTGGCGAGCCTGCTGCTGGTCGTCGGCATGGGGATGGCGCTGCGGGGCGCGAAGCACCGCGACCTCCTGATCGGCGTGACCTGCATCGCGGTCGTCGCGCAGACGCTCGCCCCGAACTGGGGGCGCACGCGCGCCGGCGGCGGCCCCTGGTTCGACGTGCAGGTGCCCCTCGTCGCGTCCGGCGCGCTGGTGGTGACCACCGCCGAGCCGATCGGCTACCTCGTCCCGTTCATGGCGCCCGGCGTGCGGGTGATGCGGCTGCTCGGCGCCTACCGGGACAAGCCGTCCGCGCACAAGCTGCAGCAGCGGATGCACGACCAGGTCGCGGCGCACGACGGGCCGCTGTTCGTCCTGCGGAGGACCGGGGGCACCGACGCGAACGAGGAGGCGATGCTCGCGGGCTATGGCCTCGTGCGCCTCGACCGCGCCTGCGAGCCGGTGCGCTCGAACGTCGAGGAGAAGGCGCTGGAGATCTGCCCGCTCGACCGGAAGTGACCGGCTACGGCCGGTGCGGCGCCGGCGTCCGCGCCTCGCGCTGCTGCCGGGCGATCAGCCGCAGCATCGTCGCGAAGGTGATCGAGCTGAACGTCGCCTTGGCGATCTCGTCGATCTCCGACAGCACGAGGCCGAGCGCGGTGCCCACCGGCGTCGGCGTGCCGGCCTCGCGCCGGTCGTCCTCGGGCGGGTTGAGATCCTCGAACAGCGCGATGACGTCCATCAGCGTCAGCCGCCGCGCGTTGCCGGCGAAGCGGTAGCCGCCGCCGACGCCGCGGACCGACTCGACGACGCCGGCACGCGCGAGCTCGGAGAGCACCTTCGCGAGGTGGTGCGGCGAGACGTCGTACTTGGCCGCGATCTCGGCGGCCGAGATGTGGCGCGTCGGGTCGGACGCGAACTCGAGCACGCTGTAGAGCGCGAGCGACGTGTTCTTCTGCAGAGCTTCACCGTCTCGAGGTCCATTTCCAGCGGGATGAACGGGCCGGCCATCATGCCCTGGCTGCGGAAGAACGACAGGATCAGGTGGTTGTCGCGCGCGAGCATCGTGCGCACCTTGTGCACGCCCGCGCGGCGGAACACCGCCGTGATCGCCTCGAGCAGGCGCGTGCCCGTGCCGGCGAGGCGCGCTTCGGGATCGACGTTGATGCCGAACACCCAGCCGCAGGGCGGCGAGCCGAACTCCCAGTCGCGGACCTCGCCGATGACGAAGCCGACGACGCGCCCGCCGGCATCGGCGACGAGGAACGCGCGCTCGGTCTCCTCCGCCGCGCCGTAGCGCCGGTACAGCGACTGCCAGTAGCTCTTCTTCTCGATGCCGGTCACCCGCGCGTCGAGGTGGCTGATCTGGTCGAGGTCGCCGCGGCGCACCGGTCGGATCGCGACCGGCGCGGCGGCCGCCGCCGGCGCGCCGGCGCGGGCGCGGCCGGCGTCGCGCGCGGGGGGCTGCGGCTTGCGGGTCGTGGTCACGGGGAGCTCGTTGCGGGCATCGGGTGCACGAAAGTATGACTTACATCAATCCAATTTCGGCATTCCGATGCCAGATTAGCCGGTATTCGGCGAACCCTCAACCGTTTCCGGCGTGCGGCAACCACCGCCAGAGTGCGCACCCGGCAGGTTCGTCACGCTGCTCGCTCCACAGGAGGATCGGATGAAGACTGCGCTCGCACGGGCGGAGGCTGCCGCAACCGGAGCCGGGAGCGGGCCGACATGAGCTCCGCTGCCGCCACCCCCAACACGCGCAGGATCCCGACGTACTGCTACCAGTGCGTCGCCGGGCCGGACCTGATGACCGTCAAGGTCGTCGACGGCGTCGCGACCGAGGTCGAGCCCAACTTCTGCGCCGCCGACGTGCATCCGGGCGGCGGCCGCGTCTGCGTCAAGGCCTACGGGCTCGTGCAGAAGACGTACAACCCGAACCGGGTGCTGACGCCGATGAAGCGGACGAACCCGAAGAAGGGGCGCGACGAGGATCCCGGCTTCGTGCCGATCGGCTGGGACGAGGCGCTCGACCTCGTCGCCGCGAAGCTCAACGCGATCCGCGCGGCGGGGCTCACCGACGAGTCCGGCTATCCGCGGCTGGCGGTGAGCCTCGGCGGCGCGGGCACGCCGCAGTCGTACATGGGCACGTTCCCCGCGTTCCTCGCCGCGTGGGGTCCGGTCGACATGGGCTTCGGCTCGGGGCAGGGCGTCAAGTGCTACCACTCCGAGCACCTGTACGGCGAGTTCTGGCACCGCGCGTTCACCGTGTCGCCCGACACGCCGCTCACCGAGTACCTGATCTCCTGCGGCGCCAACGTCGAGGCCTCGGGCGGCGTCGTCGGCGTCTGGCGGCACGCGCACGCGCGCGAGCGCGGCATGAAGCGCGTGCAGGTCGAGCCGCACCTGTCGGTGACCGGCGCCTGCTCGGCCGAGTGGGTGCCGATCCGGCCGAAGACCGACGCGGCGTTCCTGTTCGCGCTCGTGCACGCGCTGCTGCACGAGTCGCCGCGCGACCGGCTCGACCTGCCGTTCCTCGCCAATCACACGTCCTCGCCGTACCTCGTCGGCCCGCACGGCTACTACCTGCGCGACCGGGCGACGAGGAAGCCGCTCGTCCGGGACGCGAAGACCGGCGCCGCGGTGCCGTTCGACACGCCCGGCATCGCCCCGGCGCTCGAGGGCCGGTTCGAGGCCGACGCGATCGAGATCGGCCCCGACGACGACGTGCTGGGCGACGGCCTGCTGCCGGGCGAGACCGCGTTCACCAGGCTGGTCGACCACATGGCGCCGTACACGCCCGAGTGGGCGGCGAAGATGTGCGACGTGTCGGCGGCGACGATGCGGCGGATCGCGCAGGAGTTCCTCGCGCACGCGCACGTCGGCGAGACGATCGAGATCGACGGCCGGACGCTGCCGTTCCGTCCGGTCGCGGTGAGCCTCGGCAAGACCGTGAACAACGGCTGGGGCGGGTTCGAGTGCGTGTGGGCGCGCACGATGCTGGCGGCGCTCGTCGGCGGCCTCGAGGTGCCCGGCGGGACGCTGGGCACGACGGTGCGCCTCAACCGCCAGGTGCCGGCGCGCGTGGACAGCGTCGTCGTCGGCCCGGACGGCTTCATGGACTACCCGCTGAACCCGACCGACAAGGCGCGGTGGTCGCCGAACCCGAACATCCGCAACGCCTACCGGACGATGGTGCCGCTGGCCGCCAACGGCCCGTGGAGCCAGGCGCTGGGGCCGACGCACTTCTCGTGGCTGTTCCTCGACGAGACGCCGAAGGGGCTGCCGCGGGTGACGCCGCCGGACGTGTGGATCGTCTACCGGACGAATCCCGCGATCTCGTTCTGGGACACCGACAGCATCGGCCGGAAGATGGCGACGTTCCCGTTCACGGTCGCGTTCGCCTACACGCGCGACGAGACCAACCACTTCGCCGACGTGCTGCTGCCCGAGGCGACGGATCTCGAGAGCCTGCAGCTGATCCGCATCGGCGGCTCGAAGTTCGTCGAGCAGTTCTGGGACTGCACCGGCTTCGCGCTGCGGCAGCCGGCCGTCGCGACGCGCGGCGAGGCGCGCGACTTCACCGCCATCGCGACCGAGTTCGCGCAGCGGACGGGCCTGCTCGACAAGTACAACGCGTCGATCAACAAGGGCGCGGCCGGCGTGCCGCTGAAGGGCCCGCACTGGGACGTCTCGCTCGCGCCGGACGTTCCGCATCCGCCCGAGGAGATCTGGGAGGCCGTGTGCCGGGCGGCCAGCGCCGAGGTCTCCGACGGCCGCGAGTCGCACGGGCTCGACTGGTGGCGCGAGCACGGCCTCGCGACCCGGCCGTTCCCGCGGATCAAGTGGTACCTGTACCCGACGCTCGAGGACAAGGGCCTGCGCTTCGAGCTGCCCTACCAGGAGCGGCTGCTGCGGATCGGCGCCGAGCTCGGCCGCCGGCTGCACGAGCACGACATGCACTGGTGGGACCACCAGCTGCCCGAGTACCAGGCGCTGCCGAAGTGCAAGGACTTCGGCACGCCGTGGGTCGCGGCGCTGGAGAGGTCCGGCGGCAAGCCGGACGAGTACCCGTTCTGGCTGGTGACCGCGCGCAGCATGCAGTACTCGTGGGGCGCCAACATGGGCATCCAGCTGATCAAGGAGGTCGCCGACAACGTCACGGGCCACCGCGGCGTCGTCATCAACGCGCAGACCGCCGCGAAGCTCGGGATCGCGGACGGCGACCGGATCGACGTGTCGACGCCGCAGCGCAAGGTCAGCGGCCGCGCCGTCGTGCGGCAGGGCATCCGGCCCGACACGCTGCTGATGGTCGGGCAGTTCGACCACTGGGCGATGCCGTTCACCAAGGACTTCGGCGTGCCCAGCATGAACGCGCTGGCCGGGATGTCGCTCGAGCTCACCGACTCGACGGGTTCCGGCGCCGACATCGTGCGCGTGAAGGTCGCGGCGGCGGGGAGGGCGACGCCATGACGCGCTGGGTGATGGTCGCGGACCTGCGGCGCTGCGTCGGCTGCCAGACCTGCACGGCGTCGTGCCGGCACGCCAACGCGACGCCGCCCGGCGTGCAGTGGCGGCGCGTGCTCGACGTCGAGCAGGGCGAATACCCGGACGTGCACCGCGCGTTCGTGCCGGTCGGCTGCCAGCACTGCGCGGACCCGCCGTGCATGCACGTGTGCCCGACCAAGGCGACGAAGCAGCGCGCCGACGGCATCGTCACCATCGACTACGACCTGTGCATCGGCTGCGCCTACTGCGCGGTCGCGTGCCCGTACCAGGCGCGCTACAAGACGCTGCGGCCGACCTACGCCTACGGAGCGCCGATGGAGAACGAGACCGAGCGCCACGACGACCGGCGGCTCGGCGTGGCCACCAAGTGCACGTTCTGCGTCGAGCGCATCGACGCCGGCATTGCCGACGGGCAGACGCCGGGCGTCGACCCGGAGGCCACGCCGGCGTGCGTCAACGCCTGCATCACCAAGACGCTCACCTTCGGCGACCTCGACGACCCGGACAGCAACGTGTCGCAGCTCCTCGCGCGCACGCAGCACTTCCGGATGCACGAGGAGCTCGGAACCGGCCCGGGGTTCTACTACCTGTGGGATAAGTCATGAGCTACGGACCGAATCCCTGGCACCAGACCAGCTGGGACGCGCGCGCGGCCGCGAACTTCATGTGCGGCGGCGCCGGCGCCGGCCTGATCGTGTTCACCGCGCTTTCCGGCGCGCGGGGAGCGACGCTGACGGCGCTGCTGGGTGCCGGCCTCGCACTCGTCGGCGTCGGGCTGCTCTGCGTGTTCCTCGAGCTCGGACGGCAGCTGCGCTCGCTCAACGTGATCCTCAATCCCCGCACCTCGTGGATGTCCCGCGAGGCGATCGCCGCGAAGCTGCTGCTGGCGACCGGGCTCGCGGCGATGTTCGGCCTGCTGCCGAATGCGTGGCCGGCCGCGGTCGTGGCGCTGGCCTTCGTCTACTGCCAGGGCCGCATGCTGCAGGCGGCGAAGGGCATTCCGGCGTGGCGCGAGCCGCTGGTGGTGCCGCTCGTCGTCGTGTCCGGGCTCACCGAGGGCGCGGGGATGTTCCTGCTCGCGGCGCCGGTGCACGGCTACCTCCCGGGCTGGCTGGTCGTCGCCTTCGAGGTCCTGGTCGTCGCGCGCTTCGTCCTCTGGCAGTCGTACCGGCGGCGCGTGGCGGGAACGGTCAGCCCCGGCGCGGCGCGCGCGCTCGGGCAGGCGGGCCAGGTCCTGCGCATCGGCGGGACCCTCGTGCCGATCCTGCTCTCCGTCGCGGCGGTGGTCCTTGCCGGTCGCGTCCCGGGCGAGCTCATGGTCGCCGCGGTGGCCGGCCTTGCCGCCGCGTCCGCCGGCGGCTGGATGAAGTTCGCGCTGGTGACCCGCGCCGGCTTCAACCAGGGCTTTGCGCTGCCGCACCTGCCGGTGCGCGGGCAGCCGCGCTAGCGCGCGCGATCCACCGATCCACGGAAATAGGGAAGAGGCGAACATGCAAACCACTGCCGGTCACGATGTCGCGGTGCGGCCGCTGGCGCGGGAAGACCTCGAGGGCGTCGTCGCGATCGACGCGGCCATCGAAGGCCGGCCGCGGCGGGACTACTTCGAGCGGCGGCTGAAATCCGCGCTGCTGGAGCCCAAGCTGCACGCGCAGTTCGCCGCAACGGATGGCGCGGGGCTCGCCGGCTTCATCCTCGCCCGGGTGCTCGAGGGCGAGTTCGGGCGCAGCGAGCCGGGGCTGCGGCTCGAGGTCCTCGGCGTGCGCGACGACGTGCGCGGCCACGGCGTCGGCCGGCAGCTGTTCGACGCGCTGGCCTCGTGGGCGCAGCGCCACGGCATCCGCGACCTGCGCACGCAGGCGGCCTGGAACGACCACCGGATGGTGCGCTGGCTCGACGCGATGGGCTTCACGCTGGCGCCCAACCACATCGTCGACTGCGCGGTCCACGGCGGCGAGTACCGCGCCGAGCGCGACGACCCGGTCTCGCTGCCCGAGGGCGAGGGCCCCGCGCAGGAGATCGACTACGGCGGCCGTCCGGGCAACGACTTCGAGCGGCTCGCCCGCGACACCGCCGACGTGCGCGCGATGACGCCGGCCGACCTCGGCGACATCGTCCGCATCGACCGCGACATCACCGGCCGCGACCGCGAGGCCTACATCCGGCACAAGCTGAACGAGACGATGGTCGACTCGGCGATCCGCGTGTCGCTGTCGGCGCGCCTCGACGGCGCCGTCGTCGGCTACCTGATGGCGCGGGCCGACTTCGGCGACTTCGGCCGCACCGAGCCCGTCGCCGTCATCGACACCATCGGCGTCGATCCCGACTACGCGCATCGCGGCATCGGCCACGCGCTGCTGTCGCAGCTGTTCGCGAACCTCGGCGCGCTGCACATCGAGCGGGTCGAGACCAACGTGTCGCCGCGCGACCTCGGGCTGCTGGGCTTCCTCTACGACGTCGGCTTCGCGCCGTCGCAGCGGCTGCCGTTCGTGCGCCGCCTGCCGGCGGCGACGTAGGAAAGCGGGGACGCCGCGTAGTCGGGGTCAGAGCTCGCAGATTCCCGGGATTCCGGAAATTGGCAGCTCTGACCCCGATCTTGCTACTGGTGCAGCGCCTCGTACTTCGCCATCAGCTCTTCGGGCGTTTCCTGGAAGTCCGGGTTCTGGACGATGCAGTCGGCGGGGCAGACGAGCTTGCACTGCGGCTCGTCCTCGGCGCCGACGCACTCGGTGCACTTCAGCGGATCGATCACGTAGATCGGGTCGCCCGAGGCGATCGCGTCGTTCGGGCAGGCCGGAACGCAGGCATCGCAGGACGTGCAGTTCTCGTTGATCAGCAGGGCCATCGGGTATCTCCTGTCGGGGGTCGGGGGGCAGGGCGCGGAGAGCCGCCTACGCCGCCGCCCGCTCCTGCAACTCCTTGAGTTTACCGTGCCGGAACGCGCCCCACAGCGCGGCGCCGATCGCGCCGGCGTAGATCGAGTCGGGGTGGCTCACCGCCTGCACGTTGACCTTCTCGTTGACCATCTCCTCCTGGATCGCGGCGAGCAGGCCGTCGTCGAGCGCGAGGCCGCCGGTCATCAGCGCGGTCCCGTCCTTGATGCCGGTGACCTTCAGCAGCTTGACGATCCGGGAGGCCATCGACAGGTGGATGCCCTTGAGGATGTCGGGCGTGGCGATGCCGCGCGAGACCATGTTGATGACGTCGGTCTCGGCCAGCACGGCGCAGATCGAGCTCACCTTCTCGGGCGTCTGCGAGGACTTCGACAGCGGGCCGATCTCCTCGACCGCCACGCCGAGGTAGCGGGCGATGTTCTCGAGGAACTGCCCCGAGCCCGACGCGCACTGGCTGGTCATCTTGTACGACAGCACCTTGCCGCGCTCGTCGACGTAGATCGCGCGGCCGTTGAGCGCGCCGACGTCGACGACGGCGTGGATCCCCGGGTGCAGGAACACGCCGCCGCGGGCGTGCGTCGTCATCGAGTAGAAGTGGCCGGTCGCGAACTTGACGTTCTCGCCCTCGCCGGTGGTCGCGATGTAGTCGACGGCGTCGAGCGCGACGCCGGCGTCGGCGAGCACGCCGTCGCGGCCTTCCTCCGCCAGCGTCATCGGGTCGCGGCGGCGGATGCGCTCGCAGCGCTTGGCCAGCCACTCGTGACGGTTGCCGTCGCTGCGGAACAGCGTGGACTTGACCGCGCCGGAGCCGATGTCGATGCCGATCGTGCAGGTGGTCATGTCGTCTTCCTCCGGTCTAGGCGCGCGCTTCGGCGGTCCGGCCTTCCTCGACCACCGCGCGCCACGCGAACGTCGCGCCGCCCAGCGCGCCGGTGTAGATCGAGTCGGGATTGATGTTGAGCGTGAGCTCGCCGTAGTTCTCGCGGACGAGGTCCTTCAGCGCCTTGACCGCCGCCTCGTTCTTGGCCACGCCGCCGGTGAACGTGAACTCGTTCCGGATGCCGCCCGAGCGCGCGAGGATCGACATCGCGCGCAGGATGATCGCGCGGTGCAGCCCCGCCATGATGTCCTCGCGCTTGTCGCCCAGCGACAGCCGGTCGCGCAGCTCGGCGCCGGCGAACACCGTGCAGGTCGAGTTGATGCGGATCGTCTTGGTCGACTTCATCGCCATCGGCCCCAGCTCGTGCAGGCCCATGTTCATCTCGTCGGCGATGTAGCCGAGGTAGCGGCCGCAGCCCGCCGCGCAGCGGTCGTTCATCTGGAAGCTCTCGACGATGCCGTTCGGGTCGACCTGGATCGCCTTGGTGTCCTGGCCGCCGATGTCGAGCACCGTCGCCGTGCCCGGGTACATCACGTGCGCGCCGAGGCCGTGGCACAGGATCTCGGAGCGGATGTGCTCCTTCGAGAACGGCAGCCGCGCGCGGCCGTAGCCGGTGCCGACGGTGTAGGTCTCCTCGAGCGGCGTGTCGAGGATGCCCTTGATCGCCGGCTCGACGCGCGCGCGGTGGTGCGCCGTCTCCGGCAGCGTGACGAACGTGCGCTCCATCGCCGCGAGCAGGTGGCGCGTGATCGAGTCGCCGTAGACGCGGTTCTCGACCTCGATGATCGAGCGGTCGAACACGTTGAGCAGGAAGTCGTAGCGGATGCCCGCTTCCTTCGCCACCGCCTCGCCGGTCGCGAGGTACTGGCTGCCGGCGATGTCGCGGAAGAAGTCGGACTTGCGCTTGGCGCCGGGCGCGAACAGCGTGTGCGCCTCGGCCGCGAGGCGCTTGAACACCTCGGTCAGCGCGTCGCCGACGGCGGCGGTCGCGTCGCCGAACTTCGCCGTGCCGAGGTTGCGCTGGCAGGTCGCCTCGAGGTCGGCCAGCTGCTCCAGGTACTGCTCGGAGCGGAAGTCGCGCTCGAGCTGCCCGAGGAAGGTGTCGAGCGAGCCGCCCAGCGCGTCCACGCCGGACAGCGCGTCGTGGAACAGGTGGAAGCGGCTGTTGACCAGCGCCTCCTGCTTGGCGATCGCGGCGGCGGTGTCGTAGTTCGACCGCGAGTTGGTGATGCCGCGGCCGAGGATGTTCCGGTTCTCGTCGATGACGACCGCCTTGGTCGTCGTCGAGCCGAGGTCGATGCCGATGAAGCAGCGCATGGGGGCCTCCGGTCAGTGGGCCGTCGCGATCGGGATGAACCCGGGCGCGGACGGCGTGCGCGCCCGCGGCGCGCTTGGCCTTGACCATCTGGAAGTAGCTCTCCAGCCGGTTCTTGACGTTCGCCGCCGAGAAGTAGCGCGGGTCGACGAGGTCGGTCTCGATGAACGCGGCCGGCTTGCCGGTGCGCCGCTCGACCTCGCGCAGGATCAGGAGCTGCCCGGCGGAGAAGCTGTTGCAGCTCTTGATCGAGTTGATCAGCAGGCCGTCGGCCTGGTACTCGTCGATGTAGCGGCAGATCATGTCGATCCGCGACGGCAGGTTGAGGTTCGTGTAGCAGCCGAGGCAGTACTCGGCCAGCGACTCCAGCGGCCGGTCGGCGTCGTGGCGGAAGCCGAAGTCGTAGAGGCCGCCGACCTTCGCGTACGTCGACGACACGACGACCGCGCCCTCGTCGTAGAACATCTTCCAGAAGTCGCGGAAGCTGGTCCAGTTCGGCGGGCCCTCGACGACCAGCCGGTACTTCTCCTCGCCCATCTCGCCCTCGGGCGTCACCGGCCCCTTGCCCTCGCGCACGCGCTGCTCGATCTCCTGCCGCAGCACGCGGTAGTACTCGGTCGCCTCGGGCATGCCGCGGAACGCCGTGAAGATCGGCCCGATGTAGTAGACGGCGCCGAAGTAGCCGTCGATCGGCGAGGGCCGGTTCTTCGCCGACTGCAGCACGGCGACGAGGTCGTCCTCGGCCTTCTGCGACTCGCGCATGTACTGGCGCAGGCGGTCGATGTCGAACTTGACGCCGGAGATGCGCTCCAGCGTCGGGATCACCGTCTCCTTCAGCTGCTTGACGACGTAGTCGCGCATGTTCGGCTGGATCTTCCCCTCGCCCTGGTAGGGCACGTGCAGCATCACCGTCTCGCAGCCGTACTTGTGGCGGATCAGCTCGAACCACTTCATGAACGTGAAGCAGCCGGTGTAGGAGAGCAGCAGGATGTCGGGCCGCGGCAGCACCTCGCCGGTCGGGCCGACCTCGCCGCCCAGCATCATGCCGAGGTCCGCCTTCACGTACGTGCAGACGTCCTCCGACTGGCCGTCGCGCTCGGCGTCCATGATGAACTTGCCCGACTTCTTGCGCATGCCGTTCTGCAGCGCGTTGGTCTCGGGCAGGCTGCGCGCGAAGTCGAAGCACATCAGCAGCTCGTTGAGGTTGCCGGGGACGAAGGTCGCCGACACCTTGCGGCCCATCTGGTGCGCCGTCGCGAGCTCGGTGTAGTTGCGGTTGATCAGCTCCTTCTGCAGCCACATCGCGTCCTCCTTCTGGACGTTCTGCGGCTTCTTCGCGGATGCGGGCAGCGGGGCGGTCGTGGCCATGGTCTTCTCCTCGTCCGCGGGCGGCTTACGCCGCGCTCCACAGCTTGATCGAATCGGCAAACGTCCCCGCCTGCTCGCGGATCGGCGCCATCTGCCCGGTGTTCTCGGCGTACTTGAACGCCGTGTGCGGCACGTCGTGCTTGGAGAGCACGTCCTGCAGCATCGGCCGCTCGAGCAGCGCCGGGTCGCAGAACGACGGCGCGGCGAAGATCACGCCCTCGGCGCCGCGGGTCTTGATCTGCTTCAGCAGGAAGACGCCCTTGTCCTCGCGCTTGGTGTCGTACTTGGCGGCGGTCGACGCCGAGCGGTGCAGGAACGCCTTCGACAGCTCCACCAGCGGATCGCCGTCGGCCGGCACGTCGTCGAGCAGCCAGCGCGTCACCAGCATGAAGTCGTCGTCGACGATGTAGCAGCCGGACATCTCGATCGACTTGATGAGGCCGAGCGGCGGCTGCTCGCAGAAGGCGCCGGTCAGCACGACGCGGGCGTTGTCGCGCTGCGGGCGCGGCAGCGCATCGGCGGCGGCGATGTAGTCGCGCACGAGCTGCGTGTGCTCCTCCACCGGCAGCACCATGCCGGCGCGCAGCACCAGGTAGACCTCGGAGGTCGGCGCCTGCCAGGGCTTGGTCGCGCGGTAGACGTAGAGGTCCTGCGAGCGCGCGGCGGTTTTCGTTGTAGACGCGCGATCGACGCGTTGAGCTCGGCGTCGGTGATCGGCGCGCCGCGCAGCCGGCCGAGGTCGTCGCGCAGGATCTCGAGCTCGTGGATGTAGAACGTGCCGCCGATGTCGTCCTCGTAGTTCTGCGGCACGTCGAAGTACTTGACGTACTTGTCCTTGAACAGGATCTGCCACATGCCCGAGAGGTTGCGGATCACGTCGCAGATCGACGGGAACATCATGCCGTCGAGGCAGTCGAGCCGGCCGGTGAGCCCCAGCTCGATCGTCGAGCGCGGGATGCGGCAGATGTAGCTCTGGTAGTAGGCGTCGCCCTGGATCACCTCGAGCTGGTCGCCGCCGCCGAGGATGCCGACCGGCAGCATCCCGGCCGCGTGGATGAGCTCGCGCGGGACGTAGACCGGCATGTAGCCGATCGCCTTGCGTCCCGGCACGGCGGCCTTCCACGCCTTGACCGCGCCGAGGTCGAGGTCCTCGAACAGCGCCTGGCAGCGCTCGACGATCTTGATCACTGCCGGGATCGTTGGCCATCAGCGGTGCTCCCACTTGCGGTTTGCGCTTGGCGAGGAACGCGACGAGGCCTTCGTTGGCGTCGCGCGTGTGCATCAGTCGGTCGAGGTAGAGCCGCTCGACCTCGGCGAGCCGGCGGCGCACGTCGGCGATCACGTGGCCGCCGCGCGCCGCGGCGACGGCGCAGGCGAGCGCGGCGGCGCTCTTGCCCAGCAGGTGCCGCTCGAAGTACGCCAGGGCCGCGAGCTCGGGGTCGTCGGCGACGCGTGTGCACGAGGCCGATCGCGTGCGCGTCGGCGCCGCTGATCGAGCGGCCGGAGAACAGCAGGTCCTCGGCCGCCGGCTGGTTGACGCGGTACGGCAGCAGCACCGAGGCCGCCGGCGCGAACACGCCGAGCAGCATCTCCGGCTGGCCGAGCTGCGCGTCGGGCGCGGCGAAGATCGGCGCCGCCCGCGAGCGCGACCTCGAGCCCGCCGCCGAGGCACTGGCCGCGCACCGCGACCAGGATCGGCACCGGGAACTCGACCATCTGCAGGATCAGCGCCGTGCAGCGACGCGAGCATCGCCGCGCAGCTCTCCGGCAGGTGCTCCTCGACGCTCGCGCCGAAGCTGAAGTGCGGCCCTTCGGCGTCGAGCAGCACGCCGCGCAGTCCCGGGTGGCCGCGGTAGGCGACGAACGCGCCGCGACAGCGCCGCGATCATCGCCGCGTCGACGATGTTCGCCTTCGGCCGCGCGAGCCGCAGCCGCAGCAGCGCGCCGTCGCTGCTCGAGCCAGTCCTTCAGCGGCGATGCGTCAGCCATCGGTCGTCCACGCTCACTTGGCTGCTTCGCCTTGGGCTGGATCGAGTCGTGCAGCGGACCGACCCAGCTCTCGCCGGCGGCGAGCTTCTGGCGCAGCAGCACGAAGTCGACCTCGCGGTCCTCCTTCGTGCCCTCGTTGAACGCGATGAAGCCGGCGCGCGCCTCGGTCATCATGTTGAGCGCGAGCCAGGCGCGCGAGTCTTCCTTGTTGCGGTTCCAGCGTCTCGAGCTTGGGCTTGCGCAGCTCCTCGAGCGTCTTGGTCGTGCAGTCGGGGAAGGTCAGCAGCATCTTCGCGCAGAGCTCCTCGACCTTGGCGTCGAGCAGCGACAGGTCGACGGTGCCGCGCGCGAGCAGCGCCTTGCCCTCCTTCAGCGCGTCGCCGGTCTTCGGCTCGCCGAACACGAAGCGGCCGTACTCGTCGACCATCCGCTGCGTCTCGACCAGCGGATTGGCGACCCACTGGCCGTCGACCTTCAGCGCCGGCACGACGTCGGTCAGCACGCCCATCCAGTAGGCCTTGTGCGCCGAGAACGGCTCGCACAGCACGCACGCGGCCATCGCGCGCTCGGCTGCCCGACCATCAGCGGCAGGAAGTCGGTCGCGCCGCCGATCGGCGCCGAGCCGTGCTTGGGGCCGGCCTGGCCGAAGCGCGCGAGGTCCTGCGCGACGGAGAAGTCGCAGGCCATGCCGATCTCCTGGCCGCCGCCGATGCGCATGCCGTTGACGCGGCAGATCACCGGCTTGTCGCAGGCGAGGATCGCCGCTGACCATGTCGTTGAACAGGCGCATGTACTGCCGGTATTCCTGCGGATGCCCGGCGTAGTACTCGGCGTATTCCTTGGTGTTGCCGCCGGTGCAGAAGGCCTTGTCGCCGGCGCCGGTGAACACGACGCAGTTGACGTCGCGGGCGTTCGACGCGGCGCGGAACGCGAGGATCGTGCCCTTGACCATGTCGGTCGTGTACGAGTTGTACTGGCCCGGGTTGTCGAGCGTGATCCAGGCGTTGTAGAGGCCCGGCGACGTCCTTGCCGTCCGGCGTCTTCGCCGGCCGCTTTTCGTAGCGGACGCCGGGCTTGCGAGAAGTCGTCGACGAGGTCGTGGTTCTTGAATTCGCGCGTGGCGGCGTTCATTGCGGGAGCGCTCATTCGGGGCTCAGGATGGCGGGAACCAGCACCGCGCGCTTCTTGATCTCGTGGCGGTGGGCGGCGGCGAAGACGCGGTTGATGTCGTCGAGCGGGTGCGTCTCGACGAACGGCTTGATCGCGACCTTGCCGTCGAGCACGAGGTCGAGCGCGGCCGGGTAGAGCTCGGGCGGGCAGCCCCAGTTGCCGATCGCGCGCGCGTCGAAGGCCATCAGGTTCGACAGGCGGACCTCGACCTTGTCCATCGTGAAGCCGACGACCGACAGCGTGGCGCCGTGGACGAGCAGCCCGTAGGCGGTCAGCTGGCCGGCGGCGGTGCCCGAGCACTCGAAGATGAACCACTCGGTCGGCGCGCAGGCCGTCCTGCCTTCGCGAACGCGCTGATCGCGCGCCTTGATCGCCTTGCCGTCGAGCACGCGGGCGTCGAGCGTCAGCGCGGCGCCGTGATGCGAGATCGTCTCGAGCTTCTCCTCGTCGACGTCGATGGCGACGACCTTGGCGCCGAAGGCGCTGCGCGATCTGCACGCAGTAGCCGCCGACGCCGCCGGCGCCGACGACGATCGCGAGGCTGCCGGGCGTGACGCCGGCGCGGCGCACCGCCTGGTAGGGCGTGGTCAGCGCGTCGGCGACGATCGACACTTCGGCGCAGCGTGAGCCCGGCGCGCTGCGAGGCGCGCCTCGTCGACCGTCGCACAGGCCGCGGCCGGGCACGACGATGTGCGTGGCGAAGCCGCCCTGGATGTCGTTGCCGGGCATCTTCTGCGCGCGGCAGATCGTGCCGTGGCCGCGCCGGCAGAGGTCGCACTCGCCGCAGGGCAGCACCGCCGGGACGATCACCGGCTTGCCCATCCAGCTCTCGGCGCCGGCCGCCGGCGGCGACGACGCGGCCGCTGATCTCGTGGCCGAGCGCCAGCGGCAGCGGATGGTTGGTGCGCACGCCGTCGTAGAGGTAGCCGAGATCGGTGTGGCAGACGCCGCAGCCGGCGATCGCGACGACGACCTCGCCGGGGCCGGGCTCCGGCGCGAAAGGCCGCGCGCTCGAGCGGCGCGTTCACGCGCAGTCATCAGCCAGCGGTGGCCGTCGATGCTCATCGTTCTCCCTCCTCCTGTGTGCCGGCCGGCGCGCGTGGCCGCTCGCGACCGCTGCCCGGCGCTTGACCGGCCGCTCGACGCTATTCTGGTAATACAGTACCGAAATACCAGTTTGTGCAAATCATCATGCAGGAGCCGGATTTGCGGTGCCTTGATCTGCGTCAAACCCGACCGGCCGGTCTGCCGTAACTTCGCTCGGTTCGAAAGAAGGAGAACCCACGTGCAAGCCTCGGTGAAGCAAGCCGCAGCAGCACCCGCGCGCGCAGTGCCGCCGTCCATCTCCATCGCGCTCGCCGGCAGCGGCGGCAGCGGCGTGATGACCGCGGGCACGCTGCTGCTCGACGCCGCCGGCGAAGGCCGGCCTGCTACGGGCTGATGGTGCGCACCAGCGGGCCGCAGATCCGCGGCGGCGAGGCGGCGGCGCTGGTGCGGCTCGCGCGCTTCGCCGATCGACTCGCTGGACGACCGCTTCGACCTGCTGCTCGCGATCGACTGGCAGAACGTCAACCGCTTCGCCGACGAGATCCCGCTGGCCGCCGCGAGCGTGATGGTCGGCGACCCCGACGAGGGCGAGCCGCCCGAGGTGTTCACGGCGACGCGGCGCGCGCTACTTCGCGCGGCCGTTCAAGAAGACCGCCAAGGCGCATCGCCGGCAGCTGGACCAACATGGTCGCGCTGGGCCTCGCCGGCGACGCTCGCCGGCATCCCGGCGGAAGCGCTCGCCGCGGCGCTGCGCGACATCGTGGAAGCGCGGCGCCGACGCGCTGAAGGCCAACCTCGCCGCGCTGCAGGCGGGCATCGCCGCGGCCGCGGGCATCGACGGCGTGCCGAAGCTGCCGGCGCGTCCGCGCGCGGCCGCGGGCAAGCGCTGGCAGATCAGCGGCAACGAGGCCGCCGGCTACGGCGCGATCCGCGGCGGCGTGCGCTTCGTCGCCGCGTACCCGATCACGCCGGCGACCGAGCTGCTCGAGTGGATGGCGCCGGCGCTCGCCAAGGTCGGCGGCACGCTGGTGCAGGCCGAGGACGAGCTCGCGTCGGTCAACATGGTCGATCGGCGCGTCGTACGGCGGCGTGCCGTCGCTGACCGCCACCGCCGGCCCCGGCCTCGCGCTGATGGCCGAGGCGCATCGGGCTCGCCGGTCAGCGCCGAGGTGCCGATCGTCATCGTCGACGTGATGCGCGGCGGGCCTTCCACCGGCATCCCGGCGAAGAGCGAGCAGAGCGACCTGTCGTTCGCGGTCAGCGGGCTGCACGGCGACGCGCCGCGGCTCGTGCTGGCGCCGACGTCGATCGCCGACTGCCTCGCGACGACGCAATGGGCGGTGCGAGCTCGCCGAAGCGCTGCAGGCGCCGGCGATCGTGCTGTCCGACCAGTTCATGGGCCAGTCGCGCGCGATCATCGACCGGCCCGCCGACGTCGCCCTGCGTCGGCGCGCGCGCTGACCGCGGCGGCCGACACGCCCGACTACAAGCGCTACCGCAACACCGAGTCCGGCGTCTCGCCGATGGCGATTCCCGGCACCGCGGGCATCGTCTACACGGCCGACGGCCTCGAGCACACCGAGGCGGGCATTCCCAGCAGCCAGTCGCGCGACCACCGGCTGCAGCTCGACAAGCGCGAGCGCAAGCTCGCGCAGCACGACTACGGCGCGCTACTGGGCCGACATCGAGGGCGACGGCGACGCTCGCGGTGATCACGTTCGGCTCGACGACCGCCGCGGTGCGCGAGGCGGTCGCCCGCGCGAGGGGGCAGGGCGTGGCCGTGCGGCTGATCGCGCTGCGGCTGCTCGCCCCGGCGCAGCCCGGGCCGTTCGCGGCGGCGCTCGAAGGCGTCGACGCGCGTGCTCGTCATCGAGCAGAACCACGGCGGCCAGCTCTACCGCTACCTGCGCGCGATCTACGACCTGCCGGGCCGCCCGTCCGCCTACCATCGCCCCGGTCCGCTGCCGCTGCGCCCCGGCGAGCTGACCACCGTCGATCCTCGACTGGGCCGGCGCCCGTTCGACCCCAGGAGCCTCGGCATGAACGCGCCCACCCCTCCCGCCCCGCTGACGTTCTCGGCGTACAAGTCGTCGTACAAGCCGATCTGGTGTCCCGGCTGCGGCGACTACTCGGTGCTGTCGAGCATCACCAAGGCGCTCGCCAAGGTGCAGGTGCCGCCGCACGAAGTCGTCGTCGTGTCGGGCATCGGCTGCTCGTCGCGCATCCCGGCCTACACGACCTGCTACGGCTTCCACGGCGTCCACGGCCGCGCGCTGGCCGCGGGCACCGGGCTGAAGGTCGCGCGGCCCGAGCTGACGGTGCTCGTCACCGGCGGCGACGGCGACGGCTACTCGATCGGCGGCAACCACTTCCTGCACGCCTGCCGGCGCAACCTCGACCTCACGTACATCGTGATGGACAACCACGTGTACGGGATGACCAAGGGCCAGGCCTCGCCGACGACCGAGCCCGACTGGGACAACAAGCTCTCGCCCGGCGGCACCGGCGTGCGCGCGTTCGACCCGCTGGTGATCGCGCTCGCCTCGGGCGCCAACTTCGTCGCCCGCGCGTTCGCCGGCGATCCGAACGGCACCGCGGACATCATCGCGCAGGGGATCCGCCATCCGGGATTCTCGTTCATCGAGGTCCTCTCGCCCGTGCGTGACGTTCCGGCCCGAGCAGCGCGAGTGGAAGGCGCTCGCGCACCCGGCGCCGGTCGCGCCCACCGACGACCCGGTGCGCGCGGCGCGGCGGATCATGACCGACGACGGCTTCAACATCGGCGTGCTCTACGCGGGCACGCGGCCCGTCTACAAGAACCTTCCCGGCAAGCCGACGTGCGCGCCGGCCGATCTCGAAGCGGAGTTCCTGCTATGATGCTGCAAAGAAGGCGCGCCGGCGGCGAAGAAGCGGACTGCCGCGCGCAAGACGGCCGCGCCCAAGACGCAAGCCGGCGCCCGGAAGACGACGCGCGCCAAGCCGCGGCGAAGCCGCCCCGAACGACGGTCCGCGCGCCGCGCACGCTGGACGAGTTCATGGCGCTCGCCGTGGTGATGGAGATCGAGGCGGCCGAGCGCTACGCCGAGTTCGCCGACGCGATGGAGATGTGCAACAACCTCGAGGTCGCCGCGCTGTTCCGCAAGATGGCCGACATCGAGGGCAAGCACTCGTCGCAGCTGATGGCCGAGATGGGCTGGCAGCAGCCGCCGGCGCTGCCGGCGGGCCGGCCGACCTGGGACGGCTTCGAGGCGCCCGAGACCGCCCCGATCGACGAGGTCCACTACCTGATGCAGCCGTACCACGCGCTGCAGCTGGCGCTCGCCAGCGAGCAGCGCGCCGAGGCCTTCTTCGGCCGGCTGGCGCGGGCCGCGACGGTGGCGACGGTGAAGAAGGCCGCGCGCGAGCTCGAGGCCGAGGAGCACGAGCACGTCGAGCTCGTCCGCGCGTGGATGGCGAAGGTGCCGAAGCCCGATTCCGACTGGGCGGCGGATCCGGACCCGCCGAGCTACACCGACTGAACGCCGCGATGATCGTGCAGACGCTGCTGCCCGAAGGCTGGGCGCCGCCGATCGGCTACGCGAACGGCATCGCCGTCGACGCCGGCCGCATCGTCTTCATCGCGGGGCAGGTCGGCTGGGACGCGCAGCAGCGCTTCGCTTCGGCCGAGATCGCGCCGCAGTTCGACCAGGCGCTCGCGAACGTGCTCGCGGTCCTCGCCACCGCGGGCGGCAGGCCCGAGGACATCTGCCGGATCACCGCCTACTGCTGCGACAAGCCCGCGTACGTCGCGGCGCGCCCCGAGCTCGGCCGGATCTGGCGCCGGCAGATGGGGAAGCACTATCCGGCGATGAGCCTGGTCTTCGTCAGCGACCTGCTCGACAGCCCCGCGAAGATCGAGCTCGAGGCGACCGCCGTCATCGCGCCCGCCGACTCGAAGAAATAGACGCGGTCACCGGCCTCTCTCCAGTTGAGGTCCAACCCGGCGCGCCGCACGCCTCCAGAGAAGACATGTCGAACGATCCTGAGATCTCGGTCGAAGTCGATCCCGCGAAGGAGCTCCGGGGCGTCCTTTTCGATGCGCTGAACCTCTCGAATGTGGAACGCACGAACGACGGCCACATCGCCCGCCTCTGCGTCGTCGCCAGGGGCAGTGCCGGCGAGCTTGTTGGCGGCACGTATGGCGAGCTCTATTGGGGTTGGCTTCACGTCCTGGTGCTTTGGGTCGATCCGACCCGGCGCCGCCGTGGTCTGGGCGGGCGGCTGCTCGCCCGCGCCGAGTCCGAAGCTCTTTCCAGGGGCTGCCGCGCGGTCTGGCTTGATACGTTCACCTTTCAAGGCGAGCGCTTCTACCTGCGCGCGGGGTACGAAACATTCGGCACCCTGGAGCAATACCCCGACGGGCATGCACGCCTCTTCCTTCGCAAGTACCTGCGCAGCGTTACGGACTGACGCGCCGCTTTCCGTGCTCGACAATCGATCGCCCCGCTCGCGGGCAGCCCGGAAGCGGGCCGCCAGGCGCTGGCATGTGTACCTGATCCTGTGCCGCGGCAGCTCGATCTACACCGGGATCGCGCTGGACGTGGCGGCGCGTTACGCGCAGCACCTTGCCGGCACGGGGGCGCGATACACGCGCGCGAATCCGCCGCTTCGGCTGCTCGCCAGGTTCGCCTGCCCGAATCAATCGGTGGCAGGCAGGCTGGAGGCGGCGATCAAGCGGCTGTCTGCTGCCGAGAAGCGAAAACTGGTCGGCATGACCGGCGCCGCGGCGCGCAGACGCCTGCTCGCCTGAGCCTCGCGTGCATGTCGAAGCGGCGGCGAGCTTGTGCCTGTTCGCGTGGCGCAGACTCGTCCGGCAGGTCGATGAGATATGATCGGAGAACGGGCAGGCCCACTTGCCTGCCCGCCGGCACACTTGCGGTGCAATATCAGCCGCGCAGGAGTGTGCCTTTGAGAGAGCGACCAAACCCATGCCTCGTAAAGAACCGGATTTCGCGGAACGCCTGCAGACGGCGGCCAAGGCGAAGCAAGCCCAATTGGAAAAGATCCGCGCGACGGCGCTGGCTGGCGACGCAACGTCCGCCGAGCGGCAGGCTGCACGGGTTGAAACGGCAGAAGCGCGCAGGATTCGGAGGGCCGAGCAGAAGGAGGCGAACCGGGTCGCTGCCGAGCTCAGAAACGCTGAACGCGCGGCCGAGGCGGCCAGGCAGGCGCACGCCGTCAAGGAAGAAAGCGTGCGCAAGGATGCCGAACGCGCCGCCCGCGTGGAGGCCGCCGCAGCCCTCAAGAAGGATCAGAAGGCCGCGCGCGACTCCAAGTACGCGGCGCGCAAGGCGCGCCAGGGCTAGGCCACCTTGCCCTCGCGTCGCCAGGTCCTGCTCGCGTCGGGTGCTCTGCTTGGCTGGCCCTTCCACAGCCTGGCGGCGACGAGCACGAACCTTCTCGATCTGCGGGTGGAGTACACGGCGACGAGCCTGATCGGTACCGACGAGCGCGCCGCGCCCGGCCGTCTGTGGCGCACGCGCTCGGCACTGCGCCACGAAGGCAAACGGCATGGTCGTGCGCTGACCGTGATCGCGCAGTTCGACCGCAATCTCGGCTGGCTCGTGATGGCCGAGCCTCGGCTCGCGATCGAGACCGAGCTCTCGGCGCTCGATCTGCCGCTGGATGTGCTGAACGGCGGCGGTGGCATGCGGCAGGTCCGCGAAGGACGCGAGCGGGTCAACGGGCTGGACACCACGCGCGTCCGTGTCGAGCGCAATACCGGTTCGGGGAGTCGCTTCGCCGGCCATGTCTGGGCGACGGACCAAGGGGTGATCGCACGCCTCGCCGGCGAGGGCGAGAGCCGCGACCGGCGCGGTCGGACCCTGATGAATTTCCGCGACGTGCAGATCGGACCGCTCGATCGCGGCCTGTTCGAGGCGCCGCGCGGCCTCCAGATCCTCCGCGTCGGCGGCGGCGATCTCGCGGCGTTGCTCGAAGGCATCGAAGCGGCCGGCCGGATCGGGCTCCGTCGCTGACCGGCAGTCGGCGGAGGTCGCGCGCCGGCGCGATGCCGGCGTCAGGCTCGATCCATGTCGGCAGTGCCCGTCCCGGCCCGGCTGTGCGGACCCGAAGGGGCGACCTGATCCAGTCCGGCCTGCCTGGCCAACGGGAGCATTTCGGCCAAGTCGATGCGGGTCAAGTCACGGCATCCCGGCGACTTCGTGGTTGGCGAGCAGTTCCAGCGCGCGCACCATCGCCGAGTGATCCCACCCCTTGCCGCCCTGGGCGGCGCAGGCGTTGAACAGCTCCTGGGCCGTCGCGGTGTTCGGCAGCGACACGCCGATGGCCCGAGCGCTCGCGAGCGCGAGGTTCAGGTCCTTCTGGTGCAGCTCGATGCGGAATCCGGGATCGAAGGTCCGCTTGATCATCCGCTCGCCGTGCACCTCCAGGATGCGCGACGAGGCAAAGCCGCCCATCAACGCCTGGCGGACCTTGGCCGGGTCGGCGCCCATCTTCGACGCGAACAGCAGCGCTTCGGCCACGGCCTCGATGTTGAGAGCGACGATGATCTGATTGGCGACCTTGCAGGTCTGCCCGTCGCCATTGCCGCCGACCAGCGTGATGTTCTTGCCCATCAGCGCGAACAGCGGCTTCACCCGCTCGAAGGCGTCCTCGGGGCCGCCGACCATGATGGTGAGGCTCGCCGCCTTGGCCCCGACCTCGCCGCCGGACACCGGGGCGTCGAGGTAGGCGCAGCCGAGCGCATTGACCCTCTGCGCGAAGACCTTGGTCTCGACCGGCGAGATCGAGCTCATGTCGACGACGATCTTGCCCCGGGCGAGCCCGGCGGCAACGCCGTCGGGGTCGAACAGCGCCGCCGCGACGTGCGGCGTGTCGGGCACCATGAGGATGACGATGTCCGACTGCTGCGCGACCTCCTTGCCGTTGGCGCACAGCTTCGCGCCCTGGTCGAGCAGCGACTGGGCGGGCCGACGAAGGTCGTAGACGAAGAGCTCGTGCCCACCGGCCAACAGGTGCCCGGCCATGGGCGTGCCCATGATGCCCAGTCCGACGAAACCGACTTTGCTCATCGCGTTGCTCCCGAAAGAAGGGGTTGAAAACGGGTAGGGGGAAGGCTCAGGCCGCCGCTGCGAACTTGTCGCGCAGGGCCTGGGTGGCACTCCGGAAGAGCCCGAGATCGCTGCCGACGGCGACGAAGGTCGCGCCCAGCTCGAGGTAGCGGCGCGCGTCGGCCTCGACCGGCGCGAGGATGCCGCAGGCCTTGCCCTGCGCCTGCGCGCGCTCGAACAGGTGCCGGATCGCCTGCTGGACCTCGGGATGCGCGGCGTTGCCCAGGTGGCCCAGGGCGGCCGCCAGATCGGACGGCCCGACGAAGATCCCGTCGACGCCCTCGACCGCGGCGATGGCATCGACGGCCGCGAGGCCGGGGCGACTCTCGATCTGCACGGTGACCGCCACGTTGTCGTTGACCGTGGCCAGGTAGTCGGGAACGGTGCCGTAGCGGTTGTGCCGCTGCGCGACGGAGACGCCGCGGACTCCCGCCGGGGGGTAGCGCGTGGCGGCGACGGCCCGCTGTGCCTCCTCGGCGGACTCCACGAACGGGATCAGGAAGTTGTAGAAGCCGGCGTCGAGCAGCCGCTTGATCGCGACGGTGTCGTTCCACGGCGGGCGCACCACCGGCGCGCTGCGGCTGTCCTTGAGCGCCATCAGCTGCGGGATCAGCGACAGCACGTCGTTGGGGGCGTGCTCGGCATCGAGCAGCAGCCAGTCGAAGCCGGCCAGTCCGAGCACTTCGGTCGTGACCGGATTGGCCAGCGAGCACCAGCAGCCGATCAGGCGCTTCCGCGCGAGCAGGTCCTGCCGGAAGCGATTGGGGATCGGGCAATACGGAGTCGTCGTGGTCATGGCAGGCACCGGTCGATGGGTTCGCTCATTCCTGGAAGGCTTCCTCGCGCTTCTGGCGCAGCGCCGGCAGCAGCACCGCGATCAGGGCGACGGTCGAGACGGCGAGCAGCGTGGCGCTGATCGGCCGCGTGACGAGCACCAGCGGATTGCCCTTCGCCATCAGCAGCGCGCGGCGCAGGTACTCCTCCATCATCGGGCCGAGGATGAAGCCGAGCATCATCGGCGCGGGCTCGCAGCCGAGCTTGCGGAACAGGTAGCCGAGCACGCCGAACAGCGCCATGAAGTAGACGTCGAACTGCGTGTTGGCCAGGCTGAACACGCCGATCGCGCAGAACACCAGGATCGCCGGGAACAGCAGGTGGTACGGCACCGAGATCATCTTCACCCACAGCCCGATCAGCGGGAGGTTCAGCACCAGCAGGAACAGGTTGCCGATCCACATCGACACGACGAGCCCCCAGAACAGCGCCGGCTGCTCGGTCATGACGGAGGGCCCGGGCTGGATGCCGTGCATGATCAGCGCGCCGATCATCAGCGCCATCACCGGGTTCGACGGGATGCCCAGCGTCAGCATCGGGATGAACGACGCCTGCGCGCCGGCGTTGTTCGCCGACTCGGGCGCGGCGACCCCTTCGATCGCGCCCTTGCCGAACTCGGCGGAATGGCGCGACACCTTCTTCTCCAGCGAGTAGGCGGCGAAGGACGACAGCATCGCGCCGCCGCCGGGGAGGATGCCCAGCGCCGAGCCGAGCGCCGTACCGCGCAGGATGGGGGCGATCATGCGCTTCCAGTCCTCGCGCGTCGGCATCAGGCCGGTGATCCTGGTCAGCGCCAGCGAGCGGTCCGATTGGTCGTGGAGGTTGGCGATGATCTCGCCCAGGCCGAAGACGCCCATCGCGATGACGACGAAGCTCACGCCGTCGGCAAGCTCGGGCAGGTCGAACGAGAAGCGGGCGAGGCCGGAGTTCACGTCGGTCCCGATGAGACCGAGCAGCAGGCCGAGGATGATCATGCCGAGGGCGTGGAGCAGCGAGCCGCTGGCCAGGACGATCGACGCGACGAGGCCGAGCACCATCAGCGAGAAGTAGTCGGCCGGGCCGAACTGCAGCGCCACCTCGGACAGCGGCGGCGCCGCCAGCGCGATCAGGAACGTGCAGACCGTTCCCGCGAAGAACGAGGCGATCGCGGCCGTGGCCAGCGCGATGCCGGCACGCCCCTGCCGCGCCATCTTGTAGCCGTCGAGCGCGGTGACGACGGACGAGGACTCCCCCGGCAGGTTGACGAGGATGGCGGTGGTCGAGCCGCCGTACTGCGCGCCGTAGAAGATGCCCGCCAGCATGATCAGCGCGGTGACGGGTTCGAGCCCGAACGTGACCGGGAGCAGCATCGCGATGGTCGCGACCGGGCCGAGGCCGGGCAGCACGCCGATGGCCGTGCCGAGGAAGACCCCGGCGAGGCAGTAGAACAGGTTCAGCGCGGTGGCCGCGGTGCCGAAGCCGAGCGCGAGATGGTTCAGCAGGTCCACGGTGCGTTCCTACACGCCGAACCACGGGCCGAGCAACGGAACCGGCAGGCCGAGGCCCCTGACGAACACCAGCGCGCAGAAGGCCACCAGCACGAGCATCAGCCCCAGCGCCTTCCAGTCGAAGCGGAACTTCACGCTGGCGGCGGCGCTGACGAGGATCAGCACGAGGAGCGCCGGCACCAGGCCCGCGGGGCGGAGCAGGAAGCCGAACAGCAGCGTGCCGGCGGTGACGAGGACGAGCCCTTTCCAGGCGATGCCGCCGATCGGCTCGCCCCTTGCGATGAACGAGCGCAGGAAGGAAACCACGCCGATCAGGAGCAGCAGGGACCCGAGCACCGTCGGGAAGTAGCCCGGCCCCATGCGCGAGCTCGACCCCCAGCCATAGTCGCGGGCGAGCACGATGGCCGTGCCGCCAAATCCCGCATAGAGCAGCCCGGCCCAGAAATCCTTGGGGCTGCGAATCGGTAAGGCCACGATGCATGTCCTCCCAGGGCGACGCTACGGGTTCCTGGTGCCCGCCTGGCGTCGTAACGCGGTCGTCAGCGGACCAGGCAGGGCCGCTTGCGGTCGAAGGTCCAGCCGGGGATCAGCGACTGCATCGCGACGGCGTCGTCGCGCGCGCCGAGTCCGTGCTCGAGGTACAGCCGGTGCGCCTTCTCGACCTCGCCTTCGTCCAGGTCGACGCCCAGGCCGGACCGCTCCGGCAGCGCGATGCGACCGCCGGCGATGCGCAACGGCGCGCGCGTGAGCCGCTGGCCGTCCTGCCAGATCCAGTGCGTGTCGATGGCGGTGATCGGCGCGGGGGCGGCGGCCGCGACGTGCGTGAACATCGCGAGCGACACGTCGAAGTGGTTGTTCGAATGCGAACCCCAGGTCAGGCCCCATTCGCTGCACATCTGCGCGACGCGCACCGATCCCTGCATCGTCCAGAAGTGCGGATCGGCGAGCGGGATGTCGACCGACTGCAGCTGGATCGCGTGGCCCATCTCCCGCCAGTCGGTCGCGATCATGTTGGTCGCGGTGCGGAGCCCCGTCGCCCGGCGGAACTCGGCCATGACCTCGCGGCCCGAATAGCCGTTCTCCGCGCCGCACGGGTCCTCCGCGTAGGCGAGCACGCCGTGGAGGTCGCGGCACAGCCGCACCGCTTCGTCGAGCGGCCACGCTCCGTTCGGATCGAGCGTGATGCGCGCGCCGGGGAAGCGCTCGGACAGCGCGGTCACCGCTTCGACCTCGGCCTCGCCGGCCATGACGCCGCCCTTGAGCTTGAAGTCCTCGAAGCCGTAGCGCTGGCGTGCCGCCTCGGCCAGCCGGACGACGGCCTCGGGTGTCAGCGCCGGCTCGTGCCGCAGCCGGCACCAGTCGTCGGGACCGTCGGGCTCCGACGCGTAGGGCAGCCCGGTGCGCGTCCGGTCGCCGACGTAGAACAGGTAGCCCAGCACCGGCACTTCCTGCCGCTGCACGCCGTCGCCGAGGAGGGCGGCGACCGGCACGTCGAGGTGCTGGCCGAGAAGGTCGAGCAGCGCCGACTCGATCGCGGTCACCGCGTGGATCGTCGTGCGCAGGTCGAAGGTCTGGGCACCGCGTCCGCCGGCATCGCGGTCGGCGAAGCGTTGCCGCACCTCCTGGAGCACGCCGCGGAACTCGCCCAGCGTACGGCCGATCACCAGCGGCCGCGAGTCCTCGAGGGTGGCCCGGATCTTCTCTCCCCCCGGCACTTCGCCGACGCCGGTGCGTCCGGCGGCGTCGGTCAGGACGACGAGGTTGCGGGTGAAGAACGGCGCGTGGGCGCCGGAGAGGTTCAGCAGCATGCTGTCCCGGCCGGCGACCGGGATCGACCCGCATCGCCGTGACCTTCGGCGCTCCGCGTGCGCTGTCCGTCGGCGACATCTTAGTCATGTGTGTGTTCACGCTCACACCGCGGCCTCCGTGCCGGAATCGTTGATCGACCGCCGCTGCGTCGGCCGCGCTCGTTCGTTCGCGGACGCGCGCTGCGCGCCTGGGCTCGCTGCGCTCGCCCCGCTCACTCACTCGAGCTCGATCTTTCCGACCTGGATCACCTGGCGCCACCGCTCCAGTTCCTGCGCCTGGAACTGCGCCATCTGCTCGGGGGTGTTGGCGACGATCTCGAAGCCGACGTCTTCCATGCGCTTGCGGTTCTCCGGATCGTTGAGTGCCGCGACGATGCCCTCGTGCAGCTTCTTCCTGACGTCCGCGGGCAGCCCCTTGGGACCGGCGACGGCCTGCCACGAGAAGACGTTGACGCCCTGCACGCCCGCTTCGCCCAGCGTCGGGACGTCGGGCAGCAGCGGCGAGCGCTTCTCGCCGGTCACGGCGAGGGCCTTCAGCTTGCCGGCCTTGATGTGGCTGATGACGGCGTTGATGTTCTGGAACGACACGTCGGCGTGCCCCGCCAGCAGGTCGGTGATCGCGGGCGCACCGCCCTTGTACGGAACGTGGATGCCGGTGGTGCCGGTCTTTTGCCAGAAGAGCGCGGCGGTCAGGTGGTCGGACGAGCCGGCACCGGACGTGGCGAACGTGATCTTGTCGGGGTTCTTCTTCAGGAGCGCGATCAAGTCGGGGACCGACTTGGCGGCGAAGTTCGGGCTCGTCACCAGGACGTTCGGCGCCCGGACCGCGACCGTGATCGGATCCAGGTCCTTCACCGGGTCGTACTGCAGCTTCTTCTGGATGAAGGGATTGATCGCATAGACGCCGATCGACGCCACCAGGATCGTGTAGCCGTCCGGCGCCGCGTTCTTGACCGCGGTGGCGCCGATGGCGCCGGTCGCGCCGGCGCGGTTGTCGACGACGAACGGCTGGCCGAGCTGTTGTTGCAGCCTCGGCGCGATCGCGCGCGCGACCATGTCCGTGGAGCCCCCCGGCGGGAACGGCACGATGATCGTGACCGGCTTGTCGGGATACGCCGCGAAAGCCTGGCTGGCGAGGCCCAGACCCAGTGCGAGTCCGGCGAACAGTCTCTTCATGGTTCCTCCTTGGGTGCGGTGGCGGGTGCGGGAAGGGTCGCGCGGCAACGGCGCGGAACTGCGACGTGGCTCCCGCCCGATCCGGCGCCCGATAGGTAGTGCAATAGGTAGCGCTACCAACTGGCGAGTATGGTAGCGCTATCGCCGAAATCGTGTCAAGCAGGCGGGCGACCGGCGATGGCCGCAGGTCAGGTGCTGGCGCGGCGAACGACCGAGAAGCCGACGTCGATGACCCGCGCTTCGACCGGGCGACCTTCGACCCGATCGACGATGAACCGGGCGGCGAGCCGCCCGATGGTGGTGCCGTCGATCCGCACCGTGGTCAACGGGGGGTCGAAGTCCCGCGACAGCGCCAGATCCCCGAAGCCGACGACGCCGAGCGCCTCCGGCACGGCGAGCCCGCGCGCCCGGGCCTCGATCAGCACCCCCACCGCCAGCAGGTCGGAACTGCAGAAGACGGCGTCGATGGCGGGGTGCCGCGCCAGCAGGTCGATGAGCCCGGTGCGCCCGCTGCCGGCGGTCGTCGGCGCGCCGACGATGCCCGTGGGAACGCCGTCGACCGGGTCCCAGGCGAGCCCGGCGGCACGGGCGCCTTCGACGAAGCCCGCCTTGCGCCGGAGCGCGCGGTGGTCGTCGCCGGTCAGGACGGCGAGGCGCCGCCTGCCCGTGGCAACGAGATGCGCGGCGACCGCCGCTCCCACCTTCTCGTGCGAGAAGCCGACGAGCGTGTCGATCGGCGCGTCGGTGAGATCCCAGGTCTCGCAGACGGGGATGCGCGACGCCTGCAGCCGGCGGCGCCCGGTCTCGGAGTGGACCGCACCGGTCAGCACGATGCCGTCCGGCCGCCGTCCGATGATCGCCTCGAGCAGGTCGTCCTCGCGCGACGCGTTGTAGCCGCTCTGGCCGAGCATGAACTGATAGCCGGCCGCCGCGAAGGAATCGTCGAGGGACTGGATCAGTTCCTGGAAGACGGGTCCGACCACGGTCGGTACGACCCCGGCCACCAGCCGGCTTCGGCTCGAGGCAAGGCTCCCTGCGAGCATGTTCGGAACATAGCCCGTCTGTTCGACGGCTTCCCGGACCCGGGCGAGCGTGGCCGGCGCAACCTGATCGGGGGTATTGAGCGCCCGGGAGGCGGTGATCGGCGCGACCTTGGCGATTCGCGCGACCTCGTGCAGCGTGACGCCCCCACCGCCACGGCGCGGGCGGCGCGGGCGGGGACCGTTATCGGTCGAAGCGCGGGAATCTGCGGTCATGATCGAATGATACCTGAATGAGCAGCGCTACCATACCGATGCCTCCCTTCCCTATCCTCCCCTGCGAAGACCGGACGAGCCATCGATCCGGGCACGGGTCCCGCACCGGCGGCTACCCTCGTCCCGCGGCGACCCCGGATCCCCCAGCCTGCCGTCGCCACGGGCGAGCAGCGAAGCGCTATGCTGTTCCCCGCCGGGCGTGAGCGCGCTCGGCTGACTGTCCGCAACCCGATGACCTCCACCAATCCCAGGAAGCCGTTCTCGATGATCCGCGAGTTCCATCTCGCGGACTGGTTCACGCTCGCGAACGCGGTGTGCGGCACGGGGGCGATGTTCTCCTCGATGACCTTCCTGGAAAACGGCGACACGAAGCACATCCACTACGCCGCCGCGCTCGTGCTCGCCGCGCTGATCTTCGACGTGCTCGACGGCCGCATCGCGCGCTGGCGGCGGACGTCCTCGACGCTCGGGCGCGAGCTCGACTCGCTCGCCGACGTCATCTCGTTCGGCGTCGCGCCCGCGGTGATCGGCTACGCGTGCGGGATGCAGGGCGCGGGCGACCGCATCGTGCTCGCGTATTTCGTCGCCTGCGGCGTCTCGCGCCTCGCCCGCTACAACGTCACCGCCGAGGAACTGTCCGCGGGCACGGGCAAGGTCAAGTACTTCGAGGGCACGCCGATACCGACGTCCATCCTGATCGTCGGCCTCCTGTCGCTGGCGGCGTGGATGGGGGCCGTGCGCGAGAACCTGTGGTTCGGCGAGGTTCGCTACGCGGGCTTCGCGCTGCATCCGCTGGTGCTGGTGTTCGCGGTGTCCGGCTCGCTGATGATCAGCCGGCTGCGCATCCCGAAGCTCTGAACGCGCGCGGCAAACGCGCCCCACCGCCGCGCAGCGGGATCGCCGATGGACAACGTGACACGCAGCGCCGCCACCAGGGCGGGAACCGCGCCCGGGCATCGTCTTCGCCGATCCGGGCATCTACATCGGCCTCCATCTCGCTCGGGCGTTCATCGACGCGGCCGCCGCGCGCGACGACGTCGAGGTGGTGGCCTTCTGCGACACGGCGCCGGCGCCGTTCGGCCGCTACGCCGCCGCCACGGCGCTGGCCGCGCGCGCGGCCAAGCGCGCGTTCGACGCGGCGCATCCGCTGGTGCGGCGGCCGGCCGTTCCGGCTGCACCGCTACCTGCGCGCACGCGGGATCGCGTACGCGGTGCCGCCGGCGCGCAACGTCAACGACGATGCCTTCATCGGGCAGACGCTGCGCCGACTGCGGGTGGACCTCGCGCTGGTGACGGCATCCGTGCAGGTCTTCCGGGGCCGCTGCTGGCCGCGTTGCCGCAGGCGGTCAACTACCACAACGGCACGCTGCCGGCCTATCGCGGCATCGCGGCGACGGCGTGGTCCGTCTATCGCGGCGAGTCGACAACCGGCTTCTCCTATCACCGGATGACACCCGGATCGACGAGGGGCCGGTCGTCGTCCGCGGCGAGATCCCGTCGTGCCCGCGTCGAGCCTGGCCGAGCTGGAGTGGACGAAGACCTGCCTCGCCGCCGCCGCGGCGGGAAGCGTGCTCGATGCGCTGGCGCGCGGCGACCCCGGCGTGCCGCAAACCGGGCCGGCCGGCTATCGCGGACGCGCCGAATTGCGGGCGATCACGACGGTCGACGATCCATCCGCACTCGAGTGGAGCGAGCTCCAGCTGCGCCTGCGCGCTTTCACCCGCCTGCGCCTGACCATCGACGGGATCGCGCGCGACGTCACGCGCATTCGCCGCGCGGACGCGCGCGGAGGTTCCGGACGCCTGCCTTCGTCACGGCCGACGGGTCGCCGCCGAAGCGGACCGCCTCGGCTTCCTGCCGCCGCTGCTGCACGGCGCGCTGCGCCGGCTGGTTCCGGCTTAGCGCGCGTCGCGCGGCGCGCTGGCGCGAAGCGGATCGGCGCGGCGGAGTGCCTGCATGGTTCGCTACAATGCCGGCGTGCGCCCGGAGGCTTCGCCATGGACCTGACGCCGGTGTCTTTCCCCGCCGCGTGGGTCGTGGCCGGCTGGGCGGCTGCGCTGCTTCTCATTGCCTGGGCCGCGCGTCGCGCACCGTGGTCGCGTCTTTCCGCCAACGAGCCCGTCCACGTCTTCTACGGGACGATCTTCAGCCTCGTCGTGCTGTGGAACCTGCAGGCCACGGTGGGCGAGGGCTTCACCTTCCACCTGCTCGGCGTCGGCGCGTTCACGCTGCTCGCCGGACCGTGGCTCGCGCTCGTCGGCGGCGCGGTCGCGATGGCCGTGCAGATCGTCGTGCGCGGCGGCGAGTGGGCGAGCGCCGGGATCGCGTACGTGACGATGGTCGCGGTGCCGGCCGCGACCATCTGGGGCGTGCTGCGCTTCTCCGAGCGCTGGCTGCCGCCGAACTTCTTCATCTACGTGTTCGTCGCGACGTTCTTCGGCGCCGCGCTGTCGCTCGGCGCCGCGGGCCTTGCCGGCGCGACCGCGCTCACGCTGGGCGCGGGCCGGGACGCGGCGCTGGTCTTCGGCGAGTACGTGCCCTACCTCGTCTACCTCGCGTTCGGCGAGGCGACGCTCACCGGCATGCTGCTCACGCTCGCGGTCGTGTACCGGCCGCAGTGGGTGGCGTCCTTCGACGACGCGCGGTACCTCGACGATCGCTGAGCGCGTCCGGTTCCGGCGAAGTAACATGCAGGCAGCCTCAATCAGCCGCGGAGAAGCGAATGACCGATGAAAGGATCGCCGTCGTCACCGGCGGGGGAAGCGGCATCGGCCGGGCGGCCGCGACGCGGCTCGCCGCGGCGGGCGACCGGGTGATCGTCGCCGACGTGAACGGGGAGGCGGCGGCCCGCGTGGTCGCGGCGATCCGCGGCGCGGGCGGGCAGGCCGAGTTCCGCCACGTCGACGTCGCCCTCGAGGCGTCGGTCGAGGCGCTGGCCCGTGATGTCGAGCGCGACTGCGGCCCGGTCGCGGTGCTCGTCAATTCCGCCGGCGTGCTGCAGAACGTCGCGACGATCGAGACGATGAGCCTGGAGGAGCACGACCGGGTCTGGGCGATCAACTACCGCGGCACGTACCTGTGCTGCCGGGCGTTCGCGCCGCGGATGAAGGCGCGCCGCGCGGGCAGCATCGTCAACATCTCGTCGACGTCGGCGGTCGGCGCGATGCCGCTGATCGCCTACGGGCCGGGCAAGGCGGCGGTCCAGAACCTGACGGCGATCCTCGCGGTCGAGCTCGGCCCCGACAACGTGCGCGTCAACGCGGTGATGCCCGGCTACGTGCTGACCGAGCAGATGCAGGCGCGCATCGACGCCGGCAAGCGCGATCCGCGCTCGATGCAGGGGCACAGCGCGCTGGGGCGGATGGTGACGCCGGAGGACGTCGCCAACGGCGTCCACTTCCTCTGCTCGGAGGCGGCGTCGTGCATCACCGGCATCGTCCTGCCGGTCGACGCGGGCTACCTCGCGGCGGTCACCTATCTGCACCATCCCGGCCTCGGCGGCGTTCACCCGCGGCGCGAGGACCCGCGGCCGGTTGCCTGAGCGCATCGAGACGTCGAGCCCGATGATGGTCGGCAGCAGGGAATCCGCGGCGCGGCGCTGGACCAGCATCGTGCTGCGCTCGCTGCACCTCGCCGGCGTCGTCGACGCGGCGCTGGGCGTGCTCGGTCACGGCACGCCGCACGCGGCCGGCATCGTGCTGATGCTGGTCTCCGGATTCGCGCTGTACGGGATCGACCTGTGGCAGAACCACGGCCTCTGGCGCGAGGTCGCGGGCGTGTTCATCGTGGTCAAGCTGCTGGGGCTCGCGGCGATGCTCGCCCTGCCGGCGATCGCGGCGCTGCTGTTCTGGGTGCTGCTGATCGCGTCCTCGATCGTGTCGCACGCGCCGCATTCGTTTCGCCACCGCCGGATCATCGGCGGGCGCGGGGGCGGCCCGTGACGGGGATGCCCCGGTGACGGGCTACGCGTTGCGCCTCGCGAACACGACGCCCGGCGAAGCCGAGCATCGTGGCGACCAGCAGCAGCGCCCAGGTATCCAGCGTCGGGACCTGCGTCGCGACCGCGCTAACGTCGTAGGTGATGACGACGGCGCCATCTCCCGCGTGGTTGCCGGCCGCGTTCTGCTCGTTCGTGCCGACGTTGTACGATCCGCCCCCGCCGCCCGAATTGATTGATCCCACGCGGCGCCGCCGCCGGAATACCCGCCGCCGCCGCCGCCGCAGTTGCAGTAACCCTCGCCGACCTGACCCGCCGCCGCCGCCCAGGCCGAAGCTGCCGTCCGTGGCGTCGTATTCGCGGACACCCCGTCCGCGCCGAACGAGCCGCTGGCTCCACTGTTCCAGCCTTTGCCGCCACGGCTGATGTTGACGTCTTGCCAGACCGTGTCGCCGCCCGCCGCGCCGCCGACACCTCCGGCGGCCGCCACTCGCCGCCGCCGGCAACCCCGCCGGACGTCACGACCGCGTGCTGGCCCGCGTAGTTGGGATCCTGATAATCGACGCCGGCGCCGCCGCCGGCGACGATCAGCGGCGTGCCGGATCGGCCGACCCCCGATCCGCCGCCGCCGCCGCTCGAATACGTGTCGGGCTTGCCGCGACCGCCGACGACGACGGTCAGCGCCTCGCCGGCGTTGACCGCGAACGCGCCGGCCATCGGTCGCGCCCAGGCCTCCCTGCGGGGCTGGCGAGCTCGAGACGGCGCCGCCCTGCGCGCCGCGCGCCTCGATGGTCACGGAGGTCACTCCGGCGGGCACATTGAACGTCTGTGCCGCCCCGGTGTAGTTGAAGGTCACGGTCGTGGGCGCGGCGTGTGCGCCCAGGGGCAGGGCGACGAGAGCGGCGGCGAGCAACAGCTGTTTCATGGCGAGGTCGGGTCCGGTGGGTTTGATCGGATTCGACCGCGCTGCAGGTAACCCTGCGCGCGAGCGGGTCTTCAACTCGCCTCGAAGTATCTGGGATCGACTGCACTCAGTCAATGCCTCGAAGCCATGCCTCGAAGCCTCCTGCCTCGGAGCCTCCGGTGCGCTCTCCCCGGTCGGGCCGTTCGCCGCAATCCGGTCAGCGCGGCCAGTGAACGGACGTTAGGTGCCGAACCACGCACCAAGTCGATCGAGTCTCGTTGGTCGGCCGGCTGTCGCGCCATCGACGTTGCTGCAACGGCGTTTTTCCCGCGCTCACGCGGGCGGCCCCGAAGCGAGGTTGAAATGGGACCTGAGCCTGCGCGTCCGGACGACGAGCGCGCACAGCGCGGTGAAGAGGCAGACGCCGCCGAGGATGATCGCCAGCCGGAGGTAGGGCGCGCCCATCGCGCTTCGCATCTGCACCAGCTCGATGGTCGAGCGCAGCCACTCGAGGGACCCGAGGAGCAGCGCCGCCTGGATGACCCGGGCGGCCCACGGACGCCGAACGACGACGAGGAGGATCAGGACGACCGACGCGACGGCGCCTGCGTACACCCCGGCCCGGTAGAAGTGGGCCGCCAGCAGGGCGAACGCGAGTACGGGCGGAAGCAGCAGGAGAGCGGTCATCGAAGCGTCGCCGAAATGCGGCGAACCTAGACGAGCGCGGGCGACGCGTCAATCGCGCGGCACGACGCATCGCCCCCGGCTGACGGCCGGGGCGGCTGCCGCACCGTCGGCCCGCCGGGGCTTCGGCGACGAACAAAAAGGCCCGGCGGCACGTGCCGCCGGGCCTCGGAGGAAAGTCGACGCGTTACGGGTTTGGGCCCGCTGTGGCAGTCGTAGCAGCCGACGTTCTGCCCGGCCTTGTACGACTTGGTGCCGCCCTCGATGGCGAACGAGCGCGGCGCCTTGATCTGCGCCAGCGGGCTGCCCTTGTAGTCGCTGCCGTGGCAGTACGCGCATTGCGCGGCGCCGCTGGTCTCGACCATGCTCGCCGTGACTGCTGACCCACGAGGCGCCGATCAGGTGCATGCCGTGGGGGCCGCCGTTCAGGACGTTGCCCGGCGTGGTCGCGTGGCACACCGTGCACTCGCGGATCGTGCCGGCGTAGCCCTGCAGCGCGATGCTCTGCAGGTTGTCGTTGGCGTGCGTGCTCGGGTACTCGGCGTGCGTCGCGCCGTGGCAGGACTCGCACTGCAGGTTGCCGTGGCCCTTGCTGAAGCGGAACAGGCTGAACTTGACCGGCATGCCCAGTGCCGGCGTGTCGGGGTTCGTCGCGAAGCGCGTGTCGGCCGGCTTGACGAGATTGCCGGAGGCGTCCACCGCGCTGGTCGTGCGCTTGCCGTCGAAGTGGCAGGCCTGGCAGTTCGGCTGCTCCAGCCAGCCGACGCGCGCCGGGTCGCCGACCTTGGTCATGTTGCCGTGGCAGCTCTGGCACTGGCACCTCGGGCGTCGTGCTCATCGCGCCGCGCAGGCACGCGGTCAACCGAGCCCGGGTGGCAGTTGTAGCAGGCGCCGCGGTTGCTGGCGTCGTCGAGCGTCGGAGCGGGCTCGGTCGCCGGATCGAGGACCTTCCCGTGGCTCGTGTGCATGCGCGCTGGTGAGCGCCGGGATGCCCGGGACGCCGTAGCCGGGCAGCGCGTTGGAAGCGTGGCAGCGGCGCACAGCGTCGGCTTGCCTGTTGGCGGCGAGACGGCCGGTCGGACGGCCGATCGCGCGAGTCGCCGCCTCGTACTGCGCTGACGGGCCGCCGGTCGACGTGCCGCTCGTGGACTGCTTCTGGTCGTGCAGGCGCAGGATGTTCAGCTTCCAGTCCCTTTCGGCGTCGCGCGTCGATCGACCCAGCCGCCGGCCGGCTTCGCCGCCATCGCGGGCGGCGTTGCCGCGAGCGGGTCGCGTGACGCGTGGCAGGCGATGCAGGTGATCTCGTCGCTGACCGGCAGCACGGTCGTCGTCGACGCCAGCACCTTGCCGGTGACGCGTCCCTCGCCGTCGACCTTGACGGTCGGATAGTAGTTCTTGTTGGTGCCTGACGACGTCGTCGCGTACGGCGTGATCGGGACGCCGGTCGCCTCGAACCAGCCGTTGCCGGAATCGAGCGCCATCGGCTTGGCCGTCGAGCGACGGCGTCGCGTTGCCGGTCAGCCCGACGTCGGCCGGGAGTCGGCGTCGACGTCGCCTGGACCACCGTAGAGCGTTGCCAGTCGGCCAGCGCGTAGTCCCAGAAATTGGTCTTGGCCGGGCTCGCGCTGACGTGTTGATCGAGCCGGTCGGGTCGGCGACCGCCTCGTAGGTCAGCTGACGCCGGTCGTCACCGCCTTGCCGGTCGTCGCGTTGACGAGCTGCGCGTGCAGGTTGTTGAACGGCGGCAGGATCGACATCACCGAGTAGTCCTTGCCGTCCATGCAGTGCATGCCGAGGTCGTTCCACGCGATCAGCGCGTACCGGGCCGAGCCCGCGGTCGATCCGAGCACCGTGACCGGCACGTTGACGGTGACCTTGCTGTCCTTGACCGCGACCACCGTGCTGCCGGCGGCCACGCCCTTCACCGTCACCACGTTGCCGCTGACGCTGACCGTGGCGATCTTGGTGCTCGCCGACGAGGCCGTGACGCTGCCGGAATTGTTGCTGGCGGTGACCTTGCCGGTCGTCGCCGACCGACAGCGACATCGACGTCGGCGACACGGTCATCGCCGGGACCGCCGCCGTGACCTTCACCGGCAGGCTCTTGTTCGACGTGTTCTTGTCGCGCACGTAGACGGTGGCGCTGCCGGCGGCCACGCCGTAGACGTTCAGCGTCGCGCTGCTGCTGGTGACGTTGGTGAGGTTGACCGTGGCGATCGCGGTGTTCGTCGACTCGGCCTGGATCTCGCCGGCGGCGCCGGTGATCTTCACCGTGATGTAGGTCTTCGCCGGCAGCGTGACGCTGGTCGGCGAAAGGGTCAGCGCCGCGAGTGCCTGTCCGGCGAACGCGCACAGGCCGAGCGCGATCACGGCCAGCAGGGGTCGGCGACCCGGTGTACGGCGAGCGTCCATCTGCGAATGCAACATCATTTCTCTCCTTCGTCGGTGCTCATTGGAAGGTCGTGCTCGAAGGGATGCGGTTGCGCACCCTTGCCCGATCACGCCGCCGAGCTCTGCGCGACGACTCTGCCGCGACCGGCTTGTCCGGTGCGGGCCAATATACGGATCGAAGCTGAAGACAACCTTAAGACGAGGAGGGTTGCTGCGCGGGCCGCCCGCAGGACTGCGACGGTGCGGTCCTGGATCGGGGCGCTTGCCGGCCGAGGCCGACGGGCCCGCGACGTCAGGCCGGCGGAAAGGCGACGGTGACGCGGAAGCCGCCCAGCGTCTCCGAGCGGCCGAATTCGAGGGTGGCGCCGTACGACGACGCGACGTTGCGGGCGATGGCGAGGCCGAGGCCATGGCCCTCGGTCGACTCGTCGAGGCGCACGCCGCGCTGCGCGATCCGCTCGAGGTCCTCGGCCGAGCACCCGGGGCCGTCGTCCTCGATCGTCAGGACCGTGCCGTTGCCGCCCCGGGCGGAGAAGACCACGCGGGAGCGCGCCCACTTGCACGCGTTGTCGAGCAGGTTGCCGCAGATCTCCAGCATGTCCTCGCGGTCGCCCGGGCACCGCACGCCCGACTCGATCCGGTAGCTGAGGTCGAGGTTCCGGTGCGGGTAGAGCCGGCGCATCGTCGACAGCAGCGCTCCGATCTCCACCGCGAGGTCGAGCGCCGGACCGGAGCCGTGGCCGCCGGCGACGCGGGCGCGCCGCAGCTCGCTGTCGATGCGCTCGCGCAGTGTCCGCAGCTGCTCGATCATCTCGGACCCGAGCGTCGGATGCCGGCGGATGTGCTCGTCCGAGGCCATGTGCGTCAGCACGGCCAGCGGGGCCTTCAGCGCGTGCGCGAGGTTGCCGAGCGACTCGCGCGAGTGCTGCAGCCGCTGCGCGAGGCGCGCGAGCAGCTGGTTGATCTCGTGCACCAGCGGCAGCACCTCGACCGGGACCGCCTCGCTCAGCTGCGCCGTCTCCCCGCGCTCGAGGCGGCGAACCTCGGCCTGCACGCGGCGCAGCGGCGAGAGGGCGACGCGCACGATGACGACCTGCAGCACGACCAGCAGCCCGAACATGACGATGGTCACCCGCGTGTAGTCCCGCAGCAGCTTCGAGTATTCCGCGTGGACGGGCGCGAGATCGGTCGCCATGGCGATCGTCAGCGGCCGGCCCTGGAAGGCGTAGCCGAAGGCGCCGACCAGCAGCCGCTGCCCGTTCGGGCCGTCGATGTCCTGCACGACCTGCCCGCCGGGCGCGACCGGCTCGACCGCCAGCGACTGTCCGGCGAGCGATGGCGAGCGCAGCGCGATCGTCCCGTCCATCATGATCTGGAAATAGTGGCCCGAGTCCCGCGCCAGGTACACGGGATCGAAGTGTCTCAGCGCGAGCGAGACCTCGCCGCCGGGCTGGAACGCGAGCGCGCCGTACAGCTCGTCCGCATCCTGCTTCGAATGCCCGACGATGTAATCCCGCATGCCGGCATCGATCGCCGCGTGCGTGGCCGACCACTGGACGCCGAACACGACGACGAGGGAGAGCACCAGGCCGATCAGCAGCGGGGCGAGCAGCGAGCGCATCAGGGTGCGGCTTCGAGGACGTAGCCCTGCCCGCGCCGGGTCCGGATGCGCTGCGGGCCGATCTTGTTGCGCAGGTGGTTGACGTGGACCTCGATCACGTTGCTGTCGCGGTCGGAGTCGTCGTCGTAGATGTGCTGCACGAGCTCGGTCTTCGACAGCACCTGCCCGGGGTGCAGCATGAGATAGCGCAGCAGGCGGAACTCGACGCCCGACAGCGCGATCGTCTGCCCGTCGCAGACCACGGCCTGGCTCGCCTCGTCGAGGGTGAGGCCCGCGGCGACCACGATGCCGCCGTGCTGCGCGTGGCGGCGCCGGAGCAGCGCGCCGAGCCGCGCGCACAATTCCTCGACGTGGAACGGCTTGCCGAGGTAGTCGTCGGCCCCGGCGTTGAAGCCGTCGACCTTCTCGTGCCAGGCGTCGCGGGCGGTGAGGATCAGGACGGGCACGGCGTTGCCGCGGGCGCGCCAGTGGCGCAGCACGTCGAGACCGGACTGCCCGGGCAGTCCGAGGTCGAGGATCACCGCGTCGTAGGGCACCTCGTTGCCCTGGTGCTCGGCGTCGATGCCGTCGGCGGCGACGTCGACGGCATAACCGCGACGCCGGAGGTCGTCCATCAGGCGCGCGGCGAGCTGCGCGTCGTCTTCGGCCAGCAGGATGCGCACGGCGTGCTCCGCGGGGCCTATGTCGTGCGGGCGGGGCCGCGCAGCGGTGGAAGGAGCGCGGGGACCATCGGGGGATCGTTGCGACCGTACATCGTGTGCCCATTGTAGGCGAAGCGTCGGCGCCCGAAAGTCCCCCTGCGGGCGGCGCCGCCCTCTCCCTGCGCCATCGCGTCGACTGGCCCGGACGTCCGTTTCGCGTTATCGTGATCGGTTGCAGCATTCCGATCCTTTCCCCACATCGCGCTTTCCGGAGGTCTTCATGCGCCTGGGCTTTCGCTCCGCCCTTGTTGTGGCCGCCATCGGCTCCGCCGCCGCGGCATTCCCGCCCGCCGCGAGCGCGGCCGAAGTGGTTCTCTATTCGTCGAACAACGTCGATGCGATCAAGGTCGTCACCGACAACTTCGGCAAGAAGCAGCCGGACATCAAGATCTCCACCGTGCGCGCCGGCACGGGCGCGCTGATGCAGCGGATGAAGGCCGAAGCGGGCAACCCGCTCGGCGACATCGTCTGGTCGGGCGGGGTGGCCACGCTCGGCGCGTACAAGGAGCTGTTCGCGCCGTACAAGTCGCCGGAAGCGGCCGCGGTGCCGGCGGCCTACCGCGGGCCGGACGACCTCTGGGTCGGCGTCAACCACCACCTGATGATCATCATGGTCAACGAGAAGGCGCTGAAGGGCACGCCGGCGCCGAAGAGCTGGACCGAGCTGTTCGATCCGAAGTGGAAGGGGAAGGTCATCCTCGCCGATCCGGAGCGCTCGGGCACGGCCTACGCGGCGCTGTACGGCATCGAGCAGGCGCTCGGCGCCGCCGCGCTCGGCAAGCTCGCGGCGAACGTGACGGTGACGCCCTCGTCGTCGGTCGTCTACGAAAGCGTCGCCAAGGGCGAGTTCCCCGTCGGCATCACGCTCGAGACGGCCGCCTACGAGTACGTCGCCGGCGGCATGAAGGAGGTCCAGATCATCTACCCGGCCGAGGGCGCGGTGCTGCTCGCCGAGGGCATGGGCATCATCAAGGGCGCGAAGCACCCGGCCGAGGCGCAGAAGCTCTACGACTACCTCGCCTCGCGCGAGGGGCAGGAGGCGCTGTTCAAGGCCGTGTACCGGCGCCCGATCCGCCAGGACATCGACGTGTCCAAGCTGTCGTCGCTGCCCGCGATCTCGGCGGTGAAGACGATCGCCATCGACGAAGCCAAGGGCGCCGCCGACCAGCCCGCGTTCCTCGCGAAGTGGAAGGCCGCGGTCGCCGCGGCGCCCAAGTAAGCGGCGGCATGCGCGTCCGGCTGGAGGGCATCGCCCAGAGCTTCGGGTCGCACCGGCTGTTCCAGGACCTCACGCTCGACATTCCGTCGGGAGAGCTCTTCACGCTGCTGGGGCCCTCGGGCTGCGGCAAGACGACGCTGCTGCGGATGCTCGCGGGGTTCGTCGCGCCCGACGCCGGCCGGATCCTGTTCGGCGAGCGCGACGTGACCTCGCTGCCCGCGCACCGGCGCGGCGTGGGCATGGTGTTCCAGGACTACGCGCTCTTTCCCGATCGCTCGATCCTCGCCAACGTCGCCTACGGGCTCGACGCGCGCGGCCTCTCCCGCGACGAGGCGCGCGAGCGGGCGCTGGCGATGCTCGACCGCGTGGGCCTGAAGGACCTCGCCGCGCGGCTGCCCGGAGCGCTGTCCGGCGGGCAGCGGCAGCGGGTGGCGACGGCGCGCGCGCTGGTCATCGGCCCCGAGCTGCTGCTCCTCGACGAGCCGCTGTCGGCGCTCGACGTGAAGCTGCGCGTCGAGCTGCGCGCGCTGGTGCGCGAGCTGCAGCAGGAGTCGCGGATCACGACGGTGTTCGTCACCCACGACCAGGAGGAGGCGCTGTCGCTGTCCGACCGGATCGCCGTGATGGACCGCGGCGAGATCGTGCAGATCGGCGCGCCGGTGGAGATCTACGGGGCGCCGGCGTCGGCCTTCGCCGCCGACTTCATCGGCAGCGCCAACGTGCTGCCGGTCGAGCGCATCGAGGCGGGCGAGCGCGACGGCGTCGTGCGCGTCGTCGTCGGCGGCCACGCGCTCACGGCGCGCGACGCCGTGCTTTCCGCGCCGCCGGGCGCCGCGGCGGACCGGCTCGCGCTGGTCGTGCGCCGCGAGGAGATCGGCTTCGTCGCGGACGATGCGCCCGCGGGCGCCAACGAGGTCGCCGGCACGATCGAGGCGGTCGAGTTCCGCGGCAGCGTCACCGGCTACCGGATCGCGACCGCCGTCGGCACGCTTTACGTCGACGCGTGGACCGCGGCGGCGGGCCGCGTGCGCCGACGCGGCGAGGCCGTCCGCGTGCGGCTGCCGGAGGGTGCGGTCGTGGTCGTGGCCGGGCAATGAGTGATGCGGTCCACCCTCACCCGCCGCTGCGCGGCTCCCTCTCCCGCGCGCGGGAGAGGGACGGGGGTGAGGGCGAAGCCATGATCGCGCTGCGCCGCGACCCCGGCTGGGCCGCCATCGCGGTGCTGGCGGTGGGCATCCTGCTGTTCTTCCTCGTCTGGCCGCTCGTTGACGATGTTCGGCAAGAGCCTCGCCGACGGCAGCGGCGGCTACGGCCTCGCCGGGTATGCGCGCTTCTTCGGCACGCCGAGCTACCGCGAGGTCCTCTACAACACGCTGATCCTCGGCAGCGCGGTGACGCTGACCTCGGTCGTCGTCGGCGGCGGGCTCGCGCTGCTCGTCGCGCGCTGCGACTTCCCGCTGAAGGCGCTGGTCACCGCGCTGCCGCTGGTCACGCTGGTCATCCCCGACGTCGTCGTCGCCGCGGCGTGGACGTCGATCCTCGGCCGGCAGGGCATCGTCAACGCCTGGCTCGAGCCGCTCGGGATCGAGCTGCCGTCGATCTACTCGTGGTGGGGCCTCGTGTTCGTGATGACGCTCAACAACTACGTCTACGCGTTCGTGGCCACGCTCGTCGGGTTGAAGGGCGTCGACCGCAACCTCGAGGAGGCGGCCCTGAGCCTCGGCCGGCCGCCGGCGCGCGTGTTCATCGGCGTGACGTTTCCGCTGATCCTGCCGTCGATCTTCGCCGGGGCGCTGGTCGTGTTCACGCACGTCACCGGCAACTTCGGCGTGCCGGCGATCCTCGGCGCGAAGATTCCCGTGCTCGCGGTCAAGGCCTACAACGAGTTCGTCAGCGAGATGGGCGGCAACCCGCTGATGCAGACGACGATGTCGTCGCTGCTGGTGTTCCTCGGCGTCGCGATGCTGCTCCTGCAGAAGCTCCTCGTCGAGCGCCGGCAGTTCCAGATGGAGGCGAACCGCGCGCCGCCGCCGGTGCGCGTGCGCGGCATCGCGGCGGTGGCCGGCGCCGCGACGGTCGCCGCGATCGTCGTGCTGTCGATCGCGCCGGCGATCGTCGCGCTGGTGACCTCGGTGACGCCGGCCAAGGGTCCGGTGCTGCGCTACGGCGGCTTCACGCTCGCCCACCTCGAGTGGGCGGTCCAGGCAGGCGCCCGAGCCGCTGTACAACTCGCTGTTCCTCGCGTCGATCGCGACGGCGACCGGCGTCGTGTTCTCGATCGCCTGCGCGTACCTGATCGTCAAGCGCCCCTCGCTGCTGACGCAGGCGCTCGACGTGCTGGTGATGCTGCCGCTGACCATCGCCGGCACCGTGCTCGGCATCGCGCTGATCAACACCTTCAACACCGGCTGGCTGGTGCTCACGGGCAGCTGGGTGATCATGGCGCTCGCGTATTTCCTGCGCCGCGTGCCGACGAGCGTGCGCGCGGCGGTCGGGCCGCTGCACAACCTCAAGGACTCGATCGAGGAGGCCTCGATCGGCCTCGGCGTGCCGCCCGGGCGCACGTTCTTCAAGGTGCAGCTGCCGCTGCTCCTGCCCGCCGTCGCGGCGGCCGCGGTGCTGATGTGGATCACGACGCTGTCCGAGCTGTCGGCGACGATCGTCCTCTATTTCGGCGGCATGAACACGATGCCCATCGAGATCTTCCAGCAGGTCGACAGCGGCCGGCTGGCGCTGGCGTCCGCCTACAGCGTGCTGCTGCTGCTCGCGATCTTCGTTCCGCTCGCCATCGCGCGCTTCGTGTTCCGGCTGCGCGTGGGCACCGTCGACTGAATACGGGCGGGGCTAGCGCTCGTCGGCCGGCGGAGGGGCAGGGTGCGCGCGCGCGTCGCGCTGCCGCAGCTCCGCCGACAACGCCGCGACGTCGGCACGCAGCTGCGCGATCTCGTGCTGGAACTGCTTGCGGAACTGCAGCTCCTCCGCGTGCACGAGCTCGGCCATCTGCCGTCGCAGCTGGTTGATGTCGCGCCGCAGCTCGTCGCGAAAGTGGATCTCCTCGGAGTCGAGCAGCCGCGCGATCTCGTTGCGCAGGTCGGCGATGTCCTGCTGCAGCTCGACCCGCAGCCGCGCCTCGTCGCCGCCGACGAAGAAGGACACGATGCTCGCCGTGAACAGCGTCACCAGCGCGACGCCGATCAGGCCGATGCCCGCGGAGACCACGCGCGCCGCGCCGGTCGTCGGGACGACGTCGCCGTAGCCGATCGTCATGCCGGTCACGAACGCGAGCCAAAGGCCGTCCCAGTACGAATCGATCGTCGGCTCGATCCAGTACAGGACGCCGCCGGCGACGAGCAGGATCAGGAACGCCGCGCCGACGAGCTTGGGCGCGCCGCCCCGCGTGAACAGCGTCGTGAACCCGGTGACCGTGCGCACCAGCACCAGCCCGGCGATCGCGACGCGCAGCACGCGGACCAGCGCGACCCACTCGGTGGCGGCGCCGAGCAGGCTCGCGAGCGAGCCGGCCATCACCACGAGGTTCAGCCAGTTGTCGACCAGGTAGCGGACCGGATGGCTCGACAGCGACGCCATCCAGACCGCCTCGGCGAGGAAAGCGACGAAGATCACCGCGTCGAGCGCCGTCGCGATGTGGCGCAGCAGCGGCGACGTACCCGCCGAGTCCAGCACGTAAGCCGGCAGCGCGAGCATCGCGATGCCGATCATCACCGCGTGCAGCCGCTTCTGCCAGTACTGCGCGCGCTCGTTGTCGCCCGGATCGACGCCGGCGAGCCCGATCCAGGCGAGCGGACTGTGGCTCACCTTTGTGCTCTGTTGGCGCTGCGCGCAGCCCTCACCCCAGCCCTCTCCCGCGCGCGGGAGAGGGCGCCGCGCAGCGGCGGGTGAGGGTAGGCCGTTGCGCTCATGGCCCGGGCGGAGAGCGAAGCCGGCGTCAGGTCCCGGTCGGCCGCGCCACGCGGTCCTGCTGCCGGCGCTCGGCGGCGATGTGGTCGAACGCGCGCTCGAGGTTCGCCACGGTGCGATCGACGTTCTGCAGCTTGTCGAGGCCGAAGAGCCCGACGCGGAAGGTCTGGAAGTCGGCCGGCTCGTCGCACTGCAGCGGCACGCCGGCCGCGGTCTGCAGGCCCAGCGCGATGAACTTCCGGCCCGACTGCACTTCCTTGTCGTCGGTGTAGCTGACGACGACCGTCGGCGCCTGGAAGCCGGCGGCGGCGACGCTCTTGTAGCCGTAGCGGGCGGCGAGCGCCCGCACCTTCGTTCCCAGTTCCTGCTGCGCGGCGCGCGCGCGCTCGAACCCGAAGCTCGCGGTTTCCCGCATCATGTCGCGCAGCCGGGTCACCACGTCGGTCGGGATCGTCGCGTGGTACGCGTGGCCGCCGTTCTCGTAGGCCTCCATGATCTGCAGCCACTTCTTCAGGTCGCAGGCGAAGCTGGTGCTGGTCGTCGCGTCGATCGCGGCGCGCGCGCGGTCGGAAAGCATCACGAGCCCGCAGCCCGACTGGCTGCTCCAGCCCTTCTGCGGCGCGGTGATCAGGACGTCGACGCCGCTCGCGACCATGTCGACCCACAGCGCGCCGGAGGCGACGCAGTCCAGCACGAACATGCCGCCGACCGCGTGCACGGCGTCGGCGATCGCGCGCAGGTAGGCGTCGGGCAGGATGATCCCGGCCGCGGTCTCGACGTGCGCCGCGAACACGAGATCGGGCTTCTGCGCGTTGATCGCGGCGACCACCTCCTCGATCGGCGCCGGGGCGTAGGCCGCCTCGCGGCCGGCCTCGATCGGGCGCGCCTTCAGCACCGTCGCCGACGCGGGAATCCCGCCCATGTCGAAGATCTGCGTCCAGCGGTAGCTGAACCAGCCGTTGCGGATGACGAGGCACTTCCTGCCGGTCGCGAACTGGCGCGCGACCGCCTCCATGCCGAAGGTGCCGCCGCCGGGCACGACGATCGCCGCGCGGGCCCGTAGACTTCCTTCAGCGTGGACGAGACGTCGCGCATCGTGCCCTGGAAGGCGCGCGACATGTGGTTGACCGCACGGTCGGTGAAGACGACCGAGTATTCGAGCAACCCGTCCGGGTCGACATTGGGCAATAGGCCAGGCACGTTCGGCTCCAAGAAAAGACAAGCCTGCAAGCTTGTGGTCGGCTAGCTTAGCATGCCTCGGGCCGGGCCGAGCCCGTCGCGCGCCGTCACCGGCCGTGTGGGTGGCCCCGCCTCGATGCGGGTGGGAATGGTTAGCATCGTTGCTTACGCCGATTTCACTGATGAGGCGACCGGGCGCCGCCCGGTCGTCCAATCCGTCGCAATGCCGGGCACCCAGTGCCGCGTGCATGCACCGCGGACAAAAAGTCGCGGCCGAGCCGCTTACCCATCAGGAAAGGAGCCAGAACGGAAATATTCCCGCGCGTCGCCGCCGGCAAGGCGAATTTCCAGGACCTCCACGCGACGCGGTATGCTGACGCGCAGTCGCCGCCGTTCGCCCGAGCCGTGGCGCAGGGATCCCCCTGCCCCCGCCGTAAGACGGAGTGCGATTGCGTTGCTGCCGCTGGAACACGGTCGCAGCGCGCGATGCCGCATCCCGGGCGCGACCGTTGAAGGTCGACGGCCGCCGCTTCGGCGGCGAGCACGCGGCAAGGTGCCTGCAGGTCCATCGTGCGGCGATGCGCGCGGGTAGGGGTGGGCCCGGCTGGACTCGAACCAGCGACCAAGGGATTATGAGTCCCCTGCTCTAACCGACTGAGCTACGGGCCCGCATCCGGCGCTGGCGCGATGAACGGGGGAACGGCGCGGTGATGCCGCAGCGCGAGTTTACCGCAGCGACGCGGCTACTCAGCGCAGGGGCCAGGCGCTACACTGTACGCAGTTCTCCCCCGGCCCGTCGGCGGCCGGCGCGCTGCGTCTCGCAGCCGCCCGGCGCCTCGCCGGCCGTGCCATGCATGAAGTTCCGCCATTATCTCCAGCCACTGGTCAGCCCCGGTTCCGTCGCCCTGGTCGGGGCATCGGAGCGGCCCGGTTCGGTCGGACGCATCCTCTACGAGAACCTCCTCGCCGGCGGCTTCAGCGGCGAGATCGTCGCGGTCAATCCGCACCACCGGACCGTCCTCGGCCAGCCCGCCGTGCGATCGCTCCGGGCGATCGAGAAGCGCATCGACCTCGCGGTGATCGCGACGCCCTGCGACCAGGTCGCCGACGTGCTCGCGCGGGGAGGGGCGATCGGCCTGAAGGCGGCCGTGATCGTCACCGCGCCGCCGGTGGGCGCCGCGGCTGCGCTCCGCTGGTCGCGCGAGATCGCCGAAGTCGCCGCGAAGCACCGCATCCGCTTCGCCGGTCCCGAGGCCTTCGGCGTCATCCGCACCGACATCGGCCTCAACGCGACGATCGGCTCGGTGCAGGCGCTGCCCGGCCGCCTGGCGCTGCTCGCGCAGTCGGGAACCGTGTGCTCGGCGCTGCTCGACTTCGCGACCCCGGCCGGCATCGGCTTCTCCTCGGTGATCGCCGTCGGCGACGGGCTCGACGTGGCCTTCGGCGAGATGCTCGACGCGCTCCTGCTCGATCCGGGCACCGACGGCATCGTGCTGTGCGTCGAGACGCTGCGCGATCCGCGCCGGTTCCTGTCGGCGCTGCGGACGGCGGCACGGACCAAGCCGGTGGTCGTGCTGAAATCGGGCCGGGCGATGCACGCGGCCGACGCGCGGGGGCCGCGGGGCGCGCCGGACGAGGACGCGGTGTTCGATGCCGCGCTGAAGCGCGCGGGCACCGTGCGCGTGCGGACCTACGCGCAGCTCTTCGCCGCGGCCCGCGTCATCTCCCTCGGCCGGAGGGTTCCCGGCGACCGCCTGGCGGTGGTCAGCAACGGCCACGGCCCCGGACTGATGGCCGCCGACAGCATCCTCGACAACGGCCTCAGCCTGGCCGTGTTCACGCCGGAGACGGTGACCCGGCTGGACGCGCTGCTGCCGCCGGAGAGCCCGCGCGACAATCCGCTCGACCTGGGCGGCACCGCCAGCCCGCAGCGGATCGCCGACGCCGTGAAGTGCGTGCTCGACGACGGCAACACCGACGCCGTGATTGCGCTGCACGCGCCGCTGCCCGCGGCGCCGGCGACCGACACCGCGCGCGCCGTCGCGGACGCGGCGCGCGGCGCGCGCAAGCTCGTCCTCGCCGCCTGGCTGGGTGCGCTCGAGAAGCCCGAGGCGCGCGAGGCGCTGGAGGCCGGCGGCATCGTCAACTTCTACACGCCGGAGAACGCGATCGAGGCCTTCTCCTTCCTCGCCGCGTATGGGCGCAACCAGAAGTGGCTGCTCGAGGTGCCGCCGTCGCAGCCCGAGCCCGAGCCCCTCGACCTCGCCGCCGCGCAGCGCGTGCGCGAGCGCGCGCTCTCCGAGGACCGCGCGGTGCTGAGCGACGCGGAGGCGCAGACGCTGCTGGCGGCCTTCGGCCTGCCGGCGCCGCCGACCGCGGTCGCCACGACGCGCGCGGGGGCGGTCGCCGCGGCGCGCCGGATCGGCTTCCCCGTCGCGATCAAGCTGCAGTCGCACCTCGTCGCGCAGCCGCACCGGGTGGCGCGCTCGCGGATGAACCTGCGCAACTCGGCGCGCGTGGCCAAGGCCTACGACGAGCTCCTCGCCGAGGCGCGCGAGCGCACCGGCGCGCACTGGACGTACGGCGTCGCCGTGCAGAGGATGGTCGCGCTGCCCGACGCCCGCGAGGTCTCGATCGGCGTCTACACGGATCCGCTGTTCGGCCCGGTGATCACCTTCGGCAACGGCGGCATCAACGCGGTCGTCGAGCGCGAGAAGGCGGTGATGCTGCCGCCGCTCAACCGCGCGCTGGCGCTCGACCTCATCACCGGCACCCGCACCGCGAAGTACCTCGGCGCCTTCCGCCAGTACCCGCCGGCCGACCTCGAGCCGCTGGTGAAGATGCTGCTGCAGCTGTCGACGCTCGTGTGCGTGCTGCCCTGGGTGCGCGAGGTCGAGCTCAACCCGGTGCAGGTCACGGCGAGCGGCTCGGCGATCGGCGACGCCCGGATCGTGATCGACCCGCAGCGCCGCGCGGTCCCGGACGGCTACCGCCACATGGCGATCCACCCGTACCCGATCGAGCTCGTCGGCGACCTCACGCTGCGCGACGGCACGGTGCTGCACACGCGCCCGATCCGGCCGGAGGACGCCGAGCTCGAGCGCGCGTTCGTCGCCGGGCTGTCGGAGGAGACGCGCCTGTTCCGCTTCTTCTACCGGCTGCACGAGCTGACGCCGGCGATGCTCGCGCGCTTCACGCAGATCGACTACGACCGCGAGCTGGCGCTGGTCGCCGTGCACGACGTCGGCGGCGCGGTCGCCTTCGTCGGCGTCGCCCGCTACATCACCAATCCCGACCAGGAAAGCGCGGAGTTCGCCGTCGTGGTCGCCGACGAGTGGCAGGGGCGCGGCGTGGCGCGGGCGCTGATGGAGCGGCTGCTCGACGTCGCGAAGCGGCGCGGCCTGAAGCGCATCGAGGGCTCGGTGCTGCGCAACAACGTCAACATGCTGCGCTTCACGGCGGCGCTGGGCTTCGTCACCCACGACGATCCCGACGCGTCCGACCAGGTGCTCGTCGTCCGCGAGCTCGCTTGAGGGAGGCGGCGCCGCGCGCGCTGCGCTACACTTCTCCGACCCACACCGATTCCCCGCCCAAATGAAGATACTGCTCTGTGTCGACACTGGGGTCAGCGCAGCTGGGGTCCGAGTCGCAATAAACGCCGCAGCGTTGATTGCGGCTCCGACCCCGAACGATCAGCCCTCGCCTTCGAGGAAGCTGCGCAGCTTCTCCGAACGCGACGGGTGGCGGAGCTTCCGCAGCGCCTTGGCCTCGATCTGGCGGATCCGCTCGCGGGTGACGTCGAACTGCTTGCCGACCTCCTCCAGCGTGTGGTCGGTGTTCATCTCGATGCCGAAGCGCATCCGCAGCACCTTCGCCTCGCGCGGCGTCAGCGTGTCGAGGACGTCCTTGCAGACGTCGCGCAGGCTGGCGTTGACGGCCGCGTCGGACGGGGCGATCGTCGACTGGTCCTCGATGAAGTCGCCGAGGTGCGAATCGTCGTCGTCGCCGATCGGCGTCTCCATCGAGATCGGCTCCTTGCTGATCTTGAGGATCTTGCGGATCTTGTCCTCGGGCATCTCCATCTTCTCGGCGAGCAGCGCCGGGTCGGGCTCCTGGCCGGTCTCCTGCAGGATCTGCCGCGAGATGCGGTTCATCTTGTTGATCGTCTCGATCATGTGCACGGGGATGCGGATCGTGCGCGCCTGGTCGGCGATCGAGCGCGTGATCGCCTGGCGGATCCACCACGTCGCGTAGGTCGAGAACTTGTAGCCGCGGCGGTACTCGAACTTGTCGACGGCCTTCATCAGGCCGATGTTGCCTTCCTGGATCAGGTCGAGGAACTGCAGGCCGCGGTTCGTGTACTTCTTCGCGATCGAGATGACGAGCCGCAGGTTGGCCTCGGTCATCTCGCGCTTCGCCTTGCGCGCCTTGGCCTCGCCGGTCGACATCTGCTTGTTGATCTCCTTCAGGTCCTTCAGCGGGATCATCACCCGCTCCTGGAGGGCGAGCAGCTTCTGCTGCTGCTCGACGATCGCCTGCCGGTACTTGGCCAGCGACTCGCTGTACGGGTGCCTGCCCGAGATCTCGCTGTCGATCCAGCGCAGCGACGTCTCCTTGTCGGGGAACTTGCGGATGAAGTCGGGCCGCGGCATCCCGCCCTTGTGCACGACGAGGTCCTGGATCTTGCGCTCGATCTGGCGGATGTTGTCGACCTCGGAGCGGACGGTGTCGCACAGCCGCTCGACCTGGCGCGCCGAGAAGCGGATCTGCATCAGCTCGGCCGAGATCTTCTTCTGCAGGTCGAGGTACTTCGGCGCCTTGTGGCCTTCCTTGGTCAGCACGACGATCATCCGCGCGAACAGCTTGCGGATGGTCAGGAAGCGCTCGAGCGAGGCGACCTTCAGCCGCTCGAGGTTCTCGGCGGCGATCGCGCCGGCGTCGCCCTCGTCCTCGTCCTCCTCGGAGTCCTCGGAGGGCTCCTCGATCGCGGCGAGCTGCTCGTTGAAGTCCATCAGGCCGTCGACGAGGTCGTCGATCTTGAGCTCGTCCTTCTCGATCTTGTCGGCCAGCGTCAGGATCTGCGCGACGGTCATCGGGCAGGCCGAGATCGCCTGGATCATGTGCTTCAGGCCTTCCTCGATCCGCTTGGCGATGACGATCTCGCCCTCGCGCGTGAGCAGCTCGACCGAGCCCATCTCGCGCATGTACATGCGCACCGGATCCGTCGTGCGGCCGAACTCGGAATCGAGCGTGGAGACCGCGGCCTCGGCGGCTTCCTCGACGTCGTCGCTGGGCGAGGCCGGCGTGGCCTCCGACATCAGCAGCGTCTCGGCGTCGGGGGCCTCGTCGTAGACCTGGATCCCCATGTCCCCGATCATGCTGATGATGCCCTCGATCTGCTCGGCATCCAGCACGTCGTCGGGGAGGTGATCGTTGATCTCGGAGAAGGTGAGGAAGCCCCGCTCCTTGCCGAGCACGATCAGCGTCTTCAGGCGCCGCTTGCGCGCCTCGACGTCGGCGGGCGTCAGCACCTTCGGCGTCGCCATCTCGCTCTGCTTGCCGTTCTTGCCCTTCTTGCTCGCGTCCTCGGCGCGCTTGCCGGCGAGGCGCGCCGCGAGCTCGCTGGGCGTCGACTTCTTGCCTGCCGCGGCCGCGGCGACGGCCGGCGCTTCGACTTTCAGCGGCTTGGCGGGCGCGGCGGCGGCCGGCGCCGGCTTCGCGGCGACGGGCTTGGCGGCGACCGGCTTGCCGGTGACCGGCTTGGCGGGCTTGGCCGCAATCGGCGCGGCGGCCTTCGGCGTCGTCTTCGGCGCCGGCTTGACCTTGGCGGGGACGGCGGCCTTCGGGGTGACCTTCGCCTTGACCGCGGGCTTGGCCTTCGCCCCGGCCTTGGCCTTGGGCAGCGGCTTGGCCTTGGCGACCGGCTTCGCCTTGGCCGGCGGCTTGGTCTTGGCGGGCGCCTTGGGCTTCGGCGCCGGCTTGGCCTTCACGGCCGGCTTCCTGCCGGCGGCGGGCTTCGCCTTCGACGTCGTCTTGGGCTTCGCGGTCGCCTTGCGCGCCGACGGGCGCGCGGCCTTGCCCGCCGGCTTCTTCGCGGCAACCTTGCGCGCGGGCGCGGCGCGCCCGGGCTTCTTCCGGGCGGGGGCGGCTTTCGCCTTGGCGGGCGTTTTGCGGGCAGGGTGCGCGGGCTTCTTGGCCATGATCATCCTAGGATTTTGGGGCGGCAAGACAGGGAAATGGGGGCGTTTCGGGAAAACCTCAAATTATAGCAAGCGAACACCCCGAAGATTCATGGCCGGTGGTCCGACGGCGGCCCGGAGCCGGGCAGCGCGCGCCGGACGAGCTCGAGCTGGCGCAGGCGCTCGGTCTCTTCCCCGGGCGGCGCGTCGGCCGGGGCGTCCGCCGGCGCCGCGTGGCCGGCGCGCTGCGCCTGCTGCCAGATGCGCCGGATCCCGGCCTGCAGGTGCTCGCCGGCGAGCTCGGGCGTGATGGCGTTGGCTTCGGCCGTGGCGAGCGCCGTCGCCAGCGCCGGCTCGTGCGCGGTGCCCGCGAACTGCTGCATCAGGCCCGCCGTGCCCAGCGGGCCGGTCGCCGACCGGCAGGCCTCGACCAGCGCGGCGAGGGCGGCGCCTTCCGGCGTGCGATCGTCCGGCGTCGGCAGGTGGATCGTCCGCGCGGCCTCCGGCTGCAGGAGCACCGCCTGGATCAGCTCGCGCACCAGCGACGGCGCGCGCCGGCCCGACGGCGCCTGCGGCCGCCGGAAGCTGCGCACTTCGTCCGGGGCGGCGGGCGCGGGGGCGTGCGGCGCGGCGTGCGGCAGGAGCTCGCGCAGCTCGGCCTCCGGCAGGCCGGTGAGCGCGGCCAGCTCCCGCTTCAGCAGCGCGGCGAGGATCGGGGCGCCCAGCGCCGCCAGGTGCGGGCGCGCCGCGGCGACCAGCGCGGCCCGGCCCTCGGCCGTCGTCGGCGGGTGCTCGGCCGCGAGCTCGCGCAGCAGGAACGTCGACAGCGGCGTCGCCTGCTCGAGCAGCGCCTCGAACGCGGCGCGGCCGCGCTGCCGGACGTAGTCGTCGGGGTCGAAGCCGTCCGGCAGGAACAGGAACTGCGCGTTCTTGCCGTCGGCGAGCACCGGCAGCGTGTTCTCCAGCGCCCGCCACGCCGCCTTGCGCCCCGCGTTGTCGCCGTCGAAGCAGAACACGACGGTGTCGGTGAGCCGGAACAGCTTCTGGACGTGCGTCGGCGTCGTCGCCGTGCCGAGGGTCGCGACCGCGTAGTCGATCCCGTGCTGGGCAAGCGCGACGACGTCCATGTAGCCCTCGACGACGACGACCTTGCCGGCCGCGTGGATCGCGTTGCGGGCGAGGAACAGGCCGTAGAGCTCGCGGCCCTTGGAGAACAGCGGCGTCTCCGGCGAGTTGAGGTACTTGGGCTCGCCGCTGCCCAGCACCCGGCCGCCGAAGCCGATGACCTGGCCGCGCGAATCGTGGATCGGGAACATGATCCGGTCGCGGAACCGGTCGTAGCGCTTGCCGCCCTCGCCGGCGATCACCAGGCCCGCGGTTTCCAGCACGGAGGCGTCGTAGTGCGGGAAGGCGGCGGCGAGCGGCTGCCAGCCGTCGGGCGCGTAGCCGATGCCGAAGCGGGCGGCGATGGCGCCGGTGAGCCCGCGGTCCTTCAGGTACTCGATCGCGCGCGGGCTGTCCTTCAGCTGCGCGCGGTAGAACTTGGCGGCGACGAGGAGCTGCGCGGTCAGCTCCTGCGCTTCGCCGCGGCGCTCGGCCGCGCCCGGGCGGTCGTCGCGCGGCACCTCGAGTCCCGCCTCGCGGGCGAGCTCGGCGACGGCGTCGGGAAACGGCTTGCCCGCGTATTCCATCAGGAAGCCGATCGCCGTGCCGTGCGCGCCGCAACCGAAGCAGTGGTAGAACTGCTTGGCCGGGCTGACGGTGAACGACGGGGTCTTCTCGTTGTGGAACGGGCAGCAGGCGGCGTAGTTGGCGCCGGCCTTCTTCAGCGGGACGTAGCGGTCGATGACCTCGACGATGTCGACCCGGGCCAGCAGCGTCTGAATGAAATCGTTAGGAATCATTGACTTGTCGACGCGTGCGCCCATGGGTCGACGCCGCCGGGACGGCGGAGGGCGCGGTCGGGGATGCTTTCAATTATAGGCAACGATGGCGCCGCTGCCAGATTGTTTTTGGCGCGGCTGCCGGCACGCGCGGCGGGCGCGCCGCCATCCGGCACGGGGCCGGAATCGGGCGGGGCGCGGCGGGCGTGCCGGGCGTGACGGCTCGGCGGCGCCGGGTCAGCCGACGAGCCGGGCCTTGACCTGCGCCGACGCCGCGGCCAGGTCGGCGCGGCCGGCGAGCTTCGGCTTCAGGACCGCCATCACCTTGCCCATGCCGGGCAGGCCGGCGGCGCCGGTGGCGGCGATCGCCTCGACGATCATCGCGTCGATCTCCGCGGCGGACAGCGGCTGCGGCAGGTAGGCCTGCAGGACGGCGATCTCGGCGCGCTCGGCGTCGGCGAGGTCCTTGCGGTGCCCGGCCTCGAACTGGGTGATCGAGTCCTTGCGCTGCTTCACCATCTTGTCGAGGATGGCGAGGACGTCGGCGTCGGTGAGCTCGATGCGCTCGTCGACCTCGCGCTGCTTGATCGCCGCCTGCAGCAGGCGGATCGTCCCCAGCCGGGCGGCGTCGTGCGCCTTCATCGCCGCCTTCATGTCCTCGGTGATCCTGGCCTTCAGCGTCATGGGGTCTCCATCGAATCGGAAGCAACGGACGGCACCAATGCAAAAAGGGGCGAATCGCTTCGCCCCTCGCTTGCGGTGGGCATGCCGGCGCCAGGAGCGCGGGCACGCGCCGGGATGATCAGTAGAGCTTCGGGGGCAGCTGCTGGCTGCGCAGGCGCTTGTAGTGGCGCTTGACCGCGGCGGCGAGCTTGCGCTTGCGCTCGGCGGTGGGCTTTTCGTAGAACTCACGGGCGCGCAGCTCGGTCAGGAGACCGGTCTTCTCGATCGTGCGCTTGAAGCGGCGCATGGCCACTTCGAAGGGTTCGTTGTCGCGGACGCGAACGCTCGGCATGTAACGGATTCCTTGGGTTTCAGGGACTTGCGTAAATCGGAAATTATAGCGGCAGGCCGTCCACGACGCAAGCCCGGCTATAATCGCCCGGCCGGATCGCCCCCGCGACGGCCGCCGCCGGCGGCGCAGCCCCCGGGCAATCCCCACCGCCATGCTCGTCCTCGGCATCGAAACCTCCTGCGACGAAACCGGCCTCGCGCTCTACGACGCGAGCCGGGGCCTCCTCGCGCACGCGCTGCACTCCCAGGTCGCGATGCACGAGGCCTACGGCGGGGTCGTGCCGGAGCTCGCGTCGCGCGACCACATCCGCCGCGTCGCGCCGCTCGCCCGGCAGGTGCTGGGCGAGGCGGGGCTCGGCTTCCGCGACCTCGACGGCATCGCCTACACGCAGGGCCCGGGGCTGGCCGGCGCGCTGCTGGTCGGCGCGAGCGTCGCCAACGCGCTGGGCTACGCGCTCGGCAAGCCGGTCATCGGCGTCCACCACCTGGAAGGCCACCTGCTGTCGCCGCTCCTGTCCGACCCGCGGCCGGAGTTCCCGTTCGTCGCGCTGCTGGTGTCGGGCGGTCACAGCCAGCTGATCGAGGTCGCCGGGGTGGGCCGGTACCGGCTGCTGGGCGACACGCTCGACGACGCCGCCGGCGAAGCCTTCGACAAGACCGCCAAGCTGCTCGGCCTGCCGTATCCGGGCGGGCCGGCGCTCGCGCGTCTCGCCGAGGAGGGCCGCGACGGAACGGTGACGCTGCCGCGCCCGATGCTCGCCAGCGGCGATCTCGACATGAGCTTCAGCGGCTTGAAGACCGCGGTGCTGACGCTGGTGCGGCGCCAGGCGGCAGGCGTCGGGGCCGCGCACGCGGGCGCCGGCGGCGCGCCGGGCGTGCCCCCGGCCGACATCGCCCGCGAGTTCCAGCACGCGGTCGTCGACGTGCTGGTCGCGAAGGCGCTGGCCGCGCTCGACGCGACCGGCCACCGGCGGCTCGTCGTCGCCGGCGGCGTGGGCGCGAACCGCGAGCTGCGGGCCCGGCTCGCCGCGGCCGCGCAGCGTCGCGGGCTCGAGGTGTTCTTCCCGGACCTGCAGTTCTGCACCGACAACGGCGCGATGATCGCGCTGGTCGGCGCGCTGCGCCTCGCGGCGGCGCCGGCCGGCGGCCACGCGTTCTCGGTGCGGCCGCGCTGGGATCTCGCCTCGCTCGAGGCGCCGGCAGCGGCCTGAGACGCCGCCGCGCCCCGGGTCTTCACCGGGCGCTGCGATGCGCCGGCGACGGTCCGCCGGCCGCTCGGCCCGGGCCGGTCAGCGCCCGATCGCGCGCTCCTTGCCCTCGACGAGCTGCCGGATGTTCGACCGATGGCGCCAGAACAGCAGCAGCGCGATCGGCACCATCGCCCACGCCGTGAGCGAATTCCCGGCAAGGTAGAACATCCCGACCGGCGTCAGCGCGGCGGCGGTGAGCGCCGCCAGCGACGAGATCCTGAACACCACCGCCATCAGCAGCCACACGACGACGAGGACGATCGCCAGCGGCCACTGCAGCGCGAGGACGATGCCGGCGGCCGTCGCCACGCCCTTGCCGCCTTTGAAGCCGTGGAACACCGGGTACAGGTGCCCGACGAACACCGCGAGCGCGACGGCGGGCACGACCCAGGGCGCGACGCCGAAGTCGGCGCCGTAGCGCTGCGCGAGCCACACGGCGAGCCAGCCCTTGGCGCCGTCGCCGACGAGGGTCAGCGCGGCGGCCGCCTTGTTGCCGGTGCGCAGCACGTTGGTCGCGCCGGGGTTGCCGGAGCCGTAGTCGTGCGGATCCGGCAGGCCGAACAGCCGGCTCGTGACCACCGCGAACGAGACCGAGCCGATCAGGTAGGCCGCGACGACGAAGAGCAGCGAGGCGAGCATGGGCGCGGGGAAGGGGAGGGGCGGGGACGGATCGGGGCGGACGCCGCGGGCGGCCGCCGGCGCGTCGGTTAGAATGCCGCCGACGATTCTAACAAAGCGGCTCCGCCACCGTTGCGGCGACGCGCGGAAGGGCGCAGGCCATGAACACGATCTTCATCCACGACCTCCGGCTCGAGACGCTGATCGGCATCTACGACTGGGAGCAGCACCGGCCGCAGACGCTGCGGCTCGATCTCGAGCTCGGCCTGCCCTCGGACGCCGCCTTCCACTCCGACGACTTCCGCGACGCCCTCGACTATGCGGCGATCGTCAAGCGGCTGCGCGCGCTGGCGGGGAACCACGGGCACAAGCTGCTCGAGCGCTTCGCGCAGGCGGTGGCCGACGTCGTGCTGACCGAGTTCGGCGCGCCCTGGGTCAAGGTGCGCGTCGCGAAGCTGGCGCCGATCGCCGGCGTCAAGGAGCTGGGCATCGCGATCGAGCGCCGGCGGGCCTGACCCTTGCCGCGCGGGCGGCGCGGTTCAGGCCAGCGCGACGATCGGCACCGACCAGGGCACGGACCACAGGATGCCGTGCGCCAGGCACGGCTCCGCCGCCGACGCGCATCGACGCGAATCCGGCCTGCGCGAACTCGCGCTGCAGCGCCGGCAGCGAGAAGAGGCGCATCTCCAGCGTCGTGCCCGGCCCGCCGTGGAACACCAGGTCCGTGTAGACCTGCTCGCGCCCGTCGGCGGTCCGGTTGTGGAGCGTCCACCGGCCGTCTCTCCTCGGTCACGCGGAAGTCGGCGAGGTCGGGGAAGTGCTCGACCGTCTCGCCGTCGAGACCGAACGGGACGGAGAAGATGAACACGCCGCCGGGCTTGAGGATTCGACGCGCGTTGGCGAACGCGCGCGACACCGGCGGCGCGACGTGCTCGAACACGTCGCTCGCGATCAGGAAATCGTAACGGCCGGTCATCTCGGCGGGCGCATTGGCGATGTCGAGCCGCGGCTCCTCGTGGAAGAACGTGTTCGTGTAGCCGAGCTTGGCGGCGAGCGGCTTCGCGTAGGCGTCGGCATCCGAGAGGCCGATGCCGACGATGTCCTTGCGCGGCGGCATGTCGGCAAGCGGCATGCCGTAGCGCGAACAGCGCCTGCGTCAGCAGGTGGACGATCGAGCGAAAGCGCACCGTCGAGTCGCAGCCGCTGCAGGACGGGGTTTCGCGCTCGAGCGCGGAGAGCGGAACGCGGTTGACCGTGCCGCAGAGGTTGCAGCGGAACGGCAGGAGCCTCGCAATGGCCGCCGGGCCGGCGGCGGTGCTCGCCGCCGCGGTCTTCATTCGGTCGATTGTCATGGCTGCGAGGAGGTGAGGCCCGGGGGGGGGGACGTCGACGGTGGGGTTGGGCGGCGCGGCCGGCATGCACGGCAGCGTGAGCGCGCAGGCGCCGCCGCAATTCTACGCGTCCCGGCCGCCCGTCGTCAGCCGCGCGGGTGGTGCTGCGCGTGCAGCCGCTTCAGCCGCTCGCGCGCGACGTGCGTGTAGATCGTCGTCGTCGTGATGTCGGCGTGCCCGAGCAGCAGCTGCACGACGCGCAGGTCGGCGCCGTGGTTGAGGAGGTGCGTCGCGAAGGCGTGCCGCAGCACGTGCGGCGACAGGCTCGCGGCGGGAATGCCGGCGCCGACGGCGTGCCGCTTGATCAGCGCCCAGAACGCCTGCCGCGTCATCGGCGCCGCGCGCGCGGTCAGGAACAGCGCGTCGCTGCCCATCGTGCCGGCGAGCGCCGGCCGGGCCGCGGCGAGGTAGCGGCCGATCCAGGCGACCGCCTCCTCGCCGAGCGGGACGAGGCGCTCCTTGCTGCCCTTGCCCAGCACCCGGACCACGCCCATGTCGAGCGCGACCTGCGCGAGCTTCAGGCCCACCAGCTCCGAAACGCGCAGGCCCGTCGCGTACAGCGTCTCCAGCATCGCGCGGTTGCGCAGGCCCAGCGGCGTCTCGACGTCCGGCACGGCGAGCAGCGACTCGACCTGCGCTTCGGTCAGGTTCTTCGGCAGCCGCCGCGGCAGCTTCGGCGCGCGCACGCGCAGCGTCGGGTCGGCCCGGATCGTCCCCTGCTGCAGCAGCAGGCCGTAGAAGCGCCGCACGGCGGAAAGGCGGCGCGCGATCGACGTCGCCTTCGCGCGGCGCCGGAACTCGGCGGCGAGGAAGGCCTCGACGTCGCCGCGCTGCGCGGCCTCGAGCCGCACGCCGCGGGCGGCGAGCCACGCGGCGAACTGCGTGAGGTCGCGCCGATAGCTCGCGAGCGAGGAGGGCGCGAGGCCGTCCTGCAGCCAGACCTGGTCGCAGAACGTGTCGATCAGCCCGGCGGCTTCGGTCGGGGGCGTCGGGCTCGTCATCGGCGGCGGACGGCAGACGGGGCGCGGCGGGTCGACCGGCCGCGCGCGCGAGGCCGTGCACCCCATCTTCATCTGCTGCGGCAGCGCGGTGACGAGCTGCGGGAAGAACCAGATCAGCAGCACCGCGCCGACCATCAGCCAGAACATCGGCATCGCCTGCCGGGCGATCCAGGTGATCTGCTTCTTCGTCATTCCCTGCAGCACGAACAGGTTGAAGCCCACCGGCGGCGTGATCTGCGCCATCTCGACGACGAGCACGAGAAAGATCCCGAACCACAGGAGGTCGATGCGCGCGGCCTCGACCGTCGGCAGGATCACGCCCATCGTCAGCACGACCATCGAGATGCCGTCGAGGAAGCAGCCCAGCACGACGTAGAACACCATCAGCGCGACGACCAGCGCGAACGGCGACAGTCCCAGGCCGCCGATCCACTCGGCCAGGTGGCGCGGCAGCCCGATGTAGCCCATCGCCAGCGTCAGGAACGCGGCGCCGGCGAGGATCAGCGCGATCATGCAGTAGAGCCGCGTGGCGCCCATGATGCTGTCCGCGAACGTCCGGCGGGAAAGCGAGCCCTGCGCGGCCGAGATCGCGAGCGAGCCGACGACGCCGAACGCCGCCGCCTCGGTCGCCGTCGCGACGCCGACGTAGATCGAGCCCAGCACCAGGCCGATCAGCAGGACGACCGGGATCAGGTGCCGCGAGGCGTGCAGCTTCTGCGGGAGCGACGTCCGTTCCGTCGCGGCCGGGATCCGCCCCGGATTGAGCAGCGACCAGACGACGATGTAGCCGGAGAAGAGGAGCGCGAGCAGGATGCCGGGGACCACGCCGGCGATGAAGAGCTGCGCGATCGAGACGTTGGCCGTCACGCCGTAGACGATCATGATGATCGACGGCGGGATCAGCAGGCCGAGCGTGCCGGCGCCGGCGAGCGTGCCGATGGTCATGTCCTCGGGATAGCCGCGCGCCGCGAGCTCGGGCAGCGTCATCTTGCCGATCGTCGCGCAGGTCGCGGCCGACGACCCGGACACCGCGGCGAAGATCGTGCAGCCGATGATGTTGGTGTGCAGCAGGCGCCCGGGCAGCCGCTCCAGCCACGGGGCGAGCCCGCGGAACATGTCCTCGGACAGCCGGGTGCGGAACAGGATCTCGCCCATCCACACGAACAGCGGCAGCGCCGTGAGCGTCCACGACGACGACGTGCCCCAGATCGTGACCGCCATCGCGTCGCCGGCCGGCCGCGACGAGAAGAGCTCCATGCCGATCCAGGCGACGCCGGCGAGCGCCAGGCCGATCCAGACGCCGCTGCCCAGCAGCGCGAACAGCGCGACGATGAGCAGCGTCGTGATCAGCGCGTCCATGACGTCAGGCCGCGCGCCATCACTCGTTGTGCAGCGCCTCGGCCGGCTGCGCGCGGCGGCGCCGGCCGGCGAGCTCCTGCACGAGCTCGTCGACGAACGCGACGAACAGGATCAGCGTGCCCGCCGCCATCGCGATCTGCGGGATCCACAGCGGCGTCGCGTCGTTGGCGGTCGAGATGTCGTTGAAGTCCCACGACTGCCACACGAGGCGGACGCTGTAGAACGCGAACAGGCCGGCGAGCAGCATGGCGGCGGCGAGCGACCACCGCTCCAGCCAGCGGTGAGCCGTCTCGCCGGCGTGCTCGAGGAGCAGCGTCACGCGGATGTGCTCGCCGCGCTTCAGCGTGTGCGCCAGCGCGAGGAAGCCGGCGCCGGCCATGCAGTAGCCGGCGTAGGCGTCGGTGCCCGGGACGTGGAAGTTCAGCAGCCGCCCGGCGATGCCGGTCAGCACCATCGCCAGCGTCCCGGCCAGCAGCGCGGCCGCCGCGACGCCGGCGCCGTCGTAGAGCGCGTCGAGCGCGCGGCGCAGCGTCATCGGTCGACGAGCGGCCCGGGCGTCTCCGTCCGGATCAGAGCTTCCGGTACGCCTCGATCACCTTGCGGCCCTCGTCGCCGGTCTTGCGCTGCCACTCGGCGAGCATCAGGTTGCCGACCTTGCGCAGGTCGGCCACCAGCTGCTCGGTGGGCTTGACGATCTGCATGCCCTTCGCCTTCAGCTGGTCGAGGTACCACTGGTTCTTCTCCTCGGACAGCTTCCAGCCGCGCGTCTCCGCGTCGGCCGCGGCCTTCAGCAGCGCCGCCTGCGTCGGCTTGTCGAGGGCGTCGAACGCCTTCGCGTTCACGATGATCGCGTTCTTCGGGATCCACGCCTGCGTGTCGTAGAAGTTCTTGATGTGCTCGTAGGTCTTGGAGTCGTAGCCGGTCGCGCCCGACGTCATCATCGCCTCGATCACGCCGGTGGCCAGCGCCTGCGACACCTCGGCCGCCTGCACGGTCACCGGCTGCGCGCCGACGAGCTCCGCGATCTTCGACGTCGCCGGGCTGTACGCGCGCCACTTCAGTGCCCTTCATGTCGGCGCCGCTGTTGAGCGTGCGGTTCGTGTAGATGCCCTGCGGCGGCCACGGCACCGCGAACAGCAGCTTCATGCCCTGCTTCGCGAGCCGCTCCTCGAGCGCCTTCCTCGACGCCTTGTAGAGCTTCATCGACTCGGCGTACGACGTCGCGAGGAACGGCACGCCGTCGATGCCGTAGATCGGGTCCTCGTTCTCGAAGTTGACGAGCAGGATCTCGCCCAGCTGCGCCTGCCCGCCCTGCACGGCGCGCTTGATCTCGGGCGCCTTGAACAGCGAGGCGTTCGGAGTGCACGGTGATCTTGAGCTTGCCGCCGGTCGCGCGGTCGACGTCGCCGGCGAACTGCTGGATGTTCTCGGTGTGGAAATTGTTCGCCGGATACGCGGTCGGCATGTCCCATTTGGTCTGCGCGCTCGGCGGGCAGGGCGACTGCGAGCGCGAGCGCGGCGGCGAACGAAAGCAGTTGCTTCATTGCGGGGTCTCCTCCTGGGCTTGGGGCGCGTCGCATCGAGAAATCCGTCCCCACCGACGGACGTGCCGTATCGTGGTCTTTTACCACAAATGACGAGGGCGGTGGGATGTCCACGGTTGGCGCGGCGGCCGTTGTCCCGCGCCTCGGGCGCACCGCGATGAAGGCGCCGGAGCCCGCGGCGAGTGCGACGACGTTGCCAGCGGCGCGCTTCCTGTTCAAACTCCAGACTTCGACGCGTTCGGCGCGAAGCCGGACGTCGCGCCATGCTTGTCCTTCCGCGATGAAAGCGATCGTCATCAGCCTCGCCCGTACGCCCGAGCGGTTGGCCGAGTTCCGTCGCCGCAACGAACCCATCGTCGCCTGTGACGTGTTCCCGGCTGTCGAAGGCCGCGACTGCTCGCCGCAGGAACTCGTTGCGCCGGGTACTTCGACGGGACCGTCTGCTACACGATCTCGCCGCGCGGGGTGCGCCGGTTGCGGTCGAAAGTCCTGCCGATCCGTAGGATGGACCTGCCGGTACCCGGCCTGCAGCGGACACTGCCGAACACGGCGCTCGACGTGATGCTGAATCACTTCTATGCGGAGCTCGATGCGTTCGTCGCGTTTCCACCGCTGGCGGTGACGTGCAACGAGCATGCCGCCAGCACCGTGCGGACGGGAGCGCGGTCCGGTGCCCGCTGATCCCGGCGCTGCGCTGCTCGCGCAGGCGACGTCGCTGCACCGGGCCGGCCGCCTGGACGAGCGCGGCCGCGGCCTACGCGCAGGTCCTGCGCGGGCGCCCCGGGGACCCGCAGGCGCTGACGCCGCTGGGCGCGATCGCGCTGCAGCGCGGCGACGCGGACCGGGCGGTCGCGCTGCTCGAGCGCTCGCTCGCGGTCGCGCCCGACCAGCCGTTCGCGCTGTCGGCGCTCGGAGTGGCGCTGCAGCGCCTCAGCCGGCTCGACGCCGCGCTCGCGAGCTTCGACCGGAGCGCTCGCCGTGCGGCCCGGCCAGCGCCGAGACTTGGAACAACCGCGGCGTCGTGCTGCGCCGGAGCGGGCGGCTCGAGGAGGCGCTGGCGAGCTACGATCGCGCGCTCGCGCTCGACGCCGGCTTTGCCGAAGCGCACAACAACCGCGGCAACGTGCTGCAGGACCTGCGCCGGCTCGACGCGGCGCGCGCGAGCTTCGACCGCGCGATCGCGCTGCGGCCGCAGTACGCGGAAGCGTGGTGGAACAAGTCGCGGCTCGCGATCCTGCTCGGCGAATACGAGGAGGGCTGGCGCCTCGCCGAATGGCGCTGGCAGGGACCGCAGCGGCGCGATCGTTCGCAACTTCGCGCAGCCCCTGTGGCTGGGCGACGCGCCGGTCGCCGGCAGGACCGTCCTCATCCACGCCGAGCAGGGACTCGGCGACACGATCCAGTTCTGCCGCTACGCGCCGCTGCTCGAAGCGCTGGGCGCGAAGGTCGTGCTCGAGGTCGCCGCCGCCGCTCGTCTCGCTGCTCGCGACGCTGTCGGCAACGATCACGGTCGTCGAGCGGGGCCGGCCGCTGCCCGCCTTCGACCTGCACTGCCCGGTCATGAGCCTCCCGCACGCGTTCCGCACGACGCTCGCCAGCGTGCCGGCGACCGTGCCCTACCTTCATGCCGACGCCGGGCTGCGCGCCGCGTGGCGCGGCGCCTCGGCGCGCGGACGCGACCCCGGATCGGGCTCGCCTGGTCCGGCTCGCCGCACCAGGCGGAGGATTCGCGACGCAGCGTCCCGCTCGCGGCGCTCGCGCCGATCCTGCGGATGCCGTTCGAGTTCCACGTGCTGCAGAAGGACATCCGCGCGGAGGATGCCGCCGTGCTCGCGTCCTTCCCCCGCCTGCACGCGCACGCGGGCGAGCTGCCCGACTTCGCCGCGACCGCCGCGCTGGCGGCCGAGATGGACCTCGTGGTCTCGGTCTGCACGTCGGTCGCGCACCTTGCCGGCGCGCTCGGTCGTCCGCTGTGGGTGCTGCTATCGTTCATGCCCGACTACCGCTGGCTGCTCGACCGGTCCGACAGTCCGTGGTACCCGACCGCGACGCTCTTCCGGCAGCCGCGCTTCGGCGACTGGGGCAGCGTCGTCGAGGAGGCGAGGAAGCGGCTGCCGGGCCTGGCCGCGGCGGGCGAAGCGGCGAACGGCATGGCACGCATGGGAGCAGGGTGACGCGATGACTTCGGGAAATCAGTGGCAGTTCTGGATCGACCGCGGCGGCACGTTCACCGACATCGTCGCGCGGCGCCCCGACGGCGCGCTGGTGACGCACAAGCTGCTGTCGGAGAACCCGGAGCGCTACCGCGACGCCGCCGTGCACGGCATCCGCGAGCTGCTCGGCCTGCCTCCCGGCGCGCCGATCCCGCCCGGAGTCATCGACGCGGTGAAGATGGGCACGACCGTCGCGACCAACGCGCTGCTCGAGCGCAACGGCGAGCCGACGGCGCTGGTCATCACCCGCGGCTTCGCCGACGCGCTGCGGATCGCCTACCAGAACCGGCCGAAGCTCTTCGTGCGCCGGATCGAGCTGCCGGCGCTGCTGTACGCGCGGGTCGTCGAGATCGACGAGCGCATCGGCGCGCGCGGCGACGTCGTGCGGCCGCTCGACCTCGCGGCGGCGCGCCGCGACCTCGCCGCGGTGGCCGCCGCCGGCATCCGCGCGGTCGCGATCGTGCTGATGCACGGCTACCGCTTCCCGCAGCACGAGCGCGCGCTCGCGGCGCTCGCGCGCGAGCTCGGGTTCACGCAGGTCTCGGTCAGCCACGAGGTCAGCCCGCTGATGAAGCTGGTCTCGCGCGGCGACACGACCGTCGTCGACGCGTACCTGTCGCCGATCCTGCGCCGCTACGTCCGGCAGGTCGAGCGCGACCTCGCCGGGGACGCGGCAGCCCGGCCGCGGACGACGGCGACACCGGCGCGCCGGCCGCGGGTGCCGTGCGCCTGCAGTTCATGCAGAGCTCGGGCGGGCTCACCGACGCCCACCGCTTCCAGGGCAAGGACGCGATCCTCTCCGGCCCGGCCGGCGGCATCGTCGGCGCGGTCGAGGTGTCGCGGCTGGCCGGCTTCGACCGCATCATCGGCTTCGACATGGGCGGCACGTCGACCGACGTCACCCACTATGCGGGCGAATACGAGCGCGCCTTCGTGACCGAGGTCGCCGGCGTGCGGCTGCGCGGCGCCGATGATGCGCATCCACACGGTCGCCGCGGGCGGCGGGTCGATCTGCGCGTTCGACGGCGCGCGCTTCCGCGTGGGCCCGCAGTCCGCGGGCGCGAACCCGGGCCCGGCGTCGTACCGCCGCGGCGGGCCGCTGACCGTCACCGACTGCAACGTCATGGTCGGCAAGCTCGACCCGGAGCTCTTTCCCAAGGTGTTCGGACCGGCGGGCGACGCGCCGCTCGACGCGGACGTCGTGCGCCGGAAGTTCGCGGCGCTGGCGGCCGACGTGACGCGCGCGACCGGGCGCCCGCGCACCGCCGAGGAGGTCGCCGTCCGGCTTCCTCGAGATCGCCGTCGAGAACATGGCCAACGCGATCAAGCACATCTCGGTGGAGCGCGGCTACGACGTCACCGAGTACACGCTGTGCTGCTTCGGCGGCGCGGGCGGGCAGCACGCGTGCCTCGTCGCCGACGCGCTCGGCATGACGCGCGTGCTGCTGCACCCGTTCGCGGGCGTGCTGTCGGCGTACGGCATGGGCCTCGCCGACGTGCGCGCGCTGAAGCAGCAGGCGGTCGAGGCGCGGCTGTCCGCGGCGGCGCTCGCGCGACCTCGGGGCGCTGTTCGGCGCGCTCGAGGCCGGCGCGCGCGACGAGGTCGCCGCGCAGGGCATCGCCGCCGCGCGCATCGACGCGTTCCCGACGCTGCACCTCAAGTACGAGGGCACCGACACCACGCTGGCGATCCCGCTGCCCGCCGCGACCGCGGCGGCGGGAGGCGCCGAGGATGCGGCGCGGCACGCCGCGATCGTCGCCGATTTCGAGCAGCGCTATCGCTCGCAGTACGGCTTCCTGATGCCGGGCAAGCCGCTGGTCATCGAGGCGGTCGCCGTCGAGGCGGCCGGGAGGACGCAGGCGGCGGGCGACGCGATGCCGGCGTTCGCGCCGCGCGCCGGGCGCGCTCGCGCCGATCCGGACCAACCGCGTCTACACGGCCGGCGCCTTCCACGACGCCGCCGTCTACGACCGCGACGACCTGCGGCCCGGCGACGCGATCGCCGGCCCGGCGGTGATCCGCGAGGACAACGCGACGACCGTCGTCGAGCCCGGCTGGCGCGGCGACGCTCACCGCGCGCGGCGACCTGGTGCTCGAGCGCGTCGCGGCCGCTCGCGCGCGCGCACGCGATCGGCACGACCGCCGATCCGGTGCTGCTCGAGGTCTTCAACAACCTGTTCATGGCGATCGCCGAGCAGATGGGCGTCACGCTCGCCAACACCGCGTACTCGGTCAACATCAAGGAGCGGCTCGACTTCTCCTGCGCGCTGTTCGACGCGAGGGCAACCTGATCGCCAACGCGCCGCACATGCCGGTGCACCTGGGCTCGATGGGCGAGAGCGTGCGCACGATCATCGACCGGCGCGCCGGGACGATGCGGGACGGCGACGTGTTCGTGCTCAACGCGCCGTACAACGGCGGCACGCACCTGCCCGACGTGACCGTGATCGCGCCGGTGTTCCTCGCCCGCTCACGTCCTGCGCGCGGGGAGAGGGCCGGGTGAGGGGCGCGGCCCGAGTTCTTCGTCGCCGCGCGCGGCCACCACGCCGACATCGGCGGCATCACGCCGGGCTCGATGCCGCCCGACTCGACGCACGTCGACGAGGAAGGCGTGCTGCTCGACAACGTGCAGCTCGTCGCCGGCGGGCGCTTCCTCGAGGCGGAGATGCGCGCGCTGCTCGAGGGCGGCCGCTACCCGGCGCGCAACGTCGACCAGAACCTCGCCGACCTGCGCGCGCAGGTCGCCGCCTGCGCGAAGGGCGCGGCGGAGCTCGCGAAGATGGTCGACGCACTTCTCGCTGCCCGTCGTCCGCGCGTACATGCAGCACGTGCAGGACAACGCCGAGGAGGCGGTGCGCCGCGTGCTCGACGTGCTGAAGGACGGCCACTTCGAGTACGAGATGGACAGCGGCGCGCGGATCGCGGTGACGATCGCGATCGACAAGGCGGCGCGCCGCGCGACGATCGACTTCACCGGCACCAGCGCGCAGCAGCCGACGAACTTCAACGCGCCGTCGGCCGTCTGCAAGGCCGCCGTCCTGTACGTGTTCCGCACGCTGGTCGACGACGAGATCCCGATGAACGCCGGGTGCCTGAAGCCGCTGTCGATCGTGATCCCGGAAGGCTCGATGCTGGCGCCGCGCTATCCGGCGGCCGTCGTCGCGGGCAACGTCGAGACGTCGCAGGCGATCACCGACACGCTCTACGGCGCGCTGGGCGTGCTCGCGGCGTCGCAGGGGACGATGAACAACTTCACGTTCGGCAACGACACCTACCAGTACTACGAGACGATCGCCGGCGGCGCGGGCGCGGGCCCGGACTTCGACGGCGCGAGCGTCGTCCAGACGCACATGACCAACTCGCGGCTCACCGACCCCGAGGTGCTCGAGTGGCGCTTCCCGGTGCGGCTCGAGTCGTACGCGATCCGGCGCGGCAGCGGCGGCGCGGGCCGGCACCGCGGCGGCGACGGCGGCACGCGCCGCGTCCGCTTCCTCGAGCCGATGACCGCCGTGATGCTCGCCAACCACCGGCGGATCGCGCCGTTCGGCGTGGCCGGCGGCGCTGCCGGGTGCGGTCGGCCGCAACTGGGTCGAGCGCGCCGACGGCACGCGCGAGGAGTTCGGCGCGACCGTGCGCGGTCGCGATGAGCGCCGGCGACGTGTTCGTCGTCGAGACGCCCGGCGGCGGCGGCTTCGGTCCGCCCGGGAGCGCCGCGCGTGATGCGCGCCCCCGGCCGATTCGACGGCCTCGCGCGCCTCTTCCGCGGCCGCCGCGAGCGCGTCGCCCTCGACTACCTGCTCGAGCACGCGGACCCGTCGGCGCCGCTGCCCGAGCGGGTCGCGTGGCTGACCGAGCTGACGCGCTGGATCCGGGTGCATCGGCCGCCGAACGCAGGCGACGACGCGAAGACGCGCTGCCCGACAGCGTGCTGCGCGTGCAGGTGCGCGCGCATCCGGTTCCTGCTGCAGCTGCTCGACCGGAATCCGGAGTGGAAGACGCGCGTCGCGCAGACGCTGCGCTCGGTGCTGCGCGACTCGCACGGCCTGCGGCTGTTCGCGACGACCGGGCTGCCGCAGGAGTTCGGCTTCTGGAGCGAAGCCGTGCGCCGGATCGCGGCGAAGCTGCTGCCCGAGCCGCCGGCGCACGACGACCTCGCGCAGGTGTTCCTGCTGCTGTTCCCCGAGCGCAGCGACGAGCGGCTGCCGCTGGCGCTGCCGCCCGGCACGCTACGGCGACGCTGCGGCGCGCTGTTCCGCCACGAGGAGCCGCCGGAGGAGGCCTGCTGGGCGGTGGTCCGGCGCGACCTCGACGACGCGGTCGTCGTGCTGGCCGCGCAGGTCGCGGCGATCGGGCTGTCGGACGCGATCCGCCGCCGCGCGGGGCCCGTGCGACCTCGGCCGCTCGCCGTTCGTCGGCCTGGGCGCGGCGGCGCAGGATTGCCTCGACGCGGCGCGGGCGCGACGTGACGCGGCCGTGGCGGCGGCGGCGCGGACGCGGCTCGCGGCCGAGATCGACGGCTGCCGGCGCGCGCTCGACGACGCGACGGCGCACCTCGAGGAGTACGGCGTCAGCGTCGGCCTCGTCTACAAGATCGAGCTCGCGCGCCAGCAGCTCGGCCGCATCGAAAGGCTGGTCGCGCTCGCCACCGGCGACGCAGGCGACCCGGGGAGCGATCGCCGCGCTTCGTCGCCGAGCTGATCCGCGACATGCACGCGCAGCGCAGCGTCGCGCGCGCTGTTCCGCAGCAACCTCGACCTCTTGACGCGCAAGATCGCCGAGCGCACCGGCAGGACCGGCGAGCACTACATCACCCGCGATCGCGCCGAGTACGCGGACATGCTGCGCTCGGCCGGGCGCGGCGGGGCGCTGACCGGCCTCACCGTGTTCGTCAAGTTCGCGCCGTCGGGCACGGCCTGGCGCCGTTCGTCGAGGGCCTCGCCGCGTCGCTCAACTACGCGCTGTCGTTCTGCGCTGATCCAGTTCGTCGCACGGCACGCTCGCGACCAAGCAGCCGGCGATGACGGCGGCGGCGATGGCGGCCAAGCTGAAGCAGGCGCGCCGGCGCGGCCGGCTGCGCGAGTTCGTCGACGAGGTCGCGAACCTGACGCGATCGCAGGTCGCGGCGATCGTCGGCAACCTCGCGCTCGTCGTGCCGGCGGCGCTGCTGATCGAGGTCGCGTGGATGGCTGGCGGGCGGCGCCCGCCTGCCCGGACCCGGAAAAGGCGCAGGCCACGATCGAGTCGCTGAGCCTCTGCTCGGCGACGCCGCTCTACGCCGCGTTCACCGGCGTGCTGCTGTGGGCGTCGGCGGTGCTGTCGGGCTGGATCGAGAACTGGGCGACCTACCGCCGGCTGCCCGAGGCGATCGCGCACGCAGCCGCGCCTCGTCCACGCGTTCGGCGCGGCGCGGATGCGCGCGCGTCGCGGCGTGGCTCGAGCGCAACGTCGCCGGCCTCGGCGGCAACATCGCGCTCGGCTTCCTGCTCGGGATGACGCCCGTCGTCGCGGCGTTCTTCGGGCTGCCGCTCGACGTCCGCCACGTCACGCTGTCGACCGGCGCGCTCGCGCTCTCCGCGTACGACGCTCGGGCCGGCGTGCTCGCGACGGCCGGATTCTGGCTCGCCTGCGCCGGGATCGCCGTCATCGGCGCGCTGAACCTCGGCGTCTCGTTCACGCCTCGCGCTGTGGGTCGCGATCCGCGCGACGCGCGCCGGCGCGCTGTCGCGCCGCCGGGTGTTCCGCGCGGTGCTCGCGCGCCTCGTCGCCTCGCCGCGCGACTTCCTGCTGCCGCCGCGCACGCGCGGTCCGAAGGCATAATCGCCGTCATCCCCCATCGGGAGCCCGACTCATGGCCAGCATCTACGATTTCAGCGTCAAGGACATCCACGGCAAGACCGTCAAGCTCGACCGCTACAAGGGCAAGGTGCTGCTGATCGTCAACACCGCCAGCAAGTGCGGCTTCACGCCGCAGTACAAGGGGCTCGAGGCGCTCTACCAGAAGCTGAAGGGCCAGGGGCCTCGAGGTCCTCGGCTTCCCCTGCAACCAGTTCGGCGCGCAGGAGCCGGGCACCGAGGAGGAGATCGAGTCGTTCTGCGAGATCAACTACGGCGTCACGTTCCCGCTGTTCGCCAAGATCGACGTCAACGGCAACGACGCCGCGCCGCTGTACCAGCACCTGAAGGAGGCGAAGCCGGGGCTGCTGGGCTCCGAGGCGATCAAGTGGAACTTCACCAAGTTCCTGGTCGACCGCGGCGGCAACGTCGTCGAGCGCTACGCGCCGAACGCCGAGCCGGCGAGCCTCGCCGCCGACATCGAGAAGCTGCTCGGAAGCGACGGCGGCCGATGCGCGCGGCTCGCTCGCGCTGGCGGCGCTCGCCTGTCGCTCGCTGCGCGTCGCCGGCGCGCGCGCGGCGGCCGACCCGGCCAAGGTCGCTGCGCGTCGCCTTCCTGTCCGCCGAGACCGGCTTCGATCCGCAGGCCGTCGAGCGACCTGTACTCGAACCACGTCAACCGCGCGATCTTCGACCCGCTCGTACACGTACGACTACCTCGCGCGGCCGTACACGGATCGTGCCGAACACGGCCGCGGCGCTGCCCGAGATCTCCGCCGACGGCCTCACCTGGACGATCCGGATCCGGCCGGGCATCTTCTTCGCCGACGATCCGGCGTTCAAGGGAGGGAGGCGCGAGCTCACCGCCGCCGACTACGTGTACTCGTGGAAGCGCGTGCTCGACCCGAAGGTGCGCTCGCCGAACCTGCAGCAGTTCGACGGCAAGTTCGTCGGCGCCGACGCGCGTCGTCGCGAAGGCGAAGGAGACCGGCAAGTTCGACTACGACGCGCCGATCGAGGGGCTGCAGGCGCTCGACCGCTACACGATCGCGGATCAGGCTGACGGCGCCGTCGTACGACCTGCTCGCCGACCTGACGACGGTGGCCGCGGCCGCCGTCGCGCGCGAGGTGATCGAGGCCTACGGCGACGCGCAGCGGCTGGGCGATGGCGAATCCCGTCGGCACCGGGCCCTACCGGCTGAAGGAGTGGCGGCGCGGGCAGAAGATCGTGCTGGAGGCGAACCCGGGCTTCCGCGACGTCGCTTATCCGCAGAGCACGCGATCCCGGCCGACCGCGCGATCGTCGCGCGGCTCGCGCGGCAAGAAGCTGCCGCTGATCGGCCGCATCGAGATCAGCATCATCGAGGAGAGCAACCCGCGGCTGCTCGCGTTCGAGAAGGGCGACCTCGACTACGTGACGGTGCCGGCGGACCTCACCTGGAACGTGCTGGACCGCCGGCGAAGCTGAACCCGCGCTACGCCGGCCGCCGGCGTGCACCTCGCGCGCGGCATCCAGCCGACGATCGCGTACACGTACTTCAACATGGAGGACCCGGTCGTCGGCGGCTACACGAAGGACAAGGTCGCGCTGCGGCGCGCGATCGCGATGGCGTACAACACCGAGGAGGAGATCCGCGTGCTGCGCCAGGGGCAGGCGGTGCCCGCCACGCAGCCGGTGCCGCCCGGCGTCACCGGCCACGATCCGACGTTCAACGGCCACGTGAAGTACGACCCCGCGCGGCGCGCGCGCGCTGCTCGACAAGTTCGGCTACGTCGACCGCGACGGCGACGGCTGGCGCGACCTGCCCGACGGCAAGCCGCTCGTGCTGAAGATCTCGTCGACGATCGGCTCGCTCGAGCGGCAGTACGACGAGCTGTGGCAGCGCAGCCTCACCGCGGTCGGCCTCCGCGTCGAGTTCGTCAAGCAGAAGTTCCCCGACACGCTGAAGGCCGCGCGCGCGGGGCAGCTGCAGATGTGGCAGCTCGCCAACACCAACACGACGACCGAGGGCTACGGCTTCCTCGGCCTCCTGTACGGCGGCCACGCCGGGCTGTCCAACCTGTCGCGCTTCAACCTGCCCGAGTTCAACCGGCTGCTACGAGGAGTCGCGGCAGCTGCCGGACGGCCCCGCGCGGACGAAGCTCTTCCGCGAGATGTCCGAGCTCGTCAGCGCGTACGCGCCGTGGATGCTCGACGTCTATCGCTACGAGAACGTCGTCGTCTATCCGTGGGTCGTCGGCTACAAGTACAGCGGCATCTACCAGCACCCATGGCCCTATCTCGACATCGACGCCGCGAAGCCGCGCAGGGCGGTGCAATGACGCGCGCGCGGACGCGGCGCTCGCCTGGCGCGCGCTGCGTCGCGGTCGGCCGTCGCGCTGGCGCATCGCTGGCGGCGCGTCGCCCGCGTCGGCGCAGCCGAAGTGGGCCGACCCGGCGAAGACGATCCGCGTGATGTTCCCGGTCGCCGAGACGGGCTTCGACCCGCAGGCGACGTCGGACTACTACTCGTCGCACGTGCAGCGCGCGATCTTCGATTCGCTGTACCACTTCGACTACCTGGCGCGGCCGTACCGCTTCGTGCCGAACACCGCCGCGGCGATGCCGGAGATCTCGGCCGACGGCCGCACGTGGACGATCCGGCTGAAGCCGGGCATCCACTTCGCCGACGATCCGGCGTTCAAGGGCAAGAAGCGCGAGCTCGTCGCCGACGACTACGTCTACGCGTGGAAGCGGCTGCTCGATCCGCGGATGCGCGCGCCGTTCCTCTGGTACCTCGACGGCAAGGTCGCCGGCGCCGACGCGGTGCTCGCCAGGGCGAAGGAGGCGGGCCGCCTCGACTACGACGCGCCGATCGAGGGGCTGAAGGCGCTCGACCGCTACACGCTGCGGCTGCAGCTGAAGGAGCCCGACTACGTGATGCTGGGCTACATGTCGCAGATGCCGATGGCGGCGGTCGCGCGCGAGGTGATCGAGGCCTACGGCGACGCCTCCGGCTGGGCGATGGCGAACCCGGTCGGCACCGGCCCGTACCGGCTCGCCGAGTGGCGGCGCGGCCAGAAGATCGTGCTCGAGGCCAACCCGAACTTCCGCGAGACGTACTTCCCGGACAACCGGCGGCCCGGGCGACCGCGAGCTGATCGCGCGCGATGAAGGGCAAGCGCCTGCCGCAGGTCGGCCGCGTCGAGATCTCGATCATCGAGGAGTCGAACCCGCAGCTCCTCGCGTTCGACAGCCGCGAGCTCGACTACGCCAACGTGCCGGCCGACCTCGTCGCCGCAGCGTGCTCGATCCCGGCAGCAGGCTGCAAGCCGGACTACGCGGAGCAGGGCGTCCGCTCGCCCGGGCGATGCAGCCGGCGCTCGCGTACTGCTACTTCAACATGGACGACCCGGTCGTCGGCGGCTACACGCCGGAGAGGATCGCGCTGCGGCGGGCGATCGTCATGGCGTTCAACGTGCCCGACCTCATCAACGTCTGGTACCAGGGGCAGGCGGTGCCGGCCACGCAGCCGATCCCGCCGGTCGTCACCGGCCACGATCCCGGCTTCGACGTCGCGCGTGAAGTACGACCCGGCGACGGCGAAGGCGCTGCTCGACCGCTTCGGCTACAAGGACCGCGACGGCGACGGCTGGCGCGACCTGCCCGACGGCAAGCCGCTGGTGCTGCAGATGGGCAGCGCCGACGTCGGGCCGCGACCGCGAGCGCGACGAGCTGTGGAAGAAGAGCATGACGGCGATCGGCATCCGGATCGAGTTCGTCAAGCAGAAGTGGCCGGACCTGCTGAAGATGGGGCGCGCCGGCAAGCTGCAGATGTGGCCGGTCGGCTGGATCACGACCTACGGCGAGGGCGACGCGTTCATGCAGCTGCTCTACAGCGGCAACATCGGGCAGTCGAACTACGCGCGCTTCGTCAACGCCGAGTACGACGATCTCTACCGGCAGAGCAAGCGCCTGCCCGACGGCCCGGAGCGCAACGGCGATCTACGCGAAGATGGCGAAGATCGTCGCCGCGTACACGCCGTGGGACCTCGGCGTCTACCGCTACGAGAACACGCTGGTGCGGCCCTGGGTGCTGGGCTACAGTCAAGCACGTCGTACAACGAGCACCCGTGGCTGTACCTCGACCTCGATCTCGCAGCGGCGAAGCGCGGCGCGAAGTGACGGTCGTTGCGCCGGATGCGACAGCACGCGGCGCGGCGAGTCGCGTCCGAATGCGGCTCCGCGCATTGCCGCGGCCCGACGGCCGTCGCGTAAGATCGGTTCGCATTACGCACCGGCAACTCCCGCGAGGCACCCATGTCGAACGCGCACATCCACAATCCGCTCCCGACCGCATTCGCGGCCGGGGCGGGCGCGCGCGCCGGCGGCGGCCTGCTGCGCGTGGCTGCCGACCTGGCGTCGCCGCGCCACGCCCGCACCCGACTCGACCGCGGCATTTCGCGATAGTCGCCTGGCCGGTTCCTCCGCCAGGCAGCAGGCGGAAACCGGTTTCCTCAGCAGCACCCGTCTTCTTCCGCCTGACCTTTTGGCTTTTTCGCCGCATCGTGCGGCGCGTTCCGGCATTGCCGGACCGGCAACGAGAGCAGGCAACATCATGGTCGACACTGCGCAGGACACTCGGCCCGCTTCTTCACCGGCCTCTGGCGCGACCGGGAGTTCATGAAGCTGTGGTCGTCGATGACGGTCACGGCGTTCGGCGCGCAGATCACCAATCTCGCGCTGCCGCTGACGGCCGCGGTGATGCTCGCCGCGACGCCGTGGCAGATGGGCATCCTGGTCGCGCTCGAGACGCTGCCGTTCGCGCTGGTGAGCCTGCACGCCGGCGTGCTGATCGACCGCGTGCGCAAGCTGCCGATCGTGATCGCCGCCGACCTCGGGGCGCGGCATCGCGCTGCTCGCGATTCCCGTCGCCGCGTACGCGGACACGCTGTCGATCGAGCTGCTGTTCGTCGTCGGCTTCGTCTGCGGCGTGCAGAACGTCGTCGGCGGCGCGGCGTACCAGGTGCTGCTCGCGCAGATGGCGGGCCGCGAGCGGCTGGTCGAGGCCAACGCCAAGGTCGTCGCTCGGCGAGACGTCGTCGGCGCTGGTCGGCCCGGGGCTCGCCGGCGGCCTGATCCAGCTCGCTGACGGCGCCGTTCGCGATCGTGCTCGACGCGTTCACGTTCTTCGCGTCGGCGCTGATGCTGCGGCGCATCCGCACGCCGCAGCGACGTCGCCGCACGCCGGGCCGAAGGCGTCGGTGACGCGCGGAGATCCGCGAGGGCCTGAAGCTCGTCCGCGACAACCGCACGCTGCTGGCGCTCGCCTGGCTCGCCGGGCTGTGGCAGATCCTGCACCACATGCAGATGGCGGTGCTGATCCTGTTCGCGACGCGCGAGCTCGGGCTCTCGGCCGGCGCGATCGGCGCTCGCCTACGTGTTCGGCGGCATCGGCTGCGTGGCTCGCGGCGGCGTTCGCCGAGCGGCTGTCCGCGGCGCTTCGGCGTCGGCCCGGTGATCGTGCACGGCCTGATCCTGACGGCGATCGGCTGGCAGGCGTTCGGGCTCGTCTCCGGCTCGCCCGGCGTGGCCACGCTCGCGCTCGGGCTGCGCGATGCTCGTGTTCGACTTCGGCGCCGTGCTCTACGGCGATCAACTACCTGTCGCTGCGCCAGGCGATCACGCCCGACCGGCTGCTCGGCCGGATGACGGCGACGATGCGCTTCCTGACGGTGGCGGCGGCGCCGCTGGGATCGCTGGCGGGCGGCGCGCTGGCGACGGCTGATCGGGCTGCGGCCGACGCTGCTCGCGATCGGCGTGCTGGGCCTCGCGCTGGCGGGCGCGGCGACGCTGTGGTCGCCGGTGCGGCGCCACCGCAAGCTGCCGATGGCGGCGAGCGGCTGATCGGCGGCGCGGCGCGACACGCCTTGCGCGTGCGCGCCGCGGCCGCCCGCTTGCCCGGCCGGGCGGCGGGTCAGGCCAGCGCGCGATTGAGCGCGGTTTCCAGCCGGGTCAGCCCTTCGAGGATCTCGTCGAGGCTGATCACCAGCGACGGCGCGATGCGCACGACGTCGGGCCCGGCGACGAGCACCAGCAGCCCGCACGATCCGGCGGCGTTCAGCACGTCCATCGCCTTGCCCTTCCACTGCGCCTCGAGCTCGCAGCCGATCCACACGCCTTCGCCGCGCAGGTCCGCGAACACGCGGCGGCGCGCGTTGATCGCGCGCAGGCCTTCCATGAACAGCGCGTGCCGCGCCTTCACGCCCTCGAGCACCTCGGTGGTGTTGATGACGTCGAACACCGCGCCGGCGATCGCGCAGGCGAGCGGGTTGCCGCCGTAGGTCGTGCCGTGGACGCCGACGGAGAACGCGCTGGCGACCTTCGCGGTCGTCAGCATCGCGCCGATCGGGAAGCCGCCGCCCAGGCCCTTGGCGCTGGTCAGGATGTCGGGCACGACGCCCTTCTGCATGTACGAGAACAGCGCCCCGGTGCGGCCCATGCCGCTCTGGACCTCGTCGAAGATCAGGAGCGCGTTGTGCGCGTCGCACAGGCGGCGCGCGGCCTGCAGGAACTCGGGCGTGCCCGGGATCATCCCGCCTTCGCCCTGCATCGGCTCGAGGATCACCGCGCAGATGTCGCCGCCGCCTTCCTCCTCGAAGGCCGCTTCCAGCCCGGCGACGTCGTTGTAGCGGATGTGCGTGATCCCGGTGGGCACGGGGCCGAAGCCGCTCGCGTACTTCGCCTGGCCGCCGGCGGTCACCGTGAACAGCGTGCGGCCGTGGAACGAGTTGAGCGTCGAGATCACCCGGATCTTGTCCGGGCCGTAGTGGTCGTGCGCGTAGCGGCGCGCGAGCTTCAGCGCCGCCTCGTTCGCCTCCGCGCCCGAGTTGCAGAAGAAGACGCGCTCGGCGAAGGTCGCGTCGGTCAGCCGCTTGGCGAGCCGCAGCGCGGGCTCGTTGGTGAACCAGTTCGAGACGTGCCAGATCTTTCCGGCCTGCTCGGTCAGCGCCTTGACCATCGCCGGATGGCAGTGGCCGAGCGCGGTGACGGCGACCCCGCCGGCGAAGTCGATGTACATCCGCCCGTCCTGGTCCCAGACGCGCGAGCCCTCGCCGCGCACCGGGATGAACGGCGCCGGCGCGAAGCACGGCACCATCACCTGGTCGAACGTCGCGCGCGTCACCGGCAGGCTCGCCGCGGGCGCAGGGATCGCTGCCACGGCTCGCGCCCCGCCCTTCGCCGATGTCGCTTCGGAGGAGGGGGCGGTCGAAGTCCGGGATTCGGCGGGCACGGTCATGGCAGGCAACGGAAACGGTGGATGGTCAGGCCGGTATCGGCACGGCGGCGACGACCTGGATCTCGATCCGGTATTGCGGACGCGGCGAGCTTCGCCTGCACGGTGGCGCGGGCCGGGGTCTGCCCGGGCACGACCCATTGCTCCCACACGGCGTTCATCGCGGCGAAGTCGTCCATGTCGGGCAGGTAGATCGTCGCCGACAGGATCTTGGTCTTGTCGCTGCCGGCCTCGAACAGCAGATCGTCGATCTGCGCGAGCACCTGCTGCGTCTGGCCCGTGATGTCGGCGTTGGGGTCGTCGGCGACCTGGCCCGCGAGATAGGCGGTGCCGGAGGCGCGGTTGATCACGACGTCCGACAGGCGCTTGCCGACGTTGAGGCGTTCGATGGTCATGGTGCTATCCTTTGCCGTTTGGCTCGATGCGGTACGCCTTCATTGTAGACGAAACGCGCAGCGCGGACCGTCCGGCGCGCGCCCGTCGGACCCCGCACCGCCGACCCCGACGCCGATGACCTCCCGCCTCGCGCTCCTGCTCGCCGCCCTGCTGCTGTTCGTCGCCGTCGCCGCCGGCGCGTTCGGCGCGCATGCGCTCCGGAGCGTGCTCGCTCCCGACCTGCTGGCGGTCTACCAGACGGCCGTGCAGTACCAGTTCTGGCACGCGCTGGGCGTGCTGGCGATCGGCGTGCTGCTCGCGCAGCGGCCGGGCAACCGGGCGCTCGCGGCGGCGGCGTGGCTGCTCGTCGCCGGCGTCGTGCTGTTCTCGGGCAGCCTCTACGTGCTCGCGCTGACCGGCATCCGGTCGCTGGGCGCGATCACGCCGTTCGGCGGCGTCGCGCTCCTCGGCGGCTGGGCCGCGCTCGCCTGGGCCGTCAGTCGACCTTCGCGCCCGAAGCCTTGACGATCCGCGCGTACTTCGGAATCTCGGCCTTGATGAACGCCGCGAACTGACTCGGGCGTCGTCGGCGCCGCTTCCGCGCCCTGCGCGGCCAGCCGTCTCCTTGACGTCGGGCGAGTTGAGGATCCTTCGCGACCTCGGCGTTCCACTTGGCGACGATCGCCGGCGGCGTTCCGGCGGGCGCCAGCAGGCCGTACCACGTCGTGATGTCGAAGCCCGGGCAGGCCGGCCTCGGCCATCGTCGGCAGGTCGGGCGCCAGCGGCGAGCGCCTGGCCGTCGTGACCGCGAGCGCCTTCAGCTTGCCCGCCTTGACCTGCGGCGTCGCGCTGGCGAGATTGTCGAACATGAACTGCACGTCGCCGGCGAGCAGCGCCTGCATCGCCGGCGCGGCGCCCTTGTACGGAACGTGGATGATGTCGGTGCCGGTCTCGACCTTGAACAGCTCGCCGGCGAGATGCCCGGCGCTGCCGTTGCTGCCCGAGCCGAACGCGAGCTTGCCCGGATTGGCCTTGGCGTAGGCGATCAGTTCCTTGACCGAGTTGACCGGCAGCGACGGGTTGACGACCAGCACGTTCGGCGTCGTCGCGAGCAGCGTGATCGGCGCGAAGTCCCTGACCGCGTCGTACGGCATGTTCGGGTAGAGCGCTCGGGTTCACCGCGTGCGTCGACAGCGCGCCCAGCAGGATCGTGTAGCCGTCGGGCGCGGACTTGGCGACGAGGTCGGCGCCGATGTTGCCGCCGGCGCCGGGCTTGTTCTCGACGACGACCGGCTGGCCCCAGGCCTCGGTCAGCTTCTGCGCGACCAGTCGCCCGGTCGTGTCGAGCGGGCCGCCCGGCGGGAACGGCACGACGAGCTTCACCGCGCGCGCCGGGTAGGACTGCGCCGCCGCACCGGGCGCCATCGCGACGGCGGTGAGCGCCAGCAGCGCGCCCAGTGCGAAGCGGCCGAGGGCGAGGGTCCGTGCGCGTTGCGGCATCCTGGGTTCGTGCATGCGAAACTCCATCGGCAAGGGGTCCGCACAATTCTAACAGCGGGAGGGCGGCCGCCCGCCCCGGCGGGGAGCACGTTTGCGGTCCGGCCGCCCTCCCGCGCATAATTCGCCATTCCGCCGTCCGTTCAGGGACGCGTTGCCGCATCCGAGGCGACGCCCCGGTTCCTGCGCGGCGCCGGCCGCTCCCTATCGTTTCGAAATCGACTGATCCCGAATACTCGATGAACAAGATTCTTGCAGGCACGCTCGGCGCGATCGCCGTTGTCGCGATCGTGGCCGGCGCGTACTGGGCCGGAACGCAGCGCACCGCGCCGGCGCCGGTCGCGGGTGCTCGCCGGGCCGGGCGCGCCGGGCGGGCCAGGCGGAGCGGGCAAGGGCGGACCGGCCGCGGCGGGCGGCGGCGCGGTGACGGTCGAGGCGGTCAAGGTCGCGTCGATGTCGCTGCCGCAGACGATCACCGCGGTCGGCAGCCTGCGCTCGGACGAGTCGGTGACGCTGCGCCCGGAGGTCGCCGGGCGCATCAGCGCGATCAACTTCCAGGAAGGGCAGCGCGTGGCCAAGGGCGCGTGCTCATCCAGCTCGACGCGGCGGTGCCCGAGGCCGAGCTCGCCCAGGCGCGGGCGAACCTGACGCTCGCCAGGAGCAAGTTCGACCGCGCCGTCGACCTCTCCAAGAGCAACTTCATCTCGGGGCAGGCGCGGGACGAGGCCGAGAACAACCTGAAGGTCGCCGAAGCCTCGATCCAGGTCGCCCAGGCCAAGCTCGCGAAGATGCAGATCCGCGCGCCGTTCGCGGGGATCATCGGCCTGCGCTCGGTGTCGATCGGCGACTACGTCAAGGAGGGAGCGGACCTCGTCAACCTCGAATCGATCGATCCGCTGAAGGTCGACTTCCGGGTGCCCGAGGTCTACATGCGGCAGGTCGAGGTCGGCCAGACGATGCAGGTCCAGCTCGATGCGCTGCCGGGCAAGACGTTCGAGGGCAGGGTGCTGGCGATGAACCCGCTGGTCGACGCGGCCGGGCGCGCCGTCGTCATCCGCGCCGTCGTGCGCAACCCCGACACGTCGCTGCGTCCCGGGCATGTTCACCCGCGTGCGCCTGATCACGCGCGACGTCAAGGAGGCGCTGGTGCTGCCGGAGCAGGCGCTGGTGCCGCAGGGCGACCAGCAGTTCGTGTACCGGATCATCGACGACAAGGCGGTGCGCACCAAGGTCGAGGTCGGCCAGCGGCAGGAGGCGAAGGTCGAGATCCTCACCGGCGTGGCCAAGGACGACGTCGTCGTGACGGCCGGACAGCAGAAGCTGCGCGACGGCGCCGCGGTCGCGGTCGCCGGGGCCGCGCCCGCCGCGGCCGCCGCATCCGGAACGACGCCGCCGAAGACCGAGGCGGCCGCGCCGCCCCGCGGCAAGACCTGACGGAACGCAGCCATGCAGCTGCCCGAGATCTGCGTCAAGCGGCCCGTCTTCGCGACGGTGCTGTCGCTGATCATCCTGCTGATCGGCCTCATCTCGTACACGCGGCTGTCGGTGCGCGAGTATCCGCGGATCGACGAGCCGGTCGTCAGCGTGTCGGTCACCTACCGCGGCGCTTCCGCCGAGGTCGTCGAGTCGCAGGTGACGAAGCCGCTCGAGGATTCGCTGGCGGGCATCGAGGGCGTCGAGGTGATGACCTCGCAGAGCCGCTCCGAGTCGGCCCGGATCAACGTCCGGTTCACGCTGAAGCGCGACCCGGACTCGGCCGCGGCCGACGTCCGCGACAAGGTCGCGCGGGCGCGGGGCAAGCTGCCGGACACGATCGACGAGCCGATCATCGCCAAGGTCGAGGCGGACTCGAACCCGATCATCTACATCGCGGTGCAGGCCGGCACGCTGTCGCCGCTCGAGGCGTCGGACTACGTCAAGCGGTACGTCCAGCCGCGGCTGTCCGTGCTGCCGGGCGCGGCGGACGTCCGCGTCTTCGGCGACCGGCAGGTGTCGATGCGGATCAACCTCGACCGCACGCGCCTGGCCGCCTACAAGCTCACCGTCCAGGACGTCGAGGACGCGCTGCGCCGGCAGAACGCCGAGATTCCCGCCGGGCGCATCGAGTCGACGGCGCGCGAGTTCACCGTCGTCGCCGAGACCGACGTCCGCACGGCGGACCAGTTCAACAACATCATCGTCGCCAACGTCGGCGGGTACCCGGTGCGCATCCGCGACGTGGGCGCGGCGGAGATCGGCCCGGTCGAGGAGCGGACGATCTCCCGCTACAACGGCAATCCGTCGCTCAACATCGGCGTGATCAAGCAGGCGGTCGCGAACCCGCTCGAGCTGTCGAAGGCCGTGCGCGCCGAGGTCGAGAAGATCAACGCCGGGCTGCCGCCGGGCATGAAGCTCGTCGTCGCCTACGACACGTCGGTGTTCATCGACCGCTCGATCAAGTCGGTGTTCGAGACCATCGGCGAGGCGATCCTCCTCGTCGTGCTCGTCATCTACTTCTTCCTGCGCAGCCTGCGCGCGACGCTGATCCCGCTGGTCACGATCCCGGTGTCGCTGGTCGGCGCGTTCGGCCTGATGTACGCGTTCGGCTTCACGATCAACACGCTGACGCTGCTGGCGCTGGTGCTGGCGATCGGCCTCGTCGTCGACGACGCGATCGTCATGCTGGAGAACATCTACCGGCACGTCGAGGAGGGGATGCCGAGCAAGCAGGCGGCGATCGAGGGCGCGCGCGAGATCGGCTTCGCCATCGTGGCGATGACCCTGACGCTCGCGTCGGTGTTCGCGCCGCTCGCGTTCGCCACCGGGCGCACCGGGCGGCTGTTCATCGAGTTCGCGCTGACGCTCGCGGGCGCGGTGCTCGTGTCCGGCTTCGTCGCGCTGACGCTGTCGCCGATGATGTGCTCGCTGCTGCTCAAGCGCCAGGAGCGGCATTCGCGGATCTACAACATCATCGAGGGCTGGATCAACGCCCTGACCGACGGCTACCGGCGGCTGCTGACGGCCACGCTGCACGCGCGCTGGCTGATCGCGCTGGTCTGGCTGGTCGTCGTCGGCGTGGGGGCGCTGTTCTTCACGCTGCTGAAGTCCGAGCTGTCGCCGCTGGAGGACCGCGGCGTCGTCCTCGGCATCGTGTCGGCGCCGCAGGGCTCGACGCCGAAGTACACGTCCGAGCAGATCCGGCCGATCGAGCAGTTCTACTCGCAGGTCCCGGAGGCCGGCGCCTACCAGGCGATCTCCGGCTTCCCGACGGTCGTCGACGGCATCGCGATCCTGCGCCTGAAGCCGTGGGAGGAGCGCACGCGCAACCAGAAGGAGATCGCCGACGAGCTGCGCCCGAAGCTGGCGACGATCCCCGGGGCGCTCGTGTTCCCCAGCAGCCCGCCGTCGCTCGGCCAGTCGTTCCGCTCGACGCCGGTCGAGTACGTCGTGATGTCGCAGGTGCCGTACCCCGAGCTGCAGCGGATCGTCGACCGCTTCGTCGAGGAGGCGCGCAAGTATCCGGGCGTGCAGAACCTGCAGACCGACCTGCGGCTCAACACGCCGGAGGTGCGCGTGACGATCAACCGCGACAAGCTGTCCGACGTCGGCGTGGCGTCGACACCGTCGGTCGCACGCTCGAGACGATGCTGGGCGGGCGCCAGGTCACGCGGTTCAAGAAGGACGGCGAGCAGTACGACGTCATCGTCCAGGTCGCGTCGACCGACCGGTCCAGCCCGGCCGACATCCGGGACGCCTACGTCCGGGCCCGCGACGGCAGCATGGTGCAGCTCTCCAACCTCGTCGACGTGCGCGAGAGCGTCGCGCCGCAGTCGCTCAACCACTTCAACCGGCTGCGGGCCGTCAAGGTGACGGCCACGCTCGCGCCGGGCTACGCGATCGGCGACGCGCTGAAGGCGATGGACGAGGCGGCGAAGCGCTCGCTGCCGGTCACCGCGCAGACCGACCTCGACGGCCAGTCGCGCGAGTTCCGCTCGTCGGGCGGCGAGATCTACTTCACGTTCGTGCTGGCGCTGGTGTTCATCTACCTCGTGCTGTCGGCCCAGTTCGAGAGCTTCGTCAATCCGTTCGTCATCATGCTGTCGGTGCCGCTGTCGATGACCGGCGCGCTGCCACGCTGTGGCTCGCCGGCGGCACGCTCAACATCTACAGCCAGGTGGGCCTCGTCACGCTGGTGGGCCTCATCACCAAGCACGGCATCCTGATCGTCGAGTTCTCGAACCAGCTGCGGGCGAAGGGCGAGAAGCTCATTCTCCGCGGTCATCGACGCGGCGACGCTGCGGCTGCGCCCGATCCTGATGACCACCGGCGCGATGGTGCTGGGCGCGCTGCCGCTGGCGCTCGCCACCGGGGCGGGCGCCGAGTCGCGCATGCAGATCGGCTGGGTGATCGTCGGCGGCATGACCTTCGGCACGCTGCTGACGCTGTTCGTCGTGCCGACCGCCTACACGCTGCTCGCCGGGCGCGCGCACATCGAGGCGCACGGGATGAAGGAGCTGCCGGCGGCCGCGCACGCCGGCGCGCCGCAGCCCGGCCGCGCCGACTAGCCGCACGGAATTAGGGTCAGGGGCGCCAGTTACCGCGACCGGGCGTCGGAGCGATCCCGCGAAGTGGGTCGACGCCATGCCGCGATTTCCCGCGGAAGTGCTGCTCTGACCCGAGTCGCGACGGTGCCGCGCGCCGCGGTAATGCAATAGAATGATCGTCTGAAGGCGGCACGATCACCGCATCCGGCTTTCCACCCAGGGAGGAACCATGTCGCAGAAATCTTCCGGTCTCCGGCGGCTCGCGCTGGCGGCCGCGCTGTTTGGCATCGCCACCTCGGCGCACGCGGTGGTCGAGATCCAGTGGTGGCACTCGATGACCGGCGCGCTCGGCGACCGCGTCAACGACATCGCCAACGGCTTCAATGCCAGCCAGAAGGACTACAAGGTCGTTCCCGTCTACAAGGGGACGTACCCGGAGTCGATGACGGCGGCGATCGCGGCGTTCCGCGCCGGCAACGCGCCGCACATCCTGCAGGTGTTCGAGGTCGGCACGGCGACGATGATGGCGGCGAAGGGCGCGATCAAGCCCGTGTACCTGATGATGAAGGAGGCCAAGGAGCCGTTCGACCCGAAGAACTACCTGTCGACGGTGGCCGGCTACTACTCCGACAGCAAGGGCAACATGCTGTCGCTGCCGTTCAACAGCTCGACGCCGCTGTTCTACGTCAACCGGGACGCCTTCAAGAAGGCGGGCCTCGACGCCGACAAGCCGCCGAAGACCTGGGCCGAGTTCGCGGTGGCCGCCGCCAAGCTGAAGGCGTCCGGGCAGGAGTGCGTCTACACGACCGGCTGGCCGTCCTGGGTGCACATCGAGAACTTCAGCGCCTGGCACAACCTGCCGATCGCGACGCTGTCGAACGGCATGGACGGACTGGGCACCGAGTTCAAGTTCAACTCGCCCAACCACGTCGCGCACATCCAGATGCTCGGTGACTACGCGAAGAAGGGCTGGTTCACGTACTCGGGGCGCACCAACCAGGGCGAGGCGCGCTTCTTCAGCGGCGAGTGCGCGATGCTGACGTCGAGCTCGGGCGCGCTGGCGAACATCCGCAAGAACGCCAAGTTCGACTTCTCGGTCAATTTCCTGCCCTACCATCACACGATCGAAGGCGCGCCGCAGAACTCGATCATCGGCGGCGCGACGCTGTGGGTGATGAGCGGGAAGAAGCCGGACGAGTACAAGGGCGTGACCAAGTTCTTCACCTACCTGTCCTCGCCGCAGGTGCAGGCCGAGTGGCACCAGCAGACGGGCTACGTGCCGATCACCTATGCCGCGTTCGAGCTGACCAAGAAGTCGGGCTACTACGACAAGTTCCCGGGCGGCGACATGGCGGTCCGGCAGCTCACCAACAAGCCGCCGACGGCCAATTCGAAGGGGCTGCGCTTCGGCAACTACGTCCAGGGCCGCGAGGTCATCGAGGAAGAGATGGAAGCGGTGTTCGCCGGCAAGAAGGACGCCAAGGAGGCGCTCGACCAGGCGGCCAAGCGCGGCAACGAGATCCTGCGCAAGTTCGAAGCCGCCAACAAGTGATGTCCCGGGGGGCGGCCGCCGCGAACCGCCGTCCCCCGTTCGTTTCGCTCCCCTGATCCGGCACGATGGCCACGGAAAAACGCGTCGTCTTCCGCTCGGCGTGGCTGCCCTACGCGCTGGTCGCGCCGCAGATCGCGATCACCATCGTGTTCTTCTTCTGGCCGGCGGCGCAGGCCGCCTGGTACTCGTTCCAGCTGCAGGACGCCTTCGGGCTGCAGACCGAGTTCGTGGGCTTCCGCAACTTCGAGGAGCTGTTCCACGATCCGCGCTACCTCGACTCGTTCCGGATCACCGCCGTCTTCAGCTTCACCGTCGCCGCCGTCGGCATCGCGCTGGCGCTGCTGCTGGCGACGATGGCCAACCGCGTCATCCGCGGCGCGCTCGCGTACAAGACGTTCCTGATCTGGCCGTACGCCGTCGCCTCGGCGGTCGCCGGCGTGGTCTTCGCCTTCCTGTTCGCGCCGTCGGTCGGCATCGTCACGTTCGCGCTGAAGCAGGTCGGCGTCAACTGGAACTGGGTGCTGCGGGGCGACCAGGCGATGATCCTGGTGATCATCGCCTCGATCTGGAAGCAGATCAGCTACAACTTCCTGTTCTTCCTCGCCGGGCTGCAGTCGATCCCCAAGTCGCTGATCGAGGCGGCGGCCATCGACGGCGCCGGTCCCGTGCGGCGCTTCTGGACCATCGTGTTTCCGCTGCTGACGCCGACGACGTTCTTCCTGCTGGTCGTCAACATCGTCTACGCGTTCTTCGACACCTTCGGCGTCATCGACGCGACGACTCAGGGCGGGCCGGCGGGCGCGACGAACATCCTCGTCTACAAGGTCTACCACGACGGCATCAAGTCGGCGGACCTCGGCGGCTCGTCGGCGCAGTCGGTGGTCCTGATGATCATCGTGATCGCGCTGACCGTCGTGCAGTTCCGCTTCGTCGAGCGCAAGGTGCACTACTGATGGTCGAGCACCGGCCCTGGCTCACGTTCCTGCGCAGGCGATCCTGCTCGCCGGCGTGGCGCTGGTCGCGTTCCCGCTCTACATCACGTTCGTCGCGTCGACGCTGACGCTCGAGCAGATCCTCGCGGTCCCGATGCCGCTCGTCCCGGGCGACCATTTCTGGGAGAACTACTCGCAGGTGCTGACCGCCGGCTCGCAGCGCGGCGCGGCGGCGCCGGTCGGGCGGATGATGCTGAACAGCCTCGTCGTCGCGCTGGTGATCCCGCTGGGCAAGATCTCGATCTCCATCATCGCGTCGTTCGCGATCGTCTACTTCCGCTTCCCGCTGCGCAACTTCTTCTTCTGGATGATCTTCGTCACGCTGATGCTGCCGGTCGAGGTGCGCATCATCCCGACGTTCAAGGTCGCCGCCGACCTCGGCATCCTCAACTCCTACGCCGGGCTCACGCTGCCGCTGATCGCGTCGGCGACGGCGACGTTCCTGTTCCGCCAGTTCTTCATGACGATCCCCGACGAGCTCGCCGAGGCGGCGCGCATCGACGGCGCCGGGCCGATGCGCTTCTTCTTCGACGTGGTGCTGCCGCTGTCCAAGACGAGCATGGCGGCGCTGTTCGTGATCCAGTTCATCTACGGCTGGAACCAGTACCTGTGGCCGCTGCTGATCACGACCGACGAGTCGATGTACACGACGGTCATCGGCATCAAGCGGATGATCACCGGCGGCGACGCGCTGACCGAGTGGCACCTGGTGATGGCCACCGCGATGCTGGCGCTGCTGCCGCCGGCGCTGGTCGTGGTGCTGATGCAGAAGTGGTTCGTCAAGGGCCTCGTCGAGACGGAGAAATAGCACCATGGCTGGCGTGTCCTTTCGCGATGTCCGGAAGAGCTTCGGCGAGACCGTGGTGATCCACGGCGTCACCGTCGACGTCGCCGACGGCGAGTTCGTCGTCATCGTCGGTCCGTCGGGCTGCGGCAAGTCGACGCTGCTGCGGATGGTCGCCGGACTCGAGCGGATCAGCGCCGGCGAGATCGCGATCGGCGATCGCGTCGTCAACGAGCTCGAGCCGAAGGACCGCGACATCGCGATGGTGTTCCAGAACTACGCGCTCTATCCGCACATGAGCGTGTTCGACAACATGGCCTACGGGCTCAAGATCCGCGGCATGTCCAAGGCCGAGATCGGCGAGCGGGTCAAGCGCGCCGCCGACATCCTCGAGCTCGGCGCGCTGCTCGAGAGGAAGCCGCGGCAGCTCTCCGGCGGCCAGCGGCAGCGGGTGGCGATGGGCCGCGCGATCGTCCGCGAGCCCAGCGTCTTCCTGTTCGACGAGCCGCTGTCCAACCTCGACGCCAAGCTGCGCGTGCAGATGCGCTTCGAGATCCAGAAGCTGCACCGGCGGCTCGGCACGACCAGCCTCTACGTCACGCACGACCAGGTCGAGGCGATGACGCTCGCGCAGCGGATGGTGGTGATGAACGGCGGCCGCGCCGAGCAGATCGGCGCGCCGATGGAGGTCTACGAGAACCCGGCCACGCAGTTCGTCGCCGGGTTCATCGGCTCGCCGGCGATGAACTTCCTTGCCGGGCAAGGCCGCGGGCGGGGGCCGGATCGCGCTCGACGGCGGGGGCGCGCTGCGCGCCGCGAGCGGCGACGTCGCGGCCGGCGCCGCGGTGACCGTCGGCATCCGGCCCGAGCACCTGGTGCCGTGCGCGGCCGCCGAGGCCGTGCTCGCCGGATCCGTCGAGATGGTCGAGCAGCTGGGCGCCGATTCCCTGCTGCACGTCGCGCACGGCGGCACGACGGTGATCGCCCGCGTCCCCCACGGCGCGCAGCCGGCCGTCGGCTCGACGCTGCACCTTGGCGCCGACCCGGCGCACGTCTACCTGTTCGCCGCCGACACGGGCGCCCGGATCACCTGACGATGAGCGCCTCGCTGCCGCGCGACTGGCCGTATCCGCGCCTCGTCGCGCATCGCGGCGCGGGCAAGCTCGCGCCCGAGAACACGCTGGCCGCGATGCGCGTCGGCCGCGCGCACGGCTACCGGATGGTCGAGTTCGACGTCAAGCTCGCCGCCGACGGCGTCGCGTTCCTGCTGCACGACACGACGCTCGACCGGACGACGACCGGGCGCGGGCGCGCCGACGCGCTGTCGTGGCGCGAGCTCTCCCGGCTCGACGCCGGCGGCTGGCATTCGGCGCCGTACGCGGGCGAGCCGCTGCCCACGCTGGCGGCGATCGCGCGCTGGGCGCAGGCCGAGGGCGTGCTCTGCAACGTCGAGATCAAGCCGACCGAAGGGCGCGAGCGCGAGACCGGCGCCGCGGTCGCGCTCGACGCGGACGCGCTGTGGCGCGGCGCCGCCGTGCCGCCGCTGCTGTCGTCGTTCTCCGAGGAGGCGCTCGAGGCGGCGCGCGCCGCGGTGCCCGGATTGCCGCGCGCGCTGCTCATCGAAGCGCCGCTGCCCGACGACTGGCTCGCGCGGCTGCGGCGCCTCGACTGCGTGGCGCTCGACGCCGAGCACCTGCTGCTGACGCCCGACATCGTCCGCGCCGCGCACGATGCGGGTCAGCGCGTGCTGTGCTGGACGCCCAACGATCCCGCGCGCGTCGCCGAGCTCGCCGCCTGGGGCGTCGACGGCATCATCACCGACGCGATCGACCGGATCGGCGCCGACTCGCTGCCGCCGCCACGAAATTAGGGTCAGACACCAATTCCCGCGGGAATTGGTGTCTGACCCTAATTTCGCGGCTACACCGCGGTCGCCAGCGGCCGCTTGACCGCGCGCTCGTCGATCGGCAGGTTGATGAGCCCCGCGGCGATGCCCAGCGCGATCGACAGCCACCAGACGACGTCGTAGCTGCCGGTCTGGTCGTAGAGCTTGCCGCCGAGCCACGCGCCGAGGAAGCTGCCGATCTGGTGGCTGAAGAACGTGAAGCCGGTCAGCATCGCGAGGTAGCGGACGCCGAACACCTGCGCGACCAGGCTGTTGGTCGGCGGCACCGTCGACAGCCACAGCAGGCCGAGCGCCACGGCGAACGCGTAGACGGTGAACGTCGACAGCGGCAGCAGGAAGAACAGCGCGATCACGACCGAGCGCCCGAAGTAGATCGCCGACAGGATGTAGCGCTTCGGCATGCGGCTCCCGAGCCAGCCGGTCGTGTACGTGCCGACGATGTTGAACAGGCCGATCAGCGCGAGCGCGGTGACGGCCACGTGCGCCGGCATGCCCTTGTCGGCGAGGTACGCCGGCAGGTGCACGCCGACGAACACGACCTGGAAGCCGCAGACGAAGAAGCCGACGGTCAGCAGCAGGTAGCCGCGGTGCCCGAGCGCCTCGCGCATCGCCTCGCCGGCCGACTGCGCGAACGCGTGCGCGTGGACGGCGCGATCCTCGACCAGCGCCGCCGCGAGCGGCACCATCGCGAGGCCGACGACGGCGAGCGTCAACAGCGCCCCGTACCAGCCGAGGTGCGAGAGCAGCCACTGCGTCAGCGGCAGCATCGCGAACTGCCCGAACGACCCGGCGGCCGCCGAGATCCCGAGCACCATGCTGCGCTTCTCCGGCGGGTACGCGCGCCCGAGCACGCCGGAGATGACGCTGTACGTGACGCCCGACAGCCCGGTCCCGATCAGCAGGCCGCCGGTGAGCACCAGCATCGTCGGGCTCGATCGCGTGGGCCATCGCGGCGAGCCCGGCGCAGTAGAGCAGCGCGCCGACGACGACGATCCGCGCCGTGCCGTACTTGTCGGCGAGCATGCCGGCGAACGGCTGCGTGGCGCCCCACATCAGGTTCTGGACGGCCATCGCCAGCGCGAACGTCTCGCGGCCCCAGTGCAGGTCGGCGCTCATCGGCTGCAGGAACAGGCCGAAGCCGTGGCGGATGCCGAAGCCGACGGTGAGGACGAGGCCGCCGCAGACGAGGACCACGGGGGCTGCGCCAGTTGGCGGCGGAGTGGGGCGCGGACATCGATCGGACTCCGGTGACAATATCAGGCGAAGCGAGGCGGATGGGCAGGGTGGAGGGCTTCCGCAACGGCAAGTATCGCGATCAATTGGTCGAGCGTTTCGGCGCCGATCCTGCGCGCCACCGTCGGCTGCGCGCGCCGCCGGTGCCGGGGCCGTGCGATTCGACAGGGGACGCCGGCACCAAGGTTCGCAATCCTAAGAGGTCGTGCGCTCGCAGTACGGAACATGTACGCGCTCCCCACGAACCGTAACGCGCACCTGCGACATCGGCACGACTCGGGGGCGCGGGCCGGGTTCCTGTCGCTCGATCACCCACCGCCGCGGAAACGGTCCATGAGATTCTGCTCGAGCGCCGTCGCGACGCGGTGAAGCACGCCATCCCAATGGCCAATGGCGGTCTGTCGGAACAAGCGGGCGGTCGGGTACATGCGCTGTCCTCGCGACCCAGCATCCAGCGCCAATCCGGATCAAACGGCAGGAGGATCCATACCGGCTTGCCCATGGCGCCGGCGAGATGGGCGACGGCGGTGTCCACCGTAATGACCAAGTCCATGAGGTCGATCAGCGCGGCCGTTTCGGCGAAGTCTGTCAACTGTGCGCCGAAATGCCGAATGTCGCTGCGTCCCTCCAGGATCGGCACATCCGCCGGGCGCAGTTCGTTCTGCAAACTCACGAACTGCGCTCGCTCGGAAATCAGTCCGGCAAGATCCGCCAGCGTCAGCGAGCGATTGTGGTCGTTCTTGTGGCCGCGGCTGCCAGACCAGACCAGGCCCACGCGCGGTCGAAGGTGGGGACCCAGTCTGGCGCGCCATACCTCTACTCGTGTCGGATCGCTCCAAAGGTAGGGAATCTCGGCGGGAACGGAGGCCAGCGTCGTACCGAGAGCCAGCGGAAGACTCATCAGCGGACAATGATAAGCGAATGGCGGCAGGTTCTCCCCTTCGGCGAGCACCTTGCTCACTCCTGCGAGGCCGGCCAGCAGCCGCACGAGCTGAGTCGGCACTTCAAGCACCACGGTTGCGCCCATGGCGGCGATCAGGCTTGCATAGCGGCAGAACTGCAGCGTATCGCCGAAGCCTTGCTCCGCGTGGAGCAACACGGTCTTGCCCGCGATGCTCGGTTCACCCAGCCACAATGGCTGACGAAATTCGCGCCGATGACTTCGCAGCGGCTCATCATGCCAGCGCCACTCGAATTGTCGCCAACCGTCGTGGAAATCGCCCATCAACAGCCGGCACAGCCCCAACTGCGCGTGAGCACGCGGGTGGCTCGGATCGATGGCCAATGCTCGCTGGAAGCATGCCAAGGCATCTTCAGGCCTACCCTGCGCCATCAGCGCGAGGCCGAGGTTGTTGTGCGCGTCGACATAGCTCGCGTCGAACTCCAGCGCTTCGCGGATGCAGGCTTCCTGCGTCTTCCGGCCTGCCTTGTGCCAAGAGGAGATTCCGAGATTGTTGCGTGCCCCCACGTGGTGCGGGGCGAGGTGCAACGCATGTCGCAGCGTCGTCTCGGCTTCGGTTGCACGGCCCATGGTGGCGCAAATCTCGGCGATCGCAACCGCTGCCCTGGTCATTTCGGAGCGATCCGGAGCGCAGCGCGCAGATCATGCTCGGCGTGTTCCAGGTCGCCCGCAGCGAGTCGCAGGTTGCCGAGATTGAAGAGGGTCGGCGCATGGGACGGATCGATCTCCAGTGCTCCCTCGAGCACCGCGATTGCCTGGTCGCCGTGTCCCTGTCGCTGCAGCGCATTCGCGACGTTCAGGTGCGCGCGAGGCAATGCGGGCGCACACGCAACCGCCTGCCGGTAGCACGCGAGCGCACCATCGAGGTCGCCTTGGTCTTCAAGCGCGTTGCCGACATCGATCAGGCGGTTCGCCTCGGCCAAAGGCATCTCCGACGTGCCCAAGTTGCCGCCGAGAATCGTCGACGGCCTCATCAAGAGCGCACGGCGCCGGCAACCCCGCCGCGCCCGACGATGGCACACGCGGCGGGCATGGTCAATGCCACCCCTTCGAGCGTGAAACCGCCCTGTCCCACGTCGATCGCAACTCAGCCACCTGC
>CAWHVP010000002.1:0-131770 GCA_963832705.1 uncultured beta proteobacterium | reverse complement strand
ATTGAGGCCGAGCGCGCAGTTGATCAGCAGCATCATGCCGAACTGCACCGGGTCCATCCCGTACTGCATGCAGATCGGCAGGAAGATCGGCGTGCAGATGAGGATCGTCGCCGCCATGTCGAGGAACGTCCCGAGCAGGAACAGGATGATGTTGACCAGCAGGAAGATGATCCACGGCGTGCTCGTGACCTTCGACAGCGCGGCGCCGGTGACCTCGGCGACGCTGTACAGGCTCATCAGGTAGCCCAGCGTGGCCGAGACGCCGATCAGCAGCAGCACGACGCCGGTCTTCTTCACCGCCCGCGCCGCCGCCTTGAGGAAGTCGTCCCAGGACAGGCTGCGGTAGACGAACACCGTGATCACCAGCGCGTAGAGCACGGCGACCGACGCCGACTCGGTCGCGGTGAACACGCCGGAGAGGATGCCCACGACGATGATGACGGCCACGAACAGACCGGGCGCCGCCGCCGCGAGCGAGTGGGCGACGATGCTCCAGCCGGGGAAGGTGCCGGACGGATAGCCGCGCTTGATCGCGACCGCGTAGGCGGCGACGAGATTGCAGACGGTCAGCACCACCGCCGGCAGCAGCCCGGCGAGGATCAGCGCCGCGATCGAGACCTTGCCGCCCGCCGCCAGCGAATAGATGATCATGTTGTGGCTGGTCGGCATCAGCGCGCCCACCAGCGCGGCGTGCGTGGTCACGTTGACCGCGTAGTCCGCGTCGTAGCCTTCCTTCTTCATCATCGGGATCATCACCGCGCCCATCGCCGACACGTCGGCGACCGGCGAGCCGGAAACCCCGCCGAACAGCGTGCAGGCGACGACGTTCGACATCCCGAGGCCGCCGCGCACGTGGCCGACCAGGCTGTTGGCCAGCACGACGATCCGGTGCGCGATGCCGCCGTAGAGCATCAGCTCGCCGGCGAAGATGAAGAACGGGATCGCGAGGAACGAGAACACCGTCATCCCCGAGACCATGCGGCCGAAGACGACGGCGACCGGCAGGCCCTCGTAGAGGATGGTGACGACGGCCGACAGGCCGATCGCGAACGCGACCGGCACGCCCAGTATCAGCAGCGCCAGGAAGACGAGGGAGAGGATCGTCAGTGCCATGCCGGGAGCGCCTCGCTGCGGCCGGTCAGTACCATGACGGGACCACTTCCTTGCGCTTGACCAGCGCGATGATGTGCTCGATCGAGAACAGGACGATCAGCGCGCCGGCAACGGCCACCGGCACGTGATTGAGTCCTTCGGGGATCCCCAGCGTCGGGATCTTGTACCCCATGACCGACTCGGCGAGGATCGTCCCCTGCCACGCCATCATCGCCGCCGAACAGCGCGGAGAGCAGGTGGATGACGATCTCGAGCTTGCGGCGCAGTTCCGGCGACACCCAGACCAGCAGCGATTCCATCCCGATGTGGCCGGCGTCCCGCACGCCGACCGCGGCGCCGAACATCGTCACCCAGAGCACCAGCACCAGCGCCAGCGCCTCGGCCCACGTCGGCGTGTCGTTCATCACGTAGCGCCCGAAGACCTGGATCAGGACGCAGGCGACGATGACCAGGAGGCCGATCACCGCGACGACCATGCAGAACTTCGCCAGCGCGGCGTTGAACCGGGTGAGCATGACGACGACCTCGCTCGCGTGAATCCGCCCGGGGCGGCGCGCCCCGGGCGGTCAGTCGACGGACTCGCGGCCTACTTGGTGTCCTGCACGCGCTTGACCAGTTCCTTCAGCTTCGGCGTCGTGATGAACTTGTCGTAGACCGGGCCCATGACGTCCTGGAACGACTTCTTGTCCACCTCGATGACCTGCGCCCCGCCGGCGATCACCGCCGCCTTGGACTTGGCTTCCTTCTCGTCCCACAGCTTGCGCATGTACGGCACCGATTCCTTGGCCGCCTCGCGGAAGATCTTCTGCTCGTCCGGCGTGAGCGTGTCCCAGACCTTCTTCGACATCAGCAGCATCTCCGGCGCCATCGAGTGCTCGGTCATCGCGTAGAACTTGGCGACCTCGAAGTGGCGCGACGTGTCGTAGGACGGGAAGTTGTTCTCGGCACCGTCCACGGTGCCGACCTTCAGCGCCGTGTAGACCTCGCCGTAGGGCATCGGCGTCGCGTTCGCGCCCATCGCCTGCAGCAGCGAGACCCACAGGTCCGACTGCTGGACGCGAATCTTCATCCCCTTGGCGTCGGCCAGCGACTTGACCGGCTTCTTGACCGTGTACAGCGAGCGCGCGCCCGAGTCGTAGAACGCGAGGCCGATGAAGCCCTGCGCCTCGGCGGCCTTCAGGATCTCGTCGCCGATCGGGCCGTCGAGCACCTTGCGCATGTGCTCCGTCGAGCGGAACAGGAACGGCATCGTCGGCACCATCGTCTCGGGCACGATGTTGTTCATCGGCGCCACGTTGATGCGCACGAGGTCGAGCCCGCCGAGCTTGGTCTGCTCGATCGTGTCCTTCTCGCTGCCCAGCGTGCCGCCGAAGAAGGTCTTGATCGAGTGCTTGCCGTTGGTCTTCTTGCTGATGATCTCGCTCATGTAGTTCACGGCCATCACCGTCGGGTAGTCGGCGGGATGGACGTCGGAATTGCGGAACTCCTTGGCGGCGAGCGTCGTTGCGACGGCCGCGGCGATCAGCCCCACGGCTGCGCGTTGCCATGCGTGTTTCATTTCGCTTCTCCTCGTGTTGTCGGTTGCCTTGCTTCACCACGCCGGGGCAGGGGCCACGGCCTGAACTCGTGTCCGATCCGGCGCGCGCCGGCCGCGCGAGCGGCCCCTGGCGAGCGCGGGCGTGCCGATGCCGGCGGCGCCGGGATTGCCCGGCGGAAAGGCGCGATCGGGGGACTCGTGGATGTCGGCGTCGTCGTCATGCGCGGTCTTGCGCGCAATGGCACGCTGCAGCGCGGCGCCCTCGCCGGACGCGGCCCTGACGGCTGCCCGGGCGCTGCCGACCCAGCCGACGCTCGACCGTTTGCAGTAGCACGAGGAACTCCCTGGCGCCGGATTCTCCACCGGCGGTTTGAAGGCTGCCCCTGTCCGGAAAAAGGCGCAGAGGCGGCGAATTCGATGCTAGTGCGGATCGCGCGTCCGGGTCAAGGGGAAACCGCCCCGGCGACGCCGGGCGCCGCGGTGCGGTTGGCGGCGCGCGTGCCCGCCGGACCGCCCGAATGGCCGGTCAGCGCTCCGCCCTGAAATGGCCCGACTTGCCGCCCGATTTCTCGAGCAGGCGGACACCCTCGATCCGCATCCCGCGGTCGGCCGCCTTGCACATGTCGTAGATCGTCAGCAGGCCGACCGCCGCGGCGGTCAGCGCCTCCATCTCGACGCCGGTGCGCCCGAGCGTCTCGGCGGTCACGGTGATCGCGATCGCGCTCGCCTCCGGCTCCGGCGCGAGCTCGACGGCGACCCGGGTCAGCGGCAGCGGGTGGCACAGCGGAATGAGCTCGGCCGTGCGCTTGGCCGCCTGGATCGCGGCGATGCGCGCCACGCCGAGCACGTCGCCCTTCTTCGCCGAGCCGGACTCGATCAACGCCAGCGTGGCGGGCAGCATGACGATGCGACCGCCGGCGACGGCGACGCGGCGGGTGACCTCCTTGGCGCCGACGTCGACCATGTGCGCCTGCCCGGCCGCATCAAAATGGGTAAAATGGCCGCCTGTCGACTCGGGCGGCTGCGCCTGCGGCCGCGACGACCGCCGGCGCGCGCGGGGGGGCGCCGCCCCGGACTTGCTGCTGCCGCCTCCTTTGCCTGCCACTTCGCGCCTCCCGCTGATGAACTTAGCCCCGCCGCGGCGATCTTAGCACTGGCAACCCATCGCTGACGCCTCCCCTCCATGCCGGTTTCCCCCTCTGTCGCCGCCGCTTCCAGCGCTTCCGCCACGCCGGCGGGCGGCGGCGCGCCCCGCGGCCGCCCGCGTGCCCGCGCCCTTGCGCTGCTCGTCGCGATCGCGCTCGGTGCCCAGCCATTCTCTCCGGCGTTCCATGCCGTCGCGCCGGCACACGCGCAGCGGCTGCCCGATCTCGGCGACGAGTCGCAGTCGACGCTGGCACCCGCGCAGGAGCGCAAGCTCGGCGAGTCGGTGATGCGGCAGATCCGGGCGCAGGGCGGCTACATGGACGACCCGGAGGTCAACGACTACCTGAACGAGATCGGCCATCGGCTGGTCGCGGCGGTGCTCGATGCGCCCGGGGAGTTCGAGTTCTTCGCCGTGCCCGACCCGACGATCAACGCGTTCGCGCTGCCCGGCGGCTTCATCGGCGTCAACACCGGCCTCATCCTGCTCGCGCAGAACGAGTCCGAGCTCGCCGCCGTGCTCGCGCACGAGATCTCGCACGTCACCCAGCATCACATCGCGCGGATGATGTCGGCGCAGAAGGGAAGCATGCTGATGCAGCTCGCCGCGCTCGCCGCGGCCATCGCCGCGGCCCGGTACGGCGGCTCGAACAGCGGCCAGCTCGCCTCGGCGGCGATCGCCGGATCGCAGGCGCTCGCGATCCAGCAGCAGCTCAACTTCACCCGCGACAACGAATTCGAGGCCGACCGCATCGGCTTCCAGCGGCTCGACGCCGCCGGCTACGACGTCGGCTCGATGGCGACGTTCATGGAGCGCCTGCAGCGCTCGAGCCGCTTCACCGACAGCGGCGCGCCGTCGTACCTGCGCACGCACCCGATCACCTACGAGCGGATCGCCGAGGCGCAGGCGCGGGCGCAGGGCAAGCCGTACCGCCAGGTCGCCGATTCGCTGGAGTTCCACCTCGTGCGCGCGCTGCTGCGCAGCTACGAGGGCACGGCCCGGGACGCGGTCGCGGCCTTCGATTACGCGATCGCCGAGCGCAAGTTCAACAACGAGATCGCCGCGCACTACGGCCTCGTCGCCTCGCTGCTCCGCGACAAGAACTACAAGCGCGCGAGGACCGAGCTCGCGACGCTGGAGAAGATGGCGCCGCCCAACCCGATGATCGACGCGATGGCCGCCCACGTCTTCCTCGACGCGGGCGACGTCGACGCGGCGCTGAAGCGCTTCGAGCACGCGCTCAAGCTCTACCCGAACAAGATGCAGTTCGTGTACGACTACCCGGACGCGCTGCTGGCGGCGAACCGGCCGCGCGACGCGGCGGCGTTCCTCGAGCGCGAGCTGATGCGCTTTCCCAGCGACGGCCGCCTGCACCGGACCGCGGCCAAGACCTACGCGCAGCTCGGCAACCGGATGCAGCAGTACCGCCACCAGGCCGAGGTCTACGCCTGGGCCGGCGACCTGCGCGCCGCCGTCATGCAGCTCGAGCTCGCCTTGAAGGCGGGCGACGGCGACTTCTACCTGTCCTCGGTGGTCGAGACCCGGCTGCGCGCGCTGCGGCAGGAGCTCGCCGAGCAGCAGCGCGACAAGGCGACCCGCAACGGCTGACCGCGCCCCCGCGCAGGGGGCCCGCTGTGGCGTACAGGACGGCCTAGTCCGTTCGCGGGTCATTCCCCCGTCCTGTCAGGATTGGCAGGTGTCCCCGCGCCGCGGGCAGGATTAATTTCTGCTCGCGATCGCCGCCAAGTCGGCGAGCCGGCCCCGATCCGGGCGGACCGGCACCACTGCGAGGGAGGAAGCCATGAGGGTACTCGTCGTCGACGATCATCCGCTCATTCTCGAGGCGCTGGCGCAGCTGCTGCCGCAGCTCGCGCCGGGCACCGAAGTCCGCGTCGCCCGCGATCGGGCGAGCGCCGAGACGGCGCTGGACGACGACCCCGACATCGATCTCGTGCTGCTCGACCTGGCGCTGCCGGGCACGCGCGGCCTCGACTTCCTCGCCGATCTCCAGCTCGACTACCCGGGCGTTCCCGTCGTCGTGCTGTCGGCCACGCACGACCGCGCCACCGTCGCCGCGGCGATGGCCGCCGGAGCGCGCGGCTTCATCCCCAAGACCGCCAATCCGCGCGCGCTGCTGGATGCGCTCGGCCAGGTGATCGAACGGCGGCCTCTACCTCGCCGAAGACATCGGCGGCGAGCCGGGCGGCGACGGCGTGCACGTCGCGCCGGGCGAGCTCGGGCTCACCCTGCGGCAGGCCGACGTGCTGAAGCTCCTCGTGCAGGGGAAGCCCAACAAGCTGATCTGCCGCGACCTGCGGCTGTCGGAGGGCACGGTCAAGGTGCACGTCAGCGCGATCCTGAAGGCGCTGCGCGTCCACACGCGCACGCAGGCCGTGGCCGAGCTGGCCCGGCGCGGGATCAGCGTCGAGGCGATCGCGGTCCGGCGCTAGCGCGCTCCGCTCCGCGTCGGTCCCGCCCGCGCCGGTCGGCGGCAAGCGCCGCGCTCCCGTGTCGCCCCTCGCCGCCGTGGCGCCGCAGCTGCTCGCGCGCGCCCGCCTCGACCAGGTCGAGACGCTGTACCGGCAGTGGCATCGGACGACCGTCTCGATGCTGCTGGGCGCGGCGATCCTGTGCACGGTGCTCTGGGGCGAGGCCGCGCCGGCGCTGATGGCCGCCTGGATCGCCGCCATCATCCTCAACCAGGCGTGGCGCGGCCTCGCTCGCGCGCGCCTTCCGGCGGGCGCGCCCGGGGGTCGAGCGATGCGCCGCGCTGGGGCGCGTACTTCTCGCTCGGCTCGGCGCTCGCCGGGGTCGCTGTGGGGCGCGGCCGCCGTCGTCGATGTACCCGGCCTCGACCGCGCACGAGGCGCTGCTGATCGTCTGCCTGTTCGGCGTCGTCCTCGGCGGCCTCAACCTGACGGCGGTCTACAAGCCCTCGTTCTACGGCTTCGCCCTCTGCGCGCTGGTGCCGCTGATCGTTCGCGTCGCGCTCGACGGCGACACCGTCGCACGTGTTCACGGCGATCGTGATGACGGTCGTGCTCGTGTTCCTGCTGGGCTTCGGCCACCACCTCAACGACGTGCTGACGCACTCGCTGGCGATCCGGTACGAGAACGTCGACCTGATCGGCGAGCTGCAGCAGCAGACGCGCAGGGCCGAGGACGCCCGCGCCGCCGCCGAGACCGCGAACCGCGCGAAGAGCCAGTTCCTCGCCGCGGCCAGCCACGACCTGCGCCAGCCGCTGCACGCGCTGGGGCTCTTCGCCGCCGCGCTGGCGACGAAGGCGCGCGAGCCCGAGCTGAAGCCGCTGGTCGCGAGCATCCACGCTTCGGTCGACGCGCTCGAGGGCCTGTTCGCCCAGCTGCTCGACCTGTCGCGGCTCGATGCCGGGGCGCTCATCGCCGGAGCGCGAGGTCGTCCCGCTGCAGCCGCTGTTCGCGCGGCTCGCCAACGACTTCGCGCCGCAGGCCGCGGCGCACGGCCTCGCGCTGTCGCTGGTGCCGACGACGATCGCCGTGACCAGCGACCCGGTGCTGCTCGAGCGCATCCTGCGCAACCTCGTCGCCAACGCGCTGCGCTACACGCGCGCCGGCGGCGTGGTCGTCGGCGCGCGCCGGCGCGGCGAGCGGCGTGCGCATCGACGTCGTCGACACCGGCATCGGCATCGCTCCCGAGCTGCGCGAGCGCATCTTCGACGAATTCGTGCAGGGCGGCGGCGCCCCGCAGAGCCACGTCGGCGGCCGCGGCATGGGCCTGGGGCTCGCGATCGTGCGCCGCCTGGCCGCGCTGCTCGGCCACGCGCTCGAGCTCGCTTCGATGCCGGGGCGCGGCTCGCGCTTCTCGGTCGTCGTGCCGCGGGCGATCGCGCGAGCGCGCCGCCGCGAGGCCCGCGCGCTGCCCGCGAGCCCCGCGCCGCCGGCGCCGGCGGCGGCCTTCGCCGGCCGGCGCATCGCGGTCATCGACGACGATCCCGCCGTCGTCGCGGCGATGCGCGCGCTGTTCGAGGCCTGGGGTGCGCGCGTCGCCGGCGGGGACAGCGTCGACGCGGTCATGGCCGAGCTCGCGGGCACGAGCGCGACGCCGGCTCGCGGAGCGGGAAGCGCGCCCGACCTGATCGTCGCCGACCTGCGGCTCGCGAACGGGCAGTGCGGCGTCGACGCGGTCGCCGAATTGCGCGCCGCCTGCGGCCGGACGCCGCCGGCGCTGATCGTCTCGGGCGACACCGGCGAGGACGCGCGCAGCGCAGTGGCCGCCGCCGGCTTCACGCTGCTGTCGAAGCCGCTGGTCGCCGCGTCGCTGCAGTCGGCCGCCGCGGCGGCGCTCGAGGGCATGCCGCTGGCGTGACACGTCGGCCGAGCGGCCGGGTGCCGGTTCAACCCTCGCGAAACCCAGTCGGGTGGAACCGGCACCCGGCCGCTGGCCAGGCCTGCGGTCTGCCGCCGGCACGTCGACGGCGATCAGTTGCCGGGCGTGCCCCAGCGCTGTTGCATCCGCTCGGCCATCCGGTCGTGCATCGCCTCGGCGCGGGCCACCTTCTGCTGCAGCAGGTCGCGCACGATCGGCCTTCTGCTCGAGCGTGAACGTCGCGTAGAGCGTCAAGCCACGCGTCGCGCACGCTGCTTGCGCGCCGCCTGGTTCTGCTGCTGCGACGGTGTCCGCGATCGCGGCGACGGCCGCGAGGTCCGGCTTCGCCTTGGCGAGCTCGGCGGTCATCGCGTCCTTGACCTTCTGGTGGCTGGCGCGCGCGGCGTCGCGCGCCGCCTTGCCGTGCGGCGACCGCCGTTGTTCCACAGCCCTGCTGCGCGTGGTGAGGTTGAGGCTCGCCTTGCCTGCTCGAGCGCGCTGCGGGAGCATGCCGTCGATCCCGCCGCCCTGCATGGCGTGCATGCCGGGGCCGCCGTGCCGCCGAACCCGCCGCCCATTCCGCCGCCCATCATCGGTCCCGCGGGCTGCGCCAGCGCGGCCGTGCTGCCGAGCGCGAGCGCGAGGGCCGTCGTCGCGGCAAGCGTGATGCGGCGCAGTCCGGGGGCCGCCATCCTGTTCGTTGGGAACGTCATCTGCTTCTCCTGTCGTTGAGGGAAACCCGGCGGCGCAATCCGCTGCGCCGGGCACATCGGGCATAGGTTTAGGGCTCCATTCTCTCCCTGCGTTCCGCGTCCGTCGTTGACCGAGTGCAACCGGACGTTGCATTCCGCGACGGGCGTTACAATTGGTTACATCATCCGGGATCGGGCGCCGCTGCGCGCGTCTAATCTCCTGCCATGGCCGCATCGAACCCTGCCGCGAAGATCCTCGTCGTCGACGACGACGTGCGCCTGCGCGACCTGCTGTCGCGCTACCTGACCGAGCAGGGCTTCCAGGTCGCGACGCTGCCCGACGCGCGCGACCTCGACAAGAAGCTGCAGCGCGATCCGCCGCACCTCCTCGTGCTCGACCTGATGCTGCCGGGCGAGGACGGCCTCGCCGTCTGCCGGCGCCTGCGCGGCGCCGGCGAATCGGTGCCGATCATCATGCTGACGGCGAAGGGCGAGCGAGGTCGACCGCATCGTCGGCCTCGAGATGGGCGCCGACGACTACCTGCCGAAGCCCTTCAACCCGCGCGAGCTCGTCGCGCGGATCAACGCGGTGCTGCGCCGGCACACCGAGCACCTCGCCCCCGGGGCGCCGGCGGCGGACGGCACGATGCCCTTCGGCCCGTTCCTGCTCGACCTCGCGGCGCGGACGCTCAGCGACGGCGAGCGCACGATCCACCTGACCACCGGCGAATTCTCGCTGGTCAAGGTGTTCGCGCAGCATCCGCGGCAGCCGCTCGCGCGCGAGAAGCTGATGCTGCTCGCGCGCGGCCGCGATCACGACGTGTTCGACCGCGCGATCGACGTGCAGGTGTCGCGGCTGCGCAAGCTGATCGAGCCCGACCCCGCCAATCCGCGCTACATCCAGACGGTCTGGGGCTTCGGCTACGTGTTCGTCCCGGCCGACGACGGCGCGGACGCCGCTCCGGCCGGCGGCGGCGCGACGGCGCCATCGTGACGCTCTGGCCGCGCTCGCTGTTCGGGCGCCTCACGCTGCTGCTGATCGCGATCGTCGCCATCGCGATGGCGGCGACGATCCTGTTCTTCCGGCAGGACCGGGCCGACGCTGCTCGCGCGGCAGTTCGGCGACACCAAGATCGTCCAGCTGCAGGCGCTGCGCGCGGCGCTCGGCGCCGCCGACACCAGCGAGCGCCGCGAGACGCTGCGCGCGCTCGGGCGCCCAGTACGGCGTGCGCATCGTGCCGGAAGCCGAGCGCGCCGCTTCCGGGCGTGCCGCCGCTGGGCGCGCGGATGGTCGAGCTCGAGGACCGGCTGCGCGCGAGCCTCGGCCCGGGCACCGAGCTGCGCGTCGCGCCGCGGCTGCAGCTGCTGTTCGTGCGCGTCGTCGCGGGCGACGCCGGCTACTGGATCGGCCTTCCGCTGCCGCCGCGGCCGCAGGCCGACGACCAGCCGACGCGCGCGCTGATCTGGAGCCTGGCGCTCGCGATCTCGCTGCTCGTCGGCCGCGTTCCTGTTCGCGCGCTACCTCGGCGCGGCCGCTGCGCGAGCTCAACGCGGCGGTCGCGCGCGGTCGGCCGCGGCGAAACGCCGCCGCCGCTGCCCGAGAGCGGACCCGTCCGAGATCGCCGACCTCAACCGCGGCTTCAACCGGATGATCGCCGACCTGCGGCCAGCCTGGAGCAGGATCGCGCGCTGCTGCTCGCCGGCGTGTCGCACGACCTGCGCACGCCGCTCGCGCGCCTGCGCCTCGGCATCGAGATGGGCGTGCAGCGACGAGCCGACGAAGGCGGGCATGGTCGACGACATCGAGGAGATGGACCGGATCATCGGCCAGTTCCTCGACTTCGCCCGCGGCGACGAGGCGGCCGCGATGGAGCCCTGCGACGCCAACGCGCTCGTCGCCGCCTGCGTCGAGCGCTACCGTGCGCGCGGGCAAGGACGTGCGCTTCGCGCCCGGCACCGTGCCGCCGCTGCCGCTGCGCCCGACCGCGTTCTCGCGGATGGTGACCAACCTCGTCGACAACGCGCTCGCGTACGGCGCGCCGCCGGTCGAGGTCACGACGTCGGCGGCCGCCGGCCGCTTCGTGCTCGACGTCGCCGACCGCGGGCCGGGCATTCCGCCCGACGAGGTCGAGCGGCTGAAGCAGCCGTTCACGCGCGCCTCGGCCGCGCGCGCCACCGCCGCGGGCGTGGCCGGCGCGGGCCTCGGCCTCGCGATCGTCGAGCGCATCGCGCGGATGCACGGCGGCACCTTCGACCTGCTGCCGCGCGACGGCGGCGGAACGCTCGCGCGGGTGACGCTGCCGCTCGCGCCGACCGGATCGCGTAACGGGTCGCCGGCGCTCAGCCGCGCTCGAGCAGCACGGTCGCCAGCGCGGCGATGCCCTCGCCGCGCCCGGCGAAGCCCAGGCGCTCGGTCGTCGTCGCCTTGACGCTGACTCGCGCCAGGTCGCAGCCGAGGTCGGCGGCGATGTTCGCGACCATCGCCGGAACGTGCGGCGCGAGCTTCGGCGCCTGCGCGATCACCGTCGTGTCGAGGTTGCCGATGCCGCAGCCGCGCGCCGCGGCGAGGCCGGCGACGTGGCGCAGCAGCACGCGGCTGTCGACGCCCTTCCAGCGCGGGTCGGTGTCGGGAAAATGCGCGCCGAGTCGCCCACCGCCAGCGCGCCGAGGATCGCGTCGCAGATCGCGTGCAGCAGCACGTCGGCGTCGGAGTGGCCCTCGAGGCCGCGGTCATAGGGAATCGTCACGCCGCCGAGGACGAGCCTGCGTCCGGCGACGAGCGCGTGGATGTCGAAGCCGTTGCCGATGCGCATGTCATTTGCTCACGCCTTCTGCTCCTGCGCCGCGAGGATGGCCGCGGCGAGCGCAAGATCGGCCGGATAGGTCACCTTGATGTTGAGCGTGCTGCCCATGACCAGCCACGGCCGCGCGCAGGCGCCGGTCGCGGCGAGCGCCTCGACCGCCTGCGCCTCGTCGGTCGCGTCGAGCGCCGCCGGCGCGCGCGAGCGCGGCGCGCAGCACGCCGTAGCGAAACATCTGCGGCGTCTGCGCCTGCCACAGCCCGGTGCGGTCCTCGGTGCGCAGCACGCGCGCCGGCGTCTCGCGGTCCTCCCGCTTCAGCGTGTCGGCCACCGGAATCGCCAGCAGCCCGCCGACCGCGTCGTCGCGCGAGCTCGGCCACGAGCCGCCGCAGCGCGTCCGCCGGCACGCAGGGCCGCGCGGCGTCGTGCACGATGCACCCAGTCGTCGGCGGCGCAGTGCGACGCGATCGCGGCGAGCGCATTGGCGACCGTCTCCGCGCGCGAGGCGCCGCCGCAGCGCAGCGTCTCCACGCCGCGGCGCGGCGCCGACCATCGCGTCGTACAGCGCGTCGTCGGGCGCCAGCGCGACGACGGTGGCGGCGAGGTCCAGCGCCGCGGCGAGCCGCTCGATCGTGCGCACGAGCAGCGGCGCGCCGCCGAGATCGGCGTACTGCTTGGGCAGCGCGGCGCCGAAGCGGCTGCCGCCGCCGGCCGCCGGAATCAGGGCGACGAGCCGCGGCGGATCGCGGCGCGGATCGCGTGGACCGCGGACGGATCGACGCGGTCATCGGAGCAGCAGCGCGATGCGCTCCTCGTCGAGCGGCCGGAAGCCCAGGCGCTCGTAGAACGCCACGCGCCGGCGTTGTCGCGGTGGCACGCCGCAGTCGATGCGCGTGATGCCGTGCGCCGCGCAGGTGATCGGCGAGCGCCGCGAGCATCGCGCCGCCGACGCCGCGGCCCCTGCCAGCCCTCGGCGATCGTCACGTCGTCGAGCTTGACCACCAGCGCTGCCGCGCGCCGTCGAGATCGCGTAGCAGGCGACGCACGCGCCGACCGCCTCCGGCGCCGTCGCGTCCGGGCGCGAACGCGAGCCAGACGAAGCCGATCTCCGGACGCGCGAGGAAGAGGTCGAGCGCGCGCTCGAGCGCCGCGGCGCCGCCGTCGCCGTACGCGGCGCTCGACGCGAGGTAATGGCCGTCGCCGCGCGAGGAAGGCGCCGAGCAGCGCCGCGGCCGCGCCGCGCGTGGCCGCGGTCATCGGCGCGCATGCGGCATTGCGACGGGCGCGGCGCGTACTCACCCGGCCTCGCCACGCCTTCGCGGCGCGGAGTCGCGCAGCGGCGGGTGTGCGACATTCGACGCCTCACCCGGCCGCCGGCACGACCAGCGGCAGCAGCGCGGCGCGGATGCGCGGCGGCACCGGCGTCGGACGCTGCGTCGCCCGGTCGACCCAGACGTGGACGAAGCGGCCGCTCGCCGCCGGCGCGTCGTCGCCGCGCCGGAAGATGCCGATCTCGTAGGTCACCGACGACGTGCCCAGCCGCGCGACGCGCAGGCCCGACGTCGAGCAGTGTCGGGAAACGTCAGCGACTGCGTGGAAGCGGCAGGCGTCTCGACGACGAAGCCGACCTCCGGCGCCGTCGGCGATGTCGAGGCCGCCGGCGCGGATCAGGTGCTCGTTCACCGCCGTGTCGAAGTACGAGTAGTAGGTGACGTTGTTGACGTGGCCGTAGCTGTCGTTGTCCATCCAGCGCGTCGGGATCGCGAGGAAGTGCCGGTAGGCGCCGCGCGGCAGCGGCGCCGCGCGCGCGCGTCGGCGCTCATTCCGGCGGCCCTGGCGCATCGCCGTCATGCCGACGCCGGGCCGGCGCCCGCGGCGGCGCCGCGTGCCGCCGATCATCCGCGCGTCGAGCAGCTCGATCCAGTGGCGCACGGGCGCCGCGTGCCGCTCGCGAGATGCGTCGAGGCAGCCGATGTTGGCGCTGGCGATGACGTCGGGCTCGCCCGCCTCCAGCGCCGCGAGCTTGTTGGCCTTGAGCCGGCCCGAGAGCTCGGGCTGCAGGATCGAGTACGTCCCCGCCGAGCCGCAGCACAGGTGCGCGTCGGCGACGGGCGTCAGCTCGAGGCCGAGCGCGAGCAGGATCTCCTCGACCCGGCCCTTGAGCTTCATCCCGTGCTGCAGCGTGCACGGCGGATGGAAGGCGACCCTCTGCGGGCCGAAGTCCATCGCGACCTTCGGCGCGATCGCCTTCCACTCGGCCCCGATCACCTCGACCGGGTCCTTGGCGCGCGTCGGCGATGCAGCGCGCCTTCTCGGCGTAGGCGGCGTCGTGCGCAGCAGGTGGCCGTAGTCCTTGACCATCACGCCGCAGCCGCTGGCCGTGACGACGACCGCCTCGACGTCGCGGTCGAGGTGCGGCCACCAGGCGTCGATGTTGCGCTTCGCGATCGCCACCGCCTGCGTCGGTCTCGCTCGAGGTGGTGCGGCAGCGCGCCGCAGCAGCCCGCCGCCGCCGGCCTGCACCAGCGAGATGCCGATGCGGTCGAGGATGCGCGCCATCGCCGCGTCGATGTTGGGCGCCAGCGACGGCTGCACGCAGCCTTCGAGCACGAGCATCTTGCGCGCGTGGCGCGGCGCGGGCCAGGCGCCGGCCGGCGCCGCGTCCGGAAGCTGCGCGCGCAGCGCCTGCGGCAGCACGCCCTTCATCGCGCGGCCCAGCGCCAGCGCGCCGCCGAACAGCGGCTTCGCCAGCAGCCCGCGGCGCAGCGTCCAGCGCATCGCCTGCTCGCGCGGCGTGCGCCCGACCTGCTCGGTCGACGACGTGACGGCCGATGTCGAGCAGCCGGCCGTACTGGACGCCCGACGGGCACGTCGTCTCGCAGCTGCGGCAGGTGAGGCAGCGGTCGAGGTGCAGCTGCGTCTTCGTCGGTCGGCGCCTGCCCTTCCAGCACCTGCTTGATCAGGTAGATGCGCCCGCGCGGGCCGTCGAGCTCGTCGCCCAGTCAGCTGGTAGGTCGGGCAGGTCGCCGTGCAGAACCCGCAGTGCACGCAGGAGCGCAGGATCGCGTCGGCCTCGCGCCCCTCGGGCGTGTCGCGGATGAATCGGCGAGCGCGGTCTGCATGCGTGCCGTCAGAGATCGTCGGCGTACAGGCCGGCCGCGGGATTGAGGATGCCGGCCGGATCGAACACCGCCTTGAGCCGCCGGTGCAGCGCCGCGAGCGGCTTCGGGCAGCGGATGGAAGACGCCGGCGCTGCTTGTCGCCGCCGCGGAACAGCGTCGCGTGGCCGCCGTTGCGCGCGCCCACGCGCGCACCGGCTGCGGGTCGCGCGCTCGGGCCCTGCGACCAGCCAGCGCAGCGCCCCGCCCCACTCGATCAGCTGCTCGCCGCCGAGATCGGCGATGCGGCGCCGTCGACTTCACCGACAGCCGCCACAGCGGCGCGCCGGACGCGATCGCCGCGGCGAAATGCGGGTGCGTCTGGTCGCGCACGCCCGCCCAGAACGCCGTGCCGCCGTCGGATCGAGCAGCGCGTCGCCGCCGATCTTCGTGCCGGCCGCCTCGACCGCCGGTCGGCGCGCCGGACAGGCGGACCGACAGCACGCCGTCGTGCCAGCAGGTGGCCGACAGCGGCAGCGGCTTGCCGCCCCACTCGTTGGTCCAGCGGATCGCCTCGTCGCGCCGAGCACTCGAACACGCGCGTCGCCTCGGCCTTGGGCAGCGGCAGGCACTTGAACGAGATGTCGAGCAGCACGCCCAGCGTGCCCATCGCCCCGGTCATCAGCCGCGCGACGTCGAAGCCGGCGACGTTCTTCATCACGCGCCCGCCGAACGTCAGGTCCTCGCCGCGGCCGTCGAGGATGCGCACGCCGAGCACGAGGTCGCGCACGGCGCCCGCGTACGGGCGGCGCGGGCCCGAGAGCCCGGCGGCGACGCAGCCGCCGAGCGTGGCGGCCGAGGCGTGCGCGCGTCGAAGCGCGGCGGCTCGAACGCCATCATCTGGCCCGCGGCGCGCATCGCCGCCTCGATGTCGTCGAGCGGCGTCCCGGCGCGCGCGGTCATCACCAGCTCGGTCGGATCGTAGTCGACGATGCCCGCGTAGGCGCGGGTGTCGAGCACCTCACCCACGATCGCCTGGCCGTAGAAATCCTTCGTGCCGCCGCCGCGGATCGCGAGCGGGGCCTTCGCCGCCGCCGCCGCCGCGATGCGCTCGCGCCACTCGCTGACGATGGTGTCGGTCACGGCTGCCCGCCTGCCGGCTCGCCGCGCGCGGCGAGCTTGTCGCGATAGATGACGCGCGGCTCGTCGGTCTCGACCACCGCCGTCTCGGCGAGCGCCGCCGCCTCCCACTCGCGCAGGAACGGATGCGCGAGCAGCGTCGCGAGATACTCGCCGGCGGCGCCCCCGGGCGCGACGCCGTAGGTGCGGAAGCGGAACGCGACCGGCGCGTAGAACGCGTCGGCGAGCGACAGCGCGCCGCAGAGGTACGGCCCGCCCGCGCCGAAGCGCCGCCGCCCCTCGTTCCAGATCTCGGTCACGCGGGCGACGTCGGCCGCGAGCGCCGTCGACCACGGCCGCACGTCGACGCGCTCCCGCACGCACATCGTCATCTCGTTGCGCAGCGCCGAGAAGCCCGAGTGCATCTCGCAGGCGGCCGAGCGCGCCCACGCGCGCGCCGCCGCGTCCGCCGGCCACAGTCCCGGATGCCGCTCGGCGAGGTACTCGGCGATCGCCAGCGAATCCCAGACGACGATGCCGTCGTCGTGCAGGCAGGGCACGCGCGCCGACGGCGAGAACGCCCGGTTGCCGGGGCTGGGCTCGGGCCGGCCCGACAGCGCGACCATGACCTCGGCGAACGGCGCGCCCGTCAGCTTCGCCGCGAACCAGCCGCGCAGCGACCACGACGAGTAGTTCTTGTTGCCGAGATAGAGGGTGCGCATCGCTTCGGGCTCAGTCCAGGGGCACCGTCTTGCCGGGGTTCATGATGTTGTGCGGGTCGAGCGCGCGCTTGATCGTGCGCATCACGTCGACGGCCTCGCCGTGCTCGGCGACGAGCGCGTCGAGCTTGTGCACGCCGATGCCGTGCTCGCCGGTGCAGGTCCCGCCCATCGCGATCGCGTTGAGGCTCACGCGCCGGGCGAGCGCCTCGGCCCGCCCGCGCTCGTCCGGATCCTTCGGGTCGAACACGACCGAGAGGTGGAAGTTGCCGTCGCCGACGTGGCCGACGATCGGCGCGATGAGCCGGCTCGCCGACGGCGTCCGCCTTCGACTGCAGGATGATGTCGGCGAGCCGCGAGATCGGCACGCAGGCGTCGGTGGCGAAGGCTTCCTTGCCCGGGACCAGCGCCTTGGCGGCGTAGTACGCCGAGTGCCGCGCCTTCCACAGCCGGGTGCGCTCCTCGGGCCGGGTCGCCCACTCGAACGCGCCGCCGCCGTGGTCGGCGGTCAGCGCCTGCATCTCGCTCGACTGCTCGGCCACGCCCGCCTCGCTGCCGTGGAACTCGAAGAACAGCGTCGGCTTCGCCGCGAAGCCCTCGAGCTTCGAGTAGCGGATGCAGGCGTCCATCTGCACGTCGTCCAGGAGCTCGATCCGCGCGACCGGAATGCCGTGCTGCATCGCGGCGATCACGGTGCGCACGGCGCCCTCGAGGTCGGCGAACTGGCACACCGCGGCGGCCATCGCGTCGGGCACGCCGTAGAGCCGCAGCTGGATCTCGGTGATGACGCCCAGCGTGCCCTCGGCGCCCACGTAGAGGCGCGTGAGGTCGTAGCCGGCGGCCGACTTGCGCGCGCGGCCGCCGGTGCGGATGATCCGCCCGTCGGGCGTCACCACGGTGAGGCCGAGCACGTTCTCGCGCATCGTGCCGTAGCGCACGGCGTTGGTGCCCGACGCGCGCGTCGCGGCCATGCCGCCGATCGTCGCGTTGGCGCCGGGATCGATCGGGAAGAAGAGGCCGGTCGTCTTCAGCGCCGCGTTCACCTCCTCGCGCGTGATCCCCGCCTGCACGCGGCAGTCGAGGTCGTCGACGTTGACCTCGAGCATCCGGTTCATCTGCGACAGGTCGACGCACACGCCGCCGTAGAGCGCGGCGACGTGCCCTTCGAGCGACGTGCCCACGCCGAACGGGATCACCGGCACGCGCGCCGCGTGGCACAGCGCGACGATCGCCGCGACCTCCTCGTTGGTGTGCGGATAGACGACGACGTCGGGCAGCGCCGGATCGGCGAGGCCTTCGCCGTGGCTGTGCTGGTCGCGGATCGCCCGCGTCGTGACCGCGCGCTCGCCGTAGCGCTCGCCGAGCGCGCTGACGAGGTCGGTGACCGCGCGCGCGTCGGGGCGCCCGTGCTGCCGGTCGTGGACGGCGGTGATCGCCGGGGTGATCGTGCTCATCGCTGGAGTCGTGGCGGCGCGGCGCGTCAGAAGCGCGGCAGCTCCGGATGCGGCAGCTGGCCGCGATGGACGTGCATCTTGCCGAACTCCGCGCAGCGGTGCAGCGTCGGCACCGCCTTGCCGGGATTGAGCAGGCCGTGCGCGTCGAACGCGGCGCGCGACGCCGAGGAAGCGCTCGAGCTCGGCCGGCGCGAACTGCACGCACATCGCCTTGATCTTCTCGACGCCGACGCCGTGCTCGCCGGTGACCGTGCCGCCGACCTCGATGCACAGCTCGAGGATCGCGGCGCCGAACGCCTCCGCCCGCTCGGCCTCGCCGGGCTTGTTGGCGTCGAACATGATCAGCGGGTGCAGGTTGCCGTCGCCGGCGTGGAACACGTTGGCGCAGGCGAGGCCGAACTCGCGGGTCATGCCGTCGATCCGCTTCAGCACGTGCGGCAGCGTGCGCCGCGGGATCGTGCCGTCCATGCAGATGTAGTCGGGCGAGATCCTTCCGACCGCGGGGAACGCCGCCTTGCGGCCGGCCCAGAACAGCAGCCGCTCCTTCTCGTTCTTCGACACCCGGATCTCGGTGGCGCCGGCTTCCTCCAGCACCCGCTTGATCTCGGCCATGTCGGCGGCGACCTCGTCGGGCGTGCCGTCGGACTCGACCAGCAGGATCGCCTGCGCGTCGAGCGGATAGTTGGCGTGGACGAAGTCCTCGACCGCACGCGTCGCGGCCTGGTCCATCATCTCGAGGCCGCCCGGGACGATGCCCGCGCCGATGACCGCGCCGACCGCCTCCCCCGCGCGGCCGATGTCGTCGAAGGCCGCGAGCGCGACCTGCGCGAGCTGCGGCTTCGGCGTCAGCTTCACCGTGATCTCGGTCATGACCGCGAGCAGGCCCTCGGAGCCGTTGATCAGCGCCAGCAGGTCGTAGCCGGGGCTGTCGAGCGCGTCGCCGCCGAACTCGACGATCTCCCCGGTGATCAGCACGGCGCGCACGCGGCGGACGTTGTGCACGGTGAGGCCGTACTTGAGGCAGTGGACGCCGCCGGCGTTCTCCGCGACGTTGCCGCCGATCGTGCAGGCGATCTGCGACGACGGGTCGGGCGCGTAGTAGAGCCCGTGCTTCGCCACCGCCTCCGAGATCGCGAGGTTGCGCACGCCGGGCTGGACGATCGCGGTCCGCGCCAGCGGATCGATCGCGACGATCTTCGTGAACTTCGCCAGCGACAGCAGCACGCCGCCGGCATCGGGCAGCGCGCCGCCGGAGAGCCCCGTGCCGGCGCCGCGGGCGACGACCGGGACGCGCGCGGCGTGGCAGGCCTTCAGGATCGCGACGACCTGCGCCTCGGTCTCGGGCAGCGCGACCGCCGCCGGGCGCACGCGGTAGAGCGTCAGCCCGTCGCACTCGTAGGGCCGCGTCTCCTCCTCGGAGGCGAGCAGCGCCGCCGGGGGCAGGATCGAGGCGAGTTGGGCGTGTACGGCGGCGTCGAGCATCGTGCCTTCCGGGAGGTGCGGCGAACCCGGGGGGCGGGCCGCGGTCGAAGCAGGTGGAGGTTCCTGCTCAGCGATTATTCCACATCGCGGACCCGGCGGCACCACGCGACCCGGGGAAGTGGCTATACAGGGACGCGACGGTTCCTTAGAATCGACCGGTTGCGGTGACGGCCACGGACCGCACCCCTCGAACCCCCAACCCGATCAGGAGAAACACGATGCGGATTCCCCGCCTGCTCATCGCCCCGGCCGCGGCCGCCGTCGCGCTCGCGCTGGGCCTCGCGCCCGCCGCGCCGGCGCTCGCCCAGACGAACATGAAGATCAACATCTCGGTCGCGCAGAACTCGCACCAGGGCGTCGCGATCGACACCTTCGCCCGCGAGGTCGAGAAGCGCACCAACGGCCGCTACAAGGTCCAGCCGTTCTACTCGGGCTCGCTCGGCGCCGAGCGGGAATCGGTCGAGGCGGTGCAGCTCGGCACGCTCGACCTCACGTTCACGTCGACCGGCCCGGTGCCGAACTTCGTGCCCGAGGTCGCGATCCTCGACATCCCGTTCCTGTTCCGCGACTACAACCACGCGCGGTCGACGCTGGACGGCCCGATCGGCCAGGACCTGCTGCAGAAGTTCCCGTCGAAGGGCATCGTCGCGCTGGCCTGGGGCGAGAACGGCTTCCGGCACATGACGAACAGCAAGCGCTCGGTGAGCGTCCCCGAGGACGTCAAGGGCCTCAAGATGCGGACGATGGAGAACCCGGTCCACATCCAGGCGTACAAGGCCTTCGGCATCATCCCGACGCCGATGGCGTTCACCGAGGTCTTCACCGCGCTGCAGCAGGGCACCGTCGACGGCCAGGAGAATCCGCTGTCGGTGATCACCGCCGCCAAGCTGGACCAGGTGCAGAAGTACCTGTCGCTGACCGGCCACGTCTACTCGCCCGCGCTGTTCCTGATGAACAAGGCGGCGTGGGACAAGCTGTCGCCGGCGGACAAGCAGGCGTTCCTGGACGCGGCCAAGGAAGGCGTCAAGGCCAACCGCGCGCGCGTCGACGAGGACGAGAGGAAGGCGGTCGCCGACCTGCGCGCGAAGGGCATGACCGTCGTCGAGAACGTCGACAAGGCGAAGTTCCAGGCGACGCTGGCCGCGACCTACGTCGACTTCGGCAAGAAGTTCGGCCAGGAGAACATCGACAAGATCAAGAACTACAAGTGACCGCGGGCTGAGCTTGCGCGACGCCTTCCTCGCCTTCGAACGCCGGACCACCGCGCTCTCGCTCGCCTTCGCGTGCGCGATGCTGGTGGTCGCGGTGTGCCTCGGCCTGTACCAGATCTTCGCCCGCTTCGTCTTCCAGCAGCCGGCGGAGTGGTCGGAGGTGCTCATCCGCTTCGCGCTGATCTGGATGGTGTTCACGGGCGCGCCGATGGCGTTCCGCCAGGGCGCGATGGTCTGCGTCGACATCGCGCACCGCATGGGCGGCCCGGTGATGAAGCGGGTGCTCGACTGGCTGGTGGCGATCGCGGCGCTGACGCTGATCGGCTTCATGATCCGGTACGGCTTCGACTACGCGTACCGCGCCCGCGTGCAGACGATCAGCGGCCTCGAGTCGTTCTCGATGACCTGGGCGTATCTCGCGGTGCCGGTCGGCGCCGTCTTCTCCATGATCGGCGTCGTCGCCTGCCTGATCGACCCGCGCCGGATGGAACTCGAGACCCAGCAGTAGGGACGCCCCGCGATGCCCGGATCGATGCTGTTCACGATGGTGCTGTGCTTCGCGCTCAGCGTCTCGGTCGCCGTCTCCATCGGGCTCGCCAGCATCGTCGGCGCCTGGCAGGCGAACCTCAACCTGCTGACGATCGTCAAGGAGATGTTCGGGGCGATCAACAAGTTCCCGCTCGCCGCGATCCCGTTCTTCATCCTCGCCGGCAACCTGATGGAGACCGGCGGCATCTCGCAGCGCCTCGTCGAGTTCGCCAAGTCGGTCGTCGGCGGCATCCAGGGCGGGCTCGCGGCGACCTGCGTGCTGACCTGCATGATCTTCGCCGCCGTCTCGGGCTCCAGCGTCGCGACGACGTTCGCGATCGGCGCGATCCTGATCCCGGCGCTGATCAAGCACGGCTATCCGACGCAACTTACGCCGCGGCGCTGCAGGCGACCTCGGCCGAGCTCGGCGTCATCATCCCGCCGTCGATCCCGATGATCCTGTACGGCGTCTCGGCCGAGGTGTCGATCGGCGAGCTGTTCATCTCGGGCTTCGGCCCGGGCCTCCTGATCGGCGGCGCGCTGATGATCTTCGCCGTCGTCTACGCGCGGATCAAGGGCTACGGGAAGCGCGATCACGAGGGCCGGCTGCCGTTCTTCGTGGCGGCGCGGAAGGCGGCGCTGGCGCTGCTGATGCCGGTGATCATCCTCGGCGGCATCTACGGCGGCGTCGTCACGCCGACCGAGGCCTCGGTCGTGGCCGTGTTCTACGCGCTGATCGTCGGCGTCGGCGTCTACCGCGAGATCAAGGTCGTCGGACCTGCCGCGGATCCTGCAGAAGAGCGTCGTGTCCTCGGCGGTGATCATGTTCATCATCGCCAATGCGGGCCTCTTCAGCTACCTGGTCACGCGGGCCGGCGTGCCCGAGGCGATCGGCGCCTTCCTGGTCGAGTGGCTGAAGTCGCCGGCGCTGTTCCTGCTCGGGGTCAACGTGGCGCTGTTCGTCATCGGCATGTTCATCGAGACGTCGGCCTCGATCATCGTGCTGGCGCCGATCCTCGCGCCGGTCGCGCAGCACTTCGGCGTCGACCCGGTGCACTTCGGCATCGTGATGGTCGTCAACCTCGCGCTCGGCATGATCACGCCGCCGTTCGGCGTCAACCTGTTCGCCGCCTGCACGGTCGCGCGCATCTCGCTCGACCAGATCGTCACCCGGCTGATCCCCTTCGTGCTGGTCGTGCTCGGCTGCCTGATGGTCATCACGTACGTGCCGACGATCTCGATCGGCCTGCGCGACCTCGTCTACGCGAAATGAGCGCGAAGGGCCGCCCCGAGCGCGAATTGCGCCCCCTCGGGGGGTGTGGGGGCCGTCGGTGAGCGCTGCGCGCCCCCTTGCCGGCCTCAAGGTGCTCGAGATGGGCGCGCTGATCGCCGGCCCGTTCTGCGCGAAGCTGCTCGCCGAGTTCGGCGCGGAGGTCGTCAAGATCGAGCCTCCGGGCGAGGGCGACCCGCTGCGCAAGTGGCGCTACGTCAAGGACGGCACGTCGGTGTGGTGGCACGTGCAGTCGCGCGGCAAGAAGTCGATCGCCGTCGACCTGCGCACGCCCGAGGGCCAGGCGATCGCGCGCAAGCTGGCGCTCGCCGCCGACATCGTCGTCGAGAACTTCCGTCCGGGCACGCTGGAGGCCTGGGGGCTCGCCTACGACGCGCTGGCGGCGGAGAACCCCGGCCTCGTCATGGTCCGCGTCTCCGGCTACGGGCAGACCGGCCCGTACAAGGACCGCCCCGGCTTCGGCGTCATCGGCGAGGCGATGGGCGGACTGCGCCACGTGACCGGCACGCCGGACCGCCCGCCGGCGCGGACCGGCATCTCCATCGGCGACACGCTGTCGGCGCTGTACGGCGTCATCGGCGCGCTGCTCGCCATCGAGACGCGGCACCGGACGGGCCGCGGCCAGGTCGTCGACGTCGCGCTGTTCGAGTCGGTGTTCGCGGTGATGGAGTCGCTGCTGCCCGAGTACGACGCGTTCGGCGTCGTGCGCGAGCGCACCGGCTCGATCCTGCCCGGCATCGCGCCGACGTCCGCCTACCGCTGCGCCGACGGCAGCCACGTGCTGATCGCCGGCAACGGCGACTCGATCTTCAAGCGGCTGTGCGGCGCGATGGGCCGCGCCGACCTCGCCGACGACGCGTCGCTCGCGCACAACGAGGGCCGCGCCGCGCGCCAGGCCTGGCTCGACGGCGAGATCGAGGCGTGGACGCAGCAGCGCCCGCCCGGGGACGTGCTCGCGGCGATGCAGGCGGCCGGCGTCCCCGCGTCGAAGATCTACTCGATCGCCGACATCGTCGCCGACCCGCACTACGCGGCGCGCGGGATGATCCGGCAGGTCCGCCTGACCGACGGGTCGACGCTGAAGGTGCCCGGCGTCGTGCCGAAGCTCTCGGCGACCCCGGGCGATTTCGACGGCGGCGGGCCGGCGCTGGGCGAGCACACCGACGCCGTGCTGCGCGAGCTGGGCTACGACGACGCGACGATCGCGGCGCTGCGGCGGAACGGCGTGATCGGCTGAGCCGGGAATTCCGGGCCGGGGTCCGCGGTCCAATCGCGGCGGCGCCCGTCGCCCGGAATCCGGGGTGGGCGCGCCTGTCCGACGCGGTCGCGTCGAGCACTGCTGAAAGCCAACGAAGGGAGATTGCAGATGACCGAAGCCGAAATCCGTGCCGTGCTCACCGTGGCGCTGATGGCCGCCTACAGCGACGGCCTCAAGGACGAGCGCGAGCGCGCGCAGGTGAAGAGCCTCGTCGGCCGGCTGGGGACGGGGACGATCGACGTCGCCGCGCTGTACGACGACGTGCTGCTGAACCCGCCGCGGCTCGCCGACGTCGTGCAGCCGCTGGCGGCCGCCGGCACGCGCCAGTACGCGTACGAGATGGCGGTCGGCGTGATCGACGCCGACGGCGCGCAGACGCCGGCGGAGGCGGCGTTTCTCGCCGAGCTCGCGAGCGCGCTGGGCCTGCCCGCCGCGCAGGCGCGGGAGCACGCGAGCGCGGCCGATGCGATCGTCACCGCGCCGCTGGCGGGCCCGGGCGGCGCCGACGAGCCGGCGCGCAGCGTCGCCGGCCGCGTCGAGCCCGATCCGGCGGAGCTCGACCGCCAGATCCTCAACGCGGCGATCACCAACGCCGCGCTCGAGCTGCTGCCCGAGTCGCTGGCGTCGCTGGCGATCATCCCGCTGCAGATGAAGCTCGTGTACCGCATCGGCCAGGCCTACGGCTTCGAGCTCGACCGCGGCCACATCACCGACTTTCTCGCGACCCTCGGCGTCGGCCTCGCCGGCCAGTACCTGGAGCAGTACGGCCGCAAGCTCCTCGGCGGGCTGCTGGGCTCGGTCCTCGGCGGGCTGGGCCGCGCCGCCGGCAACCAGGCGGCGAGCTCCGGCATGTCGTTCGCGACGACCTGGGCGATCGGCCAGGTCGCGCGGCAGTACTACGCGGCGGGCCGCACGCTCGACGCGGCGAAGCTCAAGGCGGCGTTCGCGCCGTTGCTCGAGCAGGCGCAGGGGCTGTCGGCGAACTACGCCGGACGCGATCCGCGAGCGCGCGCGGACGATCGACGTCAGGAGCCTGCCGGCGCTGATCGGCCGGGCGTGAGCCCGAAGGGCCGCCCCGAGGGCGAACACCGGAGCGCGCAGCGCGAAGGTAGCCCGGTGAGCGCGGCCTCAGATGCAGCGCCCGCCGTCGACCTCGAGGCAGGCGCCGGTGATGAACGCCGCCTCGTCGGACGCGAAGAACACCGCGGCCGTCGCGATGTCGGAGGGCTGCGACAGGCGGCCGATCGGGATCGACGCGACGAACCTGGCGCGGATCTCCGGCGTGTCCTGGCCCATGAAGTCCTTCAGCATCGCCGTCTCGCCGGCGACCGGGTTGATGACGTTGACGCGGATGTTGTCGGGAGCGAGCTCGGCCGCCATCGAGCGCGAGGTGACGATCGCCGCGCCCTTGCTGCCGTTGTACCAGGTGAGCCCGGGGCGCGGCCGCACGCCGGCCGTCGACGCGATGGTGATGAACACGCCGTTCCGCTTGCGGCGGAAGTGCGGCACCGCGTGCTTCGCCGACAGGAACAGGCTCTTCACGTTCACCGCGTAGATGCGGTCGAACTCGTGCTCGGCCACGTCGAGCAGCGGCTGGTTCCGGTGCGTCGTGCCGGCGTTGTTGACGAAGACGTCGAGGTCGCCGAAGCCCGCGAGCGCGAACGCGACCAGCCGCGACACGTCGGCGTCGACCGAGACGTTGCCCGCGCAGAACTTCGCGTGGCCGCCCGCCTGCGCGATGTCGCGGACGACGCGCTCGCCGTTGGCGGCGTCGATGTCGTTGACGACGACCTTCGCGCCCTCGGCGGCGAAGCGCCGCGCGATGCCTTCCCCGAAGCCCGAGCCGCCGCCGGTGACGATGGCGACCTTGTTGGCGAGTCTCATGGTGACGTTCCCCCTGTGCGGTCCGTGTGGTCTGGTTCGAAATCCTGCGCCGGATGCGGCCGGCCGCCGCGCTCAGGCCGGCGATTCCGGGCGCGCGAGCCGGTCGCGGTAGATGCCCGGCGTCGAGCCGTCGATGACGACGGCGGCGGCGACGTCGCGGTAGATCGCGTCGTCGCCCGACGCCGCCGATGATCGCGTAGGCGTAGCCGGCCGCGGCCATCGCGTGCAGGCAGGCGAGCAGCAGCGCGCTGCCGATGCCGCGGCCGCGCGCGGCCTCCGCGACGCCCATCGGCCCGAAGAAATTGCGGCAGGTGCTGTCGTGGCAGGCGAAGCCGACGATGCGGCCGTCTCGCGTCGCGACGTAGCAGGCGACCGGCTCGCGCGCGAACGCGACGTCGCACTCGCCGGCCCACGCGTCGCCGAATTCGGCGCGGACCCAGGCCGTGACCGGTTCCTTCTCGTAGGCGAGCGCGCGGCGCACGGTCACGGCTGCGGCCGCGAGCGCACCCGAATACCGGTCGGGCGCCGGCAGGTCGTAGAGCCGGACCGAGCAGGATCGCCTCAGCTCGCTGTCACCTTGCGCTCCGCGAGCCCTCACCCGCTGGCGGCACCCTCTCCGCGCCGCGAGCTTCGCTCAGCCATGCTGCAGCACGACGGTCTTCAGCACGGTGAAGCCGTACAGCGCCTCGAAGCCCTTCTCGCGGCCGTAGCCCGACGACTTGACGCCGCCGAACGGCAGCTCGACGCCGCCGCCGGCGCCGTAGTTGTTGATGAAGACCTGGCCGCTGCGGATCGCGCGCGCCATCCGCAGCTGCCGCGCGCCGTTGGCGGTCCACACGCCGGCGACGAGGCCGAACTCGGTCGCGTTGGCGATGCGGGCGGCGTCGGCCTCGTCGTCGAACGGCATCGCCGCGAGCACCGGGCCGAACACCTCCTCGCAGCCCAGCCGGCAGGTCGGCGGCACGTCGCGCAGCAGCCGCGGCTCGACGTAGTAGCCGGTGGCCGGCGCATCGGCGACGATCGTGCCCTGCGCCACCGTCGCGATGCCGGCCTCCGCCGCCTCGGCGAGAAACCCGCGGACGCGGTCGAGCTGCCCGGCGCGGATCAGCGGCCCGCAGTCGAGGTCGGCGAACGCCGGCCCGACCTTCAGCGCCGCGAAGCGCTCGCCGAGGCGCGCGAGCACCTCCTCGTAGCGCGAGCGCTCGACCAGGAGGCGGCTCCCCGCCGAGCAGGTCTGGCCGGCGTTCTGCACGATCGCGTTGACGAGCACCGGCAGCGCCGCGTCGAGATCGGCGTCGGCGAACACGACCTGCGGCCCCTTGCCGCCCAGCTCCAGCGTGACCGGGCAGTGCCGCTTCGCCGCCTCCTGCGCGACCCACGCGCCGGTCGGCGGCGAGCCGGTGAACGAGATGTGCTCGATGCCCGGATGCCGCGCGAGCGCCGCGCCGGCCTCGGGACCGAGGCCGGTGACGATGTTGAGCGCGCCGTCGGGGAAGCCGCATTCGGCGGCGAGCTCGGCCACGCGCAGCAGCGACACGCAGGCGTCCTCGGCCGGCTTCACGACGCAGGCGTTGCCCGCCGCGAGCGCGCCGCCGACGCTGCGCCCGAAGATCTGCAGCGGGTAGTTCCACGGGATGATGTGCCCGGTCACGCCGTGCGGCTCGCGCCAGGTGAGCACCGTGTAGCCGGCGGGATACGGAATCGTCTCGCCGTGGAACTTGTCGCAGGCGCCGCCGTAGAACTCGAAGTAGCGCGCGCAGGCGATCGCATCGGCGCGCGCCTGCTTCATCGGCTTGCCGCAGTCGCGCGCCTCGAGCAGCGCCAGCTCGTCGACGTGGTCGAGGATCGACCGCGACAATCGCGCGAGCGCCCGGCCCTTCTCCACCGGGGCGAGCTTTCCCCACGCGCCGTCGCGCGCGCCTTGCGCCGCCGCGACCGCGCGGTCGACGTCGGCGGCGCTGCCGCGCGCGATCGCGCCGAACGGCGCGCCCTCCGACGGATCGATCATCGGCAGCACCTGGCCGTCGGCGGGCGCCACCCAGCGGTTGCCGATGAAGTGCTCGGCCGGTGTCGTCACCGGGCATTGCGCAATCGGGGCGTTCATCGCGGTGTCGTCTCCTTCGTCACGCCGGGCCGTCAGGTCCGCGGCTTCATCTTCCACGCGTGCGTGTTCTCGTCGGTGCGCGGCACGTAGCTGATGCCGTCGCGCGTCGCCCACAGGTTGACCTGGAAGTGCAGCGGGATCACGCCCGTGTCGTTGATCGCGATCTCGGTCGCCCGCTGCAGCAGCGCCTCGCGCTTGGCGTCGTCGACGGTCTGCAGCGCGTCCTCGGTCAGCGCGTCGACCTTGCCGTTCGAGTAGCGGCCGCGGTTCGCGGTGCCGAAGCCCCTCTCCTTGTTGACCGTCATCAGCAGCGCCTTCAGCGACGACGACGCCTCGCCGGTGCCCGTGCTCCAGCCGAGCAGCATGAAGCTGAACTTGAAGTCGGTCGCCTGCGAGAAGAACGTCGACGACGGCTGCGCGATCACCTTGGTGTCGATGCCCACGCGCGAGAGCATCTGCGCGACGGTCTGCGCGATCTTGGCGTCGTTCACGTAGCGGTTGTTCGGCGCGTGGATCGTGAGCCCGAAGCCGTCGGGATAGCCCGCCTCGGCCAGCAGCTTCTTCGCCCCCTCGGGGTCGTAGGGCTCGACCTTCAGGTTCTTCGTCGCGCCGAACAGGAAGTCGGGAATCAGCTGCCCGGCCGCGACCGCCTCGCCCTCCATCACCTTCTCGACGATCGCCGGCCGGTTGATCGCCTTCGAGATCGCCTTCCTCACCCGCGGGTCCTTCAGCGGGTTCTTCGTCATCGGCTTGCCGGCCTTGTCGGTGACGAACGGCGACACGTCGCGCTCGCTGTCCATGTGCAGGTAGATCATCCGGTCGGCGACGGTCTTGTAGATGGACAGCCGCTTGTCGCTCCGCAGCTTCGCGACGTCGGTCGTCGGGACGTTCTCGATCACCTGCACGTCGCCCGACAGCAGCGCCGCGACGCGCGCGGCATCGGGCGGCAGCAGCCGCAGCGTGACCTTCGTCCACGGCGTCCTGCCGCCCCAGTACGCGTCGTTGCGGACGAGCTCGATCCGGTCGCCCTTGGCGTAGCGGACGAGCTTGTACGGCCCGGCGCCGATCGCCGCCTTGCCGCTGTTGAAGTCGTCGGTCGTCGCCTTCGCCGCCGCCTTCGAGATGATCGCGATCTGCGTCATGTCCGACGGCATCAGCGGATAGGGCGTGGCCGTCCTGAACCGGATCGTCAGCGGATCGACGACGATCATCTCCTTGATCTGCTTGGTGTACGCGGTGAACGGCGACGGGCTGTTCGGCACCGTGGGCACGCGCTCGATGGTGGCGACGACGTCGGCCGCGGTGAAGTCGCTGCCGTCGTGGAACTTGACGCCCTTGCGCAGCTTGAATTCCCAGGTCAGCGGATCGATCGTCTTCCACGACGTCGCGAGGCCGGGCTCGAGCTGCGATTTCTCGTTGCGCCCGACGAGGTAGCCGAAGAGGTGCGCCGCGACGTTGTTGTTCGGCGTGACGTTGTGATAGTGCGGGTCGAGCGCCGTGACGTCGGTCCCGAGGCCGATGGTGAGGTCGGCGGCGGCCGCCGTGGTGGAACCGGCGCCGACCGCGGCGGCCAGCGCCATGAGGACGGCAACGAACGGCGCGGCAATGCGTCGGCGCAACGACATGATTTTCCCCCTGTGGACGACCCGCGGACCTGACTTCGAAGGATAGCGCAACGGGAGGGGCGTGACCAAGGCACCGTGCCGGGTTTCGTCGTGCCGCGGCCCTGATTTGACAGCCCCACGGCGGCTGCCTATGCTCGACCGTTCCTGCCGCCCGCACCGAGAGCGGCTTCGCCGAGGGACGCCCGATGAACGCCCCTGCCACGCCCGACTCCGTTCGCGCCGCCGCCCCTGCCGCCGGCGCGCCCGCCCTCACGGCGGCGAATCTCGCCGCGTGGGACCTGATCCACAAGCTGGTCTCGTTCGACACGACGAGCCGCGAGTCGAACCTCGCGCTGATCGACTGGGTCCGCGGCTATCTGTCCGCGCACGGCGTCGCGTCCAAGCTCACGTTCGACGACGACCAGCGCAAGGCCAACCTGTTCGCGACGCTGCCGGCGCGGGACGGCAACGCGACGACCAACGGCATCGTGCTGTCCGGGCACACCGACGTCGTGCCGGTCGACGGCCAGCCGTGGGAGACCAATCCGTTCGACGCGACGATGTCAGGGCGACCGGGCCTACGGCCGCGGCGTCACCGACATGAAGAGCTTCTGCGCGACGGCGCTCGCCTTCGTGCCCGAGTTCCTGCGCCGCGGCCTCGCGCGACCGGTGCACCTCGCGCTGTCCTACGACGAGGAGGTCGGCTGCATCGGCGTGCGGCGGCTGATCGACGACATCGCCCGGCGCGGCGTGAAGCCGGCCGGCTGCATCGTCGGCGAGCCGACCGGCATGCGGCTCGTCGTCGCGCACAAGGGCAAGAAGAGCTGGCGCTGCCGGATCCGCGGGCACGAGGCGCACTCGTCGCTGACGCCGCTCGGCGTCAACGCCGTGCAGATCGCCTGCGAGATCGTGACCTACCTCACCAACATGGCGCGCGCGTTCCGCGACCAGGGCGCGTTCGACCGCGACTACGACGTCCCGTTCACGACCGTGCACACCGGGGTCATCCACGGCGGCACGGCGGTCAACATCGTGCCGCGCGACTGCTGGTTCGACTTCGAGGTCCGCCACCTGCCGTTCGACGACCCCGACGCGCTGTTCGCCGAGGTCGAGGCGTACGCCCAGCGGTTCCTGCCGGCGATGCACGCGGTGTCGCCCGACACGTTCATCGAGTTCGACCAGATGTCGGCGCTGCCGGGCTTCGACACGCACGGCGACAGCGAGATCGCGTCCATCGGCAAGGCGTGCAACGGCACGCACGAGCACGGCAAGGTGTCGTTCGGCACCGAGGCCGCGCTGTTCCACGGCGCGGCGATCCCGACGATCATCTGCGGCCCCGGCCACATCGCGCAGGCGCACCAGCCGAACGAGTGGGTGGCGCTCGACCAGCTCGCGCAGTGCGAGGCGTTCATGCGCCGCCTCGCCGACCGCGTGTGCGTCGCGTGAGCTTCTCGTGATCCCGGCCATCGAAGTCGACTTCCCCGACCTCGACCGCTGGGCCGCGGGCAACACCGGCACGCCCTACGTCTGGACCTTCGAGTCCGGCCGCCCCGGGCCGCACGTCTGGCTGCAGGCGCTGACGCACGGCAACGAGGTGTGCGGCGCCATCGCGCTCGACTGGCTGCTCGACAGCGGCGCGCGCCCGGTGCGCGGCACGCTGTCGGTCTGCTTCGCGAACATCGACGCCTACCGCGGCTTCGACCACGCCGAGCCCTTCGCGTCGCGCTGCGTCGACGAGGACTTCAACCGCCTGTGGTCCGACGACGTGCTGTCCGGCCCGCGCCGCAGCGCCGACCTCGAGCGCGCCCGGGCGCTGCGGCCGCACTACGACCGCGTCGACCACCTGCTCGACCTGCATTCGATGACCGATCCCTGCCCGCCGCTGGCGCTCGCCGGGCGGCATCGGAAGGGCGTCGAGCTCGCGCGGGCGGTGGGGCTTCCCGAGCACGTGATCGTCGACTCCGGGCACGCGGCCGGGAAGCGGCTGCGCGACTACGCGTTCTTCGACGACGCCGGCGACCCGCGCAACGCGCTGCTCGTCGAATGCGGCCAGCACTGGGAGCGCGCGGCGCCCGAGGTCGCGCGCCAGGCGACGCTGTCCTTCCTGCGCCATTTCGGCATCGTGGACGGCGCGTTCCTCGACGCGCACGCGGCCCCGCCCTCGGGGACGCCGCAGCGCGTGATCGAGGTGACCGCCGCGGTGACGATCGGGAGCGACGACTTCGCGTTCGCGCGGCCGGTGCACGGCCTCGCCGTCGTGCCCGCGGCCGGCACGCTGCTCGCGCGCGACGGCGACGCCGAAGTCCGCACGCCCTACGACGACTGCGTGCTGATCATGCCCACGCGCCGGCCGAAGAAGGGCGAGACCGCCGTGCGCCTCGGCCGGTTCGTCACCTGAGCAACGCGTCGGCGACCGCGTCGCCGACGCGCCAGCCCCGCGCGGCGGCCACCGCGTTCACGACCGACAGCCGCCCCGATTCCCACAGCGAGCGGGCATCGCCGATCCGGGCGGTCCGGTAGTCGACCGTCGCGGCCGGCATCCCGCGCGCCGCGAGGACCGGCAGCCGCGACACGCTCGCGCCGTCCTTGCCCCGTCCGGCATCGTGGAAGACCGCCGCGGCCGCGGCGACGGGCAGCGCGCTTTCGGGCCGCCCGCCGTGCAGGCCGCCGTGCGAGCCGATGACGAGCAGGCAGCCCGCGTCGCCGGGGACGACCATGCCGATGGAGTCGAGGCCGCGCACTTCGGGCGTCGCGCCCCGCGCGGCGCGCAGGACGACGCGCGCCTCGGCGTGGCGCGGCACGTCGCCCCGCGGTCGCGGCGCGTCGCGCAGCGCCTCCGCCGCGTCGGCGCAGCGCATGCCGGGCACGACGCCACAGGCCGCGGCCGGCGCATTCACGTGCGAAACGACGCCCGACGCGAGCGCATCGGCCGCGTCGGCGATCCGCGCCGTCGTGTGCGCGACCGTCGCGGCCGCCATGCCGATCCGCTCGAGCCACGCGAGCCCCGCGAAGCCGGCGTCGTCGAGGCCGCCGCCGGCGTCGTTGAAGATCGCGGCGCGCACGCCGCCCTCGGCGGCGAGCCAGGCGGCGATCAGGCCGCCGTGCGAGCCGGTGACCAGCGCGCCGCCGCGATGGCTCGCGTCGAGCATCGTGACGGTGTCGGCGAGGACGATGCGTGCGCGAGGTTCCGTGGTCATCGAAGTGCCTTTCCTGCGATGCGCGCTCCCCTCACCCCGACCCTCTCCCGCTCGCGGGAGAGGGTGCCGCGCAGCGGCGGGTGAGGGTGGCGGCCCACGCCAATCGCCGGCGACTGCGGTCCGCGATCACGGCGCCGCTGCGGCCACCGCGTCCTCGGCGCTCTTGACGAGCTCCGCGCCGATCGACGCCGCACGCCGTTCGTAGTAGCCGTGCATCGCGGCGACGAATGCCGCCCTGCCGGCCGCGGTCAGCCGGGTCACCGCCATGCCGCTCCGGCCGAGCTCCTTCGCCGCCGCATCGTCGTCCTGCTGCACGAGCGTGGCGAGCTCCGCCGCGACCGCGCGGGCGGCATCGCGGACGATCGCGCGGTCCGCTTCGCTCCACGCGTCCCAGCGCGCGCGATTGACGGCGAAGACGGCGGCCTCGGCGATCGCATCCCACAGCAGGACCCGCTTGAGGCCGAGCGCGCTCGCGCGCGTCGCCACGAACAGCGCGAGCGTGCCGTCCTGCGCGTTGATGGCGCCCGCCGCGAACGCGGCCTCGGCGTCGGCGAACGACAGCGCCCGCGGCTCGGCCCACAGCGCCGCGAAGAACTCGCCGACCACCAGCGGGCCGAGGAGGCGCACGCGCAGGCCGGCGACATCGGCGGGCGCCTGCACCACGCGGTCGGTCGTGGCGAGCGCGCGGTGGCCGAGCGGCGCCAGCGCCAGCGGCACGACGCCTTCACGGTCGACCGCGGCCAGCAGCCGATCGCCGACCGGCGGCGCAAGCAGCGCGTCCAGCTGCTTCGGCCCCGGCGCGATCCACGGCAGCGCGACGACGCCGAGCTCCTTGACCGGCGTCGACCAGTAGAGCGTCGAGCCGACGGCGAGATCGGCCGCGCCTTCCTTGAGCGCGGCGAACTCGCGCGCGACGTTCCGCTGCGACAGCGCCGCGCCGGGAAACACCTTGACCGCCAGCCTGCCGCCGCTCGCCTCGGCAACGCGCTTCGCCCAGAGGTCGGCCGCCTTGCCCAGCGGGTAGGCCGGGCCGACGGCGACCGAGAGCTTGAGCTCGGTCGCCTTCTCGGCGGCGCCGGCCGGCCACGGCACGACGCGCGACGGCCAAGGCCAGCGCGAGCGCCACGGCATGCCGCGCGCGGGCAAGGGACGGCTGGAACGGGACCGGGATCATCGCCGCAGTCTACGAACCCGGGCGCGCGGCGGTCAATGCGCGGCGGCGCGCGCTTGACCACTTCGTGCGCGAGGCCCCGGCCGCCTCATTCGGGAGCGGGTTCCGCCGCGCGCACCGGCGCCTCGCGCCAGTAGCGGCGGTCGTGCGCGCGCTCGGCGCGCGGCCGCAGCGTCGCCTCGGGCGCGAAGTCGAAGGTCAGCGCGCCGTCGAGATCGGTGCGCCACAACTCGGCGCCCGCGGCGACGTAGCGCGCGACGATGTCGGGGCGAGGGTGGCCGAAGCGGTTGCGATAGCCGGACGTGAACACGGCGATCGGTGCCGCGGTCGCCGCGATGAACTGCGGCAGCGAGGACGTGCGCGAGCCGTGGTGCGGCACGACCAGCACGTCGACGGCGAGCGCGCCGGGGTCGGCCGCGAGCAGCGCGAGCTCGCTCTTCGCCTCGATGTCGCCGGTCAGGAGCGCGCTGCCGTATTCGGAATCGACGCGAACGACGCAGGAGAGGTCGTTGGTCCTGATCCGCGGCTCGTCGTAGTGCGCGGCCGGCGGATGCAGCACCGCGAAGCGCACGCCGTCCCACTCCCAGCGCTGTCCCGCCGCGCAGCGGAGCGTGATGCCGTCGTCGCCGGCGCGCGCGATCAGGACGTCGTGATCGTCCGGCAGCGACGAGGCGAGCCAGTCGACCGGCACCGTCGACAGCAGCGTCGCCGCCCCGCCGCTGTGGTCGCTGTCCTGGTGCGTGACGATCATGCCGCCCAGGCGCGCGATGCCCGCGGCGCGCAGGAACGGCGCGACGATGCGTCCGCCCGCATCGGCCTCGTCGGTGTAGCGCGGCCCGGTGTCGTAGAGCAGCGCGTGGCGATGCGTCGCGACGACGACCGCGAGCCCCTGCCCCACGTCGAGCACCGTCATCCGGAACGCGCCGGGGGACGGGCTTGGCGGCGTCACGACGAACAGCGGCAGCAGCCACACGAGGCCGAGCGCGCGTCCCGGCACGCCGCGCGGCGCCGCGAGCCAGGCCACGCCCGCCAGCGCCGCCGCGACGGCCCAGAGCGGCGGCGCGTGCTGCTCCCACACGGCGCCAGGCTGCTGCGCCAGCCATTCGAGCGGCAGCATCATCGCCGCGAAGATCGCGTGCGCCGCCTGGAAGACGACATCGACCGGCAGCACGATGCCGGCGAGCGCCACCGGGACGACGGCGAACGTGACCACCGGAATCGCCAGCGCGTTGGCGATCGGCGAGGCGAGCGACACCTGCTGGAAGAGCGCCAGCGTCAGCGGCACGAGCCCGACGGTGACGAGCGCCTGCGTGCGCGTCGCCGCCCGCAGCGCCTGGACGACGCGTCCGCGGCGCGTGGCGGCGGGCGGCGCGCCGATGCGTCCGGCATGCGCGTACAGCAGGAGGCCCACGCTGCCGAACGACAGCCAGAACCCGGGCGTGACGCCCGCCCACGGATCCCAGGCGGTGACGACGGCCAGCGCCCACAGCCAGATCACCGCCGCCGTGCCGGGCCGCGCGAGCCACAGCCCGAGCGCCGCGACGGCGAGCATCAGCAGCGTGCGCTGCGCCGGCACCTGCGCGCCCGCGAGCAGCACGTAGGCGGCCGCCGCGAGCACGCCGACGAGCGCGGCGAGCTTGCGCGCGGGGAGCCGCGACGTGAGCCGCACGCTGCGCCGCGCGAGCGCGTAGGCGAGCGCCGCGGCCAGCGCCGCGAACACGGTCACGTGCAGCCCGGAGATGGAGATCAGGTGCGAGATCCCGGTGCGCGCGAACACGCGCCACTGCGCGTCGGGAATCGCGCGCTGGTCGCCGATCGTCAGCGCGACGATCACGCCGGCGTAGGCGGCCTCCGGCAGCGCGCGGCGAATCCGCTCGCGCACCGTCTCCCGCGCGCGCTCGACCCAGTCGGAAGGCCGCCCGGCGAACGCGTCGAGGCGCAGGTTGCGCTCGCCCGGGCGCACGTAGCCGGTGGCGCGCAGGTTGTTCTCGAGCAGCCACGCCTCGATGTCGAAGCCGTGCGGGTTGACGCTGCCGTGCGGGCGCTTCAGGCGCACGACCAGGCGCCAGCGCTCCCCCGCGGCGATCGGCGGCGGCGGCTCGGCCGTGCCGTCCTTCCGCTGCTGCGCGTACCACGCGAGCGACAGCCGCTGCGGCACCTTCGCGTCCGGGGTTTCCACCCTCTCCACCGCGAAGGCGAACCGCGTGCCGCGGCTCGAAGCCTGCGGCAGCTCGTCGACGACGCCTACGACGGCGAGATCGACGCCCTCCCACTCGATCGGCAGCTGATCGGCGAGGCGCGTGTCGGCGCGCCAGGCCGCGTAGCCGAAGCCGAGAGCGCCGGCGGCGACGGCCGCGAGCAGCGCCGCCGCCACCGGGAGCGAGCACCGGCACCACCCGGTGCGACCACGGCGGGACGGACGCGCCGCGGCGCCGGCCAGGATCGCGAGGAACGCACCCGCCCGCGGCCGCGACCAGCCAGGGCATCGCCGGCGGCAGCGTCGGCTGCCACTGCAGCAGCGTGGCGCCGGCGGCGAAGGCGAGCAGCGCAATGGGCACGCGAGCCATGGGACCGCCACCCTAGACCGCGGCCGCGGCACCTGCCATTCGCCGATTGGACGAGGCCGCGGCACGTCCGCGCCCGCGTTGCTGCGCTCGACTACGGGACGCCTGCGGAGGACAGGGACATCGCCGTCAGTCGTTCTTCGGCTTCTTCGGCTTGTCCGCCTTCTCCTTGTGCTGCTTGCCCTTGACCTTTCCGTACTCGGGCACGTACACGTCCCGGTACCAGGTCTCCTGCACGAAATAGACCGGTTGACCGCAGGCCCGGTACTTCTTGCAGTGCTTGCGCCATTGCTTGGCCTCCGTCGCGGGAACGTAGACATAGACCGGCTGCCGCACGACGCCGACGGGCACCTGCTCGATGATGATCGGTTCGGGAAACAGCAGCTGGGGCGGCGGAAAATCGACGATGTCGATGCGGCCACGGTAGCCGGGGTCGCCGACGGTGACCGATACGCCGACGCTGGTCGCGAGCGCCGGTGTGCAGGCGAACGCGAGGATCAGTACCGCGAGGAAGCGTTTCATGAGCAGGTTCCGAGCCGTGGGGGTGTGCAGTTAACGTCCGGCGACCACGATCCGATGACCGGACTGTGGTCGGGACGAGCGACCGGGATGCGCACGCGAGCGCACGCGCCCGACGCGGCAGTCAGGCTGACAGGAGATCCTGAAGGGCGCCTGAACGATCGGGCGCGCCCGGCGCTATCGCGGAGTCACGCCGGCGAGCTGCCCGGTCGACGCGCAGCCGAGGGTCGTCGACTGCGTCGCCAGCTGCGCGCCGAAGATGCCCATCTTCGCCGTCATGGCCGTGTACGTCGCGGTCCCCGTCTCGCCGGTGCTGCAGGTGTAGGCGGCGACGAAGGTACCCATGCGGCCGAGCTGCGAGAACGTGCCGGTGTGTGTGCACGTCTGGCTTCCAGGGTAGGTCCAGACCGCCGTCATCGCGGTTCCGCTGTGCGTGATGGCGATCGCCACGGGCGTCGTCGTGCTGCCGTTGCCCGACGGATCGGCACAGCCGCTGCGGGTCCGCGTGTCGGTCACGACGTAATGGCCGTTGTAGTCGTCGCGCGTGAGCGGCTGCCGCTGCACGGACTTCGTGACCGGCACGCCGTCCACCGTGTACGAGAGCTGGCCCGCGTCGGTGCCCGTCGCCGTGAAGGTCATCGTCCCCGCCGCCCTCGCGGTCACCGCCGCCGGGTTGAACGCGCCCCCGAAATACGGTCCGGTGGTCGCGTACAGGCGGGCCGGTGAACGTCGGCGGCACCTGCGCGCTCCGGGTCAGCTCGCCGGTGAACCACGTCGGCTGGCCACCGCTGCCATAGACGTAGAGCGTTGCGAAGATGAAGTCGCCGGTGCTGACCATCTGCATGCCCCAGCCGGACTCGCCGGCATTCCACCAGATGTCCGACGGATCGGCGACGAAGGCCGACGAGACGCCGGTGCAGTCGGCGTACCACGGCGTGCGCCCGGTCGCCGCATCCAGGCAGGGTCGGCGATCCGGTTCAGCGCATTCGGGCACAGCGCGGAGCCGCCGGCCGCCAGCGCGCTCGGCGACGGCACGGTCGGGGCGTTGCCCGACAGCTGGTTGGCGCCGATCGAGAAATAGATGAGATTGGAAAGCCCGGTGAGCGCGGGCACGGGCCCGGTCAGTTGATTGCCGTCGACCCAGAACCGGACGAGGCTCGTCAATCCGGTCAGCGGGGGAATCGTCCCGGTCAGCTGATTGTAGCTGGCAATGAAATTCGACAGCTGGCTCAGCCCACCCAGCGCGGGGATCGAGCCGGTCAGCTGGTTGCCGCCGGCCCTGAAATCCCACAGGTTCGTCAGCCCGGCGAGCGCGGGCAGCGGGCCGGTCAGCTGGTTCGAGCCGACCCAGAACTGCTGCAGGCCAGTCAGTCCGGCGAGCGAGGGAATCGTGCCGGTCAGCTGGTTCGTCTCCACGATGAACGTCCTGAGCTGGGGCACGCCGGTGAGCGCGGGAATCGTCCCGGTCAAACGGTTGTTGAAGGCGACGAAGTCCATCAGCGAGGCGAGCCCCGCGAGCGCCGGCAGCGGCCCGGTCAGCTGATTGTTCGAAACCATGAACGTCCGCAGCTGGGCGTTTCCGGACAGCGGCGGGATCGAACCCGTGAGGCCGTTGGTGTACGCCGCAAACGTATCGAGGTTCGGCGCTCCGGTCAGGTCGGGAAGGGTCCCCGTCAGTTGGTTCAGGCTGGCCTCGAAGTACCGGAGCTGGCTCATGCCGGCGAACGACGGGATCGAACCCGTCAGCCCGTTGCTGTAGACACGGAACTCCTGCAGATTCGGCAGCCCGCCGAGCGCCGGAAGCGTCCCGGTCAGGTTGTTGTTGTCCAGGATGACGCCGGTCACCGACGTGCCTTCCGGATTGCAGGTCACCCCGAACCACGTGCACTCGGTCCCCGCGGCGCCGTTCCAGTTGGTGCGGTTGGTCCAGCCCGCGCCGTTGGTCGACGCGTACAGGTTCAGCAGCACCTGCCGCTCGCCGGCCGGGATGGCCGCATGCGCGGCCACCGCGGAAAGGAACGCCACTGCCCACAGTGCCGCACTCACGCCCTTCCGGACCGTACCGTGGCTTCTCATCGCGCTGCTCCCTCGACATGTCCACCGGGTACCTGCCGGCCCGGCCCCGGCGACCGCGGACCTACTGGCAGACAGTTCCCGGTGGCGCGAACACCTGCCGCGTGATCGCCTTGGTCTGCGCGATGCCGTTCACCGTGTAGGCGAAGCTCGCGCTGTTGCCGTTGGCGAAGCTCACCGTCGCCGAGCCGACGGCCGTCTCGACGACCTTGCCCGGCTGGAACGGCGCCGAGTCGAACGGCGGGCCGGTCAGCGTGCGTGACCGTGCCCGCGTATACGCCGGCGGCGGCCTTGTGCAGCTCCGCGGTCAGCCACCACGGCTTGCCGACGACGTCGTAGGTGAACCACGTGGCGAAGATGACGTCGCCCTGGTGCGTGAAGTTGATGCCCCAGCCCGACTCGCTCGCCTTCCACCACAGGTCCTGGTAGTTCGTCGGCGGGTGCGAGATCGGCCTGCGTGCCCCAGGTACAGACGGGGAGCAGCCCGAAGACCTGCCTGGTGATCGGCTTGGTCTGCGCGAAGCCTTCAACGTTGGTCTCGAGCACGCCATCGGCGGCGCCGGTAAAGGTCACCGTCATCGTCCCGACCAGCGCCTCCTGGACCAGGGCCGGCTCGAACGGAACCGAGTTGAACGCCGGCCCCGAAACCGTCGCGATGCTCCCGGTGTAGCGGCCGTTCGCGACCTTGTGGAGCTCGGCGATCAGCCACCAGGGCTTGCCGTCGTCGCGGTAGGTGAACCAGGTCGCGAAGATGACGTCGCCCTGGTGCGCGAAATTGATTCCCCAGCCGCTTTCCGAGCCCGGCGGCGACTTCCACCACAGTCCCTGGTAATTGGGGTCCAGGCGGATCACGTTGACGACGTAGCTCTGCGTGGCGAACCCGTCCGGCGCGGTGACCGCGATGGTGACCCGGTTCTCGCCGGACGCGAGCGCGATCGGGGCCGACGCGCTGCCGCTCGCCACGGGCGCGCCGTTCACCAGGATCGACGCGGCCGGATCGGCCGCGGTCGGCGTCAGCGTGACCGAGGCGACGCCGTCGGCGACGCGGCCCGTGTACTGGAACGTATTGCCGTTGACGGCGGGCGTCAGCAGCCCGCTCGACAACGCCAGCCCCGACAGCTTCGCGTTGCCGCTCGGCGGGGGATTCGGGCCCTGCGCCTCGAACGACGACAGCACGTTCGCGACGACGTCGAGCACGCCCAGCGTGGTGCTCACGCTGCCGAGGCCCGACGGGGTCGGCACGACCGGGCCCGGCACGAGCGAAGCGGCCAGGCTGTAGCTGCCGAAGACGACGGCGTTGTTCACGACCAGCCAGGGGGACAGCGGCGCGCCGCAGGTACCCCGTCGCAACCCCAGGTTGCGCGCCGGCCGGTCGACGAAAATCGCCATCGGCTCGGTGACGGTCGCCATCTTCCCGGGGATCGCGACCCGGACGCTGCCGAGGTTGTTGCAGGTGCTGGCGGCGGTCACCGCGGCCGCGTCCCCGGTGGCGATGATCGTCACCGACTGATCGCCGGACGCGCCGCCATAGAACGAGCCGGTGAGCACGCCGGTGAAGATGTAGTCGATCGGCGCGGCGAGCGCGGGTGCAGCCACGGCCAGCGCGAGGAACAGGGCGGCGACGCCACTGCGCCGGGTCAGGGCAACGCACGGCTTCCTCGGCATGCTTCCTCCTGCGGAACAGGGGGCAAGTTTAACCGAGGAGGCGATCGGCGATGCCGGAAACGACAACGCGGGCATCGAAGTGCCCGCGTTGCGAGATGGCGACGCCGGCGACGGCTGCCGGCGTCGAGGCGTCGATTACGCCGGCGGGTGCCAGCCGGCGTCGGCCCACAGCTCGCCGCTCACCGCCGAATTGGCGAGCATGAAGCAGATCGCGTCGGCGATCTCGTCGGGGCGGATCAGGCGGCCCAGCTGCGTGTACGGCAGGATGTTCTTGCCGATGAAGTCGTCGCCCAGCGCCTTCACCATCGGCGTCTCGGTGTAGCCGGGGTGGATGAGGCCGCAGCGCACGCCGTGGAACATCGCCTCGTTCATGATCGTCGCCGCGGCGCCCTCGAGGCCCGCCTTGGTGCTGGCGTAGGAGATCTGGCCCTTGTTGCCCTGCGAGGACACCGAGCCGATGAACACGATCGCGCCCACCATGCCTTCGGCCGGCTGCCACTTCTTCAGGCCGCGCGCGGCGCGGTCCTCGGCGATGCGGCCGATCATCTCCAGGCCCCAGTAGACCGGAGCGATCAGGTTGACGTTGACGACCAGCTGGAACTTCTCCAGCGGGTAGATGCGCGCCTTGCCGGTCAGCTTGTCGACGCGGACGGCGAGCTCGTCGCGGGTGATGCCGGCGGCCGGCACGCACATCGAGACGACACCGAACCGGGAGCTGATGTCATCGTAGACCGACGCGCGGAACGCCTCGTCGGTGGTGTCGCCCTTGTACGGGAAGGCGACTTCGCGGCACGCCAGCGTATTGACCTCGGCGGCGACGGCGCTGATCGCATCGCCCATGTCGACCAGCGCCATCGCGCGGACGCCGCGTCGCGCCATGGCGACCGCCACGGCCCGGCCGATGCCGCTGGCTGCGCCGGTGATGACTGCGACCTTGTTCGAAAATTCCATGAAGGCTCCTGACGGGTTGTTCCGGAGGGAATGCTTTGGTTGCAACGCACCATTTTAACGTAATGCGGCACCGCAACACGATAGGATTCAAGGTCGAATCGAGAAAAATGACGACACGGATGTTGCAATGCGGTGGAATCCTCCGGTCCAGGGTCCGGCGCACCGGAACGGGCCGGCCTGCCAACGTTCGGGGCCGTGAGCACGGTCGACCGGCGTCCAATGCGCGGCCTCGCCGGCGGAGTTCGATCGCGTACGATGCGGTTCGGTGCAGGAAGACGACCGTTGGCCGCCGATCCGACCGCGGCCCCGGGCTGAGCGCGGCGAGCCCCGGCGGCAACGGCGTCAGTCGACGTCGTCGAGATAGCGCGCGAGCTCGATCAGGTTGCCGTCGGGATCGCGGATGTAGACGGACTCGATCGGGCCGAGGGCGCCGGTGCGGGCGACCGGGCCCTCCTCCACCGGCACGCCGCAGGCCGCGAGGTGCGCGAGCACGGCGGCGAGCGGCTCGACGACGACGAGGCACAGGTCGACCGAGCCCGGCGTGGGCGCGGCGGCGATGGCCGCGACGGAACCCGTCTTGCCGCCGGCCGTCTGCCCGGCCGGATGCAGGTTGAGCTTCTGCCGGCCGAACGACAGCGCCTTCCTGCCGGAGCCGAAGGTCACCTCGCTCATGCCGAGGACCTCGGTGTAGAAGCGGATCGACGCCTTCACGTTGCGGCACGTGAGCACGAGGTGGTCGATCCGGCGCACGGTCAGCATCGCGTCACTTCTTCGGCCACAGGATCATCTGCGTGCAGCGGAACAGCGCGATCGCCTTGCCGTCGGCGTGCCGCTTGACCGTCGCGTCCCAGACCTGCGTCGTGCTGCCGAGGTGCGCAGGACGCGCGACGCAGTCGATCGTGCCCTCGCGCGCGGTCCCGAGGAAGTTGCTCTTCAGCTCGACGGTGGTGAAGTTCTCCGCGCCCTTGGGCAGGTGCGCGATGCAGCCGTAGCCGCAGGCGGTGTCGGCGAGCGCGATGATCGACGCCGCGTGCAGGAAGCCGTTGGGCGCGAGCAATTGCGGCCGGATGTCGAGCTCGGCCACCAGCAGCCCCTGCTCCAGCGCCATCACCCGGAAGCCGACGAGCTCCGGCAACCGCCCGCGGCCGCGCTCGTTCATCGTCTCCACCGTCATGCCCGGCCGCAGCGTCATGCCGCTCTCCGCCGATAAGTAGGGTCAGACACTACTTCTCCGGGAAGTGGGGTCAGACACCACTTTCAGAGGCGCTGCTCGACCCAGGCGCGCACCGAGGCGAGCGCCTGCGGCAGCGCGGCCGCGTCGTTGCCGCCGGCCTGCGCCATGTCGGGCCGGCCGCCGCCCTTGCCGCCGACCTGCTGCGCCACGAAGTTGACGAGCTCGCCCGCCTTGACCTTGGCGGTGAGGTCGGCGGTCACGCCCGCGATCAGCGTGACCCGGCCGTCGGCGACGCTCGCCAGCACGATCGCCGCGCTCTTCAGCTTGTCCTTCAGCTTGTCGAGCGTCTCGCGCAGCGCCTTGGCGTCGGCACCCTCGAGCGCCGCCGCGAGCACCTTCGCGCCCTTGACGTCGACGGCGCTGCCGGCGAGGTCCTCGCCCGCGCTCGCCGCCGCCTTCGCCTTCAGGCGCGCGAGCTCCTTCTCGGCGGCGCGCGCGCTTTCCATCAGGTGCGCGATCTTCGCCTCGATCTCCGCCACCGGCGCCTTCAGCGCCGAGGCCGCCGCCGCGATCGTCGCTTCCTGCGCCTGCACCCAGGCGAGCGCGTTGTCGCCGGTCACCGCCTCGATGCGCCGGACGCCCGCCGCGACGCCGCCCTCGGCGACGACCTTGAAGAAGCCGATGTCGCCGGTGCGCGTCACGTGCGTGCCGCCGCAGAGCTCGCGCGAGCTGCCGATGTCGAGCACGCGGACCTCGTCGCCGTACTTCTCGCCGAACAGCATCATCGCGCCGGTCTTCTGCGCCTCCTCGATCGGGAGGACGCGCGCCTGCGTCGCGGCGTTCTGCAGGATCTCGCCGTTGACGATCGCCTCGATGCGGCGGATCTCGTCGTCGGTGAGCGGCGCGTTGTGCGCGAAGTCGAAGCGCGTCCTGTCGGGATCGACGAGCGAGCCCTTCTGCTGGACGTGCGCGCCCAGCACCTCGCGCAGCGCCTTGTGCATCAGGTGCGTGACCGAGTGGTTGCGCATCGTGCGCGCGCGCGCCGCGTGGTCGACGTTGGCCGCCACGACCGAGCCGACCTTCAGCTCGCCGGTGACGACCACGCCCACGTGCCCGGACACGTCGCCCTGCACCTTCTGCGTGTCCTCGACGGCGAACAGCGTCAGGCACACGCCGCCGCAGGTGAGCTCGCCGCGGTCGCCGACCTGGCCGCCCGATTCCGCGTAGAACGGCGTCTCCCCGAGCACGACGACGCCGCGCTCGCCGGCCGCGAGCGCCTCGACCGGCGCGCCGTCGCGGAAGAGCGCGACGACGCGGCCCTCGGCCGACAGCGTCTCGTAGCCGCGGAAGACCGTCTTCGGCCCGTCGTAGGCGAGCTGCGCTCCGGTCTTGAACTGGCTCGCCGCGCGGGCGCGCTCGCGCTGCTTGTCCATCGCCGCGTCGAAGCCCGCCGCGTCGACGGTGACCTGCCGCTCGCGGCAGACGTCGGCGGTGAGGTCGAGCGGAAAGCCGAACGTGTCGTACAGCGTGAACGCGGTCTCGCCGTCGAGCACCTTGGCGCCCTTCGCCAGCGCCTGCTCGAGGATCTTCATGCCGTGCTCGAGCGTCTCGGAGAAGCGCTCCTCCTCCTGCTTCAGCACCTGCGCGACGCGCAGCTTGTCGCGGCGCAGCTCCGGGTAGGCCTCGCCCATCACGCGGTCGAGGTCCTCGACCAGCCTGTGGAAGAACGCCTGCCGCTGGCCGAGCTGGTAGCCGTGGCGGATCGCGCGGCGGATGATCCGGCGCAGCACGTAGCCGCGGCCCTCGTTCGACGGCAGCACGCCGTCGACGACGAGGAACGCGCAGGCGCGGATGTGGTCGGCGATCACCCGCAGCGACGGGTTGAGGTAGTCGGTGGCGCCGGTCTCGCGGACGGCCGCGCGGATCAGGTCCTGGAAGAGGTCGATCTCGTAGTTCGAGTGCACGTGCTGCAGCACCGCGGCGAGGCGCTCGAGGCCCATGCCGGTGTCGACCGAGGGCTTCGGCAGCCTGTGCATCACCCCCTGCTCGTCGCGGTTGAACTGCATGAACACGAGATTCCAGATCTCGATGTAGCGGTCGCCGTCGGCCTCGGGCGTTCCCGGCGGCCCGCCCCAGACCTCGGGCCCGTGGTCGTAGAAGATCTCCGAGCAGGGGCCGCAGGGGCCGGTGTCGGCCATCTGCCAGAAGTTGTCGCTCGCGTACTTGGCGCCCTTGTTGTCGCCGATGCGGACGCAGCGCTCGGCCGGCACGCCGATCTCCTTCGTCCAGATGTCGAAGGCCTCGTCGTCGTCGATGTAGACGGTCGTCCACAGCTTGTCGGCCGGCAGCCCGTAGACCTTGGTCAGCAGCTCCCACGCGTAGTGGATCGCGTCGCGCTTGAAGTAGTCGCCGAAGCTGAAGTTGCCGAGCATCTCGAAGAACGTGTGGTGCCGGGCCGTGTAGCCGACGTTCTCGAGGTCGTTGTGCTTGCCGCCGGCGCGCACGCAGCGCTGCGCCGTCGTCGCCCGGTTGTAGGCGCGGATGTCCTTGCCGAGGAACACGTCCTTGAACTGCACCATGCCCGAGTTGACGAACAGCAGCGTCGGGTCGTTGGCCGGCACCAGCGACGACGACGCCACCGTCTGGTGACCGCGCTCGGCGAAGAAGTGCAGGAATTTGGTGCGGATGTCGGACGCTTTCATGGCGGTGGCGAGTCGGGTGGCCGGCCGGCGCGAGGATCGCGGACCGGCACAGTGGCAAAGCTGTTGATTTTACGCGGCTATGCCCGCGACTGCCAAACGTGGCTTTGGTGACGTCCGCGCCGTCGGGATCGAGCCGCGCCGGTTCGGAGGTGGGCCGATTCGGAGCGAGCTCCGGGCTTCGCGGCGCAAACGGCATGCCCGGCGACGACCACGTGGCCTTGCGCGCTCGCGTCCGGTCGCGGTGAGCGGCACACGCCCGTTGGCCGAGGCTGTCTCACGCGCGGAGTCGTCAACTGCAGATTCCGAAAGCTCTCCGACAGTGCGGGGCCATCTCCGAGGCAAGCCCGGCATTTCGACCGGGCGTATCTCAACGGTGGCGGTGGCATTCACTCGGGATACGCTGGCTTGCGGCTCGCCAACTTCATCCTTGGCGTGACCGTGGGGCATATTCTCAATTCTGACTGCGATCACAGCAGGTACATCTTGGATGAGACGGCGAAGCTATCGACCGGATGCGTTTAGCTGATCTGACCGACTCGGCCGATTGCCATTTGCATGGCGTACGTCATCCTCGGCTGCTTGTCAGGGTCGGAGCAAACAACACCAGCGCGTGGAGGCTGCGATGTATGAAGCTAAGGACGCCGCGGCGCTGGTCGGTCGCGTGCTGTTGGCATCGATGTTCATTGTCTCGGGCGGCGGCAAGATCGGGCATTCTTCGACATGGCCGTCCATATGGCGAGCGCGGGTCTGCCGGCCATCGACCCACTCCTCGAATTCCTGCTGATTCTGGCGGTCTTGGTCGAACATGGCGGTGGCACTGCGATCGTTCTCTGATGGAAGACGCGTTCGGCCACTGCATTGATCTTCCTCTTCACGATGCTGGTCACGCTGTGTGCTTCACCGCTTTTGGTCCGCCCCGCCCGATGAAGCTGTGACGCAGCAGCTGATGTTCATGAAGAACGTCTCGGTTATGGGTGGCCTGTTGGTGCTGTTCGCGTTCGGGCCGGGAGAATACGCCCTCGACGACAGGGCTCGACTCCGGTAAACGAAACGCGTTGCTGCGAGTCCGGCGGGATCTTAGCCCGCCATTGGTTCGGCAACCTGTGACGGTCACCTTGCCGAATCGCTTGACGGTGCGCACAATGCCGGGTCTGGCGCATCATTCCCTGGCTACCGCCATGTCCACGAGATCGCGCGCCGAGTCACCGCTGCCCACCGGCACCGTCACCTTCCTGTTCACCGACATCGAGGGCAGCACGACGCTGTGGGAAAGGGATCCTGGCGCGATGCAGGTCGCGCTCGGGCGCCACGACGCGCTGATGCGCGACGCGATCGAGTCCAACCACGGACTGATCGTCAAAAGCACCGGCGACGGCGTTCATGCCGTCTTCGAGGTCGCCGCGGACGCGCTCGCCGCGGGCGTCGCCGTCCAGCGCGCCCTGCAATCTGCGCCGGCCGGGGTCCCGAGCCCCGGGCCCGAAGCGCCGGTTGCGATGCCGCCGATCGCCCTCAAAGTCCGGATGGGGATGCACACGGGTGCCGCCGAACAGCGGGACGGCGACTATTACGGCGCGGCGGTGAATCGCGCGGCGCGAATCATGTCGGTCGCGCACGGCGAGCAGCTTCTGCTCTCTGCGGCAACGGAGGCGCTGGTATGCGCGCACATGCCGGAAGGCGTCGCCCTGCGCGAGATGGGCGAGCATCGCCTCAAGGGCTTGCTCAACCCGGAACGCCTGCTGCAGGTTCTCGCGCCGGGCCTGCGTGCCGAGTTTCCTCCGCTGGCGTCGTTCAGCGGGCACACGCTGCCGGCGGAGCGCGACGCCTTTGTCGGCCGCAGCGAGGCCCTGGCCAGGCTCCAGGACCGCTTCGACGACGGCGCGCGCCTGGTGTCGGTCCTCGGCATCGGCGGCACCGGCAAGACGCGGCTCGTCGCGCGCTTCGGGTGGGACTCGCTCGGCCAGTTCCCGGGCGGCGCCTGGTTCTGCGATCTGTCGCAGGCCCGGAGCCTGGACGGCATCGTGCATGCGGTTGCGCAGGGGCTCGACCTGCCCCTGGGCAAGGACGACCCGGTGACGCAGATCGGGCAACGCCATCGCCGGCCGCGGCCACTGCCTGGTCATCCTCGACAACTTCGAGCAGGTCGCGCGCCATGCCGAGGAGACGCTGGGCCGGTGGCTGAACCGGGCGAGCAACGCGCGCTTCCTGGTGACCACACGCGAAGTGCTGGGCCTGGCCGGAGAAGAGGTGCTCGCGCTGGCGCCGCTGCCGTCGGCGGAAGCCATGGCGCTGTTCGTGCGGCGCGCCGCGGCGGCGAAGCCGGAGTTCCAGCCGACCGCCGAGGACCAGGCGGCGATCGCCCCGCTGGTGAAGCTGCTGGAGGGCCTGCCGCTGGCGATCGAACTGGCGGCGGCGCGGGTGCGGGTGATGCCGCCGCGGACCCTGCTTCGCGGATGACCGAGCGATTCAAGCTGCTGTCGTCGGCGGGCGGCCGCGTGGACCGGCAGGCGACGCTGCGGGCGGTGTTCGACTGGTCCTGGGACCTGCTGTCGTCTGCCCGAGAAGGCCGCGCTGGCGCAGCTGTCGGTGTTCGAGGGCGGGTTCACGCTCGAGTCGGTGGAGGCGATCCTGGACCTGTCCGGGTACGAGGACGCGCCGTGGCCGATGGACGCGCTGCAATCGCTGGTGCACAAGTCGTTCGTCAGGGAGGTCACCGACGATCGCTTCGATCTCCTGGTCAGCGTGCAGGAGTACGCCGCGGAGCACCTGCGCACCGGAGGCCGCTATCCCGGCAGCGGTCCGGACGCGTTGCGCGCAGCAGAGATTCGACATGGCGCCCACTTCGCCGGCCTCGATGAGCAGGCGGCCATCGCGGGCGAAGGCGTCGAGCTCGACAACTTCGTCGCGGCCTGTCGCCGGGCCGCCGCGCGCGGCGACGCCGAGGTGGCCACCAATGCGCTGGAGCGCGCCTGGGCCGGCCTGAGGTCGCGCGGGCCGTTCCGCGTCGGCAACGAACTCGTGTCCGTCGTGCGCGCCACCTCCGGGCTGGGACCCGCCGGAGCTCGCCCGGGTCGACCTGGTTGCCGGCCGGGTGCTGATGGCCGGCGGCAAGGACGACGAGGCGAGCGTGCAGTTCGAATCGTCGCTGGGCCGCGCCCGCGAGATCGGCGACCGGCGCTGCGAGTGCCGTGCGCTGATCGGCCTCGGCGCCCTCGACAGCCACGCGGGACGCATGGAAACCGCGCGGGCCCGCCTCGAGCAGGCGCTCTCCATCGCCCGCGAACTCGGCGTCCCGGCGCTGCAGAGCGACGCCTGCAACGGCCTCGGGCAACGTCGAGCACTTTCTGGGTCGGCTCAGCGAGGCCCGAGCGCATTTCGAAGCGGGTCTGGCCCTGGCCCGCAGCGCCGGGGACCGGCCCCGGCAGGGCGACCTGCTCGGCAACCTGGGCATCGCTCCATTTCGACGAGGGCAACGGAGACGAATCCCGGTCCCACAATGAAGCCGCGCTCGACGCGGCGCGGGAGACCGGAAACCGGCGGCTCGAAGGCAACACGCTGTGCAACCTCGGCCTGCTGGCCCAGGTGCAGGGACGATTCGCCGATGCGGTTGATCAACTCGAGCTGGCGCTCGACGTGGCGCGCGACCTGGGGCATGCACGCCTCGAATGCGTCGTGCTGTGCAACCTGGGTCTGGTCTACGACAGCCTGGCCCGGCTCGACGAGGCACGGGAGCACTTTGAGGCGGCGCTGGTCGTCGCCCGGGCGCTGCCCGATCGACGGTCGGAAGGCCAGTTCCTGGGCTACCTTGGCCTGCTGCACGCCCGCCACGGCGAATTCGACAAGGCCCGCGACTGCCTCGCCGTCGGCGAGTCGCTGTTGCGCGAGGTGTCCGACCGGATGAGCCTCGGTATCCTGCTCTGCTGCCGCGCCGAAACCGAACATCTCGCGGGGAGCCCACACGCAGCGGAGGCGGCGCTTGCGGAAGCGAGCTCGATCGTGGGCGCGGTTGGCGTCGGCCCGGATTCCGAACTGGGTCTCGCCTTCGCTCGCGTCCGGGATCTACTCCGGTCCTCCGTTGCTCGCGTGACGTCGTCGGACACGCGGCCGACGGTGTGAGCGCCGCCTCCCCTCCCGCGATCTTCACCGCCTCGGGCAGCGCCACGCCGTTCTTCACCGCGGTGATCTCGACGGGCAGCCGCGCGAGCTCCTCGTTTCGAAGCGGCTCGCCGTGTACGGCAAGGTCGCGCGCGAGGGACAGGTCCGTGCTCGCCGGGCGGCTCGCCGACCTGTCGCCGCTATTGGGCGAGCTGCCGACGCGCTCGCGGGATCTTCATTGACGACCTGCGGATGCATTGGAAGCCGACGTTCGCGACTTCGCTTCGCGGCCAACGAGCGGCCGGTCAGCGTCGCCGCCCAAGTTGCTCGTCAGCGGTCGTTGCAAGCGAACCCGGTCAGCCTTCCAGGGAACCCATGCCGCGCCATACTCCTTCCGTCCAATCCGCGGCACGCCGTTGACGGCATGGTAGAGCGGCGCGGAATCAGTGGGAGCAAGCATGACGGAGGAGGAAGGTGCAACTACCAGTTGCTTCTTGAGATGTGTGCCGCATTCAATGCACACGACTTGGACAGAATCATGACCCACTTCGCCGACGATGCGTCCTTGGACATGCCGAAGGGCAGCAATCCCTGGGGCACTCGCTTCGTCGGGAAGGAGCCGGCGTATGGGGCTGGCGATGAGATTCGAGGCGACTCCCGATGTGCACGATGGGGACGCCCGGCACTGGGCGTTCGGCACCATGGGTGTGTCCGAATGGTTGCTGAGCGGCACGACCCGAGATGGGAGGAAGATCGCGGTTCGAGGCTATGATCACTACGAGTTCCGAGGCGGGAAGGTTGTGCGCAAGGATCCGATGGGAAGACCGTGGAGGAGCGCAATGCTGCGTCGAGCGGATGCGCTTCTCGCGACGCTCATCGCCAGGACTGACGTCGCGTTCGAGAACCTCGACCGGCACCGGGACGTAAGCTCCGCGGAGCGACTGCTTACCGCCGCGCGTGGGCGGGCCCCGCAGCCGGCCACGAGCGGTCGTAGTACGTCCCCCAGAAAATAGACGCGTCCCGCGACATCGCCGCGAGCGTTGCCTGCTCGGATTGCCCTAGGTCAAACCGGCAAGCACGGGATAAGGTGTCCATCGTTCGTGGGCAAGATCAAAACCGTTCATTCCCAACGCGAGTCTTCTCGAGAACGAATGATGGGAGTTGGCCGACAGCATCCGTTCGCCGGACGCAACAGAAGGTCTGCCTGCAATCCGCGAGATGCACGGGAGCTTCCGCGCATCCGCTCGCGCCAAGCGGGGACAACGCCCGCTATTCGTCCATCGGCGGGTCGCGCAGAAGCTTGAGGATCGCCGACAGGCCGAAGCCGCGGCTTTGCAGGAACCGGACCTGGCGCGCGCGCTCGCGGTCGTCGGCCGGCGCGCGGCCGAAGCGGCGGCGCCACAGCGCGACCAGCGTGGCCGCGTCGTCGGCGTCGGCGCCGGCCAGCGCTTCGGTCACGACCTCGCCGGCGACGCCCTTGGCCTTCAGCGTCTGCGCGATCGAGCGCCGGCTGTACGCGCCGTGCTTCTGGCGCACCAGCGCCTGGGCGAAGCGCGCGTCGGACAGGTAGCCCTGCGCGGCAAGCTCGTCGAGGACGCGGGTCGACCTCGTCGGGCGGCGCGCCCGTCGCCAGCAGCTTGTCGCGCAGCTCGGAGCGCGCGTACTCGCGCCGCGCCAGATAGCGCGACGCGCGCGCGCCTGGGCGGCCGAGGCTTGCGCGCGCGCCGGCTGGATCCTTCGCGCGCGCCTTCGTGTTCGCGCGGGCGCCCGTCGCGCTCACGCCGCGGCCCGCCCCGCGCTACTCGTCGACCTTGGGCTCGCCGCGCGCGCGCAGCGCGCCGGGGGTCGGGACGTTGACCGCCGCGCGGATCTTCGCCTCGATCTCGGCGGCGATGTCGTGGTGCTCGCGCAGGAACTCGCGGGCGTTGTCCTTGCCCTGCCCGATCTTCTCGCCGTTGTAGGCGTACCAGGCGCCGGACTTGTCGACGATGTTGTGCGCGACGCCCAGCTCGAGGATCTCGCCTTCGCGCGAGATGCCCTCGCCGTAGAGGATGTCGAACAGCGCCTCGCGGAACGGCGGCGCCACCTTGTTCTTGACGACCTTGACGCGGGTCTCGTTGCCGATCGACTTCCTCGCCCTTCTTGATCGCGCCGATGCGGCGGATGTCGAGGCGCACCGAGGCGTAGAACTTGAGCGCGTTGCCGCCGGTGGTGGTTTCCGGGTTGCCGAACATCACGCCGATCTTCATCCGGATCTGGTTGATGAAGATCACCAGCGTGTTGGCGCGCTTGATGTTGGCGGTGAGCTTGCGCAGCGCCTGGCTCATCAGCCGCGCCTGCAGGCCGGGCAGCTGGTCGCCCATCTCGCCCTCGATCTCGGCCTTGGGCACGAGCGCCGCCACCGAGTCGATGACGATGATGTCCACGCCGCCCGAGCGCACCAGCATGTCGGCGATCTCGAGGCCCTGCTCGCCGGTGTCCGGCTGCGAGATCAGCAGGTTGCCGACGTCCACGCCCAGCTTGCCGGCGTAGACGGGGTCGAGCGCGTTCTCGGCGTCGATGTACGCGGCCGTGCCGCCGGCCTTCTGCACCTCGGCGACGACCTGCAGCGACAGCGTCGTCTTGCCCGAGGATTCCGGCCCGTAGATCTCGACGACGCGGCCGCGCGGCAGCCCGCCGACGCCGAGCGCGATGTCGAGGCCGAGCGACCCGGTCGAGACGACCTGGAGGTCGTTCTGGATCTGCGACTCGCCCATCTTCATGATCGAGCCCTTGCCGAACTGCTTTTCGATCTGCTGCAGCGCCGCGGCGAGCGCCTTGCCCTTGTTGTCGTCCATCGGTCTTCCTGGAGAGGAGGTTGTTCCGGGTGACTTCGGGGTCTGCCCAGGTTCAGCGAAGCCGGCCAGCCAAGCCGGCCGAAAATCGCCGGGCGACCCGTCAATGCAGCGGATTATGGCATAGAACGATCGTTCGATGAAAGCCTTCGAACGGCCTAATTCGAACGGTCGAGGAGCCCCTGCAGCGCCGCCGCCACGGTCGCCGCGCGGACCGCCGCCCGGTCGCCCGGGAACCGGCGCGTCGCCGTCTCGACGGCGCCGGCGCGGCGCGCCCAGGCGAAGCAGACGGTGCCCACGGGCTTGTCCGGCGTGCCCCCGTCCGGCCCGGCGATGCCGGTCACCGCCACGGCGAGCTTGGCGCGGCTCGCCGCGATCGCCCCGGCGGCCATCTCGCGCGCCGTTTCCTCGCTGACCGCGCCAAAGCGCGCGAGCGTCGCGGCCGCCACGCCCAGCAGCTCGACCTTCGCCTCGTTCGAGTAGGTGACAAAGCCGCGGTCGAACCAGCCGGAGCTGCCGGCGATTTCCGTGATCGCGCCGGCGACGAGCCCGCCGGTGCAGGACTCCGCCGTCGCGACCTTCCAGCCGCGCCGCGCCAGCGCCGCGCCCAGCGCCCGCGCCAGGGCCTCGAGATCTGTCGCTCATCGGCACGCCTCCGGCCGGCGCGCGGTAGTGGTACGTGTAGACGGTGTCGAAGCCGAGCCGGCGGTAGATCGAGATCGCCGGCGCATTGTCGGCGCCGACCTGCAGGTACGCGGTGCGCGCCCCCCGCGCGGCGCCCAGGCGAGCAGCGTCGCGCAGGCCCAGGTGGCGCAGCCCCGGCCGCGCGCGTCCTCGGCGGTCGCGACGTCGTAGACGCCGGCGAGCTCGCCCTCGAGCGCGACCTGCGCCGCGCACACCGGCCGATCGCCGTCGCGCAGCACCAGGAACCGGGCCGCCAGCGGCGACTGCACGAGCCGGTCGCGATGCGCGTCGCGCTGCGGCGGCGACGACCCGCGCAGCGCGCCGACGATGTCGGCGAACGCACCCGCATCGACGTCGGCGGCGGCGATTCCCGCGGGCGCGGCGACGGCGGGCAACGCGGCGGACTCCGCCGCCGGCAGCCTCGCGGCCATCACCCGCGTTTCCTCGTAGGCCGCGTAGCCCCGCGCGCCCAGCTCCGCGTCCAGCGTGCCCGGGTGCGCGAACGGCGTGATCCTGAACAGCAGCGGCAGGCCGTGCTGCGCATAGACCGCCGCGCAGCGCGCGATCTTGTCGTCGAGCGGCAGCGTCGAGCCGAAATGCGCGGTGACGCTGCGGCCGCGCTTCGCCTTGCCCGGCGACAGCCGCAGCACCCAGCCGTCGTAGAAGAGCTGCCGCGACATCTGCAGCGCGTTGAGGCCGGCCTCCTCGATCCGCGCGCTGTCGATGCCGGTCGCGGCGGCTGCGGTCGCGCCCATCTCACGCTCCCAGGACCCGCTGCGCCAGCGCGAACACCAGCAGCGTGTAGCCGGCGGCGAGCAGGTCGTCGGCCATGACGCCGAACCCGCTCTTCAGCGTCGCGTCGAGCCACTTGATCGGCGGCGGCTTCACGATGTCGAAGAACCGGAACAGCGCGAACGCGAACGCGACGCGCAGCGTGTCGTTGCCGACGAAGTACAGCACCAGCAGGAACGCGACGACCTCGTCCCACACGATCGCGCCGTGGTCGGGAACCCCGAGGTCGCGCCCGGTCACCGACGACGCCCAGACGCCGATCGCGAACAGCGCGGGCAGCGCGATCAGGAAGCCGGTGTCGCCCCAGTACGCCCAGATCGCCGCCGCGATCGGCAGCGCGACCAGCGTCCCGAACGTGCCGGGCGCGGCGGGTGCGAGGCCCGCGCCGAAGCCGAGCGCGACGATGTGCGCCGGGTGGGCGAGCATGAACCCCAGCGTCGGCGCGTGCAGCCTCGCCGGGCTCTCGCCGCGCTTGCGCGTGCGACCGGTCCAGAGGCTCACGAGCCGGCCGCGAAGTGGTCGAACGCGCGCGGCGCGGGCACGACGGCGCCGTACTCGTCGCGGACGACGAGACCGCCGCCCGCCGTGATCGTGCCGATCCGCGTCAGCGGCAGCCCGGCCTCGACGGCGATCGCCGCGACGCGCGGGGCCGATTCGGGCGCGGCGGTGAAGCAGAGCTCGTAGTCGTCGCCGCCGGCCAGCAGGCACGCCAGCGCCGCGGCGCGATCGGAGCCGGCCAGCAGCCTCGCCATCAGCGCCGAGCGCGGGACCGCCGCGAGCGCGACGCTGGCGCCGACGTTCGAGCGCTCGAGGATGTGCCCGAGATCGCCGGTGAGCCCGTCCGACACGTCGAGCATCGCCGTCGCCACGCCGCGCAGCGCGAGGCCGAGCGCGACGCGCGGCATCGGCCGGTCGAGGCGCGCCTGGCACGCGGCCAGCGCCGCGGGCTCGAGCGCGACGCGGCCGGTGCGCGCGGCGACCGCCAGCCCGGCGTCGCCGAGGTGCCCCGACACGTAGACGTCGTCGCCGGCCCTCGCGCCGGCGCGGGTGATCGCCGCGCCCGCCGGCGCCTCGCCGAGGATGGTGACGCAGAGGTTCAGCGGCCCGCGCGTCGTGTCGCCGCCGACGAGATCGACGCCGTGCGCATCCGCGAGCGCGAGAAAGCCGCGCGGCGAACGCCGCGAGCCACGCCGGGTCGTTGTCGGGCAGCGCGCCGGCGAGCAGCGCCCAGCGCGGCACCGCGCCCATCGCGGCGAGATCGGAGAGGTTGACGGCGAGCGTCTTGTGCCCGAGCGACTCGGGGTCGACGTCGTCGAAGAAGTGGCGGCCGCCGACCAGCATGTCGACCGAGACGACCAGCACGTGCCCGGGCGTCGGCGCGAGCAGCGCGGCGTCGTCGCCGACGCCGAGCACGACCGACGCGGAGCGCGGCGGCCGCGTGAAGAACCGCGCGATGAGCTCGAACTCGTTCACGAGCCGATTATAGGATGCCGCGGCAGCGGCTCGCCGCTGGCAGCGGGGCCGCCGGTCAGCGCTGCGCGTCCCCCACTTCCTTCTGCCAGCGCGCGAGCAGCCGGCGGCGCTCGGCCGGCACGCCGAACTTCGCCGGATCGACGGCGATCATCGGCACGTTGGCGTAGCGCGCGGCCTCGGGCCGCACCTCGGCGTGGCGGTTCGCCGGCAGCAGCAGGTTCTTCGTCCGGTTGGCCAGCTCCTGCGCGTCGCGGGTCAGCGCCCAGTCGTAGAAGGCGCGGGCCTCGGCCGGGTTGGGACCGTCGTTGACGATCGCCATGCCGCCCAGCGCGTCGCCGGTGCCCTCGCAGGGGATCGCGATGTCGACCGGGAAGCCCGCGAGCTGCTGGGTGACGAACTCGTGGACGAAGGTCACGCCGATGCCGACCTCGCCGCGCGCGACCGACGGGCCCTGCGCCACGCCCGACTGCGTGTAGCGGACCACGTTCGGCCCGAGGCGCTTCATGTAGCCGAACGCGGCGTCCTCGCCGTAGAGCGACGACGAGCGTCGCGAGGATCGTGTAGCCGGTGCCGCTGGTCACCGGATTGGACAGCTCGATCTCGCGCTGGTACTCGGGCTTGGTGAGGTCCGACCAGCAGCGCGGCGCCGCGAGGCCGCGCTTGGCGAGCACCGCCGGATTGCTGCCGAAGCCGATGATGATCCGGTAGATGGCGACGACGCGGTGGCCGGTGGCCTCCGCCTGCCGGCGCGCCCAGGGATGGAGCTCGGCGAGGCCCGGCGAGCGGTACTCGGCGAAGAGGCCTTCGGCGGCGGCCTGCAGGAACGGATCGATGGTGCCGCCGTACCAGACGTCGGCCTTCGGGTTCTCGCGCTCGGCGCGGATCTGCGCGTACGCCTCGCCGGTCGGCTTGCGCGTGATCGCGACGGCGATGCCGGTCTCGCGCGTGAACGTCTGCGCGGCGAGCTCGCAGGCGTCGGGATCGTGGCTGCAGTAGACGACGACCGAGCGCGCGGCCGTCGCGGGCGCGGCGGCGAGGAGCGCCAGCACCGCCGCGAGCGCCCACGCCGCGGCGCGCGGCACTGCCCGGCGCTCAGGCGGCATCGGCCACCCCGGGCTCGCCGGCGCGAGGGAGCGCCGCGATCTCGGCGGCACGATCTCCGCGGCGAGCCGGTCGAGGACGCCGTTGACGAACTTGTAGCCGTCGGTGCCGCCGTAGGACTTGGCGAGCTCGACCGCCTCGTTGATGACCACCCGGTAGGGGATCTCCAGCCGGTGCGTGAGCTCCCACGCGCCGATGACGAGGATCGCGCGCTCGATCGGCGAGAGCTCCGCGGCCTTGCGGTCGAGGTGCGGCGCGCAGGCGAGGATCAGCGCGTCGAACTCGCCGCAGGCGCCGCGCCAGAGCTCGTCGAAATACGCCTGGTCGGTGCGCGCGAAGCCCGCGGCCTCGGCGATCTGCTCGCGGATCGCCGCCGCGCTGTTGCCCGACAGCTGCCGCTGGTACAGGCCCTGCAGCACGAATTCGCGCGCGCGGCGGCGCAGGCTCGTGCGGCCCGATGCGCCCGCGCGCGCCGGTGCGCGGTCAGCGCTCATCGATCGCGTCGAGCAGGTTGGCGAGCTCGAGCGCGGCCTGCGCCGCCTCGAAGCCCTTGGTGTCCGCGCCGCTCGAGCGCCTGCTCGTCGGTCTCGGTGGTGAGGATGCCGTTGCCGATCGGGATGCCGAACTCGAGCTGCACGCTCGCCACGCCCGCCGCCGACTCGTTGGCGACGATCTCGAAGTGGTAGGTCTCGCCGCGGATCACCGCGCCGAGCGCGACCAGCGCGTCGTACTCGCCGGCCTGCGCGAGGCGCTGCAGCGCGAGCGGCGTCTCGAGCGCGCCGGGCACGGTGACGACGGTGATGTCGCGCTCGGCGACGCCGGCCTCGGCCAGCGCCGCGCAGCGCGCCGGCCAGCAGGCGCTCGCCGATCGTCGGCGTTGAAGCGCGACAGCACGATGGCGACGCTGCGGCCGTCGCCGGAGACGTTGGGGAGGATCCGCTCTGATGGGCATCGTGCTGGCTCGGGTCGGTTCGGTGCGCGGCGCGGGCGGGGCCGGTCAGGACGCGCGGCGCTGCGGCGCCTCGACGTAGCCGGTGACCTCGAGGTCGTAGCCGGTCATGCTGGGCATCTTCCGCGGCTTCGCCATCAGCCGCATCTTGCCGACGTTGAGGTCGCGTGAGGATCTGCGCGCCGATGCCGTAGTTGCGCAGGTCCATCCGCGCGCGACACGGGCGGCTGGTCGGTGACCGCGCGCACGCGCAGCTCCTGCGCGCTCTCCGGCCGGTGCAGCAGCACCATCACGCCGCGCCCGGCGTCGGCGATCGCGTCGAGCGCCGCGGGAATCGTCCACGAGTGCGAGTGGCTGCTGGCGTCGAGCAGGTCCATCACCGACAGCGGCTCGTGGACGCGCACCAGCGTCTCGCGCGTCGGGCGCTGATCGGCCCGCGCACGAGCGCGAGGTGCGTCGCGTCCGACGACCTTGTCGCGATAGACGACGAGCCGGAACGCGCCGTGCGCGGTCGTCAGCGGACGCTCGGCGACGCGCTCGACCAGCGCGCTCGGTGCGGCTGCGGTAGTGGATCAGGTCGGCGATCGCGCCGATCTTCAGGCCGTGCTCGCGCGCGAACTGCGATCGAGGTCGGGCAGGCGCGCCATCGTCGCCGTCGTCCTTCATGATCTCGCAGATGACCGCGGCGGGCGTGCAGCCGGCGAGCCGCGGCGAGGTCGCAGCCGGCCTCGGTGTGCCCGGCGCGGTCGAGCACGCCGCCGGGCTGCGCCATCACCGGGAAGATGTGGCCGGGCTGCACGATGTCCTCGGGCACGGCGTCGCGGGCGATCGCGGCCTGCACCGTCGTCGCGCGGTCGGCGGCCGAGATGCCGGTGGTGACGCCGTCGGCCGCCTCGATCGAGACGGTGAAGTTCGTGCCGTGCGACGAGCGGTTGGCGGAGACCATCAGCGGCAGCTCGAGCTGCCGGCAGCGCTCCTCGGTCAGCGTCAGGCAGATGAGCCCGCGGCCGTGGCGCGCCATGAAGTTGATCGCCTCGGGCGTGACGAAATCGGCGGCGAGCACGAGGTCGCCCTCGTTCTCGCGGTCCTCCTCGTCGACGAGGATCGACCATGCGGCCGGCCTTGAGCTCGGCGATGATTTCGGTGATGGGGGACAGGGCCATCGGCGCGTGCGGCGGGCTCGGGAAACAGGCTGCTCATTGTACGCCGGCCGGCGTCGCGCGCCCTCCGGGCGGCCGGACGCGGAACCACGCGGCGTACAGCGCCGGCAGGAAGACGAGCGTCAGCACCGTGGCGACGACGATGCCCGCCCATCATCGCCACCGCCATCGGGCCGAAGAAGTCGCTGCGCGCCAGCGGGATCATCGCCAGCACGGCGGCCGCCGCCGTCAGCACGATCGGCCGGAACCGGCGCACCGTCGCGCCGACGATCGCGTTCCACTGCGACGCGCCCGCGGCGATGTCCTGGTCGATCTGGTCGACGAGGATGATCGAGTTGCGCATGATGATGCCGGAGAGCGCGATCGTGCCCAGCATCGCGACGAAGCCGAACGGCTGCCCGAACAGCAGCAGCGCCGCGGTGACGCCGATCAGGCCCAGCGGCGCCGTCAGCACGACCATCAGCGTGCGCGAGAAGCTCTGCAGCTGGATCATCAGCAGCGTCAGCACGACCAGGATGAACAGCGGCACGCCGGCGGCGATCGACTTCTGGCCGCGCGGCGAGTCCTCGACCGCGCCGCCGATCTCGATCCGGTAGCCGAGCGGCAGCGCCGCGCGGATCGGGTCGAGCGACGGGTTGATCGCGGTTGGCGACGTCGGGCCCCTGCGCGTCGCCCCGGACGTCGGCGCGCACGGTGATCGTCGGCAGCCGGTTGCGGCGCCAGATGATGCCGTCCTCGAGCTCGTAGCGGATGTCGGCGACCTGCGTGATCGGGACCGCCTTGCCGCTGCGCGTCGGGATCGCGAGGTCCTTGAGGAAGCGACAGCTGCGCGCGCTCCTGCGCGCGGCGCCGCGCAGCGACCACGTCGATCTGCTTGTCGCGCTCGCGGTAGCTGGTGACGGCGAGGCCCGACGAGCGAGTTGTTGAGGAAGGCGGCGAGGTCCTGCGACGAGAGGCCCAGCACGCGCGCCTTGTTCTGGTCGACCGTCGAGGCGGATGACCTTGGTCGGCTCGTCCCAGTCGAACTGCACGTCGGTCGTCTTCGGGTTCGCGCGCATCGACGTCGGCCACGCGCTCGCGGCGATCGCGCCGCACCTCGGGACGTCGTCGCCGGAGACGCGGAACTGCACCGGGAAGCCGACCGGCGGCCCGTTCTCCAGGCGCGACACGCGGCCGCGCAGCCCGGGGAAGTCCTCGTCGAACAGCGCGATGCAGCCGCGCGCGCAGCCGCTCGCGCTCGGCGTTGCTCTGCGCGCGACCAGCACGAACTGCGCGAAGTTCGACTGCTGCAGCTGCTGGTCGAGCGGCAGGTAGAAGCGCGGGCTGCCGACGCCGACGTAGCGCGACGTAGCTCTCGACGCCCGGCTCCTGCGTCGAGGATCGCCTCCATCTTCTTCGCCGCGGCGAGCGTGGCCGCGAACGAGCTGCCCTCGGGCAGGCGCAGGTCGACGAGCAGCTCCGGCCGCGACGACGACGGGGAAGAACTGCTGCGGCACGAAGCGGAACAGCGCCAGCGACGCGACGAAGAGCGCCGAGCGTCGCGACGATCACCGGTCCTGCGGTGCGCGACGCACCAGTCGACGAGCGCGCGGAAGCGCCGATAGAACGGCGTGTCGTAGACGGCGTCGGGATCGCGTCGCGCCGCCGTGGCACCGGCGCGCGGCGCCGGCCGGCCGCGCAGCCGCGCCCACAGCCGCGCCGCGAGCGACGGCGCGCGCGCCTGCGCGAAGTCCGGCAGCATCCGGTAGCCGAGGTACGGGATCACGATGACCGCGACGACCCACGACGCGATGAGCGCGATCGCCGAGACCTCGAACATCGAGCGCGTGTACTCGCCGGTCGACGCTCTTCGCCGTCGCGATCGGCAGGAAGCCGGCGACGGTCACCAGCGTGCCGGTCAGCATCGGGAACGCGGTGCTGGTGTAGGCGAAGCTCGCCGCGCGGAAGCGGTCGAAGCCCTGCTCCAGCTTGATCGCCATCATCTCGACGGCGATGATCGCGTCGTCGACCAGCAGGCCCAGCGAGAGGATCAGCGCGCCGAGCGAGATCTTGTGCAGGCCGATGTCGAACAGCCACATGCACAGGAACGTCGTCGGCGAGCACCAGCGGGATCGACACGGCGACGACCAGCCCGGTGCGCAGGCCCAGGCTCACCAGCGACACCGCGAGCACGATCAGCACCGCCTCGGCGAGCGAGCGGACGAACTGGTTGACCGAGCGCTGCACCGCCCGTCGGCATGCTGGCGACCGGCGCGATCTCCACGCCGACCGGCAGCTCGCGCCCGACGCGCGCCGATCGCGGCGTCGAGCGCGCGGCCCAGCTCGATCACGTCGCCGCCCTTGACCATCGTGACGCCGATCCCCAGCGCCTCGCGGCCCTGCCAGCGCATCCGCTGCTGCGGCGGATCGACGTAGCCGCGCTAGACGCGTGGCGATGTCGCCCAGCCGGAACACGCGGTTGTTGGCGCGGATCGCGATGTCGCGGATCGCGTCGAGCGAATCGAAGGCGCCGGTCGGGCGCAGGTAGATGCGGTCGGTCGCGGTGTCGAAGACGCCCGGCCGGCGACCACCGCGTTCTGCGCCGCGAGCGTCTGCGAAGATCTGCGCGCGGCTCGATCCCGAGCAGTCGCGAGCTTGGCGTTGGACATCTCGACGTAGATCTTCTCCTCCTGCTCGCCGATGAAGTCGACCTTGGCCACGCCCGGCACGCGCAGCAGCTCGGCGCGGATGCGGTCGCCGAAGGTCTTCAGCTCGCGGTAGCCGAAGCCGTCGCCGGTGATCGCGTAGATGTTGGTGTAGGTGTCGCCGAACTCGTCGTTGAAGAACGGGCCCTGGATGCCCGGCGGCAGCGTGTGGCGGATGTCGCCGATCTTCTTGCGCACCTGGTACCAGGTCTCGCGGCACCTGCGCGGCCGGCGCGGAGTCCTTGAGCGCGAAGAACACCAGCGACTCGCCGGGCTTCGAGTAGCTGCGCACCCAGTCGATGCGGCACTTCCTGCAGCTTGCGCTCGATGCGGTCGGTGACCTGCTGCTCGACCTCGCGCGCGGTCGCGCCGGGCCAGTTGGTCCGGACGACCATGACCTTGAAGGTGAACGGCGGGTCCTCGGACTGGCCGAGGCTGCCGTAGCGAAGGAAGCCGATCGCCGCGCAGACGCACGATCAGGTAGAGCACCAGCGGGCGGTGGTGCAGCGCCCACTCGGACAGGTTGAAGCGCGACGCGGGGCGCGCCCGTCGGCGGCGCGGCGTGGCTCACGGGAAGGCCTGGCCGTCGTCCGGCTCAGCGCCGGCTGCGGCGCGGCGGCCGGCGGGGCGTCGGTCGCGCCGTGCCGGCGGTAGGGCCGCACCGTCTGCCCCTCGGTGCAGCTTGTGCGACGCCGGCGGCGACCACCCATCGCCGGCGTCGAGGCCGGCGCGGATGACGACGCCGTCCTCGCGATACTGCGCGGATGTCGACCGGGCGCAGCGCCACCTTGCGCGTCGCCGGGTCGTAGACCCAGACCGCGGGCTTGCCGTCGCGGCCTGGTAGAGCGCGGTCAGCGGCAGCAGCGCCGCGTCGTCGGCCCCGCCGCGCGCGCAGCACGACGTTGGCGGTCATCCCCCACTGCAGCGCCGCGTCGCGCTCGAGGAGCGACACGCGCACGGCGAACGTGCGCGTCGCCGGGTCGACCGCCGGCGCGATCTCGCGCACGCGGGCCGGGTAGATGCTGCGCGGGGTTCGCCCACAGCACGACGCCGAGCTCGCGCGCGGCGCGCAGCTCGCCGATGCGGTTCTCCGGCACGGCGATCGCGACCTCGCGCTCGTCCTCGCGCGCCAGCCGCATCACCGGCTGCCCGGCCGCGACGACCTGCCCCGCCTCGGCGCTGACGGCGGTGATCACGCCGTCGTGGTCGGCGACGAGCGTCGCGTAGCCGGCCTGGTTCGGCGCTGACGGCGAGCTGCGCCTTCGCCTGCTCGTAGCTGCGCGCGCGTCGCGTTCATCGCGTTGCGCTTGGCGTCGAGCGCCGACGCGCTGACGAACTTCTGCTCGAGCAGGTTCTGGTAGCGCTCGAACTCGGCCTTCGCGAACGCGTACTCGGTCTCGGTGGCGGCGAGCTGCGCCCGCGCCGCCTCCGCCTGCAGCCCGACGTCGGCCGGATCGAGGCGCGCGAGCACCTGGCCCTGCTTCACGCGCGCGCCGACGTCGACGCTGCGCGCGACGATCTTGCCGCCGATGCGAAAGCCGAGGTCGTTCTCGTAGCCGCGGCCGGATCTCGCCGGCGAACACGGCGGTCGAGCCCGCGCTGCCCAGCGTCACCTGCATGAGCTGGACCGGGCGCACGGCCGGCGGCGGCGCCTCGTGCGGCGCGCAGGCTGCGAGCGCGGCGGCCATGGCGACGACGACGATCGGCGGATGCACCGCCGCCGACGCCGCGGCGTTGCGGATGCGGCTTGCCTTGCGCGCGCGTCGTCATGTCAGCGTTCCTTCGGGGCGGCAACGGTCGCCCACAGCCCGGTCAGCGCCCGCGCGAGCTCCTCGGGATAGCTCCACGCCATCGCCGATGACGAACGTGGCGTCCCCGTCGCCGCGGCCCCGGCGGACGGCTGCGCGCCGCAGCCCGACGCCACCGACATCTGCCACAGGCCCGATGATCAGCGCGAAGCTGTGGCGCAGCAGGCCACGCCCGTCGCCCGGCGCGAGCGCCCGGGAAATGGCGCTCGAGGCCCGCGCCGGCGCGCTCGAGGCGCGCGGCCATCCGCTGCTGGAACGCCGCCAGCGGCTCGGCGGGGACCGACTGGCGCCATCAGCGCGAAGCAGCGCGCGGCGAGCGGCAGGAACAGCGGCGGGTCGACCATGTGCTCGTGCGTCAGCGCGAGCATGTCGTCGGACGGCCATCGGCTCCGCGCGTTCGAGCAGCGCGAGCAGCGCCGAGAAGAACCCGTCGACGTCGCGCTCGTGCACGCGCGAGCAGCAGTTCCTCCTTGCCCGGGAAGTAGAGGTAGACGGTGCCCTTGGCGAGCCCCGCCTCGTCGGCCACCTCGGCGACGCTGGCGACGCGATCGGGCGAGCGCACCAGCAGCCGCTCGGCCGCATCGAGGATCGCGTCGTGGCGCTCCTGCTTGTCTTCGGCCTGGATCGCGCGCTGGCGGAGGGCCATCGGCGTCGGGGCCGATCAAATGACTCCGGGTCAATTGCCGGAAAGGCTAAATGACCGCAGGTCAGTTGTCAACATTTGCCGCCAAGTGACCGTGCTGCGCGCGGGCGTGGCGGGGGCCGCCGGGTGCGGGCGCCTGTGCCGCCGTCGGGGTGGCGCGTGAGGCTCGGTCCGGGTGGCCTTGTTTTGGCCGCCCGGGCCGTGCCACTCGCGACAACCCGACACGATTGGCGGCACTCGAAGCCCGCACCGGGCGGCCCCCGCCACGCCAGCGCGGGACACCGTCCGGCGGCGGCACCGTCGAAGCCAGCGCAGCGGATCAGAACAGCGCGAGCGTCGCGCGCGTCAGCGCGCTGGCCGGATCGGCGTAATCGGCGACGACGCTGAAGTGGTTGCGCCCGGGCACGACCAGCGGGCCGGCCATTCCCGCCGGCCGATTGCCCGGCCAGCGCGTCCCACAGCAGCTGCGACTGGCGCAGGAACTCCGACGTCTCGTCGCCGCCGACGGCGACGAGCAGCGGCGCCGCCGAGCGCGGCGCGAGATGGACCGGCGACAGGCGCGCGGCCTCCGCCTCGTCGAGCTCGAAAGTCGGCGTTGAACGAGAACAGCACCATCGGCGCGAGGTCGTGGACGCCGGACAGCGACACCGCGGCGCGGATCGGATCGGCGGCGAGGCCGCGGGCGCTGCCAGTCGGTCGCGAGCATCATCGCCGCGAGGTGGCCGCCCGCCGAATGCCCGCCGACGACGATCCGGTCCGGGACCGCGCCGTGCGTCCGCTCCCTCGCGCGACGACCCACGCGACCGCGCGCGCGGCACTCGTCGACGATGGTCGCGATCGACACGTCCGGGCACAGGTCGTAGTTGACGACGGCGACGGCGACGCCCGCGGCGACGAACGGCCCGGCGACGAACGAGAAGTCGCGCTTGTCGAGCGCGCGCCAGTAGCCGCCGTGAAGGAACACGAACGTCGCGCGCGCGCCGCCCGCGGGCACGAACAGGTCGAGCGTCTCCTTCGGCCCGGGACCGTAGCGCAGGTCGCAGCGCGGCGCGCAGCGCGCGCACGCGGCCGCCGACAGCTCGGCGTAGCGCGCGAACCAGCGCGGATGGTCGGGGACCGCGGCGCGGTTGTTGTAGCCGCGCTCGACCTCGTCGGCGGTGAGCGCCGGCGCGCTCATCGCTCGGCTCGGCGCCGCGATCGACGACCGACAGCGGCGACAGGCCGTCGATGCCGCCGTCGAGCCGATCGCCCGGCGACCACGGCGCCGACGCCCGACGGCGTGCCGGTGAAGACCAGGTCGCCCGGCATCAGCTCGTAGAACTGCGACAGGAACGCGAGCGTGTGCGCGACGTCCCAGATCATGTCGGCGAGGTCGCCCTGCTGCCGGCGCGCGCCGTTGACGTCCAGCCAGATGCCGCCGCGCGCCAGGTGCCCGACGGCGCCGGCCGGGTGGATCACCGCGATCGGCGCCGCCTGCGCGAACGACTTGCCGATGTCCCACGGCCGCTTCTTCTCGCGCATGTCGTTCTGCAGGTCGCGCCGGGTCATGTCGAGGCCGACCGCGTAGCCGAAGACGAGGTCCAGCGCCCGGTCGGGCGTCGAGCTTGCACGCCGCGCCCGCCGATGGCGACGACGAGCTCGATCTCGTGGTGCAGGTTCGACGTCGCGAGCGGGTAGGCGATCGAGCCGACGGCCGGCGGCACGACCGGCACGATCGACGTCGGCCGCCTTGGTGAAGAAGAACGGCGGCTCCTTGCTCGCGTCGCCGCCCATCTCCTTCGCGTGCTCGGCGTAGTTGCGGCCGACGCAGTAGACGTGGCGGACGGGAAACGTGGCGGCGGTGCCGGCGACGGGCACGGCAGGCAGGTCCCAGGCGGGGAAGACAGTAGTCATCGAAGGAGGCTTCCAGAGAAGTTCAGGGGCAGGCAATGCGAGCGACCGGCCGGCATTCCGCGGCCCTCGCCCGCTGCTGCGCGGCTCCCTCTCCCGCGCCCGGGAGAGGGTTGGGGTGAGGGTGCGCGGCGCACGTCACTCGGCATCCGGCTGCCGCGCCGGCGCCGCGGCGGCGAACGCCGGCAGCGCGAGGCACGCGGCCTCGATCGCGAGCAGCGTCGGGAACGGCGCGAGGTCGAGATCGACGCGCCGGGCGTTGGCGAGCTGCGGCACGAGGCAGATGTCGGCGAGCGTCGGCGCGTCGCCGTGGCAGAAGCGGCCGGTCGACGGCGTCGCGGACGAGCTGCGCCTCCAGCGCCGCGAGGCCGACCTCGCACCAGTGCGCGTACCACGCGTCGCGCGCGGCGTCGGTCTGGCGCCGAGCTCGCCGGTCAGGTACTTGAGCACCCGCAGGTTGTTGAGCGGATGGATGTCGCAGGCGATCGCGAGCGCCAGCGCGCGCACCCGCGCGCGCTCGTCGGGCGTGCGCGGCAGCAGCGGCGGCTCGGGGTGCGTCTCGTCCAGCCACTCGATGATCGCCAGCGACTGCGTCAGCACGGCGCCGTCGTCGGTGACCAGCGCCGGCACCAGGCCCTGCGGATTGAGCGCGCGGTAATCGGCGCCGTGCTGCGCGCCGTGGCGCAGGTGGACGAACGCGCGCTCGGGCGCCACGCCCTTCAGCTCGAGCGCGATCCGGACGCGGTACGCCGCCGACGAGCGGAAGTAGTCGTAGAGCTTCACGGGGGACAGACCACGTTTTCCAACGCGGACCTCTGCCGATGGCGAACGACGGCGATGGAAAACGTGGCCTGTCCCCTAGAAGAACGCCGCGATGCCGGTCTGCGCGCGCCCGAGGATCAGCGCGTGGATGTCGTGCGTGCCTTCGTAGGTGTTGACGGTCTCGAGGTTCAGCAGGTGGCGGATCACGTGGAACTCGTCGACGATGCCGTTGCCGCCGTGCATGTCGCGCGCCATCCGCGCGATCTCCAGCGCCTTGCCGCAGGAATTGCGCTTCATGATCGACGTGATCTCCGGCGCCGCCTTCCCCTCGTCCTTCAGCCGCCCGAGCCGCAGGCAGCCCTGCAGCCCCAGCGCGATCTCGGTCTGCATGTCGGCGAGCTTCTTCTGGATCAGCTGGTTGGCGGCGAGCGGCCGGCCGAACTGCTGGCGGTCGAGCGTGTACTGCCGCGCCGCGTGCCAGCAGGACTCGGCCGCGCCCAGCGCGCCCCAGGCGATGCCGTAGCGCGCCGAATTCAGGCAGCCGAACGGGCCCTTCAGCCCCTCGACGTTCGGCAGCCGCTGCTCCTCCGGCACGAACACGTCGTCCATCACGATCTCGCCGGTGATCGACGTGCGCAGGCTGAACTTGCCCTCGATCTTCGGCGCGGAGAGGCCCTTCATCCCCTTCTCCAGGATGAAGCCGCGGATGATGCCGTCGTCGGTCTTCGCCCAGACGACGAACACGTCGGCGATCGGCGAATTGGAGATCCACATCTTGCTGCCGACGAGGCGGTAGCCGCCGGGCGCCGCGTGCGCGCGCGTGATCATGCTGCCGGGGTCCGAGCCGTGGTTGGGCTCGGTCAGGCCGAAGCAGCCGATCCATTCGCCGGTCGCGAGCTTCGGCAGGTACTTCTTCCGCTGCGCCTCGGTGCCGTAGCGTGTAGATCGGGAACATCACCAGCGAGCTCTGCACGCTCATCATCGAGCGGTAGCCCGAGTCGACGCGCTCGACCTCGCGCGCGATCAGCCCGTAGCAGACGTAGTTGAGGCCGGCGCCGCCGTACTCGGACGGGATGTTGGGCCCGAGCAGCCCCAGCTCGCCCATCTCGCGGAAGATGCCGGGATCGGGCGTCTCGTTGCGGAAGGCCTCGGTCACGCGCGGCAGCAGCTTCTCCTGCGCGAAGGCGTGCGCGGCGTCGCGCACCATCCGCTCCTCCTCGGTCAGCTGCTCGTCGAGCAGCAGCGGGTCTTCCCAGACGAATCTGGCTTTGGTCTTCTGCGGGGCTTCCGGGGCGTTCATCGTGGGGCTCCAGGGCATTGGCGGCGCGCGGCGGGAACGGATGCGGCGCGGCAATCTCCCGCGTCTGGCGGGCGCGGGCGCGGCGGCGAAGCGGGAATTATCGCGCGGGGTCGGTGCCGGCGCCAGTCGGCACGCGCCAGTCGGCACGCGACAGCAGCGCGGCGGCCGCGACGAGTGCCCGCGGACCTCAGCGCGGCGCCGGCCCGGCGCGGAAGCGCTCGATCCGCCCGCGGAGGTCGTCGCCGATCGGCTCCGGCCGACCGGTATTGAGGCCGATGTGGACGACGATCGTGCGCGCATCGAGCCGCGGCTCGCCGCGGCAGGTGACCGCGTAGTGCAGGTGCAGCGACGCGTTGCCGACCTGCGGCACCGACAGCGCGATCGTCAGTTCCTCGCCCATCCGCGATGCGCCGCGGAAATCCGCCTCCAGCCGCACGATCGGGAACCCCTGCTCGAGCTCGCCGACCATGTGCGAGAACGGCCAGCCGAGCGCCTGGTGGAACCAGTCCTCCTTCGCTTCGTGCAGCAGCTCGAAGTACCGCGGATAGAAGACGATGCCGGCCGGGTCGCAATGCGAGAAGCGGACCACGCGGGTCGTCAGGAAGGTGCTCATCGGTCGGCTCGATTCGACGAGGTCGGGTGCCCGCCATCTTAGGCCACCGGCCGCGGCCGTCCAAGCCGACAGCGACGCCCGCGGCCGGGCTGCGCCGCGCCACCGCCGCGCATCCGCCGCTCGGCCTAGCACGTCCGGTCGATTGAGCCCGCCGGCGCCGCTGCCTACGATCGATCGCAGGTCCGGCAAGTGCCGGGAGTTCGGATTCACCGGGGGGTGCAGCGCATGCGCAACGGTCCTCTGGCAACACGGCATGCCACCTCGCCGCAGCCGCGGAGCGCCGGCTGGACGCTGGTCGAGCTCCTCGTCGTCGTCGCGGTCGGCGGCTTGCTGCTGGCCACCGCCGTGCCGGCCTGGGGCGACTGGGTGGCCGGCGCCGAGCTCGCCAACCACGCCCACCGGCTCGCGACCAGCATGACGCTGGCGCGGACCGAGGCGATGAAGCGCGGGCAGCGCGTGAACCTCTGCCGCGCGGCCGACGGGCGGCGCTGCGCCGGCGCGGGGGGATGGGAGGCCGGCTGGCTCGTGCACGTCGACGCCGACGCCGACGCGGCGAACGGCGACGGCGAGCCGGTGCTGCGCGCCGAGCCCGCGGCCCCGGCCGGGATCTACGTCCGCGCCAACCGGCCCGTCGACAGCTACGTGTCGTTCAATGCGCTCGGCCAGGCGCGGCTCGTCAACGGCGGGCTGCAGATGGGGACGCTGACCGTCTGCCGGCGCGGGCTGCCGGCGCACAAGGTCGTGCTCGCCAACAGCGGACGCATCCGCGTGGAGAGGACCCGTGATCCCTGCACCGGCTGACGGGCGCGCCTTCACGCTGATCGAGCTGCTGGTCGTGCTGGCGATCACCGCCGTGCTGGCCGCGCTCGCCGTGCCGTCCTACGCCGACCACGTCCGCCGCGCGCGCATCGCCGAGGCGACGGCGCGGCTCGCCGACCACCGCGTGCGCATGGAGCAGTTCTTCCTCGACAACCGCCGCTACGACGACGGCAGCGGCGGCTGCGGCTGGCCCGCGGCGGCGCCGGCGGCGGCCGACGCATTCGCGCTCGCCTGCACGGCGGCGGCGGCGACCTACATGGTCACCGCGACCGGCGTCGCCGGCCGCGGCATGCAGGGCTTCGCCTACACGATCGACCACGCGAACGCCCGCGCGACGCCGGCTGTCCCCGACGGCTGGGTCGGCAGCGATCGCTGCTGGGTCGTCCGGCGCGACGGCACATGCGGCTGATGCGCACCGCTCATCGGCACGCCGCGCGCGGAGCGCTGCTGCTCGAGGCGCTGGCCGCGATCGCCGTCTTCTCGCTCGGCATCCTCGGCCACGTCGCGTTGACGGGCGCGATCGCCCGCCACGTCGAGAATGCGCGCTGCCGCACCGAGGCCGTGCACCTGGTGCAGGGGCTGCTGGCGCGGATGGGGGCCGAGAATCCGGCGGCGCTGGCCGGCCGGTACGGGGCCGGGAGCGCGGGCGGCGGCTATGCCGCGTTCGAGCGCGCCGCGCAGCGGCTGCCCGGTGCCGGATTCGCCGGCAACGCGCCGGACATCGCCGTGCGGGCCGGCCCCACGCCCGCGAGCCGGACGGTGACCGTCACGCTGCGCTGGCAGCTCCCCGGCGAGCGCGTCGCCCACCGCGTCCAGGCGACGGCCGTCGTCGGCGGCGCCTGACCCCGGTCGACGGCGAGAGCACGGAGGCGCATGGCCCACCGTCCGCAGCGCGGCACGAGCCTCGTCGAGCTCCTCGCAGGCCTCGTGGTCGGGCTCGTCGTCGCCTTCGTCGTGCTCGACGTGTTCGCGACCATCGAGGTCCGCCGCCGCAGCCTCGCCGGCATCGCCGAAGCGCAGCAGTCCGGCGCGCTGGCGCTGTCCGTGCTGGGCGCCGACGTCGCCAACGCCGGCAGCGGCCTCGCCGCGGCCGCCGCCGCGCTCGGCGGCTGCGCCGACCCGGGCGACGCGCGCACGACGCTGCGGCCGGTCCCGGTGCTGATCACGCCGGGAGCCGGCGCCGCCGCCTCGGACGCGATCACGGTCCTCGCCGGTCGCGCGCCGGCCGTGGCGTCGGCGCTGCCGCTCGCCGCCGCGGCGACGGCCGGCGACGTCCTGCGCGTGCGCGCCGCGACCGGATTCGCGGCGGGCGACGCGATCGTCGTCGCCGGTCCCGATGGCCGCTGCACCGCCACGACCGCGGCGGCGGTCTCGGCGCCGGACGGCGACGGCATCGTCGAGATCGCGCGGGCCGACGCCGCGGACGCCTGGCCCGCGGCCGCGCGGGTGGTCGCCCTCGGGCCGGGGAGCGGTTACTGGCGCGTGCGCTGGGACGTCGCGGACGGCTCGCTGCGCAGCCTCGATCTCGCCGCGGCGGGCGCGTCGCCGAATCCCGTCGCGTCGACCGTCGTCCTGCTGAAGGCGCAGTACGGCATCGACGCCGACGGCGACGGCTACCTCGACGGCTGGGCCGGTGCCGACACCGCGCCGTGGACGCCGGCCGAGGTGCTCGCCGCGCCGGTCGCGACGCTGGCGCGGATCAAGGCGCTGCGCATCGGCCTCGTCGTGCGCAGCGACGCCTGGGCCCGCGACGTCGTCGCGCCGTTCGAGTGGACGCTGTTCGACTGCGGGCCGGAGGACGGCCTCCGCTGCCCCGGCCGGCTCGCGGGCACGCTGCCCGCGCACTGGCGCTACCGCGTGTACGAGACGGTGATCCCGCTGCGCAACGCGAGCGCGATGGGAGCGATGTGACCCGACGGGCCGCCCTCACCCGCCGCTGCGCGGCACCCTCTCCCGCGCGCGGGAGAGGGTCGGGGTGAGGGCTGCGCGCCGCGCCCGGAGCGCTCGAGCGGCACCGCGCGCGGCCGCACCCGCGGCTTCGCGCTGGTCATCGCGCTGATCGTGCTGGTCGCGACGAGCCTCGCCGCCGCGCACCTCGCGCGCGCCGTCGAAAGCGCCGTGGCGGTCGCGGGCAATCTCGCGCTGCGCGCGGCGGCGGTGCCGGCGGCCGACCGCGCGCTCGAGACGGCGCGGTCGCTGCTCGCGGACGCCGGCGCCCTCGGCGATCGCGAGCGCGACGTCCCGGAGCGCGGCTACTACGCGTCGCGGCAGCCGGGCGAGGACGCGCGCGGCATGCCCCGCGCGCTGCAGCTCTCCGGCAGCGCGCAGCCGCCGGCCCCCGCATCCGCACCCGCCCTCCCGCCGGCGCAGGAAGTCGGCGACGGGATGACGGCGCGGGTCGTGATCGAGCGCATGTGCACGGGGCCCGGGCCGGCGGTCGCTGCGAACTGCACGCTGGTCCGGCCCCCGGAGGGCGCCGGCGGCGGCCCGCTGGCCGCCCCGTTCGGCGCGGGCGGCGTCCCGCTCTACCGGATCAGCGTCCGCGTCGACGGCCCGCAGGGCGCGGCCGCCCGGGTGCAGGCGCTGCTGCGCGACGGCGATCCACCCGCGCGCCTGTCGTGGCGGGCGATCGACGACTGAGCGAGCGACGGTCGACGCGATCGACGAACGACGCGGCCGACGAAGGGCCGCTACCCCATCACCGGCATGTTGAAGCCGGGCGCGGCGCTGCCGTCGTCGGGCCAGCGCGCGGTGACGGCCTTCGTCCGCGTGTAGAAGCGCACGCCGTCGAGGCCGTGGACGTGGAGGTCGCCGAACAGCGAGTTCTTCCAGCCGCCGAACGAGTAGAACGCCATCGGCACCGGGATCGGGACGTTGATGCCCAGCATGCCGACCTCGACGTCCTCCTGGAACCGGTGCGCCGCGAAGCCCGAGCGCGTGAACAGCGCGACGCCGTTCGCATACGGGTTGGCGTTGACCAGCGCGATCGCGCCGTCGAGCGATTCCGCGCGGACGATCACCAGCACCGGGCCGAAGATCTCGTCGCGGTAGATCGTCATGTCGGGCGTCACGTGGTCGAACAGCGTCGGCCCGACGAAGAAGCCCTTGTCGTAGCCGGGAATCCGCGGCGCGCGCCCGTCGACGACGAGCTTCGCGCCCTCGGCGACGCCGGCGTCGATGTAGCCGACGATGCGGTCGCGCGCGGCGCAGGTGATGACCGGCCCCATCTCGGCATCGGGCGCGGTGCCGACGTTGACCCTGACCCGGCGCGCGCGCTCGGCCAGGCGCTCGCACATCGCGTCGCCGGCGCTGCCGACGGCGACGACGACCGAGATCGCCATGCAGCGCTCGCCGGCCGAGCCGTAGCCGGCGCCGATCAGCGCCTCGGTCGCGAACGCGAAGTCGGCGTCGGGCAGCACGATCGCGTGGTTCTTGGCGCCGCCCAGCGCCTGCACCCGCTTGCCGTGGCGCGCGCCGGTCTCGTAGATGTACTTCGCGATCGGCGTCGAGCCGACGAACGACACCGCCCCGATCCCCGGATGCTCGAGGATCGCGTCGACGGCCTCCTTGTCGCCGTGGACGACGTTGAACACGCCGTCGGGCACGCCGGCCTCGGCCAGCAGCTCCGCCATCCGCAGCGCCAGCGACGGGTCGCGCTCGGAGGGCTTCAGCACGAAGGTGTTGCCGCAGGCGAGCGCCACCGGGAACATCCACATCGGCACCATCGCCGGGAAGTTGAACGGCGTGATGCCGGCGCACACGCCGACCGGCTGGCGCAGCGACCAGCTGTCGACGTCGGTGCCGACGTTCTCGCTGAACTCGCCCTTCAGGAGGTGCGGGATCCCGGTCGCGAACTCGATCACCTCGATGCCGCGCGTGACCTCCCCTTCGGCGTCGACCAGCGTCTTGCCGTGCTCCTCGGTGATGAGCCGCGCCAGGTCCTTCTTGCGCGCCTCCATCAGCTCGCGGAAGCGCATCAGGATCCGCGCCCGGCGCAGCGGCGGCGCGGCGCGCCAGCCGGGCAGCGCCGCCGTCGCGGCGCGGACCGCGGCGTCGACGTCGGCCGCGTTGCCGAGCGGCACGTGGCGGATGACTTCGCCGGTGGCCGGATTCGTGACCTCGCCGTACCGCGTGGCGCTCGGCGGCAACGGGCTTGCCGCCGATCCAGATGGGTAACCGCTCGACCGTCAGGGCATTCATCGCATTCTCCGGGGCTGGCGCGCGACCGGCGGCTCGGGCGCGCAGGATTTGGCTCGTTTATGCGATTATAGGCAATTGCAGCAACCAGCCGGGAAACGGCGACGGGGCCGCTTCGGCGGCAGCCGGCGGCGGTCCATTTCCACGGCTTCCATTCGGCGACGGCCCGACGACAACGTGCCCGATCTTCGCAACACTCAGCGCAGGCGTTCCCCATGTCCGACGATAGGCGAGCCGACGATTTCATGTCGACCCGCGAGGCGGCCGAGATGCTGGGGGTCGCGCTGCGCACCGTCCAGCTCTGGGTCGAGGCCGGCGTCCTGACGGCGTGGAAGACCGCCGGCGGGCATCGCCGCGTCGTCCGCACGTCGGTGGAAGCGCTGCTGAAGCAGAAGGCCGCCGCGCTCGCGGCGGTGCCGGTCGCGAGCAGGGGCGCGCGTGCGGCGGAAGCCGCCTACCGCGTGCTCGTCATCGAGGACGAGCCCGCGCTGCTGAAGCTCTACTCGATGTCGATCGGCGGATGGGACCTCCCGATCGAGCTGCTGACCGCCGGCGACGGGTTCGAGGGCCTGCTGCGCATCGGCGAGAAGCGCCCCGACCTCGTCATCACCGACCTGCGGATGCCGGGCATGGACGGCTTCCAGATGCTGCGCTCGGTGCGGGCGACTCGAGGAATTCCGCGACCTGCAGGTGATCGTCGTCACCGCGCTCGGACCGCGCGAGATCGCCGACCACGGGGGCCTGCCGGCCGACATCGCCGTGTTCACCAAGCCGGTGCCGTTCCCCGAGCTCGAGCGCCACATCCGCGCGCGGATCGCGGAACGCCGCGGCGGCCACGCCGTCGCGGCCACCGCGCCGCCCTAGACCCCGGTCCGGCCGGGTCGCCCCGTGCAATTCCTCGCCCGCCTGCTCGCGGGTTCCCCGCTGCGGCACGCCCCGTTCCGGCTGTTCTATTTCGGGTCGATCGGCGTCGCGCTCGGCTACACGATGCAGGCGACGGTTTCGGCGTGGCTGATGGCCACGCTGACGCCGTCGCCGCTGATGGTCGCGCTGGTGCAGACGGCGAGCACGGTCCCCACGCTGCTGTTCGGCCTGCCCGCCGGCGCGCTCGCCGACATCGTCGACCGGCGCCGCGTGATCCTCGTCACGCAGATCGTGCTGCTCGTGACGACCGCGCTGATCGGCGTCGTCACGCTCGCCGGGGCGATGGGGCCGGTGACGCTGCTGCTGCTGACCTTCGTCATCGGCAGCGGCTTCACGTTCTACATGCCCGCGCAGCAGGCGAGCATCAACGACCTCGTCGTCCGCGACGAGCTCTCGCGCGCGGTCGCGCAGAACGCCGTCGCCTTCAACGTCGCGCGGGCGATCGGCCCGGCGCTCGCCGGCGCGATCGCGGCGTGGGCGAGCTCGGGCAGCGCGCTGCTGCTCTCGCTCGCTGTTCTTCGTCGCGATGATCGCGTCGGTCCGGCGCTGGCGCGGCGTGTCGCGGGTGATCCGGGGCGTGCCCGAGACGCTGGTCTCCGGCATGCTGTCGGGCCTGCGCTACACGCGGCACGCGCCGCCGCTGCGCGCGATCATCGTCCGCAACGTGAGCTTCGCGCTGTGCGCGAGCTCGCTGTGGGCGCTCCTGCCGGTCATCGCCCGCGACCAGCTCGGGCTCGGGGCCGGCGGCTACGGCCTGCTGTCGGCGAGCTTCGGCATCGGCGCGATCACCGGCGCGCTGTCGCTGCCGCGGCAGATGGGTCGGCGCTCGCTCAACACCGTCGTCGGCACCGCGACGGTGCTGGGGGCGGCGGCGATCCTGCTGCTCGCGCTGACCGAGGTCGCGGCGCTGGCCGTGATCGCCACGTTCTGCGCCGGCGCCGCCTGGGTCAGCGTGTTCGCGAGCCTGTCCGCCGGCACGCAGAGCGCGGCGCCGGCGTGGGTCCGCGCGCGGGCCGTGGCGATGAACCTCGTCGCCGTGCAGGCGAGCCTCGCGCTCGGCAGCGCGGTGTGGGGCTGGCTCGCGACGCTGGCCGGCACGCACGTGGCGCTCGGCGCCGCGGCGGCGGCGATGATCGTGCTGCTGGTGCTGAACCGCCGCGTCCGCGTGCGGCTCGGCGAGGAGATGGACGTGACGCCGGGCCCGCAGCTGCCCGAGCTCACGCTCAAGGCCGAGCCCTCGCCCGACGACGGCCCGGTGCTGATCCAGATCTCGTACCGGATCGAGGCCGCCAACCGCGCCGCGTTCCTGCGCGGGATCCACTCGCTCGAGAACGTCCGGCGGCGCAACGGCGCGGCGGACTGGCGGGTGTTCCGCGACCTCGGCGAGGAGGGCCGCTTCGTCGAGCGCTTCATCATCGAGTCGTGGGCCGAGTACTCGCGCCTGCGGACCCGGCAGACGCAGGCCGACCGCCACGCGATCGACAGCGTCCAGGCGCTGCAGCGCGCCGACGTGCCGATCCGCGTGTCCCGGCTGATCGGCATCGGCGCGTCCGACGCCGACCTGCCGCCGACTTTTTCGAGCGAAGCTTGACGCCGGTCTAAAACGCCGCGGAAATTCCGTGGTCGAATGGAATCAGGCTGCGCGAACGGCGGATCGTCGAGCGCTCCTCCCGGCCCTGTCGGATCCACCGTGGTCGCGGTCACTCGCTGACCGAGGAACCGGTATGAAGAGGATCTGGCTGGAGCACTACCCTCCCGGCGTGCCGCACGACATCGACACGGGCGCGTACGCCTCGCTGACCGACGTCTTCCTGCAGAGCTGCGCGCGGTTCCACGACCGGCCCGCGTTCAGCAGCATGGGAACGCCGCTGACCTACGCCGACGTCGAGCGCAAGACGCGCGACTTCGCGGCGTTCCTGCAGCACGAAGCGCATCTCGAGCCGGGCGACCGGATCGCGATCATGATGCCGAACGTGCTGCAGTATCCGGTCGCGCTGTTCGGCGCCTTCCGCGCCGGGCTCGTGGTCGTCAACTGCAACCCGCTGTACACGCCGCGCGAGCTCGAGCACCAGCTCAACGACTCCGGCGCCAAGGCGATCGTCGTGCTCGAGAACTTCGCGCACGTCGTGCAGGCGGTGGTCGGCAGGACCAAGCTGCGCACCGTCGTCACCAGCGAGATCGGCGACCTGTTCCCGCCGATGAAGGCGCTGCTCACCAACCTGGTCGTCAAGTACGCGAAGAAGATGGTGCCCGAGTGGCACATCGACGGCGCGATCCCGTTCCGGACGGCGCTCGCCCGCGGCCGCGAGCACGAGCACGAGCCGGTGCCGCTCGCCGCCAAGGACGTCGCGTTCCTGCAGTACACCGGCGGGACGACCGGCGTGCCGAAGGGCGCGATGCTGACCCACGGCAACATGATCGCCAACCTGCAGCAGGTGTCGGCGTGGATGGGCGGCGATTTCGCCGAAGGCAGGGAGATCGTCGCCACGCCGCTGCCGCTCTACCACGTGTTCGCGCTGACGGTGAACCTGCTGACCTTCGTCAAGTGGGGCGGGCACAACCTGCTGATCGCGAACCCGCGCGACCTGCCGCACATGATCAAGGAGCTGCAGTCGCTGCCGTTCACGGTGATCGTCGGCGTCAACACGCTGTTCAACGCGCTGGTCAACGCGCCCGCGTTCGCCGCGGTCGACACCAAGGCGCTGAAGGTCTCGATCGGCGGCGGCATGAAGGTGCAGCGCCGGTGGCCGAGAAGTGGCAGGCGCTGACCGGCAAGCCGCTGATCGAGGGCTGGGGCCTGACCGAGACCGCGCCGATCGTCACCGCCAATCCGGTGCAGGGCATCGGCTACACGGGCACCGTCGGCCTGCCGATGCCGTCGACCGAGATCAGCATCCGCGACGAGGCGGCCGTCGAGCTGGCGCTGGGCGAGACCGGCGAGCTGTGCGTCCGCGGCCCGCAGGTGATGGCCGGCTACTGGCAGCGTCCCGAGGAGACGGCGAAGGTCATGACCGACGACGGCTTCCTGCGCACCGGCGACATGGGCTTCGTCGACGCGCGCGGCTACATCACGCTGACCGACCGCAAGAAGGACATGATCATCGTGTCGGGCTTCAAGGTCTTCCCGAACGAGGTCGAGGAGGTCGCGATGGCGCACCCGGGCGTGCTCGAGGTGGCGTGCATCGGCACGCCCGACGAGCGCACGGGCCACGCCGTGAAGCTGGTCGTCGTCCGCAAGGACCCGAACCTCACGGCCGAGGAGCTGATCGCGCACTGCCGCGCCAACCTGACGGCGTACAAGGTGCCGAAGCAGATCCAGTGGAGCGAGGAGCCGCTGCCCAAGAGCCCGGTGGGCAAGATCCTGCGGCGGCTGGTCCGCGACGAGGTGCAGCCGGAGGCGGTCGCCGCGTAGCGGGCGCCGGACCCGGGTTTCGCCGCCGCCCGACCCGGCCCGCGGCCGGGGACGCGGACGCTGCGGCATAATCTCGGCGGCACGGGGGGTGAAGCCTCCCGCGCCGCCTTTTCCTTTCCGGAGTCGCGATGAAACGCATCCTCCCGCGCCTGCTGTTCGCGGCCTCGCTCGCGCTGTCCGCCGCCGCGCCCGCGCAGGCGCCGGACCGGATCGTCTTCGCCACCGACTGGCTCGCGCAGGCCGAGCACGGCGGCTTCTACCAGGCGCTGGCCGAGGGCACCTACCGGAAGCACGGGCTCGACGTCGACGATCCGGATGGGCGGTCCGCAGGTCAACGGCCTGCAGCTGCTCGCGGCCGGGCAAGCTCGACGTCGTGATGGGCGACGCGCTGCAGGTGCGTCTCCGCGATCGAGCAGAAGGTGCCGGTCACCGCGATCGCCGCGACGTTCCAGAAGAACCCGACGGCGATCATCGCGCATCCGGGCGTGGCGAGGCTCGAGGACCTGAAGGGCAGGCCGATCGCGATCGGCGCGGCGTCCAACACGACGTTCTGGCCGTGGCTCAAGGGACGCTACGGCTTCACCGACGACCAGAAGCGGCCGTACGGATTCTCCGTGCAGCCGTTCCTCGCCGATCCGGCGCTGTCGCAGCAGGGGTTCGCGACCTCCGAGCCGTTCTCGATCGAGAAGGGCGGCGTCAAGCCGGTGGTGTTCCTGCTCGCCGACCTGGGCTACCCGCCGTACGCCGAGGCGCTGATCGTCACCCGCGACACCTTGGCGAAGCGCGGCGACGCGCTGCGCCGGTTCGTGCTCGCCTCGGCCGAGGGCTGGAAGAGCTACCTCGCCAACCCCGCGCCGGGCAACGCGCTGATCCGCAAGGACAACCCGGAGATGAGCGAGGCGCTCCTCGCCTACAGCCACCGGAAGATGAAGGAGTACGCGCTGGTCGCGGCGGCGACGCCGCCACGCAGGGCCTGCTGACGATGACCGGCGCGCGCTGGCGCGACACCTTCGACTTCCTCAAGGCGGCGGGGCTCGCGAAGCCCGACATCAACTACACGCAGGCCTACACGCTGGCGATCGTTCGCGACGTCCAGGTCCTGCCGTAGCGGCGCCCCGATGACGGACGCCGCGCCGCCGATCGTCGCCGCCGCCGGCGTCACCAAGACCTACCGGACCGGCACGCAGGCGCTGGCGCCGGTCGACCTCGTCGTCCGCGCAGGGCGACTTCCTGACGCTGCTCGGGCCGTCGGGCTGCGGCAAGACGACGCTGCTCAACCTGATGGCCGGCCTCGTCGCGCCCGACGGCGGCCGGCTGTCGTGGTGGGGCGGCGGCTTCGAGGAGACCGGCGGCCCCGGACGCCGGCTGGCGATGGTCTTCCAGGCGCCGACGCTGATGCCCTGGGCGCGCATCGACGCCAACGTGCGGCTGCCGCTCGACCTCGCCGGCGCGCCGCGCGAGCGCGCGCAGCGCGACGTCGACGCCGCGCTCGCGCGCGTCGGGCTCGCGGACTTCGCGCGCCACCTGCCGCGCGAGCTCTCGGGCGGCATGCAGATGCGCGCGGCGATCGCCCGCGCACTGGTCACCGCGCCCGACCTGCTGCTGATGGACGAGCCGTTCGGCGCGCTCGACGAGTTCACGCGCCAGCGGCTCGACGCCGAGCTCGCCGCGCTGTGGGCGGCGCAGCGCCTGACCGTCGTCTTCGTCACGCACAGCATCGCCGAGGCGGTGTTCCTGTCGACGCGCGTGGCGGTGATGGCCGCGCGGCCGGGCCGCATGCTCGCCGACGTGCCGATCCCCGAGCCGCATCCGCGCGCGGACGCGTTCCGCCACACGCCCGAGTTCGCCGCGCACTGCCGCCGGCTGTCCGACGCAGGTCGCCGGCGCGGCCGCCGGCACCGGCGGGGGCTCCGCGATGAACGGCCGCGCGACGGCGGCGGCACGGCGCCAGTCGCGGGCTCCTCCGCTTCGCCGCGCCGGCACTGCGTCGCGCTGATCGCGCTGGCGCTGTGGCAGGCGCTGGTCGTCGCCTACGACGTGCCCGCCTATCTCGTCCCGTCGCCGCTCACCGTCGCGCGCACGCTCGTCGCCGACCGGGTCCTGCTCGCGCAGTCGCTGGCCGTGACGCTGTCGATCGCGCTCGTCGCGCTCGCGATCGCGGTCGTCCTGGGCACGCTGATCGCGCTGGTGTTCGTGCAGAGCCGGTGGATCGAGATGAGCCTCTTCCCGTACGCGGTGCTGCTGCAGGTGACGCCGATCGTCGCCATCGCGCCGCTGATCATCATCTGGGTCGACGACACGCGCGTGGCGCTGGTGCTGTGCGCGGTCGTCGTCGCGATCTTCCCGATCATCTCGAACACGACGCTGGGCCTGCGCAGCGTCGACCCGGGCCTGCTGAACCTGTTCCGGATGTGCCGCGCGACCCGCGCGCAGGTCCTGTTCCGGCTGCGCGTGCCGAGCGCGCTGCCGTACTTCTTCGGCGGCCTGCGGATCGCCAGCGGACTGGCGCTGATCGGCGCCGTCGTCGCCGAGTTCGTCGCCGGGACCGGCGGCCAGGGCGCCGGGCTCGCCTACCAGATCCTGCTCGCGGGCATCCAGCTCAACATCCCGCGCCTCTTCGCCGCCCTGGTGCTGATCACGCTGGCCGGCGTCGCGCTGTTTGCGGCGACCGTCTGGCTGTCCGGCCTCGCGCTTTCGCGCTGGCACGAGAGCGAAGTCACCCCCGCCGACTGACGCCGGCGCAACACGGTGGGCGCCACGCGCCCGGGCTCCAGTCCGATCGCCGGATCGATTTTGTTGCGCTGCAACAATGGGTTGAGCCCATCATAGGCCGATCTTATGTCTATGATCGTAAAGTATTATTGGATGATTCCGCAGTCGCCCCTATGTTTGCCTGTGCATCGCACCATCACAAACGGTGCGACCGATCTCAGGCAAACCAATGGAGTCGACGATGGACAACAGGCAAATCCCCCCCAGCTATCACCGCAACGCGCCGGTTTCCGGCCCCGCGTCCGGCGGCCACGCCGCCATCCGCACAGGCCGCCAACCGGGTCGCCATCCAGAGCGGGCTGTGGATGCGCGCGGGCTTCGTCGGCGCGAGCGTCTTCGCCACCGGCCTCGTCAGCCTCCTCTCCAACGGCGGACAGGCGACGGGCGAAACGGACCGCGCTGGCGGCGATGGTCATCGGCGGCGCCATCGCGTGGTTCTCCTGGCGCAACGTCGCGGTCCTGCTGCGCCGGATCGACGAGCTGGAAGCCACGGCGGCCGCAACGCCGGCGGCCACCGGCCGCGCCGGAGCCGCCGGCCTTGCCGCCGGCTGCAGTGCGGCGGCGCTCGCCGCGCGCTAGCGATTCGCGGCGCTGTTGCGGAAATGCCGCGTGCGCGGCGTCCGACCCGCGCCGGTCGAAACGCCATGCTCTACAGGTAAAACAATGGCTTGCGTCGTCATCGCCGGGGCTGATGCGGCGGATCGAAAACTACTATTTGACCCCTGCCGGCGGCGTCCTTATGTTGTGATTGTGCGCTGCACCATATCCTGGTAGACAGCGCGAACAATGTCCAAAAGACAATGGAGTCGAACATGGAAAGCAAGCAAGTCCCCGCCAGCGAAGTCGGCAGCACCCCGGTACTGCGCCTGATGGCCGAAGCCAATGCGCGCGACGCGTTCCTCGCGAGCCTGCCGACGACGCCGTCGCGCTACGCGCCGGGCCTGTCGCCGTCGAGCGAGCGGGCGATCACGCTGTCCGGATTCTGGTCGGGCGTGGGCTTCGTCGGCGCGAGCGTGCTCGCGGCCGGATTGGTCGTGCTCGGCAACGGCGGGATGCACCTCCAGAGCGTCCTGCTCGCCCTCGCGCTGGTCGTCGCGGGCGGCACGCGTGGCGACGTTCGCCTGGCGCAACGCCTGGAGCGCGCTCGACCGCATCGACACGCCGGTGACCGAATCCGAGCCCGCCCCCGCGGCGAACGCGGAAACGATGGCCCGCGGCGTCGCCGCCGGCCACCCGCAGACGGCGCTCGCCTCGCACTAGGCGGAAGCCCTCACCCCTGCCCTCTCCCGCCGGGCGGGAGAGGGTGCAGCAGCCCTCACCCTCAACCTTCTCCCGCCGTGCGGGAGAGGGTGCCGCGCGACAGTTCCCTCTCCCCGCGCGCGGGGAGAGGGTCAGGGTGGGGGCGTCAGTCCCCGCTGACGACCGCGAGCGCGGTCAAATTCACCAGGCGGCGAACCGTCGCCGACGGCGTCGCGATCAGCGCCGTCTTGCGCGCGCCGAGCAGGATCGGGCCGATGGTCACGCCCTCGCCCGCGGTGATCTTCAGCAGGTTGAACGAGATGTTCGCCGCGTCGAGATTCGGCATGATCAGCAGGTTCGCCTCGCCCTTCAGCGTCGAGTCCGGGTGCACGCGCGAGCGGATCGATTCCGACAGCGCGGCGTCGCCGTGCATCTCGCCGTCGATCTCGAGCCCCGGCTCGCATTCGAGCACCATCCTCCGCACTTCGCGCATCTTGCGCGCCGAGTCCGAGTCGTCGCTGCCGAAGTTCGAGTGCGACAGGAGCGCGATCTTGGGCACGAGGCCGAAGCGCCGCACCGCGCCGGCGGCGAGCCGGGTGATGCCGGCGAGCTCGGCCGCCGACGGATCGCGGTTCACGTAGGTGTCGCCGATGAACACCGTGCGGTTGGGCAGCAGCAGGCCGTTCAGCGCGGCGAACACCGGGGCGTCGTCCTGCCGGCCGACGACGTCGGCCACGTGCCGCAGGTGCGCGGCGTACTTGCCGACGGTGCCGCAGATCAGCGCGTCGGCCTCGCCCATCTGCAGCAGCAGCGCGGCGATCAGCGAGGGCTTGCGCAGCACCGCCTCCTTCGCGTCCTCCGGCGAGATGCCGTTGCGCCCCATCAGCTGGTAGTACAGCTGCCAGCAGGCCTTGTAGCGCGGATCGCTGTTGATGTTGACGAGGTCGTAGTCCGAGCCCGCGGCGAGCCGCAGGCCGAAGCGCTCGACGCGCGCCGCGATCACCTCGGGCCGGCCGATCAGCACCGGCCGCGCGAGCCCCTCGTCGACGACGACCTGCACGGCGCGCAGCACGCGCTCCTCCTCGCCCTCGGCGAAGAGCACCCGCTTCGACGACGCGCGCTTGGCGCGCTCGAACACGGGCTTCATGATCAGGCTGGAGTGGTAGATGAACTGGCTCAAGCCGGTCGCGGTAGGCGTCGAAGTCCGCGATCGGCCGCGTCGCGACGCCGCTGTCCATCGCCGCCTTCGCCACCGCCATCGGCACCATCACCATCAGCCGCGGATCGAAGGGCTTCGGGATCAGGTACTCGGGGCCGAACATCAGCTTCTCGCCGGCGTAGGCCTGCGCGACGACGTCCGACTGCTCGGCGTGCGCGAGCTCGGCGATCGCGCGCATGCACGCGAGCTTCATCTCCTCGGTGATCGACGTCGCGCCGACGTCGAGCGCGCCGCGGAACATGAACGGGAAGCAGAGGACGTTGTTGACCTGGTTCGGGTAGTCGGAGCGCCCGGTCGCCATCAGCGCGTCGGAGCGGACCTCGGCGACGAGCTCGGGCCGGATCTCGGGCTCGGGATTGGCGAGCGCCAGGATCAGCGGCCTCGCCGCCATCGCCTTCACCATCTCCTTCGTCAGCACGCCGGGGCCGGAGAGCCCGAGGAAGATGTCGGCGCCGACGATGGCGTCGGCGAGCGTGCGCGCCTTGGTGTCGCGGGCGTAGCGCGCCTTGTTCTCCTCCATCGGCGTCTCGCGGCCCGTGTAGATCACGCCCCGGCTGTCGCAGACGATGACGTTCTCGCGCTTCAGGCCCGAGCCGACCAGCAGGTCGAGGCAGGCGATCGCGGCGGCGCCCGCGCCCGAGCACACGAGCTTGACGTCGGCGAACTCCTTGCCCAGCACCTTGAGCCCGTTCATGATCGCCGCGCCCGCGACGATCGCCGTCCCGTGCTGGTCGTCGTGGAAGACGGGGATCTTCATCCGCTCCTTCAGCTTCTTCTCGATGTAGAAGCAGTCGGGCGCCTTGATGTCCTCGAGGTTGATGCCGCCGAACGTCGGCTCGAGCCGCGCGATCGTCTTCACCATCTCCTCGGGGTCGTTCTCGGCGAGCTCGATGTCGAAGACGTCGATGCCGGCGAACTTCTTGAACAGGCACGCCTTGCCTTCCATCACCGGCTTGCCGGCGAGCGGGCCGATGTTGCCGAGGCCCAGCACCGCGGTGCCGTTGGTGACGACGGCGACGAGGTTCGCGCGCGAGGTCAGCGTCATCGCCTCCTTCGGATCGGCGAAGATCGCGTCGCAGGCGGCGGCCACGCCCGGCGAATACGCGAGCGCGAGGTCGCGCTGGTTGATGAGGCCCTTGGTCGGCGCGATCGAGATCTTGCCCGGCCGCGGCAGCCGGTGGTATTCCAGCGCGGCGATCCGCAGTTGCTCGTCCATGTCAGCTCCCCCGTGTCGTTGTTTGGCTGTGGAAACCGTCGATTTTACGCCGCCGCCGGCGGACGGCGCGTTCAGCTGCTCGCGCCCCGGGCGGCGATCGGCCACAGCGCCTCGACCCGGCCGCGCCGCACGGCGACGTACCAGTCGTGCAGGTTGACCGTCGGGTCGCAGTGGCCGGGGATCAGCAGCACCCTGTCGCCGAGCGCGAGCGGCGCGGCCCCCGGGGCGAGGCGCAGCGTGCCGTGCTCGTCGGACGCGCCGACGACCTCGACGCCGGGCCGGCCGTGCACCCACGGCAGGCCCTTCTCGGCGCTGAACGACTTCAACCCGGCGTCGACGACCGCGCGACCCGCCGCCGGCACGCTCATCACGCTCGCCAGCACGAACAGGCTGTGCTCGAACTCGCGGTAGAGGCCGCCGTCGCTCGACTGCCGATCCGCGCGTACTCGGTGTCCATGAACACGTACGAGCCCGCCTGCAGCTCGTTCCACAGGCCGCTGCCGCGCCTCCAGCCGGAAGCTGCCGGTGCCGGCGCCGCAGACGACCGGGCAGTCGAGGCCGTCGCGGGCGAGCGCGTCGAGCGTCGCGCGCACGGCCGCGGCCGCGGCGGCGATCGCCTGCTCGCGCTCCGCGAGCGAAGGCAGGTGCTGCGCCGTGCCGTGGTAGGCCTGCACGCCGCGGAACTCGAGGCCCGGCGCCGAGGCGATCCGCCGCGCCAGCACCCGCGCGGGCTCGCCGGGCGCGACCCCGCAGCGGCCCATGCCGACGTCGATCTCGACGAGGCCCCCGAGCGTGACGCCCGCCTCGACCGCGATGCGCGACGCCGCGTCGACGACCTCGCGCATCGTCGAAGCACAGCGCGATCGTCGCCTCGTGCGCGAGCGCGGCGAGGCGCCGCAGCTTGGGCGGCGCGACGACCTCGTTGCTGACCAGCACGTCGCGCACGCCGCCGCGGACCAGCACCTCGGCCTCGCCGACCTTCTGGCAGCACTGCCCGACCGCGCCGGCGGCGATCTGGCGCAGCGCGATCGACCGGGCTCTTGTGCGTCTTCGCGTGCGGGCGCAGGCGCACGCCGGCCGTCCGCGCGAAGTCCGCCATCTTCCGCAGGTTGCGCTCGAAGGCGTCGAGGTCGACGATGAGCGCCGGCGTGTCGATCTCGTCCTGCGGCGCGCCGATCGCTGCCGGCATCGGGTTCATGGTGCGGGAATCTCCGTCAGGTTGCCGCGCGCTGCGCCGCCGCGAGGCCGAATGCCTGCGCGAGCAGCTCGTAGGACCGGTGCCGCGGCTGCGGATCGAACGTCCAGGTCACGATGACGAGCTCGTCGAGGTCGAGGCCCGCGGCGAGCGCCTCGAGCCGGGCCTTGACCGCTTCCGCCGTGCCGACGAACGCCTTCTGCCGCAGGCGCTCGATCAGCTGCCGCTCCGCCGGGTTGTACGGATGCGCCGCCGCGGTCTCCGGCGCGACCAGCGGCCGGCGCAGGCCCTGCTCGAAGCCGACGCGCCAGTGCTCGCGCGTCTGCAGCAGCCGCCGCGCCTCGGCGTCGGTGTCCGCGGCCAGCGCCCACACGCAGATCGTCGCCTGCGGCTGCGGATGGCGCGCGCTGGGGCGGTAATGCCTGCGGTACAGGGCGAGCGCCTCCTCGACGCCGCGCCCGTCGCTGAAGAAATAGGCGAACGCGTAGGGCAGCCCGAAGTGCGCGGCGAGGCGCGCGCCGTAATCCGAGCTCCCCAGGATCCAGATCTCCGGCGACGTCGGCCCCCGGGGGTTCGCGTGGATCGCACGGAACGGGTGGTCGTCGGGCAGCGGCGTGCCGGCCACCCACGCCGACAGGTCGGCGACCTGCTGCGGAAACTCGTCGGCGGCGTTGGAATACGGGTTCAGCGCCATCGCCGTCAGGCGGTCGGTGCCGGGCGCACGGCCGACGCCGAGGTCGATGCGGCCCGGGGCGATGCCTTCCAGCACGCGGAACTGCTCGGCCACCTTGAGCGCCGAGTAGTGCGGCAGCATGACGCCGGCGCTGCCGACGCGGATGCGCGTCGTCGTCGCGGCGATCGCGGCCATCAGCACCTCCGGCGCCGTCCCGACGATGCTGTCGCTGGCGTGGTGCTCGGACACCCAGTAGCGGTGGTAGCCGAGCGCGTCGCAGTGCCGCGCGAGCGCGAGCGACTCGCGGATCGCGACCGCCTGGTCGCGCCCTTCCGCCGCCGTCGATTGGTCGAGCACCGAGAGCTTCACGTCGTCCTTCCCTGGTCCGGGCCGCGCGGTCGTTGGCGCGGCTTGATGCATATCATGGTCGCGGCGACCACGCTCGGGCAAGCTGCCCGGCATGAGCGAAATCGACGCCCCGCAGGACGCAACGATACCCCGGACGCGCCGCGCGCACGACCGCCGCCGCTACCCGCGCCTCGCGCGCGAGCTCGCGACGATCAGCGCGATGGTGCGCATCCACTGCCACGACCGGCACGGCCAGTACGCGGGGCTGTGCGTCGATTGCCAGCGCCTGATGGATTACGCGACGCGGCGGCTCGACCGCTGCGTGTTCGGCGACGACAAGCCGACCTGCGCCAACTGCAAGGTCCACTGCTACAACGCCGAGATGCGCGAGGAGATCCGCGCGGTGATGCGCTACGCCGGGCCGCGGATGATCTGGCGGCACCCGGTGCTGGCGCTCCGGCACGTCATCGACGGCCGCCGCGAGGCGCGGGAGCTGCGCGGGAAGGTAGCTGTAGCTGGCCGTCGCGCCCTCTCCCCATCCCTCTCCCGCGCGCGGGAGAGCGTGCCGCGTGAGCGGCGGGTGAGGGTCAGCGCAGCCCCTGCTCGTGCATCCGCCGGTACTCGGCGAGCAGGAACTCCTCGTCCATCGGGCCGAGGTCGAAGCGCTGGCAGGCCTCCTCGATCAGCTGCGGCGACCAGCGCTCGTGCTCGGCGAGCCACGTGATCGCGTGGCGCAGCGCCTCGCCGTGCGGCACCAGCGGCCGGATCGTCATCGCGGCACGCCCCGCGGCCGGATCTTCGTCTGCCGCCACAGCAGCGACGCGGCGATCGCCACGTTGGCGAGGTTCCACGCGATGCCGTTGACGAATGCCGCCGTGTACGAGCCGGTGAGGTCGAACACCGCGCCCGACATCCAGCCGCCGAGCGCCATGCCGAAGAGCGTGGCCGTCAGCACGGCGCCGATCCGCGCGCCGGCCTCGGTCGGCGCGAAGTACTCGCGGACGATCATCGCGTACGACGGCACGATGCCGCCCTGGAACAGGCCGAAGAGCCCGGCGATCACGTACAGCGACACCAGCGAGTCGAACGGCACGAACAGCAGCAGCGCGACGCCCTGCAGCACCGAGCCCAGGATCAGCGTCCGCAGTCCGCCGATCCGGTCCGAGATCACGCCGAACCCGAGCCGGCTGACGATGCCGCAGACCATCATCAGCGACAGCATCTGCGCGCCGCGCGCCGGTCCGTAGCCGAGGTCGCCGCAGTAGGCGACCAGGTGCACCTGCGGCATCGACATCGCGACGCAGCAGCACACGCCGGCGGCGATCAGCAGCGCCTGCAGCGTCCGCGGCGACAGGCCGAGGCTCGCGGCGGTCCGCTGCGGTGCCGCCACCGCGGAGCCGCCCGCCGCCGGCGCGAGATCGGGCGCCCGCCGGCGCAGCAGCAACGCCAGCGGCAGCATCGTCGCCACGCAGAAGGCGGCGATGCCGAACGACGTGTGCCGCCAGCCGTACGCGGCGATGAAGTGCTCGGTCACCGGCGACCACAGCGCGCCGGCCAGGTAGTTGCCGCTCGCGAAGATCCCCACGGCGGTCCCGCGGCGGCGCACGAACCACAGCGACGTGTCGGCGAGCAGCGGCGCGAACGACGCCGCGCTGCCGGCGCCGATCAGCAGGCCCTGCGCCAGCGCGTACTGCCACAGCGAGCCGGAAACGCCGGCGACGACGTACCCGCCGGCCATCGTGAGCGAGCCCAGGACCAGCGGCACGACGACGCCGAAGCGGTCGGCGAGGCGCCCCATCGCGATGCTGCTGATGCCGAAGCCGATCATCGTCAGCGTGTACGGGAACGACGCCCCGGCGCGGGCGGCGCCGAACTCGGCCTGCACCGCCGGCAGCGCGACGACGACCGACCACATGCCGACGCCGCCGATCGTCGACAGCGTCAGCGCGATCGCGAGGCGCAGCCAGGCGTGGGGCGAATCGGCGGTGCGTGCGGCGGTCATCGGGCACTCCCGGTGCTGCGAGCCGCCCTCACCCCGGCCCTCTCCCGCACGCGGGAGAGGGTGCCGCGCAGCGGCGGGTGAGGGTGACCCGTGCCCCTCACGCGCGTCCGTCGAGGCGGAGGAAGTCGAAGTCGCAGCCCTGGTCCGCCTGCAGCACGTGCTCGGCGTAGAGCTTCGCGTAGCCGCGCTGCGGCGCCGGCGCCGGCGGCTGCGAGCTGCGCGCGGCGGCGCGCGAGCTCGGCCTCGTCGACGAGCGAGTCGATGCGCCGCTCGGCCACCGACAGCCGGATGCGGTCGCCGTTGCGCACCAGCGCCAGCGGCCCGCCGAGCGCCGCTTCGGGCGCGACGTGCAGCACGATGGTGCCGAACGCGGTGCCGCTCATGCGCGCATCGGAGATGCGCACCATGTCCTTGACGCCCTGCCGCGCGAGCTTCTCCGGGATCGGCAGGTAGCCGGCCTCGGGCATGCCGGTGCCGCTGATCGGGCCCGGCGTTCTGCAGCACCAGGACATCGTCCGGCGTCACGTCGAGGTCGTCGCGGTCGATCCGCGCCGGCGAGGTCGGCGAGCGAATCGAACACCACCGCGCGGCCCTCGCGTCTCGAACAGCCGGTGATCGGCGGCCGAGCGCTTGAGGATCGCGCCGCGCGGCGCGAGCGAGCCGAACAGCGCGACCAGTCCGCCCTCCGGCTCGATCGGGTCCGCCGCGGCACGGATCACCGCGCGATCGACCCAGAGGTCGCGCTCGGCTGCGAGCCGCTCGCCCAGCGTCTCGCCGGTCACCGTCAGGCAGTCGAGATGGAGCAGCGGCTTCAGCTCGCGCAGCACCGCCGACATGCCGCCCGCGGCGAAGAAGTCCTCCATGTAGTGCTGCGCCGGTCGGCTTCAGGTCGACCAGCACCGGCGTGGTGTCGGACAGCTCGTTGAGCCGCGTCGAGCGGCACGTCGATGCCGGCGCGGCCGGCGATCGCCGTCAGGTGGATGATCGCGTTGGTCGAGCCGCCGATCGCGAGCAGCACGCGCAGCGCGTTCTCGACGGCTTCGGCGTGATGATCTCGCGCGGCGCGATCGGCCGCTGCGATCAGCCGCACGGCCGCCGCGCCGGTCGCCTCGGCCGCGCGCAGGCGGTCGGCATGCACGGCCGGGATCGCCGCGGTGCCCGGCAGCGCCATGCCGAGCGCCTCGGCGAGGCAGGCCATGGTGGAGGCGGTGCCCATCACGGCGCAGGTGCCGGCGGTGGTCGCGAGCCGGCCCTCGACCTCCTCGATCTCCGGCGTCGTCGACCTCGCCCGCGCGGTACTGCGCCCAGAACCGCCGGCAGTCGGTGCAGGCGCCGAGGCGCTCGCCGCGGTAGCGGCCGGTCATCATCGGCCCGCCGATCAGCTGGATGGCCGGCATGTCCGCCGACGCGGCGCCCATCAGCTGCGCCGGCACGGTCTTGTCGCAGCCGCCCATCAGCACCACGGCGTCCATCGGCTGGGCGCGGATCATCTCCTCGATGTCCATCGCCATCAGGTTGCGGAACATCAGGCTCGTCGGGTTGAGGAACACCTCGCCCAGCGAGATCGTCGGGAACTCGAGCGGCAGCCCGCCGGCGGCGAGCACGCCGCGCTTGACCGCCTCGAGCAGCTCGGGGAAATGGCGGTGGCAGTTGTTGAAGCCGCCGCCGGGTACGGCGATGCCGACGACCGGCCGCGCCAGCATCGCGGCCGAGTAGCCCATCGACTTGCGCGAACGAGCGCCGCAGGTAGAGCGAGAAGCCGGGGTCGCCGTAGTTGGTGAGGCCTCCGGCGAGGCCCTGCCCGGAAGCCGGGGGGCGGGTGGGCTGCATGGAATCCTCCGTGACCATCGTTCGCATGTTACCGGCTCCCGTTGGATCCCGGGCGCCGAACCCGTACACTCCGACGATGCTCTCCTATCGCCACGGCTATCACGCCGGCAACCACGCGGACGTGCTGAAGCACCTGGTGCTCGTGCAGACGATCCGGCTGCTCACGCGCAAGGACAAGGCGCTGTGGGTGATCGACACGCACGCGGGCGCCGGCGGCTACGCGCTCGACGCGCCGTACGCGACCAAGCGCCGGGAGTTCGCCGGGGGCATCGGCGCGCTGTGGTCGGCGCCGAAGCTGCCGGCGCCGCTCGCCGACTATGTCGAGCAGGTGCGGCACGTCAATCCCGACGGCGAGCTGCGCGTGTACCCGGGCTCGCCGCAGATCGCGCTGCAGCTGCTGCGCCCGCAGGACCGGCTGCGCTGCTTCGAGCTGCACTCGACCGACGCCAAGGCGCTGCAGGCGCACTTCGAAGGCGCGGGCCGGCAGGTCGCCGTCGTCGCCGGCGACGGCCTCGCGGGAATGAAGGCGCTGCTGCCCCCGCCGTCGCGGCGCGGGCTCGTGCTGATCGATCCGTCCTACGAGGTCAAGACCGACTACCGCGCCGTGCGCTCGGCCGTGCGCGATGCGCTGGAGCGCTTCGCCACCGGCACCTACGCGGTCTGGTATCCGATGCTGCAGCGGCGCGAGGCGGACGACCTGCCGCGCGAGCTGCGGCGGATGGCCCCCGGCGACTGGCTGGACGTCTCGCTGGCGATCGCGACGCCGGGGCCCGACGGCTACGGCATGCACGGCAGCGGCATGTTCGTGTTCAATCCGCCGTGGAACCTCGAGGCGCTCCTGCGTCCCGCGCTGCCGGCACTGGTCCGCCTGCTGGGCCAGGATCCCGGGGCCGCCTACCGGCTCGAGTTCCGCCAGACGTGACGGCGCCGTCTCGACGACCCCGACCCCGACGATGTCCGTCCGACCCGAAGACCCCGGCCCGTCACCCGTCCGCGACCTCGACGCGCTGCGCGACCAGCTGCGCGCGTTCGCCGCCGCGCGCGACTGGGAGCGCTTCCACTCGCCGAAGAACCTCGCGACGGCGCTGATCGTCGAGGCGGCCGAGCTCCTCGAGCACTTCCAGTGGCTGACCGAGGAAGAGAGCCGCGCGCTCCCGCCCGAAACGAAGGCCGAGGTCGCGACCGAGCTCGCCGACGTGCTGCTCTACCTCGTCCGCCTCGCCGACCAGCTGGGCATCGATCTCCACGCCGCGGCGGTCGCGAAGATCGCCGCCAACGAGCGGAAGTACCCGGCCGACCAGGTCCGCGGCAGCGCCCGCAAGTACAACCGATAATTGGGTAAGTGGGGTCAGACACTACTTCCGCGACTTCCGGCTCTGACCCCACTTCCTGCCCTCGGCGGCGCGCCCCACCCGGCGCGCATCCGCACGAAGCGCGCGATGTGGTTGACCGCGTGCCGGGCCTCGGGCAGGAAGCCCGCGGCCTGGAACACGTGCACGGCGCGCGGCCACAGCTCGAGCTCGACGTCGACGCCGGCCGCGTACGCCTTCTCCGCGGCGCGCGTCGCCTCGTCGCGCAGCAGCTCGTTGCTGCCGGCCTGGAAGAACAGCGGCGGGAAGCCGTCGAAGTCGGCGAACAGCGGCGAGACCTCCGGATGCGTGTACAGCTCCGGCGACGGCACGTAGTGCGCGCGCAGCACGATCAGGTTGTCGAGCTGGATCATCGGGTCGAGCGGCTGGTTGTCGAACATGCTCGGGCTCTGCAGCGTGCAGTCGACCGCCGGCGACAGCAGCACCGCGCACGCGGGCATCGGCTCGCCGGCGACCCGCGCGCGATGCAGCGTGACCAGCGCCAGGTTGCCGCCGGCCGAGTCGCCGGCGATCACGACGCCCTTCGGATCGCCCTGTGTCGCCAGCAGCCAGCGATACGCGGCGTGACAGTCGTCGGGCGCCGCCGGAAATGGGTGCTCGGGGGCGAGCCGGTAATCGGGGATCAGCGCCCGCGCGTGCAGCTTGCGGCACATCCGCGCCGCCAGCCGCGCGTGCAGGTTCGGAAACCGGAACGCGAACGAGCCGCCGTGCAGGTACAGGATCGTGCGTTCGGGCAGCGATTCCGGCACGTCACCCACTCCGCGGGCACGCCGCCGCAGTCGACCGGCGTGCGCCTGATGTCCGGATCGGTCCGGTACTGCCAGGCGTCGATCCTCTCGTAGAACTGGCGCATCGCCGCGATGTCGGTGTCGGCCTTGAACCGCTTGGTCGACATCATCCGCAGCAGCGCGGCCCACGCCTGGTGGCGCAGGCTGGGCTTCAGCTCGACGGTGCGGCCGTATCCCGTGCGTCTGCGCATGCCTTGCGCTCTCCTGCAGGTCGATTCGATCGCGCCGCATTCGCGCAGCGTCGAACCCCAGTGTACCCGCGACGCGATTTTCGCCGCCGGCGCCGGCCTCGCGCGCCTCGCCTCATGCGGCGGCGATGCACGCCTGCAGCCGCGCGATCTCCGCCGGCCCGAGATCCTGATGGACCGGCAGCATGACGACCTCGCGCTTCAGCCACGCGACGTCCGGGAAGGCGTCCGCCGGCCAGGGCGCCGGCGTGCGCGACCACATCCGCACCGGCTCGATGCCGCGCTCCCGGCAATGGGCGATGAAGCGCTCCGCGCCGCCGGTCGTCGTGACCGGGAAGTAGCCCGGGCACGCGCCGTCGGGGAGCGAGCGCAGCAGCGGCGCCACGTGTCGCCAGTCGGCGCTCGCGGCGAGCAGCGCGGCGAAGTTGGCGCGCCGCCGCGCGACGACGTGCTCGGACGAGACCCGGCGCAGCAGCGCGAGGCAGAACGCCGGCATCCGGGCATCCCGCCAGGCCGCGCGGAACGCGATCGCGCCGGCCACCTCGTTGGCCCCGCCTGCTTCGCCGCGGCCATCGTCGCCGCGCGATCGGCCGAGCGCGCGACGCACGCCGCGCGCGGCCCACTGGAGGAACCGGCGATTGGGCGCCCGGTCGAGCAGCGGCAGGCGCGCGAGGTCCCGCCCGACGAGATCGAACACCGCCTGCCCCACCAGCCCGCGCGGCGCGGCGACGGTCGCGGGCGAGCGCCCGAGCCCCCGGCCGTTGACGACGAGCGCGCCGCCCAGCGGCACCGGCAGCGACTTGGCGAAGCTGACGATCGCGATGTCGCCCCAGTTGCCGACCGGCCGCCCGTCGGCGACCGCGAACACCGCCTGCGCGCAGTCCTCGATCAGCTCCCAGCCGCGCTCGTCGCAGAGCGCGCGCAACGCGGCCATCGGCTGCGGCATGCCGAAGTAGTGGATGACGTAGAGCGCGCCGACGTCCGGGGACTCGAACCCGCGCAGCACGTCGAGATCGATGGCGAGGTCGCGGCCGACCGGATAGTACGCGACCCGGTAGCCGGCCTGGACCAGCACGTCGAGCTCCAGACCGCAGTGATAGGCCGGCAGGAGGATCGTCCGGCCCGGCCGCGTGCGCAGCAGCGACACGCCGTGCCACAGCGCGGTGGCGGCCCGCAGGTAGAGGTCGACGCCGGACCGATCGAGGGGCGGCGGCGGGGTGGCGGCCGCGTGGCCGGCGGCGAGGAGCCGCGGATAGCAGAAGATCCGCGGCCACGCGCCCTGCCCGCCCATCGCTACGCCTTCGGGAAGCCGATCGTCTGCGACAGCAGCACCTGCTGGTCGTGCGTGAGGCCGAGCGCGTTGGCGATCGCCTCGCGATCGATCCACGCGCGGATCACCGTCGCGAGGCCGCTGCTTGCCGCGAACAGGTAGACGTTCTGCGCGATCGCGCCGGCCGCGGCATAGGCGAAGGCCTCGCGCTGCGCGACCGGCACCATGGCCATCCGCGTGTGGTCGGCGACGTAGACGAGGTCGAGCGGCGCCTCGTCGACGAAGTCCTGGTACCCGGTCACGCGCCGCAGGTCGCTGGCCGCGACGAGCCTGCAACGCGTGCGCGCCGGGCTCGTACCGGTACGCGCCCGCCGGCAGCGCGACGAAGACGTCGACCTCCTGCGCGTTCAGCGCCGACGGCGCCGTGCGCCCGCCGTCGGGCCGGTTCGCGCCGTACGCCGCCCACAGCAGGTTCGACAGCACGGTCAGCGGCAGTTCGGTGCGCGCGAAGTCCCGGCCGGAACGGCGGGCGGCGAGCGCCTCCATCAGCGGCAGGCCGCCCTGCCGCTCCGGCGCCGGCAGCGCGATCGCCGGCGTCGAATCGCCGACGGCGGGCTTCGGCCGCAACTGTCCCATCATGCCGAGGGCGATCTTGGTCAGCGTGCTCATGGCGTGCTTCGTTGCCGGCGCTAGGCCGGCGGCGTGCCTTCCTTCCATTCCTTGTCGTTGCGAAAGACGCGGACGACGCGCGTGCGCTTGCCGCCGGCGTACTTTTCCATCTGCACCAGGACGGGGAAGAGCTCCGCGAGCTTCGCGCGGGCGTCGTCCTCGCTTTCGAACGTCATGATTTCGCCGTTCGGTCCACGTACGTCCGACCACAGGCCGTGGCCGTCTTCGGTTTCGATCTTGAACATTGCCGCTCCCATAGTTTGTTAGAGCGTGTCGGCGAACATCGGTTCAGCGCGCGAGCCCGAAGACCCGCATTCGCCGCGGCGGGCCCACGGGCCGGCCGCTCGACCCGCCTGTCGGGGCATGCCTCGCGGCCGTCGCGCTCGTCAGTGCTTGAGGAACGGGACGACTTCGCCGACCTGCTTCTTCTGCTGCTTGATCGCCTTCTTCTCCTTCGCCGTGTGCTGGGCCTTCTTCTTGCTTTCCTTCGGGGGCTGATGGGACATGGCTCGCTCCGGTGGCTCGCCGCGACGACGGCGCCCAACCACTATAGGCCAAAGTGAAAATGCATGTCCATTGTGCCCGCCTCGCAGTACTCGTGTAGCTTGCGCGGTTGGCTCGTGCGCGTCTGGTCGTGATGGCGCCTGCTCGCAACTTCTTCCTGGACGACAATGACCAGATTCGTGCTTGCAGGTGGGTTGTTCCTGTACGTACTTCGCGAGCCCGGCATCGGATGGACGCAGGCATCGCTGCAGTTCACGCCGGGGCCCAGCGGCGAGATCAGCGTTGCCGTCCCCGTCGTTGGCGGCCAATCGGTCGGCGGAACCGCGGCGTCGTTCGCCGCGGACCCTGGCCGGTGGCGGACGCGCAGACATCGTGGTGGCGTTCGGCGTGCTTCCACCGCAGCCTTCCCAAAGGCTCCCGCTGCTCATCCTGCGCTTTCCGGCCCGGGCGGCGTGCTGACCGACGCAACGCGGCTGCTCTGGGAGCAGGCGCCCTGCCGGGAACCGAAGCCCCGCGCCAGGTCCTCACGGCGGATTTCAACCGCGACGGCCGTCCGGACATCTTCATCACCGACCACGGCTACGATGCCCCCCATTTCCCGGCGGCACGGAACCTGCTGCTCGCCTGTCCAACGCAGCCAGCGGCCTGACCGATCGCTCGGCATCGCTTCCGGCCAGCCTGCATTCACGCATTCAGGGGCCTTCGGTGACATCGACGGCGACGGAATCCTGGATGTCTACGTCGGCAATCTCCATCCCCGGTCCTGCCATGTTCCTCCTTGGTCGACCGGACGGAACGTTTCGACAGGCCACGGACCGCATTCCGCCGGATGTGACGTTCCCCGGAGGCAAGACCTACACCGCGTCGTTGTTGGTCGACGTGGATGGCGACGGTCATCCGGACCTGGTACTCGGCACCGACGGGTTTGGCAGCACCCCGCAAAGCATCGTTCTCATGAACGACGGAAGCGGCGACTTCACCAAGCGACCCCGCCATGTTCTCCCGGGCGCGATGCCGACCAGTGCCGTGGTTCTCGGCATCGCGGCCCTTGATGTCAATCGTGACGGATTCCAGGACCTGGTGCTGCTCGCTGCCGATTACAGCCAGGACCTACTGCGGCTGCTGGTCAATCGTGGCGACGGCACGTTTGCAGACGAGACCGTGCAGCGCATGGGTGCGGCTGCCTTCTCGCTCGCCCCGGCGCAGTTCGCCCGGGTGGATGTCGCGGACATCAACGGTGACGGCCGCCTGGACATCTATGCGAGCGGCAGTTTGGAACCCGCGACGATGGGAGGCCGATCGGTCGACATGATGTGGATTGACAACGGGAACGGCACGTTCGCGCCGGTTTCGTCCGCCGCTCGGCCCGGGCCTCAACGTTCCGCTTGCCGTCGACGTCGATGGCGACGGAACGCTGGACTTTGTCGCCTTCAACAGCCCGGTCGCCGGAAAGCTGACCTAACCGGACCTTCCTCAACGAACTCCGCGTACGGTACTCGGCGAGCCGATCATCGGCGGTGCGATCGCCGGCGACGAGCCAGGCAACGGTTTCCTTCTCCCGCCGCTGGGCACCGGCGCATCGGCGATCACCGGCTATGCCGCAATGTGCACCGCGGGAACGCGCGACGGTGTCGTCACATCCGACGGCACGCTGTCGCCGATCACCGTCCCCGGCCTCACCAACGGCAAGCCCTACCTCTGTTCAGTGACCGCCACCAGTGCAAGCGGCACCAGTCTGCCCTCGGTTGGCGCCAGGCCAGACTGACTGCCAATTACCAGGGCCTCTGGTGGAACGCACCAGGCGGTTCGTAATCGGCCGGATCAATTTCGCGCATCAGGGTGACGTGATCTTCGCCACGTGGTTCACCTATGACGCCGCTGGCAAGCCGTGGTGGCTGATCGCCCGAGCTCCACCGGAATGGGGATGAAGCCTGACTCGGGTGACGTCTCCACGGTCACCGGCCCCGCCTTCCACGCCTCACCGTTCCACTCTGACGAAGGTCACAGAGACGGTGCAGGCAACATGAGCGCCGCTTCGTGACGGCCAATCAGGGGTTCGATCCCCTACACGGTGAAAGGGATCTCCGTAGACCAAGACGATCACCCCGCAGACCCTTCTGGCTCGGTGCCCATCTGCGTCTTCGGCGGTCTGCCTGATCTCTGCGTCGACAGGCGAATTTCACCGACCTCTGCTGGAATCCCCTGCGAGCCGGGCCGGGGCGTCAACTTCAGCCACCAGGTCGACGTCATCTTCGTGACCTGGTTCACCTACGATGCCGACCGGCAAGCCATGGTGGCTTATCTGCGAAGCTGCAGCGGTACCGGTCCCGGCGTTTGCGTCGTGCAGTGTCTCCACCGTCGTCGGGTCCGCCGTTCAATGCGACGCCGTTCCATCCCGTCGACGTGGCCGAGACATATCGTCGCATATCGTCGACGTCGCCATCTTCGCCACGGGCAACGCGGCGACTTTCGCCTACACGGTGGACTGGCACCGCCCGGGTAGTCCAGGCGATCATGCGGCAGGTGTTCCGTTTCGCCGGGAACGGCGTGTCAGTAGGCGTGCGCGAACCGGTGCCTCCACGTCGCCGGCTATTCGACGCGCAGCAGCACCACGCGGTCGTTGTAGGTGTCGATGACCCAGACGTACGGCGCGCGCGCGAGCACGGCCTCGGGCTTGTAGAACTCGCCGGCGCCGCGGCCGCGCTTGCCGGTGCCGAGCACGCCGAGCAGCTGGTGCCGGCGATCGAGCAGCAGGATCCGGTGGTTGTCCTCGTCGGCGAGCCAGATGCGGTCGCCGTCGAAGGCGAGGTACTTCGGGCCGCTGCAGCCCGAGCGCGGCGCCGAAGGTGGCGCGGTGCCTGAAGCTCGGCGTCGAACACCTGCACGCGGTCGTTGCCCGAGTCGACGACGTAGACGCTGCCGTCGGCCGCCGCCTCGACGTCGTGCGGATTGGCGAACTCGCCGTCGCGCGTGCCGCGGCTGCCGACGGTGCGCTCCAGCCTGCCGTCGCGAAACACGGCCAGCGTGGCGCCGCGCGTGTTGGTGACGATGCACCCGCCCGTCGGGCGCGACCGCGACGCCCTCCGGGCCCGCGAGCCCCTTCAGCTCGCCGACCAGCTTCGCCTGCGCGCCGTTCACCTCGTAGATCGCGACGCGGTCGTTGCCGGTGTCGGCGACGAGCAGCCGCCCGGCCCTGTCGAACTCGGCATCGTGCGGATTGGAAAGCTCGCGCTCGCCGAACGTGCCGACGGGCTTCAGCGTCATCGCCTCGAGCACGCGCACGCGGCTGTTGCGCATGTCGGTGACGTAGATCAGCCTGCCGTCGGGGGAGAACGCCGCGTCGTGCGGCTGCGACAGGCCGTCGGCGAACTCGGCGACCTGCGTGGCCTTGAGCACCGGCTGCGCGACTGCGACCGGCGACAGCAGGACGAGGAGACCGAGGACGAAGGCGCGCATGGTGGAGTCCCCTGGCTGCGGATTGGAGCGAGTCGGTCAGTCCGGCGCGATGTCGCCCAGCACGCGCGGCGCGCCGGAGCCGTTCAGCGCGAACACCGTGCCGCCGCCGGAGTCGATGCCCCCGCCGGTGAAGGCGCCGATCGTGAACTGGTGGGTGACCAGCACCACCGGCGGACCGTCGACGGGCAGCGCCGCCAGGAACGCGCGCAGCGCGGCGACGTTCGCGTCGCGGTCCTGCGTTCGCCCGTAGAACGAGTTGAGCGCGGGCAGCTCGTCGACCGGCCCGAGCTTCAGCAGCCGCGCGGTCTCGAGGCAGCGGCACCACTGGCTGGAGTAGACCTTCGCGCGCGCGACGCCGGCCTGCGCCAGCCGCTCGCCGAGCCTCGCCGCCTGCGCCCGGCCGGCGGCGTCGAGGTTGCGCTGCGTCGCGCAGTCGTCGAGCCTGAACCCCGGCGGATCGCCGATGCCCGGCGCGTTGGCGTGGCGGAGCATCAGCACCCGCCCCGGCTTGGCGAGCTCGGCCGGCGACAGCGGCTCGGCCGCGTGCGCGGCGAACGCGAGCTGCAGCAAGATTGCCGCGACAACGGCCCCTGCCCGAAATCGCATCGACTCGTCCTCCCGGAACCGGCCCCGACCGGCGTTTGCAGCGCGCCAATCTACCGCGCGGCTCCGCGGAGCGGAAGTCCCGGCGAGCGCGCGCGCGTCGGCCGGGGACGTCATGGCGATACCCCGGCAGGCTCCCGCTCGCGCTGGGTGCGGTAGCGCAGCCGCATCCGCAGCACGTGCTCGGCGAGGACGTCCTCCGCGCGGTCGAGGTCCCCCTTCGCAAAGGCGCCGATCAGCGCGCGGTGCTCGGCCAGCGCGTGCTCGCGGACCTTGTCCGTCGCCAGCAGGTTGTGCGTGCGCAGCGCCGCCACGCGGCCGGACACCAGCCGGTAGGCGCCGACCAGGTACTCGTTGGCGCTGTTCTCCGCGATCGCCTGGTGGAACGCCGTGTCCGCCCGCGCGACACCGAGGCGGTCGTCGGCGTCCTGCGCGCGTTCCATCGCCTCGAGCGTCGCCCGCATCTCGCGCAGCGTCTCCTCGCGCCGGCGGGCGAAGCAGAACCGGAGCGCCGTGACCTCCAGCACGCGCCGGAATTCCGCGAGCTCGCCCACGTCCACTTCCGAGGGCATGAACACGAAGCTGCCGGACTGCGGGCGGATCTCGATCAGCCCCTGCAGCTGCAGCGCCGTCAGCGCCTCCCGCACCGGCGTGCGGCTGACCTTGAACGCCGCCGCGAGCTTCAGCTCCGACAGCGCTTCGCCGAGCGGCAGCCGGCCGTCGATGATCGCGTCGCGAATGAGCTCGGTGACCTGGGTCGTCAGCGACCCGGCTTCCCTGGCCCTGCCGGCCGCCGCGATCTTCCCGGGGAGGGTCTTGCGGAGGTCGATCGCCGATGGCCTGGTCATGGTCCTTTCCGAGGGCGCGCGCAGAGGTTCCCGCCCATCGCGCGATCAGAGCCGGTGCGCCAGCGCCGCGGCGTCGTGGATCGCCTCCAGCGCGGTGCGCGGCTGGGCGCAGTCGCCGACGACGTGGACGTCGAGCCCCGGCGCCTGCGCGTACAGCGCGTCGGCGACGGTCGAGACGGGCAGCAGCATCCGCGTCGGAACCACGACGTCGATGCCGGCCACCTCCCAGCGCTCGGTGCCGTTCCAGAGCTGCGCCGAGCGTTCACCCAGGGCCTCGACCGTCGTGCCGAGATGGATCGTGACGTTGCGCCGCTCCTCGAGCGCGCCGACCTGGAATCGCCGCGAGCGCGTGCCGATGTCGGTGACGAGCTCCCGGCCGGGCTCGACCAGGATCACTTCGACGTCCTTCTGCGCGAGCACGCGGGCGACGCCCAGGCCGCGGATGTCGCCGCCGATCACCAGCGCCCGGCCGATCCCCGCCAGCGGCCGGCGCAGGATCTGGTAGGCGTCGACGACCGGGCTGTCGAGGATGCCGGGAATGTTGGGCAGGCCGAGCTCCGACCCGGTCGCGACGACGACGATGTCCGGCTGCTCGGCCAGCACGCGGCCCGCGTCGGCCTCGACCCCGAGCAGCAGGCGAACGCCCGCGCGCCCGGCGCTGCCGACGAGCCACGTCAGGTGCCCCGAGAGCTCCTCGCGGCCAGGAACGAGGCGGGAGAGCAGCATCTGGCCGCCCGGCTCCTCGTCGCGCTCGAACAGCGTCACCGCGTGGCCGCGCAGCGCGAGGATGCGGGCCGCCTCGAGTCCGGCCGGGCCGCCGCCGACGACCACGATCCGCTTCGGCGCCGCCGCCGGACGGATCGCGTACTCGCGCTCGCGCCCGGTCGTCGTGTTGACGAGGCAGACGATCGGCAGGCCGCGCGAGTGCATGTCGCTGCAGCCCTGGTTGCAGGCGATGCAGGTGCAGATCTCCGCCGTGCGGCCGGAGCGCGCCTTGTTGGGGAATTCCGGATCGGCGTGCAGCGCGCGCCCCATCGTGACGAAGTCGCAGGCTCCCGACTCGATCAGGTGTTCCGCCACGCTGGGGTCGGTGATCCGGCCGGAGACGCTGACCGGGACGTCGACGTGCCTGCGCACTTCGCGCGCGAGCGGCGCGAGCACGCCCTGCGGCATCTCCATCGGCTGCGTGATCCACCAGTTGGTCTCGTACATGCCGGCGGACACGTCGATCAGGTCGACGCCCGCGGCGACGAGGTGCGGCGCGAGCGCGCACACGTCCGCCAGCGTGAGGCCGTTGTCCTGGTGCTCGTCGCCGCTGATGCGGTAGACGATCGGCAGCGCGCCCCCGGTCGCCTTGCGCACCGCCGCGAGGACCTCGAGCGGAAACCGCATGCGGCCCGCGAGGTCGCCGCCGTATTCGTCGTCGCGCCGGTTGCACCAGGGCGAGAGGAACTGGGCGAGCAGGTAGCCGTGGGCGCTGTGGATGCCGATGAAGTCGGCGCCGGCCTCGGCCGCGCGGCGGGCGGCATCGCCGAAGCGCTCGACGATCGCGGCGATCTCGCCGCGGGTGAGCGCGTGCGGCACGAAGCCGCCGGCGCCGGCGTAGGGCACGGCCGAGGGCGCGTGCGATTCGAGGCCGCTGACCCCGGGGTGCACGACGCGCCCGCCGTAGTGGAGCTCGGGGCCGATGACGCCGCCCTCGCGGTGCACGGCGGCGACCAGCCGCGCGAACTCCGGGATGAGGTCGTCCTTGTACAGCCCCATCTGCAGCACGCGGCCCCTGCCGCGCGGGTCGACGTAGGTGGCCTCCGTGTACTGCAGCCCCGCGCCGCCGCGCGCGCGCGCCGCCATGTAGTCGATGTAGCGCTGCGTGACGCGCCCTTCGGCCGTGCAGTAGTTGCGCTCCATCGGCGAGCGCGATGATCCGGTTCTTCACCTCCAGGCTGCCGATCCGGCCGGGCTGGAAGAGGTGGGGGAAGCGCATTGCCGATGCTCCTGGGATTCTGGCCGCCGGTCGGAACTGGTACCTCAGTTGACTAGATCAGCCCGGCCTTGTCAAGTGATCACGCCGTTGACAAAGCCCCGCAACTTCGGTTAACTGAGGTACCAGTAGCGCCAATAGGCCCGCCCAATGCCAAGGAGGAAAGCCATGTTGCCGGGCTCGTCGTCGTGAACCTGATCCAGTACAAGGGCTGACGGGACCGGCGCGGTGAGCAGCGACGCGACCCTGCGGGTGCTCGTCACCGGCGCCACCGGCGGCATCGGGCGCGCGACCTGCTTCGCGCTGCTCGATTCGGCGCGGGCGCAGGGCCGGCCGCTGGCGATCGCCGCGGCGGCATCCCGGCCGGGGCCGGCGCTGGACGCGCTGGTGGCGGAGCTCGCGGCACGGGGCGCCGATGCCTGCGGGCTGCACGCGGACCTCGCCGACGCGGCCGCGTGCACCGGCCTCGCGGAGAAGGCGGTCGAGCGCTGCGCCGGCCTCGACGTGCTGGTGTCGAACGCCGGGATCGCGCGCGGCGCGCCGCTCGCCACCCTCGATCCCGCCGACTGGGACGCCGTGTTCGCCGTCGACGTGCGCGCCACTTGGCTGCTGGCGCGCGCGGCGCACGCGCGCTCGCGCAGAGCCGCGGCGCGATCGTCGCCGTGGCGTCGATCTCGGCGCTGCATCCGTTCCCCGGACTGGGCGCGTACTCGCCGGCCAAGGCGGCGCTGGTGATGCTCTGCCGGCAGCTCGCGCAGGAGTGGGCCGCCGACGGCATCCGGGTCAACTCGGTGTCGCCCGGGCTCATCCGCACGCCGCTGACCGAGCCGATCTACCGCGACCCCGACCTGCTGCGCCGCCGGCAGGAGGCCGTGCCCCTCGGACGCATCGGCACGCCGGAGGACGTCGCGCGCGCGATCGTCCACCTCGCGGGACACGATGCCGCCTACGCGACCGGCATCGACCTGCGGCTCGACGGCGGGCTCGGCGACCGCGTCCTCGCCACGATTCCCGGCCTGCCGCGATCGCCGGGGCCACCGTGATCGCTCGCTCGACCACCTGACGCTGTTCGAGCTCACGCCAACGGAAGCCGCATGGAAACGCAATCGACACGACAGGACACCGGCGCCGGCGCGACGCGCGTGGCCGTCATCACCGGCGGCGCCGGCGGTCTCGGCGCCGCGATCGCCCGGCGCCTCGCCCGTTCCGGAGTCGTCAGCGCGCTCTGGGACATCGACCTCGCCAAGGCGTCGGCCGTGGCCGCCGGTCTGCCCGGCGCGCGCGCCTACCGGGTCGACGTCACCGACTACGCCGCGGTGGAGGCCGCGACCGCCGCGGTCGTGCGCGACTTCGGCGGGATCGACATCCTCGTCAACAACGCCGGGGCGAACGGCCCGATCGCGCCGCTGGTCGACTATCCGCTCGACGCGTGGCGCAGGTTCATGGCGCTGAACCTCGACGGCGTCTTCCACTGCTGCCGCGCGGTGATCCCCGTGATGCGGAAGAACGGCCACGGCCGCGTCGTCAACATGTCGTCGATCGGGGGCAAGGAAGGCAACCCCGGAGCGTCGTGCTATGCCGCGGCCAAGGCGGGGGTCATGGCCCTGACCAAGTCGCTCGGCAAGGAACTGGCCGCGACGGAAATCCGCGTCAACGCCGTGGCGCCCGCGGCGATCGACACGGAGATCCTGGCGCAGGTGACGCCCGAGTTCAAGGCGATGGTGATCTCCAAGATTCCGATGGGGCGGCTGGGGCGCGCCGAGGAGGTCGCCGATCTCGTCAACTGGCTCGCGTCCGCCGAGTGCTCGTTCTGCACCGGCGCGGTGTTCGACATCTCCGGCGGCCGGGCCACGTACTGACCGGCGTTCGGCTCACCGCCGCGTCCCCGCGCGGACGATCATCCGCCGCGTGCCCCAGCCGTCCTCGAGCATCGGGACAATCGACGCAGCGCATCGAGCGCTGGTCGCACAGGTCGACGTTGCAGCCGACGCGCCGGCCTTCGAGGAGGAGCCGGACGCGGTCGAGCATCTGGCCGCGGCTGCCCTTGACCAGCACGACGTCGCCCGGCTGCAGCAGCTCGGCGAGCACCGCCGCCGCCTGCTGCGGAGTGTTGCCTCCGTCGTGGACGGCCGCCGCCGGCATGCCGGCCGCCGTCGCGCCCGCGCCGTAGTCGGCGAGCCCGCGGCCGACGACGACGAGGTGGGCCGCCATCGCCGCGATCCGGGCGCCGACCGCGCGGTAGGCAGCGCCTCGTCGCCCGGCGGATCCCAGAGGTTGCCGATCAGCACGAGGCGGCGCCCTGCCGGAACCTCGGCGAAGGCGTCGAGCGCGGCCTGCACCGTCTCGATCGTCGCCTTGAACTCGTCCTGCAGCAGCGTGACGCCGCCCGGAAGCGCGACCGGCTGCATCCGTCCCGGCGTCGGCGCCAGCGTCCGCAGCCGCGCGAGCGTCGCGTCGAGGCCGAGCCCTTCCACGTGCGCGACCGCGATCGCCGCGAGCGCCGCGCAGACCATGTGCCGGCCGACGAGCCGGACGGCGGCGTCGCGCTCCACGCCGAACGCCGCGACGCGGAAGCGCGTGCCCTCGGGCCAGTCGAGGCGGACGTCCGTCGCGCGCACGTCGCAGCGCTCGCCGAAGCCGTAGGTGACGACGCGCGCCCGCGTCCGGGCCGCCATCCACAGCGCGTGCGGATCGTCGCCGTTGACCACCGCCGCGCCCGTGGCCGGGAGCGCGCGGACCATCGCCGACTTCTCCTCGCGGATGTCCTCCACCGTCCCGATCGCACGCGAGTGCTCGCCGCCGATCGCCGTCACCACCACGACGTCGGGGCGGATCATCGACGCGTAGCGCGCCATCTCCCCGCGCGCCCCGACGCCCACCTCGATCACCGCGCGCGGCTGCGACGGCCGGATCCGCAGCAGCGCGTGGGCGACCGACGCGTACGCGTTCTGCACGATGCCCATGTGCACCGGGAGCCCCACGGCCGCGGCCACGGCCCGCGCCGTCGTCGACTTCCCGAACGATCCGACGACCACGATCGCCCGCGCCCTGCGCGCGGCGGTCCTTCGGTACAGCCAGGCACCGCGCCAGACGAGCGGCCACAGCCGGAACAGCAGGCCGTCGGCCACCTGCATCCGGCCGACGGGCGTGGCCAGCATCGCCGGCAGGTCCCGCAGTCGGTAGAGCATCGGGAGTCCCCGGGTCGTCGCCGCGGCGCGCCGACCGCCGCGGCTCAGGCGCTCCCGGAGCTCGCCAGCCGCTCGACGTACCGCGCGATCAGGTCGACCTCGAGGTTCACGCGCGCACCGGCGGCGAGCGCCTTCAGCGTCGTCACCGCCAGCGTGTGCGGGATCAGGTTGACGTGGAAGCGCGGGCCGTCGACGCCGTTGACGGTGAGGCTCACGCCCTGCACGGCGATCGAGCCCTTGGTCGGCGATGAAGCGCGCGAGCTCGGCGGGCGCCTCGATCTCCAGCCGCCAGCTGCCGGCGTCCCACGCCGACGTCGACTGCGCCGCCGGCACCGCCGCGAACGACACGACCGTGCCCACGCCGTCGACGTGGCCGGTCATCAGGTGGCCGCCCAGACGGTCGGCAAGCCGCAGCGCCTTCTCCAGGTTGACGTCGGACCGGCCGTCGAGCCCGGCCGTGCAGCGCAGCGTCTCGCCCGAGACGTCGAACGACAGGCGCGCGCCGCCGGCCGACGTCCTCCCGCGCGACGACGGTCAGGCAGCAGCCGTTGACGGCGATGCTGTCGCCGATGCCGACGTCCGCCGTCTCGAGGCCCGCCGGGTCGACGACGAGCCGCAGCCCGTCGCCCTGCGGCACGGCCGCCGCGATCCTGCCCACTGCCTGCACGATGCCGGTGAACATCAGGTCACTCCCGTCTTGAAGCGCGCGATGACGCGCAGGTCGTCGCCGACGCGCTCGACCGAATGGATCGACAGCGCGACGCGGTCGGAAAGGTGCGCGAGCCCGCCGGGGAACTCGGCGATGCCGCGCGCCGGATCGCCGAGCAGGCAGGGCGCGACGTAGAGCAGCAGCTCGTCGACGAGCCCGGCGCGGATCAGCGCGCCGGAGAGCTTCCCGCCGGCCTCGACGTGCAGCTCGTTGACCTCGCGCGCGGCGAGCTCGCGCAGCAGCGCGGCGAGGTCGACGCGCCCTTCCCCGTCGGGCAGCGCCAGCACGTCGACGTCGGCGGGCCACGCCGGATTGCGGGCGCCGTTGGTGACGACCAGCGTGCCGCCGCCGGCGAGGACCTTCGCCGTCGCGCGGCGTCTGCGCGTGCCGGTCGACGACGATCCGGCGCGGCTGCCGCGTCGCGGCCACCGCGCGGACGGTGAGCTGCGGGTCGTCCTGCCGGACGGTGCCGATGCCGGTCAGGATCGCGCAGGCCCGCGCCCGCCAGCGATGCCCGTCGGCGCGCGCGGCCTCACCCGTGATCCACTGGCTCTCGCCGCTCGCGAGCGCGGTGCGGCCGTCGAGGCTCGCCGCGCTCTTCAGGCGCACCCACGGCCGGCCGCGCGTGAGGCGCGACACGAAGCCGACGTTGAGCTCGCGCGCCTCGTCCTCGAGCAGCCCCAGGTCGACGGCGATGCCCGCCGCGGCGAGCCGCACGGCCCCGTGCGCCGCCGGCGGGTTGGGATCGGCCATCGCCGCGACGACGCGCGCGACGCCGGCGGCGATCACCGCGTCGGTGCACGGCGGCGTCCGGCCCGTGTGGTTGCAGGGCTCCAGCGTCACGTACAGCGTCGCGCCGCGCGGATCGTGGCCGCGGGACCGCGCGTCGGCGAAGGCGTTGACCTCGGCGTGCGGCGCGCCGGCGCGCTCGTGCCAGCCCTCGCCGATCACCGCGCCGTCGCTGACCAGCACCGCGCCGACGCGCGGGTTCGGCGTCGTCGTGTCGAGGCCGCGCGCGGCGAGCAGCGAGCGCGCGCGCCATGAACGCGCGGTCGGCGGCGGTGAACGCGGTCATCGCGGAGGGTGCGCGGGTCCGGCCGCTACCGGCGCGCGCGCTTGACCGGCGCCTCGACTTCCTTCAGCGCGTCGCGGAAATCGGAGACGTCCTGGAACGAGCGGTAGACCGAGGCGAAGCGGATGTAGGCGACCTTGTCGAGCTTGTAGAGCTCCTGCATCACCATCTCGCCGATCTGGCGCGACGGGATCTCGCGCTCGCCCAGCGCCAGCACCTGCGCCACGATGCGGTCGACCGCCTGGTCGACGTACTCGGTCGGCACCGGCCGCTTGTGCAGCGCGCGCTGGAACCCGTTGCGCAGCCGCTCGATGTCGAAGTCGGCGCGCGTGCCGTTGCTCTTGACGACCTGCGGCAGCCGCAGCTCGACGGTCTCGTAGGTCGTGAAGCGCTTCTGGCAGGCCGAGCAGCGGCGCCGCCGGCGTATCGAGTCCCCCGGCTCGGCAACGCGCGAGTCGATGACCTGCGTCGCGTTGCTGCCGCAGAACGGGCACTTCATCTTAAGCGACGCCGCTCATTCGTAGACCGGGAACTTGCCGGTGAGCGCCGCGACGCCCGCGCGGGCGTTGGCGACGACCTTGGCGTCGGCCGGCGCGTCGAGCACGTCGGCGATCAGGTGCGCGAGCTCCTCGCACTCGAGCTCGGTGAAGCCGCGCGTGGTCACCGCCGGGCTGCCGATGCGGATGCCCGAGGTCACGAACGGCTTCTCCGGGTCGTTCGGGATCGAGTTCTTGTTGACGGTGATGTGCGCCTGCGACAGCGCGGCCTCGGCGTCCTTGCCGGTGATCTTCTTCGCGCGCAGGTCGACGAGGAACATGTGGCAGTCGGTGCCGCCGGACACGATCCGCAGGCCGCGGTCCGCCAGCACCCTCGCCAGCACGCGCGCGTTCTCGACGACCTGCTCCTGGTAGCGGCGGAAGTCCTTGTGCAGCGCCTCGCCGAACGCCGCCGCCTTGGCGGCGATCACGTGCATCAGCGGGCCGCCCTGCAGGCCGGGGAACACCGCGGAGTTGATCGCCTTCTCGTGCACCGCCTGCGTGAGGATGATGCCGCCGCGCGGGCCGCGCAGCGTCTTGTGCGTCGTGCTGGTGACGAAATCGGCGATGCCCACCGGGGTCGGGTAGACCTGCGCGGCGACGAGCCCCGCGTAGTGCGCCATGTCGACCATGAACAGCGCGCCGACGGCGTCGGCGATCTTGCGGAAGCGGTGCCAGTCGATGACGCGCGAGTACGCCGACGCGCCGGCGATGATCAGCTTCGGCTTGTGCTCGTGGGCGAGGCGCTCGGCGGCGTCGTAGTCGATGACCTCCGTCTCCGGGTGCAGGCCGTACGGCACGACGTTGAACCACTTGCCGCTCATGTTGACCGGCGAGCCGTGCGTCAGGTGCCCGCCGTGCGGCAGCGACATGCCGAGCACGGTGTCGCCGGGCTTCAGCGCCGCGAAGAACACCGCCTGGTTGGCCTGCGCACCGGAATGGGGCTGGACGTTCGCCGCCTCGGCGCCGAACAGCTTCTTCACCCGGTCGATCGCCAGCTGCTCGGCGACGTCGACGAACTCGCAGCCGCCGTAGTAGCGCTTGCCGGGGTAGCCCTCGGCGTACTTGTTGGTCAGCTGCGACCCCTGCGCGGCCATCACCGCGGGGCTCGCGTAGTTCTCCGACGCGATCAGCTCGATGTGCTCTTCCTGCCGGCGGTTCTCGGCGGCGATGGCGGCCCACAGCTCGGGGTCGGTCTGGGCGAGGTGGTTCGAGCGAGCGAACATGGCAGGGATTCCCAGGTGGGAGGGACGGCGGGTCATTTTAGCATCGGGCCGCCCGGGCTCCCCGGCCCGCCCGCGCCGGTCGCGGCGCCGGCCCGCCGGCGATGCCGGTATGCGCCAGATCAATGTGTCGGCGCGCCGTGTGCTGGCGGCGAAGGACAAAACACTTATAATCGCGCCGACTCTGCGGCAATGGACGGCAGGCGTTCCGGGTCACGAGCCCGGGGCAACGTTGCGGCCACACAGACCGCGGTTGAACCTTGGGGGGATTCGTGAACGCACTACTTGCCTTCTCGCGGGCCGTCGACCGCATGAACGAGGCGATCGGCAAGGCCACCACGTGGCTGATCCTGATCGTCGTCGTCATCAGCGCCGGCAACGCCGTCGTCCGCTACGCGATCGACTGGAGCTCCAACGCGCTGCTCGAGATCCAGTGGTACCTGTTCTCGGCGATCTTCCTGCTCTGCGCCGCGTACGTGCTGAAGAAGAACGAGCACATCCGGATCGACGTGATCTTCGGCCGCTTCTCCGCGCGCACGCAGAACTGGATCGACGTCTTCGGCTTCATCGTGTTCATGCTGCCGATGGTCGTGCTGACGATGTACCTGTCGCTGGCACGTGTTCACGCTGGCGTGGACGTCCGGCGAGACGTCGGCGAACCCCGGCGGGCTGATCCGCTGGCCGGTGCGGCTGCTGATGCCGGTCGGCTTCTTCATGCTGATGCTCCAGGGGATCTCCGAGCTGATCAAGCGCTTCGCGTTCCTTTCCGGGTCCGGCCCCAACGTGCTGGACAAGGTGGAAGGCCCGACCGCCGAGGAGCTGCTGGCCGAGGAGATCAGGAAGCGCCAGGTCAGCGGCGAGGTCGCGGACATCGTCCGGATGGGCGACGAGATGGTCAGCGACAGGCTGGGAGACAAGAAATGACCGCGTTCCTGATCGCCAACATGGCGCCGATCATCTTCGCGTCGCTGATCGTCTTCCTGCTGCTGGGCTTCCCGGTCGCCTTCTCGCTCGCCGCCAACGGCATCATCTTCGGCTTCATCGGCATCGAGCTGGGGCTCTTCCAGCCGACGTTCTTCCAGGCGCTGCCCGAGCGGATCTTCGGCGGCGTCATGAACAACGACACGCTGCTCGCGATCCCGTTCTTCACCTTCATGGGCCTGATCCTCGAGCGATCGGGGATGGCCGAGGACCTGCTCGACACCATCGGCCAGCTGTTCGGGCCGATCCGCGGCGGCCTCGCCTACGCGGTCGTGCTGGTCGGCGCGATGCTGGCGGCGACGACCGGCGTGGTCGCCGCGTCGGTGATCTCGATGGGGCTCATCTCGCTGCCGATCATGCTGCGCTACGGCTACGACCGGCGCCTCGCCTCCGGCGTCATCGCGGCCTCGGGCACGCTGGCGCAGATCATCCCGCCGTCGCTGGTGCTGATCATCATGGCCGACCAGCTCGGCAAGTCGGTCGGCGACATGTACAAGGGCGCGTTCATCCCGGGCTTCGTGCTGGCCGGCATCTACATGGCCTACGTGATGGGCGCCTCGATCTTCAAGCCGCAGTGGGCGCCGGCGCTGCCGCCCGAGGCGCGGGTGTTCCGCGAGGCCTCGGGCAAGACCGGCAGCACGTCGCTGCTGGTGCTGACCATCATCTCGGTCGCCGCGGCCATCGCGTACGCGAAGTTCGGGCTCCGTGCCGACCGGGCGCTCGACGAGACGATCGTCATCTGCATGCTGGTCGGCATCGGCGTCGCGTTCGTGCTGGCGGTGGCCTCCAGCGCGCTGAAGCTCCACCTGCTGTCGGCGATGGCGCGCAAGGTCACCTTCGTGCTGATCCCGCCGCTGGCGCTGATCTTCCTCGTGCTCGGCACGATCTTCCTCGGCATCGCGACGCCGACCGAAGGCGGCGCGATGGGCGCGACCGGCGCGATCCTGATGGCGCTCGCCCGCAAGCGGCTGTCCTGGTCGCTGCTGCAGGCAGGCGATGGACAGCACGGCCAAGCTGACGACGTTCGTCGTGTTCATCCTGGTCGGCGCGCGCGTGTTCAGCCTGACGTTCTACGGCGTCGACGGCCACAAGTGGGTCGAGCACCTGCTGATCGGCCTGCCCGGCGGCCAGATCGGCTTCCTGATCGTCGTCAACATCCTGGTGTTCGTGCTGGCGTTCTTCCTCGACTTCTTCGAGCTGTCGTTCATCATCGTGCCGCTGCTGGGGCCGGTCGCCGAGAAGCTCGGGATCGACCTCATCTGGTTCGGCATCCTGCTCGCCGTCAACATGCAGACGTCGTTCATGCACCCGCCGTTCGGCTTCGCGCTGTTCTACCTGCGCTCGGTGGCGCCGACGAAGGCCTACAAGGACCTGGGCACCGGCAAGATGACCGACCCGGTCACGACCGGCCAGATCTACTGGGGCGCGATCCCGTTCGTGATCATCCAGTGCATCATGGTCGGACTGATCATCGCCTTCCCGGCGCTCGTCAGCTACGACAAGCCCGACGCGGGCGCGCAGAGCGGGCCGCAGATCGACATCCAGAAGATGATCCAGCAGGACCAGGACGCGCAGAAGCCCGGCGACGCCGCGGCGCCGGCCGCGCCGGCGCGCCGGCACAGGACGACGCCGCGCTGATGAAGTCGCTGGGCGGCGGGTCGGCGGCGCCGGCCGCGCCGGCACCGTCGGGCGCGCCGTCCGACGAGGACCTGATGAAGTCGCTGCGCGGCAGCGATCCCCCGGCGCCGGCCAAGTAGACGCCGAGGTTCCCCGGATTGCGCCGCCGCGCGATCCGGGTTCCGCGCCGCGCCCGCTTCGGCTCACCGAAGCCTCGGTCGCCTGCGGTGGACGACATTGCGGGACTGTCGTGCGGGGCTCTTCGCCGCCGGTGCAGGCAGGGCAGTCGTCGTTGGAACGCGACGGTTCGGGCGGGGCCCCTCCCCGTCCGCATCGTTTTTCAAACCGCGGTAAGATCCCGCTTCAGCCGCCGGTCCGCTCGGGTCCGGCGGGCCGACCGATCCGTGCGCCGGTACGCTGCGCTCATCCTCGGCTGCGATGCGACTCTCGCTCCGCTTTCTCGTCCCGCTGTTGATCGCCATCGGCGCCTTCGCCTACGCGGCCGTGCCGCTTGCGGACGCACTGATGCTGCGTTGGTTCGTCCGCGATCTCGACATCCGCTCGAACCTGATCGCGACGACCGTCCAGGAGCCGCTGTCGGACCTCGTCGCCGCCAAGTCGAAGCCGAAGATCACGGCCTTCTTCAATCGGATGCTGCAGGACGAGCGGCTGTACGCGATGGGGCTGTGCCTTACCGGCCAGGGCGAGCCGATCGCGACCGCCAACTTTCCGCGCGAGCTCGGATGCGCGAAGCTGCCGATATCCAGCGGAAGATGCGCTGCCGCTGCTCCGCACCCCCCGCGGCCTGCTCCATGTCGCCGTGCGCCCGCTCAAGCTCGACGAGCCGAGCGGCGCACAGCTCGTGCTCCTGCACGACATGAGCTTCATCGAGCGGCGCAACGAGGAGACGCGGCAGTATCTCTTCTATTTCTTCCTTGCGCTGGGCGGGAGCATCGCCCTCATCACGGTGATCATCGCGCAGCTGTCCTGGCGCGGCTGGGTGCAGGGGCTGCGGAAGCTGTTGCGCGGAGGGAGCTTTCAGCGCTCCGCGGCTCCACCGCGCCCGAGCTGCGCCCGATCGCCCGCGACCTGCGGGAGCTGATCCGCGATCTCGAGCGCCAGTACCGGCCGCTCGACGGCAGCCAGCGGATCTGGGACCAGGAGTCGCTGCGGACCACCTTGCGCAGCGAGCTGCACGGCAACGACGTGATCGTCGTTGCGAACCGCGAACCCTACATCCACGTCCGCGCCGGCAACGGCATCCACATTCAGCGGCCGGCCAGCGGCCTCGTGACCGCGCTCGAGCCGGTGATGCGCGCGTGCTCGGGGACGTGGATTGCGCACGGCAGCGGTTCCGCCGATCGCGAGACCGTCGATCGTCACGACCGCGTTGCCGTACCCCCCGAAAGGCCGGTCTACAGCATCCGGCGCATCTGGCTCTCGAAGGAGGAAGAAGCCGGCTACTACGCGGGCTTCGCCAACGAAGGCCTGTGGCCGCTCTGCCACATTGCCCATGTGCGCCCCACGTTCCGCACCAGCGACTGGGAGTACTACCGCAAGGTCAACGCGCGCTTCGCCGATGCCGTCGCCGCCGAGGCGAAGACCAAGGATCCCGTCGTGCTGGTCCAGGACTATCACTTCGCGCTGCTGCCGCGCCTGATCCGCAACCGCCTGCCCAAGGCCACCATCCTGACCTTCTGGCACATCCCCTGGCCCAATCCGGAGGCATTCGCCATCTGCCCCTGGCGCCAGGAGCTGTTGGAGGGCCTGCTCGGCAGCAGCATCCTCGGCTTCCACACGCAGTTCCACTGCAACAACTTCCTCGACACCGTCGACCGGCAGCTGGAAGCGCGCGTCGACCGCGAGACGTTCACCATCTCGTACCGTGGGCAGTCGACGGCGGTGCATCGATACCCGATCTCGATCGAGTGGCCGCCGGCCCCGCTGGCCTCGGCCAAGCCGGTGGCCGAGGCCCGGCTCGCCGTGCGCGAGCGGCTGAAGCTGCCCGCCAACCACCGGCTGGGCGTCGGCATCGACCGCCTCGACTACACCAAGGGCATCATCGAGCGCTTCAATGCGGTGGCGCGGCTCCTCGAGCTGGAGCCGCGCTGGCGCGGCCGCTTCACGTTCGTGCAGATCGCCGCGCCGACGCGCGCGGTGATCGACGACTACCGCGACTATGCCGCGCGCGTGCAGGCGCTCGCGGACGAGATCAACGGCCGCTACCCGGATGCAAAGTACCCGCCGATCGTGCTGCTGGCCGAGCACCACGAGCCGGACGCGGTGTACGAGTACCACCGCGCCGCGGACCTGTGCTTCGTCAGCAGCCTGCACGACGGGATGAATCTCGTGGCCAAGGAATTCGTCGCGGCGCGCGACGACGAGCAAGGCGTGCTGATCCTGTCGCAATTCGCCGGGCGCCTCCCGCGAGCTGCCCGAAGCGCTGATCGTCAACCCGTACGACGCGGACCAGTGCGCAGCCGCGCTGCAGCTGGCACTGACGATGCCGGAGTCCGACCAGCGCGAACGGATGCGCTTCATGCGCGGTGTCGTGCGCGAGTTCAACGTCTACCGCTGGGCGGGCCGGATGCTGCTCGACGCCGCCGTCATGCGTCAGCGCGGCCGGATCCGCGGAACCGAGCTGCTGCAGGTCAATGGCTGACGTCCGGAGCGTGGGCCGCCGGCCGGAACCGTCCGGGCTCACGCCGGGCTGTGCGCTCTTTCTCGACATCGACGGCACGTTGCTGGAGCTCGCACCTGCACCGGACCGCGTGAGCGTCGATGCCGGCGTCTCGGCCCTGCTGCCGGCCCTGGCGCGGCGGCTTGGCGGGGCCGTCGCCCTGATCACAGGCCGCGCGCTCACCGACGCCGATCGACTGTTTCCCGGCCTGTCGCTTCCGATCGCGGGGCAGCACGGCCTGGAGCGGCGCGCCGCGAACGGCTCGATCCACCGGCATCACTCGCCCGCAAGCGGGCTGCACGCGCTGGTTCCCGAGCTGACCCGCTTCGTCGCCCGGCACGAGGGCCTGCTGCTGGAGGACAAGGGGGCGACGCTCGCCTTGCACTACCGGCTCGCGCCCCGGCTCGCTTCGCATGTGCACCGGACGCTGAAGACCCAGCTCGCATCCCTGGGCATTGCGAATGGATTGCGGCTGCAGCCGGGCAAGGGCGTGCTCGAGATCAAGCCCGATGGACGCGACAAGGGCACCGCGATCCTCGAATACATGGTCGAGCCCCCGTTTGCCGGCCGCCTGCCGGTATTCGTCGGTGATGACTGCACTGACGAACACGGGTTCGCCGCGGTCATGCGCGCGGGCGGCTGGGCGGTGAAGGTCGGCCCGGGCCGGACCCGTGCGCACTTCCGGCTGGCGGACGTGGCGGCCGTGCGCCGCTGGCTCGGCGTCGGCGCTGCCCGCGACGTCGTCGACTTCCGGAGACACCGCAGATGCGTAACCTCGATCTCGCCCTGATCGGCAACGGCGCCATCGGCCTGCTGGTCGATGTGAACGGGGCCATCGTCTGGGGATGTTTCCCCCGGTTCGACGGCGACCCCACGTTCTGCGCGCTGCTCGACGACCCGCGCCCCGGCGACGAGCGCGGCATCTACGCAGTCGACATCGTCGATCTCGCGCGCACCGAGCAGTCCTACCTGCCGAACACGACGGTGCTCGTCACGCGCCTGTTCGATTCCGCGGGGGGCGCGGTCGAGATCACCGACTGCGTCCCCCGGTTCACCCAATTCGGCCGCGTCTTTCACCCCGTGGCGCACGTCCGGACGATTCGCCGCCTGGCCGGCACCCCGCGCGTGACGGTGCGGCTGCGACCTGCGACGGGATACGGCCGCGCGCTGCCGGCAGTGACCACCGGCAGCAGCCACATCCGCTACGTGATGCCGGGAGTGACGCTGCGGCTCACGACCGATGCGTCGCTGACGGCGATCCTGGAGGAGCGGCCGTTCCTGCTCGGCGACACGATCACGCTCTTTCTCGGCACCGACGAATCGGTGCCCAGCGCGATCGACGAGGTCGGCCGCCGCTTCATCGAAGAGACCATCAAGTACTGGCGCGATTGGGTGAGGCACCTCGCCATTCCATTCGAATGGCAGGACGCGGTCATCCGCGCGGCGATGACGCTGCAGCAGAACGCCTACGACGACACGGGCGCCATCGTGGCCGCAATGACCACGTCGATTCCCGAGGCCGCCGGGTCGACGCGGAACTGGGATTACCGCTACTGCTGGCTGCGCGACGGGTATTTCGTCGTCGATGCGCTGAACAGGCTGGGGGCGACGGAGACGATGGAGCGCTATCTTCGCTACATCGTGGACATCGTGGCGGGCAGCGGGGAGCGGCCGCTGCAACCGGTGTACCGTATCAACGGCGACTGGGCGCTGGGCGAGGAGATCGCCAGCGCGCTGCCCGGCTATCGCGGCTTCGGTCCCGTGCGCATCGGCAACGAGGCCTTCCGGCAGGTGCAGCACGATGTCTACGGATCAGCGATCCTGGCCTCGACGCACGCCTTCTTCGACCAGCGGCTCGTGCGGCCCGGCGACATCACGCTGTTCGAGCGCCTCGAAGCGCTCGGGCGGCGTGCGCTCGCCACGTTCGACCAGCCGGACGCGGGGCTCTGGGAACTGAGGGAGACAGCGCGCGTCCACACGTTCTCCAGCGTGATGTGCTGGGCCGCCTGCGATCGGCTGGCGCGCATCGCCGCAAGGCTCGGCCTCGCCGACCGCGCGCGGGCATGGCGCGACGCCGCCGGGCGCATCCGGCGCTTCATCGAAGAGCAGTGCTGGAGCGACGCCCGTCGCAGCTTCGTGGCGTCGGCCGGCGGTGATTCGCTGGACGCAAGCCTGCTGCTGCTCCACGATCTCGGCTTCGTCGCCGCCGATGACCCGCGCTTCGCCGGGACGGTCCGGGCAATCGAAGCCGACCTGAAGCGCGGCGACTTCATCTTCCGTTACGTCGAGCGCGACGACTTCGGCGAGCCGGAGAACGCCTTCGTGGTCTGCTCCTTCTGGTACGCCAACGCGCTGTCCGCCGTGGGGCGCCGCGACGAAGCGCGGGAAGTGTTCGAGCGCCTGCTCGGCTGCCGCAATCGGCATGGACTCCTCGCCGAGCACCTCGATCCGGCGACCGGCGAGCAGTGGGGCAATTTCGTGCAGACCTACAGCATGGTCGGCTTGATCACTTCGGCGATCCGTCTCTCCGTGCCGTGGAGCGCGGCGTTCTGATCCCCGAAGGCGGCCGCGGCAACGCGTCGGCGGCACAGCCGGCCGCAACGTCGAACAGCGTTCCGTAGGCGTCGAATCCGCGCGCCTCGATGCCCATTGCCGGCGGCGCGCTCGCGGACCCGGCATTCACCGTTCCCCGATGCCCGGCGTGTCGAGGATGTCCACCGCCGCTGGCGTGCACCGTGCCGGGCGCATAAAAAGCCGGGCCCCGCGGCACGCCGCGGGGCCCGGGTCGCCCGGCGTTGCCGGGCTATGACTACTTGATGTGCTGCTGCAGGAACTGGTCCATCCGCAGTTCGGCGACGCTGAACCACTGGTTCTGCGTCTTCTGGTACGGCAGCATCGCGTCGTAGAGCTTCTTGAACGCCGGGTTCTTCGCCGACTCGTCGGCGTAGAGCTGCGACCGCCGCCTTGTACGCGGCCTCCATGATTTCCGGCGAGAAGCTGCGCAGCTGGACGCCGTTCTGGATCAGGCGGCGCAGCGCGGCCGGGTTCTTGTCGTCGTACTCGGCCATCATCGTCACGTTGGCTTCGTACGCGGCGGCGATGAACGCCTCCTTGTACTCGGCCGGCAGCTTGGCCCACGCATCCTTGTTGACGAAGAAGTGGATCATGGGGCCCGGCTCCCACCAGCCCGGGAAGTAGTAGTTCTTGGCGACCTTGTAGAAGCCGAGCTTCTCGTCGTCGTAGGGGCCGACCCATTCCGCGGCGTCGATCGTGCCCTTTTCCAGCGCCGGGTAGATGTCGCCGCCGGGAATCTGCTGCGGCACCATGCCGAGCGCCGCCTGCATCGTGCCGCCGAGACCGGCGATCCGCATCTTGATGCCCTTGACGTCGGCGAGCGTCTTGATCTCCTTGCGGAACCAGCCGCCCATCTGCACGCCGGTGTTGCCGCCGGGGAACGAGACGATGTTGTAGTTGCTGTAGAACTCGTCGAGCAGCTTCTGGCCGCCGCCGTAGTACACCCAGGCGTTCATCTGCCGGGCGTTGAGGCCGAACGGAATGGCCGTGCCGAACGCGAAGGCCCGGTCCTTGCCGACGAAGTAGTACGAGCAGGTGTGGCAGCACTCGACGGTGCCGTTCTGCGTGACGTCGAGCGCCTGCGGACCCGGGGCGATCTCGCCGGCCGCGAACACCTGGATGTCGAACTTGCCGCCGGTGATCGCCTTGACGCGCTTGGCCAGGACTTCCGCGCCGCCATAGATCGTGTCCAGGCTCTTGGGGAAGCTCGACGTCAGCCGCCACTTGATGGTGGGCTGCGTGCCCTGCGCGATCGCCGGTGCGGCGATCGCGCCGGCGGCGACGCCGACACCCGCTTTTTTCAGAAATGAACGCCGTTCCATTGCTGTCTCCTTTCTGTGTGAATTCACGTCGTTTGTTTCGACCATCCCACCAGCAACCGCGATGCACGGAGAGCCTGCCGGACGCCCGTCCGCTGCACCGGACGAATCGCGTCGCCTGCCAATCTAGAATTCTATCCGGAATCGCCGGTGCGGGCGAATGGCGCCCCGATGGCGGCCCTCCCGCCGCGGGTCCGAAAACCCCTCGGCGATCGTGCCTGACGGCTCAGGCCGACAGGCTGCGCACGGCGCTGAACAGCGCCCACGACCAGCCGGGCTGCCGCTCGACGACCTGCGCGAAGCGGATCAGGTAGCGCGCCTTGCCGGTGTCGAACTCGGCCATCCCGCCGGGCGCGAGCTGCTCCGGCGGGCCGATCAGGCTGCGCTGCGTCGATTGCCGGTTGTCGGGGTGCGCGGGCAGGTAGATGCCGAGGAACGGGCGGCCGGTGCCTGGCCGCGTGTCGCCGTCGCTGCCCACCCAGGTGCGCAGCAGCACCGGCACCAGGCGCCGGGCGAGGATCTCGACCCCGAGCGAGACGTCGTCCTCCTCCGAGCGCTGCATCCGCCGGACGGCGCCCAGCGACCACGCGCCGTTGCTGCGGATGCCGACGAGGTCGCCGAGCCGCGCCGGCGACTCCGCCATCTGCGTGGTCAGCCGGCATCCGGTCTCGCTGGCATCGGCCATCGTCCAGACTTCGCCGCCGATGCGGCTCGGCGGCAGGTCGGCGCCGCCGGCCGGCACGACGATCCCGTCGGGGCCGGCGTCGGCGGAAGCGCCGGGCACGCCCCGGGCGCCGGCGTTCTCGGTCTCGCCGATCGCGTAGCACAGCGCCTCGAGGCCGAAGACGACGCGCACCTCCGAATCCACCGCGTAGCGCGCGGCGCGCGGCGCGATCGCCAGCGCGTCGGGCCCGAACAGCGCGGCGAGGCGCACCAGCAGCAGCCGCTGCTCGCGCACCGGCAGCTCGCCCGGTGCCACGTGCGCCTCCGGCTCGATTTCGCCTTCCTCCGGCAGCCAGCGCGTGCGCTCGATGATCCGCGTGTAGACCGGGCCCATGTCGAGGAACAGCACGCGCCCGCCGTCGGGCGGGGCGTCGTGCCGGCGCAGGCCCTGCGTGCCGGTGAGGTCCACGTAGAACGTCGTGCCGTCGCCCGGAGGCGGCACCAGCGACAGCGCGGGCGTCCAGTCCTCCAGCTGCTGCGCGATCCACTGCACCTGGTCCGCGGTGAAGTTGCCCGAATCGAGCCGCATCAGCAGCAGCGTCTGCAGGTACTCCTCCTCGAAGCACACGCCCGGCCGCGAGAACGTCGCGGCGCCGAGCACCAGCTGCTCGCGCTGCCACCCGCGCATCCGCGCGAACTCGTAGAGCTCGTGGAACTCCCGCCACTGCGCCGGCGCCCACTTGCTGTAGCGGAACAGCCGGAACTTGCCGTCGAGCCCCTTGTAGTACGCCAGGCGGACCAGCACCCACGGCAGCACGGCGCGCCAGCGCCGGTCGTCCGCCCGCGGGAAGCCCGCGCGCAGCGCCGCCTGGTAGGCGCCGGCAAAGACCTTGACGAGGTCGAACGCCTGCTGCCAAAGCCTCAGCTCGATCTCCGAGCTCTTCTCGTAGTTCGCCGTGTACTCGCGCGTGAGCTCGGCGATCGTCGGCTCGAGCCAGGCGTCGACCTTGAGCAGCGCCTCGACCTGCGCCGGCCCGATGTTCCGATGGACGACGGAGAAGCGGCCCACGGCCTCGACCGCGCGCTTCCGGATCGCGTGCGCGTCCGACGTCGGCACCGACATGATCCAGCGCTCGGCCGCGCCGCCGCTGCGCAGCGGATCGTTGAGCGCGCGGAGCGACTTCAGCAGGCGCAGGGACATGGGGCGGCTTCCCCCGAACCGGCGGCTTCGGCGCGCCGGCGTGCGGCGGCGGGCAGGCGGCAGGGCATCGGCTGCGGCGCTCCTACGCGCTTCCCGCCACGGTCATCCGGCCGACGAGGATCGACCCGACGTGGCGCGAGCCGCGGCGGTCGACGTCGCTGCCGATGGCGACGATGTCGCGATACATGTCGGCGAGGTTGCCGGCGATCGTGATCTCCTCGACCGGGTACGCGATCTCGCCGCCTTCGACCCAGAAGCCCGCGGCACCGCGCGAGAAGTCGCCGGTGACCGGGTTGACCCCGTGCCCGAGCTGCTCGGTGACGAAGAGCCCGCGCCCCATCCGGCGGAGCAGCGCGGGCAGGTCGTCCTCGCCGTGGGCGACGACCAGGTTGTGGCTGCCGCCGGCGTTGCCGGTGGTGGCGAGGCCCAGCTTGCGCGCCGAGTAGCTGCCGAGGAAGTAGCCCTCGACGACACCGTTCTTCACGACGTCGCGCGGGTGCGTCGCCACGCCCTCGTTGTCGAACGGCGTGCTGCCGCGGGCGCGCGGGAGGTGCGGCTCCTCGCGGATCGAGACCAGCGGCGCGAACACCTGCTGCCCGAGCGAATCGAGCAGGAACGACGAGCGCCGGTAGAGCGAGCCGCCGGAGACCGCGCTCACGAACGAGCCGATCAGGTCGGCCGCCTCGGGCGCCTCGAACAGCACCGGGCACTCGACGGTGCCGAGCCCGCGCGCGTTCAGGCGCCGGGCCGTGCGCTCGCCGGCGATGCGCCCGACGACCGCCGGCGGCTGCAGGTCCCCCGGCGCGCGCGCCGCCGTGTACCAGTAGTCGCGCTGCATCGCGCCGCGGTCGTCGCCGATCACCGCGCAGTCGATGTGGTGGCGCGAGCTGCGGTAGCCGCCGAGGAAGCCGAGGCTGTTGGCGTAGACGAACTCGGACTCGGCGCGGGCGACGGTCGAGCCCTCGGTGTTGACGAGGCGCGGGTCGACGGAGAGCGCGGCGGCCTCGGTCTCGCGGCCGAGCGCGATCGCGTCCTCGACCGCGAGCTGCCACGGATGATAGAGATCGAGATCGGGGATCGCGCGCGCGAGCCGCTCGGGGTCGGCGAGCCCCGCGGCCGGGTCCTCGGCGGTGTGGCGCGCGATCACCAGCGCCTTGCCGACCGCGGCGCGGATCGCCTCGCCGGAGAAGTCGGCGGTGCTCGCGTGCCCGCGGCGCTGCCCGACGTAGACGGTGACGCTGATCCCCTTGTCGCGGTTGTACGAGATCGTCTCGACCTCGTCGCGGCGCACGGTGACCGACAGCCCGACCGCCTGCGACACGTCGGTCTCCGCGGCCGTCGCGCCCGCCCCCATCGCGAAGGCCACGATCTCGGCGGCGATGCGCTCGAGCTCCGCCGTCGGCAGCGGGAAGCGTCGGTCGTCCTGGTCGGCGGGCATGGCGAAAGGCGGCGGATGGATGCGAAAAGTGGGAAGAGCGGGATGGCTCGCGTCGGTCGCGGGATTCGCGACGGCAGCGGCCGCGACGAGCATCGGCCCGGCAGGCGGCCGCGCTGCAGTCGGTTATGATAACCCGCTTCTCGCACCTTGACCGTCGCGCCCCGCGCGCCGCCCCCTCGCCGCCCTCCGATGGCCACTCCAGACGACCGCCGCCGCCGCGGCCCCCGACCGAACGACGGCGACGCGCCCGCCGCGGACGCCGCCGACGCCGCCGCGCCGCTGTCGAAGACGCGCCGCAAGGCCGCGATGCACGACCTGCGCGACCTCGGCGTCGCGCTGGTCGAGCTCGAGCCCAGGCGCTTCGCCACGCTCGCGGCCGAGCTGGAGCTGCCCGAGCGCCTCGTCGACGCGATCGTCGCCGCGCGGTCGATCACCGCCTGGGGCGGCCGCAAGCGCCAGCTCCAGTACGTCGGCAAGCTGATGCGCGAGGTCGACCACGAGCCGATCCGGCAGCGGCTCGACGCCTGGGCGCACGGCCGCCAGGAAGACGCGGCCCGCCAGCACGCGCGCGAGGCGCTGCGCGAGAGCCTCCTCGCCGACGGCGGCGCGCTCGACGCGCTGGTCGCGCAGCATCCCGGCCTCGACCGCGCGCGCGTCGCCGCGCTGATCGTGCGGGCCCGCGCCGAGCGCGCTTCCGGCTCGCCGCCGCACGCCTACCGCGAGCTCTTCCGCGTGCTGAAGGACCTCTGACCCGATCCCCCGCCCTCCACCCAGCCCGCCGCCGCCATGACCTCCTCCGAATCCCTGCTGATCGGCCTCGTCTCGATCTCCGACCGCGCGTCCTCCGGCGTCTACGAGGACAAGGGCATTCCCTCGCTGAAGGAATGGTTCGGCGCGGCGCTCGCGTCGCCGTGGCGGATGGAGACGCGGCTGATCCCCGACGAGCAGCCGGTCATCGAGCGCACGCTGGTCGAGCTCGTCGACATCGCCGGCTGCCACCTGGTGCTGACGACCGGCGGCACCGGCCCCGCGCCGCGCGACGTGACGCCGGAAGCGACGCTCGCCGTCGCGCACAAGGTGATGCCGGGATTCGGCGAGCAGATGCGCGCGGTGAGCCTCAAGTACGTGCCGACGGCGATCCTGTCGCGGCAGGTCGGCGTCATCCGCGGCCGCGCGCTGATCCTGAACCTGCCCGGCCAGCCGAAGGCGATCAAGGAAACGCTCGACGGCGTGTTCCCGGCGGTGCCGTACTGCATCGACCTCATCGGCGGCCCGTACGTCGAGACGGATCGAGGCCGTCTGCAAGGCGTTCCGGCCCAAGTCCGCGCTCCGCCCGAATAAGTAGGGTCAGACACTACTTTCTTGCGGAAGTGGTGTCTGACCCTAATTTCGCGGCACGCGCGGCGCGAGGTCCTGGCCGTAGAAGCGCGCGAACTGGCCGTACACGTCCGGGTACTCGTCGCGCAGCAGCAGCGGATCGGCGAAGAACACCTCCGACAGCACGGCGAAGAACTCGCCCGGCGACTCGGCGGCGTAGGGATCGATCTCGGTGTCCTCGCCGCCGTCGACGCGCGCGCGGAAATCCTCGTACGCGGCGCTCAGCGCGCGACGCCACTCCCGCGCCGACATGCCCGCGCGCAGCGGCGGGCAGCCGTCGGCCTCTCCCGTCAGCATGTCGATCTTGTGCGCGAACTCGTGGATGACGAGGTTCATCCCGGTCGCCTCCCAGTCGGCGCTGGCCGCGACGTCGGGCCACGACAGCATCACCGGGCCCCGCGGCATCGCCTCGCCGGCGAGCGCCTCGTCCATCTTGTGCACGACGCCGGCCTCGTCCTCCCACTCCCAGCCGGGCACGAACTCGTCCGGGTAGACGATGACGTTCTCGAAGCCGTCGTACAGCGCGAGGTCGAGATTGAGCACCAGCACGCAGGCCTGGATGGCGATCACCACGCGCTGCAGCGGCGTGACCTCGTGCCCGCGCGCGCCGATCACGCCCTTGGCGTCGAGGAAGAGCACGACGAGGTCGCGCAGCCGCGCGATCTCCTCGCCGGTGTAGAGGTCGAGGAACGGCAGCGAGGCGAGCGCCTCGTCCCACAGCGGGTCGGGGATCGCCGCGCTCTTCAGCACCCGCGTGCGCCGCCAGTTGCGGATCGCGTCGAACATGACGGCGGCCGGGTGGCGCGGCAGCGCGGCGTCAGGCGGCCGGCGGCGCCGGCTCGCTCGCTGCCGGCCCGGCCGGCTCCGCCGAGAGGTCGAGCACGGCGGCGCCCTCGCCCGTCAGCAGGCGATCGGCCTCGCCCTGCGGCAGCGCCTCGACGTCGCGCAGCTTCTTCGCGATCGTCGTGCTCTTGCGGCTGGCGTCGTCGAGCGTCCGGCCGACCTGGTCGAGCCGCTCCTTGGTCTTCGCGAGGATCTCGCCGAACTTGCCGAACTCGGTCTTGACCGCGCCCAGCACGCGCCAGACCTCGGTCGAGCGCTGCTCGATCGCCAGCGTGCGGAAGCCGAGCTGCAGGCTGTTGAGCATCGCCGCGAGGTTCATCGGGCCCGCCAGCATCACGCGGTGCTCGCGCTGCAGCGAGTCGGCGAGCCCCGGGCGCGACACCGCCTCGGCGTACAGGCCCTCGGTCGGCACGAACAGGATCGCGAAATCGGTCGTGTGCGGCGGCTCGACGTACTTGTCGCGGATCGACTTCGCCTCGGACTTGAAGAACGTCTCCAGCGCCTTGCGGCTCGCGTCGACGGCGGCGATGTCCGCGCGCTCGATCGCGTCCTGCAGCCGCTGGTAATCCTCCAGCGGAAACTTGGCGTCGATCGGCAGCCAGCAGGGCGTGCCGTCGTCGCCGCGGCCGGGAAACTTCACGGCGTACTCGACGCGCTCGCGGCTTCCGGGCCGCGTCGCGACGTTGCGCTCGTACTGCGCCGGCGTCAGCATCTCGGCGAGCAGCGTGCCGAGCTGCACCTCGCCCCAGCCGCCGCGGCTCTTGACGTTGGTCAGCACGCGCTTCAGGTCCCCGACGCCGGCGGCCAGCGTCTGCATCTCGCCCAGCCCCTGGTGCACCTGGTCGAGGCGATCGGCGACCTGCTTGAACGTCTGGCCGAGGCGCTGCTCGAGCGTCGCCTGCAGCTTCTCGTCGACGGTCGCGCGCATCAGCTCGAGCTTGGCCGCGTTGTCGTTGCGCAGGAGGTCGAGCCGCTGCTCGACCGTCGCGCGCACGGCCTCGAGCCGCTGCTCGTTCGACTGCGTCAGCTGCGCCAGGCGCTCGCCGAAGTGCTTCAGCTGCTCGCTCTGCACGCCGGACATGCCGGCGAGCTGCTGGTTCAGCGTCTGCGCGTGCTGCGCGAGCGTGGCCGACAGCTCGGTGCGCGCGGCCTGTGCCGCGGCCGCCTGCTCGGTGCGGGACTGCGCGAAGTCGCGGGCGAGGTCGCGCTCGAAATCCTCGCTCTTCGCCGCCATCACCTCGATCTTCGTGCGCAGCTCCGCCGCCTCGCGCACCGCGGCCTCCCGCGCGGCGGACAGCGCCGAAAGACGGGACAGGATCACCGCGCACAGCGCGGCGACGACGACGAGGAGCGCGCCGAGCACGGCGACCGCGAGCGAGGATTCGGACATGCGTTCCAGTTTAGCAGGGCGGTGCGATAATCCGGCAGCGGCGCGGACCGCGAAGTCGCGTCGATCCAACAAGCGGCAGGTCGAAGGAGGAGGCATGCAGCAAAGCGCAGGACGGCGCCTGAAGGCGCTCATCGCCGCACCGGAGATCCTGGTGCTCCCCGGCGTGTTCGACGGCTTTTCCACGCGCCTCGTCCATCACGCCGGCTACCGCGCGGCGTTCATCACCGGCAGCGGCGTCAGCGAGTCGCGGCTCGGCCAGTCCGACGTCGGCATCATGGGCATGGAGGAGAACGTCGCCGCCGCGCGCGCGATCGCCGCGTGCACCGACCTCCTGCTGCTCGCCGACGCCGACACCGGCTACGGCAACGCCGTCAACGTCTACCACACGGTGCGCGCGTTCGAGCGCGCCGGCGTCGCGGGCCTGATGCTGGAGGACCAGGTGTGGCCCAAGCGCTGCGGCCACATGAAGGGCAAGGAGGTGATCCCCGCCGACGAGATGGTGCAGAAGATCCGCGCCGCCGCCGCCGCGAGGAGCGACCCCGATTTCGTCATCAAGTCGCGCACCGACGTGCTGGCCACGCACGGCATCGCCGAGGCGATCCGGCGCCTCAACCTGTACGCCGAGGCGGGCGCGGACCTGCTGTTCGCCGACGCGGCGATGTCGGTCGACGACATCGGGACGCTGGCGCGCAACGTGGTCGAAGCCGCTGTCGGTGAACATGGGCTTCGGCATCCGCCAGCGCTCGACGACGCCGCTCGTCTCCGCGAAGCAGCTGCAGGACCTCGGCGTGGCGGTGGTCATCTACCCGCGCCTCCTCACCGCCTGCGCGCTGCGCGGCATGCAGCACGGGCTCGCGCACCTCAGGCAGTCGGTCGACTCGGGCGAGGTCGTCGACCGCCCCGACGCGCTCGTCTCGTTCGAGGAGCTGCACGACATCATGGGCATGGCGGAAGTCGAGGCGCTGGAGCAGCGCTTCCTCACCGCGTCGCAGCTCGAGGCGAAGTACGGGCGGGGCGGCGCGGCCGAGATCGTGCCGGGCATCGCGCACGATCCGAAATCGAGCAAGGCGGCGTGAGGCGCCGATGACCGAGCCGTCCGGCCGCGGCAGCCCGGCGACGATCACCGGCATCGACTGTCACGCCCACGTGATGCGGCGCGACCTGCCGCTCGCCTCGGAGCGGCACTCGGCGCCGAAGCGCGACGTCACCGTCGACGAGTACGTCGCCGTGCTCGACGCCCACGGCCTGTCGCACGGCGTGCTGACCGCGCCCTCGTTCTACGGCGCCGACAACACGCTGCTGCTCTCGGCGCTGGCCGCGCATCCGGCGCGCCTGCGCGGCACGGCGATCGTCGAGCCGACGATCGACGCGGCGGCGCTCGCGGCGATGGACCGGCAGGGCATCGTCGGCATCCGCCTCAACTGGGTGAAGCGCGCGACGCTGCCCGACGCGACGTCCGCCGACTACCGGCGCCTGTTCGCCGCCGTGCGCGATCTCGGCTGGCACGTCGAGATCTACCTCGAGGGCCCGAAGCTCGCCGCCGTGCTGCCGCGCATCCGCGAGTGCGGCGTCGACGTCGTCGTCGACCACTTCGCCGCGCCCGACCCCGCGCTGGGCACCGCCGACGCGGGCTTCCGCGAGGCGCTCGCGGGCGTCGCCGCCGGCGACACCTGGGTCAAGCTCTCCGCGCCGTATCGCCTGGGCGGCGCCGACCCGCGACGCTACGTCGACGCGCTGCTCGCCGCGGGCGGACCGCGGCAGCTCGTGTGGGCGAGCGACTGGCCGTTCGTCGGCTTCGAGGACCGCGTCGAGTACGGCGCGTGCCTGCGCTCGCTCTCCGACTGGATCGGCGACGAGGCGACGCGCCGGACGATCCTCGTCGACACGCCGGCGCGGCTTTTCCGTTTCGACCGTGCGGCCACAGCACGGGCCTGACCGACATCCTCTGGAGGTGACTGCCATGACTGCACTGCGACTTCCGCGCATCGTCCTCGCGCTGGCCCTGACCGTCGCCGCGGGCTCCGCCCTCGCGGCCGACGCGCTCAAGCTCATCATCCCGACCGCGCCCGGCGGCGGCACCGACGGCTTCTTCCGCGTGCTGGCGAAGGAAGCCGAGGCCGCGCTGGGCGAGCCCATCGTGATCATGAACGTCCCCGGGGCCGGCGGCACGATCGGCGTCGCGCAGATGGTGCGCGCCACGCCCGACGGCCAGACGGTCGCGGGCGTGTGGCTCGGGCCGATCACCGTGAGCCCCAACACGATGAAGGTGCCCTACACGCCGAGCGACTACATCCCGGTCGTGCAGGTGTCGAGCGCGCCGTACGTGCTGTGCGTGCACCCGGAGTTCCCGGCGACCGACGGCCGCGGCCTGATCGCCGAGCTGCAGAAGAACCCCGACAAGTACACGTACGGCAACGACGGCGCCGGCGGCCCCGGCCAGCTCGCCACCGCGCGCATCCTCCGCGCGACCAAGTCGTCCGCGCGCGACGTGCCGTTCAAGGGCGCCGGCGAGACGCTCACCGCCTTCCTCGGCAAGCACGTCGACATCTACGTGGGCTCGATCCCGCCGATCTTCCAGTACGTCACGTCGGGACGCGCGAAGTGCCTGCTGGTGACCTCGGCCGACCGCGTCGCGTCGCTGCCGTCGGCCGCGTCGCTCGGCGACCTCGGCATTCCCGGCGAGGAGACGATCCTGTGGCGGGCGCTGATCGCGCCGAAGGGCACGCCGCCCGAGCGCATCGCCAAACTCGAGGCGGCGTTCGAGAAGGCGGCGACCTCGGCCACGTCGAGGAAATTCCTCGAGGATGCCGGCGAGCAGGTGGTGATCAAGAAGGGCGCCGCGCTGCGCCGCTACATCGACACCGAATACGAAGCGATGGCGAAGCTGACCAAGGCGATGAACCTCTCGCCGCAGTAGCGGGCGCAGCGGACGCTAGCCGCCGTCGAGGGCGAGCGCGGCGAACGAGGCGAGCCAGTGCTCGCCGAAGTAGTCGCCGCTGCCGAGGCCCGCGAGCCCGGCGGCGAGGTGATCGTCCGCGGCTGCACGCAGCACCGCCGCGCGCGCGTCGCCGGCCGGCAGTCCGGCGGCGATGCCCTTCATGCACCACGCGCGGGACAGGTTGAGGCCGTCGAGGTGGACGATCTGCGGATCGGTGCGGTCGCTGACCTCGACCGGCGTGAACAGCGTCGCCGGCGCGCGCTGCGCGAGTCCCGGCAGGAAATCCCCGAGCCACGGCGCGAACTCGTGCGGCGGCAGCACGCGGCGCATCAGGTCGGCCTCCATCAGCGACGGCGACAGGAAGTCCGCGCCGGAAGGCTCCCACGCGGCCGGCGCGTCGCGGTCGCCGCCGTACCAGGCGTGCGCCCTGGCGACGATCGCGTCCTCCAGCTCGAGCTCGCCGGCCGAGCGCGCGAAGTCGAGCGCGAACGCCAGCCCGAACGCGCTGTTCGCATGGATGCCGTAGCGGATCGGGTAGCGCGCCTTCGGCAGCCACGCGCGATAGCGTGCGACGAAGGCCGCGGCGAGCGGCGCCAGTGCCTGCGCCCACCGCGCTTCCGGCCCGTCGCCGACGGCGGCGAGCTCGGTCGCGAGCTTCAGCAGCCACGCCCAGCCGTAGGTGCGCTCGAACGACTGCGTGCCCGGCCGGGCAAGATAAGCGCACTCGCCGGCGATCGCCTCGGGCGTCAGGTGGCGATCGAACAGCGCGCCGATCGCCGCGCGCTGCGGCAGCGCGGGGTGCGCGCGGTAGAGGCGCGCCAGCAGCCAGTGCATGTGCACGCACGAGTGCCAGTCGTAGCTGCCGTAGAACGCCGGGTGCAGCGCCCGCGTCGGCAGGAGGTCGCCGGGCGCCTGCAGCGCGTGCCCGGGCTGGTTCGGATACTCGCGCTCGACGTTGGCCAGCGCGAGCCGCGCGAACCGCGCCGCCAGCGCCTCCGTCAGCGAAAAATGAGGGTCAGACACCACTTATCTCCGGAAGTGGTGTCTGACCCTACATTTCAGGCGGCTTCGCGGCTCGCCTTCTTGCGCTCGTGCCCCTGGAGGAAGCGCTTGCGGATGCGGATCGTCTGCGGCGTCACCTCGACCAGCTCGTCGTCGGCGATGAACTCGACCGCGTACTCGAGCGTCAGCGCGATCGGCGGCACGAGGCGCACGGCCTCGTCGGTGCCGGACGCGCGGACGTTGGTCAGCTGCTTGCCCTTGATCGGGTTGACGACGAGGTCGTTGTCGCGGCTGTGGATGCCGATGACCATGCCCTCGTACAGCTTGTCGCCGGGCGACACGAACATCCGCCCGCGGTCCTGCAGCTTCCACAGCGCGTAGGCGACCGCCTCGCCGTCCTCCTGCGACATCAGCACGCCGTTGCGCCGCTCGGGGATGTCGCCCTTCAGCGGCGCGTAGCCGTCGAACACGTGGCTCATCAGCCCGGTGCCGCGGGTGAGGTTCATGAACTCGCCCTGGAAGCCGATCAGGCCGCGGGCGGGGATCCGGTACTCGAGGCGCGTGCGGCCGCGGCCGTCGGACTCCATGTTGGTGAGGTCGCCGCGGCGCGGGCCGAGCGCTTCCATCACCGCGCCCTGGTGGTTCTCCTCGACGTCGACCGACAGCGCCTCGAACGGCTCGCAGGTGACGCCGTCGATCTCGCGCAGCACGACGCGCGGCCGCGACACGCGAGCTCGTAGCCCTCGCGCCGCATGTTCTCGATCAGGATCGTGAGGTGCAGCTCGCCGCGGCCCGACACCAGGAACGCGTCGGTGTCGCCGGTCTCCTCGACCTTGCAGCGCGACGTTGGTCAGGACTTCCTTCGCCAGCCGGTCGCGCAGGTTGCGGCTGGTGACGTACTTGCCCTCGCGGCCGGCGAGCGGCGACGTGTTGACCTGGAAGTACATCGACAGCGTCGGCAGGTCGACGGTGATCGGCGGCAGCGCCTCGGGCGACTCGACCGAGGTCAGCGTCGTGCCGATGGTGAGGTCGTCGACGCCGGTGACGAGCACGATGTCGCCGGCTTCCGCGCGAGGCGACGGGCGCGCGCTCGAGGCCGGCGAACGCCAGCACCTGGCCGATCTTCGCCTTGGCGGGCACCTGCCCTTCGGCCAGCGGCCCGTTGAGGATCGCGACTTCCTGGCCGGGCGCGATGCGGCCGCGGCGGATGCGGCCGATGGCCAGCCGCCCGAGGTAATTGGAGTAGTCGAGCGCGCTCACCTGGAACTGCAGCGGCGCGTCCGGGATCGCCGACGGGCGCCGGCACGTACGAGAGGACGGTCTCGAACAGCGCGCGCATGTCGGCGCCTTCCGGCTTCACGCCGGCCTTCGCGACGGCGACGTCGGTCGTCGCCCAGCCGTTCAGCGCCGACGCGTAGACGACCGGGAAGTCGAGCTGCGCCTCGGTCGCGCCGATGCGGTCGAAGAGCTCGAAGGTCTGGTTGACGACCCACTCCGGCCGCGCGCCGGGGCGATCGACCTTGTTGACGACGACGATCGGCTGCAGCCCGAGCTGCAGCGCCTTCAGCGTGACGAAGCGCGTCTGCGGCATCGGCCCCTCGACCGCGTCGACGAGCAGCAGCACGCCGTCGACCATCCCCAGCACGCGCTCGACCTCGCCGCCGAAGTCGGCGTGGCCCGGCGTGTCGACGATGTTGATCAGCGTGTCGTCGTAGCGGATCGAGCAGTTCTTGGCGAGGATGGTGATGCCGCGCTCGCGCTCGAGGTCGTTGCTGTCCATCACCCGCTCGGTGAGGTGCTGGTGCTTGGCGAACGTGCCCGCCTGGACGAGCAGCTTGTCGACGAGCGTGGTCTTGCCGTGGTCGACGTGGGCGATGATCGCGATGTTGCGCAGTGCTCGGGGAGACGTGGACATGGTCGGAAGTCGGTGGCGCCGCCGCACGGCAGGAGGCCGCGGCGGGAAACCAGAAATTATAGCCCGAAAACACCCCTTCCCGCGACGAATATTTTGAAAAATCCGAAACTTAGGCTATGATGCGCGTTCGGGCGGCCATTCCGGTCACCGCCCACCCCAGCACGGGGAATCCGGGGCGGCACCAGTCGCCTCCTTCCCGCGTTGCCAACCCCAAATTCGCTGCCTGGACCGGAAACCCCGCGAGGGGATGGCCGCGCCAGGAGTACCCGATGCATGCAACGAGCTTTGCCGAGCTCGGACTGCTGCCCGAGCTGTTGCGGGCGGTGGAAGAAGCCGGCTACACGACCCCCACGCCCATCCAGGCGCAGGCGATTCCGGTCATCCTCGCCGGCAACGACGTCATGGGCGGCGCCCAGACCGGCACCGGCAAGACCGCCGGCTTCGCGCTGCCGATCCTGCAGAAGCTGCTGCGCCGCTCGCGAACACCAGCCCGTCGCCGGCGCGCCACCCGGTGCGCGCGCTGATCCTCACGCCGACCCGCGAGCTCGCGGTCCAGGTCGAGGAGTCGTTCCAGACCTACGGCAAGCACACGAAGCTGCGCTCGACCGTCGTCTACGGCGGCATCGACATCAAGCCGCAGCTCGCGATCGTCCGCGCCGGCGTCGAGATCCTCGTCGCCACGCCCGGCCGCCTGCTCGACCACATCGAGCACAAGAGCGTCTACCTCGGGCAGGTCGAGATCTTCGTCCTCGACGAGGCCGACCGCATGCTGGACATGGGCTTCATCCCCGACATCAAGCGGATCATGTCGCTGCTGCCGGTCACGGCCAAGCGGCAGAACCTGCTGTTCTCGGCGACGTTCTCCAACGAGATCAAGAAGCTCGCCGACCAGCTGCTGAACGCGCCGCAGCTGATCGAGGTCGCCCGCCGCAACACCGCGGCCGAGACGGTCACGCAGGCGCGTCTACAAGGTGCCCGGCCGACGCCAAGCGCGCGCTGCTCGAGCACCTCGTGCGCACCGGCAAGCTGACGCAGGTGCCTGTGCTTCATGCGCACCAAGCACGGCGCCTCGCGGCTCGCCCGCCAGCTCGAGAAGGACGGCTTCACCGCCGAGTCGATCCACGGCGACAAGAGCCAGCAGGCGCGGATGGAGGCGCTCGACGCGTTCAAGGAAGGCAAGCTGCAGGTGCTGGTCGCCACCGACGTCGCCGCGCGCGGCATCGACATCGACCAGCTGCCGCACGTGCTCAACTACGAGCTGCCGCACGTGCCCGAGGACTACATCCACCGCATCGGCCGCACCGGCCGCGCCGGCGCCGAGGGCGAGGCGATCTCCTTCGTCGCGCCCGAGGAGGAGAAGTACCTCGCCGAGATCGAGAAGCTGCTGAAGAAGAAG
>CAWHVP010000001.1:0-5009 GCA_963832705.1 uncultured beta proteobacterium | reverse complement strand
GCCCGCGGCGGCGGGGCGCGGTGCGGTTGGGGGGAAGGTGCTCATTGTAAGCGGTCGTCGGGCGTGCCCGGGCGACCGGTCCGATGCGACCGGTCCGATTGGATGAGAAAGGCACCCTGCCGCCTTAGACTATTCGCGAACCGCTCCTGTTCGCGTCCGCGAACGCCCGCTGCAGACTCCATGGCACCGAACCGCACCGCCCGTGCCGCCCGCCCGCGCGCGCTTCTCCCCGGGAGGCGCGGCCGGACATGATCGCGCGCTGGGTCACGGCCGCTTACCTCGCGTACCTTGCGGCGCCGATCGTGCTGCTGTTCGTCGGGTCGTTCGGCGACCTCTGGCTCAACACGCTGCTGCCGACCGGCGTGACGCTGCAAGTGGTATCGCGCACGTCGCGGCCGACCCGTAGCTTCCGCCGCGCGTTCGGGGCGAGCCTGTCGTCGCGCGCTCGACCTGCGCCGCCTGCGTCGCCATCGGCCTGCCGCTCGCGTACGCGGTGTTCCGCGCCGCAGCGCCGCGGGTGCGCGCGCTCGCGCGCGTCCTCTACCAGCTGCCGGTCGCGCTGCCCGCCGCTGGTGCTCGCGTTCGGCTTCATCCTCGTCTTCTCGTCGGACACGCTGCCGTGGCTCGGCAGCATCTGGCTGCTGGTCGCCGGCCACCTCGTGCTGGGCCTGCCGTATTTCCTGCAGACGGTCATCGCCGACATGCAGCGGCTGGGCCTGCGCAGCTCGAGGACGCGGCCGAGTCGCTCGGCAGCGCGGCCTGGCAACGCTTCCTCGCACATCGTGCTGCCGGCGCTGCGGCACTCGATCCTGTCGGGCTCATCATCGTCGCGGCGCTGTCGATCGGCGAGTTCCAGTTCTCGAACCTGGTCGTCGGGCTTCCTCAACCGCACGTATCCGGTCGTGCTGCTGCAGGCGTTCTACGGCGCGACGGGCTTCGCCTGCGCGGCGACGGTCGATCCTCCTGGCGCTGGCGCTGACGGCGTCGGTGACGGCGCGCTGTCCGCGCGCGGCGCGGCGCGCTGTCGGCGGCCGCGGGTGCATGCATGAACGAGGCCGCCGCCGTCGCGCCTCGAGCGGCGTGACGTTCCGCTATCCCGGCACGGCAAGGCCGGCATGCTTCGACGTCTCGCTCGACATCGCGCCGGGCGAGCTCGTCGTCTGCATCGGCCCGAGCGGCTGCGGCAAGACGACGCTGCTGAAGCTCATCGCCGGGTTCCTCCGGCCGGACTCCGGCCGCGTCCTGCTGGCGGCAACGACGTGACGCGGGCTGCCGGTGCGCGCGCGCGAATGCGGCATCGTGTTCCAGTCCTACGCGTTGTTCCCGCACATGAGCGTCTGGGAGAACGTCGCTTATCCCCTGCGCGTGCGCGAGGTGCCGCCGGCCGAGCGCGCGCCGCGCGCGCACGCGATGCTGGACCTGGTCGGCCTCGCCGGCTTCGGCGGGCGGCTGCCGGCCGCAGCTGTCCGGCGGGCAGCAGCAGCGCGTCGCGCTCGCCGCGGGCGCTGGTGTTCGGTCCGCGCGCGCTGCTGCTCGACGAGCCGCTGTCGGCGCTCGACGCCGCGACGCGGGTCGACGATGCGCGACGAGATCCGCCGCATCCAGACGGCAGCAGGACATCGCGGCGCTGCTGATCACGCACGACCAGGACGAGGCGCTGTCGCTCGCCGACCGCATCGTCGTGCTGAAGGACGGCCGGCTGGTGCAGGTCGCGCCACGCCGCAGGAGATCTACGACCGCCCGGCCGACGCGTTCGTCGCCGCCTTCGTCGGCCGCGCGAACCTGCTCGACGGCGTCGCGGCGCGGGCCCGACGCGCGTCGACACGCCGCTCGGCCGCTCGTGACGCCGGCGCATGGCGCCCGCCGGAACACGCGTGCGCCTGCTCGTGCGTCCCGAGCGCGTCGCGCCGGTCGCGGCTCCCGGCGGCGAGAACGTCTTCGCCGCGACGGTCGTCCACGACCGCTTTTTCGGCGCCAATCGCCGAGTTCGAGCTCGCCGTCGGCGCACGGCACGCCTCGGGATCGAAACCCCGCTGCGCGGCGACATCGCGCACGTCCACGTACCGCGGGACGCGATGCAATTCCTGCCCGACGCCAACTGAAGAAGGAGAAACGCAATGAAGATCAAGGCATCGGTTCGCTCGCCGCCGCGGCCTCGCTGCTCGCCGCCGGCGCTTCGCGCAGACGGTCGCCGATTCGCCGGAGCTCTATCCCGGCGAGAAGGCGCTCTACGAAGCGGCGAAGAAGGAAGGCATGGTCGTGAGCTTCGACACCGGGCCGACGTGGGCCAACTGGGCGGCGCAGTTCGCCGCGTTCAAGAAGCGCTATCCGGAGGTCGAGATCGTCTACAACGACCTCGGCTCGGGCGCGACGGTCGTCGCGCTCGACAAGGCGCAGAACCGGCCGCAGGCGGACACCGCGTACTACTTCGCCGCCTCCGCGATCGACGCCGTGGCGAAGGGCGTGGTCGCGCCGTTCAAGCCGGTGAACTTCGACAAGCTGCCCGCCGGTGTTCCGCGATGCCGACGGCAAGTGGTTCACCATCCACTCGCTGACCGTCGCCTTCGTCGTCAACACCAAGCTCGTCAAGAACGTGCCGCAGTCGTGGGCCGACCTGCTGAAGCCCGAGTACAAGAACTCGATCGTCTATCTCGACCCGCGCTCGACCGGCGTCGGCCAGGTCGCTGACGTTCGCCGCGAACTTCGGCAACGGCGGCGACATGAACAACGTGCAGCCCGGCCTCGACTACCTCGGCAAGCTGCACAAGGCCGGCAACGTGCTGCGCGTGCTCGGCACCACGCCGTACGCGCAGTTCGTCAAGGGCGAGATCCCGATCTGGATCAGCTACGAGAACGACGGCCTGAAGGCGAAGCACACCGACGGCCTCGGCGATGCGGTCGCCGTCGTCATCCCGAAGGAAGCCTCGGCCGCCGCGCCGTACGGCATCAGCCTCGTCGAGAAGGGACCGAACCCGAACGCCGGCAAGCTGTGGCTCAACTTCATCATGACCGACTTCGGCCAGGGCATCTTCGCGCAGGGCTTCGTGCGGCCGTCGGTGCCGGGGATCAAGCTGCCCGACAGCGTCGCCGACAAGCTGCCAGCGGCGCCGCAGGTGCGCCCGCTCGACGTCAAGGCCGCCGCGGCGAAGAAGGCCGAGATCGACAAGGGCTGGGCCGCGGCGACCGAGGCGAAGTAGGCGGCGCTCGCCTCCGCGCTGGCGTGCGTCCTCGCCCGACCCACGACGCCGTCCTCGCGCGACGCAGCTGCGCGCGCTCGCACTCGCCGCGCGCGCGGCGGCCGTGCTCGCGCTGTTCTTCGCGCTGCCGGTCGCGGCGGTCGCGGTCGATGCGTTCTCCGAGGGCCTCGCCGCGTTCGGCCGCGTGCTCGCGCTGGCCGCGTTCTGGCCGGCGCTCGCCGGCAGCGTCGTGCTGACCCTGGTCGCGGCGACGGTCTCGGCCGTGGTCGGCCTCGCGGTCGCGCTGCACCTGTCGCGGCTGCCGGAGCGGCGGCGCACGCTGCTGTCGTTCGTCATCGCGCTGCCGCTGACGTTCTCCGGGCTGATCGTCGCCTACGGCTTCATCCTGGGCTATGGGCGCGCCGGGTTCTTCACGCAGCTCCTCGGCTACGCGGGCTTCGACCCGGCGATCGTCGGCAAGGCGCTGTTCACGCCGGTGGGCCTCGCGTTCGCATCGTCGTACTACCTGATCCCGCGCGTGGTGATGGGCATCCTGCCGGTGCTCGTCAACTTCGACCGCGCGCAGCTCGCCGCCGCCGAGTCGCTCGGCGCGACGGCATCGCAGGCTTCCGGCAGGTGATGCTGCCGCAGATCGCGGCGCCGGTGGGGGCCGCGTTCTGCCTCGTCGCCGCCGTCGTGTTCGGCGCCTACGGCACGGCGCTGGCGCTGGTCGGCACGCAGCTCAACATCCTGCCGCTGAAGCTCTACAGCCTGATCTCGGAAACGGGATCGGATTTTCCGGCGGCGGCCGCGCTCGCGCTGCTGATCACCGCCGCCTGCTCGGCCATCATGGCCACCGGCGAATGGTTCGGGAGTCGCCATGAACGCCACCTTTAGGCTCGATCGCGCGCGCGGCGCGCTGTTCGCCGGGAGCGGCGCGCGCTTCGATCCGGCGCGACGCGCGCCTGGACGCGGCGATCGACGCGTCGGCGACAGGCGCGGGCGAGGCAGTCGACGCCATCGCGGCAGCGACGTGGCTGCAGCGCGACAGCGGCGCGTCCGCTGCGGGTGCCGGTCGGCGTGATCGGGCCGCGCGAGGCCACGCCCGCGCAGCTCGCGGCGGCCGAGGCGGTGGGCCGGGGCCTTGGCGCGATGGGCTTCGCAGTCGTCTGCGGCGGCCGGCACGGCGTGATGGAAGCCGTCTGCCGCGGCGCCGCGGCCGCCGGCGGTACGCGATCGGCCTCCTGCCCGACGCCGACCCGTCGTTCGCCAATCCCGTACGTCGGCGTCGTCATTGCCACCGGCATCGGCGAGGCGCGCAACGCGCTGATCGCGCGCGCGGCGTTTTGCCTGGTCGCCATCGGCGACAGCTACGGCACGCTGTCGGAGGTCGCGCTCGGCCGGCAGTTCGGCAAGCGCGTGATCGGCCTCGAAGGCGCGGCGCAGGTCGACGGCGTCGTGCACGTCGCCGATGCGGCGGCGGCGCTCTCCGAAGTCGCGCTCGACGTGCTCGCCGTCGACGGAGACCGGCCACGCTGAGCGCCGAGGGGCCGGCGCAGAGCCGCGCACGCAAGTTTCCCTCAGCGAGCGGGCGCTCGCCGACGTCGACCCGCAGACGTTCAGGATCGATTTCGCGCTCGCGCCCAGTGCCGCGCCGGCGTTCTCGCCGGCGACGCCAATCGCAGCGGCATCAGCACGCTCTCCGACCGGCGGAATGTCAACGGCCGGCTGACGCGGGGATAGCGCGGGCACCGGCGCGTTTCGCGTCTCAGGACAGGGTGCGGCGCGTCTCTGGTCGGCCGCGGCGCTCGCGTGGCGCGCCGTCCGCGTTCG